>NZ_LS999833.1:1347624-2695248 GCF_900537175.1 Lentilitoribacter sp. Alg239-R112 | reverse complement strand
TACCATTACTAATAGCTCGATTGGCTTGATTGTTCTCATTGCTTATGTTCATTTTGCAAAGCAAAATGTCTCTTTAGTGGTTTAAAACGTGCGAGAAGCTTGCGCTTCACGTGTGTTTTAAACTGATAAAGCAATAACATTAGCGTTTACGCCGAAACTCCTGAAATATCAGGATTACTAGTTTAACGTCGCACGTTGAGCCCATAGGGCGAAGCGCTCGACTTAAACCAACAAAAAAGGGATTTATCCCGCCAGCTTCTTATATAATCATTCCTTTTGCCGACCTGGTGGTCATGGCGAGGTGGCTGCACCCGTTCCCATTCCGAACACGGCCGTGAAACGCCTCAGCGCCGATGGTACTTCGTCTTAAGGCGCGGGAGAGTAGGTCGCTGCCAGGTCTGCAAAAGGAATGTTTAATCTTCTCACAATCAACAATACAAACTATTACCAAACCCAGAATATCATTGGATCCTACCAATAACTTCGCTTTGGGTGAGGTCGAAAATGCTTGTTTAACGTCCCACGTTACGCCCGTAAGGCAAACTGAAAGACTTAAACCAACTAGATTGCATCTCTCTCGTTATCTTTGCTACGCAAAGTTAACTGGCGAGGCAGCGTCAAAGCCTCTTCGAGGCCATTGTCGCGGGATGGAGCAGCCCGGTAGCTCGTCAGGCTCATAACCTGAAGGTCGTAGGTTCAAATCCTACTCCCGCAACCAACGCTTTTTATCAACGATAAAAAGTCATCATCTTAGCTAAGTAAACCGAACTTAGCGCGGCAGATCATTGGCAGAGCCAATGATCGAGAGCCTTCTTAAAAACTCCTATAAAATAGAGATACTACATAACCAGATGTAGAAATAAATCAACAGCACTCATAACTTGCCCAATTAGCCTCGCCCAATGGCGAGGTTTTTGTCATTGAGATGCTGGGATCCAGTATTTTGACACCTAATCAGGGGCCCAATAGGAGGGCACAGCATGACGCATTGGGACAGAAAATGTAAATCCTACTCCCGCAATCAAACATAAAAAAGCCCTCACCGTAGAACGTGAGGGCTTCTTTGTGTCTGGTAGTTATGAAACATAGGGCAGCTGATAGCTGAATAAATAATCGCGCATCCAAATTATTGAAAACAGTTAGATAAATCCTACCGATACATTCAAAATTCATTCCAGTATTGATTACCCGCTAAGACTATTGCTAAATAATCTTACATCAGGAGAACTTAAAGATGTTGAAGTTTTACTTATCATTAATAGCCGTTACTCTATTAGCCTCTGGTTGTGCTGTTAATTCCATTGAGCAGGGTAGTCTTGAAAGTGGGATATATCAATCATCTACCCAAAAATTTACGATACCTGTTCCTGACGGAGCTAAAATTTTTGATGGTACACATGCGTTGGGAGAGTATGTAGCTGTAAATTCTTTGCCCAAACCTCTGGAAGTTCGTGGAGTGAGTTACAATCGCGTCGCGAATGTTGATGAAGAAACCTCCGAATTAACCAAAGACAACATAATTAAAAGCGGATATGATTTTTGGAGAAAAGGATATGCTGGCATAGAAGTGAGCACGATTAGTAGTGAATGGATAGAGCTAGACGGTAGACGCGTATATTTTACAGTTTTGGAGGGGCAGCCGGCAGGGCTTCTTGTTAAACCGAATACATTTTATGGCACGCTTAATTTTCTAAAAGATGGGTATGGTTATGTTGTTTTTGAGAGAATACGTACTGAAAAAATGCTAATTGGCGCTGAAGGGCGTCCAACAGGTGCGGATGCGGAGTTACGTAAAAATTCTATCCTTGCATTTTATCGCAGCATAAAATTCCATTAAACTGCAGAAATATATGTATTTTAAGTTTGTATCTCATTAGCCAAGGGTGAGATTTGGCAACTCTTGCCTACTCTGTTGAGTGAGCTTACCAGCTATTTAGTTAGTCATGTATTTGTATTAAATCCGTCATCAAATTGAGACGGGAAGGCCTTAATGTTCGCTTGAGATGAACCAGGGACTTTGTACATGCTGCTTGAATTTCGTGATGTGACAAAAAAATTCGGACCCGCCACAGCGGTAGATAAAGTAAAATTTACTGTCGAGCGCGATCAGTTCATTGGAATTGTTGGACGCTCGGGCGCAGGCAAATCAACTGTTCTTCGAATGCTAAATCGCCTGGCGGACCCAACAGAAGGTTCGATCCTTTTTAATGGAAAGGATATCACAAAGTTGGAGGGCGCAGGGAAACGTAAATGGCAATCCGATTGCGCTATGATTTTTCAGCAGTTCAATTTGGTGCCGCGTTTGGATGTTGTATCCAATGTTCTTCATGGAACGTTAAACAGACGCAATACACTAGCAACGATGTTTAATCTTTATCCAAAGAGCGATATACACACAGCGATCGATCTTCTTGAACGACTTGGAATTGAAGAGCATGCAATTAAGCGGGCGGAAGCGCTTTCAGGCGGTCAGCAGCAACGTGTCGCAATAGCAAGAGCATTGATGCAAGATCCGCAAATTGTTTTGGCCGATGAGCCTATCGCATCGCTTGACCCGATGAATGCACAGATCGTTATGGATAGCCTAAGGCGTATCCATGATGAAGATGGACGTCTCGTCATATGTAATCTTCACACACTTGATACTGCACGCAAATATTGCGATCGCGTTATTGGTATGCGTGATGGCAAAATCGTCTTTGATGGCACGGGCGCAGAACTCACCGCTGGTGCAGCGCGTGAAATTTATGGCGCTGATGAGAGCTTTTCAGAATCGGCAACTTCAACAAGCGTTGAGACACTTGCCCAGACTAATCACAAGCTAGAAACGCTTGCATGATATGACCCAGCCCCGAAATGTACGGGGTTTTTTATGTCTTTAATGGAGAAATTAGATAATGAAAAAATTAGCTATTGCCCTAATGGCAACGACACTCATGACAGGTGCAGCATTTGCTGACAGCATGGAAAAAATTTCCGAATTCCGCATCGGCATCCTCGGTGGTGAAAATGCGCAAGACCGTATGAATTCGTACCAGTGTCTTGCTGATAAAACGACTGAGCTTCTTGGTGTTGAAACAAAATTGTTCGCGCCCGCTGATTATGCTGGTGTGATCCAGGGCCTTCTTGGCGGTACAATTGACATGGCTTGGCTTGGTGCATCTGGTTATGCAAAGACCTACCTTTCTGATCCGGAAGCTGTTGAGCCAGTGCTTGTTAAAGTTAATGTTGACGGCGGTTACGGTTATTATTCAGTTGGTTTTGCACGTAAAGATTCAGGCGTGAAGTCACTTGAAGACCTTAAAGGTAAAACATTTGGTTTTGGCGATCCAAATTCAACATCAGGTTATTTGATCCCGTCAATCGAAATTCCGCAAAATATCAATGCCACAATGGAATCTGGTGACTATTTCGGTGAAGTAAAATTCACTGGCGGTCATGAGCAAACAATTGTCGCTGTTGCAAACGGTGAAATCGCCGGCGGTGTAACCTGGGCTGATGGCCTTGGCGAATGGGAAGACGGTTACAATTCAGGTGCGCTTCGCAAGGCCGTTGATGCCGGTTTGGTTGACATGAATGACATGGTCAAAATCTGGCAATCAAAAACAATTCCAGAAGGTCCAATCGTTCTTCGTAAAGCACTTCCAGCAGATGTTAAAGTAAAGATGACTGGCCTAGTCGCTTCGCTGCAATCTATGGACCCTGATTGTGCTTATGGCGTTGCAGCCGGTGAAACAAAAGGCTTCATGCCAATCACGCATGATGCTTATGAAGTCATTATCGAAGCTCGCAAATTGAAATCAAACTAATCGATTTTCAGCGCTTTTGAGGGCCACTCTTAACAGGGTGGTCCTTTGTTTTAATACCTACATCTCTCGTTAAAGATAGCTTATGTCATCTCAAACAATACCAAACTCCGCAACGACTGAATTGCGTGAAAAATATTTAGCACAAGTTCAGCGTAAGCAAATTTATAATGCAATTTTATTGGCAGTGTTCGTTGCACTTCTTGTCGGCGGCTTCATGACAGCCAATGATCGAAACGCAGGCGGTTTTTGGGATGGTTTGCCCAATATTTTTGATTTTCCAAATGAGATGCTAGCCGATGCAAGTGAAAAAATTGTGCAGTTTCCGGATCATTTTTTACATTTTCTGCCCAGCTTGCTTGAAACGATAAACATTGCAGGTGCAGCAACGCTTATCGGTGCGATTTTTGCCGTATTTATCTCACTGCTCGCAACTCGTGGGCTCGCAAAATGGCCAAGACTAATTCCTGTGTTTCGTCGCTCAATGGATATTTTGCGTGCGATGCCAGAAATTGTTATCGCGCTCGTTTTGATCTTTATTATGGGAGGTGGACCGGTTCCTGCCATGATTGCGATTGCACTTCACACAGTCGGTGCTTTGGGAAAGTTATTTTCCGAGGTTAATGAAAATGCAGATATTAAGTCGGTGGAAGGTCTCCAATCTGTTGGGGCGACATGGTTCCAGCGCATGTGGCTCGGTATCATCCCACAGGTGATTCCGAATTACTTGAGTTATGCTCTTCTACGTTTTGAAATAAATATTCGTGCCTCTGCCATTCTAGGTTTTGTTGGGTCGGGCGGAATTGGTTATGAATTGAAAAATGCGATGAGCTGGGGCAAAGGCAGGTATGATGAAGCTGCTGTTATTTTCATTTTATTGTTCCTGACAATCGTATTTGTTGATCAAGTATCCAGTTATGCAAGAAATAAACTCGTTGGAGAAAGCCGATGAGCACGATTACTATCGATAATAAACTCGATGTGAGAAACCTCGTCGAAGATAATTTCGCGCGAAAGAAGATTATTGCTTTTGGCGCTCCATTATTGATCGTTGCATATTTCATCTACATAGCAATTTCATTTGATTTTGCAGGGATATCAGAACGCGCTAAATTGGACAAGGCAGCAACACTTCTAGCTGATACTTATTCTTATAAAACCCATGTTTTGAAATCCAATCGCGGAGCAGGGGATTTTTCTATTGCCATAGAGGGCGAGAAAAAGGGACGCTACAAAAAAGGGGTTACACCTGATTGGGTAACAATCAATGGCGACAATGCGACGGTTTCATTAGCGCCGGGGCATGCGATCGAGTTTGTTGGGAAGACTGTTTACTATGATATTCCGAACTATGGTTTGGTTGAGGTTCAGCCAAAGAGATCAGGGGTCGATCTTAAGTTACCAAGTGAAGATATTCCTGATTTTATCAATGCATCTAAAACGCGTGTAACAATAACAACTGATGCTGGCCGTGTAAGTGTTACAAAAACAAAAACGCAAGTCTTTCGTTACTTTTTTGGTTGGGAGATGTTTTTCTTTACACTCGATAGTCCATTCTACGATATGAGTTTCACCGAGATTGTCGGATCAGCATTTTCATCAGATCAAATTGATCCTGTTAGAAGCAATGCGAGCGCCATCTGGAATGATTTTTGGTATAATCCAATGTGGCGCCATTCCGATGTTGCATGGGCGTTGTTTGAAACGATCCTCATGGCATTTTTGGGCACTGTTGGCGGTGCATTGATTGCGCTACCTTTGGCCTTTATGGCTGCAAAAAACTTTTCACCGATTTGGCTGACGCGTTTTTCCCTACGGAGGATTTTTGATTTTCTACGCGGTGTGGACGGACTTATTTGGACCATCATATTGTCTCGTGCATTCGGTCCCGGGCCGTTAACGGGTGCGCTCGCGATTTTGTTAACTGATACAGGTACATTTGGGAAGATGTTCTCCGAGAGTTTGGAGAACGTGGATGAGAAACAAATTGAAGGCATTCGATCAACTGGTGCAAAACCATTGCAGCGTTATCGATTTGGTGTGATCCCTCAATTGATTCCGGTTTTTCTAAGTCAAATTCTTTATTATTTAGAATCCAACACGCGTAGTGCAACTGTTATTGGCGCGATCGTTGGTGGTGGTATTGGTCTGCAACTGACCCAAGCCATTATCACTGGTAAGGACTGGGAAGAGGTTAGCTATTACATTATTCTCATAATTCTTATGGTGATGATGATGGATACGATTTCTGGCTGGCTCCGCAGGAAACTGATTGGTGGAAAGGGGTAAAATATGCCTTCTGTACTCATTACAGGAGTTGCGCGCGGAATTGGTTTTGAGCTCGCACGTGTTGCTTTAGATGATGGGTTTAAAGTCTATGGCAGCGTTCGCTCTGCGAGTGATGCGGATTATCTTGCTACGGAATTTGGTAGCCAGTTTGTACCTTTGATCTTTGACGTAACGGATCAAGATGCCGTTTTAACGGCTTCTATGCAGATTAGTGAGTTGGATATTATTATCAACAATGCTGGCATAATTGGTCTAGAAGATACGGACACAGTTTCTGCCAGCACGGACGAGTTTCTCCGAGTTTTCAATATAAATTCTGTAGCCCCTCTTAATATTTCAACGACCTTCTTACCTGCTTTGCGCAAGGTGGAAGGTGGAAGAATAATCTCGATCTCCAGTCAAATGTCTTGGATGGGTTATGGTAAATCTGATCGGATAGCTTATCGTGCTTCAAAAGTTGCACTGAATAAAATTATGCAGGGGTTGGCAACTGATTTGGCGGACGAGGGTATTAGCGTTTGTGTTGTTGATCCCGGCTGGGTACGGACGGATATGGGTGGTGCTGAAGCTGATATCGACCCGCATGATGTAAGCGTTGGTATCTGGAATATTGCAAAAAATCTGACCATGTCTCAATCCGGAAAGTTTATCCATTGGAATGGCGATGAAAGAGAATATTAGAAATGCCGAGATTATCTGAGGATGTATTTCTTCATCCGGAATGTGATGTAAAAAACACCAAGTTCGGTCGCTTTACGGAACTTGGTCTGGGAACTCGTATTCTCAATAGTGAGTTGGGCGACTATTCCTATACAGATCGCTATGCTGATATTGCTAACACCACAATTGGTAAGTTTTCTAACATAGCTTCATTTTCACGAATTGGACCTACGGATCATCCGATGGAATTGGCAAGCATGCACCATATGCTTTATCGGACAAATGATTATTGGGATGATGTTGAACCGTGGACAGATTTTTTCGAAAAACGTGCATCACGCCGCACAAATATTGACCACGATACATGGATAGGTGCGCAAGCGATTATCAAGCCAGGGTTAAATATTGGTCATGGTTCAGTTGTTGCGGCTGGTAGCGTGGTGACGAAAGACGTAGCGCCGTTTATGATTGTTGCCGGTGTTCCTGCGGTGCCACTTCGCAAACGTTTTGAAGATGATATTGCTGAACGCTTGATGGCTTTGTCTTGGTGGGATTGGGATCATGACAAACTTAAAGACGCTTTGCCGGATTTCAGATCACTTCATATAGAAGCATTCCTAGAAAAATACGAAAGCTAAAAAAGACGGGGCAAATGCCCCGCCTTAATTTATCATCATGCGTTGTGTTTGAGATGATGCGTTATTCCGATTAATTAATTTTGTTATCCAGCTCCATGCAATTCGCATAGTAGGTGACTGTTGCAGGCCAATCAGAAAATATACCTTCGATGCCAACATCCTGAGCTAGAACATCAAGCACCTCAAATAACATGCCGTCGGTATTTGTTACCTCTTTGATGGATTGGTAATACCAGCCGCCACCTGTTTGCAGAGGTCCTGAACGTTCAAGTGTCCAGGTGATGATTTTTAGGCCAGCTTCCTTGGCTTTATTTGCATATTCAGACGGAATAATTTTACCATCCTTTGTGGTCATAAGCATCCACATGGGAGGCGCGATATAGTTGACGCCCAAATCTTTGAGTTTTTGCATCGGAGGCTTGAAGGTAGCAGCATTATTTGCGTTGAAATCTTTACGTTTGTAACTCGCATCTAGGTAGACAGCTTGTTTGCCAAATTCCGGTTCGTTTTTGATCCAGTATAAAACATCATCAAGGTTAAATGATTGTGCCCATACGTCAGAAGCGGGGATGCCAGCTGTTTTATATTCATCAATCATTTTCTGGGCGTAATCAGCCTGCGTAAAACCATTAAACGGCATTTCTACAGCTGGCGATTTGAGTTCTGGTGTAAACTTAACATCTAATGATTTGAACAACTCAATCGATTGAGCATGCGTCATTAGGGTGCCGGTTTCTGCGGCATAAAGATCAGTACGCCAATCTGCCGTTCCACCCAGATAAGCTTCAACATCCTTAGCTAAGCGATCTGCCGCATCCATCTTGCCTTTGAGTGTTTTAAACTCAGCTAATGTGATATCAGACGTTCTGCATTCTGCTGATGCTTTTTTATCGCCATTTGCTGGCATGAAACCAGATGTACATTGTGGCGCGAGATCTGATGCAAGAATATTGGTCGTTGTATGAAGATCGTTTTGCGCATGCCGGCACACAAGCTCCTTATCCTTGGTAAAGGTGACGTCACATTCAATAATGCCTGCGCCCATGCGTGCCGCAGCTTTATAGGATTCTTTGGTATGTTCGGGAAATTGCATTGCAGCGCCGCGATGCCCGATCGAAAAGTCAGATTTCTTGAAATCCATCTTGGAACATGAAAGCAGCTTCTCTTTAAGTTCGCTCTGTTTCATCTGATCAATCAGATAAAAGGGTCTTGGCCCTAATTCAATATCTGCGGCAAATGCTGTTGACGTAATAATTGCGCAAGCGAGTGTTGCTGTCGTTGTTTTCAGTTTGATCATTGAAAATCACCCAGGTTTTAAAATTTCTATAGAGTGATAGAACCCACATGTGACACTAAGTCAAAGTTTATGAGACTGTTTTATGAAATTCTGAGTTTGCTTCATTTTTGAAGATGAGTTCGATATTATTTCCCGAAAACCATGTGCGTCCGTATTCAATGATTTGTCCATTCGTATCGCAGTTTAATGCCAGAGATCGGAGCAGCGGAGCACCAGATTTCAAGTTTAGATGAATGGCTGTTGTTGCGTTGCAAAGGACAGCGGTAAGTCTCGTCTCAATTCGAAAATAGTCGTTAATACCGCACACCGACATTGCGCTTGTTACTGATCCGGTTTCAACCAATTTGTTTAACAGATTTGGGAGTTTTTTTGCCGGATATGCAGATATAAAGTGCGCTGCAGGTTGATCATCAATAAATGCAATTCCCTCGTGGATATGTACCAGGTCGGTCGTACTGATTTTTAATGCTTGAGCTTCTTCTTTTGTAGCAGGTCGTGTTTCAACATGAAGCGTTTCTTTTTTTGCTTTATGTCCCTCACCATCAATTGATTGATGGAACCTCACACGTTTTCCGATTTCATATTTGGCTGGAGCAGTGGATACGAAAACACCAGATCCTTGTTTTGAGAAAACTATCCCATCTTCGTTCAAACTGGAAAGTGCGTGGCGAATTGTATGTCGATTAACATTAAATCTTTCGACAAAGGCAGCTTCCGTTGGCAGCTTTTCACCTGGTTTGTGAATTCCATCTGTAATTTCTGTTTGAATAATTTCAGCAATGGTTTTCCAAACGGGTTTAGATTTTCGGTTATTTGTGCCGCTTCTCGACATGTCACATAACTTTCATAAAATTGGCATGGATATTTCATATATTTCATGCAATATTTGTCTAGTTGTATAGTAATATGGACAATTGGAGAATTTGTCTAGATGAAATATTTAGCAGATAGAAAAAATTGGATGAGCTTGCTAGCCAAAGCCCCGTCTTCAACATTGGCAGCTGCATTTTCGAATGTGATTGAAGAACTTGGTCTTACGCCGGATTTTAAATGGCTCCGCAAACCTGAGATCGGCGGCGTGATGGTGCAAGGTCGTGCAGGTGGAAAAGGTGATGCATTTAATCTTGGTGAAATGACAGTCACCAGATGTTCATTGAAGCTTGAAAATGGTGTCGTTGGTCATGCTTACGTGCAAGGGCGAGATAAAGTGAAGGCAGAGCAGGCCGCACTTATTGATGCATATATGCAAAGTGATAAAGCCACCGTTTTTGCTGATATCGTTTTGAAGCCAATTCTAGATGAGCTTTCCGGTATTGGTGCAAAACGTAATCAGCGAGCCTCAAAAACCAAAGTTGATTTTTTCACCCTTGTTCGGGGGGAAGATCAATGAGTACAAATTCACTTGAAGGTGGCTTTGTTGATGCGCCTGTAGAATCAGCACAGGCATTCCGCAAAATTATGAACGTGATGGCGAGGCCTGGCCTGATTGAAGATCTCGCAGTCGCAGCGCCTCCTCAGCCGTTGTCGCCAGCCATGGGCACGTTGCTTTTGACATTGTGTGATGGGCAAACATCAATTTTTCTAGCGGGTGAATATGATAGTGCTGCAGTGCGAGAATGGATTACATTTCACTGCAATGCCCAATTTGCCGATGCTGCAACTTGTATGTTTGCGATCGGGAACTGGAGCTCTTTGTTACCCATAGATCAATATTCGATTGGGACTTCGCAATATCCAGATAGGTCAGCAACATTGATTGTCGAGATGGATGAACTTACCCCCCATGGTCAGGAATTATCTGGCCCAGGTATCGAGACCGTAAAGCATCTTTCCTTACCGGATACGGACGCTTTCCAGAAAAATGCACTACTTTTCCCGCTTGGTTTGGACTTCTATTTTACATGTGGTGCGAAAATTGCAGCTTTACCCCGTACGGCAAAAGTCATCGGCATAGAGGAGGTGGCATAATGTATGTTGCAGTAAAAGGTGGTGAACGTGCCATTGATGCCGCCCATGAATGGTTGGCAGACGAGCGTCGTGGAGATCGATCAGTTCCTGCTTTGTCACTTGCGCAGATCATTGAGCAGCTAGCTTTGTCCGTAGCGCGCGTTATGGCGGAGGGATCCCTTTATGATCAGGAATTAGCCGCACTCGCGATCAAGCAATCTCGTGGTGATTTGATCGAAGCTATTTTTCTGATGAGAGCATATCGTACGACATTGCCAAGATTTGGTTATTCCAAACCAATAGAGACGGGCCAAATGAGCTGCATACGGCGCATATCCGCAACATTCAAGGACGCCCCTGGCGGACAGATTTTGGGCCCGACATTTGATTACACGCACCGGCTTCTCGATTTTAAGTTAGCGGCTGAAGGTGATGACATAATTTCGAAAGAAGAGGCTGATGCACTTAGTGTTTGTTATGAGAACGATGATGCGGCAAACGGGAATGAAGCAAACAGGAATCACGAAAATGAAATTCCGCATATTACGGAGTTTCTCAACAAAGATGGCCTCATTCAAACGGAAGTAGAAAGTAACGCAACACCGGGAGATTTAACTCGTGAACCGCTTGAACTTCCAACGTCACGCCCTTTACGATTGCAGGCTCTTACTCGAGGGGATGAAGGTTTTGTCTTAGGCTTAGCTTATTCCACGCAACGCGGATATGCGCGAAATCATGCGTTTGTCGGTGAATTGCGTATTGGTTATTGCCCGGTGGAGATGGAGATCCCCGAACTCGGATTTACTATCGATATTGGCGAAGTGCTGGTGACAGAGTGTGAGACCGTCAACCAGTTTAAAGGTTCAAAAAAAGAGCCGCCACAATTCACACGTGGATACGGGTTGGTTTTTGGACAATCGGAGCGAAAATCCATCTCGATGGCGCTGGTTGATCGCGCACTTCGATGGAAAGAATTGGGTGAAGATTTTGTCGGTGCGCCTGCGCAGGATGAGGAGTTTGTCCTTTATCATTGCGATAATATTCAAGCGACAGGTTTCTTGGAGCATATCAAACTACCCCATTATGTGGATTTCCAATCTGAACTCGAGCTCATTCGAAAAATTCGTAGTGAGGCTATGAAAAATCAAGAAAATGAAACCCAACAAGAGGCGAATTTGGAGGCAGCAGAATGAACGAGTATAATTTTGCTTATCTTGACGAGCAAACAAAACGGATGATCCGCCGAGCGATTTTAAAAGGATTGGCAATACCCGGATATCAAGTACCCTTTGCCAGCCGTGAAATGCCAATGCCTTATGGTTGGGGGACAGGCGGTGTGCAGGTGTCTGCGGCATGTTTGATGCCTGATGATGTTTTAAAAGTGATTGATCAGGGTGCAGATGATACGACCAACGCTGTATCCATTCGCAAGTTTTTTGAAAAGACCGCAGGTGTTCAAACAACTGGTCGAACATCTGATGCGACACTTATTCAAACAAGGCACCGGATTCCGGAAGAAGAATTGAGTGAGGATCAGGTTTTGGTTTATCAGGTTCCAATCCCCGAACCGCTTCGTTTTCTTGAACCACGAGAAACTGAAACGCGGAAAATGCATGCGCTCGAAGAATATGGTCTTATGTATGTAAAGCTTTATGAGGATATATCTCAACATGGGCAAATAGCGACATCTTATTCTTATCCGGTTAAGGTAGAAGGGCGTTATGTTATGGACCCGTCACCCATTCCAAAATTTGACAATCCGAAACTGGAAATGTCAGCAATTCAACTCTTTGGTGCGGGGCGTGAGCAGCGTATTTATGCCATCCCGCCCTATACAAAAATTGTTAGTCTCGATTTTGAAGATTATCCATTTGAAGCAATGAAAGCGGAAGGCAAATGTGCGCTTTGTGATGCTGATAACACTTATCTTGATGAAGTGATCATTGATGATGATGGTGGTAGAATGTTTGTTTGCTCTGACACGGATTATTGTGAAACGCGCCGGCAGCAAGGTTTCATTGGAAGTGAAGGTGTTCCTCAGTCAGATATGGAAGGTAGCGTGCTATGACACCTTTGTTCCAAGTGAAAAATATTGCCAAGAATTATGGTAATCGAATTGGCTGCAAGGATGTGTCCTTTGATCTTTATCCCGGTGAAGTGATGGGAATTGTGGGTGAGAGCGGGTCTGGAAAATCAACATTGCTGAATTGCATGGCCGGCCATCTCGAACCTGATGCAGGAGAGGTTTTGTTCAACACTCGCATTGAGGGGCTTAAAGATACACTCCTTATGTCTGAACCTGAGCGCAGAATGTTGTCGCGCACGGATTGGGCATTTGTGCATCAAAATGCCCGTGATGGATTGCGCATGGGAATTTCTGCTGGCGGCAATATGGGTGAACGCCTAATGGCGGTTGGTGATCGGCACTATGGGCAGATTCGATCACAGTCAATTAACTGGCTGGAGAAGGTTGAAATTTCAGAGGATCGGATCGACGATCGACCAAGTGCTTTTTCAGGGGGTATGCAGCAGCGTTTGCAAATTGCGCGGAACTTAATCACAGGCCCGCGTCTGGTATTTATGGACGAGCCGACGGGTGGGTTGGATGTATCTGTTCAGGCTCGCTTGCTTGATTTAATCCGAAGTCTTGTCCGAGAGCTTGGATTATCTGCTATCATTGTAACGCATGATTTGGCCGTCGTACGTCTTCTTGCTGATCGGTTGATGGTGATGAAATCTGGCCACGTCGTTGAAAGCGGTTTGACAGATCAGGTTTTAGACGATCCGCAACATGCCTACACACAATTGCTCGTATCATCGGTTCTACAGGTGTAATATGATTGAGATTAAGAACGTATCAAAAACCTTCACGCTCCATAATCAGGGCGCTACGTCTATCAAGGTAATGCGTGATGCAAATCTTGTTGTAAAAGCGGGTGAATGCGTGGCGCTTACTGGCAGTTCCGGTTCTGGTAAATCAACACTTATGCGGATGATCTACGGAAATTACCTAACTCAAGATGGGCAAATTCTCATCGGCGATCTTGATGTTGTGCAGGCTGAGCCCAGAGATATTATAGAGCTTCGCAAGACAACACTTGGCTATGTCAGCCAGTTTTTGCGCGTTGTACCTCGTGTTTCAACGCTCAATGTTGTGGCGGAGCCATTACTTAAGATTGGTGTTGACGTGGATGTAGCAGAAGCGCGTGCTAAAGAGCTGCTTGCAAGGCTTCGGATACCACAAAATCTATGGCAATTGTCGCCACTCACATTCTCCGGTGGTGAGCAGCAGCGCGTTAATATCGCACGCGGTTTTGCGCATACATATCCGGCGATGTTGCTGGATGAGCCAACAGCTAGTTTGGATGCTAAGAACCGTGAAACCGTATTATCTCTTATTGAAGAGGCAAAAGCACGCGGTGCCGCGATTATTGGTATTTTTCATGATGAAGCGGCTCGAGACCGGGTTTGTGATCAGCAAATTGATGTTTCAGTATTCACACCAAAAGTTGCCGCATGATGAGTGATATCAAAGGACAACTCGTTGCGATTGTCGGCCCGTCTGGAGTTGGTAAAGACACAATAATGCAAACACTTAAGGTTCAATGTCCTGATATTGTATTGGCCAAACGTATTATCACACGACCGGGTGATGCTGGAGGAGAGGACTTTATCGGGGTAAGCCAAGAAGAATTTATGCAACGACAATCCGATGGAGAGTTTGCATTGGAGTGGACAGCTCATGGATTGAACTATGGTGTACCGGCGGTAATTGATGATTATTTACGTATAGGGCGAACTGTTTTGTTCAATGGTTCAAGGGCTGCATTGCCAGCCGCAGAAGAAAAATATCCTGATTTGAAAGTTGTCATGATTTTGGCAAGTCAGGAAACGCTTGAAAAGCGACTTACTGAGCGCGGGCGAGAATCTGCGGATGATGTACAAAATCGTTTGAGTAGAGCAAATTATAAAGCTCCGGTGGGCAGTAATGTCGTAACGATTTCAAATGATGGTGAGCTACAAGTTGCGGTGGACCAGCTTAAAAAAGTCATTCGCTGCAAAGAGGAAACCGTTCAATGATTTCAAATTTTCCATCATTACGTTCTCCATACAGACAAATGTCATCCGCTTTGAGTGGCTTGCTTAATATGTCCGATAGATGTTCAGATAAGATGTTCTTCGTGGTTTCTGCGTCATTTTCATCAAGTCTTCCAGTGAGGGTGAGATGAAATTTGAATTCTTCAAAAACGTAAGGGTAGCCCCATCTAAGCATCAATTCATCCTGTCTTTGGGTGAGGTTAGCCCTTCGACGTTTGACGATATCGCTTTCGCCCAATGGAGCTCTAAATTCTTCAAAATGTTCGACAATTGTTGCCGCCAAATTGCGCAATTCCATGGACTGATTTTTTTGAATAATCGCCACGAAGTTTCCCAACTGTGCCACTTTCATTTTTCCAATGGTAAATTTGGGTGTATTTTTGCAGAATGTTTGCAGAGCTGTGCGCAATTCATCGCAAGATTTGGTTGGGTTCAGCTTAAAAGGAGCCTTCAAGGTACCATGAAATCCATATTTTTGCGGCGTCGCTACGATGTCGGGTATGGGCGCTGGAAGAGACTGGATATCAGGATGCTTGGCATTGCTCGCTTTTTCAACATCCCAACCCAACCATTTAGAGCCAAATTGCGCCAAGGGGCTTTTGCTTGCTGGTGCATAAAAAATGGCAAGGCGATTATAAGTCGTCATAAAACTGTTCCATATTTAGTTTAACCCCATCAAACACTGTAATATTACAGCATTATTACGATATAGGATTTTGTATGAACAATCATCAGGTTATAGATAGTCAAAACAACTTACTTGCATCAGATGATGTTGTTTTCACGAATGCAAATCTTGTTCTTGGTCATGAGATTGTAAAAGGCTCTCTCCGTGTAGAAAATGGATTGATTGCGGATATTGATACGTCCGGTGTAATAAGCGCTGGCAATAGTATCGATTGCGAAGGGGATTATTTGTCTCCCGGACTTGTGGAGCTTCACACGGATAATCTGGAGCGGCACTTACAGCCACGCCCCGGTGCGCATTGGCCGCCATATGCTGCTATTTCATCACATGATGCGGAACTGGCGAGCGTAGGAATTACGACAGTCTTCGATGCGCTGCGCGTCGGTTCACTTCCATCTGAAGGAAAACGCGGTGGGTATAAAAAATATGCGCGTGAAGTTGCAACGAATATAAGTTTCATGCGCAATCAGAACATGCTTCGCATAAACCACCTTCTGCATCTACGGGCGGAAATTTGTTCTGAAACGCTTCTCGAAGAAATAGAAGAATTCGATCAAAATGACCAAGTCGGAATTGTAAGTCTTATGGATCACACGCCCGGGCAAAGACAATTTCGTGATACGGAAAAACTGGCTGAATATCTCCGCGGCAAACACTCTATGACGGATGATGAAATTGAAGCCCATTTTGGTAGATTGAGAAAGCTACAGCAGGAGAATGGCGAGAAGCACAATAAGGCAGCAGCAGAGATGGGTCGTAATCTGGGTGCTATTCTCGCCAGCCATGATGATACAACACAAAGTGATGTTGTAGAATCAGTTAAAATAGGCGTTGGTGTAGCGGAGTTCCCAACGACTTTGGAAGCTGCTCGCGAATGTAATGCAAGTCGTATCGGTGTTATGATGGGTGCACCAAATCTGCTGCGGGGCGGTTCTCACTCCGGCAATGTTGCCGCGCATGAGTTAGTGGAGCATGATTTGCTTGATATTTTTAGCTCTGATTATGCGCCATCGTCTCTTCTCGCTGCTTGCGTGCGTCTTGGACTTGAAAGCGGCAATATGGCTAATGGTCTAGCCAAAGCAACTGCCGCTCCTGCAAAAGCAGCAAGTTTAGATGATCGTGGGGTTTTAGAAGTTGGAAAGCGTGCTGATTTGCTCAGGTTCGGCCTTATTGAGAGCTTGCCGCTGACGAGAGGTCTTTGGGTTGGTGGAGTTCGCGTCGCTTAATAAAAAACCCGCATATAGCGGGTTTTTATTCGATAGTATATTCTGGTTTAGTTGACTGTTACCCAGCGCAGAATAAAGAAATTATCTGTTCGTTGTGTCAAAGAAATATTGTCTTTTGTCGCCCAGATGAGCGGTTGAACATACATCGGAATATAAGCAACTTCATCTTGAATGAGCTTATGAGCTTCATCAATCATTGCCTGACGTTTTTCATCATCAATTTCCGTTTGTATCATCGGCAGCAATTCATCAACTCGTGCATTTGAGTAACCGCCGAAGTTCCATGAACCAAGTTTTTTCTCCTTGTTTGGCGTCGATGCAAGAAAGCGCAATGGTTGCTCTGCATCAAATGTACCTGGTGCCCATCCAAGAAGATACATGTCGAAATTATCTGCACGCAGTTCGGACCAATAACTACGGACCGGCATCGTTGTTAATTTAGCTTCAACACCAATTTTTGCGAGCATAGACGCTGTTGTACGACAAATAGCTTCGTCATTTATATACCGATCATTCGGGCACATGAGACCAAAGGAAAACCCATTTGGATACCCCGCTTCGGCGAGTAATTTCTTAGATGCCTCGACATCAAGTGGAAAGCGATCCGCCAAACTTGTTGAATACCCTTGCATATCTTTAGATACGAGTTGGGATGCTGGTGCAGCTGTTCCGCGCATAACTTTGCTTGTTAAAGCGTTCACATCAATAGCTTGATAGATGGCCTTACGGACACGTGCATCCTGAAACGGATTTTTGTCACTTGTTTCATTTGAATATTTAAGCACATTTGATTCATGACCGAAACCAAACATCAAAACACGTGCTTCCACCCCTTCATGCACAGTAAAGCCAGAACGTTGCTTCATGCGTGGTACATCTTGTAGAGGAATTGGCTCGATCATATCTATTTCGCCGGACAAAAGTGCGGCAATTCCTGTTGAAGCCTCGCCAATCGGAGTATAGATGGCTTCAGTTACATTGCTTTCCATTTCACCCCACCAACCTGCATATGGTGCCAAGGTTGTGCGTACCCCGGGATCGCGAGATGTTAATGCAAATGCGCCGGTTCCGTTTGCGTTACGTGTCGCAAAGTTTTCAGCTTCTTTTGAAGGTCGTGCCGCGTCATTGCTCTCCGTCCATGTCTTATCCATGATCAGGAAATTCGCGATACTATTTGGAAAGAGTGGGTTTGGTGCTTTGGTCATAAAGTCAATTGTGTAATCATCTTGCACGATGACTTCAGATACAACTGCAAACCAGGAGCGTACGTCCGATTCTTCGGAAGCAGCGCGCTCGTAAGAAAACATTACATCCTCTGCATTGAAGTCTGATCCATCCTGAAATTTAACACCCTTTCGCAGGTTAAAGCGCCAGCCATCCAAACCCAACGGTTCCCAGCTTTCCGCAAGAGATGCTTCGATCTTCATTTGCTTGTTTCTGCGAACAAGGCCTTCATAAATATTATTAAGGAATCCCAACACGGGTGCAGAGCTAACAGCGTGCGGATCCATAGTTTGCGGGTCAGTTTTACCCGCCCATCTAAATGTTTCAGCTGACAATGAGCTGACTGAGAGCGACAGCGTAATGAGTGCAACTCCGGAAATGCCTAGTATTTTCATCATAGTTCTCCCACTAATGGTTTTTGATCGGGTGAGGCGTAGCGGGAGCTAAGCATATGTAATCTCTCGTGACTAGTTTAAAATTTCGCTAGCCAAATGCAATTTAACTTGGCAAGATCACTCGATTGGGAGTGCTTTATGACAGGTTTTGTTGTTCGACGTTTAATACAATCAATATTTGTCATGCTTGCTGTAAGCTTATTGGCATTTGCCTTGTTTCGGTTTGTGGGCGACCCTGTTGCTGTGATGGTTGGACAGGAAACTTCGATTGAAGATCAAGAGCGCTTACGTCAACAGCTTGGACTAAATGATCCCATTATATCACAATATCTGCGATTTTTGGGCAATCTCGTTGAAGGTGAATTTGGATTCTCCTATCGCACGCGCCAGCCGATTGGTGAGATGTTGCTTGCAAGAATACCTGCTACAATTGAACTTGGCCTCGTGTCGCTTCTGATATCTCTGATTGTTGGAGTGCCAGCCGGTGTTTACACAGCGCTTAAGAGTGATGGTGTCTTGGCAAATTCTATTCTAGTCTCGACCCTTATCGGGATATCAATTCCAACATTTGTTATTGGAATATTTCTGATCTTTATTTTTGGTGTACAGCTTGGATGGTTGCCGACTTTTGGGCGTGGCGAAACGGTGCAAATTGGCTGGTGGCGAACAAATTTTCTCACAATTGATGGTTTGCGGGCACTTATTTTGCCGGCTCTCACTCTCGGGATTTATCAACTCACGCTCACCATGCGTTTAGTGCGGTCTGAAATGCAAGACGTGATGAATACTGACTTTATAAAGTTTGCGATCGCGCGTGGTATTGATTATCGCACTGTGCATTATAGGCACGCACTGGGCAATTCGATGATACCTGTTGTCACAATTATTGGCCTACAATTCGGTGGTGTTATAGCGTTTTCTATTGTGACGGAAAGCGTGTTTCAGTGGCCGGGTATGGGTTTGTTGTTTCTTGATAGTATCAAGTATGTCGATATTCCAGTTATGTCTGTTTACCTTGTGGTGATTGCGTTGATTTTCGTCATCATCAATCTGATCGTAGATGTGCTCTATTTCGTCATAGACCCCCGTGTTCGCCTTAAAGCGGAGGCTGCGTAATGATTAAATACTGGCAGCGTATCAAGTTGGAAAATGAGCTGATCTACTTGTTTTTAAATTCTCGCATCAGTCAGATTGCGTTTATTATAGCTGCACTTTCGATCCTATCTGCAATTTTTGCTCCACTCCTTTCTCCAACAGATCCTTATGATTTGGCAACGTTTGATATTCTGGATAGCTTTTTGCCGCCGAGTTTTTCGGATGGTGGAGATCCTCGTTATTTTATTGGAACGGATGATCAGGGGCGAGATCTATTCTCATCCATATTATATGGCACGCGTCTATCCCTAATGGTTGGTTTGTTTTCCGTTATTTTTGCAGCAGTGGTTGGTACAAGCCTAGGAATAGTTGCTGGATATGTAGGCGGGAAATTTGATTCAGTAATCATGAGAATAGCTGATGTCCAGTTAAGTTTACCAGCGATTCTAACTGCGCTTTTGGTTGATGGGATTGCTCGGGGGATTTTGCCACGTGAACAACATGAAGACCTTTTGCTCGTGGTCTTGACCATAGCAATTGGACTTTCGCTATGGGTTAATTTTGCACGAACTGCTCGTGCGTCAACCTTTGTCGAGCGCAATAAAGAGTATGTTCAAGCGGCTGAGATTATGGGGCTGCACCCGATTCGAATTATGGCAGTTGCGATATTGCCCAATATTATGGGTCCGCTCTTGGTTATCGGAACAGTCGATTTAGCTGTCGCGATATTACTGGAGGCAACATTAAGTTTTCTGGGTGTTGGTGTTCCGCCAAATCAACCGTCTCTTGGAACTCTTATTCGCATAGGTACTGAATATATATTTTCCGGCGAGTGGTGGATTGTCGTTTTTCCTTCCATGATGCTCATTGTTCTTATTATTTCAATCAATATCCTTGGTGATTTTGCGCGAACTGTTTTAAATCCGAGGCTTCGTTGATGGGTGCATTATTGAATCTACAGAATTT
Source organism: Lentilitoribacter sp. Alg239-R112 (assembly GCF_900537175.1). Lineage (GTDB taxonomy): Bacteria > Pseudomonadota > Alphaproteobacteria > Rhizobiales > Rhizobiaceae > Lentilitoribacter. The sequence continues at coordinate 2,674,919 of NZ_LS999833.1, read as the reverse complement.
AACGGTTGAATATCCAACTCGTTTTGGGATTTTTCAGGCGATTAAAAATATAAACCTATCGTTGGAGCCTGGCGAAATTCATGGTCTTGTTGGTGAGTCTGGCGCGGGTAAATCAACCATTGGTGCGGCGATCATTGGGCTTATTCCAAACCCGGGTTATATCGCAGAAGGTACTGTTGATTTTCAAGGGATGGATTTGCGCGCAATATCGCAAAGCGCGTATCATAAAATACGTGGCGCAAAAATTTCAATGATTTTTCAGGACCCTCAAACGTCTTTGAACCCGCTTCTTACCATTGAAGATCAGTTGCTTGAAACTATTCGGCAACATTCAAAGCTTGGGGTTAAAGAAGCACGCCAAGAGGCAATTCACTTGCTGGAAGAGACAGGTATTCACGATGCCGAAGCGCGGATGGGCGACTATCCGCACCAGTTTTCTGGAGGAATGAGGCAGCGTGTTGTTATTGCTTTGGCGCTTTGTACCAATCCCGACTTAATTGTTGCCGATGAGCCAACAACGGCTCTTGATGTTGCAATTCAAAACCAAATATTGGATTTGATAAGAGAACTTGCCGATAAGCGAAAAGTCGGTTTCATTCTTATCACGCATGATATCGGTGTAATTGCGAAGATAACCGATAATGTAACTGTTCTTCGTAATGGCAAATTAGTGGAAAGTGGCCCCACGCGACAAGTGTTGCAATCACCTTCAGAAGAATACACTAAAGCGTTGATGGCCGCAGTCCCGCAGCTTGGCAAGAAACTCGATCGGTTTACAAATATTCTGGCAGACAAACCTGAGCTTTCAACACCAGAACTCCTTTGGCGCGTTGAAGGCGCCTCATCGGAATTCGCCTCTGATTGGCTCCTTAGTGGCTCAAGATCTGAGGCAAATACGGATATTGTTTTATCGGTTCAAAACGTAGATGTAACTTTTCATTCGCAGGCTCCATTTGTATGGCAAAAGAAAATTGGCTTTAAAGCGCTAAAGGATGTGTCCTTGGAAGTTCGGCGTGGTGAAACAGTTGGTGTTATCGGTGAGAGTGGGTCTGGAAAATCTACTCTTGCAAAATCAATTGTTGGTCTTGTTAAACCTTCCGCGGGCACAATAGAGTTTGAAGGAGAGGCATTGGGCTATGGTCGCCATCGTCCGCGAGATCATGATGCACGTCGAAAAATCCAGATGATTTTTCAAGATCCTTACTCATCACTTAATAATCGTCGAAGTGTTGAGAATATCATAGGTGAGCCTATTCGTTTTTTTAAGCTTGCATCTGATAATGAGGAAAGACGTAAGATCATTGCCTCGGTATTGGAGCTTGTTGAAATGCCCCAACGAGCCATGTTGAAATTTCCGCACCAATTTTCTGGCGGGCAACGCCAGCGTATCGCAGTGGCGCGTGCGCTTGTTGCTCGACCAGAGTTTTTAATTTGCGATGAACCCACGTCAGCGCTCGATGTTTCAATACAAGCGCAGATGCTCAACCTCTTGAAAGATATTCAAGATAGTTTCGGGCTTTCGATCTTGTTTATAAGTCACAATTTGGCGGTGATCAGGCAAATGTCTGACCGAATTGCTGTCTTGAAGAATGGCACTTTGGTTGAGACTGGCGATGTTGAGGCGTTTTTTGCTGGCCCCACGGCGGACTATAGTATTTCCCTTTTACAGCAAACACCATCAGTTGAATTTATTCGCAGCTAGATGTTTTATGAGTTTGCAAACTCTGGACAAAAGAGTGATTTATTGGTGAGTGCAATTTTATCAAGAAATTGAGCAACGGTGGCAATTCGGCGTGTGTTTTTCATACTTTCATGCCAAACGGTGTAGTAGCTGCGGTGGACTGAGTTTTGCGGGAATAGGCGCACTATGCTTTCGTCGGATAATGCCATGAAATCATGTAGGACGCCAATTCCGGCACCTGATTTAACAGCCTCGAACTGGCCCAGAGCGCTGGATATCTCAATTTTGGAATGCCAACCGCGTAAGAAGTCGGAGGTATAGTTTAGTGCAGGTGCAAAGATGAGATCCTCTACATATCCGATAAGTTTGTGTTCTGATAAATCAGCTAAGGTGGCGGGTATTCCCGACTGCTCCAGATAGGCTTTGGATGCATAAAGCCCAAGCGAGTAATCTACTAATTTTCGTGAAAGCAGGCGTCCCTTTTCTGGCCGCCCTACCATAACGGCAATATCAGCTTCCCGTTGTGATAAGGAAAAGCTCCGGGGAATGGGAACAAGTTGGACATCAAGGTCAGGGTTTTCCGTCGTTAAATGATGCAGGTGTCGGGATAGAAAAGCCACGCCGAAACCATCGGGTGCACCAATTCGAACTGTGCCTGAAACATCACTTTGGGAACCCCTTACCAATGTGGGAACGTTGATGAACTCTGCTTCTATTCGCTCAGCTACCTCTAAAAGCATATTGCCGTTATTGGTCAAAATACAGCCGCCTGTGCTGCGATCAAATAATCTGCAGTCCAAAGCCTGTTCGAGCGATGTTATACGGCGACTTAACGTAGCTTGGCTTACACCCAACCGACTTGCGGCACTTAACATTTGGCCTGCGCGTGCGACTGCTAAGAAGTATTTTGCATCGTCCCAGTTCATGATGTTACCTACATTTATGAATATCAAGTCATGCTTATTGTATATATACGCGGATATTAAATGTCGATAAGTTGGCGGCAACCAAAGGAGAATAATATGACTGAGATTGCTCATTTTATGAATGGCGCTTTCGTCGCTGGTACATCCGGACGTTCGCAGCCCGTATTTAACCCTGCTACCGGAACGTCGGAAAAGACTGTCGCGCTTGCTTCATCTGCCGAAGTCGATGCAGTTGTTGCTGCTGCTAAAGCTGCTTGGCCTGAGTGGTCGAAAACACCAGCATTACGTCGCGCTCGAATAATGGATCGTTTTAAGTCCATTTTGTGGGAACGCGCGGATCAAATGGCAGAGGCAATCTCATCTGAACATGGCAAAACCCATGATGATGCTTTGGGTGAAGTGACACGCGGTTTGGAAGTTGTCGAATTTGCGACAAGCGCACCAAGTTTCTTAAAGGGCGAATTTTCTGAGAATGTCGGTACTGGTGTTGATAGTCATATGATCCGCCAATCACTGGGTGTTTGTGCAGGGATTACACCATTTAACTTTCCGGCAATGGTTCCTATGTGGATGTGGCCTATCGCATTGGTGACGGGTAACACGTTTGTTCTCAAACCATCTGAACGTGATCCGTCTGTTTCACTATTAATGGCTGAATGGCTGAAAGAAGCTGGTCTGCCAGATGGCGTGTTTAATGTTGTGCAAGGCGATAAAGAGGCTGTTGATGCGCTTTTGACCAATGCAGATGTCAAAGCTGTTAGTTTTGTTGGTTCAACGCCGATTGCGCAATATATTTATCAAACTGGTACAAGTAATGGTAAGCGCGTTCAGGCGCTTGGTGGTGCCAAAAATCATATGATCATTATGCCTGATGCTGATTTAGACATGGCGGCAAGTGCGCTGATGGGTGCAGGATACGGCTCTGCTGGCGAACGTTGTATGGCTATTTCTGTTGCGGTTCCTGTAACGGATGCGGTGGCTGATGCGCTGATAGAAAAGCTGGAACCTCAGATTAAAGCACTTAAAGTTGGCCCAGCTGCCGATAGAACGTCTGAAATGGGGCCGTTGGTCACAGAACAGCACCTTAATAAAGTTCGTGGCTATATCGATAGTGGTGAAGCACAAGGCGCAAAAGTTGTTGTCGATGGCCGTACCTTTAAGCAGGATATGCAGGGATATGAAGATGGGTATTTCATCGGAGGAACTTTGCTTGATAATGTGACCGAAGATATGACCTGCTATAAGGAAGAAATATTCGGCCCTGTTTTGTCAGTAGTGCGTAAAAAATCTTATCAGGAAGCAGTTGATCTTATCCATGGTCATGAATATGCCAATGGTACTGCGGTATTTACCCGTGATGGGGATGTAGCGCGGAACTTTAGTCAAGACATTGAAGTTGGAATGGTTGGGATCAATGTTCCGATCCCAGTGCCGATGGCGTTTCATAGTTTCGGTGGATGGAAAGCTTCCATCTTTGGCGATCATCATATGCACGGAATGGAAGGTGTTCGGTTTTATACTCGAATTAAAACCACGACAACACGTTGGCCGTCTGGTCAAAGGTCTGATCCTGAATTTACAATGCCAACTCTTGGCTAGAGTTATTTCAATAAATATAAATGTAGAACGGCAGCTATTTTTAGCTGCCGTTTTTGTTATTGTTTGCTTTCATCGGAGCCCATTTTGCGTTCTAGCCATCGAACAAAAAAACTTATGATAAGTACCAGAACCAGATATTCTAAAATCAAAAGCGTATAAATTTCCAGTGGGCGATATTCAGTCACCACAAGTTCGTTGGCACGGCGGGTGAGCTCTTGCATTCCGATGACAGATGCAAATGCGGACATTTTAACAATGTAGATGAATTGATTTGCCAATGGCGGCAGGATGCGTCTGATAGCTTGTGGTAGTACAACATAACGCATGGTTTGCGCGTAGTTTAGTCCAACCGTTTTTGCAGCTTCCGTCTGCCCCTTGCTTATCGACTGGATGCCCGAGCGATAGATCTCGGCGGTAAAGGCACTGTCAGATATGGCCAATGTGATAATGGCGCCCCAGAAGGCATCTATGCTTATGTTAATTCCTATTGACTTTAGCACGACCGGAAGTCCGTAAAAAACCCAGAAAAGCATCGGCAATAGCGGAATTGCGCGTACAAATTCGATGTAGGTTCGCGATGGCAAACGCACCCATCGATTGCCAGACATACCCGGCAATGCCACGACCATACCGATAACCATCGATAGTATGGCGGCAATCACTGATAACAAGATTGTCGAGCCAAAGCCGTTTAACAAGAATTTGATGTTGGTATAGCCGTTGGGTGTCGTGGGATCGATGACATACCACCCCCAATTTCCAGAATTTGAAGCACAGCCTGTTAGGGACAAGATGGCAATGAATGAGAGAATGACTTTTATTTTCATTGGGTTGTACCTAGTGTTGCAAAATCTGGCTCAAGAACTGCTTGCAGCGCTCTGTTTTAGGTGCTTCAAAAAATTGTTCCGGTGTTCCCGTTTCTATGATCTCGCCATAATCCATAAAAATCATTCTGTCAGCGGCACGGCGCGCGAAGCCCATCTCGTGTGTAACACAGATCATTGTCATTCCCTCTTCAGCAAGATCTACAATCACGTCTAACACTTCTGAAATCATTTCAGGATCAAGTGAAGATGTTGGTTCATCAAAAAGCATGATCTTTGGTTCCATACATAAAGATCTTGCGATTGCGACACGTTGTTGTTGTCCACCAGACAGAGCCGCTGGCCTTTTGTGTGCTTGATCAGGAATGCGCACTCGTTCGAGATATTTCATGGCTCGTTCTTCAGCATCAGTTTTGGACATTCCACGTGCTTTGATCGGACCGAGTGTTAGGTTCTCTAATATTGTTAGATGAGGAAAGAGATTAAACTGTTGAAAAACCATACCGACTTCAGAACGTATCTCATTTACTGAAGTTTGACACTTCATCTCAATTCCATCGACTACAATTTTTCCAGAATCGCGTTCTTCTAAAGAGTTTACACATCTGATTAATGTAGATTTTCCAGAGCCAGAAGGGCCACAAACGACTATGCGTTCGCCATTTGCAACAGTTAGATTCACATCTTTTAGTGCTTGAAAATCACCGTACCACTTGTTCAACGCCGAAATCTCAATTGCTAGTTCATTTTCTGACATGGTGCTCTCCTCGAAATGTCGGCTAGCGTTATTGTTACTTGATTTTCATGTAAAGCTATACAAAATAGAACTCGTAGTGAGATAATGCGACAATGCAAATAAACAAAAAGTTATTTAAAGAGGAATCGATATTATGCGATTAATGAAACGATTGGGTCTAGCGCTGGCCTGCATCACTTTTGCAATGGCCGGACCTGCTAATGCTCAATCAGCACTGAATGATATCCTGAGCAATGGTGTCTTGAAAATCGGGACGACTGGCGACTGGAATCCGATGTCGGTTCGTGATCCAGCAACTAATTCCTATAAAGGTTATGATATTGATGTTATGACGCAACTTGCGGCAGATTTGGGCGTTGAGCTTGAATTTGTGCCAACAGATTGGAAAACACTGGTCAATGGTGTTGTTGCCGGCAACTATCATGCAACAGGTTCTGCCTCAATTAGCCCATCGCGCTTGAAAGCTGCGGGTTATTCACATAGCTACATTTCTGTTGAAATCCTGCCTTTTACGACTGATGATAAAGCGGCTCGTTTTAGTGGCTGGGATTCAATCAATAAAGGCGATGTGAAGGTAGCAACAACGCTTGGTACGACATTTGAAAAAAGCGTTCGTGAATGGTTCCCTGATTCAGAGATCACGGTTGTTGAAGCGCCTGCGCGCGGTTTCCAAGAAGTTTTGTCTGGCCGGTCAGATGTCTTCATCACGTCGAATATTGAAGGTTCTACATTGTTGACGAAGTTCCCGAATTTACGTCAAATCGGTGTATCGACAGCACGTGCACCTACACCTATTGCTATGCTTTTGCCGCAAGATGACCAGGTTTGGATTAACTACATCAACAGTTGGATTGAGTTGAAAAAAACACAAGGCTTCTTTGAGGCGACTGCCGCAAAATGGGGACTATGATTACACCTCAACACTAAACTTGTTTCTGTGATAAAGACCGTGGAGCTTATAAAAGTTCTGCGGTTTTTGTTGCCGAACATATATTTTCTTGCAAATAGTTATGTGTATTACGAACGATGACGAATATGTCGAAATCTAGAGGCTATTACTACGGATGAGCAATATTATTATCATTGGAGCTGGGCAAGCTGGTAGCTCTGCGGCATTCAAACTTCGCGCACTTGGTTATGAGGGTTCCATTACACTTATTGGTGAAGAGGCATATGCGCCCTACCAAAGGCCGCCATTATCAAAAGCCTATCTGCTCGGTGAGCTGGAAACAGATCGATTGTTATTAAAGCCGAAGGCTAGTTATGAAGACAATAATATTCGCCTTATTTTAGGAGCAACGGTAAAGTCGATGGACCCAGCTAAGCAAGTTGTTTGTGTTGGCGATGAGACATTAAATTATGATGAGTTGATTTTGACGACTGGGTCGTCACCAATTGCACTGCCAACGTCGATGGGTGGTTCACTACAAAGAGTTTATTCCATCCGGACACTTGCTGACATTGATGCTATGGCGCCCGAGTTTGTCGAAGGACATAAGGTTTTGATAGTCGGAGGTGGTTACATCGGATTGGAAGCCGCAGCGGTATCTGCGAAGAAAGGCCTTGATGTCACTGTTGTAGAGATGGCTGATCGCATCCTACAGCGCGTAGCGGCACCTGAAACATCCGATTATTTTCGTCAGCTTCATCAAAGTCATGGTGTGACGATCCATGAGGGTGTTGGTTTGAACAGATTAATTGGAGAGGGCAGTGTACATGGTGCTGAACTTTCGAATGGCGAGACACTCGATGTAGATTTTGTCCTTGTGGGTATTGGCATTCGCCCTAATATTACTTTGGCTGAAGATGTCGGTATTAAAATTGAAAATGGCATTGAGACGGATGCGTTTGGCCGCACATCTCATCCCCATATTTGGGCAGCGGGAGATTGTGCTTCATTTCCATTTAATGATAAACGCATACGACTTGAGAGTGTCCCCAATGCAATTGGCCAAGCAGAAGCGATTGCTGGGAATATTATGGGTGCGCAGACAGAATATGTTGCCAAGCCATGGTTCTGGTCTGACCAGTTTGATATTAAATTACAAATTGCTGGACTAAATACGGGTTTTGACCGTGTTGTTGTACGCAGTAATGCGCAACCTCAATCCATATCGCATTGGTATTATGCGGGTGAGACGCTTTTGGCTGTGGATGCCATGAATGCGCCTCGCGAATTTATGATTGGAAGACGCTTGATAGAAAATGGAAAATCACCCGATCCGGTGCTGATCGCAAATCCAGAAACAGATCTGAAGTCTTTGATGTAGACCAGTTATTGCTCTCAAAAGTGTTATCTATTTTCATCTTTGTTTGATTGACGCATCGATCGATACCTTTATGGTCTGCGGAATTAACCGTGAGGCCTTTTGGCTCAGAGGAGCCTTTTTGATGGCAACACATCAAGAGAAGAACAAATGGATCGTGATGGGAATTACCGCTTTGGGCGTTATTCTCACATTGACAACCTGGTTTTCAGCAACGGCTATTATTCCCGATCTTCAGGACGCGTTCAATTTAAATGCAAGTGAGCTGGCATGGCTTACAAATGGCGTACAGGCAGGTTTTGTAGTTGGGGCTCTTAGTGCCAGTATTTTATCATTGGCCGATGTTGTTCGCCCGCAAAGGTTGATGGCATGCTCTGCGCTGTGCGCGGGCCTTGCGAACGCAATCATTTTGTTGGAGCCAGGTACGACGTGGATTATCGTGTCGAGGTTTTTAACGGGTATTGCGTTGTCGGGTGTCTATCCACCTGCCATGAAATTTATAGCAAGTTGGTTTATCAGGGGCAGAGGGCTTGCAATGGGAACAATGGTTGGGGCGCTTACCCTAGGTTCTGCTCTGCCGCATTTCATTCGCGCTGTCGAATTTGGGTTCGATTGGCAATCGGTCATTGTGGTTAGTACACTTGGCTGCATAGTAGGATCAGTAATCTTCATCGCTTTGTTGCAAGAGGGTCCGCATAAACCTGCGCCAGCTAAGGTTAATCCTCGTCAACTAGGCCGAATGTTAAGAGATAGGCCTGTTATGCTCGCGAACATTGGGTATTTCGGCCATATGTGGGAGTTATATGCAATGTGGGCGTGGTTTTTATCTTACGCTATCGCTGCAAAACAAAGCATGGTTTCCGATTGGAATGCGTCAGTATTAACGTTTTGTGTGGTCGCGTTGGGTGCTCCGAGTTGTGTTATCGCTGGTGTTGTTGCAGATAAAATTGGAAGAAGCCTGACGACTGCCGGATGTATGATTATCTCTGGCAGTTGTGCGATTTTGATCGGCGTATTTTTTGATGGCCCAGCATGGCTGTTTTTTGTTGTGGCAATAATTTGGGGTTTCACTGTTGTTGCTGACAGCGCTCAATTTTCGGCATCGGTAAGTGAAAATGCTGACACATCATTTATTGGAACAGCATTGGCGTTTCAGATGGGTGTAGGCTTTGCTATCACCATTTTCGTGGTTTGGTTGATGCCGCATTTAGCCAACATATTTGGCAGTTGGCGCTGGACATTTTCTATCCTGGCCTTAGGTCCGTTTGTAGGTACTTGGTCTATGCTTAAGCTTTATAGGTATGAAAAGAGTAGAATGTAGCTGGTGTCATGTTTCATATATTCGAGACAAATACTCACTTTCTTAGAAATAATTTTCGTATTGAAACACATTAAGTTGACGTCAGATGTGTAATTCATCAAATATAAACCATGATTAGGCTACAATTTTAGTGTTTTTATTATGCGTAATTGTATGCCAGCGTTTTTGGAAAGAGAACAACTTGACGAAGAGCAGAAAGGCCATGTTGGCCTCATGGATAATAATGCTCAATGTTGTAGCGTTGCCCCAGGCCGGTGCGCTGGAATTATTTGGCTTTTGTTTAAGTGGTTCTTGTAAAAATGCCGAGGGTGACAACGCGGATGTTATTGATCCAAAAAGTTATACCGTTCAGTTTACTGTCCATGGTGTTGCCTCCCAGGATTTGGAAAACTCCTTAAAATCAACCTCTGAGCTTGTCCGAGGAGAGGATAAGGCAGTTGCCGGTGCTGCGGGATTGATTACACGTGCGAAAGGCGATTATCGACGAATATTGGCTGGCCTTTATAATGAAGGTTTTTACGGTGGCGAGATTTCTATTCGTGTCAATGGACGGCAAGCTTCTGACCTGAAGCCCGGTGACGAGATTCCTAATAATTCTACAGTCCAAATCAAGGTGGATTCCGGCAATATCTATCGGTTTGGCAAGTTCGAAATTTTCAATCAGGCACCTGATACCACTGATAAAGGTGACATCGTTGAGCGACCAACTTCATTGTTTGTTGCCACGGGGGATATTGCAAAAGCGGGTCATGTTGGCTCTGCTGCCCGGTTTGAGATAGAGCGCTGGCGGCAGCAAGGATATCCGAACGCCAAAATTGGCACCCAAAGTGTGAAAGCCCACCATGATGAGAATATACTCAATGTTAGTCTGAGTATCGACCCAGGTTTGAAAGCAACTTATGGCGGCGTTACCGTTGATGGTGCGGAAAATGTTGATCGGGATTTCATCGAATATATGATTGGTTTGCGGTCGGGCCAAGAATATGATCCTGATGATATCGAACGTGCGAAGAAACGCCTTGATAAGCTTGATGTGTTTTCAGTTCGAAAAGTTGAAACTGGTGAGAATATGAACTCCGATGGTTCGATACCAATAAATGCGTCAGTTAAGGAAAAGAAACCGCGTCGAGTAGGTTTGGGAGCAACGCTCTCATCTACAGATGGTGTGGGCTTGAGTGCTTTCTGGCTACATAGAAACCTGTTGGGCAAAGCAGAGCGACTTCGGGTTGAGGGTGAAATTGGGGGACTAGGTTCGAGCTTTAATGTAAATCAACTGGACTTTAAACTCGGTGCCACATTTACAAAGCCTGGCGTCTTCACACCAAACACAACATGGATTTCTAATCTCTTTGCTGCCCGAGAGTTCAATACTGCATTTGAAGGCGAAACAGGTGGCGGCTCTTCAGTTCTATCTCATATATATACTGATGAAATTAGCGTCGAAGGCGGTGGATTTTACGAATATTCACGCTTTAAAGATGCTTTCGGAACACGAAATTTCTCAACGCTGGGATTAACCGGGAATGTGACCTTTGATGGTCGAGACAGCAAGATAGAACCAACGGACGGTATTTTCGCAAAACTTGATGCCAAACCGTTTTATGAAACAAAATTTAAAAATGCAGGTGCACGGGTAAATGCGGAAGTAAGAGCCTATTATGCCGTTGATAAAGAAGCAAAAACGGTATTGGCTGCTCGCGCCAAAATCGGGACGCTTGTTGGGCCTACGCGTAGTGAAGTGCCAACAAACTTCTTATATCTTGCCGGCGGAGGCGGATCAGCACGCGGGTTTGGCTTTAACAATATTGGTATAACTGACAATTCAGGCAATGTTTCTGGTGGTCGTTCAGTTTTGGAAACAAGCGTGGAATTGCGACAGAAGCTTAACGATAGTTTTGGTGTCGTTGCCTTTACGGATGCCGCCGTTGTTGGCAAAGATCCGATTATTGATTTTTCTCAAGATTTTCGAGTAAGCGCCGGACTTGGTGTGCGATATTACACGGGGTTAGGGCCTATTAGAGTGGATCTTGCTGTGCCAATTAATCCCAAAAGTGGTGATCCAAAATTTGGTATTTTTGCCGGTATAGGACAGGCATTTTGATTAAAAAAGCGATTATCTCATTTATCGGAATGTTGGCGACGTTAGTGGTTGGAGTGCTTGTTGTATATAGTCAGGATAATGAACGTTCTGCACTCATCAAATATGTCGAAGAGCAAATATCATCACCGAGCTATCAGATCAAACTTAACGGTTTGGATGGGGCTTTATCATCGGACGTATCGTTGGATAGTATTACAATATCGGATGCTGACGGTATTTGGCTTGAGATATCAAAACCAAAACTAGTTTGGACACGATCGGCCTTGCTTCGTGGACGTTTGGTTGTCGATACATTAAAAGCCGAGAAAATTAACATTCTTCGTAAGCCTCTTCCCGAAGAAGGCTTGCCCGCACCCGAAAGCGGTTCATTTGCTATACCGGAATTACCAGTTGCTGTTTTGCTGGAAGATCTGGATTTGCCGTTGGTTGAGTTTGGCCCAGATGTCATTGACCTTGCATCTAAGGTCAGTATTGCCGGAAAAATGATCTTGGATGAGGGATCATTTGATCTCGATTTGGAAATTAATCGACTGGATGAAATTGGCGGTGAATTGAAGGCAATTGCGCGATACGAGGGTAAAGCCAAAACGTTATTTTTAGATGTTGATCTGAGTGAACCAGAGAATGGTATCATCGCCTCGTTAATGAATATTCCTCAGAAGCCACCTCTTAAATTGAAGATCGCAGGGAACGCTCCTCTGTCTGAACTCGAAGTTGTTCTGGCATTTGACGTTGCGAATGAGCGTATCTTGGATGGAAATGCCAATTTTGCAAATGTTCAGGACGGTTTGCATGTTAGTGCCAATTTAAATGGTCCATTGTCGAAAGTACTACCCGAAAATCAACGTGCTTTTTTTGGTGAGCAAAGTGAGTTGAAGGCGAAGTTTGCATTTTTGAATGATGGTGGATTTCGATTGCTAAACTCAAATCTGAATTCTGGTGCAGTTAAGTTACTCGCAAGTGCTAACATGACATCAGATGGTTTTTTAAATGCGCTGAAATTGCAAGGCAAGTTGGGCAGTTCTTCCGGTGAACGGCTCCAACTGCCGGATGATACGAATAAAAGCACTATTCAATCTGCCAGTCTCGATATCAATTATGATGCTACATCGCAGAATATCTGGAATGGTAAACTCAATCTTATTGACTATGCCAGTAAGGATGTTTCGATCAAGAATGTGATGATAGATGCGTTCGGCACTATTTTGACAGAAAATGAGACCAAAACGCGCGAAATTAGTTTTGATGTAGATGGATTGGCCAGTGAAATTGCATCTCCTGATCAAGGGTTGGCTGAGGCAATTGGCAGAAGTATAAAGCTACAATTTGATGGTGACTGGCAATCTAACTCACCTGTCAAAATATCTCGTTTCAATATTCTTGGCGAGACATATAAGCTACTCGCAAGCGGCGCCTTCTTTGATAATACGTTTAATGGGAATGTTACTGTCGAGGCGGATGATCTAAACAGTTTTTCATCTGTCACCGAAACTAATTTGAATGGTTCAGTTAAACTAGCAGTTAATGGGGATGTACTGCCTTTTAGCCGCGGGTTTAATCTGACTATTGATGGGCGTGGAGAAGACCTGAAAAGTGGGTCCGATCAACTAGATCAGTTGCTTCAAGGTGCGACAGAGCTAACGGGCAAAGTTGCACGTGGGAAAGATGGTTTAGTGGTTGATGGATTATCACTAAAAAATAGACAGATGAACGTCACGATCAACGGCAACCTATCGAGTGAGGTTGCTGATTTATCTGCCCAAGCGAAGATCATTGATATAAATGTGCTTGATAAAGATTCGTCAGGACAGGCTGCATTAGATATCGATTTACTTGGGGAGCAATCTCCATTCAATTTGAATGTCGTACTTGGTTTGCCAGATGGTCGACTTGCAAAGCAAGACGTGAGCGATCTGGCTTTAATATTTGAAGGCCAAACAAATGGTTCTGATCTTAAAGGTCAGCTTTCATCGAGGGGGACTTTGGCAAAACATGCAGTCAGCATAAGTGGTCATTTAGAGTTGGATGAAATAGCAGTTCGTCTTGATGACTTTATTGCTCAAGTAGGGCAGAGCCATATCAAAGGCAGATTTGCAAGGAATAAAGCAACGGGATTAATGCAGTCTGACCTTACTATTAAAAGTCAGGATATCTCAGCCATCGCAGCATTTGGGTTGATTGAAGCATCTGGATCTATTGATGGTAAATTCACACTCAATGCAGCAAACAATAATATACAGTCGGCAAGCGGTGAATTTGGTGCGGCCGCATTTCGTGTTGATGCTCTGGAAATTGCGAGTGCCAATATTAATTTTAAGGCTCAAGATTTATTAAACCAGCCCAAAGTAGATGCAGTTGTTAGTGCACTGGGAATTGTTGTCGGGGGTATTGAGGCAAAGAACTTATCAGCTAGAATTGATAATGAAGGCTCGCTTACCAAATTTGAATTGGTCTCTGAACTTGCGCGAAATTCGGCACATGTGAATACGTCTGGTAGTGTTACTCAAGTTGGTGATTTAACTGAGGTTCTGATTGATGAACTTGAACTAAAATCAAATATAGCCAATGCCGCACTGGCCTCTCAGAGCCGCATCACACTACAAAGCAAATCTATTCAGATTGAGCCAACTAAGTTGAACGTTGGCGGTGGATTTATTGAAGTGAAAGGGATTGCAAATGAGCAGGTTAATATTGACATCATTGCGCAATCACTGCCTCTGAATATAGCTAATGCATTGCAGGCAAGTTTGGGTGCAGATGGTATCGTGGGCGCAAGTGCGAAGATTTCAGGATCATCTGATAATCTCAAAATCGCATTCAACGCTAATGGCCAGGGTGTAACTACTCGTCAGATGACGAGTTTCGGGCTTTCTCCATTAAGCTTTTCGGGTGATGGAGGTTTTGCGAATAATGTTGTGTCACTGACAAGTTTTAGAATTCAGAACAAACAAGCGCTTGCGATAAATGCAAATGGTAAAATCCCTCTTTCTGATAGTGGGTTAGATATCAATCTTGATGGTACGGCGCCACTCGAGATAGCCGATATTTTTCTAATCGATCGGGGCACGCAATTAGGCGGAATAGCGCAGCTCTCAGCAAAGGTGTCAGGCTCGTTGAACAATCCTGATGCGTCTGGTCAGGTCTCGCTGGAGGGTGGAACAATTGTCGACCCACTGTCAAATCTACGCATAAATGGCGTTCGGGTTGGCTTGAAACTTGATAAGTCCAAATCAGCAGATGTTACTTTTAGCGGCAATTTTGCAAGTGGTGGTTCTGTTTCTGCCAGTGGTCGTGTTGGGTTAACTGGTCAACTACCTGCAAACCTGAACATTCAAATGCGTTCGGCTAAGTACAGTGATGGTGAAACGTTTGACACAAGTGTGAACGGCGACCTTGTTATAAATGGTGACCTTCTAGCTACACCTTTACTATCTGGGAATTTAAATCTCGGGCGTACAGAAATAGTCGTGCCAGAGAGTTTTGCCTCAGAGATTAACTTGGTTGATATAGAGCATATTAATGCCGATAAAAAAGTTCAAAAAACACTTGATCGAGTTAAGGCTGTAACACCGCAAAAAGACACTGGCAATCAGGGCGCAAGCATAAGACTCCAACTTAATATTAATGCTCCAAATCAAATCTTTGTCAGAGGTCGTGGTTTGGATGCAGAGCTTGGAGGCAGTCTTGGCCTTTCCGGTTCACTCGATAATATCGTACCGTTGGGAAGCTTTACACTACGTCGCGGACGCCTTTCTCTGTTAGGGCAACGTCTTGACCTGCAGAGCGGAACTATAACGCTTGCGGGTGACTTGGACCCGTTACTCAACTTTGTTGCGACCACGCAAGCAGGAGACACATTAGCTTCTATTCAATTACGTGGAACCGCATCAGACCTGAAAGTAACATTTTCTTCCAGCCCTGAACTACCTGAAGATGAAGTTTTAGCCAAAATCATATTTGGCAGAAATTTGACTGATCTATCTCCGGCTCAGATCGTAAAACTTGCATCTGTTGCAAGTGAATTAACCGGAGGAAATAGTCCGTCGCTTGTTGATGGTTTGCGTAAAAGCACTGGTCTTGATGATGTTGATATTGTGCAAGATGATCAAGGTAATGCGGCCGTCAAAGCAGGAAAATATATCTCTGATAATGTGTATCTGGGTGTGCAAGCGGGTAAAGAAACCGAGGCAACAATAAATCTCGATATCACTGATAGTTTGACGGCACGTGGTTCGGTTGGCTCCGATGGTAAGTCATCATTGGGCATCTTCTTTGAGAAAGACTACTAACTACATTTGCACTATTATAACTTAGTCTGGCCAGTAGTCACGGATAGAAATTGTGTTAAACGGCTGGAGTAATTGAAGAAAAAACAAGTTCGATTTCATTTTTTGTGGTTTATGAACTATAGTGGGAACTCTCAAAGGTACACGAATTGCAATATTGCAGCGCTGAGTGCAGCCTTAGATGTGAGTGCTCTAGTTCGTCGGATGGAGGGCCAGTTGTGGAATCGGAACTGATACTCGATATATACGATGCTACTTTGGATCCTGAGCAATGGCCAGGTATTTTGCATCGACTCGCCGAACTTATCGACGCTCGGGGCGCATTCGTTTTTGATGTTGAAAATCGTTATGGTCAGGAAGTATTGAATGCAACATATTTTAGTTCCAACTATCAAGCTGATTTAGTTCGCCAATACCTTGTTGAATACCGCTTGCTTGAATTGGAAGATCAAGCACTTTTTGCGCGCCATTCGCGAGAGTTGGACCATGTGGAACTGGTGCGCGATGACGTGCTTGCTCCAACTCGAGATGAACTTATGAAACGTGCAAATGCTGCTGCGATGCGTGATTTCGGGATTTTTTATCGTATGGGTGGCCTCCTAAACAAAGACAGAATTTCCGCAGATCGATTTGCATTACAGTTCTCTGAAAAATCAAGCTTCCCTAGTGGTGAGCGTCTTAGGATTCTTAATCGTGTTTTGCCGCATATTGCTAAAGCGTTGAATATCGGGCGACATACTAGTCGTTTAAATCAGAAAAGTGATTTACTATCTAAGGGTTACGACCAGTTACGTGTTGGTGTTGCACTTCTTGATCGCAGAGGTGAGTTGCTATTTTCCAATACTGAATTTCAAAGACAGATGGATTGTTATGGCGCGTTTCAACTCACCGCCGAGAACCGACTTGTTGCAAGACTAGACAAAGAAAATGAGCGCCTCTCGCGTCTGTTCTCCGATATCAACGCACATGGTCTTTTTGGTGCTCGACCTAGAAAAGAGGCTTTGCTTCAACCACTCGCTCATCATGAAAATGCCCTCTGCATTGAAGTTTGCCCGCTTAAAGAACCAAATTTCATGAATGGCGAAACATTGAATGGTTATGCAATATTCTCGCTCGACACGAGTTTAGATATTGATATTGATACCGAAGGCATGGCGCAGTTTTTTTCGTTGACACCGACAGAAGCTGAAGTTTTAGAATTGCTGACGCTGGGTCTAACCAATAGCGAGATTAGCGAGCAAAGAGAACGTTCACGGGAAACTGTCAATACGCAGGTTAAATGCGTCTTGCAAAAAACAATGTCCTCAAACCGAACGCAGCTTATGCGGTTGGCTCTACAATATTCTAATCAAATCATCATAAAAGAAAACGATGAACAATCCATCCCCCAATCGGGTGATGACGGAGTTTTAAAGGGTAGCTAATTTTTAAACCTATGGGAGGATAAAAGCATGAATTGCATTCATCGGTTGTTATTATCGTTGTTGGTGGTTGTGTGCTTTGTGAGTTTCCAAAATCAGGCGAGCGCGGAACAAGCTTCTTTGTCACAAGAGACTTTTGACTGGCGACAAGAAGTCATTAGTCGTGATGAAGTCCAAAGAGAGCTTGCTCGTTTATATGTTCTGCTTCATGAGAAAAATGCGCTACCCACGCGGCTTGAAACTATACAATCCGGTGATCGTGTTTCCGATGTTCTCATTCGCGCAGGTGCCTGGCCCAAATGGCTAACCAATTATGCTCCTGAAATCTTAGACAGTCTGCTTTGTGATTTGAATGCTGATATATGCGATCGAAAAATACGTTCTGCAAGCCAGAAGGACTCTGTGCAGGATTTAGCAACTATTTCCGGTACTGTGGTATCGACAGGAAACTGGGCTGGCGCCTGGCCCGGTCGAAAAATGATCGTGCCTGATGTTGAATTAAAGCTCGATTATGATTTTGGAGTTCGTTCAAAGTATGAGTTATCTCTTTCAAAAACCGAGGCGGTATTTGAACAGACATCCGATTTTTTGCAGCTATTTTGTCGGAAATTTCCAAATAATAAGGAACATTGTCGTAGCCGAATTGAAAAGGGGGCATGGGAAGCTGAGGAACCGGTTATCT
Source organism: Lentilitoribacter sp. Alg239-R112 (assembly GCF_900537175.1). Taxonomy (GTDB): domain Bacteria; phylum Pseudomonadota; class Alphaproteobacteria; order Rhizobiales; family Rhizobiaceae; genus Lentilitoribacter. The sequence goes on along the minus strand of NZ_LS999833.1, from coordinate 2,657,054 downwards.
ATCGATTTATTGATGATGGTAATGCTGACCTAAATCGCTACGAGGCCATTGCTAACCCTTCATTTTTGCGGAAAATCGGAACAAAGGATAGTGACAGCTGGCTTGTTGCAATTCCGACACTTGATGTGGATTTGGCAATTGAATCTATCAAACTTGAAAGCCTTGTTGGTGATTCAGATCAATTCTCACAGCGGGTTTTAATCCAGCGCTCGGCTAAGACGGAATCGCTGGAAAAAAGTATGCTTAGCCGCAGATTAATGGGTTTAATTGAGGACAACGGCAAGCCGTTTCGTTCTTGGCAGGATGGTTTACCTATTCGTCCTATTCGGATTGTTCATGTGGATGAGGAGGCACAGCTCGATCATTGTATATTCCGCCAATTTGTACAAAGCGGGCAACTTAAACTAAAGCGTTGGACTGATGAAGGTACTTTTGAAACAGTAGTGTTTCCCCCAATGGAACCTTCGACAGAGACATCATCAAGTGTACATTCAGAAACAACTGATATTCCGCATGAAGTTGCTTCGTCAGATACCAACGGAGCGAACACTCCGTTAGTGCAACCAGTGTCCGACACTGAGGAAACTGACGTTGTAGAAGATGCTATACATGCCGAGCCGACAATTGAGATGTCTGATTGCGGTAACTACAATCCGGTTGTTTTGGCACAGGGAAATCATGGAACTCACACGTTAGGCTTATTAGCAGATTTGGCGCTTGCAATGGATCCCAATTTACCGATCACGCCTAATCCGCAAATTGAAGAACCTCCGGTTACAATTTATCATATTGCTGTACCAAACGGTCCTGAGAAAACGCGAGCCTTAACTGATACAATCAAAAGCATGGCCATCCATGGCCCCGATTTAGTCAATATCAGTCTGTCTTGGCCTCGGTCTGGAAGCACGCCATTGGTTGATGCGATCAAACAATATAAACGAAATGTATTATTTGTTGCCCCGGCGGGAACGGGTGATGAAGATGTATCTTGCTCGATTGTGCCTGCATGTATTCAAAGCGACAATGTTATATCTGTTGTGGCGCTTGACCATCAGGAAGATGGCACACTTTCGATCCTGCCTGGAACCAATATTGGTGCGGCATTTCACGAAATTGGTGCAATTGGGGCGGACCTGGTTGCACCTGTTGCCGGTGATCAGATGGGTGCGCTTTCGGGAACTTCGCAAGCTGCACCAGTTGTAACGTCTGTTGTAAGTTATTTAATGCGCATGGGCATACGTGATTTTAAGCAAATTAAACGGAGACTTGTCACGACGGCCATTCTGGATAGTGATCTGCTTCATGCATCCTCAGCGACGTTGATCAATGCACGCCTAGCTTTAGACTTTGCACATGATTTCGTTCGGCTTGCCGACGGCTGCGAAATGCGTGGACGATTTGATAATCTATCTGGAGATGATGAAATTCGTTCCAAGGCAAAGGAAACGGGCACGAGTGAACACCGTATAGAAGTCACAGAAATTCTTCGAATTTTCTACAATAGTAATGCTGACACGCGTCTCATTATGGATATGCCTCAGTCTAAACTCAGGCAGCAGAATTATCGATTGAAAGATGATGACCTTGATCGAAAAATGAATTTCAAAGCTGAATTCGTGAAGAATTGCTCTACTCGCGCTGCTGGCAGTTTTCATAATTTTCCTCTCCGGGATGTTCGCGATTTTATTAAAGCGTTGGAATAGGAGTAACTCCGTTATGTCTCGCTTAATTACGGTATTGAGTTTTGGTTTTATCTGTCTTGTATCCGCTCCCGTAGCTGCGCAGGATGAAGCACCGGTGCCGTTACTTTCCGTTCCTCATATCGAAGGCGTTGTTGAGGCGTTGGGGGTTAAATATCCGCCGCCGCCGGAGGAAAGCAGTGCTAACAATTCGCGTGGTGCTGCGGTATGGGCCTATAGCGAGCTTCGTCCTGGTGCTAAAATGGTGCAGTTGAAAATTTCAGATATTACCTATGATGCAGGTGACTTTTTTCAGATTGAAATCATCAATCATTCCGGCGCAGTGCTGCAAACATTAACGGCAGAATCAATCGGAGTTAGTACATCGGTTTGGACTGATTTAAGTGTCGGTCAGTCTATTGGGCTTTACGTTTATGGTAATCGCAAAGGTTCTCTTAGTTTTACAATTGAACAGATTTCATTTGACCGAGAAGGGCGAACGCTAGAGTCGGTTGTAGGAACGGATGATCGCGAACATCTGTATAAATATAATGGAGACTTTCTTGATGTTGCAGAACGCGCTCGCGGTAGCGTTGCTAAACTCTCTTTTTTAGTAAAACGCCAACAAGGTACAGTACGCGAAACTTGTACAGGGTTTTTGATCGATAATGATTTGCTCATGACAAATCAACATTGCGTTGCAGATCAGGAACGTTGTGATACGACTAAAGTTATATTCGGCTACGCTTATGATCAGGCTGGGCGCATTCCGGGTATGGAGCAGTATTCTTGCACCAAGGTCGAAAGTGTGGATAACGACCATGATATGGCGCTATTGCGAATTGAGGGCAAGCCTGGTTTACGATGGGGTACATTGGCATTTTCACCAACGGCCCCAAAATCGGGTCAAGCCGTTTTCATTCTCCAACACCCTGCCGGTGAAGCAAAACAGATATCTGCGCTTGGATGTGAAGTTGCAGAAGCTATTTCTCCCGGGCGAGCAGAACAGACAGATTTTTCGCACCGTTGTGACACATTAGGTGGTTCATCGGGTTCTCCGGTTATCGATAAAACTGGTGATGTGGTTGGCCTTCATCATTGGGGGCGAACAAGTTTTGGCACTTATTCGCAAGTGAACCGCGCCGTGAGAGCGGAAAAAATTGTCCCGATTATTACCAGTTTTTTGCCAACCACAAGTAACGAGCCAGAAGCATCTGATCCTGAAACGACTCCATTTCCGGAAAACTCGAATTCTATGAATAATGAAACAGAAGGCGCAAGTACCGCTGCCCCAACCGAAGGAAACTGACAGATGATCATGAGACCGATCTCAATTTTTACATTAACGCTTCTTGCGGCAATGAGCATTCCGTCTATGAATGCGGCTTTCATAAATACTGCAAGTGCGGCATCTCCCTGTTCAGATGTTATAGAATGTCTTGATCAAAATTGGAGTGAGGCAGATCGGGCATTTTGGTATCGGACAAGTCAAGGTTCGCGTCTTATACCTTTAGCGTGGATGAAGGCACTTGAGGAGGCCAATAGCGGTGAACCATTCCTTTCGCCTAGGAATATTGAACGGTATGGATATCTTTCAGACGCTCGTTCATCGGTAAACCCTCATGGGTTACCTGTTGGATTTGTTGTTGATTATGATCCAAAGAGAAGTGCGGACATGATGTGTCAAACATTTCCAAATATTTGTGCAGGGCGCATTATGCGTCAAGAATGGCTTGGCTTAAATTGCTCGGCCTGCCATACGACGGATATTAGGTTTGGCGGTAAAACAGTACGCGTGGAAGGTGCACCAACACTCGCCGATTTTCAAATGATGCTCGAGGATCTCCATAAATCCTTGGTCGCGACCTCGACAGATGAAGATAAGCTCAATCGATTTGCCAATCAGGTTCTAGGTTCAAGCCATAGCATGGGTGAACGAAAAACACTGCAAGTACAAGTCATGGAACTTGCCACATATCGTGGGCAGTTATTGGAGATGAATAACTCAGACGTCCGCTACGGTTACGGTCGTCTTGATGCGCAAGGGCATATCCTTAACAAAGTCACTTATATTGGAAAAGGTGGGCAGATTGATCAACTAGTAAAATCTAATGCGCCCGCAAGTTATCCTCATATCTGGAATACATCCCAGCAAGACAAAATTCAATGGAACGGTATTGCCGGTGAAATTGTGAAGTTACCAATCTTTGGAAAGACAACCGATGTTGGCGGGCTAATTCGCAATATTTCAGAGGTGATCGGCGTTTTTGCTCATGTAGAAATCAATAGAAAATGGAAGCCTGATTTTTTGGGTTATGACTCCAGCGTTCGCGTGAAAGAGATGATTGATCTGGAACAGACACTTGAAAAACTTGGCTCCCCTTTATGGCCGGAAAATGTGTTTGGAGCAATTGATCGGGAAAAGGCGGAAAGGGGGCGTGAACATTTCCTGTCTCAAAAATGTGCGCAATGTCATGAAGATTTGGAACAGGGGGATATCACTTCTCCTATAAAGGTAACAATGTCTGGCGTAGAAGAAGCGGGCACTGATGTCATGCTTGCCTGCAACACGTTGTTGCATATGGCTAAGGCTGGACGTTATGAAAACAGAAAACCTTTCATCATAAAAGGTGATCCGATTAAGGAGATTGATAGCACAACTTTCATGCTAAAAAACGCGGCAGCGGGTGTCGTTATTGGTAAACTTGATGAAGTGCTTGATAGTGTGATTGGAGATGTGATCGGTGGGTTCAGGGGTGCTCCCCCAGATGAAGCAGATACAGGAAAGCAATATCTTCCCGGTAGCTCGTCATCCGATAAACAGGTTCTCGCGAAGGCTTGCTTAACATCAGAAAATGCTAGTGATGATGCGACGATCGTAGCGTATAAAGCGCGCCCCTTAAATGGCATATGGGCAACGGCTCCTTATCTCCATAATGGGTCCGTTCCAACTCTCTACGACTTGCTTCTACCTTCACATTTGCGCACAGTTCTGAAAGATGGTGAAACAATGCGTGAGCCGAAATCCACGGACCGTCCTTTAAGTTTTCATGTTGGCTCTCGTGAGTTCGATGCGGAGCGAGTAGGTTTTAAAACTGACGATTCTCCGATTACAACATTTTCCGATGGCACTAGTTTGTTGCCATTTCGCTTTGATATTGTTGATGAATTTGGAAATCCAATTCCGGGAAATTACAATTCAGGCCATGAATACGGATCATCGGAACTGTCTCATGAGGAACGTTTGGAACTGGTGGAATATTTAAAAACTCTTTGAGGAAAATGCAGATCATAGGTTTTGCAATTTAGATATAGAGAAGTTGTTTTGTAACTCTTTTTGGCATCCGTCCCCCTAATGGGTGACGCAAAAAGAGCCCTGATTTGGTTTCATGATTACGGGTGGAGGATTCACCTTTAATTTCGTGAAAATCGCACAGGAGAAACATCATGTTTGAATACCTAAAGTCCGCATTTATTGTAGGCGCAGTTGCCTTTTCATTTGGATTGTCCAACATTGCGGTTGCGCAAGATGCTGCTGCGCCAGAGGATATGCCGGAGGCAATTTCCTCCTTATTCGCTGACGCTGAAGCCGCTGGCAATGAAGTGTCGTTTGCTGAACCTGAAGGTCAGCAACCTGGTGCTGACGGACACATGTCTGCCGCTGATAATGAGGCTGCAACGGCAGCTGCCAAGCGCTACATCTATACAACTCTTCGCGTTATCAGCAATGGTAATACGCGTGGCTGTAGCAGTGGTAATTGGAACTGCATGACACGCCTTTGCAAAGCTGACCTACGGACGCAAAGCGCTTGGCGCGGCTGGGCTGGTTGCTGGAAGAAGGGTAGCAAATTTATCTGCTATTTTGAATGTGGCCAAACTCGCAACGCGTTCTAATTTTAAGATGGAAAGGAAGAGATAATGATATCCGTTACAAAGGTCACATTGCTGGCCACGACCATAACAGCTCTGCTCACTTCCAGTGTATTAAGTGCAGAAGTTCGCAACATTAGCGAATTTGCACCAAATCTGACGGGACTTGCAGAATCGTCCGGTTCACCTGAAGCTCTCGGCGAAGCGACTGCGAATGCGATTGGATTAGATCAATCATCCAGTCTTACATTGGAGAAAAGCAATACGCTTCCAAATAATGCCGGGCGAACTTCGAGGTTCACTCAAACACTCAATGGTATTCCTATCTGGAACCAGCTTGTGATTGTTGAACAAGATGAAACGGGACGATCCATTGGTTTAGAAGGCACTGCAGTTTTTGATATAGGGCCAGAAGAGTCGGGTGCTCCGACTGCTACACTTTCTGCTGACCAGGCGTTAGAGCGGGCCAAAGAAGCATTAACACGTCTTACGCCCCGAGCAGCATTGAGTAATGAAGAAAGCTCTGAGCTTGCACCGTTTGAGAACGAGGAATCATCCCTTGTATACTTTGTCACATCAGATCAACAATTACGCCTGTCGTATGTTACGTCGTTTTTCACCACGGTGATTGATGATGGTGGCGGGTTAAAACCAGCGCGCCCTGTGACAATAATCGATGCAGAAACTGGCGAAACATTGGATAGCTTCGACAATATTCAGTTCGCTGAGTTGGGCACTGGTCCTGCTGGAAATAGCAAAACGGGAACATACACATGGGGAACGGGGACAGCACCTAAGTTTGAAGTAACTCGTTCTGGCAATAACTGCAAAATGGAAATACCGACCATCAAAACAGAAGATCTAAATAATAGAACGTCTGGGTCAGGCCGTGCTTATTCCTATAATTGTTTTAACAATACGCGTCGCCCGATAAATGGTGCTCGCTCTCCTTTGAACGATGCGCAAGGGTTCGGTAAAGTCGTCTTTGATATGTTTCAGGATTGGTATGGCACCAGCCCTTTGACCAATCAGCTACATATGCGAGTTCATTATTCCAACAATTATGAGAATGCATTTTGGAACGGGCGTCAAATGACCTTTGGTGATGGAGCAACACGTTTTCATCCATTGGTATCAATGGATGTGACTGCCCATGAGGTTGCACATGGTTTTACCGAGCAGAACTCTGGTTTGGTTTATCGTAATGAGTCAGGTGGTATGAATGAAGCCTTTTCTGACATGGCTGGTGAAGCTGTAGAATATTGGTTTGCGCAGAACCGCGGTCAGTTATTCTCTGGGCGCACTATGCCTGATCTGGAAACTGGAGCTGATATCTTTAAAGCATCAGGAAAAGCATTGCGATATATGTGTAATCCGCCCCTTGATGGACGTTCAATCGGGCATATTCGTGACTATCGACCCGGTATGGATGTTCATTATTCAAGTGGCATCTATAACAAAGCCTTCTGTATATTATCGAAGCGCCCTGGCTGGAATGTAAAAAAGGCATTTGATATATTTGTGGTTGCCAACCAGAATTATTGGGTCCCAAACGAGACATTCCGCAATGGCGCAGCCAAGGTTTTGAAGGCCGCAAAACGATTACGCTACGCAGAAGCTGATGTTATCCATGCATTCAAACAAGTGGGTATTAATCTGACACCACCAGCAACAGGTAACCGATATATTTATACAACGCTGAGAGTTATCTCCAGTTCAGCATCGCGCGGGTGCGGTTCAAGTGACTGGAGTTGTATGACGCGCATTTGTAAGGCAGATCTTCGCGACCAATCTGCTTGGCGTGGATGGGCTGGCTGTTGGAAAGAAGGTTCAAGTTACACCTGTAATTTTGAATGCGGTCAGGTCCGTAAACTCTTTTAACCTCCCAGGGTGGGGCTCGGCAAAATTGCCGGGCCTTTTCTATTTTAGTTTCTAAGATCAAAGGTGGTTGTTATGCGAAGTAGATTATATATAGCCGCAGTTTTTTGTGGAATTGTTTTGAATGGCATGGGGCAGGCCATAGCGCAAAATGGCGAGGATCAGGGTATAAATTCGAATGCCGAAGAATGGATCGTTATGGGTACGGATGCGGCACAGGCGTTGACTAACGATTTAGCGAGCAAATTTATAGATGTAAATGACGCGCCTCTTTTTGCTATTAATACTGAGGAAAATGGTCGTACCATAGCGCGTATAGAGCCAAACCTAACGCCATTCTTGCACGAGACAATGCATGAAAAGTTCAACCGTTGCGGTGGCTATACTGTTCATGAAAGCCGTGAAGCTGCGCTTTCTGAGCTAAATAATCCAGTTTATCAGTCCGATTTCACCCATGCTGTTGGCATATTCAATGAGCCTCTGGATCAGGCAATCCCAGTTAATCGTGCGCTTGGCTTGGTGCAACCTTCAACGATTATATCAACAATCCGACAAATGGAGAACCTAGGAACACGTCATTACCAAACCTCTGGTGGGCAGGAGGCTGCAATACGTGTGCAAGCATTGTGGAATGGATATGGTGCAGGGCGGGGTGATTTCAGCGTAGAGCGAATTGGTCACTCCTGGTTACAGGACAGTGTTGTTGCAACAATACGCGGGAGTGAAAAACCAAACGAAATTGTCGTGATTGGTGGTCACCTGGATTCGATGAATGCTAATGACCACAATGATGCACCCGGGGCTGACGATAATGGTTCCGGTATTGCTGTTGTCAGTGAAGTTTTGAGAGTTTTAACACAAATGAATTTTCGACCTAAACGGACAATCCAATTCATGGCTTATGCCGCTGAAGAAGTTGGCCTTCGTGGTTCAGGTGATATTGCGGCGCGTTATCGTCGAGAAAACCGCAATGTCGTTGGTGTGTTGCAGTTTGATATGACGGGATTTCGTGGTTCAAATCGAGATATGTATTTTGTGACTGATAATGTTAACCCCAATGCGACCAATTTTCTACGTCGCCTGATCCGTACGTATAATGCGAATGGAGCACATAGGATTACATATGCAGATACCCAATGTGGGTATGCGTGTTCTGATCATGCATCTTGGAATAGGCATCAATTCCCTGCAGCCTTTCCTTTTGAAAGCGCTTTTTCAGAATATAATAGAGCGATACACTCTCCCCGTGATAGGGTTTCGGTAATGGATAGTACTGGTGCACACCAAACCAGGTTTGCAAAACTTGGTTTGGAATTTGTGATAGAGCTTGCTAAATCTTCTGGTGGAAACCGCCCAACTCCAACAAGTAATCGTTATCTACAAACTAGTTTGAAAGTCATAACCAATGGAGCGCCTCGCGGATGTAAATCTGGTGAGTGGGCTTGCATGACGCGATTATGTAAAGCGGATATGCGAGATGCATCTGCTTGGCGTGGTTGGGCTGGTTGTTGGAAATCAGGCTCTAAATTTCAATGCTACTTTGAGTGTGGAAAAATATCTACACTGCATTAGAGACCGAATTTATGAGATGAAGTTCAGGCACTTGAATTCGTTCAATATGTCGGGGTAACCGTTGGTTCGCGTAACAGGTTACTTCTCTCGGAATGCTTTTCTAAAACTGTCTGTGATAGGTTGTAGTGCATAAGAGAAGAAGCTGCGTGCTTCAGTTTCTATGAAAACTTGCGAGTACATACCTGCTTGAACACGGCTGATAGTCTCTTGATCAGGTTGCAATGAAATGCGTGCGGTAAAATATGTTTCACCAGTACTGGGATCAATTTGAGAGTCAGCTGAGATGTAGTTAACCCTACCATCGATAGGATCTACAAGACGTGCATTAAATGCTGTTATTACCACGCGTGCATTTTGATCAATATAGACCGATGCAACGTCCGTGGGCATTATTCTTGCTTCGACTTGTACTGGTGATCCAGAAGGCACAATCTCGGCGATTATATCGGATGAATTTATGACGCCGCCGATTGTATTGGCCGTTAGGTTCGTTAGCGTACCGGAAACTGGTGCTCTTATTTCAGAGTATTCGACCGCCCGCTCAGCCGCTTCGATCCGCTCTTTAATACTGCCAAGTTCTGATAACACATCTGTGAGTTCTCTAGAATTGTCTTGTTTGCGGGTTGCTTTTAGAACAGCAATCCTATCCTCAACTTCATCCATTCTACTAACAAGCGAAATGGAGCTGCCTTTTAGCTCATCAAGACGTGCTAATGTCGTCAATCGCTGCGATTCAATCTGCCAAACCTGGTTTTCTGCGATGGATCCGCTGTTTCTCAATGTGTTGAGGTTTTTGAGTTGTTTACTTAAAAGTGCGAGCTGTTGCTCATTTCGTTCCGCTTGATTTCCAACACTTATATATTCGCTTTCCAGGGCAGATAGTTGATTTTTGAGGGCTGACAATTCCCGGCTGAGCAGGTTAGAACTTGCATTAAGTTCTGCAATTTGTGCGAGATATATCCCTTCGTTGTAGGTTTTATCTTCTGTATAAATGCCGCCTCGCAGATTTCCATAGAAAGTTTCACCTCGAAGGTTAGCCGTTTCTATTCTGCCCACTTGGGAAGAACGAATTCTGTTCTGTGTTGCAATTAACACGTCTTTACGTGCGCGGAGCTGAGCAAGCTGGGAGATGGCTTCGGATGGATCGATTATGGCGACTAGATCGCCTTTGTTTAAAAAGGCGCCATCCTTGGCACTGATTTGCCTTACAACACCACCGGTTGGATGTTGGAGCAATTTATTTTGTCCGGCAATTATGATTTTCCCATTTGCGATCACTGCACCGGATATTGATGAGAAGCTTCCCCACAAAACAAATATAAAAAGTGTAACTCCAACAGCGATGTAGCCTCTTCTGGAAATTGATGCTGTTTCCGCTGAAACATTATCTTTCCAGTTTAGTTTCTTGGACTCATGTCCTACATGAGGTTGAAGCAATGCCTTTTCGGATGATGATTTATCATTCCTTCGATAGTCGGTGAACCGATCTCTGAGCTGCTTTACGATTTTCATATCAGGCACTCTTCGGACTTCTATAGGGGTAAGGTCTTGCGATACTTGAATATGGAGCAGGTTCGCCGGCATTTGCGGTAGTTTTTGGTTTTGGCCGTTCAGAATTGGCATTAAGTGGAACTTGTCGACCCTCTTTGATCATCATTATTCTGTTTGCAGTTTTAAGAATGCTTCTGCGTTGCGTAACGATGATGATCGCTACACCTGACTTTTTAAGCCGATTTAATGATTTCATTAATATATTTTCGCCTTCTTGATCCAGGTGAGCATTTGGCTCATCCAAAATCAGAAGCTTGGGAGAACTGTAAAGAGCTCGCGCGAGCGCAATCCGTTGCTTTTGTCCACCTGATAATCGAACTCCGTCACCGCCGATTTTGGTCATGTATCCGTCGGGGAATGAGTTGATGAGATTGTGCGCGCCGGCGAGCTGTGCAGCTTTTATGATTTGTGCTTCATTTTCATCGCTCGACATGCGAGAAATGTTTTCAGCGACAGTTCCCGGAAACAGCAAAATTTCCTGTCCAACATAACCGACCCAACGCCCCCATTGTTCCGTTGGCCAGTTCTTTTGAACGCATCCATCTAACATGACCTCGCCTGTTGATGGTGATGCAGCACCTGCAATAATGCGGGCCAGAGTTGATTTCCCTGATCCAGACGGACCAATAATGGCCAGTAATTCTCCTGGAGATACTTTGAAATTTATGTCTTTGAGAATATCAAGGCTTTTATCTTGACCGTCTAATGTAAGAGAGACGTTACTGATAGTTAAGTGACCGGAAGGATCAGGTTGAGTAATTTTCTCGATTTTGTTTTCTTGACCGTACAGAACTTTTTCAAGGTCAGTATACGCACTTTGTGCACGATTAATACCATCCCAGCTGCCAATCATTTGTTCAATGGGTTGAAGCACTTTGCCCGAAATCATTGATGCCGCGAAAATCATTCCGCCAGACATGTCGCCGTTTAGAACAAGCCATGCGCCCCAAGCCATTATCGTGATTTGTAGGATCTGGCGTGTCGATTTACTCAAAGCCATAAAGAAGGAGCTTTGTTTCACTGATGCATCTTCAGCGTTTATGGCGGCGCCCATCATATTACCCCAACGGTCAACAAGTGCTGGCAGAAGCCCCATTGCGCGGATATCTTCAGAGCGACTGGCAATTGCACTGGCAAACGCTATTGCCTCGGTGCCAGTTTGTGATGCTTTTTTTTGGCTGTCTTTGGTCAGTTTCTTGTTTAGCCAAGCGACTGCTATCAATACACCTGCGCCGATGGTTGTTAATAGGCCGACCTGAAAATTCAAAAGATACAGGAGCAGCAAAAAGAAGGGCGAAAAGGGGACGTCATAAAGGCTGATTAAGGAGCGACTTGCAAGAAAAGTTCGCACTGTGTTGAAGCTTCTCATGATCTCGTTTGATTTTTCAACCGGCACCGCACCACCCGTCATTCCGGCAAATAGTGCATCCGCATGCTTCACTGTGAATTGGGTTGACAGGCGCTGTGCTATGCGCGCACGGATCATTTCGCATATACCGAATAATGTAAGCGCTACTGCGGCAATGAGGCTGATATAGATGAGTGTCTCAGCACTGCCTGAAGATAGAACCCGATCGTATATCTGCAACATATGTAGGGGGGCTGCCAACATCAAAAGATTCGAAAATATTGAAAAAACTAACAGTGGTCGACAGACCTGAGACAACGCCACAACACTACTCCTACAACATATGCAGGTGTTTATAGCGCAAAAGGTATAAAAAAGAGTAACCGAGATGTCATGAGCTAAATATTGCAAACAATGTTGATTACTGCTCTTCGGTCACTTCAAATGTTCCCGCGCGGAAGCTCTGTGAGCTGTGATTGTCTGAAAATAGATTAAAGTTATGAGTGGGTTACTGATCCCGGTGATAATTCAAAGGTTAGCCATTCAAACGATGTGTGTAATGTTTTTGGTAAAGTGGATTGTTTCTAAAGTTAGTTGTGCTTGTGATGTTTGAGCTATCGTTCGGATTTAATTCAACTTTTATGTGTTAAAGTTAACAACAGCTTAAACACACAGGCTCGTTTTTTTGTGAAATAAACCCTTAAATTCAAAATTCAATTTGAGGCTCCTATGACAAACTTAATAAACGGCACATCTTCTGACGACACACTGGATGGAACTTCTGCTCAAGATGTGTTCATTGGCTCAGCGGGTAATGACCGCATTGATGGCGGTGATGCTGGTTATAATCAAATAGATTATGCAGGTTCCCCAAGCGATTATACATTCACCCAAAATAATGATGGTACTGTCACAGTAAAGAAGCCAAATGGCGGAACTGATATCATCTCGAATATTGGTGGTTTTTGGTTTGTAGACGCAGGTGTTTGGATGCCTTTAAGCGATGTTCTGGCCACAAACAATGATGATGAAACATTTACCGGAACTGACGGAAATGATAGGTTCATTGCAGACACGGGCAATGACATATATGAAGCTGGTGCTGGCGACGATAGTGTACAATATTTAGGCCGATCAAGCGATTATACGCTTACACGTAATGTAGAAGGCGACATTACTGTTGTTAAGCCGGACGGTACATCTGACACACTGCGTGATGTGGAAACTGTTGAGTTTCGTGATCTTGATGCGATTGAACTTGTATTTGCGGATGACATTCCAGTTGTTGCAGTTGGAAATAATATTATTATCGGCGGCCCAGAAGATGATTATATCGATGGAACAGATGCTAATGATGATATCTCATCAGGCGGCGGTGTAGATGTCATCAATGGCTCTAAAGGCAACGATAACATCGATGGTGGCGGAGCTGAATATGATCAGGTTGATTATGATGGTGCAGCCTCTGACTATACATTTACAAAAAATGACGATGGTTCGGTCACAGTGGTTAAGCCCGATGGTGGCATAGATACACTGAAAAATATTGATGGTTTTTGGTTTAAAGGTTCTCAAGAGTGGAAACCACTTTCAGAAGTCCTATCTGACACTGACGGTGGAAACACTGGCGGCCCGATTGAGGGAACTGACGGAGACGATTATCTATCTGGTACGGATGGTGATGATACAATTAATGCGGGCGAAGGTGTTGATGTCATCAACGGGTCTGAAGGCAATGATGTGATCAATGGTGGTGATGCCGGTTATAATCAGATCGATTATGATGGTGCACGTTCCGAGTACATATTTACTGATAACGGTGATGGAACTTTTTCTGTGACCAAGCCAGATGGCGGCATGGATACTATATCCGACATTGGCGGTTTTTGGTTTAAAGGTGAATGTAAATGGTATTCCATAGAAGACGTTTGTTCGCCAGAACCAGAGGAGGTTTGCGCTGAGATTGAAGGTAGCAGCATGATCTGGGAAGGTCTTACCAATGCACCTAAAGAATACACCGTTAAACTGGATGAAGTTGTTACTGAAGATACATGGGTGACAGTGAAAATTGGTTCCGATACGGCACAGCAAACTGACGGCACAGGTTACAAAGATTTTAATGTCTATTATGGTCCAAACGTAAAAAATGGTCAGCCTTTCAATCCTGGAACCATTAAAGGTGAAGATGTAATTTATTACACGACCAACCAAACTCAACAGAAAAATGTTGAAAAGGTATGGCTCAACGACAAAATTTATAGAACTGGAAATACTGACGGTGATGGCAACGCTCGTGACAATATTGTTGGTGTAGATAATCTTGTTCATGACTTTCTGGTCTACGATTCTGACGGTGAGATTGTCAGTGGTGACACGGTAAAAGTTCTTGTTAAAGCTGGTGAAAAGACATCTGAAGCCTTCTCTATACAAGCCAACAAAGAAGTTGAAGTTGGTGCTAAGACAAATAAAGGCTCGAACGGCGATGTGGAAGGAAACGAAACTTTCACATTATCAGTTGAAAGTGTCGGAGATTGTCTTGTTAAAGATAATTGCCTGGAAGTCACAATTAAAGATCATAAAGCAAGCGTCTCGCCAATTGTCCTTGATCTTAACGGCGACGGTGAAATTGGAGTAACGGGTGAAACGTCTTCTCATCAAAAAGATGTTGATGATGAAGTTGTTAACACAGTTCAGTTCGATATAGATGCTGATGGTGAACTTGATACAATTGAATGGGTTGATGGTTCAGGCGACGGCATTTTGGTTGATCTTTCGAAGGTTGGCGAAAATGGTTCAATCGATGGTTCTGCTCTTTTTGGAGACGAAGGTGGTAAATATGCCAACGGTTATGAAAAGCTGAAAGTTTTCGATAAAGACGGTGACGGTATGGTTTCCGGCGTTGAGCTTGAAGGCCTTGGCCTCTGGATAGATGATGGTGATGCGGTTCTTGAAGATGGTGAAATGCAGACAGCAAAAGAAGCTGGTGTATCTTCAATCTCAACTGATATGAAAATCGTTCTTGATGATGAAGGCCGTGAATTGATGCAGTCTACTGCTGAAGTTAATGGTGAGACTATCCTTAGTGAAGATGTTTGGTTTGCTGAATCTACTCAAAATCAAGATGAATTGGTAAATCTTAATGAAGAAATGAACAAGGAAGTTATTCTCGAAGATTGCTTTGTTGGATAGTCCAACTTCTAGTTTGCAGTCGCTACTGTAACATTCATTTAGTTTAAGTCACAAACTCCCCATGGTGTCGTATGTCACCTTGGGGAGTTTTGCCTTTATGTAGATTCTCAATTCATTTCGAATTTTACCACTAATTCTCTTAATCATATGAAATTATTGCGTAAATTTAATGTCATACATTATGTTGATTTTGTGTGACATTATGTGTAAGGTTTCAGTACTACAGATTTTGAGGATTGAGAGTGTCTGAACTAACCCGCAAAAAAACAACTCTAGATTCTGCTGCCACAAATGCCCTTGTGCATCTTGAAAGCTCAGATAAAAATCGGGATGTGCTTGAGGCACTTTCACGCATGATTGAGCGTGCGGAGCTTGGGATCGGCGATCGGTTGCCTCCAGAAGTTGATATTGCCAAGAAGCTCAATGTCGGGCGCTCGAAGGTTCGCGAAGCGTTGATTGCTTGGCAAAATATGGGCATCGTTACACGCAACAAGAAGGCAGGAACACGGCTTGCTGCTGAGGTGTCTTCTAAAGATATTCATTTGCCTGTTACGTTGAAACTGGAGGCTGAGAGCCTTCTTAGAACACATGCTGTTCGACGCCCCCTTGAGATCGAAGCTGTGCGGGTTGCTGCTCGAAACGTTACGACGCAACAATCGCGCGTTATCCTTGCAAGAGTTGCAGAATTAATGGCTGCTTATGAGGCTGGCGAAGATTGGCGAGCTGCCGATCATCGTTTTCATAGGGCAATCCATGAAGCATCTGGAAATCCATTATTTGAACAATTGATCAGGCAAATTCAAGAGGGGTTTAACGCCATTTATGAAACACCTTTTGGTCAGCCGCATCTTGGTCTGGAAACTATTCCACTTCACCCTGACCTCGCGCGCGCCATCACCGAGAGAGATGGAGAGTCTGCAGCTGAAATCATGACGAAGATCATGGACATGGTAGAAGATGATGTTCGCGAAATTATGGAGGGGCAAAATGTCTGACCAGCAGAATTTCGCGACGCTAATGGCGACCGTATTTGATGATGAAGATGGTGCTATGACACCGCCAATTGTCCAAAGCTCGCTCTTTTCTTTTGATAGTTATCAGGCTTTTGAAGACCGTATGGCTGGTATCTCAGATAAACCTCTTTACACGCGGGTACAAAATCCGACAGTAACGGCTTTTGAAGACCTCATGACTAAGGCTGAAAGTGGAGAGGCGGCTGTTGGTTTTGCCTCCGGCATTGCTGCGATTACGTCAACATTGATGGCCTATGTTAAGCCGGGTTTTAAGATAGCTTGCGTTGAGCATGTTTATCCAGACACGTTTCGGTTTATGGAACGAATATTGCGTCCATTCGGTGTAGAGATTAGCTATCACTCCGCAGAAGCATTTGAAAATGATGCTGACTTGTTGAGCGGTGTTGATCTGGCCTATCTGGAAAGCCCGAATTCAGTTATTTTCCAGCCGATCAATCTGCAAAAGGTGTCTGAATATGCCAAACGGCATGGCACCGTAACCATGGTCGATAATTCCTGGGCAAGTCCTGTGTTTCAACGTCCGTTAACACTGGGCATTGATATCGTTATTCACTCGGCCTCGAAGTATATTTCAGGCCATTCGGACACGGTTGCGGGTGTTGTGGTATCCTCCTTTAGCCACATCGCACGCATCCGTGACCTGACTTTATCGCTTCTGGGTGCAAAGCTTGCACCATTTGAAGCCTTTTTGTTAACCCGTGGCCTTCGTACGCTCAATATACGAATGATGCAGCATCAGGCAACGGCCAATCTTTTTGTTGATCGCTTGTCAGCAATCCCGCAAGTCCGAAAAATAAATAGTCCGGGGGCCAATGCTGTTCCAGGCCTGACCGGGCGTTCAGGGCTAATGTCGGTCGAGTTTGACGATAGCGTTAATATTCCGAAGTTTTCTGATGCGCTAAGTCATTTTCGATTGGGGGTTAGCTGGGGAGGCTTTGAGAGCCTTATGCTGCCGGCTCGTGTTGGCTTGGCGCAAGCTGGAGAGCAGAATTCAATGCAGAAATTTGGTGTCTCACCAAACTTGGTTCGACTGAGCCTTGGTTTGGAAGACCCAGAAGATCTTTGGGCAGATTTTGTAAACGCCCTAAGCCAAAGCGCCACATAATAAGACGCTGAACATCAACTATAGGAAGGAATTAACATGAAACGTCTACTTACCGGCCTCTGTGCCGCCACGATGCTGATGGCAAGTGCGGCCTATGCCGACACGACCTTGAAGTTAGTGGAAGTCATCACAAGCCCTGAGCGAACAAAAGTACTACAGGGAATCGTAGATAAATATGAAACTGATAATCCTGGAGTTAACGTCGAAATCGTTAGTCTTCCATGGGGGCAGGCATTTGAAAAGTTAGCTACAATGGTTGCTGGCGGAGATGTGCCTGATGTGGTTGAAATGCCTGATACATGGCAAGCGCTTTATGCTGGTTCAGGTCAATTGGCAAGCCTAGCTGACCACGTATCTGGATGGAAGCACGGTTCTACGCTAACCGATAAAACTGTTGCTATGGGGTCTCAAGCTGGTGATCTTTATATGATTCCATACGGCTTTTATCTACGTGCAATGTTCTACAATAAGAAATTGTTGGCGGAAGCTGGAATTGAAAATCCTCCAGCAACAATGGAAGAGTTTATGACTGCTTCTACCGCGGTGTCCAAGCTGGATGGTAAATCAGGTTACTGTCTTCGTGGTGGTCCTGGTGGTACCAATGGCTGGATCATGTTTGCCGCTACCATGAATGGTACAAATGAATTCTTTACTGAAGACGGTAAAAGCCGGATTAATGAGCCTGGTTCAGTCGAAGGCATTCAGTTCATGATCGATATGTACCAAAGTGGTAATGCACCGAAAGACAGTGTTAACTGGGGATTCAATGAAATTGTTGCTGGTTTTTATTCTGGCACATGTGCTTTCCTAGATCAGGACCCAGATGCTCTTATTGCTATTTCTGAGCGTATGCCTGCAGAAGATTTTGCTGTCATTCCGATGCCGGTTGGTCCGTCTGGTAAAGCATTCCCGACGATCGGTTTTGCTGGTTGGTCTATCTTCAAAACGACCGAACATGAAGATGATGCCTGGAACCTTGTTGCAGCTCTGTCTGAGCCGGAGGCAAATGCCACTTGGTCAAAACGCGTTGGTGTGATTCCAATTCATGAAGGTGCCGATCAAGATCCGCACTTCAAAACCGAGCAGTTTAAGGGCTGGTTTGATGAGTTGAATGGGGATCAGTATGTCCCAACTGTCATGCCTACATATCTTGAAAAATGGGGTTACTTTGGTAGTACCGTTTTGCTTGAAAGCAGTCAGGAAGCACTTCTTGGTCAGCGCACAGCGCAAGACGTTGCTGACGAATGGGCTGAGCTTTTGACTGATGAATACGCTAAATGGAAAGCGAAACAGTGATCACTCGTTCACATAATAAGACCTCGCCCGGCGTACGCCGGGCAGGTCGCTCGCTGTACTGGCAGTATATGGTAGAACCCTTTATCTATCTGTCGCCAGCTATACTCCTGATTGGGATTGTTATGTTGATCCCGTTGATTATCGGGATATCCTATTCTTTTCAGGCCATCGAGCTGCTTAACCCGTTTGATACTGGTTGGGTGGGGTTAGAGAACTATCAAGCGCTCTGGTCTGACCGGAAATTCTGGATTGCACTGGAAAATACTTTCTGGTGGACATTCTGGTCAATTTCCTTCCAATTTCTGTTGGGTCTTGGGTTAGCGATGCTGCTCAACACAAAGTTCTACGGTAAAAAGCTATTTCAAGCTCTAGTCTTCCTACCATGGGCTGTACCAACGTTTTTGTCTGCATTAACTTGGGCGTGGTTATTCAACCCAGTTATTGGTCCGTTGCCACATTGGATGACTGCCCTTGGTATCCTGCCTGAGCCGTACAACATCATGGGTGATCCAGACATAGCAATGTGGGGACCTATTGTCGCCAATATCTGGTTTGGTATCCCGTTTTTTGCGATCACTTTACTGGCGGCACTTCAGTCGATCCCCAGCGAGCTTTATGAAGCTGCCGAGATCGACGGCGCGTCGGTTTGGCAGACATTTACCAAGATCACGTTGCCATTTCTTGCGCCAATGATTGCCATCACTGTTATGTTGCGCACCATCTGGATCGCAAATTTTGCGGATCTGATTTACGTGATGACAGGCGGGGGGCCTGCAAACTCCACCCAAATCGTCAGCTCTTACATTTTTACAACTGCTTTCCGTAAACTTGATTTCGGATATGCCTCTGCGATCGCGGTCGCACTACTGGGTATCTTGCTGATTTATGCTTTCATTCTACTTTGGCTTCGTAAGAAGCTGGTCAAGATCTGAGGTGATATTATGATAACTGCTTCTAATCCCGTGGTGACCACAGGAAAGTACGTCGCTCTTTTAGCATACTTGACCTTTGCATTATTTCCACTTTATTGGCTGCTCAAGATAGCGATCACGCCCGACCAAATGATCTTCACGGAAGGTACCCATATTTGGCCTTCTGCACTGACGTTTGATAATTTTCAGTCTGTTTTATTTAAGACAGATTTCCTGGCTTATTTTGGAAACTCACTCTATGTGTCACTTGGCACAGCGGCAGTAACAACTTTGGTTGCGGCAGGCGCAGGCTATGCTTTCTCCCGATTTGATTTTGCTGGCAAGCGGATCATCATTGCGGTCATGCTTATCACACAGATGTTCCCGTTGTTGATGATTATTGCGCCGATCTACAAGATTGTAGCATCTCTCGGTTTGCTTAATTCACTTACCTCGCTAATTATTGTCTACACAGCATTTAACGTTCCCTTCGCAACCTTTTTAATGCAATCCTTCTTTGATGGGATTCCAAAGGATCTTGAGGAGGCAGCAATGATGGATGGCTGTACTCGTTTTCAAGCTTTACGTAAGGTGATTTTTCCGCTGACATTGCCAGGTCTGGGCGCGACATTGGGTTTCGTCTTTACTGCAGCATGGTCAGAGCTTCTTTTCGCTCTCATGCTGATTTCTAAAAACGATGCGATGACTTTTCCAGTGGGCTTGTTGACTTTTGTGTCAAAGTTCTCAGTCGATTGGGGACAGATGATGGCCGCTGGAGTGCTGGCGTTAATCCCAAGTTGTCTATTCTTCATTTTCATTCAACGCTACCTCGTGCAGGGCTTAACGTCCGGTGCAGTAAAAGGATAGGAGGCCTGATATGGCAAATATTGAACTCAAAGACGTTGCGAAACGTTACGGCTCTGTCGAAGTTCTGCGCAACATCAACCTTGAGATCCAGGATGGCGAATTTATCGTCCTCGTCGGTCCGTCAGGTTGCGGTAAATCTACGCTTTTGCGCATGATTGCAGGGCTTGAACCGATTACAGGCGGTGATTTCCTGATTGATGGTGAACGGATGAACGATGTGCGCCCGCGTGATCGTGATATTGCAATGGTGTTTCAATCTTACGCGCTCTATCCGCATATGGACGTTGCACGGAATATGGGTTTTTCCATGGAGATTCGTAAAGACCCCATAGAGGAACGCGCTTCTCGTATTCAAAAAGCTGCGACAACATTAGGCCTGACGGAGTTGACAAAGCGATTGCCGAAAGCACTATCTGGCGGACAACGCCAGCGTGTTGCTATGGGCCGCGCCATTATTCGTGACCCGCGAGCCTTTTTGTTTGATGAGCCGCTCTCAAACCTAGATGCTGCGTTGAGAGTTGAGATGCGTCTGGAAATTGCACGACTACATCAAAAACTGAAATCAACAATGGTCTATGTGACACATGACCAAGTTGAAGCGCTGACTTTGGCGGACCGCATTGTTGTCTTAAATGGCGGTGACATCCAGCAAATCGGAAGTCCGCTTGATCTATATGAACGACCGGCGAACAAGTTTGTTGCGCAGTTTATCGGCTCGCCAACGATGAACATCGTTCCGGTCAGCAGTACGGCAACTGGAACCGGCATAACACTTGCAGACGGTACCGACCTGACATTGCCGCATTTGCCAAATACACAAGGTGCTGTGGAACTTGGCATTCGTCCAGAGCATGTCGATGTTGTAGATATCGGAGATTTGGTTGGCATTGTGGATGTCGTGGAGCATTTAGGTTCGGATACCAATATCTATCTAAAGGTTGACGGTCTTGGTCCATTGATGGTTCGAATGCATGGCAATATTCGGGTACGTTCAGGTGAACAGGTTGGATTGCGTGTTCAGCGTGAAAACGCTCATCTATTTGCATCCGATGGCACTGCTTTGGAGCACGCAAAAGTAGATTTGGCGATATGAGATGAATATTACGCCTGATATCCGTAGTGCTCTGGAGAAGAAGACACTTTGGTTGTCGTCATGGATGATTCACAACGCAAATAATGTTCGAACAAAAGGGCGGATAAAGGTTGGTGGTCATCAGGCATCGTCTGCCTCCATGAATGCTATTTTGAATGCACTATATTTCGATGTGTTGCGACCAGAAGATCGCGTTGCGGTGAAACCCCACGCGAGCCCTGTTTTCCATGCAATTCAGTACTTGCTTGGTAATCAGACGCGTCAGCAGCTACAGGATTTCCGTGCACTGGGGGGCGCGCAACCCTATCCATCGCGGACAAAGGATAAGGATGACGTCGACTTCTCTACTGGATCTGTAGGTATGGGCGTAGCGATGACGGCCTTTGCCAGCATGACACAGGATTATATTTCCGCGCATGGGTGGTTGGATCAGCCAAAGGGACGGATGATCGCGTTGGTTGGTGATGCTGAACTTGACGAGGGTAATATTTATGAGGCACTTCTAGAAGGTGCAAAGCACGATTTGCGCAATTGTTGGTGGGTCATCGACTATAATCGGCAGTCATTAGATGGGGTCGTAACCGAAGGTTTGAATGCACGCTTTCGTGATATTTTCGTCGCATGTGGCTGGGACGTTGTTGAGCTAAAATATGGCACTTTGATGCAAGAAGCATTTAAACGACCCGGTGGTAAAAAACTGCGTACTTGGATCGACAGTTGCGAAAATGGTCTTTACTCGGCACTTACCTTTAAGGGCGGTGCGGCCTGGCGAGAGCATCTTGAAACAGACTTTTCTGGTGATAACGAAACGCTGGCATTGGTTGCTGATCACAATGACGATGAGTTGGCGCGGTTGATGAGCAACCTTGCAGGTCACGATGCTGAACTTATCGCCAAGACAATGAAAGCGATTGATCATGATCGCCCGGTTTGTTTTATCTGCTATACTGTTAAAGGCCATGGCTTACCGTTAGCTGGCCACAAGGACAATCATGCGGGAATCATGACAACCACCCAGATTGAAGGTCTGCGCGATGGTATGGGAATTGCTGAGGGTGAGGAATGGGAACCTTTTGCTGGACTTGATATTCAAGGTGCTGAAATACAGGCATTTTTGAATAATGTGTCGTTCAGTTCTGAAGGTTCTCGCCGCTATGCTGCTGCGAACATATCTACGACTGTCGCTGTTACGCCTCGCTTCAAACAACGAGCTTCGACACAGGAAGCCTTTGGGCAAATTCTTTCCTCAATTGCGTCTGGCGCGCCGGAACTGGCTGCACGGATCGTGACCACATCACCGGATGTTTCAGTCTCGACCAACCTGGGGCCGTGGATTAACAAGACAGGGCTCTTTGCTAAATCTGATCAGGCGGATGTATTTCGAGATCATGCAATTCCATCTGCACAGAAATGGAAGCGCCATATGGACGGACGCCATGTTGAGTTGGGTATTGCTGAAAACAATCTCTTTACATTTCTCGGTGCTTTGGGTCTTTCCCATTCTCTTTTTGGAGAACGACTTTTGCCCGTGGGTACCGTGTATGATCCTTTCATTTGCCGTGGTCTCGATGCGCTCAATTATGCCTGCTATCAAGATGCCCGGTTTATGCTTGCGGCTACACCTTCGGGGGTGACGCTTAGTCATGAAGGTGGAGCCCATCAATCTATTTCAACACCTCTTATCGGAATGGCGCAGGATGGTCTGGCAACTTTCGAGCCAGCCTATGCCGATGAGTTGAGCGTTATCATGCGCTGGGGTTTTGACTATATGCAGCGTGATGGGGCTGCGTCTGAGGATGAAGAGAATTGGCTGCGGGATGAAAAAGGTGGATCAATTTATTTGCGTTTGTCCACTTTGCCACAAGAGCAGCTTCAACGAGAGATGACTGATCAACTGACCAGAGAAATTGTAGCTGGTGGGTATTGGCTACGTGAGCCAACAGCGTCAACATCCGTGATATTGGCATATACTGGTGTAGTCGCTCCAGAGACGATTAAAGCTGCTGGTCTTTTGGCCGAAGATATGCGTGATGTAGCTGTACTGGCTATCACGTCGGCTGATCGACTGAACGCTGGATGGCAGGCCGCCGAACGGGCAAGGCAACGTGGCGACGATACTGCCCAGTCACATGTGGAAATACTTCTTGAGGGGGTGTCAAGAGATGCTGGTCTAGTGACCATCACCGATGGACATCCGGCAGCTTTGAGTTGGCTTGGTGGTGTTACTGGACATCGCACTAAATCACTTGGTGTGGAACATTTCGGGCAAGCGGGTACTGTCGATGATATCTATCATCTACATGGGTTAGATGCGAACGCAATTATGCATGCTGCACGAGCTTTACTTCCAGGCCGTGGCGCTCGCTATCTGTCTCCACTTGCGAGTTAGTTTTAATCGATTTGAGTTCGAATCTCATCGCTTCCTAGTGCCAAGATTATGTGATGTATATCGCCAGCCCATCATTTTGATGGTTTGATATGTTGGTGAGTTGCGCATGCTTCTGATCTCCAGTTGGAACAGATTTCTTGTCATTAAGTATTTGATAAATATTAACTAATTACGGTGCGCTACAATCCTTTAATTGAATGGTCTATCAAATTGGATGATAGATGCACTTGACTCAATCACCTTAATAATTAATAACTAACAGATGGTTATTAATTTAAAGTCAAATTCTACGCCTGCCAGTCTGCGGAAAACACACCGAGGCATGATCTTGTCACAGATACAGGCAAATCCTGGTGTGTCGAGGGCGGAACTCGCCCGTATGTGCGGTTTTTCAGAGATGGCAGCAACCCGAATTGTTAGAGAATTGCTGGCAGTCAGAATTGTCGAAGAGTTCGATATCGTCGATAAAACCAAAACTAAGAAAAAAAATGTTGGTCGACCAAAAATTGGTTTGCGGATTGTAAAAAGTGGATTGTTTGCAGTGGGTATCACGGTCTCCGCTTATCATTCTGAGGTTTCAATTTGTGATGCCGATGGTGAACTTTTTGCAAGTAGCAGATCAGAAAATCTATCATTCGAAAATGTCGAAGACGCCGCTCGGTTTTATGCAAATGCACTACGTGAACTGATTGAAACTTCTGAGATCGATGTCGATCGAATTGTCGGCGTTGGGGTGGCGCTGTCCGCTAGAACATTGCCAGATGCCGGTGAGATTGTAACATCGGAATATTTTGGTTGGGCAAATGATGGTGGTCGCTTTTGTCGCGAAATTCAACAAATTATTAATCTGCCCGTCCAAATCGAAAATATTGCTAACGCGTTAGCCATTGCTGAAATGCGATTTGGTGTAGCACGCAAAATTGCAGATTTTGCTCTGATCCACGTAGCAACATTTGTCGGCGCTGGTATGGTTTCAGAGCGCAGGCTTGTTCGCGGTGATTCTGGAATATCTGGGCTTTTGGGCCATTTTCGAGCGGAAGAACGTCCCTTGACCTGCGTATGTGGTCGGCACGATTGTCTCAACCTTTCTGCCACAGGTTTTGGACTTTTATCTAAGATGGGTAAGCTGGATCATCAGGCGTTTGATACGTCAAAACTATCATTCTATGCAGATTCACTGCTTGCAGCACTTGAAAATGACAAGGTTTCAGATCTGGTAACTGAGGCTGGCGAAAAACTTGCTCCGGCGCTCGATAGCGTCGCCAAATTGCTTGGTCCCAAGATGATTATTCTTAGTGGATATCTGGGTGCAAATGATCGTTATATCGATGGGGTCATGGCAATGCTCGCTCAGCAGTTTGACCATGATCCGGAAACATCTTTTCAATTGACTAAAGGTACAATTTCGTCCGTGGAATCAGCGGCATTGTTAGCATTACATTCATTTTGTTATTCTGATCGATTTGATTACGACAGATTTGCACGCACCATCGAACAATCTGAGGAGATCGCCCATGGATGATGAAACACTCATGGGCAATTTGTTGTCTAAGATCATCGCAATTTCAGCGATTTGCTTGGTTGGGTTGACACTCTATACAGCCTTCTTTGGCGTTTTTCCGGATGGCATACAACGAAGCGCACATCTTCTTATTGTGTTGATACTTGTGTTTGCGACCGTTTTCAGAATGACCTACGAAGCGTCTGACAAAATACCAAAAAGATCCGTAGTTATTCTTGACCGGATATGGATCGTTTTGGCATTGGTGGGTGCAGCAATCGCCGCCGGCCATCAATTATTTAATTTTGAGGCAATAAACAACCGTTACGGTGCGATCACATCATATGAAATCATTTTTGGTTCATTGCTTGTGATCGCGCTTTTTGATGCCTGTCGTCGCACGATAGGTTGGCCCATTGTTCTCCTAGCAGGTATGTTTCTCCTTTATGGGCTATATGGCGCATACCTGCCCGACCCGCTTGCGCACAGGGGGTATTCGCTCAAGCGGGTCGCTTCACAGGTTTATTTAGGTGGAGGTGGCATTTTTGGAACCCCGCTGGGTGTTAGTGCGACCTTTGTCACAGGTGTTGTCGTTCTCGGTGCATTACTAGAGAAAACGGGCGCAGGCCAAGTGCTCATGGATTTTGCAACGGCCTTAACCGGTCGGATGCGCGGCGGGCCTGCAAAAGCTGCCGTTGTCGGCTCCAGTCTGATGGGTATGATTTCAGGCACGGCAGTTGCCAATGTTTTAACTACCGGTCCGATATCTATTCCTTTGATGCGCAAGAGCGGATACCGCAAAGAGGCGGCAGGCGCGATTGAAGCTGTTGCCTCGACAGGTGGGCAGTTAATGCCGCCAGTTATGGGCGCGGCAGCGTTCATCATGGCGGAGTTCACAAATACATCATATCTCACTATTGCTAAGGCTGCTTTTTTACCTGCTGTGATTTTTTATGCGGTCCTGTTGGCAATGGTTCACTTTGAGGCCGTGAAGCGAAATATACCAATATTGCGTGATGTGGATTCTGTCACCGATTGGCCTATGATTTTAAAGCGCTCGTATCTTTTGATGCCTTTGCCTGTGTTTGTGAGCATGTTGCTTAGCGGTTACTCCATTATGCTATCATCATTCTGGGCTGTTACAGCATCCTTTCTGGTCAGTTATATTCATCGCAGTACTGCTTTATCACCGCGCAAGATTGTTGAGACGTGTGTTTCGGCTGCGAGTGCAGTGATACCTGTTGCACTCGCCTGTGCCGTTGCGGGTGTGATTATCGGAATTATTACGCTGACGGGAATTGGCTTAAAGTTTTCTACTCTAGTGGTCATGTTGTCTGGTGGCTCTCTCCCATTGGCACTCGTTCTAACAATGTTCACCTGCCTCATTTTGGGCATGGGATTGCCTACTGCGGCTGCTTATATTCTAGTGGCTACGCTCGTCGCGCCTGCCTTAGTAGATCTGGGTGTGAGCCTGCTTGCAGCCCACCTCTTTGTTCTCTATTCGGCGATGTTATCATCTATCACGCCACCTGTTGCGCTGGCCGCATATGCTGCTGCATCTATAGCAAATGGCAATCCGTTGAAAATCGCAATATTGGCTTGTCAATTCGGGATGGCAGCATTCGCAGTGCCGTATTTCTTTGTCTATGATCCTGCCATTCTTGGGCTGGATGTAACATGGGTTCAAATATCAATGTCATTTGTGACTGCCATTGTCGGTGGCATATGCGCAAGTGCGGCCATGCTCGGGCATTTCACAGCCCGACTGAACATTATTGAGCGCCTCCTATTTGCGGGTACGGCCATTCTATTCATGAATTCCGACTGGCGTTTCGATCTAACAGCCTTCGTGCTGCTAACAGTACTTATCGTCTGGTCTTTGCGGCGAACAACCACATTAGCAAAGTAAGAAACCGAAACTGGGTTGAACTCAGTCAATTTAACCAAAAAGGGAGACTTCTAATGAAACTTAATCTCAAGAGCACAATCTTTATGGCAGCAATGCTTGCCGCACCGCCGTTGGCTCAGGCAGATGACTTTTTGTCCATCGGCTCATGTCCGGTGACATGTACGGCCTATACCTGGTCTGCTGGTATTGCTGATGTCATCAACAAAAATGTTGATGGTGTTCAGGCAACAGCAGAGGAAACAAAAGGCTATGTTGCCAACATTGCACTGATGCAGGGCGGCGAGCTGGAAGCATCAATGGCAACATCCCTATCCGCATATGAGGCTTATACAGCGACAGGAAACTACGAAGGTTCGGAAGCTGGAAAAATCATGTCATGGATGTCGATTGCACCTGTTGCAATGCACATTATCACCCTTGATGGCGGTCCTGTAAATGCGATTGAAGATCTTAAGGGTAAACGTATCGGTATGGGACAGCCGGGCGGCGTATCAATGCTTGATGCCAATGTTTTGATGGGTAAAGTTGCAGGCGATGATTTTGAACCTTTTCGTGTACGACTTGGTGACATGGTAGATATGCTAAGCGATGGGAACATTGATGCTGCGCTTTGGAATGGTTCTTTTCCACTTGCTCCGGTGATCAAACTGAACGCGCAACGCGATCTTAAATTGATCCCGGTTGAAGATGCTTTCTTTGATGCGTTACGTGCTGACTACCCGCCATATTTCCGTCTATCCATCCCCGGTGGTACTTATGAGGATGTGGCTAGTGATACGCCGACATTTGGTCTGGCTAATGGTCTGGTGATTTCAGCTGACGTGTCAGAAGAGCGCGTTTACGAAATGACGAAAGCAGTGTTTGAAAATCTTGATGCTTTAGCGGGTGTACATCCTGCATTTGGGAAGATGTCTGCTGATACAGTTCTAAATGGTTTTGGGTCGCCACTACACCCGGGCGCGTTGAAGTACTATCGTGAAATTAATGTGCCAGGCATTGAAGAGTTCGTCACAAGAACTGGCGGTTAAGCTTCACACATCCATCTGCCTAGGCCGTCCCCTTGATGACCTAGGCAATCTATCAAAATTAGGAATATACCATGTCTCGCCCCAATATTCTTGTGATTCAAGCCGATCAAATGACCGCACTTTGTCTGTCCTCTTATGGCAAACCATACGCCATTACCCCAAATATTGATCGGATTGCCGAGAACGGCACGACCTTTACCAATAGCTATTGCAATAATCCGGTGTGTGGACCATCTCGTGCGTCAATGATGACAGGTCGACTGCCGTCCGATGTTGGTGTGTTTGATAATGGCGCTGAGTTTTTGCCATCCGAACCAACGTTTGCCCATTACCTGAGAAGTTTAGGATACAAAACCACGCTTGCGGGCAAAATGCATTTTGTTGGCCCTGATCAATTGCATGGATTTGAGGAACGCGTAACAACAGATATATACCCCTCTGATTTCGCATGGACTGCAGATTGGAATCAAACGGATGAGCCTTATGCTCCATCCGTGATGAGCCTTTTGAGTGTTGTCGAAGCGGGGCATTGCGAACGGAATTTACAAATAGATTTCGACGAGGAAGTGTTCAGCGCAGCCAAGCAAGAAATGTATAACCATGCTCGCTCGACTGATGATCGACCTTTCATGTTGCATGTTTCATTCACCCAGCCACACAACCCATTTGTTGCAGGCAAAAAATATTGGGATATGTATGAGGGGGTGGATATACCCGAACCGAAAGTGACTCATATTCCATATGAGGATCGAGACCCTTGGTCACAACGCTATTACATGACAATCAGGCAGGATGAGTTTGATATCACGCCTGAGCAACTTTATAATGCGCGCCGCGGTTACTTCGCCATGGTCACACATTTAGACGAGCTGATTGGTGGATTGATGGAAACATTAAAAAGCATTGGTGAGTTGGACAACACATATATTTTCATTACATCAGATCATGGCGAGATGCTGGGCGAACGGGGGATGTGGTATAAATTCAATCCCTATGAGGCATCAATTCGAGTACCTATGATCGCACAAGGTCCGAAAATGAAAGCTGGGCACAAGGAGGAAGCGCTTGCATCGTTGGTTGACTTACTTCCGACATTTACAGATATCGCAAGCGAGGGGAAATTTGATGACTACGCAGCACCTTATGATGGTCGCAGCCTGTTAAATTTACCTGAAAGCGGCAGCGATGAGGATAAGGTTTTCATCGAGTTCAATGGCGAGGGTCTCTATGCCCCAGCGTTTATTATGATTAAGGGTAATCTTAAACTTGTCCATAGTCGTACAGATCCAAAGATGCTATTTGATCTTGATAAAGATCCGTATGAGTTGACCAATTTGGCAGATGATCCAGCTTATCAGGATGATCTGGAAGCAATGTTTGCTCAAATGATGCAGCGCTGGGATGAGGATGAGTTGGATGAACGTATAAGAGCGTCGCAACGTAAACGCATTTTCGTGCAGAATGCGATGAAGCATGGACGTTTCCCATCATGGGATTTTGGTCCGGATTATGATCCGTCCAAGGTTTATGTGCGCGGCGGGAATGACCCGAGCACGACAGCCACAAAGCAACGCGGACGCTTTCCCTATGTTGCGGTCACGCCTCCGCAGTACCCAAGGCATACAAAGAAATAGGTGTTGCACCAAAACTGTTCTTGTTGTCATTATGTAGATAAGAATTTTTTCGCTACGGAGCTTATTTAATCCATGAAATCCTGCTGCATACCAAGCCGACAGAGTGGGTCAAATACGAGTGCTGATGTAAGGCATTCGACTTTAAAAAAAGCGCAGCAAGGCGAAGCAAATTGTGCGAATGATATTGTTGATATTCCTGGCGGCATAACTCTTCTAGGAACCAATCGGCCATATTTTCAAAACGACGGTGAGGGGCCTCTCCGTCATAGAAAAATCAAAGCCTTTCGAATGGATGCAACATCTGTCACGAATGCTCGATTTAGGGCTTTTGTAGCGGAAACGGGGTACATCACTGAGGCTGAAAAATTGGGAGATTCCCTCGTTTTTCAAGGCTTGTTGCCAAAAGGAACGCCACCCAGTCGCGCTGTTGCCGACGCACCTTGGTGGCGTGTGATCCCGGGTGCAAGCTGGCGCAATATATATGGGCCAAACACTTTGGATCAATTGCAGGATGATCATCCTGTAGTTCACATCTCGTGGAATGATGCTACGGCTTTTGCCGCTTGGGCAGGTGGGCGATTACCAACCGAATTAGAATGGGAACATGCAGCACGTGGCGGTCTGGGCGATGTGAATTTTCCATGGGGCGAGGATGAGCCTAATGATGTTGATTTTCAGCCCTGCAACATTTGGCAGGGGCAATTCCCCCAACGTGATTTAGGTCTGGACGGTTATATTGGCACAGCACCCTGTCGTTCGTTTGAACCCAATGGTTATGGCCTTTACAATATGATCGGCAATGTGTGGGAATTTACATCCGAAGTGTTTAAAGTGCGATCGCTCAAAAAGGCGGCAATTGCCGCCCATGCCGGTAAGGTGGGATTTAAGCTCAGCAAAGGTGGCTCATTTCTGTGCCACCGTAGCTATTGTTATCGCTACCGCATCCCCGCACGCAATAACACCTCAGCCGATACTTCGACTTCCCACCTAGGGTTTCGCCTTGTTTATAATGCGTAATTTAGCAAAGTTGCTAAAGCGCATTCGACATGATTGATGAAAGGCGACGTCCGAATTCAACGGGATCTGCCGGAACTTCACCATCCGCAATTCGAGCTTGATCAAGCAGGAGATGAGCCGCATCTTTCAATAAATCATCAGATGAAGCATCATCTTTGCCCGCTCGATCTGATAGTTTTTTTACGATTGCATGGTTTGGATTAAGTTCAAGCACACGAAGTGATCCTTGCTGTAACTGCCCATGCTGCTTTAATAAACGTTCCAAGTTTACATCCATGTCACCTTCATCTGCAATCAAACAAACAGGACTATCGGTTAAACGTTTGGATGGACGTACATCTTTGACGAGTTCACCGAGTTCGGATTTAATTGTTTCAATTAGTTTTTCAACACCAGGGGTTTGCGCCTCTGCATCCTTGTCATTTTTGTTATCATCGGCATCGAATTTATCTAAATCAGCCGCACCGCGGGTAACAGATTTAAACACCTTACCGTCAAATTCGGTGACGTGCTGCAGCCAGAACTCATCGACGGAGTCCGAAAGAAGCAAAACTTCAATCCCTTTGGCTTTAAAACCCTCAAGATGTGGTGAGTTCGCAATTTTGGTTGCGTCATCACCAGCAATATAGAATATCGCATCCTGACCATCTTTGACCCGCTCGACATAATCAGAGAGGCTAATAAGTTCATCGCCTTTTGTTGACTTAAAACGGCAAACTTCGAGCAATTTTTCTCTTAGGCTTGGGTCTTCAACCAGCCCCTCCTTGAGGACAGCTCCGAAATTGTTCCAAAAAACAGCATATTCGTCCGCTGCTTTATTAGCTTTCTTTTTCAACTCACCAATTACACGTTTTGTAAGGCCAGTTTTTAGCTTTGCAAGTTTAGGATCGGTTTGAAGCATTTCTCTTGAAACGTTGAGCGATAAATCTTCTGAATCGACAACACCACGTAAAAAACGCAAGTAAGTTGGCAACAGACCCTTGGTATCATCGGTGATGAAAACACGATTTACGAATAGTTTGACATGAGACTTGCGTTCAGGTTCATAAAGATCAAACGGAGGAGATGATGGGATATATAAAAGGTTTGTGTAGCTCAAAAGACCTTCAACGCGATTGTGAATAGTCATCCATGGCTGGTCGAAGGCATGAGCAGTATGGCGATAAAACTCTGTATGTTGTTCTTCAGTAATGTCTTTGGCGGGGCGTGTCCAAATAGCTGAGGCTTCATTTAATGCATCATCGCCGAGTAGGACAGGGAAGCTTATATGGTCGGAATAGGTTTTGATGATGTGGCGAACACGTGCATCTTCGAGAAACTCTTTTGCATCTTTTTTAAGTTGCAAGATAACGTCGGTTCCGTTTGTGTCTCGAGTGGAGGGTTCAATTGTAAATTCACCCTTGCCATCAGATGACCAAAGCCAAGCTTGCTCTTCACCTGCTTTGCGTGTGATGACATCGACACGATCTGCAACCATAAATGCAGAGTAGAAACCGACACCAAACTGGCCAATCAAACCGACGTCTGCTTTTTGATCGTTTTTAAGCGAATTGAGAAAATTGCTTGTCCCTGATCGCGCAATTGTTCCCAATGTCTCTAAAAGATCATCATGGTTTAAACCAATTCCATTGTCAGAAACAGAGAGTGTTTTAGCTTTCGTATCAGCAGCTATGATAATTTTGAATTCTTGATCGCCACCAGATAGTTCTGAATTTGTAAGTGCTTCATAGCGAAGTTTGTCACATGCGTCAGATGCATTGGAAACCAACTCACGTAAGAATATTTCTCGGTTCGAATAAAGAGAGCCCGCAACAATATCAAGAAGTTGGCCAACTTCTGTTTGAAATGAAAAAGTTTCTTTAGTTTGAGTGTCCGTCATCTTACATATGTCCCCGTAGTTTACAAAATCAATGTGACTGCGGTTATGTAAGAGCCTAACCAATCTTATGCAAGTGCTGTTCTCATTTGTTCGATTGCGACTTTGATTTTATCTCGGAAGCGTAACAGCGAGCCTCCGACAAGATAAACACAATCATCTCCATAGATATCATGCATTTCCGGTAGTCGTTCAAGGCTCATACCACCGCCGGGACTTGGTAGAATTTTGTTGCCAATTCCAGTGTCCGCATTACAAGCATCTACTATTTCCATACACTCGTTTTTGCTGAAACCAAAACGCCCGCCATAGTTTGGAAATACGCTGATGTCGGCGCCTGAAAGGCGCATAAGATCACCAAAGAAACATCCATGCGAGTAACCAGTATTTTCTGATAAAACATAGGGGCCTGTGAAAGAAGGATGTGCCATAACTGGTAGTCCAAAATTCTCATTTCTTGCGAGGCGTTGCATGGCATCAAAACCGAACAACCCGGGAATGAGTAATAAACCAGTTGCTCCGTGAGCCTTTGCAAAAAAGGCAAGTTCTTCGACTTGATCACCATGTCCGCCAATGTTGGGTAGATAGATTGCCTGGCTATCGTCACCATTTGCTTTTCTTATCGCATTTGCTTTGGCAACTGCTTCTGCACACTTTGGAACTCGTTCTTTAAATGGAGCATTGGTTTGATTAGAAAGGCCATGGTCCTCTTTAACAATATCCGCACCAGCGAGGGCTGTTTGATAACAAAGTTCAGCTAGTTCTTCGATGCTTGAGCCTTGAGGTTTAATGACCGGGCAGATAAATCCGCCTGATGACTTCCCAGTTAGGTTCCTGACACCTTCTGACCCAAACCGAGCACCGGGGAAAAGTGACCTGACGTCATCATTAAAAGACATCTTGATGACTTTAACGCCTTTTAAGATCGAGGCGTTTCCGAAAATTACATTGAGCAATTGCGGCAGTTCTTCACCCGCTGCATCAATATGATACCCAATTGTGGCTTGCCATGTTTGCACAGTTTCTGGTTCAATTTTTTGAACGCGACCAAGAACCACATCTTCTATATATCCTTTGGGCACCACATCGCGCGGGATTTCAACGGTGTTTTCCAACGCAATAGCATTTGCAAATTCGAGTGCATCATCATCCGAACCCGCAAAAAGGCGGTACGTAATTTCAAAGCGCTGCATCACAGACCCTCCGCCTTAACGGTTGAATGGACAGCCTCAATACGTGTGGTTGCCAAATCTTGCTCTGATATACCTAGTTGTTCACCTGTTAGTTTTTCGACACCTTTTACGAGGGCAATGGCATCAAGACCGTAATAGTTCATCAAGTAAGGCCGTGATCCTCCGTGAGCGTACGTGTCTTTAAGGCCAAGGCGTACAAGCTTTTTGCCCACACCATTATCTGCAATTATCTCTGCAATAAGCGAACCTATGCCTCCTTCAGTGACGTGGTTCTCAAGTGTGATTACGCCACCTTTTACTGAATGGATATGATCTAGCATGGCTTGGTCGTCAAATGGTTTGATTGTATTAAGGTGTAGATGTCTAACTGAAACTCCCGCACTCTCCAACGCAGATCTTGCGCGGAGCGCTTCCTCTGTTGTTATACCGGATGTAACAATGAGGATATCATCACCCATTGATAATTCGCGCATCTTGCCAACTTCTATAGGTGTATCAAATAAACGCGGGACATTGCCACGTAACACTCTGCAATAGACAGGGCCATCAATACTATCTGCGGCTTCGCAAATACTCTCGACTTCCGTTGCATCTCCAGTTTCCAAAATTGTCATGTTGGGAATGGACCGCATGACCGAGATATCCTCAATGGCTTGATGGGTCATGCCACCGGGTGTTGTGATACCAGGAAGGAAACCCATTAGACGCACTTTGCGACGTGGATATGCAATGGATGCCATAAGTTGATCATAAGGGCGGCGATACAGAAAAACGCCAAAAGTGTGTATAAACGGGCGATAACCAGCTAGTCCAAGCCCGCCAGCAAAGCTAAGCATGTTTTGTTCAGCCATCCCGAGTGAGAGAAACCGTTCGGGGTGTTTGTCGCGGAATTTATCAATCTCACATGATGATGTCAGGTCTGCGGAGAGGCACAAAACGTCTGGGTTAGCCAATGCATATTTTTCAAACGCGCCTTCATAAGGGCGAGCAACCATTTCTACCATAATCTTTCTCCCCTAATGTTTGTAATCGATTGGATCAATGCCCAATGATTTGGCTATATCTCTGTTCATCTCAGCTCGCTCTTGTTCTGATTTGAAGCGTACATAATGTAATCTGGGGAAGCGGAGCTGAAGGCTTGGCATTCCTCTAAAGGGGCTTGAATTTGCCAAGATGATAAGAGGTTTGCCACGATGTGGTGTTTTGGCAGCGTCTCGGATTTCATCAAGATTATGTGCATCGACCCAAACAACTTTTGCGCCGAATTCTTCCATCTTTCGGCCAATATCTCCCACTTCCATGACCGAACCCATGGCGCCATCGCATTGCTGACGGTTGACGTCCATGATGGCTTTGACATTATCAATCTTATGATGCGCACAAGCCTGAATGGCTTCCCATGTTTGCCCTTCTTGTACCTCGCCGTCGGACATGTAAACCCATACTTTCCCCTTCTCACCACGCTTCTTACGACCCCAGGCTAGACCTGCTGCGGTGGATAGGCCGATACCGAGCGTTCCATTATGCACTTCCATGCCCGGTGAATGTTCAGCTCCGATCATTTCAACGGAGGAGCCATCTTTATTAAACATATCAAGGCCTTCAGGCGCCATGCGACCTGTTTCAATTAATGTGGCATAAGCTACAAGTGCATAATGTGCAGGGGCTATGAACAATCGATCCAAGTCAGGTTCAAATGGTCCGTTGTAGCCAGCACCAGTATGATAGCCCGTGTTCTCAGCAGACGGTACGCCGCCGAATGGTTTTGGGATCATCGGTAATGTCGGTTCACCCAAATTAAGTTCTTCATTGTAGAGCCAAGCGAGTTGTTCTGCCGCCGAACACGCTTGTGAAAGATAACCGCCATTATTATGTATGGAGTGCTCAAATACACGGCGACGTATACCAAAGGCAATTTCTTCAGTGCTTTTGCTGTTCTGCATTGCGTAATCCTCTTACGACCAGAGTAACTAACTGCTGATCACCATCCATTTATCTCTAAATTTGAGTCCTGCTAAAATTAAAAAATCACGCCTTTGCGTAATAAAAAGCATCCAAAAGGCCGAATTTCACTAACTTGTACAACAGCAAATGCAGCCTTTGATCTCTTGTAGAAAATTTGTCGTTCAATTGATCCCTGTCCCGCATCGCCAGAGACATGATCCAATACTGTTACAACATCTTTATGTACGTCGCCCAACTCGTTTGGCGCACCATCAATTTCCATCCGCAATATTCCAAACTCTGTGAATGTATCAAGCGGCATAAGTTTGGTGATGAGTTCGATGCATTTGGGCGCATCAACACCCATCATGTCTATCGGCTCTTTGGTAATGCAATGGGCAGCAGTTGAAACTGCTGGAAAGTTAGCATCAACAACAGCTATTTCATCTCCATGGCCCATCTGCGCTAATATGAATAGCAGTTGTGGTGATATACGTTTATCGATGTTTATCAGCATGTTTTATTTCCGAAGGTGACTGTACCCTAAGGCCAATATGGCCTTAGGATTTTCATATTTATTTCTGGTTTCCACTCAGCGTTTTGGTAGTGGAAGCCAATCGGCTGTCGATACATCTGCATGTTGGAATTGAGGCATTTTCTTGCCCAAATCATCCATGTTTTTGATATCGTTTTCATTAAGGAAACTTTGTGTAATGAGTGTTGGCGGCACGACAACGGATGCACCTGGGTTATTACCGGAAAGCATTAATGCAAGTGTTCGTACGCTCACTTCACCAACCACAGACGGGTTTGTTGCAACAGTTGCAACCCAAGCTGAACCCGGTTCCCGCATCGCAGAAATATCAGCTGTTGAAACATCGGCAGAATAAATATCGATATCATCGGTTAAGCCAGCTTCATCAACTGCAATCTTCACACCTTTTGCAAATTCATCATAAGGCGCAAACACGACGTTTATGTTTGGGTTCGCTTGCAAAACAGAACGCGCCTGGTTTGCTACAGAGTTTGCAATTGGATTATCCAAAGTTCCAAACATTGCTGCTTCTGTGATGTCAGGGTTAGCCTTCTTAATGTCCTGCCAAGCAACATCGCGGCGATCAAGTGGTGCAATCCCAGCAACATAAACATAGCCAGCTGTAAAATCGTTGCCATTATCCTTTACTGCCTGATCGAGTGCGAGTTTTCCAAGTTGGTAGTCTGACTGTTCAATCTGTGGAATAGCTTCATTTTCAACATTCACATCAAAAGCAACGACTTTAATGTCGGCGTCAACAGCACGTTGCGCAGCCTCTTTCATGGACTCGGTGAGACCATGTTGGATGATGATGCCGTTAACCCCAAGCGCAATTGCTTGATCAACCATATCGGCTTGAAGCGCAGCATCTTGACGGCTATCGAAAACACGTAAATCAACCCCAAGCGCTGCTGCCTGATTTTCTACACCTGACAGATAAGATTGGAAAAAATCACCCGTTGACAGATAGCGCACCAGAGCAATTTTCACGTCGCCCGGCTTGTCGAATGGAGCTGGCATATCAGCTGCAAAAGCTGGACCACTAAGCGCAAGTATTGATGCACCTGCACCAACCAGTTTCATGAATTGTCTTCTCAGCATTGTAAATCCTCCCATGGGTTTATCTGAGTTTCATTTAGATTTTTCGTCCCGCCATATGTCGTGACGATAGGTAAAATGTGAAAACAAGTGCGCAAACAAGAACTGCGCCTTTAACAAAGTCCTGTGTGTAATAAGGCGCATTCATCATGGTCATTCCTTGAAGAAGAATTCCGACAAATAATGCACCGATTGCAGTTCCAAAAGCATTTGGCCTGGCCGCACCTAGAACAGCAAAACCGATGAGGCCAGCAGCAACACTATCAAGTAGTAGATTATTGCCCGATGCTATGTCACCACGACCAAGGCGCGCCGCCAATAATATTCCGCCAATAGAGGCTGTGACGCCGGAGATCATATAGGCAGCAATTTTGTAGTGCTCTACATTTGCACCGACAAGCTCTGCTGCACGTTGGTTGGACCCAATCGCATACATCAAGCGTCCATGACGCGTGAATTCTAGAAAGATCCATATCCCGATTGCGACCAATATGAAGATAACAACAGGAACAGGAACCAAACGTTCCAAGAAGAAATCAAAACGGTGTCTACCTAACCAAAGAAACGCTTGCGAAAATGTACCTTCTGCAACATTACCATCACCAAGGTTCATTCCGGTTGCAATTGAATTGCCTTGTGTTGGAATTCGCTGCAAACCAATGAGTAGGAACATCATCCCCAAAGTAGCCAGCAGATCAGGTACTTTCATCTTCACTATTAGCAAGCCGTTGATCAAACCCACCAAAGCGCCCATCGCAAGACAAAGGATTACAGCAACATATGCTGGTTGTTCAAGAATGACCATTGTGTAGGCCGACAGCATCAATGCTGATGTGGCCACAGAGCCGATGGATAAATCAAACCCGTCTACAACAAGAGTGCAAGTCACACCCAAAGCAAGAATGCCAGT
The DNA here is from genome assembly GCF_900537175.1 of Lentilitoribacter sp. Alg239-R112. Classification (GTDB taxonomy): domain Bacteria; phylum Pseudomonadota; class Alphaproteobacteria; order Rhizobiales; family Rhizobiaceae; genus Lentilitoribacter. Next base: position 2,618,627 of record NZ_LS999833.1, on the reverse strand, counting down.
AATGGCGACTGATTGGAAAACAAAAACAGCAGAACGCGCACTGAAAAACCCTGATGCGGCTACACTGAAATACACTGAAAGCCCTATCAATAAAACAATGAAGCCATATCTTATGGCAATTTTTTGCAATCTTTCATTGCGCATTTAGTTGTTCCTCATGCCGCTTTTTCGCCTGTAATTTGCGCAATCAATGCACCCAGGTTTAAGTTTTGATTATTATGTTCGCCAACCAGAGAACCTTCGTTTAACACGACTATTCTGTCAGCAATTTCAATTGCCTCGTCTATTTCGGCTACAAAAACAATGGTTGTCCGATCACTTGCTGTGTCGCGAATATGTTGTCCAATGTCTCGTCTTGCGCCTATGTCAACGCCCTGAAAGGGTTCATCTAATAATAAAACCTGACAGGGTTTGAGTAACCAGCGCCCGATCATGACTTTTTGTTGGTTGCCGCCAGAAAGTGTTCCGATCAGGTCTTCGTCAGACTGACAAACAATGCCGATCTGATTGATCATATCCGTCGTGGCATTACGTTGTTGACGATTTCGAATGAGGGAAAGTTTACTAAAAGCCCGCAAAAATGGCAGGCTCATATTATCTGCAATATTAAAAGCTCTGACGACGCCATTATTGCCGCGGTCTTTTGGTGACATGAAAACACCTGCGCCAATGGCTGCAGATGCACTAGTCGGCTCATAAGCTTTGCCGTCAAGTTGCATTGTGCCACCGGCCGGTTTCTTCAAGCCAAAAATAATATCTGCCAGTTGACTTTTACCACTGCCAAGCAAGCCAGTTACGGCAATCACCTCGCCCTTGTTCGCGGTCATATTAAATGCTGGCCAGTTTGGTTTGAGAGAGATGTTCTTAAGTTCCAAAATCGGTGCATCGACCACATTTGGAGTGATATCTACTTCCGTCATTTTGTGGCCGAGCATTGCTGTGACAGCTCCCTCATAATCAAGGTTGTCACTTTCAAATATGCCCGAAACTTGTCCATCACGCATGGAAACAATGCGGTCGGCTATGCGCCTTATATCCGACATGCGGTGCGAGATATATAAAATAGCTACACCTTGATCACGTAGACGATCGATAAGTGTAAATAGACGCTTTGCTTCCGATGCAGAAAGAGACGAGGTTGGCTCATCCAGAATTAGAACTTTTGGTGATCTCGCCATGGCCCGCGCAATAGCGATCATCTGCCTGTCCGCAACATTTAAATCGCTTACCCGAGTGCGGACATCCATTGTCAGGTCCATTGACTGTGCAATTTTTGCAGCTTGTTTGCGTAACTCACGGTCTCGCACGAATGTACTTGCACCGGATTTTGTCAATTGATCAAGCATCAAGTTTGTCGCAACATCAAGATCCGGCACCACACCATCATCAATGTTTTGATGAACGGCAATAACACCTTTAAGAAGCGCATCTGCCGCCCCTGCTGGCACATAGTCAACACCATCAAGCTTCATTGATCCGGCATCGAAAGAATGAATGCCACATATTATTTTTACCAAAGTAGATTTACCAGCGCCGTTTGCACCCATTAATACAGTGACCGTCCCGGTCGTTAACGATAGATCAATGCCTTTAAGAACTTCATTCATTCCGAAGCTCTTGCGCGCACCTTCCACTGATAAAACTGCTGACGACATTATCTCTCCCAAACACTCCAGGTTGGAGTTTGTTCATCTATCGTGACGTGAATTTCTTCTTATGTCAATAGTCTTGACAATTGACTATATTTAATGTCTCTAGAGATATGGAGGTAAGATGGATATGGCAAAAAATTATGAAGAGCTATCGGTTGACACTATTCCATCAAGACTTGGAGTTCTCGAGGAGATCGTCACTCGGATAGGGGCTGATGTAGAAAATTGGCACGTCAAAGAAGTTGGTGATGGCAATCTCAATCTTGTATTTATAGTCGAAGGTTCTGGCGGTACTGTTATTGTTAAACAGGCACTTCCCTATGTTCGACTGGTGGGGGACAGTTGGCCACTGCCACTGTACCGCGCCTATTATGAGCATGAGGCTTTGTTGCGACAGGAAGAACGTGCACCTGGGTCCGTACCAGAGATTTTTTACTTCAATCGCGAACAAGCACTAATTGTTATGGAATTCCTTCAGCCGCATATTATTTTAAGAGGAAAGTTGATTGCTGGTCAAAGAGTTGCGAACCTATCGGAAACAATGGGTAGATTTTGCGCTCAAACAGCATTTCGCGGCTCGGAACTTTCGATGAAGAGCATTGATAAGAAAGCTGATGTGGGTGTTTTCGCAGGGAACGTAAAAATCCCCGCCATTACAGAAGCTTTGGTTTTTACTGACCCATATTTTGATGCAGAGATGAACCAAAATACGCCGGAACTGGATGGGTTTATTAAAAAACTTCGTGACAATATTGCACTCAAATCGCGTGTTCAGGCAATGTTGATGAAGTTTGCGTCCAATACGGAAACGATGCTGCATGGCGACCTTCACTCCGGATCTATTATGTCAACAGATGATGATAGCCGTGTTATTGATCCTGAGTTTGTTCAATATGGCCCAATGGGTTTTGATATTGGTATGCTGACAGCCAATTTTCTGATGGCTTATTTTAGTCAGCCCGGTCATCGCGATGAGGCAGATTTAGCAGAATATCAAACTTGGATTCTGACGACAATTACGGAAATATTTGAGCATTTTAATGCCGAGTTCAAACATCTATGGAAAACAGAACGAACCGGAATGCTCTATCCTAAATCTCTCTTCGAGGATCAAGGGCATTCGTCGGAAGCTGCATGTAACGATGTGCTTGATCACATCATGCGAGATGCCGTTTCATTTTGTGGCATTGAGATGCACAGGCGGGTTTTATCTCTGGCTCATAATGCAGACTTTGAGATGATAGAAGATACGTCCCTAAGAGCATCACTCGAAGCACGAAATATCGCAATGGGTGTCGAACTCATTTTAAATTTTGAGACTATCAAAGACGTTGCCTCGCTCACTTCTATGGCAAAGCGGTTCAACGAAGGAGATTACATATGAAAGTAGACGGCAAGCATTATCGATCGCTTTGGTGGAATGCCGAAAAAGATGTTCTGGAGATCATTGACCAGCGCTGGCTGCCGCATGAATTTAGAATAGATACCCTTCAAACTATAGAGGAGTTTGCAACTGCCATCGTTGAAATGCGTGTTCGTGGAGCGCCTCTGATTGGTGCGACAGCCGCCTATGCAATGGCATGTGCCATGAAGCTAAACTCATCAAATAGTCATATCGAAACTGCGTGGTCCTACTTTCATAAAACGCGCCCAACCGCTGTTAACTTGCGTTGGGCACTGGACCGTTGCAAGGCGGCGATGCTGCCATTACCGGAAGAAGAACGTGCCGCGGCTGCATTACAATTAGCTCATGCTATCGCGGATGAGGATGTAGAGATTAACGCGCAAATTGGCCGGAACGGACTAGCTATAATCCGTGAGATAGCTGCCAAGAAGAAGCCAGGCGAGCCTGTTAATATTCTCACCCACTGTAATGCAGGTTGGCTTGCAACCGTTGATTGGGGTACAGCAACAAGTCCAATGTTTCACGCCCATGATGCAGGGATTCCCATTCATGTATGGGTAGATGAGACCCGGCCTCGTAATCAAGGTGCTCTAACATCATGGGAACTTGGTAGCCACGGTGTTCCACATACATATATAGTTGACAATGCTGGTGGGCATCTCATGCAGCATGGTTTGGTGGATATGGTGATTGTTGGCACTGATAGGACAACGAGCCGTGGAGATGTTTGCAATAAAATCGGCACATATCTCAAAGCATTGTCAGCCAAGGATAATAAAGTTCCTTTTTACGTAACTTTACCTTCGCCTACAATCGATTGGACAATTTCAGATGGAGTTGCAGATATACCGATTGAAGAACGCGACGAACAAGAAGTAACACATATACAAGGCCTTCTGGCAGAAGGTGATATTGGTGTTGTTCAAGTATCGCCGATCGGTACATCAGGTGGAAATCCGGCTTTCGATGTCACGCCAAACCATCTTGTTACGGGGTTAATTACGGAAAGAGGGATCAGCGCAGCATCTTCAGACGGTTTGGCTGCTATGTTTCCCGAATTGTGCAAGATAGATCGAACAGCATATTAGATAATCGAGGTTCCGAATTGCCAGAAAGTAAAACGCGCTCGACAGATGATATCCGGCTAGACCGTCAAGAAAGAGCAATACTTGATGCGACGTGGTGTTATTATCATGAAGGTCTTAATCAAAATGAGATTGCAAAAAAACTGGGTATCTCGCGCGCATCCGTCGTCAATTATTTGTCGGAGGCACGTAAGCGTGGGTATATTCGTATCTCACTTGATCCAAGTATTTTCACAGAACACGAACTGGCACGAAAAGTTGCCAACACATTTGGACTAAAAGAAGTTAGTATTGCACCATCATCGGGCGAGGCAACTGAGGAGCGTGTTGCAAAAATGGCTGCCGATTGGCTGCTTCATCTTCTCGAAAAAGGCGACCGTCTTGGTGTCGCTTGGGGTGAAACCATTTTCAGGGTATCGGAGGCTGCATCACGCCAAACCGTTGAAGACCTCGAAGTTGTCCAGCTAGTTGGTTCACGGCCTGCAGCTAAAGGGTTCTCAGCAGAGATATGTTCAGCGGTACTTGCGCGGCAGTTTGGTGCTCACTGCGTTAACTTACACGTTCCACTCTTATTGTCTGATAAAGAACTCGCACAGAGGCTTATGGCTGAGCCTGTCATCATGGAGCAAATGTCAGCGGTTATGAACTGTAATAAAACAATATTTGCATGTGGAACTTGTAGTGAAGACAGTCATATTTTGAAAACAGGTCTCATGAATTTGCAGCAACTGGAACATCAAAAGAAACAAGGCGCGACCGGTGTTATTTGTGGACGTCTTATTGATGAGGACGGCAACCATATGCCCACCAGCGTTGAAGATCGCATGATTGGAATAACCCTGGATCAGATGAAGGGCAAAGAAATGGGGTTGTTGGTGGGATCAGGTCAAACACGTGTTGAGCCAATATTGGCGGCAATAAGAGGCGGATACGCAACGCATCTTGCAACATGCGATGATACTGCAAGGATGCTACTGGAAAGAGTTTAATTGGATGTTTCAGCTTACATAGAATGAATGTTTTACGACAGATAAATTGCCAAAATTTGGTGCGAAATAATTGATATAGTGGAAGAACGATATGCAGAATAATTGGATAGATAGTGAAGCTCAAACACTTGTTGATGACCTGGCTAAAGAGGGTATCAATGAAGACTTAGCACTGCGAGTTTATACAACGAGATTGCTGGGGCTTGTACCGCAGCTGGTCCTGCATGGAGGTGGCAATACATCTGTCAAAACAACTGCAACGGACATAACCGGTCAGGCATGGGATGTCCTTTGTGTCAAAGGAAGCGGTTGGGATATGGGTGTTATTGAGCCAGCCGGCTTGCCTGCAGTTAAACTTAAGCCACTTCTAAGTACGCGTAATTTTGCGGCATTATCCGATGAAACAATGGTTGAATTGCAGCGTTCAAATCTTATTAACTCGAGTTCCCCTAATCCTTCTGTCGAAACGCTGTTACATGCGTTTATTCCACATAAATTTGTAGATCATACCCACTCAACTGGTGTTCTTGCTATTATAGACCAAGATAATTCCAAAGAGCTGGCCAGAGAAGTCTTTGGCGAAAGATTTGGGTTTGTTCCGTACATTATGCCGGGTTTTGATTTGGCTAAGAAAGCAGCGGAAGTTTATGAAAGTAACCCAGACGTGGATGGTTTGATTTTGGATAAACATGGCATCTTTACGTTCGCTGAAGACGCAAAAAGTGCTTATGATCTCATGATTGATGCCGTGACCAAGGCTGAAAATTATGTCGAACAAAACAGAAAGTTTTCATCATTTCCCAAGGCTGCTTTACCGGAGAATATAGCAAATCTAGAGGATGTACTTCCCATTGTTCGAGGTGCCGTTGCTCATGCTTTAGATGATGGAGATTACAAAAGGTTTGTCTGTGATCACCGTGCCGACGATAAAATTCTGAATTTTACTAATGCTGCTGATCTCGACAAATTTGCGACGAGAGGTATGCCTACACCAGATCTATCCATTCGAATAAAACACAAACCGATAATTTTTCCTGCACCTGAAGCAGATCATCTTGATGCATTCAAAACAGCTGTTCAAACAGCAGTTAAATCATTTATTGCTGATTACACTGAATATTTTAGCAAAAATGATGCGCAGGATGATGTTACGCGTACCATGCTTGACCCGATGCCAAGATTGGCCTTCATTCCTGGTATTGGTATGATAGGCATTGGACAGACTTACAAAGAGGCCAAGATTGCGGCAGATGTTGGTGAAACATTTGTTGAAACAATTTCCTCTGCTGAGGCTCATGGTGAATTTAAACCCGTCGATATGCCTGAACTTTTCAAGCTTGAATATTGGTCTTTGGAACAGGCGAAACTGGCGTCAGCAAAAAAGCGAGCTTTAGATGGCCAGGTCGTTATGGTGACTGGTGGGGCTGGGGCCATTGGCGCAGCCACTTGTCAGGTATTTGCAGAACAAGGTGCACAAGTTGTTGTTTCTGATCTCAATTTAGATGCGGCAGAAACAATTGCAGCCTCGCTGGGTGCAGGCCACTTAGGGGTAGCTTGCAATGTTACAGACCGGGCCAGTATTAAACAATCATTTGACGCAGCAGTTACAAAATACGGTGGACTGGATATCATCATATCTAATGCGGGTGCTGCTTGGGAAGGCGCGATTGGCGAACTGGATGATGAAATTCTACGTAAAAGTTTTGAATTGAACTTCTTCAGCCACCAGAATATTTCCCAAGCTGCCATTGATGTTTTTAAGGCTCAAAGTACAGGCGGTTGTTTGTTATATAACACCTCAAAGCAAGCTATAAACCCGGGTGCGAATTTTGGCGCCTATGGTTTACCAAAAGCTGCAACGCTGTTTTTATCGCGTCAATATGCTTTGGAATATGGGTCCATTGGTGTCCGGGCAAATGCTGTCAATGCTGACCGAATTAGATCAGGTCTGCTGGATGATGATATGATTGCAAGCCGTTCGTCAGCGCGTAATATGAGTATTGACGATTATATGAGTGGGAACCTGCTCAAGCAGGAAGTAACCGCTCGAGATGTGGCGGAAGTATTTTTATCTCAAGCGCTTGCACGAAAAACCACAGGAAATGTTTCGACTGTGGATGGTGGAAATATAGCCGCCATTCTGCGCTAAGGTAGTTTGATTTTTCACGCTCAAACACAGAGCATGGATGTTAGATCACTTTGCCACGCGCATTGATTGGCAAAGGTATAAGACTATTATTCTCAGTCTCGAGCCAGATTTCATCAAACATGTTTGAAACCACACACACGTGATTTGGAACAATTCTGAGCCGCTGCCCTATTACCAACGGTTTTTTCGGATCAACGTCTAAAATGCCGTGCTCTTCGCTCAAACTTGTGATGCGGATTTCTGGATGGTCTATGATGTGGCCGTAGTCCGAAAATCCTAACAAATCTGAGGTTAAAACTTTTGATCCTGCATCAATAATTGCTCGCTCTGGTGTAGGGGTGCTAACAACAGTTGCTAGCACATGCCCGGCACAATCATCCCATGTGCAGGTGCCTGATCTAACCAATGAGCGATCATTATATATGTATGTTCCAATTCGGTATTCTGTTAGAACCCCGTCTGTTGACGCGTCCCACATGTCGGGTGAGCCTCCTGAAGAAACTGTCGGGCAGGGGATGCCTTGTTCCTCTAGCATAATCTTCGCTTCGCATAAAAATTTCGCTGCGCCGTCCGCCCCGTTAACAGCTGGATAGGTCATGAGACCTGCGAATTCTAGTCCTGGTGAATTAGCAATTGTTTTGGCCAAGGCTGTTGCTGCGCCTGGTGCTTGAACACCACAACGCCCAGCACCCGTATCACATTCAACCAAAACACGGAGTTTACGCGGCGCTCCGTTAAATGTGGCTGAAAGTTCTTCCACAACAGTCGCATTGTCGGCAACGACTGTAAGTGTTGCAAGACGATCCGATAGTGTGCGAAGTCGTTTTAGTTTGGCAGAGCCAAGGATGTTATATGTGATGAGAATATCGTCTATCTCATTATCTACATCCTCTGACAGCATTGCCTCGGCCTCGCTAATCTTCTGGCATGTAATTCCGATTGCTCCCGCTGCGATCTGAATATTTGCAAACCGGATCGACTTATGAGTCTTGATGTGAGGGCGCAAGCTAAGGCCAACTGTGTCACAATGAGCTTGGAACTTTTGTATGTTCGCAAGCGCTGTTGTTTCATTTACAACAAATGCAGGCGTGTCGATTGTGTCTATATCAAGTGCCATGGGGCGCCTCTACTCGGGGCCAAATTTCTCGGGTTAGGTTTTGATAGTTGTTTGTTTCTGGGTTATTTGGGTATGGTCCGTCAACTGCAGCATAGAGTATGTTATCAGATATGCGCGAAAACGCATCCTGAAAGTGGTTCGTCGATTTGACGACCAACAGTTTCTTACGTTTTGGATCAATTCCAAAATTGGAAAAAACATCTGGATTGAACACCTGACTGCGCACTGAGTTTAAAATGACATCAATACCTTCAACTTCGATCCATACAGCATCACCCAATGGAACAATACTTTGTCCAAAGCTTTGAACAGCGTTGCGCATAGTTCGTTTGACAATGACATCCGCATCAAGAGGATCGCCTCCATGTTCTGACATCTTTGCTCCAAAGCGTAATCTGAATTGTGCATCTTCTCCGGCCGAAAAACAGGTGCGTACGGCTATGGGATCCCAGATGGTAGCTAACGCCGCGTTTTTAACTTTGCGGCGTATCATCTCTGCTAGCAAAATTGTTGAATCGCCAGGTACACCGCCACCTGGATTATCCCAAACATCAGCCACAACAACTGGGGCAGCACTGCATGCTACAGCTCGATCAAAGACAGTTTTCGATGTCAAAAATTCTGGTCGTGTTTTGCCGCGCATTGCAAACAGCTCGTTACCAAGTTCTTTGGCTAATTTATCGCCAGCAGATTTGTCGTTATCTGTAATAACGATTATTTTTGAACCAAGGTCTGGTACATCTCCTGCCATAAACCCGTGAATGACAGAAATAGATAATATAGAATCATGGCCTTCGCGTGATTTAATCTTATCTACAAAACTGCGCATAGGTTCTCGGCTGGTTGGAAGAACCTCAATCATTTTGCAATCAAACGTGCTGATGACTGGTGTAATTTTGCCAAGCGAAGTATCGTGTACGAGTTCTACCAACTCTTCGGCAACTTCGACAAAATCTGTATGAGGAAATTCTTTAAATACGCTGATCAAGTTAGCGTTGTCTGTGCGACGTTTTGAAAGATGGCTATGCGGATCAAATGTTGTGCCAATAATCGTATTCGCACCAACAATTTCTCGAATGGCGGTTAAAAGTTCACCTTCGCAGTCAAGGCAGTTTTGTGAGACCATTGCGCCATGAAGTCCCAATAAAACGATATCAACAGGCATGGCTGCTTTCAGTTCAGTTAGGAGTTGATCACGTAGAAACTCCCAAGTGTTCTGATTTACAATTCCACCTGGTTCCGCCCATGAGGCTGTGCCTTCGACGATTTGCCAATTGAATTCTGCTGCACGTGCGCGGGCCGCTGGATAGACCGCGCTACATAATGTAGGGGTGTCAGGATGCTGGCCGGGCGGTGCATAAAAACTTTCCTCAAAGTCTTTCAGATCTGTGCGCAGAGGTGAGAATGTATTTGTTTCAGTTGCGATTGAACCGACAAATACGCGCTTGGGAGTTAGCATTAGGCAACCTCTTTTTTGACTGAAATTCGGGGAATTGAACGCAATAATTTGCGCGTATATTCATGCTGTGGTGCTTCGAATATTTGTTGCTTGTCACCTATTTCGACAATTTTACCCTCAAGCATGACTGCAACCCGGTCACTAATATGCCGGACCACGCCAAGATCGTGGCTGATGAACAGCATCGACACGCCACTGTCGTGTTGTAACTTTTTGATCAGGTTTAAAACTTGCGCTTGAATAGAAACATCTAAAGCTGATACCGCTTCGTCTGCGATCACCAGTTTTGGTTTTAAGATCATGACGCGGGCAATTCCGATACGTTGTCGCTGGCCACCGGAAAATTCATGTGGGTGACGCGTCATAACTTTTCGGTCCATGCCAACTATTTCAAGCATTTCCGCAATGAGTTGACGAGCCTCATCCCATGTTTGACAAATCTCGTGAATGAATAGAGGTTCAGCTAAAGTCTGTTCAATTTTGAGGCGTGGGTTGAGCGAGGCAAATGGATCTTGAAAGATCATCTGAATTTCACGACGAAGCGGACGGAATTTGGCCGGAGAGAGAGAAAGAAAGTCTTGTCCTTCAAACAGAGCTTGTCCTGATGTGGCTTTTTCCAAATGGGTTAGTGTGCGACCGACTGTTGATTTCCCGCAACCAGATTCTCCAACGAGGCTTAAAACCTCTCCAGGTGCAATTTCAAAAGATACACCATCAACGGCTTTAATCGCCTTTTTCTCACCAAAAAGACCTGCGCTCTTAGTACGGAAATGGGTTTTGAGATTCACGACGCGTAACAGTGGATTGGTCATGATGTTTCTCTTCCTGCAAAATGACATCGAACGTTGTGATCCTCTTTGTACTGCGTTGCTTGCGGTTGTTCTGAGAGGCAGAGTTCATCTGCCATTGCGCAACGTGGATGAAAAGCGCATCCGGTTAGGGTTTCATCCAGTGTTGGCACCCGTCCAGGAATAGCTTCGACCCATTCGACATCATGATCAACCACAGGAATTGAATTCAATAGTCCGCGGGTATAAGGATGAGCTAACTCTTGAAAGAGGCTTGTTGTTGGCGCGGCCTCTACCACTTTTCCGCGATACATCACGGCAACTTTGTCGCAAGTCTGAGCAATAACCCCGAGATCATGACTGATAAGAACAACGGCTGTACCCATACGGTTTTGAAGATCCGCCATCAAATCGAGAACTTCTTTTTGTACGGTTACATCCAGAGCTGTCGTGGGTTCGTCCGCGATTAGCAGTTTTGGGTCGCAAGATAACGCCATTGCGATCATCACGCGTTGACGCTGGCCACCTGACATTTGGTGAGGGAAACTACTAATCCTTTCCGATGGATCAGGGATGCGCACCAATTCAAGTAACTCAATCGCGCGATCACGTGCGGCTTTTTTTGAAAGCTTTTGGTGTTGTGTCAGGTTCTCTATGATCTGATCACCGATACGATAAACAGGATTTAGGCTTGTCATGGGTTCTTGAAAAATCATAGCCATACGATTGCCCATGATTGTACGACGTTCCTTTGCGGAGAGTTCTAACAAATTCATTCCGTCGAAATGAATTTCGCCACCTGTAATCTGGACAGTCGTTCCACCTAGTAATCCCATGATAGCGAGAGAAGTAAGGCTCTTGCCGCAGCCGCTCTCACCCACAATCCCGAGGGTTTCCTTTTCATTTACTTGAAAGGAAACCCCTTGCACGACAGGCAGTGTTTTGCCTCCGGTGTTAACCACAATTTCTAGATTTTTAACTTCTAATAATGTCATGGTTAAACCCCTGCGATATCGTCTTTGAAGCGGGGGTCAATGCTATCGCGTAATGCGTCCCCAACAAGGTTCATTGAAAACACCGATATTACGATCAGGAGCCCAGGATAGATCAGTAACCAAGGGGCACGTGTTACATAGATACGTTCTTCAGATAACATGTTACCCCAACTTGGAACTTCAGGTGGTAGCCCTAGTCCAAGGAAATCGAGTGCGGCGGCCTGAAGCTGTGCGAAAGCAAAGATAAAGCTGGCCTGCACCAGTAGCGGTGAAATCAGGTTTGGCAAAATATGCTTAAACAAAATAGATCGATGTCCAGCACCTGAGCAAATCGCAGCATCAACGAAGACCTCACCCTTTAGTTTTAAGGTCATGCCATAAAGGATGCGAGCTGTTGTTGTTGCGTAGACGATGCCAATGACAAGAATTGTATTAAATACACTGCGCTCCAGTAATGTTATCAGAACAAGCGCCATCAATAATGCAGGAAATGCCATTAGCACATCGACGCCTCGCATCAAAACGTGCCCAAGCCGAGTAAAATAAGCGGACATCATGCCGATCAACCCACCAAAAGTTAAGGCGACAATGACGCTTCCTACGCCAATCAACACGGTCATACGTGCACCATAAATTGCGCGGGAGAATGTATCTCGTCCAAAGTGATCAGTTCCAAATAGGTTGAGCCAGCCAGGCTCTAACAAACGAGCGACCGGATCAATCTCCAAAGGGTCGTAAGGAGCAATTAACGGAGCGGCGATAGCTGATATAACCACGAGACAAAGCCAGATAGATCCCACAGTCGCCAGTTTGCGGCCTCTAAAAGCATTGCGAAAGAAGTTGATAGCATTCATTTTAGAGATACCCTTGGGTCTAGGCGTGCATAGGCAAGATCGACCAGTAAATTGATGACCATATAAAGAACGACAATCACAAGGATAACTCCTTGAATAACCGGATAGTCTCGACGTAAAATTGACTGCACGACCAAACGGCCTATGCCAGGTAATGAGAAGACCGTTTCTGTGACTACGGCTTCTGATATAAGTGCAGCGAATGTAAAACCAAATGCCGCAGCAACAGCGATCAATGCATTGCGAAATACGTGCTTCATAGCAACACGGGCTGGATGAAGCCCTTTGGCCCGTGCTGTGCGTACATGATCTTCTCGGGCAACATCAAGCATAGATGCTCGTACGAGACGCACAATAAGTGCTGCATTGGGTGCTGCCAGTGTTAGGCTTGGAAGAAGAAGATATCGCAGATTGGCAATTCCTCCGTCGTCAGATAGTGATGGAAAACCTGAGCTTGGGAACCAGCCAAGTGTAACTGAGAAAATCATTATAAGGTACAGACCCAACCAGAAGGTCGGCATGGATGCAGCAAGCATTGCGCCGCTGGATGTAATCTGGTCAATCCAGGTTCCATGCTTTGTGGCTGATAGAACACCTATCGGAAGGCCAATTAAGATGATCCAAACCATTGTCATGGTCGCGAGTAAAATGGATGTTTCCGCACCGCTTCCGATTACAGATAAAACAGGTTCGCCAAAGAAAATCGAGGTTCCAAAATCACCTCGGAGTATATTGCCGAGCCAATAAAAATACTGAACCCACAAAGGACGATCAAAGCCCATCTCCGATGACAGTTGGGCTATTTCTTCCGGTGTGGCACTGTCACCAAGAAGTATGGCTGCCGGATCACCGGGGATCAGGTGAACAAAAAGGAATACAAGCACCGAAGCTGCAAGGAGCGTCGGAATGAGCGTTAATAGGCGCTTCATTGTGTAAATGAGCATATTATCCTCAATGTTCGGTAGCAAAAAGGGATGCTCCCGCCACGTAACAAAAAGCGGGAGCTGGGAGAAAAGCTACTTAGAGACATTCCAAAAGTTAGGCCAGATCAATGTCTGTTCGCCAAGGCCTTTTAGATTAGGCGAAGCAATGTTGTAGGTATAAACATCGCCAGTCTTCATCGTTGGAACTTGATCATAGATGAGCGCCTGGATTTCTGACCAGATTTTTTGACGTTCAGCAGGGTCAGAAGAGGCTGTAAACCGATCTTTCAGAGCTTGCTTCTCGGGAGTTGCCCACCAACCAGGATAATTGTCATTCATGACCGAAATCAAAATCGGATCAGGAACAAAACCATGATGAGTAAAGAACATATCCCATTGGTCAGGCTGTGCACGCTTTTCAATTAATGTCGCCCAGTCATAAACCTGAAGATCGACATTAAATCCGGCTTGAGCTAACTGCTTTGTGTAGATGATCGCACTGTCGTAGTGGAATGGATAGTTGGTCGAAACCATGAATTTAATCGGCTCTCCGTCATATCCAGCATCCGCAGCCATTGTGCGGGCAGCATCTGCATTTCCTTTGCTAAAATGTTCTGCTCCTGAATCTGTATACCAAACATTACCTTCTGGTGCGAAGGATCCATTTGCACGCCATAAGCCTTCAGGACCGATAGCTACTTGTAGTGCCGGTGTTTTATCAAGCGCTGTTTGAATGGCGCGACGGAGTGCAAAGTTTTCCTTCAAAGGCCCATCGCTGGAGTTCATGAAAACAAGACCGAAGATCGGTCCACCATTTAACATGGTTTTAACACCAGGATCAGCATCTAAGTCTGCGAAAAGATCACCGGGGATACTTTCAGCATAATCATAGTCACCTGCACGAACACCAGCAACACGGGTTCCGACATCCGGGACCGGAATAAAACGCAATGTGTCGAATTCGGCGATACGAGTGCCGCCATAACCATCAGCTTTACCCGATGGGGACGCGTAATCATCAAAACGTTTTAGCTCAATGTAACGGTTCGCGTTCCAGGCATTAAAAGTGTAAGGACCTGTTCCGATATAATTTTCAGGTTTGATCGGCTCCTTTGTAGCGCCCGTTATGATGCTAGCAGGATATATTGCCGGGCCGCCATTGATGAAGGCCATCAGGTTTTTCCAAGGGCCGAATGGTTCTTTAAGTTTAAGTGTGATTTCATGGTCACCAGTTGCGGCAACATTTTCAACATGATCAAAGATTAGACTACCGCGAGAACCAAACTCACCCCAACGCTGTAGCGATGCAAGAACATCTGCTGAGGTCATATCCTGACCATTGTGAAACTTAACTCCTTCTCGAAGTGAAATAACAATTGTCTTACCATCATCAGAAACGGTTTCTCCTGAAGCTAGAAGTGGTACCGGCGCGTTGGAACCATTGAAGGTATAAAGACCTTCAAAAATGTGGTGTGCAATTGTTGTTGCTAAATCAGAAGTGATAACCTGTTGATCCAGACTAGGCGGCTCGCCCACAGTTGCATATCTGAGAATGCCGTCGGCGTTCGCTCCAACCGTCAGTGCCATTAAGGCTCCTGCCGCCAGCATAGATTTCATCCAGTTCTTCATAGTCATTTTAGCTCCTCCACTGTCATTTTATTGATCATTATTATTGTATTATGAAAGAAACTTACAAAAAATCAGCTTTGAGTCAACTATTATTGTCATTTTGATCCGATTAAGCTACAAGTACTGTAATTAACTTACAAAAGGAGTTCGCATGACTAATACCCCAAAGGGAATCACTCGACTGGATGGAGCTGATGCTGCAGCTGGTGGAACGCCGCGTCCATTTGCCAAGGCTGTGCGTGCTGGTGATTACATCTATGTTTCTGGACAAGTACCTACCGTGGACGGCGAAGTTGTTTCGGGCGGAATTATTGCGCAAACCGAAGCGGTGATGCAAAATATTATGGCTGTGCTTGAATTAGCCGATTGCGGTCTTGAACATGTTGTGAAGGTAAATGTATGGCTTGATGATCCACGTGATTTCACAAGCTTCAATTCAGTCTTTGCGAAGTATTTTACGGCTGATCCACCAGCCCGGTCGACGGTTCAAAGTGCAATAATGGTGGACGCTAAGGTGGAAATGGATGTAATTGCGTATAAACCAGAATAATTGCAGGTGGACCTAATGCCTAAAGTCATCGATATCATCTCCAATATGCGCTCTTTATTAGGGTCTCTGCCAAAACGCGAACAACTTGTAGCAGAATTTGTTCTCACCAATTTGGATCAGATTTCATTTTTATCGCAGAATGAGATAGCTAAAGCGGCAAACGTGTCTGTGGCAACCGTAAATAGATTTTGTACATCGATAGGGTGTGAAGGTTTTCGTGATTTTCAAATTCGAATGGCGCAAAGTGTTGCGGTTGGCATGCAGTATCTCGATAACCGGAGCGGGGACATGTCAATATCGGGGCAACTTGTCTCGCAGGTGTTTGGCAATTTGATAGATACGTTGAAGTTAACAGGTTCACAACTGGATGGTCAGCAGATTGAAGAAGCAGCAGAAGTTTTAGCTAATGCACATCGTATCGGGTTTTTGGGTGTCGGCGGTGGATCTGCAAATGTTGCAAGGGAAGGGGCCAACCGTTTCTTCAGATTGGGCATCCCGGCTGAGTCCCACTCGGATGGGTTTTTGCAGCGCATGGTTGCCTCAACTTATAGTGACGGTGATGTGCTTGTTGCAATTTCATCTAGCGGGCAACCTGCTGAGTTATTGGATAGTGTGACAATTGCGCGCCAATATGGTGCTAGTACAATCAGTTTGACGAAGAAAGGATCTGAACTGTCGGCAATTACGGATATTTCAATTCAAGTCGATATTCCCGAGGATCAGGATATTTATGCGCCAACCTCCTCACGGCTTGCTTACTTGGCCATTGTTGATGTGCTCGCAGCAGGGGCTGCACGTAAGCGGCCTGAGCAGGTAAAGGAAAATCTGCGCAGAATCCGCACGTCGCTCGCTCCACTTTATAAAGATACTGGTCCCAAACCTATCGGTGATTGATTTGCAGGACTGATACAAATCCCTGTGAGGGTTTAAATATCGAACTTTATGCCTTGTGCAAGCGGTAGCTCACGTGAGTAATTGATGGTATTGGTTTGTCGGCGCATATAGGCTTTCCACGCATCCGAACCACTTTCGCGACCACCACCGGTTTCTTTTTCGCCGCCAAAAGCGCCGCCAATTTCAGCGCCGGAAGGGCCAATATTTACATTTGCAATGCCGCAGTCAGACCCGACTGCTGACAAAAAGAGTTCAGTTTCGCGAACATCTGTTGAAAATATACACGATGATAGGCCTTGCGGGACTGCATTTTGTAAATCAATGGCTTGGTCAAGGTCGGAATACTTTACTGCATACAAAATAGGAGCAAACGTCTCGCGATGCATGATATCAGATTGTGCTGGCATTTCGACAATCGCAGGAGCAACATAAGCTGCATTTGGATAGGTTTCGGACAATACTTGTCCGCCGCCATGAACTACACCGCCCTCGGTCTTTGCGCTCTCAAGCGCAGCATCCATAGCTTTCATAGCATTCGTGTCGATAATTGGACCAACTAAAGTTTCATCGTCAAGAGGGTCGCCGATGGGCAAAGTTTGGTAGGATTTAATCAAACGCGGTAATAAATCATCATAGATATCTTCGTGTACAATCAAGCGGCGGAGCGAGGTGCAGCGTTGTCCCGTTGTGCCAACCGCGGAGAAGACAATCGCGCGGAGTGCCATTTCAAGATCAGCAGAGGACGCAACGATCATTGCATTGTTGCCACCTAATTCTAGAATGGTTTTTCCAAGGCGTTTGGACATGTCAGAAGCAACGGCTTTACCCATTGGTACAGAACCTGTGGCGGAAACTATTGCAACATCTTGAGAGGCGGTTAGCAATTCGCCAATTTCGCGTTCTCCGATCAGAGTTTGTATCAGCCCTTCTGGGGCATCAGAACCAAACTTGGCTAGGGCGCGGTCACATATCTTTTGAACGGCAAGTTGAACAAGCGGTGTTTTTTCAGATGGTTTGGCAATGACGGGATCGCCGCAAACAAGAGCAAGGGCAGCATTCCAGCACCAAGGTGCGCAAGGGAAATTAAATGCTGTGATGATGCCGCAAACTCCCAATGGGTGCCATGTTTCGCGCATGGAATGACCCGGGCGTTCGGACGCAATCGTTAAGCCGTATAGCTGACGTGATAGGCCAACAGCAAAATCACAAATATCTATCATCTCTTGAACTTCACCAAGACCTTCTTGATAGATTTTGCCACATTCGAGCGTAACAAGGCGGCCGAGATTTTCTTTCTCCGCACGAAGTTCTTCGCCGAGCAGACGCACCAACTCACCACGGCGTGGCCCTGGCACTTTTCGCCATTCTTTAAACGCTTCAGCGGCTTTGGCAATAACAGTCCGGGCTTCCGTGATGTTGTGAGATTTAACACTGGCAATTACAGAGCCATCTACAGGTGTTGTAACGGTAAGTGTGCCGCCGCTTAGTTCATCGCTTGTAAAGCCGTTGGCAGTAAGAATTTCGCTAAAAGACATGTTCATTGCTTTCTTTGATTTACCATTAACTTCGCACAACACGCCTTGTGAGTATAACGAAATTTGGTCATAGTTCGATGAAAAATCGGAATGAGAATGTTTTACTACCTGCTCAGTCCTGTTACGTTTATTGAAGAGCTTTTACCTTTCGAAACCCACTGAGCATTATATCTGCCATCTGATCAATTTCAGCAGAGGTCATAGCAGTAGATAGCAGCCCGGAACCCGTTTCAATCATCAACAATCCCTCATCAAATACATGATCTAGGAATGTTGCCAGATATCGTTGCTCATCCGAATTTATGAAAGCTGAACGATAGTTTGTCGGAGCCAGCTCCTTAAAATGGATTCTAAACATAGAGCCAGCGCCTGTTACACATGCGGAAACACCCGAGATTTTTATGCTTTCCTCAATCGCAGATCGTGCAAGATCGGAGAGTTTATTTAATCGTATCACCGCCTGTTGGTTGAACCATTCCATTGCTGTTTTGCCTGCCGTCATGGTGATAGGGTTGGCACTAAATGTGCCATAATGTGGAAAACGTGCAGGGCCGTTCAATGGGTTCATAACGTCCATGATGTCTGCGCGGCCAGACAAGGCACCGACTGGAAAGCCACCACCTATCATCTTTCCCATTGCTGTCAGATCAGGCTTTACATCATAAGACCCCTGCGCTCCGTCATAATTAGTCCGAAATGTGATGACTTCATCAAATATTAGAAGCGCTTGGTTCTCTGTAGCCCAATTGCGCAAAGCCTTCACGAAACTCGGATCGGCAGGTATAACACCAATGCGATGTGGTAGAAGATCGAGAAGAACTGCAGCAATGGAGTCTTTATGTTCGTCGAGAATTTTGATGGCGTGTACTGTGTCGTTAAATGGAATGATGACGACATCATCCAGTGCACCTTGAGGTGTACCCTGCGAGACGGGAACGCGTGCGGGGTGTTCAATGTCACCCCAATTATTTGGTTTGGCCGTCTGGCTTACTTCGGCATAGTCATAAAGACCATGATAAGAGCCTTCGACCTTCGCAATTTTTGGTTTGTTGGTATAAGCGCGTGCTGCTTTTATGCAACTCATAACAGCTTCGGTACCGGAGTTTACAAAGCGAATTTTCTCAAAACTAGCGCAACGCTTTACCATTTGTTCTGCGTAGGAAACTTCAATCTCGGTGCCAACTGTGTAAGCGGTGCCCCTTTGTAGCTGCTCACCGACAGCATTTATGATTGCCGGATGTGCATGGCCGTGAATCAAAGATGCAACATTATTGGCGAAATCAATGCGCTCCTTGCCTTCTATGTCCGTCACAATGCAACCTTTGGCATGTTTGACGTAAACAGGATGTGGCTTACGCAATATTGTGTTACGAGAGCAACCGCCTGGCATTACGCGTTTTGCTCTTTCGTAGATTTGTTCGCTAGGTGACATGGTTTTCAACATTTCTCGTCTGCCGCGCTCTTGATAAGATGCTCGAGTTTGCCTTCGACATTATTCCATTTTTCTGCATCAGCCATCGGTTCTTTTTGATCCGTAATTTGCGGCCAAATCGATGCGAGTTGCTCGTTGATGTCCAGAAAGTGTTTTTTCTCTTCCGGCAAGTCGTCTTCATTATAGATGGCATCAATAGGACAGGCTTCGACACAAGCATCGCAATCAATACACTCATCGGGATGAATCGCTAAGAAATTCGGACCTTCATAGAAGCAATCGACAGGGCAAACAGATACACAATCAGTATGTTTGCAGTTGATGCAATTATCGGTGACGACATAGGTCATTTCGGCTCCTTTGATAATTACGAGTGGTAAATTTAGTCATGTATTATGATTTTATTTGCCCTCTATTCGGCGGCTTCGAGTTGAGTGCTAATAGGTTTGATGCCGTACATGGAGAATAACTCAGCCTCGTCCACGACGACGCGATCATCATATCCATTGAACCAGATTGCATCAGGATTTCGGCCAACGATGGTTACCTTCGCGCGATTGGATGCATCTGCTGCACCACGTAAAAGTTTGAAGACGACAACGCCGTTTTCTCCTCCCTTTACACCAGGGACGGGCGTATCTGTGATGGCCGCAACTTCTGTTTTACCTTTGTAGTGTGTAATCGATAAGCGAGCATGAGCTTCAACGCCAGAAAGTCCACGTTGGGATTCATTTAAAATTTTCCATGCGGTTTCAATTGGTACATTAAATGCTTTGTGACCGACAATATCTCGCCCACAGAAAAAGTAGTGATTTTCAATGCCGTTGCGTTTCAGCTCTCGTTGCAAAATGCGTAAAGCATCAGCATTGTCATTTATGTCAGCAATGATCGGGGATTGATTGTCGACGTTGATCCATGAGCGACTTCGAAGCTGTTTTACCGCTGATAGTGTTTCATGAATCCATTCCAGTCCACCATTTGGATTGTCGATATAAGTTCCGTCAGGATTTTTTTGCAGAAATTCGTCTGGGTGGTTGAAATGCACCATCATGCGGAGGCTGATTTGTGGATAAGCTTTATGAAATGCATCCAACATGGCGAAGAAATGCTCATCAAAACGTTCGGGAAAAAAGGCTAGTTCCTTGGTGCCGATGCGGATATTTTCAACACCTGCCTGCGCCAATGCGCAAAGCCATTGGGCAATGTTTTTGTTACCTAAAACCATAGGGTCGCCGCCGGACATTAGAACTTCCCGAAGTTTTTCACGCCCTGTTTCTGGATGTGTGCCACCGTTTTCTGAAACAATGCGGTTATGTTCTAAAATGTAATCAACGACGTCCTTGATTTGTGCCAAACCTTTGGGCGCGATCGTACCGTCTGGACGTTCAACGTCTTTTTTCGCGATCAGTTCTTCACGATAACAAAAACGACAATGGGCAGAACATGTTGCAGCCACATAGAGCAAGGCAAGTTCATATTTGTGGATCATGCCTTCTATTGGGCTATAAGACATTTGTTTGCCCGGGTCCTCTGCACCATCAAGGTCATATGTTTCTTTTGGGCTGGCTTTAACCAGCGTCTGTAGTGACTTTGATCGCACAGCTTGCTGGAAATAATGCCGTGTGATCTTGATTGGCATGCGTTTTTGTAGATCACGATCAGAACCATCTAGTGCAACAATTGCATCAAGCTCCTCCTTGGAATAAAAATCTTTCATATCTTGTGGAGCAGACCCCTCAATGAACTTTTTAAGCCCATTGATAATCTGGCGATCATACCTCCCATTTTGCACCGTTGCCAAAAATGTGTTTTCCTTATCCGATGGGATGTATTTTTCCATTGCCATTGAGCACCTCCAGATGGTCTGCATCATTTAACGGGAACATCGCGGTGATGTTCTGCCTCGCCAGTCGTGAATTTGCAGGCAATGTAATGTTAGTATTCGGCAATAAACAAACGCTTGTTCGTCACCGATTGATGAGTTGTTTTCATGCTTATGCAAAAATACTGGCTTTGCTGTCATCGATTATTCATGTATGTTTTTCATCTCACTGGCTAATTTATGGAGCTGGATTCATAGGTAATATTATGCACAAACAAAATATCCAGCGCAGATATCTGCCATCACATTCTGTATTGCGTAGTTTCGAGTGTGCTGCGCGGCATCAAAGTTTCACACTTGCTGCCGAGGAACTTCACCTCACGCAGAGCGCTATTAGCCGGCAAGTTAAAGAGCTTGAAGATAATGTGGGGACCGCGCTTTTTAGACGTTCTGGTAGACGAGTTCTATTGACCAAAGCAGGTCGTACACTTGCAGAAGAACTGGCAGTTGATCTTGAAAATATACACCAAACCATCATGCGTGCTGTCTCGGCAGGGCGTCAAGGGACGGCCATTAGCATGGCTGTTTTGCCAGGATTTGCAAGTCGTTGGCTTATCCCCAGATTGCCTGAATTTTCCGCACAACATCCCCATATTGAGCTCAATCTTTCGACACGGATCAAGCCGTTTGACTTGGATCGCGAACATTTTGATCTGGCTATCCACTTTGGGACCGATGATTGGCCAGATACTGATATGAGAGAGTTGTGTACAGAAACTATGATTGCGGTCTCCTCGCCAGAGTTTAAGAAACAGTATAAAATTTGTGATCTCAACAAATTGGCAGATGTTCCGTTACTTCACATGGAAACACGACCTGTCGTGTGGCAACAGTTTTTTCAACAGAATGGCATTGAAGATAACATTATTTTGTCGGGCAAATATTTTGACCAATTCTCGATGATTATTGCCGGCGCAGTTGCTTCGCTTGGCGCTGCGTTAGTGCCGACCTATCTTATCGAGCGAGAACTAGGTGCAGGGCTTCTGGTTCAATTAGGCGAACCTACGGTTACAACCAAAAACAGCTACTACATGGTGACGCCTAGCAATCGACGGAATGAAGACGTTGATCTATTGTGTGACTGGATGAAAAATTCCGTTGGTGAACGTGTGCTTTAATTTTGTTGAGGTCTAGCGCCAGACCAGATAATCGCACGCAGCCTATTCAGCATAAAAAGCGCCCGTTTTTGTGGCCAGGAAATCGACGAGAGGGATATCTTCCTGCTTTAAAAAACCGCTGTTAGGTAAGGTTCCGGCCCGCACCATCTCCATGATAGCAACAACAGAACCTGCGGTTGTCCAAGCAATTGCTGTACGCATTTTTCCTCCGATTTCAATCGGTCGATATGCACGTACAAATTCTTTACGTTGCAACCTGCCATCAATAGTTCCTTCGGCCGAGACATGAACATAGACCACGTCTTCGTTAACGGGCGGTTTGGCGTTCACCAATATCTCACCGGCTTCCTTGCGACGTTCACGCATTAGGAGTTCGTGAAAGAAAAAATTCATAAGTGCGGCATGCCCAGGATAACGCATCGTTTTATAGTCAATATTGGCGACTGATCCCAGATAGGTTTCGCACATAGTGCCAAGGCCGCCAGAGGTTGTGAAGGCTTCCAATTTGATTCCGTCGATATAGATATCCTCCAGCCATTCCATCGCGGAGACCCATTTAATCTCTCCATCTTCAAGAACTTCGCAATCATTGAGATATTCATTCACCACACCTTCGGGCGACCAATTGAATGAATATCCCATCAAGCCAGTTGGGTGTTGGGGTAGAGCACCCACACGCATTTTACAGCTGCGGCATTCGTCTAGCTCTGCGATTAAACTGGCTCCTGCAATGCCAATAAAACCTGGCGCCAATCCACATTGTGGTGCCATCAAGCCTTTAGAGGTTCTGGCTAATTCGATGATAGATTTTGTTGTTGGGACATCCTCGGTTAGATCAAAATAGTGGATGCCAGCTTTATAAGCTAACTTGGCTAGGCGCGCATTTAAATGGAATGGCAAACAAGAAAGAACTGCATCATTTTCCTCAAACTCTACCGCTACATCATCGGCTGATCTGAGATCAATTACCTTCGTCGTAAATGGTAGTTTGGTTTTTGATGGATTAATATCAATTCCAGTAACGTCGAACTCGGCTCCATGCAGCAGCTCCGCCGCAAGTGTGCCAACTTTGCCTAGCCCAAGGACTATTACTTTTTTCATGTTCTCTCCGATGTTCCAAACTTATTATCGTCTCAGGATTGTTCCATTTATTTCGTTTGTTACCGCTTCTTTCTTACGGCTCTATTAGATTTCGTTTTTGCTTGTTGTAATTTTAGACCTAACATCATTTTTGCTTCATTGGTCGTTGCAACTGGGCGTTCGTGTTTTTCACAAAGTTCTACGACCCTTTCAACGAGCGCTGCATTTGAAGGGGCAAGCCGATCTTTACTCAGTCGAACATTATCTTCAAGACCAGTTCGCGTGTGACCTCCATCACGAACTGCCCACTCATTTACGATCAGTTGCCCGCGACCAATCCCTGCGGCGCACCATTCCGCTTCTGGTGCTAAACGTTTCATTGTCTGAACGTAGTAAGCGAAGATATCCTCATCAACCGGTGTTGCATTCTTAACACCCATGACGAACTGCAGATATAATTTTGCTGGTAAACGACCGTCGCGGTGCATCTCAATAGCTTGATGAATATGGCTGAGATCAAACGCCTCAATCTCAGGTGTAATTTCATATCTTCGCATCTCGCTGGCGAGCCAGTCCACAAGATCTGGTGAATTCTCATATACGCGTGTTGGAAAGTTGCATGATCCGACTGATAGTGAGGCCATGTCTGGGCGTAATGATAGGCATGCCCCACGTTGTGTACCTGAACCAGAGCGCCCACCGGTTGAGAATTGAACAATCATTTCCGGTGTGTGTTTTCGTAGTCCATCAAGAAGTCTGCTGAATTTATCTGGATCGGAGCTGGGTGTTTGATCATCGTTTCTAACATGGCAATGAACGATGGTTGCACCAGCTTCGAATGCTTCATGGGTGCTCTCAATCTGTTCTTCCACACAGATGGGGACCACAGGATTGTTCGCCTTTGTTGGAAGTGACCCTGTGATTGCTACGCAGATGATGCATGGTTTTGACATTGCTCAGCAGTTCCATCTCTATTCAACTGAGTAAAAAGTACGTCAATTGTACTCATCAATAAAAACGTTACTTAGTCATGGATACATGAGTAAATAGAACATCGGTCAGGCTAATATCTGTGAAATGAATTATGGGACAATCTCACGTCAGCAGTCGGAACCAAAATGTTAGTTTCTGACAACCAAAACAGAACATGGCGCATGGCGAATAATTTGCGTGGCATATGAACCTAAACTATGTTTTTCAACGTCTGGCCGATGGGCATTTACAATCATCAATGATGCGTCAATTTTTTCCGCTAAAAGGAGTGCTTGTTCTCCTACACCACCACGTAGCACATGATCTTTGACCGAGCCAATATCAGCATCTTTTATGATGCTATTTAGTTCTTCATGTGCTCGCTTTGCTGCAGCTTTTATGTTTTCTTCCGGCACAAATGGCTCTATATAGCTGAAATAACCGTATGGCATAACATAGGCAATATGCAGCTCATCCCCTTCATTGCATTGTGACTTTGCCTCCCTGCACAGTAAGAGCGCATTATTGCGGTGGGCTATATCAATCATAGCTAATAGGCGTCTTTCTGTACTCATAAAGTGACCTTTCAAGACTATTTGCTCAAGACTTCTGGCAACCAGGTTGCCATCTGCGGGAACAAAACAAGGAAAACAATGAAGACACACATGACCAGAAACATCGGGAATGATGCTTTGGATATGAAGGCCATATCTTTACCCGTCATTCCTTGAAGCACAAAGAGGTTGAAGCCAATAGGCGGTGTGATTTGTGCCATCTCAACGACGATCATCAAATATACGCCGAACCAAAGCATATCAAAACCAGCAGCGCGAACTAATGGTTCGATGACAGCCATCGTTAAAACGATTGACGATAGACCATCCAAGAAACACCCGAGAATTATATAGAATATGGTCAGGATAAGAATGAGCATAAGCGGAGATAATTCCCATGCGCCGATAGTCTCAGCTAGTGCGCGGGGGATTCCTGTAAAGCCCATTGCAAGGGATAAAAAACCGGCGCCCATCAATATGAGCATGATCATGGCGGTTGTTCGAACAGAGCCCATGATACTTTCTAAAAGTCCATCGATTGTGAAACTACGTTGAATCATCGATAGGAGAATGGCACCAACAACACCGAGCGCTGCAGCTTCGGTTGCTGTCGCAATTCCTGAATATATCGAACCGATAACGCCACCGATTAATATAAGAACCGGCAATAAGTCGCCAATGCGTTTGGCAAGTGTTTCCGTATCTATGATGTCAATTTTCGGTTTAAATGTTCCACGATTAAGGAACGACCATCCCATAATGTAGATCATGAAGAAGATCGCCAAACCTAAACCAGGTAGCATCGCTGCCATGAAAAGTTTTGATATGCTTTCATTTACAGTTACACCGAAAATGATCATAGAAATGGAAGGTGGGATCAAAAGTCCTAGAGTACCAGCTCCGGATAATGTTCCGATAATCATCTTTTCTGGATAGTCGCGCGCGCGTAGTTCCGGGATCGACATTTTGCCAACCGTTGCCACCGTTGCAGCTGATGAACCAGAGATCGCCGCAAAAACAGCTGATGCACCAACGTTTACGTGTAATAATCCGCCAGGCAATTTGCGTAAGAAGGGTGCTAAACCTTTAAAGAGTGTTTCGCTTAGTTTGGTGCGAAATAATATTTCCCCCATCCAAATGAAAAGCGGTAAAGCGGTGAGCGTCCACGAAGATTGTTCACCCCAGATTGTCACCGCCATAGAATCGCCTATTGGAGCAGATGTAAAAAGAAACATCCCAACTATTGCAGTGGTTAAAAGTGCGGCTCCAACCCAAACGCCGATTCCAAGGAGGATGAATAACGTCGATAGGAAGATGATAACTGAAAGTGTCTCGGTCATACCTCGTTAGGTCCCTCATGCTTGTTTGTTTCAGGATTAACTTCGTCATAGTCAAAAAGTGCCTGACACAAAGTATGCACAACGGCGAGTGCGAGAAGACCCGCGCCAATTGCTACAGGTGTTTGAGGTATCCAAAGTAAAATAGCGTCGGCGCCTTCGCTCCGCTCACCGAAATCGTAGCTGTCATAGGCTAGACGGACCATATAATAGGCAATGAACAAAGAGACCAAAGACATGATTGATAGGCACAGGATCTCTATTTTACGCCTCGTCTCACCTATAAAATTTTGAATGAGGAGAGCAACACGAATGTGTCCTTGAGTTCTGAATGTGTAGGCTAGAGCCATAAAACTACTTGTGGCCATCACATAACCGGCAACATCTGTCGCGCCGCCTGCGAAGAAGCCGAATAAGCGGGACAGGATGCTATAAATAACAAGTGAGCACAGCAGCACCAGAAGTAATCCTGACCCCCAAGCTTCAATCTTGTATATCAGATCCAAAAAATCGGATAATTTACGAAGCATTTTCTCCTCCCCAAGAGAAAGAGGCGGATGATATTTCACCCGCCTCTAAGATTGTGTTGATCACATATTGTTAAATGCTTCGATGACAGCTTTACCTTTGTCACCAGCGCGCTCTAGCCATGCCTCTTTCAATTCAGCACCAACTTTTTCAAACTCAGCTTGCATGGCTGGATTGAGATTGCCAACAGTCATGCCATTTGTTGTAAATTGCTCAATATACCATTGATCCAATTCTGCAGATTTCGCCCAGCAATTTTCTTCCGCTGTTGCTGCTGCTGCTTCGATCACGCCTTTTGTAGCATCATCAAGACCAGCCCATGCCTTGCCATTTACGATCACCATGTTGCGGGGCAACCATGCTTTTACATCGTAGTAATGGCTGACATGTTCCCAAAGCTTACGGTCATAGCCAGTTGAGCCAGAAGAAATCATAGATTGAGCGACACCAGTAGCAAATGCTTGGCTCAACTCCGCAGCTTCAATTTTTGTCGGCAACATGCCAAGGCCTTCCGCCATTTTTGAAGTTGTTGCATTGTAGGCGCGGAATTTTAGGCCTTTAACATCATCAAGTGAGTTAGCTTCTTTAATGGTGTAAAATCCTTGCGGTGGCCATGGGCATGAATAAAGGAAGTGAAGACGGGCTTCTTCCAATGCCTCCTTAAGAGCGGGCTTTGATGCTTTATAAAGCTTCTTTGCACCTTCAAATCCAGTGGCCAGGAATGGCACGGAATCAACTTCATAAATTGCGTTGTCATTGCCAAGTGCTGAGATTAGGCGTTCGCCGATGGGGGCAAGACCTTTGCGAACAGCGCCGAATATTTCAGAGCCGCCGAAAAGTGAACCACCCGGGTGCGTAACAATGCTTAACTTACCGCCAGACTTTTCTGTTACTTCTGCAGCAAATTCTGCGGCGATTTCAGAATGGAAATTGGTTGCTGAATATGCCAGTGCCATATCCCATTTTTCGTCTGCGTGTGCATTAGTTGCAGCCACTCCCGCTATGAATGCGACACCGCACATAAGTGTTTTGATTTTAGTCATTTATAGTTCCTTCCACTAGTTTATTTGTGTAATTTTTATACATCGTTAAATCCGGCGAATTCGAATACAGCCCCTCATAATGTCGGTTATGGAAGTATATCCGCTATTATGCCGGTTAATTTCGTCGATTTAATATAATTCATGGTCGTAATATCCTTGCAAGCTACCTAAACATATTGAGTTTCAAATTATAAGCGAAATCTTGCAGGAGAAAATGGTGTGGGGTCTATAGGGCTTTCTGAATCGTTTATGAGGGATGATAATAGTTTTGCAGTTCCAGTGGATGTATTAAATCCGATATGTTGATGTCCACAAGCTAGCCAGACGTTTGGTAGATTTTTAAGTGCTCCGATTACAGGCAATCCATCAGGTAGGGAAGGTCTGTTGCCCACAGCCGGTGTAGGCATATCTGGCTCCCCCAAATCTAATATACTTCTTACGCGATTAATTGCATCTGTCATCGGTTTTCTATTTGCCCTCTGGTTGAGCGTTGTAAGATCAGTACCCGTTGAGATTTGAACTGAACCCGAACGCGGCGATAGAACGAGACCACCGCTGATATCGCAAATAGGGCGATTAATCTGCTTGTTTTCATCCAGCTTAAACCTTTGAATATATCCGCGTTCGACGATCATAGGCAGTTGAATACCGCAATCTTTAAGAAGTTTATTTGACCAAGCACCCGCTGAAACTACTACTTTATCAAAGTGAGTTGTTTCACCGCTGTGAGCGTGTATTTGAACGCCATTCGCATTTGTACTGGGTGAAATGCCTAAAACTTTGTGTTTTTTAAAGTGGGCACCGAGTTTTTTTGCGTGCTCAATGTAGGTTTTGACAATGGTACGAGGGTCCGCTGACGCGCTATCTTTTATATGTACGGAGCGATAAAATGTCTTCTTAAGAGCAGGCTCCAATTCCGATAATTCAGAAGGTGAAAGAACCTCATATTCGACATCATACTTGTCAAAAACATGTCGTCGGTTTGAGCCGGCTCGATACGCTGATTCATTTTCATAAAGCATCAACCAGCCATCGCGCTTCAGTAAGTCAGATTTTCCCATTTCTTTGAGATATTCATCATGGCCATTTCGCGAGAGAGAAATTATGTTGTGAAGTGCTTCTACTATCGGTTCGAACTGCGAGGGGCGAGCGTTGTTTAAGAATTTCAAACCCCAGTTCAGTGTCTGAAAAGATGACGACAAATTATAATGAAATCCGGGGGTTTTGCCCATGAGTAGGCGTGGGATATTGCCGAAAATCTGCGGATTATTGAGCGGGTATAGTGACGAAGTCGCCAGGACACCAGCGTTCCACTGGGATGTTTCCATCCCGGGTTCGGATTTATCAAAAAGTGTAACGTCGTGGCCGGTCTTTGACAGTTCTATCGCCGCACAAATTCCGACAATGCCCGAGCCAATGATTGCAACCTTTTCAACTGTCAATTTATACTGACCACCCTGATAGAGATTGTCTAATTAGCACAACGTATCTGACGCAATAGGATCGGTTGTAGTGGCATGGCGAATTCAAAATTTGTAATCTCCTAATCTTGGTGTTCTCAATA
The DNA here is from genome assembly GCF_900537175.1 of Lentilitoribacter sp. Alg239-R112. Classification (GTDB taxonomy): domain Bacteria; phylum Pseudomonadota; class Alphaproteobacteria; order Rhizobiales; family Rhizobiaceae; genus Lentilitoribacter. The sequence continues at coordinate 2,589,093 of NZ_LS999833.1, read as the reverse complement.
TCGCGAGAGTTAGGTTCAGATAGAACTTGACAATATGCCGGATAATCTATCTTTTTTGGCAATATGACAACAAGACCGATAAAATGGCTTAAAGATGAGCTTGACCGTAGGATCATACGTGAACTTCAAAGTAATGCGCGTGAATCCACCTCCAACATCGCAACAAGACTTGGTGTTGCTCGCTCCACGGTTCATGAGCGTATTGCGCGAATGGAGAAGGACGGAGTTATCACCGGATATTCCGTTGTTCTTAGTAAAAATCCAAGCGAAGAAAATATTCAGGCTTTGGTTTTTCTGGAAATCAAGCAACAGGAAACAAAGCAAATTATACATCACATAGGCCAATATTCTGAAATCCGGGTATGTCTTTCAATTAGTGGTGATTTTGATTTGTTTTTAAGTGTTGAGGCACCACGCATTGAAGACCTTGATGTTATTGTCGATGAACTTGGTGCCCTGCGCGGTGTTCTTAAAACAAAAACATATGTTGTGTTCGGACGGCGGTTTGATCGTAGATATAATGAATCTGTACAGCGGATTACTGAACAAATTTTAGAGATAGAAGGTCATAGTTAAACATTCCGGCGAGGCTTCGCGGCATATGCTCAAGTTACACGCAGGTGTAAATTAGTACGTTAAAAATATTCCATTTGAACAGGACCTGAAATTTGACCCTTAATAATGATAATGAAGGTTTTATTGGTATTTTGATGCTTGATACAGCCTTCCCGCGGATCGTCGGGGATGCCGGGAATATTGAGAGCTACAATGCGCCTGCCCGAGTTAAAGTTGTTTCGGGCGTTGGAAGTATAGATGTTGTTCGTGATGGAAAATTGCCAACGGATGTCATTAAGCATTTTTGCAGTGCTGCTCAGGATCTGGAGCGTGAAGGAGCCCGAATCATTGTTTCAACATGCGGATTTTTGATCACAGCTCAAGATGAGATTGCGCAATCGGTAAATGTTCCCGTGATGGTGTCCAGTCTTTCACTTTTTGGCGGTATTAAGATAACTCTTGGAACATCCTCTAAGGTTGGAATTTTAACAGCGTCGAAACGGAGTCTTGGGAAGGCTGCACTTAATGCAGCAGGCATATTAGACAGTGATGCCGTGATCATGGGGCTTGAGAACTATGATATATTTCGCAATATATTTTTGTGCGACAAGCACTTGCAACCTAATAGATTTGACCCTAATGCGCTTGAGAATGCGGTCGTTGAACAATCCTTGAGGCTTGTTGAAAGCGCTCCCGACGTTGGTGCACTCATTTTCGAATGTGGCAACCTCCCTCCCTATGCGGATGCTGTTCGGCAGTCGACTGGTCGCCCCGTTTTCAGTATTATTGACGCAGCGAATTTCTTATGGAGTGGAACTAGGCTTAGATAATCTACCCGGATGCCAGTGCTAGGTATTTTTCGACACATTTTTCAACTAAAAAATCCTCTTTAAGCTCGGCTCGGTACTTATCAGCGTTCTTCAACACATCGGTTATATTCCTACTTAACAAATCCACGTCATTAACCGGGGATAGGTTTCTTTGCGGTAATATTTCTGACGGACCCGAAGGGCAATCTGTACTGATCACGGGTACACCGAGTGCGAGTGCTTCCAGAATTGTCATGCCTAGCCCTTCGAAATCTGATGAAACAACTAACGCCTTTGCTGCTTTAATAAAGGGGTATGCGTTAGACTGAAAGCCCATGAAGATAACTCGATCTGAAATTTTCAATTTCTTTGCGAGCTCTTGAGTTTCTTCGAGTAATTTTCCTTTGCCCAACAAAACTAGTTTTGCATTACTTGAAGATTTCGAAAAAGCTTCCAGCAGTCGATCATGTCTTTTTGCCGATTTAAAGCCTCCTACATTGATTATATACTCACCGAGTTGATCGATCTTCGCGTTCTCATTATCGGCTAGATTACTGATTGTTAATGGATCAACAGGATTGTAGATTACCCGATTTGTAACTTCATTCTTCAGCAGCTTTTTTAAATCCGTGCCCACACCTTTGCTAACCGATATGCAAGATTTTTGCCGATAAAAGTTCAAGGCTCGTTGAAGTTGTCTTGGTTTATCGGCATATTCCTTTGATAGAGTGTTATGAATGATGAAAAAGATGTTTTTCAATTTGCTGGATGATAATATCGCGTCTACGGGCTCTAGGTTTGATAAAATCAAATGAGGTCGACCAATTTGCTCTCCAACAAATTGGTCGAATGCCCTACTTGCAAAAAATGTGCGCATAAATTTGGGCAACACTCTAAATTTTTGGTAAGGGAAGATGTGAATTGGTATCCTTGAATCTACGTCGAAATCTATATGATCCTTGAAGCAGATTATATGTACGTCATGACCTTTTATAAGCATTGCAGTTGCTAATGTTATAACAACCCGCTCTGCTCCATTACCTTGTAATGTAAATATTGCAAAAACAATACTTTTTTTAGTCATTCCGTCCCCCTTAGAGTTTTCGATAGTGTGTCACCGTCTGTTGACTTGCGAGACGCTGCTTTATACTAAAGCATTATAAAGTAACAGTAATGTAACCCAACTGACTGATCGCAAAATGATAAGAAAATTTATTCGTCAAACATTTTTTCCGCAAAAGCGACGATATAAGAAGATGTTGAAATTATCTACGCCACAAGAACGGTTTTCACAAATCTACAGACAAAATTTATGGAGTAGCGCTGAATCACGCAGTGGGACTGGATCAACGCTTGAATATACAAAAAATATACAGAAAGAACTTTCAAACCTTTTTCTGAGACATAAGATCTCTTCGGTTCTAGATGCACCGTGTGGAGATTTTAATTGGATGAGTGAAGTGATACAAAATCATCCGGATATCAGTTATACTGGAGCGGATATTGTTGGAGAACTGATTTTAGATAATCAAAAAAAGTACGCATCCAAAAATATCTCTTTCAGAACGCTAGATATAACATCCGGCGACTTGCCATCTGCTGATTTAATGATTGTCCGAGATTGTTTGATACATTTGAGCTTTAACGATATCTACTCCTTTTTAAGGAATTTTTGTGAAAGTGATATCAAACTTTTACTTGTCGGAACTCACGATTCAACCGCCCCACTTGTAAATAGACCAATTTCTACCGGTGAACATCGATATGTAAGTCTATTTGAAAGCCCGGTGAATTTCGAAAATGATCCAATATACCGTTTTCCAGACTTTGTACCGCCTCAGCCCTTTCAAGAGCAGTGCCTGTTTGATAGGAGTTCTGTTGTTAAATATTTGAAGAATTATACTATTCTTCAATAGCACGTTGATTGAGTAGTTCTGTGATGAAAGCCTTTTTGGTGGAAGTGTATTGGTCTACTTGTGCATCTAAGTTCAGATTATGTTTCGGAATGATCATTGCATCTCCAGCTGGTGAGTGGTTGATTAGTTAGCCGTTTGTTTTGCGGATGCTTAATTAAATTTGATTTTTTAATTTTCAAGATGCAATTGAATCATCTATTACTTCATGCTATTAATATAACGAACGTTCATTTAATTAAAGGGTTTATTAGTGGCTCGTAGTGTCGGTTCCGATGGTAAGATAACAGCAGCTGAGATACGTAAGAACTGCCTTGTTCTGTTTGCCCGTAATGGATATGCAGCAGTATCGATGCGCCAGATTGCGCAAAGTGTTGGTGTGCAGGCCAGTGCTATTTATCAATATTTCGAAAATAAGCAGCAGATTCTAGTCGATCTTTTGCAAACGCATATGGAGAAGCTTTTAGAGGCTTGGGATGCTGAGATGTGTCGTGAGAGTGCGCCTAAAGCGCTTGAGCGGTTTATTCGTTTTCACATCCGGTACCACATAAAAAAACCAGATGAAGTTTTCGTCTCCTACATGGAGTTGCGCTCGCTAGAGCCTGAAGGATTTAAAACAATCGAATCTCTGCGTCGCAAATATGAGCAGATTTTAAAGTCTATTCTTGAGGAAGGTGCCGCGGACGGTAGCTTGAATGTTGATGATCCACATGTAGCTGCGATGGCAATTCTATCGATGCTAACCGGTGTTAATACCTGGTATCGATCTGGTGGGCGATTATCACAAGATAGAATTGAAGATATTTATGCCGCGATGGTTCTTAGATCGCAAGGCGTAATGGTTTCATCGGAAAATAACGAGGAGTTGGCCCATGTATGAATCTATGATGAACTTTAATTTGGGAGAAGATATCGATGCGCTACGCGATATGGTGTCTAAATTTGCTCAAAGTGAAATTGCACCCCGCGCAGCAGAAATTGATGCTAGCAATGAGTTTCCAATGGATCTTTGGGAGAAAATGGGAGAGCTCGGACTGCATGGCATAACGGTTAGCGAGGAAGATGGTGGCGTTAATATGGGGTATTTAGCCCATTGTGTTGCGATTGAAGAAATAAGCCGTGCATCAGCATCAGTTGGACTTTCTTACGGTGCACACTCCAATCTTTGCGTAAATCAAATTCAGCGATGGGGAACAACGGAGCAAAAGGCAAAATACTTGCCAAAGCTTCTATCCGGAGAACATGTTGGTTCGCTTGCTATGTCAGAGCCAGGTGCAGGTTCAGATGTTGTTTCGATGAAGCTGAGAGCAGATCGTCAGGATGATAAGTTCATCTTAAATGGAAACAAGATGTGGATCACGAATGGTCCCGATGCGAGCACTCTTGTTGTTTACGCAAAGACTGATCCAGAAGCAGGGCCGAAAGGGATTACAGCCTTTATAATAGAAAAAGGCATGGCTGGATTCTCGACTGCGCAAAAGTTGGATAAACTTGGAATGCGCGGATCAAATACTTGCGAATTGTTATTCAACGATTGTGAAGTGCCGAGTGAAAATATTCTTGGCGAAGAGGGGCAGGGCGTAAAGGTACTTATGTCTGGGCTTGATTATGAGCGGGTTGTCCTTGCTGCTGGTCCTGTTGGTATTATGGCTGCAGCAATGGATTTGGTCGTGCCATATGTTCACGATAGACAGCAATTTGGAAAACCGATCGGAACTTTCCAGCTTATGCAGGGTAAGCTGGCAGACATGTATACAACGATGAATGCCTGCAGGTCATATGTTTATGCTGTTGCGCGAGCTTGTGACATTGGGGAGGCAACGCGGAAAGATTCTGCCGGCTGTATTTTATATGCTGCCGAGAAAGCAACGCAAATCGCATTGGAGGCAATTCAATGTTTAGGCGGTAACGGCTATATGAATGAATTCCCAACCGGTCGCCTCCTGCGTGATGCCAAATTGTATGAAATCGGCGCGGGAACAAGTGAAATCCGGCGCATGTTGATTGGTCGTGAAATTTTTAACGAAGCGGTTTGATATGGCTATTCTTCGATCGAACGCGAATCCTTCCAGTGAAAACTCCACTACAATGGAGCAGCAGCTTGACATTATTTCGAAAGAAGCCTCGCGCTTAATGCAAGGTGGCTCGAAAAAAGCAAGGGAACGTCATCAGAATCGCGGCAAATTGTTGCCGCGTGATCGGGTGCAAAACCTTCTAGACTATGGTTCGCCTTTTTTAGAGATTGGCTTGTTTGCTGCACGTGAGGTTTATGATGTCGATATCCCGGCGGCGGGTGTCATTGCGGGAATTGGTAAAATTCAAGGCAGAGATTGTATGATCGTCTGTAATGATGCGACTGTAAAAGGGGGAACCTACTATCCTTTAACCGTGAAGAAACATTTGCGCGCGCAAGAGATTGCAGAGGAAAATCGTCTTCCATGCATATATTTAGTAGATAGTGGTGGAGCGAATTTGCCAAATCAGGATGAGGTTTTTCCTGATAGGGATCACTTTGGGCGTATCTTTTATAATCAAGCGCGCATGAGCGCTAAAGGCATTGCTCAAATTGCGGTTGTGATGGGAAACTGTACTGCTGGTGGTGCTTATGTACCAGCTATGTGTGATACCACAATCATGGTCAAAGAACAGGCAATGATTTTTCTTGCTGGTCCTCCATTGGTTAAAGAGGCAACGGGAGAAGAAGTCGATGCCGAGACGTTAGGTGGAGCAGATACCCATACCCGTCTTTCTGGCGTTGCGGACTATTTGGCAGAAGATGATGCTCATTCATTGGCACTTGCAAGGCAAGTGGTCAGCACTTTGGGGCAGGCGCCTGCTACGGATTTAACACTGCGAGACCCTAAACTTCCTGCCTTTCCAACTGATGACATTATGGGATTAATCCCCAAAGATACGCGGCAGCCATATGATATACGCGATATCATTGCGCGTATTGTTGATGGCAGTGAATTTGACGAATTTAAGGCGCGTTATGGCGCAACATTGGTTACAGGGTTTGCACATATTGATGGAATGCCAGTTGGCATTATCGCCAACAATGGTGTGCTTTTTTCCGAAAGTTCTCTTAAAGGTGCCCACTTTATTGAGCTCTGTTGCCAAAGAAAAATACCGCTTTTATTTTTGCAAAATATTACGGGCTTCATGGTAGGTTCAAAATATGAAGCGGGCGGGATCGCCAAGGATGGTGCAAAGCTGGTTAACGCCGTTTCAACGGCCAATGTTCCAAAAATTACTGTCATAATCGGTGGATCTTATGGTGCGGGAAATTATGGAATGTGTGGTCGTGCGTTCGGCCCTCGCTTTGTCTGGATGTGGCCTAATGCACGAATTTCAGTCATGGGTGGTGCGCAAGCTGCGGGTGTCATGGCCACTGTAACGCGCGCTGGTAAACAGGCGCGAGGTGAGGACTGGAGTTCCGAGCAAGAGGCTGCGTTTAAGCAACCAATTCTTGATCAATTTGAAGAGCAATCTCATCCGTTCTATGCCTCTGCCCGTTTATGGGACGACGGGATAATTGACCCTCGTAAAACAAGGGATGTTGTGTCTTTGAGTTTAAAAGCGTGCCTGAATGCGCCTTTGGAGGAGACAAGTTTCGGCTTGTTCAGAATGTGATGGTTATGTTTTCAAAAATACTGATCGCCAATCGCGGTGAAATTGCTTGCCGTATTATTGATACTGCGAGGCGTATGGGTATTAAAACGGTTGCCGTTTTTTCAGATGCAGATGTAAAAGCTCGTCATGTATTGATGGCAGATGAAGCTGTTCACATTGGTCCAGCGCCCGTTGTCGATAGTTATCTTAAGGGTGATGTTATCATTAAAGCAGCCCTAAAGACGGGTGCTGAAGCCATTCATCCAGGCTATGGTTTTTTATCTGAAAACCCTGATTTTGTGGATGCAGTAGACGCTGCCGATATTACCTTTATTGGACCGAGTTCAAAAGCAATTCGCGCTATGGGTTTAAAAGATGCGGCCAAGATGCTTATGTCGGAAGCTGGTGTACCTGTTGTACCTGGATATCATGGGTCTAATCAGGATCCGGAGTTTTTGCATGCAGAAGCGGAGAAAATTGGCTTTCCCGTTTTGATTAAAGCGCGTGCAGGCGGAGGCGGGAAGGGTATGCGTCTTGTCGAAACGTCTGATGATTTTAACTCAGCACTTGAAAGTGCGGCTCGCGAAGGGCAGGCAGCATTTGGCGATCCTGTCGTGCTTATTGAGAAATTTATTACATCCCCCCGACACATTGAAGTTCAGATTTTTGGGGATGGTTTTGGAAATGTAGTTCATTTGTATGAACGTGACTGTTCTCTCCAGCGCCGTCACCAGAAAGTGATTGAAGAAGCTCCTGCACCAGGCATCGGCGATGAAATGCGTGCGTCGATGACCAGTGCTGCTGTAAAAGCTGCAAAAGCAATTGGTTATGAAAGTGCCGGAACAATTGAGTTCATAGTTGATGGCTCGAACATGCTTCGCAGTGACGGTTTTTGGTTCATGGAAATGAATACACGTCTGCAGGTTGAACATCCGGTGACCGAAGCGATTACAGGGTTAGATTTGGTCGAACTCCAATTACGTGTTGCAGCGGGTGATTCATTGCCATTTAAGCAAGATGAAGTGCAAGTTAACGGTCATGCATTTGAGGCGCGTCTTTATGCAGAGGATGTTAGCTCGGGTTTCTTGCCTGCTTCCGGTAACTTAGCTCATGTTGAGTTTTCTGATATGGCTCGCAATGATACGGGCATTGGTTCCGGTGATGATATTACCCCTTACTATGACCCAATGATTGCTAAAGTTATCACGCATGGATCAACACGAAATGAGGCGTTGAATAAGTTGAGCGGGGCTCTATCGGAGACCCATATTGCAGGCACGATCTCGAATTTGAGTTTTTTGCAAGCCTTGGCACATAATGTAGATTTTGTAGATGGCAATGTTGATACGGGTCTTATCGAGCGAAATTTGGATGCGCTCACGATGCAGGCAGAACCCAACGACACAGTCGTAGCCATCGCTATGATTACAGTATTGAAATTGAATTTCTGTGACCCAGATACTGGTTGGCGTCTATGGGGTTCCGCCAGTCACTTGGTCACTATGTTTAGTCAAGCAAAACAATATGTCTATCGATTAGTGTTGCTGGAACAAAATCGTATCAACCTTCAATCAGTCGATGATGAGAGAACGGCGGTTCAGCTCGATGTGATATCTCACGATGACAAAGGGATAACTGTTTTTGTCGATGGTATCCAGTTTTGCGCAAAGACTGCTTGTTTTGAGCGTGGTCATGAAAAACATGTCTCAGTTTTGATAGATGGGCAAACTTTTGAATTTGTTTTACCGGATCCTCTTGCCAGTGCTGATGCAGAGGCACAAAGCGCAAATGCTATTGTGGCGCCAATGAGCGGCGTTGTAAGATTGGTGGAAGCTACAAATGGAGCGCACGTAAAATCTGGTGAACGGCTCATCGTAATTGAAGCTATGAAAATGGAAATGAGTCTTACTGCTCCATGTGATGGCAAAATAAATGAGATCAATTGTTGTGAAGGAGATGCTGTTGAGGGCGGAACCGTATTGCTCACAATTGAGGATGAGAACTAGATGAATTATCCTCCAGAGAGTTTGTGTTATCGATTAGAGCGTGACGGCTGGCAACTGCCAGATGTTTATAATATCGGGCAAGTTGCATGTGATGATTGGGCTGAAAAGACACCAGATGTTTCTGCTCTTGTTCTTGCGGATGAAGAACGCTGCGTGAGCTATGGGGAGTTGCGTGATCTTTCTAATCAATGTGCAAATTTTCTGACTGAAGCGGGCATAACGCAAGGAGATCGCGTAGGCATTCTATTGCCTCAAGCTTTAGAAACGGCTGTCGGACATCTAGGAGTTTTCAAACTCGGAGCGATCTCGGTGCCGTTATTTATGCTCTTTGGACCGGATGCTTTGCAGCATCGGGTTGTGGATGCGGGAATTAAACTTATTATCACTAACCGTGATGGTGCGCGAAAGTTAAATCTGATGGACGCCGTGGCACGGGAAAATTTCGTTATATACACAGTTGACGGAATTCATACCGACCTCGGTTCGTTAGACTTTAATTCAGCTCTGATGAGGCAGGATAGAAGATACAGCCCTGCACCAACTAAGCCTGATGATCCAGCAATTATTATTTATACATCTGGCACCACAGGTTCACCCAAAGGGGCGCTACATGGACATCGGGTGCTGGAAGGACATATGCCGGGGTTTGAGATGTTTAATGACTTCTCAGCCAAGCCTGGAAATGTAATGTGGACACCTGCTGATTGGGCATGGATTGGCGGATTATTTGATGCATTGATGCCGGCCCTTGCGAGCGGTATGACCGTTGTCGCTAAACGTTTTGAAAAATTTACGGCTGAAGCGGCTTTCGAACTTCTATCAAAACATGATATTCAACATGCATTTTTGCCGCCGACCGCGTTAAAAATGATGCGGAGTTATGCGCCAAAGAAATCACCCACAAGACTATCATTACAGTCTGTTGGCAGCGGCGGAGAGGCGCTTGGTTCTGAATTACTGTCATGGGGGCGTGATGTTCTAGATGTAACGATTAATGAGTTTTATGGTCAAACAGAAGCAAATCTTTTGGTTTCTTCTTGTTCCTCAGTTGTAGCAACGCCTCCGGGAATGATGGGTAAGGCTGTTGCAGGACATCAGCTTGCTATCATTGACGATCATGGTGTGCCTGTTACCCAAGGCGAGATAGGTATGATAGCGGTGAAATCATCCACCCCTGTTATGATGTTAAATTATTGGAAGAACTCCGAGGCCACGCAAGATAAATTTATTGGCGATTGGTTGATCACCGGGGATATGGGTATCGACGAGGGGGATAATTGGTTTCGGTTTGTGGGACGAGATGACGATGTGATTACATCCGCTGGGTATCGGATAGGTCCGGGAAGTATTGAGGATTGCTTGATGCGGCATCCCGCTGTGCAGATGGCTGGTGTTGTGGGTAAGGCAGATAATGTGCGAACCGAAATCGTTACCGCATTTATTGTACTTTCTGATGGTTATGATGAGACAGATGAGTTGATCTCGGATCTGCAAACGCATGTGAAAACGCGTCTTGCTGCACATGAATACCCTCGTGAAATCACCATTGTTCCCGAGCTACCAACGACGGCGACTGGCAAAATCATGCGCCGGGAATTACGCAAGTTAGGTGGATCGTAATGGATAAGTTCGTACACATATATGAAGTTGGTCCACGAGACGGATTGCAAAATGAGAAAGTCATAATTCCAACAGTACAAAAAATTGCCCTTATTAATGCGCTCTCAAAATTGGGGTTTAAGCGTATTGAGGCAACTGCATTTGTGTCGGCAAAATGGGTTCCGCAGATGGCGGATGCAAGCGAGGTTTTGACTAATATCATCCGGGAACCAGATGTGGTCTATGGGGCATTGGTGCCAAATATGATCGGTTTTGAAAAAGCATTAGAAGCGAAAGCCGATGAAGTGGCAATATTTGCGGCGGCATCAGAAACATTCAGTCAGAAGAATATAAATTGCAGCATAGCAGAAAGTTTGCAGCGTTTTGCACCAATCATCGAGGCTGCAAAAAAAAGAAATATCAGAGTTCGTGGTTATGTTTCTTGCGTTGCAGGTTGTCCTTATGAGGGGCACATTGCACCTAAGGCAGTTGCCGACCTTACAGCTCAGATGCTCGAGATGGGCTGTTACGAAATCTCTCTTGGAGATACGATTGGGATAGGAACCCCTCTAACGATAGAGGCAATGCTGGCATCGGTGTTAGAGTGCGTCCCTTCCAAAAATCTGGCAGGACATTATCATGATACGAATGGGCAGGCGTTGACTAATGTGAAGGTTAGTTTGGATATGGGCTTGCGCAGTTTTGATAGTGCAATTGGCGGTCTGGGAGGTTGCCCATATGCGCCGGGTGCGAAGGGTAATGTATCAACATCAGCGCTTGCGAATATGCTTCTCAATGAGGGTTGGCAAACCGGTATCGACTTGGAAGGGCTAGAGAAAGTTGAAATTATGATGGGCAATATTATGCACGAATTGGAGGGCGGTATTGATGTCTGATTTTAATACTATCTCGTTGTTGATAGACGAATGTGGGATTGCATATCTGACATTAAATCGAGCCGAAAAACATAATGCGATGAATGCGGAAATGTTGCTTGAATTAACTGCCGCAGCCGAGCTATGCGCAAATGATGAAAATGTCAGAGCGGTTGTTTTAAAAGCTGAAGGGAAAAGTTTTTGTGCAGGTGGGGATCTGGACTGGATGCGCGAACAAGCGGGGCAAAATCGCGAAGGAAAAATGGCCGCAGCTAGAATTCTAGCTAGTGCACTTATGAAATTAAACACTTTGCCCAAACCTCTCATTGGCCGCGTTCAGGGAAATGCGTTTGGCGGCGGTATAGGTTTGATGGCTGTTTGTGATCTCGTTATCGCACATCCTGCAGCTAAATATGGGCTAACCGAGACAAAATTAGGCCTTGTTCCGGCTACCATCGGTCCATTTGTAGTAGAGCGAATGGGAGGTGGATTCGCGCGGCAAGTTTTCTTTTCAGGGAGAGGCTTTAACTCGGATTTTGCGCTGCGTAGTGGTCTCGTAACTAAAGTAACAGAGGATTTGGATGAGGCTATAGATGCTGAGCTAAAGACGATCTTAAAAACAGCGCCGGGAGCTGTTGCAGATGCAAAATTGCTCTGCCAAAACCTGTCGAGCAATATAACGCCAACTCAAATAGAGAGTACGATTGCAATCCTTGCTGACCGTTGGGAGAGTGAAGAGACTAAGCTGGGTATTGACGCATTTTTTAACAAGAGATTAGCTCCCTGGGTACGCTAGGGGGGTGCGTTAGAATGTTGTTGAACTTTAGAATGTTTATCAGAAGGAAATTTTATGGCGCAAATGAGTGTTGATGCAACCGATAGAAAAATCCTAAAAGCTCTGCAGAAAAACCCGGATATGACAATGCGGGAATTGGGTGAGGAAACAGGTTTAAGTCACACACCATGTTGGCGCCGACTTTCCAAAATGAAGCAAAGTGGCGTTGTTGATGAAAAACGCTACATTGTTGATCCTACAAAAGTTGGTTTGGATATTGTTATCTTTTGTTTTGTGCGCCTGAGAGAGCATAATCGAGATAGTCTTAATGCATTTGAAACCGCTGTTGCCGATGTGCCCGAAGTTATGCAGTGTTATACAATGACTGGTGATCATGATTATATTCTTCGTGTTCTTGCCCAAAGTGTTACCCATTATGAAAGCACGATTAAAAACTCGCTAATGCAACTCCCAAATGTTGCCTTTACGCATACGAGCCTTGCTTTGAAGGAGGTCAAAAACACTGCGTCTGTACCTCTGTAACTGACTTTTAGTTAGGTGCTTGAACCCATACTGTTCTTATCTAGGTGATAAATTGATGATAGTTTCATTAATATAGCCCAAATTTTATTACTGTGTTGCGATATATATTTAAACAAAGCGACAATTTAACAACACGGTTACTAACTGTTCATCGTAAACTTTAGTTAGATTAGCTCAAGTTGCTCGCGGATTTTGAAAGGAAATTGGATGAAAAAAGATTCCATTGTTATTGTCGGAGCATCCCGTACACCAATAGGCGCGATGATGGGTGGTTTTGCGCCACTTTCAGCAAGTCAACTGGGTGGAGCTGCGGTTAAAGCAACTTTAAAAAATGCAAACGTAACAACAGATCAAGTTGATGAAATCCTTATGGGAAATGTTTTATCTGCCGGGCAGGGGCAAGCACCCGCAAGGCAAACAGGGTTTCATGCTGGGCTGGGAAAGTCGATTCCAGCAACAACGATCAATAAAATGTGTGGTTCCGGCCTTAAAACCATTACCATGGCCCATGATCAGCTCTTGGCGGATAATGGTAAGGTGCTTGTTGCGGGTGGCATGGAGAGCATGACCAATGCGCCGCACCTTTTGCCGGCCATGCGAGCGGGTGTTCGATTGGGGCAGAGCGTGGCCGTTGATCATATGATGAAAGACGGGTTGGAAGATGCCTATGAAACAGGACGTGCAATGGGTACTTTCGCCGAAGATTGTGTTGATAAATTTAAATTTACGCGTGAACAGCAGGATGCGTATTCTCTAGAAAGTTTAGCGCGTGCCAAACGTGCACAATCTGACGGCAGTTTTGCCAAAGAGATTATACCGGTTACAGTATCAACTCGCACGGGCGATATGATTGTAACTCAGGATGAACAGCCTGATAATGCAAGGCCAGAAAAAATACCGCATCTTCGTCCTGTTTTTAAAAAGGATGGTACGGTTACTGCGGCAAATTCATCATCAATTTCTGATGGTGCTGCTGCTGTTGTTTTAATGCGTGAGAGCGATGCAATTGCTCGCAACGCCAATATTCGGGCACGCATAGTTGCGCACGCAAGCCATGCGCAGGAACCAAATTGGTTTACAACCGCTCCCGTACCAGCCATGCAAAAAGCGCTTAAGAAATCAGGTTGGGCAGCCGAAGACGTTGACCTTTGGGAGATTAACGAAGCATTTGCCGTTGTTCCTATGGCCGCTATGCACGAACTTAATCTGGATCATTCAATTGTGAACGTAAATGGTGGAGCATGTGCGCTTGGACATCCTATTGGTGCAAGTGGTGCCAGAATTTTGGTGACACTTATTAATGCGCTTGAAGCAAGAAATATGCGCAAGGGCATGGCGTCGTTATGTATCGGTGGTGGTGAAGGCATAGCGCTGACAATAGAACGACTTAACTAAGGGACCTTTGACAATAAAGGTGAGTAGATATGAATATTACAGAAGTTGATAGTTTGGATGGTTATGAGGCTTTGCACTATTGCGAAGACACGGACACTGGTCTGCGTGCCCTGATTTCCATACACTCTACTCAGCATGGTCCTGCGGCTGGTGGTTGCCGTCTTTGGAATTATGCCTCCCTTGAGGAAGCAAAGACAGATGTTCAGCGCTTGTCTAAGGGGATGACTTATAAAAACCGTTCTGCCCAGCTTCCTTTAGGTGGTGGTAAGTCGGTTATTATTGGTGAAAAGAAAACACCAGAAATGATGCGTGCATTTGGGCGTTTTGTGGATGCGCTTGACGGTCGCTACTTCACAGCGGAGGATGTTGGTATCTCTCCATCAGACATGGAAATTGTGGCAGAGGTTACACCCTATGTCGCCGGTTTGGAAAAAGGAGAATATGCAAGTGGCGATCCGTCACCTGTAACAGCCAAAGGTGTATTTGCATGTCTTGCTCGTTCAGTTGAGTATCGATTAGGGAAATCTGATTTAACAAATGTTAAAGTGGCAGTCCAAGGTTTAGGTCATGTTGGATGGCATCTTGCTTCGTACCTGCACAACGCAGGTGCCCAGCTTCTGGTTACTGATTTGAATAATGATCTTGTTAAAAAAGCTGTCGCAGAATTTGGCGCTGTCGCCATTCCGCTGGACGAAATTTATGCTGTGGAAGCTGATGTTTTTGCACCCTGTGCATTGGGTGCCGTTTTGAATGAAGAGACAGTCGATCAGTTGAAAGTTTCGGTAGTTGTTGGCGCTGCTAATAATCAACTTTCAGGCCCCGATATCGGAGATTTATTAAATTCGAAGGATATATTCTATGCGCCCGATTATGTTGTAAACTCAGGTGGTATCATAAATGTGGCAGCAGAAATTTTGAAGTGCGATGATCCTTCTTTTGTAAGTAGTCGGATTGAAAGCCTGACGCAAACATTGGACAAAATTATCGAACTTGCTGAACGTGAAAATATTGGCATGCATAGTGCCGCTGATCAGTATGTTGAGGCTCAATTAAACAAAGCATAACTTGTAAACCAAACCAACGGAAGACGAAGGATATAATTATGAACTTTGAGCTAACTGAAGAACAGACAGCCATCTTCGATATGTCTAAAGCTTTTAGTCAAGAGCAAATCGCGCCTTTTGCATCTGAATGGGAACAGCAAGGAACAATCCCTCGTTCATTGCTGCAGCAGGCAGGTGAACTTGGTTTGGGTGGCATTTATGTGACAGAAGAGTTCGGTGGATCTGGTTTAAAACGTCTGGATGCAGCACTAATATTTGAGGCTCTTTCTCATGGGTGTCCATCTGTTGCAGCATTTATGTCTATTCATAATATGTGTGCTTGGATGATTGATGCTTATGGTTCGCAAGAATTGAAACAGGAGTGGTTGTCTAAGCTTTGCACTTTTGAAAAATTTGCCTCCTATTGTTTGACAGAACCAGGTTCTGGATCCGACGCTGCGTCATTACGAACACGTGCCAGTAAGGCAGGTGATGTCTTCCAGCTAAATGGAACCAAGGCATTTATTTCCGGTGGTAATTATGCTGATGTCTACCTTGTTATGTGCCGTACTGGGGAAGATGGTTCGAAAGGAATCTCTTCTATAGTCGTGAACAAAGAAGCTACTGGATTAAGCTTTGGTGCAAACGAGCATAAGATGGGTTGGCAATCTCAGCCGACAGCACAAGTGCAGTTTGATGATTGCGAAGTGCCTATCTCAAACCTTATGGGTACAGAAGGTGAAGGTTTTAAATATGCAATGTCGGGTCTGAATGGTGGCCGGCTAAACATTGCAGCTTGCGCACTCGGCGGTGCACAATCTGCGTTAGATAAATCACTGACATATGTTGGCGAGCGAAAAGCTTTCGGCAAGACGCTTGATCAGTTTCAAGCTCTTCAATTTAAACTCGCTGATATGGAAATTAAATTGCAAGCTGCTCGTAGTTTCCTGCACAAAGCTGCTTGGATGCTTGATCAAAAACATCCACAAGCCACAAAATTCTGCGCAATGGCAAAGGTATTTGTAACCGATGTCTCGTTTGAAGTTGCAAATGAGGCGCTGCAACTTCATGGCGGTTACGGCTATCTTAAAGATTATGGAATCGAGAAAATTGTTCGCGATTTGCGTGTCCATCAGATTTTGGAGGGCACGAATGAAATCATGCGTGTTATCACTGCGCGTGCCCTGTTGGAAGAAAGAGGCTAGTGTCGTGGAACAATGTACAGATGTTCAAGTCAAGATCGATGGCGCTGTTGGGCGTATAACGTTAACGCGCACTAACGCGCTCAATGCCCTTTCTCATGATATGGCACTTGCCATCGAGAAAGCGCTCATTGGTTGGATTAATGATAGTTCAGTGAAAATCATCTTGATCGAAGGGGATGGTGATCGAGCGTTTTGTGCAGGCGGGGATGTGAACTGGCTGTATAATTGTGGCCTTGATAAAAACTATGCAGAGCCAGCTCAGTTTTGGCGTGATGAATATCGATTAAATGAACTCATCGCGTCCTATCCAAAACCATTCTTTAGTTTTATGCATGGGCTGGTGATGGGTGGTGGAGTTGGAATATCAGCACACTGTTCCCATCGAATAGTTACAGATAGTAGTATGATCGCCATGCCAGAATGTTCCATTGGATTGGTGCCTGATGTGGGCGGTTCACTTCTATTGGCAAATGCACCTGGTTATTTAGGTGAATATCTGGCTCTTACGAGTTATAAAATGAATGCGGCCGATGCCATTTTTTGTAGTTTTGCGGATTATTTTGTCTCAGAGGCAAAGTTGGAAGATCTAAAAAAAGCACTTGTTAGAACCGGAGACCCAGACATTGTTTTTGATTTTGTATCCGATGCAGGTGAATCCATTTTATCAGAGCTTCAGAAGGATGTAGATGAGCATTTTTGCCTAGATTCCGTAGATGAGATTTGTGCATCGATGCTCAACATAGAAAATGAATCTTGGTCAGTAAAATCTGCGAGCCAGATTCAAAGAAATTCCGTTTTATCAGCAATTATTGCTCTCAATCTCATTCGAAAAGCGCGCAAACACCATAACTTGTATCAAGCATTAGCGGATGAATATCGCTTTGTTTCTCGCGCATTGGAACATGGCGAATTTCTGGAGGGCGTTCGGGCAGCTGTAATCGATAAAGATAGAAAGCCGCAGTGGAAGTATAAAACGATTTCAGACGTTCCTGCCAATTTAGTTAGCCTTATGTTGAGTGAATCCGATGACGGTGACATCGACAAATTAAATTTAGAGACGATATTGCGCACTGCTCTGTAAAACACGCGATGATTAGAGTGGGCGCACATTCGTAATGTGCATCTATTCATGAAAGGACGGTAGTAATTCAATGACCAAGTTTGAACCATTACAATTACATGTTCCAGAACCTGAATGTAGGCCTGGTGATACGCCTGATTTTTCTGGTGTCGAAATCCCACCCGCGGGTAGTGTGAGACGTCCTGAGGTTGATGAAGATCCTGAAAATATGCGTGATCTCGCATATTCGATCGTTCGTGTGCTTAACAGAGATGGCGAAGCCGTCGGACCATGGGCGGGAACATTAAGCGACGGTCAATTGCGTGACGGGCTGCGTCATATGATGACCTTACGCATATTTGACCATCGCATGATGATGGCGCAGCGGCAGGGTAAGACCTCATTTTATATGCAGCATTTGGGAGAAGAGGCTGTGAGTTGCGCATTTCGTCTTGCGCTTAACAAAGGTGATATGAATTTTCCGACCTATCGGCAGGCGGGATTACTGATTGCGAAAGAGTTTTCGCTCAAGAAAATGATGTGCCAGATTTATTCCAATGAAGAAGATACGATGCGCGGGCGTCAATTGCCTGTTCTCTATTCTTTCAAGGATGAGGGCTTTTTTTCCGTCTCAGGAAATCTCGCGACCCAATATATCCAAGCCGTGGGCTGGGCTATGGCATCGGCCATTAGCAATGATACAAAAATTGCGGCTGGCTGGGTTGGGGATGGCTCAACTGCCGAGGGAGATTTCCACGCAGCTCTGGTTTATGCTTCAACCTATAAGGCACCTGTCGTCCTGAATATTGTCAATAATCAATGGGCAATCTCAACGTTCCAAGGCATTGCCCGAGGTGGTTCAGGGACGTTTGCAGCCAGAGGACATGGATTTGGTATTCCTGCCTTGCGGGTTGATGGAAATGATTATTTAGCTGTTCATGCGGCAGCAAAATGGGCAACTGAACGAGCAAGACGTAATTTAGGTCCAACTGTTATTGAGCATGTCACCTATCGTGTTGGAGGGCATTCGACATC
Source organism: Lentilitoribacter sp. Alg239-R112 (assembly GCF_900537175.1). GTDB lineage: Bacteria > Pseudomonadota > Alphaproteobacteria > Rhizobiales > Rhizobiaceae > Lentilitoribacter. The sequence goes on along the minus strand of NZ_LS999833.1, from coordinate 2,570,668 downwards.
TGACGATCCTTCGGCATACCGCCCAAAACAAGAAAGCGATGCATGGCCTTTGGGTGATCCTATTTTGCGATTAAAAACGCATTTGATCGCACGAGGTCTCTGGACCGAGGAACGCCATGTCCAAGCCGAAGCTGAAATCACAGATCTTGTGGTGACAGCACAAAAAGAAGCTGAGGCAATTGGTACATTACTAACCGGTAGTCGTCCGTCCGTGAGTGATATGTTTAGAGACGTTTATGAAGAGATGCCTTCCCACCTTATAGAACAGCGTCAACAGGCGGGGATATAATCATGGCCAAGATGACGATGATTGAAGCGATTCAAAATGCGCATGATGTCATGATGGAGCGTGATGAACGAATTATCGTGTTTGGTGAAGATGTCGGTTTTTTCGGAGGCGTTTTTCGCTGCACTGCTGGTTTGCAGGAAAAATATGGACCAACGCGTTGTTTTGATGCGCCGATTAATGAGCTTGGTATCGTTGGTGCAGCGATTGGGATGGCGACTTATGGTTTACGCCCATGTGTGGAAATTCAATTCGCTGATTATATGTATCCCGCCTACGATCAGATTGTGTCGGAAGCTGCGCGAATGCGGTATCGATCGGCAGGAGAATTTACCTGCCCGATGGTAATCCGGATGCCAGCCGGCGGCGGTATTTATGGTGGTCAAACGCATAGCCAAAGCCCAGAAGCGTTATTTACCCATGTCGCGGGTCTTAAAACGGTGATGCCATCTAACCCTCAAGATGCGAAAGGGTTACTCATTGCGGCGATGGAAGACCCTGATCCCGTCATCTTCCTGGAACCAAAACGACTTTATAATGGGCCGTTTGATGGGCATCATGACAAAGCTATTGTGCCATGGAAGAACCATGTGCTTGGCGAAGTTGACGAAGGTTACTTTAAAACAGATTTAGGGAAGGCAGTTGTGCGCCGTGAGGGTAATGATCTGACAATCCTGACATATGGTACAATGGTTCATGTGGCATCAGCAGCTGTTGAACAGAGCGGGTTGGATGCCGAGGTCATTGATCTGAGATCCTTACTTCCGCTGGATAAGGAAACTATTGTCAAATCTGTTCAAAAAACCGGTCGTTGTGCCGTTGTTCATGAAGCAACATTAACGTCCGGATTTGGTGCTGAACTTGCAGCAATTATCCAAAAAGAATGTTTCTACAATCTGGAAGCGCCTATTACGCGTGTTGCCGGTTGGGATACACCTTATCCTCATGTTTTTGAGTGGGATTATTTCCCCGGACCTGACCGCGTTGCCACGGCTATCAAAGAAATGATGGAGGCATAAAAGATGGGTATCTACACAATAAAAATGCCTGACGTCGGCGAGGGGGTAGCCGAGGCCGAAATCGTTGAGCTTTGTGTTCCGGTTGGTGACGTTGTTAGAGAAGATGAGGTCTTTGCTGCTGTGATGACAGATAAAGCGACGATTGAGATTCCATCTTCAGTATCAGGGACCATTATTGAATATGCAGGTGAAGTGGGAGACACTGTTCCTGTGGGTTCGCCTCTTGTTCGTATTGAAGTGCAGGGAGAAGGGAATGATAACTCATCCCAAACTACCGACGGTGAGCGTATTGATATTGCTCCGGCACCAGAACCTGAAGTTATAACCGATGTTCGGGCAGAAGAAGAGGTAAAGCCATCTACTTTGGAGAACTTGGAAACTGGAAAAAAATCAGAGGCGCAATCAGTTAGAACATTGCGTGCAGAAGGTGAAAAGTTTCTCACATCGCCAGCGGTGCGCAAGCGCGCAAAGGATGCTGGTATTGATCTGCGTTTAGTGCCGGGGAGCGGCCCTGCGGGTCGGATCACTCATGATGATTTGGATATGTATTTTGCTAATGATCGCAAAACGATATCAGAACCACATGGACGAATGAAAAATCATGATGTGAGTGAAGTTAAAGTTATTGGAATGCGTCGGAAAATTGCAGAGCGCATGTCTGAGGCAAATACGCATATCCCGCACATTACGATTGTGGAAGAAATTGATGTGACGTCTCTGGAAGAGTTGCGCCAGAAGTTAAATACTGAGCATGGAGAAGATAAACCGCGACTTACAATATTGCCGTTTCTAATGGGCGCGATGGTGTCTGCTATTAAGGAACAGCCAGATATGAATGCCCATTATGATGATGAGGCAAACCTTATTCGCCAGTTTGGAGCTACTCATATTGGTATCGCTACACAGACCCCAAAGGGGTTGATGGTTCCAGTTGTTCACCACTGTGAAGCTATGAACATTTGGCAAATGGCTACTGAGTTGACGCGGGTTGCAGAAGCTGCGCGAAATGGAAGTGCCTCTCGTGAGGAGCTTTCTGGATCGACAATATCAATAACATCGCTCGGTAAATTGGGCGCTATTGCAACAACACCAATCATAAACCGCCCTGAACTCGCAATCATTGGTGTCAACCGAATGGCTGTTCGCCCTGCGTGGAATGGAAGTGAATTCTTGCCACGACAAATGATGAACCTGTCATGTAGTTTTGATCATCGAATTATTGACGGATGGGATGCAGCCGTTTTTGTGCAGCGATTGAAATCATTACTGGAAACACCAGCAATGATTTTTGTGGAAGGGTAGTAGATGGCTGATCTTACTTGTAAGTTATTGATCATTGGTGCGGGGCCGGGTGGTTATGTTTGTGCAATTCGCGCAGGCCAACTGGGTATTGATACAATCGTCGTTGAAAAAGAAAAAGCTGGCGGAACATGTTTAAATGTTGGCTGCATTCCATCAAAAGCTATCATTCATGCTGCTGATGAATTTTTCAAGATGAAAGAAGCTGCGCAGAATGTGACCCCAATTGGATTGACCAACAGCAATCCACAAATTGATTTTGCTAAAACACTCGAATGGAAAGACGGTATCGTTACTCGTTTAAACTCGGGCGTTTCGACACTTATGAAAAAAGCCAATACCCGTTTTGTGAATGGGCACGTGCGGTTTGTCGATGGCAAAAAAGTTGAAGTCAAAACCGCTGATGGAACGCAAGCGATTGAAGCCGAAAAAATTGTTATCGCAACTGGCTCAAGGCCGATCGAATTGTCGTTTTTGCCGTTTAGTGAAACTGTTTGTTCGTCAACTGACCTGTTGTCAGTCAATAAAATACCTGAAAGGCTTGTTGTCGTGGGCGGCGGCTACATCGGTTTAGAACTTGGGTCTGCATTTGCCAAGCTTGGTTCAAAAGTGACAGTAGTGGAAGCTGCGGATAGAATATTACCGCAATATGATGCGGCATTAACAAAGCCCGTTGTCGCGAGATTGAGTGCTTTAGGTGTCAGCATACTTACCAAAACCCGTGCCAAGGAACAAAGTCGTGATGCCAAATCATTGCATGTTGAGGATGAGAACGGTGATATCCACGAAATCGGAGCCGATAAGATACTTGTGACAGTTGGGCGTCAACCGGTGACTGATGGAATTGGATTAAACCGCCTTGCTGTTGATATGGATGGGGAATTCATCAAAGTTGACGATAGATGTCAAACCTCTATGCGCGGGATATATGCAATAGGTGATGTAACAGGTGAACCAATGTTGGCGCATCGGGCTATGGCTCAGGGAGAGATGGTTGCCGAGATTGTTGCTGGTGAAAATCGAGACTGGGATAAACAGTGCATTCCGGCAATTTGCTTTACTGACCCGGAAATTGTTTCCGTTGGGTTGACACCAGATGAAGTCAAACAAGAAAAGATTGATGTAAAAACTGGACTATTTCCCTTTAGCGCAAGTGGTCGAGCAATGACGACTGAGCGAGAAGATGGTTTTGTAAGAGTGGTCGCGCGTGCTGACAATCATGTTGTACTCGGTATTCAAGCTGTTGGTGAAAATGTATCTGAGTTGGCCGCTTCTTTTGCGCTTGCTATCGAGATGGCAGCGCGACTTGAAGATATTGCCGGCACCATACATGCACATCCCTCGCGAGGTGAAGCATTACAGGAAGCCTGCCTTAAAGCGCTTGGTCATGCGCTTCATATGTGAGATTAATTTATTGCCAAAAGGAGTGAGCACCGCTTGCAGTGCTCGTTTCTGATTTTAGAGAGCAACAAGATGACCGTCACCAATATCTGTTAGCACCAACTGTTCTGGGCTAGTCCCAACAGGGAATACTGGGCTTGGAATTTCTCCAGTTAACCGAATGTTTTTCGCGCGTATATGTGTTGGGTCCGGTACAGGAACAGCCTCAATTAACCGATTGGTATATGGGTGTTGTGGATTGCTAAACACCTGTTCACTGGTTCCCATCTCAACGATCTGACCCAGATACATAACTGCCACACGGTCCGCAACGTTTTCAACCACTGCCATATCATGTGATATGAAAAGATAAGCTATGCCGAACTCCTCTTTCAATGCCTCCAACAACGCGAGAACACGCGCTTGAACGGAAACATCAAGAGCAGAAACAGACTCGTCAGCAATGATTAATTCCGGTTGTAATGCCAATGCTCTGGCTATGCATATCCGTTGGCGTTGTCCGCCAGAAAATTCATGAGGATAACGCTCTGCGGCGTCGGTGGGTAATCCAACCCGCTGCAATAGTTCAAGTGTCTGATTGCGCCTGTCTTCAACTGAGCCGATGTTATGAATGACCAGTGGCTCGGCGATCAAATCACCAATGCGCATTCTTGGGTCAAGAGCTGCCATTGGGTCTTGAAACACCATTTGAACGTTGCGACAACGAGATTTTTGGTGGGTTGCATCATGCAGTTGCGCCTGCTGTCCCATGATTTCAATTCCGCCAGTATGATTCACCAGACCAACAATAGCTTTGGCAACTGTTGACTTTCCGCAACCGCTTTCACCCACGAGCGCAAATGTTTCGGCCTTGGCGATATCAAAACTAACTTTATTAACAGCGTGAACATGGTGTGTTACACGGCCCAGAAGGCCACCGTGTATATCGAAGCGAACGGCTAGGTTATCGAGTTTGAGGACCGGTTCTCCAGTGATCTTTGATTGCTTGGCGGGTTTTGTTCCATCGCCCATTTGAGGCACTGATGCCAAAAGTTCCTGAGTATAAGGCCGCGATGGTGAAGAGAATAGAGCTTTGGTTTCATTCTCTTCTTCGATTTTTCCATCCTTCATCACAATTATCCGGTCGGCCATTTCGGCGACAACGCCCATATCGTGAGTGATCAATAGGATTGCAGTACCATGCTCTGCCTGAAGGTCGCGCAAAAGGTCGAGGACCTCGCGTTGCACAGTGACATCCAGTGCGGTAGTTGGCTCATCGGCAATTAATACTTCAGGTTCAAGCGCAAGTGCCATAGCGATCATAACACGTTGTCGCATCCCCCCTGAAAGTTCATGAGGGTATTGGGATAGGCGTTGTTCTGGTTGATTAATTCGAACAGAACGTAAAGCTTCGAGCGCGCGGGCGTTGGCAACTGCGCGGCTGACAGGCTCATGGGCCCGGATTGCTTCAGAAATTTGAGTTCCGATGGTTAGAACCGGATTAAGCGAGGTCATTGGTTCTTGAAATATCATAGCAATACGATTGCCCCGCACATCGCGAAGCTCAGCCTCGCTACATTGTGTAAGCTCGGTTGACCCCAACCGAATTGCGCCATGTGTGACTTGCACGGCGGGCGGAGGCAGTAATCCCATAATTGCCAGTGAGGTGATTGATTTGCCGGAGCCACTTTCACCAGCAATTGCGAGTGTTTCTCCTTTTTTAAGAGAAAAACTTACATCTGAAATTAGCGGCTTGAATATACCTTGCTTTCGTACGGATACAGCAAGAGATTCAACTTCTAAAACAGGAATGTCCGAGGCAGAAATGGCTGCCTCGGAAAGATTTTTATCAACGACGGTCATTCGAAAACACACCGTGGAAAATAGAAGCTGACGACCCAGTTTGGCATGTCGACAATTTCGGAAATACGGAGATCACCGCATGTGGAAACCAGCATATAAGCATCCACTGCGGCCATGCCGCGTTGCTTGCATAATAAATCTATCATGCCAGATACAGCATCGCGTGCTGCCTGCATCAGATCATCACCGATACCAGTTGTTACTTCATAGCCTTTCGCATCAAGATGGTTTGTAACAGGCCCGGGTGTTGTAAACCTCGGCATTTTGAGATTTTCACCCTTCACCAGGTCAAGCGTTAGAACAACATCCATCGGACTTTCAATGGCTGTTCCGCATACTTCACCATCGCCTTGAGCGGCATGGGTATCGCCCACACTGAAAAGAGCCCCGGCGACTTCAACCGGTAGATACAATGTTGTCCCTGCCGCAATGTCACGGATATCAAGGTTACCACCAACTCTTCGCGGTGGAACAATGGTGTGTAATCCACCTTCTGCCAAGGCATTCCCTATCGTGCCGCAAAATGGCTTAAGCGGCACCTTGCCCTCACTGCCCCAAAGTGAAGGGGCAAGTGTTTGTGGGTCATATTTCCACAATGTCAGGGCAGGGTCCGTAAATTGGTCCGCCAACAGACCAAATCCCGGAATATTTGCGGTCCATCCCCAGCCCGAAGGCGCAAAACTATCAATTGTGACTTTTACACTGTCACCAGGTTCTGCGCCTTCTATATAAATCGGGCCTGATACGGGATTGATTTTCCCAAAATCCAGATCAACGATATCCTGTACAGTAGACGAGGAGCTTAATTGGCCCGCCGAACTATCGTGACAGTGAAACTTGATCGTCGATCCTGGCGTCACCCTTTGGACAGGTTCAATAGAATTGTCCCATCCAAAATGGTGCTGTGCGTGATGGATCGTATAATTACAAGCTTTGCACATGTGTTTACTCGGTCACATATACATAGTCGTAATTAACAGGAATGGAAACCGGATCAACATAAAGGGCATCTGCTCCACCCATACGAGGTGACTTCATTGTGTAGCGCTGCTCATTGAAAACCGGCACCCAAGGTGCGTCTTCCATAACGCCCATATAAACATCGGACCACATTTTAAGACGCTCGTCAGCCATGCCCGGATCAGTTATGCTATCGGCTTTGGTTGCCATCGCATCCAATTCTTTGTTGCAATACCATGACCAGTTCCAGCCACCTTCAACTGCTCCCGAACATCCAAGGATAGGGCCATAAAAGTTAGAAGCATCCGGGAAGTCGGCAATCCATGCCATGCCACCGGACCAAATCATTGGTGCTGATCCATTGCCGCCCGCTTCAATCACATTCGCTTGTGCGAGGGATTTGATGGCGACCGTCACGCCAATTGCCGCGAGATCATTTTGAATAGCCTGAGCGATCCTTGGGTTAGGATCGGTGTTCATGACATATAGTTCAGTTGAGAAGCCATCTGGCAAACCAGCTTCCGCTAACAGTGCTTTAGCACCATCAACATCAAAAGCATATCCGGCGTATCCATCTGTGTAACCAGGCATTGATGGTGGCAACGGTTGAGTAGCTGGAACAGCACGACCATTGATGATTTGTACGACGCGGGCTTTGTTAATTGCCATGTTGATCGCTTTGCGCACGCGTACATCGTCCATCGGCGGCGTGTTCACATTCAAGGTAATATAGCCAGTATGGAGTTGTCCGCCTTCTATCACCCGTTCTGCCTGAGCAGGATCAGACATAACCTCGCGGAATTTTGCTGGCGGAATACCATCACCTGGAACATCAACTTCACCATTTTGCAAACGTAATAATGCAACAACAGGTTCCTGACCGACTTCAAACGTGACTGTATCAAGATAAGGAATGCCATCACGCCAGTAATCAGCATTTTTCTCAAATACAAGTCGCTGCCCAAGGGTCCATTCACCCAGTTTAAATGCGCCTGTTCCAACAGGCTGCTTACCAAAATCATCGCCTGCAGCTTCGACAGCTTCTTTGGCAACGACAGAAGCAAAGTTCAGCGCCATAACGTGCAAGAAGGTTGCATCTGGGCGTGAAAGCGTAATTTCTACAGTGCTATCATCGATAACTTTTACGCCTTCCAGTTCTGTAGCATCACCAGATGACATTGCGTCATAACCCGCGATCGAACCAAAAAAACCAGCGCCAGGTGATTGGGTCGTTGGATTTGTGACACGGTCCAATGAGTATTTTACATCTTGCGCATTCATCACGCGTCCGTTGTGAAATTTCACACCACTACGAAGTTTGAAAGTAAACACCATACCGTCATCTGATACTGTGTAGCTCTCAGCAAGACCTGTGCGCAGGTCTGTGGTGCCTGGGTCGTAGTCCATAAGGCCATCGAATATTGATTTGATCATTGACCAGTTTTGCCAATCATAACCAATAGCGGGGTCAAGTGTCGCTACATCATCTTTATAGGTGATAATGATGCCTCCGCCCGATTTTGCATTCGGGTCAGGCTGATAGCCGTCTGCAAAAGCAGGAAATGCCAGACATAACGATAAGGCCGTTGTGCAAAGTAATTTTTTCATAATTATTCCTCCAGGTTGATTATAGTTTATGAATTCACCGCAATTTTATGCGGGGGTCGATGAGCGGTGCGATAACATCCGCAAGAAGATTTCCGATCACGATTGCGCAAGCCGTCACTAAGGTTACGCCCATTATTATGGGGATATCGACACGCTGAATGGCCTGCCATGCAAGCTGGCCAATACCGGGCCATCCAAAGACGCTTTCGACAACAACAAGACCACCCATAAAAATACCAATATCAATGCCAATCATTGCGATGACCGGTAGAATTGCGTTGGGAAGCGCATGGCGTAAAATAACGCGTTGGCGGGTTAATCCTTTGGCTTTGGCAGTACGAATAAAGTCTTGCTGTAACACATCGATCATCGAAGATCGCATCATACGGCTGTACCAGCCCGATCCCATGATCCCGAGGGTAATAGCGGGCAAAACCAGATGTGCGGTAGTTCCATAACCGCCGATTGGGAACCAACCCAATTGGACTGCAAAAACATATAGTAGCAGTAAAGATACGACGAATTGAGGGGCGGAAACTGCTATAAATGATGTCATCATCAATATCTGATCTGATAATCTTCCGCGAAAAAGAGCCGAAACAACACCCATGGTAAGTCCGATTATCAACTCGCAAAGGATTCCAGCGCCCATAAGGAGTAAGGTGGCTGGAAGTCGCGCTGCTATTAACTCGCTAACCTCGGTTTTTTGTAAATAGCTGCGCCCCATATCACCCTGTACAAGACCCGTAAGATAACGCCAATATTGAACAATGAAGGGTTGGTCCAAACCGAGTTGCTCGCGGATATTCTGTACCGTTTGCGCGGTGGCAGAGCGACCTGCTATTTGGCGGACAGGATCGGCAGGCAATACATATAATAAGAAGAAAGTTATGAATGAGATGCCCAATAGGATCAAAACAGACTGGACAATGCGGCGTGTAAGATAAGCGGACATTAGCTACGTCCTCTCTGTGTCGGGTCTAGTTCATCCCGCAGAGCATCGCCCACAAGATTAAAAGACAAGGCAAGGATCAAGATTGCGGCACCGGGGAAGAACACGAGCCAAGGAGCTGCTTGAAAATAGGTCTGATTTTCAAAAATAATATTGCCCCATGATGGCGTTGGTGGCTGCACGCCAACACCGAGAAAACTGAGCGTTGCTTCTAAAAGAACCGTTGTGGAAATGCCCAATGTTCCCCAGACGATCAATGTTGGCACCAGATGTGGCAGGATGTGAGAAAATAGAATTCGCGCTGAACTCGCTCCAAGTGTTTTTTCAGCGGCAACAAAGTCTCGTTCCGCTAAAGACGTTGTTTCGGTATAGATCACCCGTGACGTCTGCACCCAATTAACCAGGGCTATAACCATGGCCACAATCCACAGGGAAGGTTGGAATATTGCAGCGAGGCAAATGGCTAGCAGTAGGGCAGGGAAGGCCATCATGAGATCAGTGAACCGCATTAACATCGTGCCAATCCATCCACGGTAATATCCGGCAGTCACACCGATGATCGTACCAATCAACAACGCTAAGCCATTGGCAACAATACCAATGATCAAGGACGTTCTGGCTCCGTGTAGTATACGTGCTAAAAGATCGCGCCCCAATAGATCTGTGCCAAGCAAAAATTCAGAATTCGGGCCAAGCGGTGCACCCTCGATAGTCAAACCATCAAAGTGTTGCTCGTTTGGCTCATGGGGTGATATCCACGGGGCAAACAGCGCCCCCAAAACCACTAAAACAATCAGTGAGAAACCGAAAACCGCCAGTTTGCGTTTAAAAAGACGGCGCCAAGGACCAAGTTCGGCAATTTCAACTTCAGGTACGGTGACCACGTTTACCATCTTGTCCTCCCTTTGCTATGACCCGTTGAGCAGCTTCCTCAAAACTGATCCGCCAATCCATTGCCATGCGGCGTAATCGATCATAGGCGGCGTCTTCATCTCCTTCTGTATTCATCAAGTAATTGACCGCTCGAACAACGGATTGCCGTTCATTTAGCCTCAATTTTAGGCTTTGCACTTCCGCAGCTGAAGCCTTTGCCGCATTGTAAGTCGCTCGCGCGATTAAAAGTGCGCTATAGACGCCGTTATCGCCAACTGGTTTAAGCAATTGCGCATCGGCGCCTGCCGCAAGGGCCCATTCAATGCGTCCGGGTGCTTCACTGCCAATAAGAGCGATTAGCGGCATGGGAGATTTGTTAGTCTCCCATGGGAATTGCTCATCATGCCCCATATCTGCATCGAAAAAAACGAAATCTGCGCCAAGTGCACCTGCATCTAGCACAGGCCAATGTGTTGACACGGTTAGCCCGATTGCAATCAGCTGTCGTGACAGTGCAGAAACTGTTGGGTGATTGCGATGCAGGATAATGGCATGTGCGCCACCTAGTTCTCTTGCCGTTGGACGTCGTTTCATGAGACGATCCTCAAATCAGGCCCAACTATTTGTAGTTCTTTTCTGCCTCTTGAGAGATATGGATCACCCATAACGGGGGCAAACTGCCGCCTTGTTACAAATGTCCCATTTTCAACTTGAGCAATCAGGACAGGCAATTTTGTATGGTGTGTTTTTGGGTCAATAATTCCTTGATCTGCATCATCTTGAGCCAGTAATTTAGCTAAACTCATTTGATCGGCAGATTCATCGAGTGAAAGAAGTCGCGCGAGTTCCATGACGGCAGCAAAAGTACCCGCCTCATGTGAGGAACTAAATTCGTTGCCGTGCGGCCAATCACTTTGACCTTTGAAATATGGGCCAGCTGAGATTAACCCCTCAGACGTGTCACCCAATGCTGGGAGCTCGCATTCTGTCAGGTTACAAGACATGATCGGACATGTATCAGGAAGAAAATGAGCGTCCTTCTTCCCAAGATCATAATAGGCAGAGATAAATTTATACTGAGATTCACCAATTAGTGAATTCATAATAAAACTTGGGCGTAACTTGATAATTTCATCCATCATGAGATCTACGTTTGGAGATCCTATTGGTAAATATCGTTCGCCCAGAACTTCGCCACCTGCTGCTTCTATTTCTTCTCGGGCTATACGGTTCATTTCCCAACCCCAGATATAATTCGAACCGGTTAAGTAACCCCGTTTTCCATAGGTAGAAAATGCCCAGTCGAGGAGTGGCAGGAGATGTTGGTTAGGACAGGAATGTGTGTAAACAACATGATCAGATGCTTCGAACCCTTCGTAGGGGACTGTGTACCAGAGTGTGCCTCCGGAGCGCTCTAATGTTGGGATAACTTCTTTGCGGCTTGAAGATGTAACGCAGCCAATAATATGTCGTGCCGTGCTATCTTTAAGTATTTCAGCGCACAAAGGTTCGTATTTATCTATATCACTTTTTGGGTCGCGTTCGACAGCATGAAATTTGAAATCGAATGTTTGATCCTCGTTGACACGAGCAATTGCATTAAGCGCACCCGTGCGACAGGATTCCGATATCAGGCGGTAATCCCCTGATCGAGAAAATAGTAGGCCAATTTCAATAATTCTTTTTCCCACAGAACCCCCAAAAAACAAAAAGCCCCGCTGCCAACATACAAGAGTAGGTGGAATACGGGGCGCAAATGCCAGATTATTTTAAACCAATTTCGTAAAATAATGGCGGGGTTTTAATTTTCTGTCAAGGGTTTAGAATAAGTGGGTGCTTAATAGAACTGTCTATGGGCCTGTTTGATTACACTATTTGAGCGGATGGATTGAATACTGACTTCAATATAATAATTCAATAATAATAATATGTTAACTTGAAATCTATGCACCAACAACAATGAGTACAGCCCGGGAATTTTCTCTTGCTCGAATAGAATGTGGCCTGTCAGCGACATAGCGAATAGTGTCTCCGGAGCCAACTGTTTCTGAGATTCCATCCGTCATGACAGTAAGCTCACCGTCAAATACAGTTAGATTTTCTACGCAACCAGAACGATGCGGCTCACTCTCCAATAAACCATTCTTGTCAAATTCCAAATCGTAGATTTCAGTTTCGCCAACGCTCTCAGGAGCGCTCAATATTCGTATCTTACATCCGGTGCCATGCGTATTGATAACTGGTTCCTGTCCTGCTCTAATAACCTCTTTTATTGGGCCTTGCTCTTTAGGGTCATCGTCGAGAAGTCCGGAAAAATCTGTGTTAAGGGCTTGGGTCAAGTTCCATAGAACGGCAACGGTTGGACTGCTTTCACTTCGTTCTATTTGTGAAAGCATGGACTTGGAGACATCTGAGAGTTTTGCCAGTGAATCCAGACTTAAACCTTGGGCTTTTCGAGCCTCTTTTAAGCGCTTCGCTAATCGTTCAGATATTTGTTGTCTGACCATATTCACATCATTTCAATAATATTAGCGTGTCCAATCGAGAACAACTTTTCCGCTCGATCCAGATAACATTGCCGCAAATCCTTGTTCAAATTGATCTGCCGGAAAACGATGTGTGATGATCTTAGAAATGTCGAGGCCATTTTGAAGCATTGCGATCATTTTGTACCATGTTTCAAAAATTTCTCGCCCATAAACACCCTTAATTGTTATTGCTTTGAACACTATTTTGGACCAGTCAACAGGGCTTTTCCCTGGCGGAATGCCGAGCATTGCAATTTGGCCACCCATGACGAGATTATCTACCATTTGATCTAAGGCTTGTTGATTACCTGACATTTCAAGCCCAACGTCAAAACCTTGTTTCATGCCCAGTTCCGGGATGACGGATTTGAGATCTTGAGATGTGACATTGACTGGAATAACGTCCGTTACATGCGCGGCAAGGTCGAGCCGATCCTGATTTATATCGGTGATGACCACATGGCGCGCACCAACATGTCTGGCTATTGCTGCTGCCATTATGCCAATGGGGCCAGCTCCTGTGATCAGTACATCCTCACCAACCAGATCAAAACTCAGTGCTGTATGTACAGCATTTCCTAGGGGATCAAGAATAGCTCCAATATCATCACTGATTTCGTCCGGAAGTGGCACCACATTGAAAGCTGGCAGGCGAAGATATTCGGCAAAGGCACCTTGTTCATTGACACCGATGCCTCTGGTTTCAGGATCCAGATGAAATTTCCCCGCTCGCGATTGACGCGATTCTTTGCCAACCAGATGGCCTTCTCCGCTGACCCGCTGTCCAATTGTCAGGTCTTCAACATTGCTTCCAAGTTCAACAATTTCGCCTGCAAATTCATGTCCTGTGATGAGAGGAACAGGTACGGTTTTCGAGGCCCATTCATCCCAATTCCATATGTGAATATCTGTGCCGCATATTCCTGTTTTATTGATTTTTATAAGTACATCATCAGCCCCAATATCCGGAACTTTCGAAAAATCCATCCAAAGGCCTTTTTCCGGTTTGGATTTGATGAGTGACTTCATTTGATCGTTGGAACAGGTTCTCATTTTAGAATACCCAATTCTGCACCTGCTATCTTGAATGCATTTAATGCTTCATCGAGGTCTGTTTTAGATAAAGCCGCGCTCATTTGTGTTCGAATACGAGCGGTACCACGCGGCACGACAGGGAAGAAGAAACCGGAGACATAGACGCCCAGTTCATAAAGTCGTTGCGCCATGGCTTGTGCAACTTTGGCATCACCTAGCATTACCGGAATGATGGGATGTTCTCCCTTTTTTAATTCAAACCCAAGTTCGGTTAGCCCTGTGCGCCAATAGGTCGAGTTTTCGAATAAACGTTTTCGGAGGTCATGCCCGCCTTCCACAAGTTGGATAGCTATCATAGACGCGGCGACAACGCTGGGAGGTAGTGCATTGGAAAATAGATAAGGCCGTGCTCTTTGTCTTAGAAGATCAATAACAGGTTGTGGTCCTGCAATATATCCACCAATAGCGCCGCCAAGCGCTTTACCTAATGTACCGGTTAAGATATCGACTTTGTCATTGATACCAAAATGGGCGGCAGTTCCTTCTCCATTTGGACCCATGAAGCCTGTTGAATGGCAATCATCAACCATAACAAGGGCACCATACTGCTCAGCTAAAGTTGTTATCTGCGGAAGTTTTGCAAGGTACCCATCCATCGAAAAGACACCATCTGTAGCAATCATGATAAACCTTGCGCCGGCTTCCTTAGCTGTTTTTAATTGGAGCTCCAGGTCGTCCATGTCAGAGTTTTGATAGCGATAGCGCTTTGCTTTACATAATCGAATCCCATCAATGATCGACGCATGATTTAAACTGTCGGAAATGATGGCATCCTCTGGACCTAACAGCGGCTCGAATAAGCCGCCATTTGCGTCAAAACACGCCGCAAACAATATGCTGTCATCTTTGCCAAGAAATTGAGCCAAGCGTTGTTCAAGTTGTCTGTGAAGATCTTGTGTTCCGCAAATAAATCTAACACTGGCCATACCATAACCGTGTGTGGACATCGCGTTCTTTGCTGCTTCTACAAGCAATGGATGGTTTGCCAAGCCTAAATAGTTGTTCGCACAAAGGTTTATAACTTCTTTTTGTTGCCCTTCCTTTATAGTCACAAGAATTTTGCCTGATTGTGGTGAGGTGATTTCACGTTCAGTCTTGAAAAGACCTTCATCGCGAATATCTTTCAGCGTGTCAGAAACATGATTGAGAAACGAATTCGACATGATGTACTCCAGTTTCAAAATACAATATATTGGATTTAATCCGTTATCAAGGAATTTTCTTGACATGGATACTCAATTTTGATTAGGTTGCTTTCATAAATGGCGCCGATTTGATCGACAGATTGCGGGCGCTCAACAAATGCAGCTAAAGCGGATGAGCGTCCTTCGATCGTCCGGATATTTGGAATGACAGGAGATCAGAATGCTCGCAAATGCAAATAGATATGAAGAACTTTCATCCGTGTTTTCCGATCATGTCCTGACGCTCGATGTAACTGTTCGGGCTGAAAATACATGGAATGAACTTGCTAAATGCATGCAGATTTTTGTCAGGCATGATGTCAAGTTACTTAAACTATCGTATGTTGCGCAAGGTAGTTTATCATTTCGCCTTGATTGTGGACATCATTCTGAAATCAGTTCATTGGAAGAAGAGTTTGATCTATCCGGATCACCCAAGAAGATAAGCTGGGTGGTCACAATTGGCCGTAGAAAATCGAATCTACACTAAAATATTAGTGTTGTTTCCATTTTTCCCATGGAAACGGCAGTTCTTCCGACGCACCTGATTGAAAACGGGCAACCGCAGCGAGCCAATTTCCTAAATCTGTACCAAACTCAGCAATATGTTCATTTCTTTTTCCTCTAATTAGCATCCAGATAAATTGGATGGCGGCGGAAAAGAATAGAATTGTTTCTGCAAATCCGAACAGTAATAAAAAAACAATAACGAGTAATCCTCGAATCCATATTGTGCGCTTTATCAGGTGATTTTCATCATCAAGTGTTTGGTTTTCTTCCACCATAACAATCTCCAGTTCAAAAAATAATGGAGGAAGTTTACATCCGGAAAGCGTCGTCTATTGATTTTGGTCAATTCTGACGGAATTGAGCTAGATCAACAATTTGCAGTTTGAGATGAGCTATTAGTGTTGAATGGATGACTCAAGAACGCAAATATTTACAACGCAAAACCTCACTAAAATATACGAAAGTGGTGAGGTGGAAGTGCGCGCTCTTGATGGTGTGGATATGACCCTTTATCGAGGGGAAATGTCGGTATTGCTTGGACCCTCTGGCAGTGGAAAATCGACGTTCTTGAATATTCTTGGTGGGTTAGATCAACCTAGTCAGGGTGGTGTCACATTTAAAGACCTTGATCTTGGTAAATGCAATGAGAGACAGTTGACGCGCTATCGGCGCGATCATGTTGGGTTTGTGTTCCAATTCTATAATCTGATCCCAAGTTTAAGTGCGTTGGAAAATGTCGCCTTGGTAACAGAAGTTTCCAAAAATCCGATGAGAGCAGAAGATGCATTGGCAATGGTTGATCTGACTGACCGAGCGAGCCATTTTCCGGCCCAGCTTTCTGGAGGAGAGCAACAAAGGGTGGCTATTGCTCGTGCGATTGCGAAAAGGCCAGAAGTATTACTATGCGATGAGCCAACGGGTGCGTTAGATTCAAAAACCGGGATTGTTGTGCTCAATGCACTACAACGGGTAAATGAAGAATTGGGTACAACAACCGTCATTATCACCCATAATGCCGGTATCCAGAAAATTGCTCATCGTGTGCTGTTTTTTAAAGATGGCAAAATTGAACGTGAGGACGTTAACGAAAACCGGATAAGGCCAGAGGAAGTGATCTGGTAATGTTTTCGGTATTAGATGTAAAACTCTTCAGAGACCTTCGAAAATTATGGGTTCAGGCCCTGGCAATTTCTCTTGTATTAGCGTGCGGCGTATCAACAATTATCATAGCGGTTGGCGCATATCGCTCACTGGCTGAAACGCAATCGGCATTTTATGAACGCTATCGATTTGGTTCAATATTTTCAACGGTAACGCGCGCGCCAAAACGTGTTGTCAGGCAGCTTTCTGAAATTTCTGGTGTTACCAATATTGAAACACGGATTGTTAAACCGGTTCAATTGCAGGTGATTGGCATGAAGGAACCAGCATCGGGGATAGTGGTTTCACTGCCCGATCACCGGCTTCCTCTGGTTAATCGATTGCACGTAAGAAACGGACGCCTGCCTGCGCCATCAGGTTCCAATGAAGTGGCTGTCGTTGAAACTTTTGCGCGTGCTCATGATTTTGTGATTGGTGACAAGTTGAAAGTAGTTTTAAACGGGCACGCAAGGAACCTCAATATTGTTGGTATCGTTTTGTCACCGGAATATATCTACAATATTGGCCCTGGCGACATGGTGCCTGATGAGAGGCGATTTGGTGTGTTGTTTATGTCCGAAACTTTGTTATCTGGCATTTATGACATGGAAGGCGCGTTTAATGATGTTAGTTTTAAAACAACGCGCAATGCAGCACAAAAGAAAATAATTCAAGATATTAACGGCATACTCAAACCTTATGGTGGTGCTGCTGCCTATGGACGCAAGGACCAGATTTCGCATGCTTTTCTGGATGCCGAACTGGATCAGTTACGAGGAATGGCGCGGGTTATTCCACCGATTTTTTTGTTTGTGGCAGCATTCTTAGTCAATATGATCCTCAATCGATTACTTGCTTTGGAACGAGAGCAAATTGGCCTGCTAAAAGCACTCGGATATTCTAATTTTGCAATATCCTGGCATTATGCAAAACTGGTTATAGCTATTGCCTTGGTTGGTTTGATCATCGGGTCCGGTTTTGGTTGGTGGGCAGGGCGGGGTTTGACGCGCCTTTATGCGAGTTTCTATTCGTTTCCGTTTCTCATTTTTGAGGGAAGTATCGATCTCTATGTAATCGCGGGCGGCTTGTCGGTTGGGGCAGCCTTGCTGGGTGCATCAAGGGCGATTTATTCTGTTGTAAAACTTCCGCCTGCTGTTGCAATGCGTCCTCCGGCGCCAACAGCGTATCGCGCAATTGGTCTGAAGTGGCTACTGAGGTTTAAACTTCTAACTCGATTGAATGTTATGGCAGTAAGACACCTGTTGAGATGGCCGGTGCGATCGGGCCTGACTATACTTGGTGTATCTATGTCTGTTGCCCTGTTGATTACATCCCTATTCTCATATGATTCAATCGACGAGATGATCGACATCATCTACTTTCAGACAGAAAGGCAAGACGCGACGATCACATTTAATCATGATCAACCGAAAAGTGCGATTTCACTTGTCAAAAAAATACCAGGTGTCATTGATGGCGAAGTATTTCGTTCAGAACCTGTAAAACTAAAAAATGGTTTGGTCGAACAACAACTGATTATTGTCGGTACGGTTGAAGGTGCAAACCTATCGCGGATCTTGGATCAAGAGCAGAAACCTCTTTCCCCATTGCAAAATGGTCTAATCTTATCAGAACGGGTTTTAGCAAAACTCAATCTTAAGGTTGGCGATTCTGTACAGGTCAATCTTACCAGGCGTGATAACCGTATTGTATCTATTCCAATTGTTGCGAAAGCGCAAAGCTATGTCGGCTTAACAGCCTACACACATATCAATACGCTTAATCGCATAATCCGTGATGGACAGAAAATTAGTGGGGTTCATGTTCAACTTGATAGTCATAAACTGGATGAGGTTTATCGTTTGATCAAGGCTACACCTGCAATTGCAGGCGTGGCTCTACAGGATATATCGCGACAAAAATTTCAGGATACAGTTGAGCAGAATATAACAACGATGACAGCGGTGTATGTCGGATTGGCTGTTATTATCACCTTTGGTGTTATTTATAACTCAGCTCGCATTCAGCTTTCTGAGAGAGCTAGGGAGCTGGCAAGTCTTCGCGTTTTTGGTTTTACAAAAGGTGAAGTTTCTGGCGTGCTTTTGACCGAAATAGCGTTGATCGTGTTGCTTGCATTGCCGCTGGGGTGGGTTCTCGGATGGGGGTTTGCATGGTCGGTGGTTAAAGGATTTGAGACAGATCTATTTCGAATTCCGCTTGTAATAAAACCCGCAACATTTGCAAATGCAAGTTTAGTTGTTCTTCTCGCATCTGTATTTTCCACACTCATTGTTCGTCGACGTATCGATAATCTTGATCTCATACGAGTATTAAAAACAAGGGAGTAACCCAATGCGTAAGTTTATGAAATATTCATTGTTGATTATAATTGGGTCAACAATCCTGTTTGCCATATATGAATTATATCGAGAAAAACCTGTACTCGTCGATCTCGTATCTGTTGTTTCTGGGCCGATGCAAGTTGACCTATTGGAGGAAGGCCGCACAAGGGTTCGAAATATTTATACCGTTTCTGCACCGATTGCCGGACATCTTAGCCGGGTCCAGCTAGATGAGGGGCAGTATGTAGAAAAGGATGATACGATAATAGCATCTATACATCCGCTGGATCCCCCGTTTCTTGATGACCGGACGATAAATGAAATCCAATCGAAAGCTGACGCATCGCGAGCGGCGGTTGTTTTGGCAAACGCGAATTTGCAACTTGCAAAAACGACGCTAAACCAAGCTCAATCGGATGCCACTCGAGCAGAGAGCCTTGCGAACAAAAATGTTTTGTCAATTAGCGAACTAGAACGAAAAGTGAATGCCCTTGAGTTGGCGAAGGCAGAAGTTATAAGTGCTGAAGCGGCGATCTCGATGCGAGAAGCTGAGCTGAAAAGTTTACTTGTTCGCCTTAAGCAACCAGAAGAAAATTTGTCTTCAGACTCAGATGAGCAATGTTGTATCAATGTGGTCGCTCCAGTAAGTGGTGTGGTGTTGAATGTTGCAAATCATAGCGAAAGAGTGATCAATGCTGGTGAAACGATTGCTGAAATTGGTGATCCTAAAAATCTTGAAGTTATCGTTGACCTACTATCAAGTGATGCGGCAAAAATTCATAAACTTACAGATGTTGTGATGACGGATTGGGGAGGAGATATCCCGCTCGCAGGACAAGTGAGGCGCATTGATCCTGCTGCTTTTACGAAAACATCATCTCTGGGTATTGAGGAGCAACGGGTGAATGTTGTCATTGACCTGCATAATATTCCGGAAAACCTTGGTCATGGTTATCAGCTTCTAGTTAGCCTCAAGATTTGGCAAAAGGATGACGTAGTACAAGTACCTATTTCCTCGCTCTTTAGACAAGGTGGAACTTGGGTAGTGTTTGTTGATGACAGTGGAACTGTCAAATTACAGGACGTTGAAATTGGTCATCTCAATCAGGAATTTGCTGAGGTGTTAACTGGACTTGCAGTGGGGGATAAAGTTGTTCTTTTCCCCAGCGACAAGTTGGTTGAGGGTAGTCAAATTACAATGCGATAATTTTCCTGAGGGAATTGATTTGGAATTTGAGATAAATCAAATCCTATTTTTGTAAGGCATGATTACATATTTCTAGGCAAACTGAGAGGTTGTCAGAATGTTTAAAAATGCTTTCGAACTCACTGAAATTTCAGGTTTCAAAATTAGGCTTGATCCGAGTTGGATTCTTATTGCCGCTCTTATTGTCTGGAGTTTAGCGGATAACTATTTTCCTGAAACTTTGCCGGGTTATACACGCTATGATTATCTTGCTCTAAGCGTAGTGTCGATGCTTGGTTTTTTCGCATCATTGGTTTTGCATGAACTATCGCATTCGATTGTAGCTCGTCGATATGGGCTAAAAATTGAGGGTATTACGCTTTTCATATTTGGAGGTGTTGCTCAACTTGATGAAGAGCCTCGTACGCCTGTTTCGGAGTTCTGGATTGCTATAGCCGGACCGATCGCGAGTTTTGTTCTCGCAGGTGGGTTTTATGCTCTCGCGGGTGCGCTAACTGAGTTTGGAAGTTCTTTACCGCTTGTCGCTGCACTAAATTATCTGGCTTTGATAAATTTTGTTCTAGCGTGCTTTAACTTAGTGCCTGCCTTTCCACTCGACGGCGGACGAATTTTGCGCGCAATGCTTTGGTATTTTAAAAAAGATCTCCTTTGGGCTACATCTATCGCGAGTATGTTTGGAACTGGATTTGGATGGTTTCTTATCATTCTTGGCGTGCTGTCGCTGTTCTCGCAGAACACTATGGGCGGCTTTTGGCAAATATTGATTGGCTTCTTTGTCATAAATGCATCAAGGGGAAGTTATCAACAACTGGTTATTTCCAACACACTCAAGGGGCAGAATGTTAATTCGATTATGTCGCGCAAGGTCTATTCGGCGCAAATTGATCAATCCGTTCAATCGGTTATAGACAATATTATTATAGCTAAGAATGTTACGTTCGTGCCTGTTCTTGAGGGAAATCACCTCATGGGGTTTGTTTCTTTAGACATGCTACAATCGATCGATGAAGAGAACCGACAAATCACAAAGATTATGGATGTGTTTGAGAAAACCAGTTTAGAAAATACCATCACGCCCTTGGTGTCAATGGAGCAATTGTTTAAGAAAATGGTTGAGGGTGGGCGACGCAAAATGTTGGTTGAGGAAGATGGCAAGCTCTTAGGAGTTGTTTCGTTAGCGGACATGATGACATTTTTGGCAATTAGAAATGATCTGCATGCTGGTGTACTGACATCTAAAAGTTAAGTTTGGTTTTGACAATCGGGTATATACCCACTTAAAGTGGGTAATCCCAGTCGAGATAAGTTTTCATGCCCGATAGAACCCATAAAGTCGCAAAACTCGATGTATTATTAGAGGCAGCGGTCGATGCCATTATTACCATTAATGCAGATGGGATCGTTCAATCTAACAATAAAGCGTCAAACAATCTTTTTGGGTACTCTGGTACGGAGCTGGTTGGCCAGAACATAAAGTGCCTCATGTCTGAACATTGGGCATCAGAGCATCAGGATTACATTGATGCTCATTTTCAGACAGGTGAAAATCGCATCATTGGGATAGGGCGAGACGTTCAAGGAAAGCGAAAAGATGGTTCGGTTTTTCCGATGCATCTATCGGTCAGCAAATATGAAGTCGATGGCGAAGTTTTTTTCACGGGAATTATTCACGATCTTACGCGTCGAAAACAGTCAGAAGAAGCGCTGGCGCGATCTCAAAAAATGGAAGCGATTGGCCAGTTAACTGGTGGTATTGCTCATGATTTCAATAATCTACTAACGGTGATTATTGGAAACTTGGAACTTGTCGAAATGCAAATGAAGGACAAGTCTCAACTTAAGCTAATAAATGAAGCGCAAGTAGCTGCTGAGTCCGGTGCTGACCTAATCATGCGATTACTGACATTTGCTCGAAAGAGCGTGTTGCAACCCCAGCAAACAGATTTAAATGGTCATATCACTTCTATGTTGAGTATCTTATCACGTACAATCGGAAGCGATTTGGAGCTCAAAACAAAATTGGCTGAAGATTTGTGGAGTGTTAAAGTTGATCCAGGACAGTTTGAAAGTGCTGTGATCAATTTGGCTGTTAATGCCCGAGATGCCATGAAGTCTAGCGGCGAATTATTTATCGAGACGTCAAACGCGATTATTGATGATAAGTATCTGGCCAAAGAAGCGGGTATTGCGGAGGGGCAATATGTACGTATTTCAGTATCAGATACTGGTGAGGGTATGGATGCCAAAACGATTGAACATGTGTTCGAGCCTTTTTTTACAACAAAGGTTCCAGGTAAAGGAACAGGGCTTGGTCTTTCGATGGTGCATGGTTTCGCTAAGCAATCTGGTGGTCATGTAACTGTTTATTCCGAACTTGGCTTAGGCAGTACGGTCAACATTTATCTTCCCAGAGGTGAGCAGGGCTACTTTAAAGAGATCGCCAAAAGGCAAGAGAAAATCCAAAATGGTAATGGTCAACTGATACTTGTTGTCGAAGATGATTTGCGTGTGCAACGGTTGACAGTGGAGCGGCTAGAAGCGCTAAATTATCGAACAGTGACAGCTGATAATGGGAAACAAGCCATTGAATTGTTGGAACAACGAGGAGACATTAGGCTCGTATTTACCGACCTTGTGATGCCCGGCGGTGTGTCAGGCTATGAACTAGCTGGATATGTGGGGGAAAAATTTCCGGATTTAGCTATTTTGATGACTTCGGGCTATGCAGAAGACCTCGTACATGCCGACGAGTTAACTATCCGCTCTATCAACCTTTTACGGAAACCATATAAACTAAACGACCTGGCACATATGTTGCGTGAGTTATTAGTCTAGCGGGGGCTTTTTTCCACATCAGAGGTAAACATGTATCCAACACCTCTAACTGTTTTAATGATACTGGGCTTATTTGCATCAATCTCAATTTTCTTTCGAAGGCGCGCAACTTGATTGTCCACCGTTCTGTCGTAGGGTGTCCATTCATTGCCGTTAAGGCTGTCCATAATATGATCTCGAGACAAGATACGTTTTGGACTATCTAAAAATATCATAAGTAACTTGAAATCGGTCGTCGTTAAATCACATACATTTTTATTTGGTGTTAGAAGCTCCTGCCGTGCCGGATCTGCAACCCATCCGGAAAACATATATTTATGTTCTAAATCGCATTGAGTTCGTAAATCAGAGTGATCAGCAGACTGTCGAAGTTCGCTTCGTCTTAGCACCGAGCGAATTCTCGCTTGTACTTCGCGTATATGAAATGGTTTTGCAATATAGTCATCTGCGCCAACTTCCAGCCCTACGACTTTATCTATCAAATCACCTTTCCCGGTTACCATGACAATTGGTACATCACTTTTGTCTCTGAGCGCGGAAGCAATAGTAAGGCCGTTGTCTTTGCCGAGTTGCAGATCCAGTGTAATCAGGTGTATGTTTTGCGCTGATATTTGAGCATCAACTTCTAACGCGTTAGACGCTTCGACCACGGTATGACCATCTGCCTCCAAGCATCGGCGGAGTAAGTTTCTGATTTTGCTATCATCATCGACAACTAGGATTGTTTTGCCTTGGTCCATAGTGAAACTCTCTGTTGAATGCCTACATCGACCAATACTTATTGATACAATTTGATACAAACCAACCAAATTGTCGATACATTTATAATGTCATATATGATCATCAAATATGGCAACAAACCGATGGAGACAAAAATGTATGTGACTTCGCATGAATTTACCGCAGGTATTGAAGCTATTCAAGCAACAACGTTGCTTTGCAATGAGGGTCTTGGTCTCACGATTAAAAGCATTCCGGCTGGTTCGATTTTATTTCATGAAGGCGATGATGCATATGCTGTCTATGAAATAATAGAGGGCGTCTGTCGATCTTCTATGGTTTTGAGTAATGGCCGGAGGCAAATCATATCATTTGGATATCCATCCGATTTTGTTGGTGTGAGCCACGATTGCAAATATCATTACGAATGTGAGGCAATCATGGATATGAAGGTTCGCGTATTCAGGAAAAATGCCTGTAGTGCCCGCTCGGACACAGATCCAGATTTTAGTGACAGAATGTTGAAGTATATGGCGGCAGAAGTGTGCGGAATGCAAGAGCACTTCATGATGCTTGGGAAAAAATCGGCAACCGAAAAACTCGCGTCATTCCTCATAGCAATTGCTGACCGCTCATGCACTCACGATGGTCAGGCCATAAAAATATCATTGCCGATGAGTAGAATTGATATCGCGGATTTTCTTGGGTTAACTATAGAGACGATAAGCCGGACATTTACTAGACTCCGTAAAGACGGAATAGTTGAATTTGATGGCTCTAAAACAGTTGTTATTTTAGAGCCATCCATTTTGTTAAATGTGAGTAATCCTGATGAATAAGTTGTACATATCGAGCCTGTTCACTTGCAAGGCAGAAATTGAATGCGCTGTTTACAAAGGTTTTAATGGCGCTTTCAAGATTAATCTTCATTTGCCTTCGCTAGTTGGTCGTAAGCTCGCATAGCTTCTACACCATAGACTGTGGACGGACCGCCGCCCATTAAAATAGCTACGCCGATCATTTCAGCTACTTCCTCGCGACTGGCACCAGCTTTGAAGATACTTTTTGCATGTGCTGCTATACATCCATCACAGCGAACGGTGATTGCTATTCCAAACGCAATAAGTTCTTTGGTTTTAACCGATAAAGCGCCATCGGTTATGACTTTGCCAACGAGATCATTAAATGCCGCTGTTGGTCCTGGGATGTCGTTACTTAGTTTACCATAACCTGAGTGATATTCGTCGGCGACTTGTAAATAGTCTTTCATGATTTTTGCTCCTATTCAGCTTAATTTTGAAGAACTTTACCACGGTGAAATATTGACTATTTGACCTTTATCAAATTTGAAGGTCGTAGACTGAGAATGATATTAAGGCAGCCTTTTTGATAAGGATCAAAGCACTACTTGTTCTTTGAAGTATTCTCACCTTATCCATTCACCTCATAAGTAAGGGCAATCAAATGTCTTCAATTAACTTAAAGAAAGCACTTCGCCCCCGTTCGGTTGTTCTTATCGGTGCGAGCGAAAAAGACGGGTCTTTAGGTAAGGCTGTAGCGAAAAATCTTCTTAAAGGTGGGTTTGATGGCTCGGTTTGGTTTGTGAACCCAAAGTATGAAAATCTTTATGAAACGCGATGCTATGCGAGGGTGGAAGAGCTGCCAGAAATACCTGATCTGGCGATCATTGTAACGCCGCCAGCGACTGTGCATTCTCTTGTTGATAGTTTGGGTCGAATTGGTTGCGGGGCTGCAACGATCGTTACCGCTGGTGTGCCGGATAAATTGGAAATTGCAGGTTTAGCCAAAAAACATGACGTGAGATTAATCGGGCCAAATTGCCTGGGGCTTATGACCCCTCGAATTGGCCTAGATGCTAGTTTTTCTCATCTGATGCCGAAGAAAGGTGACATTGCATTTATCTCCCAATCGGGGGCGATTTTGACATCGGTTATTGATTGGGCGCGGCCTAAGGATATCGGCTTTTCACACCTTGTATCACTTGGGGATGCAGTCGATGTTTCTATCGCTGACATGCTCGAATATTTGGGTGATGATCCAGAAACAGGTGCAATATTAATATATATGGAAGCGATCAAAAGTTCAGCTGATTTTATGAAAGCAGCTAGTCATGCAGCAAACAAAAAACCCGTTATAGTAATTAAGGTCGGATTGACCGAACAATCTGCTAAAGCCGTCATGTCACATACCGGTGCATTGGCCGGGCGTGATGAAGTTTACGATGCCGCATTTCGAAAATGTGGGTTGGTGCGTGTGGATACATTGGAGGATTTGTTTGATGTTGGTGAACTGCTTTCTAATCACCCAAAAGGAAAATGCAACAGGCCGGCAATCATTACCAATGGTGGTGGCCTTGGTATTATTGCCGCTGATCGGGTCTTGCAGTCGGGTATGGAGTTGGCACCGCCATCTGGTGATCTCATCAGCAATTTAGATAATGTGCTTCCAAAAAATTGGTCAGGTTCAAACCCCATTGATATTATAGGAGATGCAGATTCTGACAGATATCGGGCTGCATTTAGAGCTGCATTGTCGGATGAGACATATGATTCAATTGTTATTCTCAATTGCCCTACGTCCGCTTCTTCAAATGTACAAATAGCGAAAGATATTGCGACGGATATAGCTGCCCATGATAATAAGAAAATGGTTGTCACATGTTGGGTGGGAGATGAGACCGCTCAATCAGCGCGTGGTATTTTTGATGATGCGGGAATGTCGACCTTTGAATCGCCGGAAGATGCAATAACTGCACTGCATCATCTATCTCAATATCACGATCTTTTAGGAGATTTGAAACAATCAGCAGAAGTAAAGTCATCAATCGCACTTGATA
Source organism: Lentilitoribacter sp. Alg239-R112 (assembly GCF_900537175.1). Classification (GTDB taxonomy): domain Bacteria; phylum Pseudomonadota; class Alphaproteobacteria; order Rhizobiales; family Rhizobiaceae; genus Lentilitoribacter. Next base: position 2,544,010 of record NZ_LS999833.1, on the reverse strand, counting down.
GGCAGGATTACGTCGCCCAAATCATTCATAACGCAAATCAAGAAAATCGAAGCACGCTGTCGGAGTACGAGGCAAAAGAGATTGTTGCAGCCTATGGTATTCCGGTCACTCAAACACTTGTAGCTCATGATCTGACAGAAGTTCGCAAAGTTGCGGAAAGAGTGATGCTTCAATCGAATATTGATGCATGTGTTATAAAAATAGTCTCAGAAGAGATTACGCACAAAAGCGAAGTCGGCGGTGTGGTGCTTGATATTAAAACGCCTCAAGAGGCAGTAAAGCAGGCCACCCGGATGCTTGATCGAGTTAAGAAGCTAATGCCCGATGCAACTATTCAAGGTTTTGCTGTTCAACCAATGATAAAGCGTGAGCATGCGAGAGAATTAATTTTGGGTATTGCGCAGGATGCAACATTTGGGCCGATCATCATGTTCGGCGCGGGAGGAACTGCGGTAGAAGTGATGAATGACAAAGTGATCGAGCTTCCTCCTGTTTATACATTGGATGCAACAAAAATGATTTCGAAAACACGTATTGGTAAACTGCTTAAAAGTTATCGACATGTGCCTGCCGCTGATGAGGAGGCCATTTGCAAAGCAATTACCGCAATATCCCAACTTGCTTCAGATTTTCCAGCCATCGCGGAACTTGATATCAATCCGCTTATTGCTGATGTAAATGGGATCATAGCGCTGGATGCCCGCATTGGTTTGAAGAATTGAAATACAGATAGTTGGTTGGGTTGCGGTTTTTGGAGTTTGTTTTTTCATCCTTTGATTTGTGTCAATTCGTACCACCAGATAGGTCTTACAATAAGCATCTCAGATATGTTGGAGATGTATTATGGATGATGGTGAGTTCAAGCGACGGTTAGAAACTCCTGATACAAAAATTGAAGATATCGAACAGAGTTTGAGAGAATTAGATCAAAGGCTACATGCGTCTGTGGGCCGTTTTACCGGTGGTTTGTCTCCACTTGCATTAAGTATGGCATATTATGATTGGTTAACGCACCTAATTACCTCTCCGAGCAAGTTGGCAGAGCTTTGGCAAGCAGCATCAAAAAACTCCTGCGCAGCAAATGCAGAATACCCGTTTATTACTTTCGATTTGAATGAGAGCACGCCAGTTGAAAAGTGTTCGCCATATGGATTGGAAGATCGCCGTTTTCAAGATCCGTTGTGGCAGAAGTTTCCTCATAATTTGTATGTTTCGATGTTTCTAAATGCGCAAGATTGGTGGCGAAAAGCAACTTCGGAAGTACCTGGATTAAGCGAGAAAAATCAGCAGATAGTATCTTTTATGGCAAGGCAATCTCTCGATATGATTAGCCCGTCCAACTCTGCCTTATTAAATCCGGTTGTTCTGAACCGTACGTTCAAAGAGTCTGGTGCAAATTTCATAAGGGGAGCAAAGCTTTTTAAAGAAGACCTGGATCGTTTAACGGGTGCCAAGCCGCGGTCTATGGATGGGTTTCATGTTGGAAAGAATGTCGCCTGCACCGCAGGAAAAGTGGTTTTTCGTAACGAATTGATAGAATTACTGCATTATGATGCTGTAACTGAAGAGGTTCGGAAAGAGCCGATTCTGATCGTGCCAGCATGGATCATGAAATATTATATTCTTGACTTGTCTTCACATAATTCGCTCGTCAAATATCTTACGGAACAAGGCTATAGCGTTTTCATCATTTCATGGAAAAACCCGTCTAAGAAAGATCAGAACCTTTCCTTGGATGATTATCGAGAGTTGGGGATCAGGGCGGCCATAAATGAAGTAAATAGGCGGCTGCCAAAAACAGGTATCCATATGGCAGGCTATTGTCTGGGTGGTACACTACTGGCAATAGAAGCAGCATTTTTAGCTAAGAAGAAACACATACCCATTAATTCTATCTCTTTATTTGCTGCTCAGGTCGATTTTGCCGACGCGGGCGAATTAACGTTGTTTATCAATGAAAGCCAGCTTGCTTTTCTTGAGAATATTATGCGCGAACAGGGTTATCTTAAGGCCGAGCAAATGGCTGGTGCATTTCAGATGCTACGCTCAAATGATCTGATTTGGTCGCGAGTAATCCGCCATTATCTGCTTGGTGAAAGAACGAAAATGAACGACCTGATGGCATGGAATGCTGACAGCACGAGAATGCCGGCAAAAATGCATAGTGAGTATCTGAATAAGTTGTTCTTAAATAATGATCTTGCTCAAAGACGTCTGAAAGTTGACGGTTCAGCAGTTTCTTTATCCGACATACGACAACCAATTTTTGCTGTCGGAACAGAGCAGGATCATGTTTCTCCGTGGAAGTCTGTATATAAAATAAATGCGTTAACTGACACAGATGTGACATTTGTTTTGACGAACAGGGGACACAATGCAGGCGTGGTCAGTGAACCCGGACATAAAGGCCGACATTTTAGGAGTGGGGTTAAAAATGAAGGTGACCTTCATATTTCGGCAGAGAAATGGCTAGAACAACATCCCGTTCAAGAAGGATCGTGGTGGCCTGCTTGGATCAGTTGGCTTAATGAACGCTCTTCGTCAGAATGCGTTGATGCGGCAGATAGGCAATCTCGTTTGTTTGAAGATGCAATCGGTGATGCGCCTGGAACGTATGTGTTACAACGATGAACCAGACAGATCAAATTCTTCTTCAACCATCAGCTGCTGGTCTGTCCAGTGAGGAAGCAAAAAGTCTTCTGTTGAAATTCGGTCCCAACGTCCTGCGCACCCAATCAGGAACACCATGGTGGAAAATTACACTTAGGCAATTTGCAAGCACCTTAATTCTGATTCTGATTTTCGCGGCGGCGGTTGCCATTTTTATGGGGCAGTTGGTCGATGGAATTGCTATTCTTGCGATTGTTTTTTTGAATGGATGTCTTGGTTTTTTTCAGGAGTGGAAAGCGGAGAGAACGCTTGAGGCGCTGCGTTCTATGCTTTCCCATAAAGCAATTGTTGTGAGAGATGGAGTTGAGACGCAAATTCCAGTTTCTGAAATTGTTGTCGGCGATCTTCTTATACTGAGAACTGGCGAGAAAGTTCCTGCTGATGTGGCTTTACAAAATACAGTCGAGTTTCAGGTGGACGAGTCTGTCCTCACCGGTGAATCTGATGCAGTCCATAAATCTTTTTCGGCAATCGAGCCTAGCCAAAGAAAGGCTTTTATGGGCACCAACGTTGTTCAAGGTCATGCCGAGGCTTTGGTCACAGCGACGGGGATGAACACTAAATTTGGTGAGATTGCTGAACTCACTACCGAATTGGGTGAAAAAACAACACACTTGCAGAAGAAATTGGAGTTACTTGGACGTCAACTTGGTGTGATGGCACTGATCTTAGCTTTGCTAATTGTTCTTATCGGGTGGCTTTCCGGGCGCGCACCATTGGATATGGTTATGACAGGCCTTTCTTTGGCTGTTGCTGTTGTTCCTGAAGGTTTACCAGCTGTTGTAACACTTACTCTTGCTCTTGGTGCAAGAGCGATGGTTGCTAAAAATGCTTTGAGTAAAAGATTGCAAGCTTCCGAAACACTCGGCGCTGCGTCTGTTATTTGCACCGACAAAACTGGCACGCTGACAGAAAACCAAATGACTGTAACACAGATCTGGTTACCCGTTTGTGGAGTGATCGATGTAACAGGGACGGGATATGATCCTGCCGGTCATTTTGAAAAAGATGGAAAGCGTTTTGATTACAGTAAGAATACCGCTCTTAAAAGTTTGCTTTCAAGTGCGATGATTTGCAACCATGCCAGCATCCAAAAGGTAGGGGATCATTGGCAGGAAATAGGACAGCCGACTGAAGTGGCCCTTATTGTTGCAGGTTATAAAGCGTGGCTTCCGATGCCATCTGGTGAAAATTTGGTTCGTGAGTTTCCGTTTACTTCAGAACGCAAACGAATGAGCGTTGTGTGTGCCGAAGATGGTCGTGCTATTGTTCATATCAAAGGCGCTTTGGAGAAGATACTTCCACTTTGCAGCGAGTATATGGGCTCGGATGGCGTATTGCAGATTGATCAAAAGATGCGGGATCAAATTAAAACCCAGCATGATTTCTTTGCGGGAAAAGGGCTAAGGGTCCTCGCTATTGCACAAAGAAAAACCGGCTTGGAGGGCACAGAATGCAGCGAAACGGAACGTGATCTAACCTTTCTTGGCCTTGTTGCCATTATTGATCCGCCACGACCGGAAGTTAAAAATTCGATTGCGCTTGCGAAGAGTGCAGGTATCAAGGTTATTATGATAACCGGAGACGCTCCACAGACGGCGCTAGCCATAGCGTCATCATTGCATTTGCCGTCAACAATCGTTGTAACAGGAGATGAGCTGCAGACTAAAAGTGATGATGAACTTGATCATCTTCTAGCTCAAGATGTTATGTTTGCACGCACGACGCCTGAACACAAAATGCGTATTGTGAGGCGGCTTCAATCACACGGCCATGTTGTGGCTATGACGGGGGATGGCGTAAATGACGCACCCGCTTTGAAACAATCAGATATTGGCGTTGCGATGGGTATTCGTGGAACAGATGTGGCAAAAGATGCAGCTGACCTTGTTTTGTTGGATGATAATTTCGCTTCAATCGTTGGTGCGATAGAGGAGGGGCGTCGACAATATGCGAATATCAAGAAATTCGTTCGCTATTTACTAGCTTCAAATGCTGGCGAGGTTGTCGCAATTACTGGAAGCATAATATTAGGTGGTCCGCTTATTTTTCTTCCTATTCAGATATTGTGGATGAATTTGGTCACAGACGGCTTCACTGCTCTTAGTCTTGGTTTAGAAAAAAGTGAAGCAAATATTATGGAAGAAAAACCAAGATCAAATAAAGATGGTATTATTGGCGCGCAAGGCATGGCGACGATCATGACTTTTGCTACATACACAGGAGTAAGCAGCGTTCTCGTTTTTCACTATATGTTGGAATATGGTGTGATAGTTGCTCAAACGGTAGCTTTTACGACAATGATTTTTCTTGAGAAATTTAGCGTATTTGCTTTTCGGTCATTATCGTTGCCATGGAGTGCTATTGGCTTTTTCTCAAATTATTGGCTGTTGGGCGCATTGACTATGACATTGGGGTTGCAAGTTTTGGTCGTTTATTGGCCGCCGCTACAACAAATTCTTCATGTTGCTGAAATACCGCTCGAATTCTGGGGGCTCATTGCTCTTATTACTTTACCTATTGTGATCGTTCCGGAGTTGATTAAAGTAGTTCGACAAATGCGGTTAGCTTCTTGAAACAGGCTGAAAAGAAAACGCGCATCAACTAAAATGCGCGTTTCAAGCACCGTAGATATCAGCAGATTATTTGCTCGCTACGTTTTTCGCGGATGTATCTTCAAGATTAGGGTTTATTGATTTCACATGCTCGGAAATGGTTGAAAGTTCTTTGGACACAATGCCTGTACCAAGCTTCATTAACTCATTTGCTTCTGCACTATATTGATTGACGGCTCTATCAAGAAAGCGACCTTGGAGCTCTGCAAAATCAGAAAAAGTATTGCACTCAAGTAGTTCCTTTTGCATGCTGATATCTTCCGAGATCCTACGAGAAAAGAAATTTGCCAATTCACGTTGATAAGTAATCATACCTGAAATAAAGGTTTCGCTGTTTTCAGAAAAGCCTTCCATTGTTTCTCTCAGAGTATCTGAACATGTTTCTAGCAATTTTTCCTCTTCAGGCGCGCGTTTAACGGGTTTTGGTTTTGCTGTGGCCATTAGAATTCCTCCTTCTGTTGCAATTTATGTTCAGATTATTTGAATTTGATTATGAAGATTTGATCTATCGCAAAGTAGAAGGATTAAAATGCGTGACGTATTTTGAATTAGATCGATATGTGCGCCATTAAGATGGCGAGTTTGTTTGAGCTAGATCAATTTAAGTTGGTCGCAAATAACCTAGTATCGTTACAAGAACTAAATGGAGATCATAATGTACAAAAATATTCTTGTTCCGATTGACGTTGGGAATTTAGGCCCGGTTGATAAAATGCTGGAAGTTGCGAGACGATTGCTTACGGATGATGGCCGTATCACACTTGTCAATGTAGTAGAAAGTGTTCCTGATTATGTTGCCGCAGAACTACCTGGTGATATCGGGAAGAAGGGACATGATAGAGCTAAGAGTGCACTAGATGAGGTTGTTCGCGCGAAAGATCTGGATGTTAATGCAGTCGTATTGCATGGACATTCTGCTGCCAAAATACTTGAATTTGCTGAGCAAAGCGGCACTAATATGATCATTATCGGGTCACACAAGCCGGAAGTGATGGACTTGCTTCTAGGTTCAACGGCCGCCCGGGTTGTTCGCAAATCGAAATGTTCAGTCCATGTAGTTAGGTAATGTTACATGGTGGGATATGTCTGATGTAAAGAATGTAGAAGTTTTCTGGCGCAACTGGTGTGGATTTTATCGTACTAGATTTTAGTAACGTCGCAGAACTTATTGTTGTGTGATCTTTAAACACCAAGATTGAATTTGAGAAAATTATGAAGGCAGCAATTACTTGGATTTTGGTTGCGAATGGTGAACGTGCCCGTATTTTTGAAGTGCATGGTGTAGGCAATGGTCTGAATGAACTCACCGAGCGGGAGATTTTTGCTGATTTGGATGAGAAACATACAGACCAAAAAGGTCGTACCTTTTCGAGTACACAATATCGTAGAAGTGCGTTGGAGCCACATGAAGAATTGCGGAACAATTTTGTAATTCAGATTGTTGAGCAACTTGAAACATGGAACTTGGAAACACATTATGATCGACTGATTATTTGTGCGGCTCCGAATATTCTAGGTCAACTCAGAAAAGAAGTTTCAGGTAATATACGCGCGAAAATATCGGCTGAAATTCCTAAAAATATGGTGAGCGCAGAGTTGCCAAAATTGATGTCGCTGTTCGGAGATTATGTAGCCTTATAATCTGGTTTTTTGACTTATCTCAATTTTATGAACTCAAAAGAAGCTAAGCTTAATTCGAAATAACTTAGCCTTGAAAGGAGACATAGAATGGCTTCATCTTTTTTGCCCTCATTGTTTGGCACTAGAAAAAACACACCCGTGTTTAATTCCCTTCAGAATGAAATCGATAGAGTATTCGAAGATTTTCGGAAAAGTCCATATTTGGAGAATATGCCATTTCCTGACGACGACCACTCCATGCTGGTTCCAAAAATTGACATTTCAGAAACAGAAGGTGGTTTGGAAGTTTCAACTGAGTTGCCGGGTGTAAATATGGATGAGATTGAGATCTCGGTCATAGGAGAAAATCTGTTGATTGAAGGTGAAAAGTCAGACGAGCAGAAAACGGAAGAAAAGAACTATCGTTTGGTAGAACGTTCTTACGGGAGGTTTTCGCGTTCGGTTCCTTTGGGGTTTGAAGCGGACCCAGATACAGTGGATGCAAAGTTTTCTAATGGCATATTGAAGGTTTCAATAGAAAAGCCAGCGGAAGTTCAGATGAAAACAAAGAAAATAAAAATTGAGAAAGTAAGTTAGCGCTATATTTTTTATATGGGTTGCGAGGTTGGTTACAATGATCATGCAAGTTATGACATTGTGCCAGTCTCGCTATTTTATTAGTCAATTAGGATTTTGTTTGTGTTTTGAGGCAAGTCAAACAGAAATCATATATATCTGATATGCTCATGTAAGAGGCCAACCCATGAGTACAGTTCTTTCGCAATTTCCGATATTAATGAATATCTTATTGTTTCTAATTCTTGCGGCCGTTGTATGGATATCCGGTTCCCGCCTTGCATATCTATCCAACGTGGCAGCGGGAAGGTTGGGTATTTCAACGTCTTTGATGGGCTTATTGTTCTTATCGACCACGACATCATTGCCAGAGATTGCCACGACGGTTAGCGCCGTCATTGACGCTAGACCCAGACTTGCCCTGAATAACCTTTACGGCGGAATTGCTCTACAGACCGCAGTTCTTGCCGCAGCGGATATTTTTGCAAGAGGTGCAATATCAAACTATCCTCGTAAAGCTAATCATGCTTTGGAAGCGACACTTCTGGTTTCATTGTTATCACTGTCAATTATCGTCGTTGTAATAGGCGAACCTATTGTTATTTGGAATGTTGGACTCGGTAGTTTTTTTGTACTCGTATTTTATTGCTCCGCCATTTTTCTTCTCAGGAAATATGATGACAATAATGATTGGATACCCGTTGATCTGCAGGAGGTGAAATCAAATTTACAATCCCAAAGTCAGCCTGATCAAGTGAATAACGCAACTACACGGCGTGTTGTTTGGATGAATATTGCCTATGCATCGGTGATTTTTATAGCCGGTGTTTCCCTTGTTCAAATGAGTGTTGTGATTTCTGAACAATCCGGCATTGGAATGGATATAATGGGTGTTGTGTTTTTAGCAGGCGCGACGTCTTTACCCGAGCTATCGACGACACTTGCTGCTGTGCGTTTGGGTGCATACACGCTCGCGATTTCCAATATTTTTGGAAGCAATCTTATTATGGTTGGGTTGGTCTTTCCGGCAGACTTTTTGTTTAGACAAGGTGCCATACTCAGTTTTGCAGATAAAACCGTCCAACTTGCTGCTGCGCTAGGTATTTTAGTTACATCAGCTTATTTGATAGGGCTTCTTATTAGGCGGAAGCCAAGAGTTGGAAGAATGGGATTGGATTCTGTATTTGTGCTGGTTGTCTATATTGGCAGTTTGGGTCTTTATTGGATTCTACGATAGCGGACCTGACCTCATTTTTAGTCACAATCTTTTATTAAACTCGCATGTAGATCTTTTAAGATAGCTAGAAATTCAAGTGTCAAACATATAAAGCTCGGAGAACGGTATTTCGAACCATGTTTATCGTTAACGATAATAGTAGTTACTTACTGCGTAGGGTTTATAAATTCTCTTAAGTCTGCGAAATTTACGTCATCTTTTGATTCAGTGAGGTTATTTGGTGTTCATTCGCGTTGTAATGACATTTTCATATTTATTATTGTTAGCGATAACCCCTGTTTTGCCGGCGGTTTCGAGCGAACATCGGATTGAAATCCCGATAAAAATCTCCTCGTTACCAGAAGATGCTTGGGGTAAAAGTAGGATTTTTTCAAATCTCGAAGGTCAAACTTTCGTTCTGCGTGATCTGGGTTACGGCCCGTTTAATGATGCGTCGATGTGGAAAATATCTATTAATCAGGCGCTTCCATTTGGCAGAAAGATTTTAAGTTTTGATTTGATTGTCGGTGAGAAACACAAACCACTTTGGGGTGACCAACTATTTCAACCCATTATCAATGGTGTGGAGGCGGAACCGGCTTTAGATGAAAATGGTGCAGTTTCATTTAATAAAATTGTCTCTGATGGTCGAGGCTTCATTCCTGCAAGATCTCAGAAAATCGCACTCTCTATGTCAGAGTCAGAACTATCACTATCTAGCTTTGCGCTTATGACCGCAGGTGCAGAAAATTATGAAATCAAACTCAGCAATATGAAGGTCGTTGTTTGGCCTCAATCACATGTGCAACGTCCGCACGTCTCAACGCTCGGATATAGAGAGGGTAGTTCTAAAACTGCCTATATTGAATGGTATGATCGTGAGCGTCGTGCCTTGAAAACAAAAACTAAAATATATTTGAATAACAAAGCAAGTGGACGCATCAAGGAAATTGATATTAGTTTGCCGAAGCGGAGAACTGCCATTTCTGGCAGTCATGTTAATGCAATCGATTTAAGTGATCTGACCGCAGGAGAATACGATTTAATCGTTCCGTCATTTGGTGAATATACTCAAGAAACAAAAGCTTCATTTGAGGTTAATACAGGAAATTCACATATAAAAAAGCTTCGTGATCAGGCTTGGGGTGCCTTTTACTGGATAACAAGTGGTCCTAATGGCCCTTATCCAAAAGCACACCAACAGGATCTAGGCGCTATAGATTTTGATGTGCCAACTGAAACAAAAGATGTTAGCGGCGGCTGGTTTGATGCCGGCGATTACGGAAAATATAGCGTCAATGGAGCTTATAGCGTTTCGCTTATGCTAATCACAGGTTTAATTGCCTCTGATGTGTTGTCGCATGACATCAATAAAGTTGGAAACACATCCGCAAATGTTGCGGACTGGCTGCGTGTTGCAGACACCGAGCTGAGTTGGCTTTATAAAATGCAACGTGCAGATGGTGCGGTTTATCACAAGGCAACAACTCGGAAATGGCCGTCTGCCACGACGGCACCGGAAGATGACAGGGCAACCAAATGGCTTATGCCTGTTACAACAACTGCGACTGCAAATTTTGCGGCTGCAATGTCACTTGCAGCAAAACTATATCTCACACAAGAAGATGAAATTTATCAAAAACGCGGGATGGATTTTAAAATTTCTGCGGAAAAGGCACTGAACTGGCTTGATGAAAATCGAGAGCTTAAAATGATTGATCAATCCTATGAGGGTGATGAATATGGTGGTGCTTACGATGATGATGATGATAGTGATGAAAGGTTTTTTGCTCATGCAGCTTACGCTGCGCTGACGGAGAATAATACCGCATTTGCAACCGCATATGCTGATTTGAAAAATCTCAAACCCAAGATGGAGGCTAGAGAATATGATGTGAATTGGCGTACTGTAGATCTATTAGGCGTTTGGGCGCTTGCTACATCCAATAAGCTGGATAGCAGAACTAAGAAATCTGTAATGAAAATATTACGCAGCGCATCAAATAACTGGCGTAACCTACAGGCTCAATCTTCTTGGGGGGTTCCAGTTTCAGATGATGGCGATCTTTATTGGGGCTCCAACGGAGTGTTCGCAACAATTGGTTGGCATTGGGCCCTGTGGTCACATCTTAGCGGTGAGAAAGCTTTTATTGATAGCGCTGAAATGCAACTTCATTACTTCTTTGGTCTTAATCCACTCAATAAAACCTATGTCACCGGCCAGCTTCCTAACTCAGTAAAAGCTGCTTATTTTGGGCCGAGCACATCAGGTCGCATAGAATTACCTGCAGGGTTTATATCAGGTGGTCCAAACTCATCTGGACTAGATGGAAATGCACCACCAATGCGCAGCTATATTGATGACAATATGAACTTTACCACGAATGAAGTGGCCATTAACTGGCAATCGGCGTGGGCTCTTTATGCAAGTTTGTTAGCAGCAAAAACGCACTGAACTAATTCAAACTAAAACTGCAAACAGCAGGAGCCACGTTCTGCCATAATCGAATTATTTTATTAATATCGGGGCAAACACCAAATTTGAACTTCTCGGTTTCCAACTTTAGATGCTCATTTTCTAGATGGGATGAATTTGGGAATGGTTGATATGTAGATTATCCCTTTTCAGTTAGCGAAAAGTAGAATTGGACAGGGATTTACATCTCTGCAATTTAATTTTGATGCAAATTCATGGGCGGACTTAGAGAGGTCTTTACATTGCGTTAGACATCTTTCGAATTCGTGCGAGTTGCGGATATGCCATGATTTTTCTTGACTATACAGCAACCGCATAGGTTATTTGAAATGAGCATTAGCCAATGCGAAGATAATCAGACTACACTTCAAAGATGTGCAACACAGTTTATAAGGAGGTATAAATGATTAGCTCAAATATCAAAAAATATCTGATAGCGCTAACGGCAGGACTAGTTCTTGCAGGCGGTGTATCAGCTAAAACTCTCAACATTCACAATGGGGGAGATCCAAGTTCACTTGATCCTCACAAAGTTTCAGGAGATTGGGAAAACCGCATAGTTGGTGACATCTTTGAAGGCTTGGTAACAGAAGATATCAATGCTGAGCCAATCGCTGGCCAAGCTGAAAGCTGGACGATATCAGATGATCAACTAACCTATACTTTCAAACTTCGTGATGATATTACATGGACTGATGGAACGCCTGTAACAGCTGGCGATTTTGTATTTTCGTTTCAACGATTGATGGACCCTGAAACTGCGGCTAACTACGCTTATCTGCAATATTCAATTAAAAACTCCGAAATGATAAACAGCGGCAAGATCACGGATATAAGTGAACTTGGTGTAAAAGCAATTGATGATAAAACGCTTGAAATTACACTTGAGCAACCAACGCCTTATTTCTTGGGTGCCTTGACCCATTATACAGCTTACCCTTTGCCTAAACACGTTGTCGAAGCTAAGGGTGGTGATTGGATGAGAGTCGAAAACATTGTTACGAACGGCGCCTACAAGCCAACAGAATGGGTGCCAGGTTCACACGTTACAACAACAAAGAACGAGACCTTTCACGATGCTGCAAATGTAAAAATCGAGAATGTAAAATTCTTTGTTTTGGAGGATGAGTCGGCTGCTCTAAAACGCTACCGCGCTGGCGAATTTGATATCCTGACGGAGTTCCCAACTGACCAATACGCATGGATGGAAGAAAATCTACCCGGTCAAGCGCAAGTCGCGCCATATGCTGGTCTTTACTATTATGCAGTCAACACAACAAAACCTCCATTTGATAATGCTGATGTTCGCCAGGCGCTATCCATGTCGGTTAATCGTGAAGTGATTGGGCCGTCTATCTTGGGCACTGGCGAATTGCCAGCTTACTCTTGGGTTCCGCCAGGGATGGCTAATTATGCCGAGCCTGCAACGGTTTCATGGAAAGACATGCCTTACAATGATAAAGTCGCAAAAGCGAAGGAACTACTTTCTGGAGCAGGCTTTAACGATGGCAACAAGCTGAAAGTTCAGTTGCGTTATAATACAAATGAAAACCACAAACGAATTGCAGTTGCAATTTCAGCCATGTGGAAAGCAATTGATGTTGAAGTTGAACTGTTCAATACTGAAACAAAAGTTCACTACGCTGACTTGCAGGAAGGCGATCTACAGGTTGCCCGCGCAGGATGGTTGGCCGATTATAATGATGCCGACAACTTTTTGAACCTTCTAAAATCTGGCGTGAATTACAATTATGGTCGTTATTCCAACCCAGAATTTGATAAGTTGGTAAATGAAGCAAATGCATCAACTGACGTTGCAAAACGTGAAATGATGCTCAAACAAGCTGAGCAACTCGCGCTTGATGAATCGGCTTCAATTCCAATCTACTACTATCTGGCTCGCAATGTGGTTTCACCAAAAATCACGGGCTATAAGAACAATGCTTTCGATATTCATCGTACGCGTTGGCTCGATATCTCTGAGTAGTAACTTCTAAATTGGAACTTCTTATCAGCCCGAATTGCATTATATAAATTCGGGCTGACGGGATGTTAAACGCCTATGTTCAGCTATGCACTTCGCAGATCCCTAACGGCACTTCCTGTTCTATGGATCGCAATAACAGTCTGTTTCTTTGTTCTTCGGCTCGCGCCTGGAGGCCCTTTCGATGAAGAGCGGCCAATGCCAGAGGCGGTTAAGGAAAACCTTGCCGCGCATTACAATCTGGATAAGCCTCTTATGCAGCAATATTTTATTTATATAACCGATGTACTGCAGGGCGATTTAGGCCCGTCTTTCACAACGGAAGATTTCACAGTTGCAGAACAAATAGGAATTGGTTTGCCATTTACTCTTATTTTGGGTGGCACGGCTTTTTTCATATCTATTTTTTTTGGTGTTCTTGCAGGTGTGTATGGCGCATTAAATCGCAATGCATTTGGTGATCACTTTATCGCAGCCATAATCTTGTTAGGTTTGGTAATTCCCAACTTTTTGCTGGCACCTATATTGCAGTTATTTTTTGGAATCGAATTGGATTGGTTGCCAGTAGGTGGCTGGGGTGACGGATCAGCTCGCTATCTTGTTTTACCCGTTGCAGTTCTTGCCTTTCCACATATTGCGCGAATTTCAAGGCTTATGCGGGGGTCGATGATTGAGGTTTTGTCTTCGAACTTTATTCGGACCGCCAGATCAAAAGGGTTAGGGTCACCGATGATCGTTCTGCGTCATGCGCTTAGACCTGCACTTATGCCTGTTTTATCTTATCTGGGGCCAGCCGCTAGCTACTTGCTAACTGGGTCTCTGGTGGTTGAAACCATATTTGGACTTCCTGGTATTGGTCGCTATTTTATCAATGCGGCGTTAAGTCGTGATTACGGCATGGTGTTGGGAACAGTGGTGTTTTACATGGTTCTTATTTTAATCCTTAACCTCCTCGTTGACATTTTTTACGCGTGGCTTGACCCGAGAGTGAGGTCTAGATGATTTTACGATCTATTAAAAAATCAATTATTGATGGTGCAATTGAGAATGAAGAAATTACCGGACGTTCCCTCTGGCAAGAAGCTCTAACACGTCTAAGACGTAACAAAGCCTCAATGATTGCAATCATTGTTTTATCGATACTTATTTTGGCTGCGTTTATTGGTCCTATGCTTCTTCCCTACAATTACGAAGATCCGGATTGGAACGCATTTCGAATAGCGCCATCAATCGAAACGGGGCATTATTTCGGTACAGATCAAAATGGCCGTGATCTTCTGGCTAGGACTTTCTATGGGACGCAGGTTTCGCTTGCAGTTGCGGTCGTTGCGACATTTGTATCGATCGTCATTGGAGTTTCTTATGGTGCGATCGCCGGATATGTAGGCGGACGTGTTGACCAAGCTATGATGCGGTTTGTAGATATTATGTATGCTCTCCCGTACATCTTATTTGTAATACTCTTGATGGTCATATTTGGGCGAAATGTTTACCTGCTATTTGCAGCTATTGGTGCGCTTGAATGGTTGACGATGGCTAGGATCGTGCGTGGACAGACCCTGTCTTTGAAGAACCGCGAGTTTGTGGAAGCAGCGCGTGCATCTGGTCGCAGTACATTTGGCATCGTTTTTCGTCATATAGTTCCCAATCTAACTGGCCCTGTTGTGATTTATGCAGCGCTGACCATTCCTGAAATTGTGGTTACAGAGAGTTTTCTGTCCTATTTAGGGTTTGGTGTTCAAGAGCCATTAACTTCGCTAGGGACACTTATTTCAGAAGGGGCTGATGTTCTGGAAGTGCTGCCATGGTTGCTCTGGTTCCCTGCTGGATTTCTTATTTTGTTGCTGTTGAGTTTACTCTTCATTGGCGATGGCCTGCGCGATGCGTTCGATACAAAAGACTAATAATGATGATGGATCAGAAGCAATGACCCGATTACTTACAATAGAAGATCTTTATGTTGATTTTGATACCACAGATGGCGTTGTCGAGGCTGTTAAGGGCATAGATTGCCACATTGATGCGGGTGAATGTCTCGGTGTGGTTGGTGAATCAGGCTCTGGAAAAAGTCAGACTTTTTTGGCCGCAATGGGCCTATTGAGCAAAAACGGCAGAATGCGTGGTAAGATCGACTTTAGAGGTCAAAATTTACTGGATTTAGACCTAAAGACGCTTAATAAAATTCGCGGATCAAAAATATCAATGATCTTCCAGGATCCGCTTACATCACTCACGCCTCACATGCGCATTGGCGACCAGATGCGTGAAGTATTGTCACTTCATCAAAACATGAACGATGCAGACGCCAATGCTAAATGTTTGGAATGGCTTAACCGAGTACAAATACCCGAAGCTAAGCGCAGATTAAAACAATACCCATTCGAACTGTCTGGCGGTATGCGCCAACGGGTGATGATCGCAATGGCTATGTTATGCAATCCAGATGTTTTGATAGCTGATGAACCAACGACTGCGCTTGATGTAACCATTCAGGCTGAAATTCTTGATATCATGGATACGCTGCGGAAAGATCAAGGAACGGCTATTGTTCTGATTACGCATGACATGGGTGTGGTAGCGAGAATGTGTGACCGGATTCAAGTAATGCGCCATGGTCAATATGTAGAGGCTGGATTGACCGAAGACATATTTGCTAAACCAAAAGAAGACTACACTCGTATGTTGCTTGACGCGATGCCAAGAATTGATGAACCACGCGGCGACAAAAAAAGCACCATTCAAAATAATACAACCACAAAAGAGTTCCTGTCTGTTGAAAATTTAAATGTCAGTTTCGGTATTCCTACTGGCCTTTTCTCGCGACCAATTGATTTGAAGGCCGTGGATGGCGTCAGCTTTAATCTTAATAGAGGCGAAACGCTCGGTATTGTTGGTGAATCGGGAAGTGGAAAATCAACTCTCGCCCGCGCTGTGTTACAGTTAGTTTCAGCCAATGCGGGAAGTGTATCGTGGCTTGGTAACAATCTCACGGATATGAATGAAGACGAGTTGCGCGCGCAGCGACGTGACTTGCAAATTGTCTTCCAAGACCCGATGGCCAGCCTTAATCCGTCGATGACAATTGGTTCGTCTATTATGGAACCAATGCGAATTTTTGCTCCTGAAATGTCGGCGGAGGAGCGCAAGAAACGCGTCTGCGAGATGATGGAACGAGTGGGTCTACCATCCTCGATGATCAATCGCTATCCGCATGAATTGTCAGGTGGTCAAAATCAACGTGTCGGGATTGCAAGAGCTGTGATCATGAACCCGAAACTTGTGATTTGCGATGAAGCCGTATCGGCTCTTGATGTGTCCATTCAGGCGCAAATCATCGAATTGCTAAGAGACTTGCAGAAAGAAATGGGATTATCCATGTTATTTATCTCTCACGACTTATCTGTCGTTAGAGATATCTCTGATCGAATCCTTGTAATGTATCTTGGCAACATGCTTGAGCTTGCAACAAACGACGAGATGTTTGAAAATCCGCAACACCCATATACCAAGCAGTTAATCTCTGCTGTTCCTATACCAGATCCGAAAATTGAGCGAAACCGGAGGCGGATCAAACTAAAGGGGCAAGGGATGTCACCTCTCGATCCAGCGTCAAGACTTAGATTTTTGCCCTCGAAAATAAGTGAACTTAAACTTGAGGATATAAAATCCTTTCGACCGACTATATTAGATTGCGGTAATGGGCATCTATATGCGGAACACGATGGAATTGAAGGCTTGATTGAGTAGTTACGCAGTCCTGTTTTACATCGCCAAGTTATTGTTAAGTTTGACCAATATTTGAGATTTCACACAAATACAAATAGTTTAGCAGCATTGCTAAGCGTTATTGAAAGCGTTCAAAACACCAATGTATTAGCGATGTGCTAGATTGTTTCCCGCCAAAAGCAAAATCAACCAATGATTTGAACTACACCCAAATACCCCGCACCAAAAAAGTGTAAGGGTCAGTGACTGTGCTAACACAGTGCTAGCAAATAGCTTAGTACATGGCTTTGTTAAGTGATTATATAAGTCATTGTAATTATAGAGAAAATTGGAGCGGGTGAAGCGGTTCAAGCGCTCGACCTTAACCTTGGCAAATATGGTAACCGGCTATATTCTTCAGTGGTTTCAATAGCTTGCTTTTGCTGTGCTAGGAGTGTGCTAGAAAAAACTGTCTTCTGATTTGCCAAAAGAAATTTTTGACTCTGACTTATCATGGTAACAATGTTGCAGCTTAACTTTGATGAATGATATGGTGACGCACAATATGAGACCAAACCCGACAAAAAGTGACGAACATGTCAATTGATAGCGCAGTACTATTGACTGCAAAAGACCTGAATATCAATTTATCTGAAGCGGTAGAAATCGGTATTGTCCAAGCAGTGAGTAAGCTTAAAGTTCCACAATGGAAAATTGAAAATCAAACAGCTATTCAAAGCTCAAATGATTTTGTTGAAGGACGTGAATTACCTTTGTATTCAGATAGATTATTTAGATGGTAAAATATGAAATTTTCGAATATGTGTCAGAAGAAAATTTAGTTATTGGTGTTCAAGTCGATACCCATAGCCATTAAATAATATGTAGAATATGGATTGCTTTCTGTGTTTAAAAGGGCTGTTTTGATGGTAGGGTTCGTCCAAACTGATGTTTTACGTCCCATTTCCTCGTAGTTCATCCAACAATACTGATGTCAAAGTAGTTGTGAGCGTTTGTTGAAACGTAGTTTTTTGGGGTTTTATTTGACTAAAAAGATTTTAATTACGGGTGGTGCCGGATATATTGGCAGTCAGACGGTACTTGCGGCTCTAGACCAAGGTTATGATGTAGCAATTATCGATAATTTGTCCACAGGCCGCAGAGAAAATATACCACCCAAAGTTATTTTTTATGAGGTGGATCTCGTTGATAAACCTAAAGTGGAACAGGTTCTCAAGAAGTTCTTACCAGACACAGTAATTCATTTTGCAGGTTCGATTGTAGTGGGTGAATCCGTTGAAAATCCTATTAAATACTACAGAAATAACACCTATGCTTCGCTTGCTTTGATTGAAGCCTGCGTGAAACATAACGTGCAACGTTTTATCTTTTCATCCACAGCTGCGGTATACGGTAGTCCAGACAGAGGCAGAGTTAAAGAGATTTTTCCAACGATTCCTATTAATCCTTATGGTCATTCAAAACTTATGACAGAACAAATTCTGTCGGATGCTGCAAAGTCTCATGGATTTCGTTATGCCGTCTTACGGTATTTTAATGTCGCTGGTGCAGATCTAAACCTTAGGACGGGTCAGTCAGCGCCCTTGGCAACCCATTTGATCAAAGTAGCCTGTCAGGCGGTTCTGGGGCTACGTCCATCTGTAGAAATATATGGTACCGACTATGATACGCCTGATGGTACGTGTATTCGTGATTTTATTCATGTCTCTGATTTAGCCAACGCTCATTTAGATGTTTTGAATTATATGACTCAGAAAGATGCGTCAGATATCTTTAATTGTGGTAATGGGCGTGGACATTCAGTCAAGCAAATTCTTGATGCAGTCCAAAGGGTTAGTGGTGTAGATCTTAATATCAAATATGGTAACCGCCGAGCTGGGGATCCTCCTTTTTTGATAGCCGATACGTCACGCCTGCGGGATAGAACTGGATGGGTGGCACAGCATGCGAATATAGATGAAATAGTTTCAAGCGCATTGGCTTGGGAAAGAAAAATATTAGAAGACGGAAGATTATAAGTCCTTTAGGCGATTGCTAATTTGATTAGTGCGGATTTTCTGAACCAACAACTAATCGTTTTTTTGATATCTAGCATATGTAGCGTAGTGCTAGATATTTGGTTCAGATCTTTTTGCTGACTTTATTAATGTGGCAAAGACAAAAATTGTGAATAACACCATCCGGTCATCAGTTATGTAGGAACCAGTTAATCCAAATATTAGAATACCCAAAAATAGAAGATACACGCTATGGGTTTCTGGCAATTCTTTAAAATGTCTGGCAATAGCCCTATAAACCACACTATGATAAAAAAGTATCAAGCTAGCGCCGATGATGCCATGGGCTGCGAGTTCATGTATATACATGTTATGAAGTTGTCTGGCTGCAAACTTAATATTATGCAATTCTTGCAGATAGACACTTAGTTCGCTGTGAATATTGGAGGCACCTATTCCGAATAAAATGTTTTGTGTGAAAGTACTCCAGCCAAATTCCAGCATGTAAACTCGCAATTTTACTGCTTCATCCAGGAGGATATTGCCAGAGGTCAATACGTCTAATGTACTTTGTATACGTAATACTTCCGCATAATTTAGGCATAGGATGATGAATATGCTTGGCAGAAAAAATGCCAGGAAGAGGTTTCTCCTCGCATTATCCTCTTTTTTGAATAATCTATAAATTAGGAATAAAAATTCTAATATTATAACAACGATATAAAACACAATTATTATTCGCGTACCTGTTGCAATTGCGTTTACAATGCCAGCGTAGAAATATATTCCACCCACCCATATTTTCTCCGTGTTGTTTATTCTAAATCTACTAATGCAAGCGTAAATCATTAGCAGATATGCTGTAATGATCGGGTTCGTACCGAAGCCAATACGCTGTGAACTATTTTCTATTAAAGTATATGTTGAAAGGATTACAAATATAATTGCGGCTATTCGACAGCCAAGAATTAAGTACTTCATTGAGTTTCGGACTAAGCTTAGCCCTATAATGATTGGTATTGTTAAAACGAAATATAGAGGAAATACATCATTCAAGCCATTCCAAACTCCGGTACTAAACCCAATTACCAGAATGTTGATAAGCATATACATGGCGACAGATACGCTGCTAATAAGAACCGTCCTATTATCGTCCAATAATTTTGGTTTCTGAAATATCATCCACATGCCAAAAAAAGCGAAAAATAAAATTATTATCGACGGAGCGCTTGTGTATAACAGAAATGAAATTGGCATCATCGTTATAAGAATAGCGTCTACATATTTCTGACGTATAGAAAAAAGCTTGTAATTTCCCGTAGTTTTCATTGTGGGATTTTCCGAGTTGCAATACTATTCATAACCCTCAACACTAACTCCTTTGTTCTAAATAGAAATGTTGACAAACGCCTATAAGCGGGAAATTTTTTGTATTTATCCCCTGTAATCAATCCAATTTCAGAGTAGGGAGGTGTTGGGTGAGGGAAGACGCTTGGTCTTGTAATAAATGTAGGGACTCCATGATACCAAGGGCGCTCTAGCATGGTATCGTAAGGTAAGTCACCTGGTATCATAGTCTTCAATAGCTTGGTTGCCCCTGATCTGTTTATCCAATAAGCCGCTGAGCCGCCAGTTGGTCCGAACCAGCATTGTCCAATTTCTTGCCCACTTGGCGATGTTAATAATGGTTCAAAAAAAGGTTTTCGATTGGTTTCTAATTTAATGAGCAATGGTTTTTCAGTATAGTTTTCATCCAAATAGTTACAAAAGGAGATCTGTTCTTCGCCAATTTCTATGTCATCTTCCAAGATAACTGCAGAACTATAATTGCTTCCATTGAATGCTCTCAGTGCCTTTAAATGACTTGAATAACAACCGTACTCGCCTGGTTTTGGATGGCGACCATTATTTCTACGAAAGCATTCCAAGTTATATTCGGTATATTCGTCTTCGGAAACAAATTTGCCATCGATAGCATCGATGCGGGTAAAAGCCTTGTTCGAATAAACAGCGTTCTTAGTAAATTTTTTCCATCTGTCTTTGGAGCGTGCGAGATTTATTACATAGAAGTGTGACATTTTATACCTTATGGGTATGCTTACAGTATTTAATTATCTTGGGTTAATTCATTTTTACCAAAGATCGCATAAAGCTCTAATATATTTAATCAAAATTTCCAATGAGAAATGAACTATAATTTGGGGGATTATTCTTTTTGAGCAAATATTGAATACGGGAAATTTTTTTAGATTTGAGTTTGGTAGTGTTTGTCTGACTTAAGTATTCTCTAGATAAAGGCATTTGCTATAAAGGATACCCTTTTGAAGGGTGGGGAAGTTATAATTGGATTGGTAGATGGATTTACTATTCAGATTACTATAAATGGTCTATCTAAGGTGTATGAATTTGAAACAATTATCATTTTTTGAACGTATCTTGGATCGCCTTTTAAGCTTGGATCGCGTATATAAGCGCTTCTTGCAAATTCTCTCTGATTGCATTCTGATTATAACTTGCTTCGCATGCGCGATGGCTTTGCGACTTGATGGATTTAACTTTGTTAGTACTCCAGATGTTTGGAATGTTCTATTTATAGTACTACCTGTTACTATCTTTCTTTTCATTCACTTAAGTCTTTATCGAGCTGTTCTCCGTTTCATCTCTTCGCGCGCGCTTCGAACCATTATGTTTAGTGTATTCATTTCTGCTGTTGTAATGTTTGTTGCCGATCAAGTGTTTGTCCTTCCTGTTCCCCGTTCTGTACCGATTATTTATACCGTGTTGTTATTCTGTGCGATTGGTGGCTCTCGGTTCGGTTGGCGCGCACTTTACAGGGTGCGAACAGGTCGCCAAAAGGTAAATGTTGTTATCTATGGCGCAGCCGAAACCGGTCGCCAACTTTTGGATGCTATTCGGTATGTAGGTGATTACGCTGTTGTAGCGTTCGTCGATGACAATAAAGAATTGCATGGTCAGGAAATTAATTCCGTAAAAGTATATTCTCCAGATAGTTTGGATTTATTAAAACGAAGAATGGGTGCTACGGCTGTCCTTCTCGCTGCACCGGGCGCAAGTAACGTCCAAAGACGAAAGATTATTGAGCGGGTTGAGAAGCATACGCTTCAACTTAGAACAATTCCGACGATTGGTGATTTGATATCAGGTAGGGCACAAGTTAGTGATTTAAAAATTGTGCAAGCAGAGGAATTATTAGGAAGAAATGCTGTTCCTCCTAGAATGAATTTATTGAAGGCTCACATTTCAGATAAAGTTGTGATGGTTACTGGAGCTGGAGGGTCAATCGGAAGTGAGCTTTGTCGCCAAATAGTGCTGCAAGAGCCCAATTCTCTTCTGTTATTTG
Source organism: Lentilitoribacter sp. Alg239-R112 (assembly GCF_900537175.1). Taxonomy (GTDB): domain Bacteria; phylum Pseudomonadota; class Alphaproteobacteria; order Rhizobiales; family Rhizobiaceae; genus Lentilitoribacter. The sequence goes on along the minus strand of NZ_LS999833.1, from coordinate 2,521,769 downwards.
ATATCTCTGAGTTTGCCCTTTATAAAATTCATGATGAATTGGAAACATTAGACCCACAACTGGAAACGAAAATCATCCCACTTGTTGGATCTGTGCAAAACAAAGAGCTATTGGAAGTTGTTCTAAAATCATTTGAAGTTCAAACCATCTATCATGCAGCAGCATATAAACATGTACCACTTGTCGAGCAAAACGTTGTTGAAGGTATCCGAAATAATGTTTTCGGCACTAAGGTTTTGGTCCAGGCTGCAATTGCAGCTGGAGTTGAGACTCTTACTCTTGTATCTACTGACAAAGCTGTCCGACCAACAAATTTCATGGGTGCTTCGAAACGTATTGCGGAATTGATCTGTCAAGCTTATTCTAAGGGACAGTCGCATACACAAATCTCAATGGTGCGATTTGGCAATGTTTTGGGCTCATCTGGTTCGGTTATTCCGCGTTTTAAAGAACAGATAAAAGCAGGTGGACCAGTGACTGTTACTCACCCCAAGATTACTCGTTTTTTTATGACAATTCCCGAAGCGGCGCAATTGGTTATACAGGCAGGTGCCATGGCCAAAGGTGGGGATGTATTTCTGCTTGATATGGGAGAACCTGTCGAGATCGCGGATCTTGCTCGGCGGATGATCCGATTACATGGGCTGGAGCCTTATTATGAAGATTCAAGTCCTGAAGAAATTGAAAATGGTGATATCTGCATTGAGTTTTCTGGCTTAAGATCAGGTGAAAAGCTCTACGAAGAGTTGTTGATTGATGGTAATCCAATAGGCACTGAGCATCCGCGGATAATGTGTGCAGAGGAAAATTCACTTGATAGTGAGGAGCTTGATTTGAAGCTTGAGAAACTACTGCAGGCATGCCGGGAGTTTGATATCGAACAGATTAAAAGGTTGTTTTTAGCTATGCCTATAGAATTTACCCCCGAGGGTGAATTATCGGATCTTCTCTGGTTGCAATCAGATGCATCGTCTAAAACTTTGAAATCAAATACGGTGCGATCCAGCCTGAATGTGATTGATATCGACCGTGGTGCTTAGCGCTGTTAATCTATATGTTTTGGAAGTTGCTATCCATGATTAAAAAATTCGATTGGCCTTATAAGATTACTATGCGTTTTATCGATTTATCAGCTGCGGTATTTATTCTTGTTGTAACGTCTTGGTTACTTTTATTCATTTTTGTTTGGGTAAAATTCGAAACGCCAGGTCCTGCGATATTTCGTCAGAAACGGGTTGGTTTGAACGGTAAAATTTTTATCTGTAATAAATTTCGTACTATGTATGAAGATACTGAAGATGCTGCCAGTCACTTAATTTCTGCGACGAAAATAACAAAAAGCGGAAGGTTCTTGCGTGCAACGAAACTTGATGAACTTCCCCAAGCTTGGAATATTCTTTTAAACGAGATGGCTATTGTCGGTCCGAGGCCATGTTTGCCAAATCAGAAAAGATTGATTGCGGAACGCATCGAACGTAATGTGCTAATGATAAAACCTGGCATTACAGGTTGGTCTCAAATAAGAAACATTGACATGTCTGACCCTATTAGGCTTGCCAAGAGCGATGCTGAGTATCTAAAATATCGTTCCGTCGTGCAGGATATTAAAATTATGGTTTTGACTGTATCGGGCAAAGGGCAGGGCGATAAGGTTAACCTTTCTTAATTCTTTGGTAATTCTCCCAATTTTAGGTGAGTTTAATTGTAGAATTTTGGCGCCATTTTAAGTTTCTGCATCTGTGTTATTCCGCCAATGCCCATTTTGGGTCCAAACATAACTGATATCGACGACCCATTATTGATTGGGATGATCTGATGTAAAATTCTGGTTCAGCAGGTTTGGTGCAATATTGAACTTATGATTGCTGTCTGTTGTAACTTTATGTTTGCCGGTCCTGATTACAGATATATTATTTTGGCGCATCAAACGACCGACTCGACGGTGTTCGATGCCCAGATCAATCTCTTTCAGCTCTGCGGTCATCCGTGGCCGACCATAACTTTGCAGGCTCAGACGATGCTGCTCTCGAATGTGTGCCAGCAACACCATGTCTTCACGTTGACGCTGACTGATTGGGCGGGTTCGATAGGCTCTATAACCACGCGGGCTGACATTCATGATTTGGCATAAACGTCCAGCTGGCAACATATTTCTATTTTCTTCGATAAACTTAAACCTCATGGCTTTTGGTTCGCGAAGAATTGTGTTGCCTTTTTTAATACTTCCCTCTCCTCACCCAGAAGGCGATTTTCTCTGCGAAGTTCCACAATCTCTCGTTCCAGATCAGATTGAACTGAAGGCTTCTCAGTGGTGTTCCGGTCTTGCTGTATCTATTTACTTAATGTTGAAAAGCCAATATCAAAATCAGCCGCTACTTGCTTTCGCGTCAGGCCACTTGTAAGCGCAACCCGAACTGCTTCCTGCATTAATTCTGCTGTACGTTTCGTTTGCATAGTCGTTCTCCTTTTGCGCATACTACTTGCATTTTAAGTTGCCGCAAGCTAAAGGTCGCGTAATTATTTGATTGACCCTAAAAAATATTAGTTTGGTTGATTTTGGTTTTTGCCATTTGAATAACCAGAGCGTATTGTATCTGCCTAAATATCTATTATAATTTTAGCGTTGTAAGCTAGGCTTGCCTACTGTAATGAAATTGATACAAGAATTAATAAATTTGGTCTGCAGGAAAGTGATGCTCTTTTCGTTAGAAAGTTACCTCTCAACAATCAGATAATACATGGCGATTGCCAGGATTGTTCTGCCATTATTCTGGCAAATGGCAGAACTTATTATAATTAACGGAATGAAAAGATCGTGCAGAAAAGAATAAGAACGTATCTTAACAGAATAAAACATGCCGCCGCAGCAACTGCTAAAATTCCAAATCATTTATCGTCTCAAAAAATACTATTAGAAAAGCAACTTTTATTATCAGGGCGACAGGCCAGTGTTCAAATTCGCCAGCAATCTTATCTGAGCCACCTCTCCGACGCAGAATTTAGTGTATATTCTCAGTGGGGTGAAGATGGTATAATTGATTGGCTTATACAAAATTTACCGATTGAAAACACGAGTTTTGTCGAATTTGGAGTTGAAAATTTTTCGGAAGCTAATTGCAGATTTTTACTTGAAAATCGAAATTGGCGAGGGATGGTTATGGATGGTAATCAAAGCCACATTGATTTTGTTCGTGCGCAAACATATTATTGGAAATATGACCTTAATGCTCATTGTGCATTTATTACAGCTGAAAATATTAATGATCTTTTAGCAGTGCAGGGCTTTGGTGGTGAAATTGGTTTGTTAAGCATCGATATTGATGGAAATGACTACTGGGTTCTAAACGCTATTGACTGCTGCAAGCCTGCGATTTTAGTTTTGGAATATAATTCGATCTTAGGTGATCTTTATGAGCTTTCGGTTCCATATTCATCGGATTTTTATCGCTTTGATGCGCACTATAGCGGCCTATATTTTGGGGCATCGTTACCTGCTATGAATAGCCTAGCAAGAAACCGCGGTTATACCTTTGTTGGTACTAATTCAAATGGTGTCAATGCATTTTATGTCCGTGATGACCTTGCGCAATCAATAACAGATAGTCTGGGTTCTGTTGTTGGTTTCCCCTCACGTCATCGTGATAGTCGTGATAAGAAGGGCCAACTGAATTACATGGCAGGTCTTGCTCGCAGCGTAGTTATCGAAGATTTACCTATAGTGAATGTGGATAGCGGCAAAACTCTACTAATTAAAGAATTGGGATCTTTATATAGCCGTGAATGGCTGAGTGGAATGTAGGAAGTATGTTATGACTTTGGAAATTAAAGCACCAATTTCTGTTGGGGAATTGATAGATAAGATAACGATTTTGGAAATAAAATCTGAGAAAATTAAAGATTCTGGTAAACTTAAAAATATCCAGGTTGAGTTGAAGTTGCTAGACCAATTGCTGACTTCTCTGAAAGTTAGTAAAGGGGAAGTGTTGCAACTTAAAAAGCAGTTGAAAATTGTTAATTTTGATATTTGGCAATTGGAAGATAGCATCCGCGATCATGAACGCGATAAAAATTTTGATTGTGGCTTTGTAGATCTTGCTCGCAAAGTTTATAAAACAAATGATAAACGAGCTGCTTTTAAGAATAAGATCAATATTTTGGTCGGCTCAGTTATTGTGGAAGAGAAGTCATATCAAGAATATGATTAATCAGACTATATCAATTTATTGACAGAGGTGATTTCATGAACATCCTACTTGGACAATTGGGCTCGAATGGTGACTGTCTATATGCTACAACATTAGCGCGGCAAATTAAAACAGATATGCCAGACTGTCATCTGACTTGGGCTATTTTGTCCCTTTACAAACCTGTTTTACGTAATAATCCTGATGTTGATGAAATTCTTGAAATTCCGACTAAGCCTGGTAACGATCATGGACGTATTTGGCATACTTTTGAGCAAGAAGTTATGCGGCGTCAATCTGGTGCCAACCCCTTTTACGACAGAACAATCATGTCACAAATTTGGCCCGCGCATTTTGAACGTTACGATGGGACTGTGCGGCCATCTATTTTACGTGGTTATGAAAATCCAATTACGGTACCCATAAAAACCATTGTCGAGCTTGATGACGAAGAAATGGAAAATGTCTCTCGTTTTATTTCTAAGCACAACCTGAAAAGCTTCGATCAAATTGTAGTCTTTGAATGTAGCTCAAAATCCGGGCAATCGCACGTTACTCCTGAATTTGGAGCGCAAGTTGCTAGAAATTTAACAAGGAGATTGCCGAACGTCGCCGTTATCTTGGCGACGCATCTGCCTACCTATGAGGATAAAAACATTTTTAACGGTGCGCAACTGAGTATGCGGGAGATTGGTGGCTTACTGCAAATTACGGACTTATTCATTGGGTGTGGTTCTGGTTTAACCGTTATTTCGACGTCTACAGTTGCGAAAGAAATTCCTAATATTCAAATTCTCAATGGATCAACATCGGTATATGCTTCGTTTGCTCATGATTTTGAGTATTTTGGTCAAGATACATCCCACTTTATAGAATTGCATGATGTGCCAACGAATGTGGTCGCCGATATATCTCTCTCCGTTTTAACCGGAAACTTCCAACAAGCGAGAGATGCATTTCACCAAACTTCTAAAATACCATCGTTTAATTTTTATTTGGATTTGATCAGCCAAAGGTTATTGCACCAACTTCGGTATTGTGATGCTGCACGCTCTCTTAGCATCACAGCAGACAGATATGGCTGGGTCCCAGAACTTATTAATTTCGCACGTTGCAAAGTTGCACCTATGATCTTTGAAGATCCAAGTTATATATATCCAGCTGTGAAATTAGAAATGCGACGTTTCCTTGATACAATAGCGGATACCACCAACATGGTAGATTGTGATCGGGCATAGTCGCGGTGAGAGTATCTTCTAGCTTCGTGCGTTTTGGGGACTTGCGTGTAAGCTATCTAATAGATTAAAAGCAGTTTAGTATTTTTAGCATTTTTCTCGTTTACAAGAGGTGACTTTCCTTGCATCCCAAATACATAAATAAGTGCCGTGTCTGCGGCTCTCCAATTCTAGCTGAAGTTGTGGATTTAGGTCAGCAATGTTTACAAGGAGCTTTTCGCAAGGAGGGGGTTATTGAACCGCCGCGGAGGATGTTACCAACGAAATTAGTCCGTTGTGATGTAACGGCCAATCATGATGCTTGCGGGCTTGTCCAGCTCGGTCATACCTTTCCGCCAGAGGTGCTTTATTCAAATTATTGGTACAAGTCTGGCACTAACCAAACTATGAGAAGTCACCTAGCTGCCATTGTTGATGCAACTTGTGCCTCTATTGATAATAGATCAAACTTAACTGTTCTGGATATTGGATGTAATGATGGGACGTTGTTATCATCTTACCCAGATGGAACTAAAATGTTTGGGGTGGACCCTTCTGATATTGCTAACTCTGCCTCGGAGGAGATTGGGTTTTCACTTGCAAATGATGTTTTCCCGTCGGAGGCATCATCAGCCGTAATTGGGGACACCAAGTTCGATATCGTAACCTCGATAGCAATGTACTACGATTTAGAAGATCCTGTTGGTTTTGCAAGGGATATCAAGTCTGTTCTCAAAGACGATGGCATTTGGGTTGTCGAGATGTCCTATATGCCTTTGATGCTATTGCAAAATTCATTCGATACCATCTGTCACGAACACTTGGAATATTATAGCCTTGCTGTTTTGGAGTATATTTTTAAACAGGCTGAGCTACGTGTTTTCAAGGCGGAGATTAACGATATTAACGGCGGTTCTATCCGTTGCTATGTTACGTCTGCAGCAAATGCAAACCGCGGCACTACCGAAGATGCAAATTATTTGCGTCGTTTAAGGATGCGTGAATTTGATATGGAATTGGATACTGAAGATTGTTATGCACGTTTTCGGACACAAATACATCGACTCCGAGAAGAGACCCGTACACTTCTTTATGATATTCGCAGCCAAGGTAAAGTAATTCATATTTATGGCGCATCAACGAAAGGCAATGTGCTGCTTCAATGGTATGGAATCGATTGTTTAATTGCAGAGGCCGCAGCAGACCGAAATCCGGATAAAGACGGTGCCTATACCTTAGGCACGGATATTCCAATTATGTCGGAAGAAAAATCCAGAGCTAAAAATCCAGACTATTATTTGGTTCTACCTTGGCATTTTAAAAGAGAGTTTTTAACACGGGAACGAGAAATAATTGATAAAGGGACGCAACTTATTTTTCCACTACCTGAACTGCTTATCGTTAATAAGGATAATGTTGATGATATTCTTGAAAAAATGGATGGTTCAAAGGGCAGCCAATCCATGGGGCAGGATTTAGAGGCGTTGCTGTGGAAATAAAGCCAAAGCAACGCGCACTTGTTTTGGGGGCAAATGGCCAAGATGGCTCTTATTTATGTGAACATCTGGTAGCTGCAAATTTTGACGTTATCGGAATTGGTAGACAAGAGGTGGCGGCCCATCCTATTTTGTCTTCTGCATACGAGTATCGCCAAATTGATCTATGTGATTACGAACTTGTGGTTATGTTTCTGAAGAAAATTAAACCTGATATTGTTTACCATGTTGCTGCGGTTCATGGATCTGCTGGATTTGAATATGAAACTGTATTTGATAAAGTCATTGATGTTAATCTGAAATCTCTTTTTGCAATTTTGGAGTATGCCAGAAATCATAATACGCAAACGCGATGTGTATATGCGAGTTCCGCCAAAATATTCACTTCGCCTCTTGCTGGCGAAATCCGCGAAAATTACCCACAATCGCAGGACTGTCTTTATTCAATTACAAAAATAGCGGCAGAATCAATTCTTGATTATTATTATACTCGCCATGGGATAGTTGGTCATGTCGCATATTTTTTTAATCATGAATCAGCACGCCGAGGTTCGGAGTTCTTTTTTTCAAAAATCTGTGATTCGGTTGCTCATTCCGTTATCGATGTAAATTATCAAGTAGAAGTACAGAATTTGAATTTTGACTTAGATTGGGGCAGTGCAGAAGAATTTATGCATTACTTTATGCGTCTAGCGACAAAATCAGAACCAGAAAAAGTTATTATTTCGCGTGGTGAAACCCTTAATGCTAAAACACTCACAGCAAGTCTCTTCGCACATTATGGCCTCGATTTTTGTGACCATATTATCATTAATTCACCGAGCCCAAAGCTAACTTCATTTAATACAAATTTGGAGCATATGGAACAAATTTTTGGGGGCCTGCCAAAGGTTACAGCATTTGACCTTGGTGTTAGTATGGTAGAAGAAAAGTTGAAATCGTTACGTGCGGTGATTTAGATATGACTTATGAATTGTTCTCCAAAATTAGGCGATTTAAAATGTTGCTTGATGTATTGAAATCTCAAGGAGAAACAATTTCTTTTGTAATTCAGCGAAAGCAAAAATCATCGATAATTGCTCAGTTAGAATCCCGTCTCTCCGAACAGGAAGAGCGGCACATCCAAATTTTGGCAAAGCTGGTTTTCAAGTCAGCTAAACCAACCCAAACACAGATAAGTGAGCTTCTGAAAATGCGCGCAGCACATGATAGTTGGGATGATGCTTTAAAAATTTATTTTGATTAAATAAAGCTGCCATAGAAAATTATGCAAGCAAGTTTACTCTACTTAAAATCCATCATTCACCGATTTTGAGTGAGCCCAAACTGCAAAAACCATTTATAAGTCTCTGAAATTCCTTCTTTGAGGGGAATTGTTGAGTTCCACCCCAGATTTTCTAGTTTACTAACATCCAATAGTTTTCGCGCGGTGCCATCGGGCTTACTTGAATCGAATCTAATTTTACCCTTATAGCCTGTTACCTCAGCAATTAACTTGGCCAATTCATGGATACTAACTTCTTGCCCACTGCCTATATTTATATGACTTAGCATAGGCTCAGTATGAGCCGCATATTCCTCTTTATCAAGATCAAGCACAAAAAGGGATGCGCTTGCCATATCCCGTACGTGCAAGAACTCTCGTCTGGGCATTCCTGTTCCCCAGACGACTACCTCGCTATCACCATTTGATACTGCTTCGTGAAAGCGTTTAATGAGGCCAGGGAGGACATGGCTGTTTTCTGGGTTGAAATTGTCACCCTCACCATAGAGATTAGTTGGCATAACTGAACGATAGTCTGTATTATATTGTCGATTGTAACTTTCGCATAGCTTGATGCCAGCTATTTTAGATACGGCATAAGGTTCGTTTGTTTTCTCCAGTATGCCAGATAGAAGAGCACTCTCAGATAAAGGCTGGGTAGCGTCACGAGGATAGACGCAAGATGACCCTAGAAACAGTAATTTTTTAACACCAATTTCGTACGCATGATGAATGACATTAGCTTCAATCATCAGATTTTGATAAATGAATTCAGCGGGATATGTATTATTGGCATGAATGCCACCAACCTTTGCCGCCGCCAATATTACAATATCAGGCCGCTCTTTTTGCATAAATTCCTTAACAGTTCGCTGATCTGTCAAATCATGTTCGGCGCGGGAACTAGTAACGGTTAACTCGCCTCTAGCTAGCAGCTTCGTCAAAATGGCATTTCCAACCATACCGCGATGGCCAGCCACATAATATTTCATTGACATGCTCTCTAGTTCCCTAGGCTGACAGGAAGGCCTAATCCATGTTCATTTAAGAGTGCTTGTCGTTTGGCATCTTTGAGATCTTCTCTGACCATTTCCGCGCACATTTCTTGTGCAGTTATTTCAGGTACCCATCCTAACTTCTCTTTTGCCAATGTTGGATCACCAAGTAATGTTTCCACTTCAGCAGGGCGATAATAACGAGAATCAATGCGCATGATGACATCTCCGATGTTTAATCTTAATGCTTCGTTTCCCTTAATAGCATCGATAATACCAATTTCCTCTGTACCTTTTCCCTCAAACCGCAAAGTAATGCCGAGTTCTTTTGCCGACCAGATTATGAAGTCACGCACAGAATACTGTTTACCAGTAGCTATTACAAAGTCTTCGGGTTTTTCTTGCTGCAACATCATCCATTGCATCCGGACATAATCCTTTGCATGCCCCCAATCCCGTAAGGCGTCAATATTTCCCATATAAAGGCACGTCTCTAGCCCTTGAGAAATATTGGCTAAACCTCGCGTAATCTTTCGCGTAACGAAGGTTTCGCCTCTGCGTGGGCTTTCATGATTAAACAATATACCGTTGCAAGCATAGATACCATATGCTTCTCGATAGTTGACTGCAATCCAATAAGCATAAAGCTTCGCGACCGCATAAGGAGAGCGAGGATGAAATGGCGTTGTTTCTCTTTGCGGTGTTTCCTGCACAAGTCCATAAAGTTCTGATGTCGATGCTTGATAGAATCGAGTCTTTTCTCCCAACCCCAAAAATCGAATTGCTTCCAATATGCGCAATGTTCCCATGGCATCTACATCTGCTGTATATTCAGGATTTTCAAAACTAACAGCAACATGGCTTTGTGCACCCAGATTATACACTTCGTCAGGCCTGATTTCGGCCAATAATCTTGTGAGATTTGAACCATCGCTCAAATCACCATAATGCAATTTTAAGCGAACATCATCTGAGTGTGGATCCTGATATATATGGTCGATACGTTGGGTATTAAAAAGTGATGCTCGTCTCTTGATGCCGTGGACTTCGTAGCCTTTTTCCAATAGCAACTCAGCTAAATATGAGCCATCTTGTCCTGTAATACCAGTAATTAGTGCACGTTTAACCATATAATTATTCCGTCGTAAGATAACAAAGAAGAGTAGCTGCGCTGAAAATTGGAGTAGCGATTATTATGTCTTTAAAAACTACTATACCTTACGCCATACAGTCCGATTAGCATATCCGGTATAGCTTAGTACAATACGTAAAATTTTCTTTGAAACAGATCTTGCCTCATAATCTGCGACAGGATCCATAACACGCGTAGAGTGATCATGTTGTTCCAATATAACTCTAACCGCATCAAGAACGCCTTCCTTTTTTAAACCCGCCATTATCAAGGTTCCAACGTCCATTCCTTCGGGGCGCTCATGCGCATCGCGCACCGTAACAGCAGCCAAATTAAGAAGTGAACCCTCCTCTGTGATCGTGCCGCTATCCGATATCACACACATAGATTCCATCTGTAATTTAATATAATCATTGAAGCCAAATGGCTTTAAAAATTGAACCTGTGGATGTATTTCACCTAATTCAAGATCATCTATCCGATTGCGTGTCCGCGGATGTGTTGAGACAATTATTGGTAAATTATATGTATCCGCTAGCGCATTCAACGTTTCAATAAGAGCGAGTAGGTTTTGGGGTGTATCGACATTTTCCTCGCGGTGTATGCTAACAATAAAATATTTGCCACATTGTAAATTCAAACGTTTTAGAATATCGGAAGACTGAATTCGTGGCATATAATGTTCAAGTACTTCATGCATATGTGAACCAGTTTTTATAATAGTTTCTGGACGAATTCCTTCAGCAATCAAATAGCGTCGAGCATGTTCGGTGAGTACCATATTTATATCACTAAGGTGGTCAAGTACCTTCCGGTTGAGCTCTTCTGGCACACGTTGGTCGAAACAACGGTTACCTGCTTCCATATGAAATACTGGTATTTTTCGGCGTTTTGCAGATAGAACCGCTAGGCAGGAATTTGTATCTCCATAAAGTAAAATGGCATCAGGTTCTTCTTGCGCCATTATGGCATCAGATTTTTCGATAACGCGGGCAATCGTTTGCGCTGCATTGTCGCCCATCGCTTCAAGAAATTGGTCTGGTTTACGAATTCCTAAATCTTCAAAAAAGAGTTGATTCAATTCATAGTCATAGTTTTGGCCAGTATGAATAAGAATATGATTTGTATGTTTGTCGAATTCGGCAATAACTCGACTCATTTTAATGAGTTCGGGTCGAGTGCCGACAATTGTCATAACTTTAAGCATTTAATTCCTCATACACAAAATCCAAGGTTTTAAGCAATTGTTTGATTTGATCAACATTTAGGCAGTTTGTATTGTGAGAGGTATAATCGTCTAATGCCGATATCTTTCTTTCGCCCTCATCGAAATATTGAGCGTAATTTAGATCACGATTATCTGCGGGTATCCGAAAATATCGATCTTCATCCAAAGCTTTGGCCATTTCCTCTCGTGATACCAAAGACTCGTATTCTTTTTCCCCATGACGCGTTCCAATGACGTGAATTGAACTTTTGCTATTAAATATTTCAAGCAGACTTTGGGTTAAATCTTCAACAGTAGCTGCGGGTGCTTTTTGAACAAATATATCGCCTTGGTGACCATTTTTGAACGCGTGTAGTACTAAATCAACCGAATCTTCCAGTGAAATCAGAAAGCGTGTCATTTTTGGGTCAGTAATAGTTAGTGGTAAATTTTGCCTTATTTGCGAAATGAATAGCGGAATTACCGAGCCTCTTGAACCCATCACATTTCCATAACGTGTTGCGCAAAATACTGTTTCATGTTCGAGTTGAGTACGGGCCTTTGCTATCATCAATTTTTCAGCCATAGCTTTTGATATACCCATTGCATTGATGGGATAAACAGCCTTGTCAGTACTCAATACGACAACACGTTTTACGCGACATGAGGTGGCTACGTTCATGACATTTTCAGTACCTATTATGTTTGTTCGTACGGCTTCCATCGGATAGAACTCGCAAGAGGGCACCTGTTTGAGTGCTGCCGCATGAAAGATATAATCTACACCTTTCATTGCTTGACTAAGGCTATCACAATCCCGGACGTCACCAATATAAAACTTCAATTTCGGATTATTAAATGCAATTCGCATCGATTCTTGTTTGCTTTCATCGCGGCTGAAAATACGGATCTCTTGTACGTCTGTCTTAAGAAAACGTTTAAGAACCGCTTGACCGAAGGAACCTGTGCCCCCAGTTATCATTAGAATATTATTTTTAAACATTTTTGTGTCTTATTTTATTGGGGTCTAACTTATGTAAAAGTTCTGGCCAAGGCGGGGCTTTATAACCGGTCACGTTCATGAAGCTGTCGCAATCGAGCGAACGATCGATAACTACCTCATTGTTGGGTATGATATCAATCTGTTTTTTGTATTCCATGGCAATCAACTGCAATAATTTGTACTTGTTTATAGGTTCTGCGCCTACGTGATATAAACCGTACAAATTTGGATTTGGAATCACAAAATCTCTTACTACCTCTGCAAATACTGTATTTGGTAATCCAGAAAATATGGCCCTGCGGAAACCATTACATCGACCTTGTTGTGAAAGAAACCACTCCAGAAGTCCAAGTTTACTATGTAATTCGTGCCCAATGGTTGAAGTTCGTAATGTTAGGGCGTAGGAAGGACCTGTTGTTTCTCCAATCTCCTTGGTTTTGCCATAGAGATCGATAGCATCGGGTTTATCATGTTCCACATAGTTTCCTTTTTCTCCAGTAAAAACGCAGTCTGTGCTAATATGAACGAGTCTTGCATCAGACAACTTGCATAATGCGGAAATTTGATGTGGAAGTGTGGCGTTGATTGCTATGGCGCACAATGGATCGTTAGCTTCTTTATAATGCTTAGTCAGGCCTATACAATTGATGACAATATTGGGCATGATTTTAGAAAATAGATTCAGCTGAGTATTATGATTTTGAATGTCGTCTATTAAAACAATTTGCTTTTGTTTTGCGTTTGAGAAATGATTTTTATCTACTGAGTTTCGCGCGGTCCCATAGACGTCCCAAGTATTAGCATCGTGTAGCACATTAAACATAGCGTGCCCAATCATACCTGTAGCGCCCAAAACGAGAATTTTCATTCTAATCAATTTCCTGTTTTCTGATTGTTGTTTCAATTTTTTCAATCAATTTTTCAACTAATTTTTCGTGATCAAAATGTTTTAAAAAATATTTTCTCCCATTGATCCCAAAATGACTTCGTTGCTCTGCTGGCATATTATAAAGCATAAGGATCGCATCCTTTAGCCCATGCGCATCCTCGGCAGTAACACTAAACCCTGCTCCTGCATCTTCAACCAATTTGGCACCTTCACCGTTCAAACTGGCAATAATTGGACGTGCCGCTGCGAGGTACGCTTGTATTTTATTAGGGACGGTCAATGCAAAAATAGGCTCATTAGTTAAGCTAACAATCAGCGCGCTTGCTTTTTGCATTAATCCAGGCATCGTACTTGGGGGAAGCCACCCGGGAAGCGTCACATTTTCCAAATTTCGCTTATCCACTTCATTACGCATCCATTCCAATTTACTACCACTCCCAATGATAACAAATTTTATTTGCGGTATATATTTAAGTTGTTCCGCTGTTTCGATAATCATATCCATTGATTGTGCAGCGCCGATATTGCCAGCGAATAGGATAGAAAAACCTTCATCTAAGGCAGGTATCTCTGGTAACTCTTGGTCTGATAGTACTGGTTTCGCAAATGTTGGATCGACCGAATTTGGGTAGTACTCAATGATTTTATCAGGTGCCAATGAGGCAATAGGTCTTTTAAATGCTCGAGATTGCACCAACAATAGGTGTGCCTGACGATAAATCCAAGATACAACTTTCTCTACTATTCTCAGTATTAGAGGTGACTTTACATGTCCTGTTGCAGATAAACTTTCTGGCCACAAATCTTGAACCCAAATGATGAGTGGTTTCCTTTTTATCTTAGATATAAATATGGCAGGTATCGACGATAATATGGGCGATAAACCATATACAAAAATGGCGTCATATCGTCGGTCACGCAAAAGCCACGGCCCAAATAAACTTCCTGAAAATATAAATGAAAAATAATTAGCCGCGAGCCGCCAGCTACGGGCATTGCCACGTGGGATCAATGGGACGCGAAATATTTTTGCACCTTTCCAACTTTCGGTCCTTATCTTGCTGGCCTTATAGCCATCAAAAACGTCTCCGGCTGGATAATTTGGCACGCCTGTAAGGACATCAACCTCAATACCTTTTTCGACTAACGATTGTACTATTGCGTTAATGCGAAAACTCTCCGGCCAAAAATACTGACTTATGATCAATAGACGCATTTAATTCAATTATCCTTCATAAAACGACTTTTTTAGGTGTTCAAGAAAATCAGCAGCATTTCTAACAGGTATAACACTACTCTCTATACCTAAGAAACGTTTGACGGCTCTCGCAATTGAAAGCGCTGATTTGGGGTCGAATGTTTGTGCTGGTTCAATGACATCGCGCACATAATCAAGTTCTGGCGCCAATATTGGAAGTCCATAACTTTGGGCTTCAAGCAAAGGCAGTCCGAATGACTCAAATTTTGATGGAAATATCAATGCTTGTGCAGTCCTGTATGTTTTTGCGAGTGAGTCGGTTTCAATAGAGCCGAGGTTTTCAATATCTAGATTATATTGTGCCTTTTGAGATGCAACCCATTCAACAAGGTTTGGAAAATTTTCCGGATTGATTGTTAAACACAACTTTGGAAAGATCCCATCAATTGCGAGTTGAGTCCAGGCTTCAATAAGTCGCTGGTGATTTTTATGTGGTTCACCAGAGGAGACAAATAAAAAAATGTTCTTTTTCAAATTCCCTAAACTTCTTTGGCTATTCAGTTTAGGTAAATTGGCCATGAAAGGAAATATGGTTATTTTTACATCTGGCCCAAATTGTTTTCGGGTTAAGTATTCCATCGTCTGTGTTTGTACTATGAATTTGTCTACGTTACGATAAAAAAAACGAAGCCAAAAGCGTTCTAGTCTAATTCTAAGGCGGGCTTTAAAATTAAACTTGCTGAGTGAAGACTGCTCAATCAAGTGACGATTTTGAAGATAGACACTACTCTTTCCAACTGATCGAAAAAGCGGTGGTAAATTTCCAAAGCATAGTAATAGATCATTTGAACGAAGATGTTTTCGAATGTAAAATTCCGCATCTAGACGACCCAGCAGAGTAGGGGATACCAATTTAACCGAAACAACATGTTCGCCCTTTGGTTTCACTGGAAGGCGTCCATCGAGTACAAAAGAATATCTGTCATTTATGTTAAGCGCCGCCAATAATTCTCGAAGTAATGTTAATCCACCTCCTTGATGAACATTAGGTGCGTGAACCCATATGGTTGGCTGTGAAAACTCTTTAGAATTACTCTTTTTCATCGGCACTTACCTGGTGCATACCGGCTATCTAAAGTTCCTAAATTTTTAGAAATATAGGGATCAACCGTCTTTGTGAGTTTTGACGTGCAAACCCAGATTATTCGAAAGTCGTCAATAGTTAACCTTTTCCGGACATCTAGCACTTCATCTCCTGTTACAAATAATTCGAGTGGGCGCATTTGCGATGCAATTGATTTGCTTTTTCGGAAATCCGTTCCAGTTATGGTGCGTGGAATGATGAATGGTATCAGAGTTATATATTTATCTATGCCAAATTTCTCATTTGGTAATGAAACCTTAAGAACAAAGTTGGATGCAGCTTTGAGAGGGGTATTGTTAACATTTTTTATTTCATGGATAGCAATGTTTTCCGTAGTTTTTTTTGTTGAATGCATGTTTTCCAACGCTGCCGATACTTCTTCTCGAAGGATATTATGTTCGAAATAATTAGGAATGCTAATACCTATCACAAGGGCAAGCGAAAAGAAAAAGAGTAATTCGGATAGGCCAATTTTAATCATAACTAACTATTTAAAACCACTGCCATATTGAAAAATGTTCCACAAAAAACCTAACGACTTATACGTAAAATATAACAATAACAAAAGAAGCAATGGATCGTATTTGAGCTTTGCGCGATACATTAAAAACAAAAAACAGAAAAAGACGAACATATTCAGTCTAGTGCTCCCAACCACTGCTATTCCGATAAAGAATGGCGAGAAAATCAAAGTCGGAAAAACCCATTCCTTTGTCCTAACGATTGAATAAACAGCCAATGCCAAGATGGGTAGCAGTTGATTGAATGGTATCTCGTCGGGCATATAGGCATTTACTTTTCGGAAAAGATATTCTTGCTGCGTGAAGGAGAACAGCAGTACTAATAGAATTGCTAATGCCAAAAACGTGTATTCCATTGGTTTAGGTTTTTTGTCAGTGAACATATTGCGTGTCGTTAGCAGCCAAATACTTGCAATAGGGAAGAGCATTGAAACATGAGATAATACAGACAATATCATAAAACTCATGCGCCAACCCATTCCTTTTCTAGGTAGGAGAGCAATAGCGATGAAAAGAAATCCAAATTTCAATCGTTCAGCCGCCAAATAAAGAACCAAAATATAAAAATTTGTAAAAATCATCGAAGTTGAAAGGTATATATTAACTCCCCAATGATGCAGAATACGCATTAATTGGACTGCAAGAATAGCGTTAAAGAGCGAAAACCAAAGGTCTTTATTTATCGCGAGCGTGCTACCGATAATAGAAATTGCAAAATGGATAGGCTCGTTACTTGTGATGTAATCCAAATAATAAGACCAAGCTTTCATTGGTTCTATTCCGGCGATAATATCGTAAGCGCTAGTATAGCCTACTTGATCACCTCCGGAATACCTTGGTAATATCAGAAGGCTAAAGAAAAAAACAAGTAAGGCAACTAAGGCATAGATTCTTTCATTACCGTGAGTAACTACAGATATAGGGTGCAGCGATGTCTTCATTTTAGTTTTATCAGATTAATAACAACGCTTTCGGGAAGGGCGCACTTGAATAGGCTTCTTAATTTGGCATCAAGCACTCGAATTCCATAGTATACTCTAGTTAATGGCTTAAATTCACCCTGGCACACAGCTTCACAGGAATCCCTAATCGTTCTTACGCGATCCTTCTCCGATACTCCCCCTGTGACTACACTAGCCACGACCTCTGTAAGTATTTGAAAGTGTACACCCGATTTTCGGGCTTGATACATAAACGCCAAATCAGCAGCAATAGGGTGTCTAATATCATATGAATTTTTACGATGATAATCCAAACGAATGAATGCGGACTGGTGAGAAAACTGCATGCCGCTCCAAAGCTTGTCTGGCCGTCTAGCCACCTCAGTTCGTGTAAAATTTGGGTAGCGAATTTCAACTGCGCCGGCAGCAATGATTGTTCCCGGGTTGATCATAGAAATGGCCTTCGAAATAGTACTGGGGTTCAAAAACCAATCGCCAGCATTCATAAATATGATCCAATCGCCAGTAGCTACAGAAATCCCCTTATTCATTGCATCGTAAATGCCACGATCGGGTTCACTTATAAAGTAGTCTATCTGGTATGAATATTTTGAAATCAAATCGACTGTGCCATCTGTGGAGCTTCCGTCGATGATAATATATTCGATACGCGCATAATCTTGCTTTAGGACACTTTTGATTGTGTCTTCAATGTCGGCCAACCCATTATAAACGACCGTTACGACTGTAACAAGGGGACGCTCGTGTCCTTTCTTATTTTTACTTATTGTCAAAATGGGGGGTGCGTATTTATGTAAGTTCTCTATTGTTGCCTCCCTCCGATGCAGAAACTGAAGTCAAAAAATAACAAAAGCTTTTTGATGATATCTACAAAATTTTATAGTATTATAAAACAAAAAAAGTTATTCGATTTAGTTGAAATCATAAATTATTCCCCCATTTCAATTCAAATGATATAGAATAGTTTCCGTTATGGGGTATGTAAAACCTACTACACCAACGCAGGTGATTTATATCTTAGTTTTCTTATAAAAAGAGTAAGTCTGTATGCCCTTCTTGATATTCAAGCCTATTGGCAATTTCCATTAAGATATCACGGCTAAGTTCTTTATGAAAATCTGGATTATCTAAATCTGTTACCATCTTGTATGGGCTTTTTTCCAAAATATCTAATAGTAATTCAAAACTGTCAGAACGGCGCAATCCATAGGGCCAAAACTCCATAACTAAGGGAATAGCTGACGCAACTACCTTACTTCCACCTGCTAAAACGTGCCCCTCAAATCCTTGAGTATCCATCCATACTAAGGATGTTTCTTGTGTTAATTTTTGGGCGTAATCATCCAGGCGAGCACACCTTACATTTATCGTATTCCTTTCGGATTCATCGAACTTACCTAGAGCTTCATTCACTCTTACTCGGTGATCTCCATGATTGTTTTTTGATAATTCAAATTGAAGAGACCCTTCAGAGCTATCTGATAAGGCAACATTATGAGCAGTAATGCAATTATCCAGATCATTTAGTGAAATATTTGCTTTTAGAAGGCGAAAATTTCCGGGCTCAGGCTCAAAGGCTACACAACTCTCAAATAAGTCGTTGTGTATACTATGTATTCCGATCGTTCCGATATTGGCGCCGACATCGAATATAATTTTTCTGGAGTGGGTTTTGGGCAAATAATTAAGTGCAATGTAAATTTTCTTAACATCAAAGGCTTCGTTGTCTCTAAACACACTTAGGCCAATCACTTTATCAGAACTATTTAAAAGGTAATGTTCGTTCTTCGATGACCAAGCTACAAGTTTATTTTCAGGATAAGCTGTATATAATATTTCTCTACCCAACTTATTAGACATGATTATAGAATGGGAAGCTTTTAATATTCGCACGGCTAATTTACTAAATAAATTTACAATATTTAAATGATGCAATATCGATTTTAGTTTGTGTGATGTAGGTTTCGTTAGCCACTTATTAATTCGTTGACGCATCTTTTTTCTTTCCTGTGTGAATAGACCCGCAGTCTGAGCTATCATAAAATACTACGGAGATATCATAATATTTTTTGTGCCTCGTTTAGTTAGTTTTCGCAAACTCGTACATATTTCTTTAGATTAGAATACGAGTGATGGCTGTTAAAAAATAAATTCTGATATATCCGCCTTAGCATCATCTGTACTCTTTGGCGTCAGAAGAAATTTTTCCTTAATATCTTTAATATAATAAATGTACGACTTGTAGTGGCGCATTTCATCGCCCCCTGGAAAGTTGAAAGTATCCAGACTTATAACAGTTTTGCTGCCATACAGAGCAGCCCACCAAAGAACAGTGGTTACATCACCCACAATTATCTTTGATTGGTAGACAAGCCATTCTGCACTGACATTAGAATTCATGATTTTGATGTTGGGAAAATAACCGATGAGTCGTGAAGTAATTTCTTTCCATATAGGATCTTCGCTTGATCTAGGGTGGAGCTTCATGATTGTGGTGTAATTTGGGAAATTGCTAGATAAATTTTCTAACGCAGCTTTCCAATGATTACTGACGTGATCTACTATCTGAGCCGTAGTTAATCCATTTTCCCTTAATGCTGAGGTAAACCCATAACTTGGTACGATCAGAATCTGATCAAGTTCGACTGTTTCGCCATTAAGAAATGTAATAACATCCTTTGAACACGTCTGCATAGGATGTTGAATAATATTTATTTTAGGTTTCCCAAGTTTGCGATAAATATCTGCTTCGCAATCCATATAACATAAAAGGTCTATATCATCGAATGCATCTGGGTAGATTTTACCAGTTTGTACATTCATCCATGGTTTGAATACGCCTCCGGTTGTAAAAAACGGGATAATTTTGTAGTTTACGATATACCAAAGATAGTTGCGAATATCTACGAACAAACCAATTGCTTTTGTTGACCGCAAAAAACTGGGCAATGACGTAGATCGTTCTTCGATTTCTGCGGAGCGCAGTAGTCGAAAATTTGCATCCCAATCTATCGAAAGTCTTGCCGTTTGGAATTGCAAAAATTTTGTGTTTGGGTATAGTTTTTTTGCTAACCAGATTAAGTATAAGCTTTCTATATGGACTGTCCCGTGCAGTAGGATATATGTGGGTTGAAAATCTATCAAAATTTGATGATGAAGATCAACATGGTTTCGATGGCGTTTTAATAATGACTGTTCAGATGAGAGGTATTCGACTTTTTTAATGAAAGGTAACTCTATCAGTTTTTGAAATTTTTCGCTCAGTTTATAATCTTCCGAAACGACAAGGATAAAATCAAAATCATCTTTCAGCTGCCAAACATAAAAAATACCTGTAGTCATAAATAAATGAAATGGCCCCGGCTGCATAAGAATTATTTCTCGGGAGTCTTCAAGAATTTGATTTTCGTATTGATTATTGCGATCTGTCATCACGTACGGATTCCTTTGAAGAGCAATCCAATTTCGTGGCGTGCAAACGAACTTAATAATATTACTGCAGAATAAGATAAAAGACCAACTGATACCCTAAATAAAATTCCCAACATCAAAGAATCGGGAAATAAATTGGGTATATAATAGAGCATGGCCATCATGGAGGCACTCGCTAAACCCACGATCATTATCCAATTATAATCAATAGGGAAAGAAAGCTTATCATTGACTAACTGTCGTCGCAGTCGAATATATCCAACAAAATATGCTAATATGCTGGCTAATGCTGTAACTATAATATTCTCAAAGATAGATAGAAGAACTATATTTAAGCCAACGCTTAATGCAGCGCTAATGAGGTTTATTTGCAACATTTTCCTAGTTTGTAAACGCACGAATAAGACATTTATCTGAATCAACATCAGTCCGTAGAAAATTGAAGCCACTGCAATTAGGGGGATTACAGGCCATGCTTTGAATGCAATTTCTTCGTTCGCATATAAACGGAGAATATCTTTTCCTAAAATTATTGCCCCAAACACAAATGGGATAGACACAAGCAAAAATATCCGGACAGCACTTTCAGTTAGACGCCGCCCTCCTGCTATATCGCTGTTATCGAGCCGTTTTGCCAAAATTGGTGGTAAAATAATTCCAAAAACTTTAGGTAATACCATCATTAAAGAGCCGAGCGCATATGCTGGCGCGTAAGTACCAAGATCTCTAACTGATAGGATGCCTGCGATCAAAAATCGATCCCCGGTAGCTATTATTACATCCACAAGATAGGCGAGTACTAGGGGAAACCCAAGTTTGATTTCATTGATAAGTTCTGAGTAATTTATAACCTTGAAACGCATGCCTATTTCTTGGATCAATCGAAAAGCAAGTATTGTACCAACGATGAGACATGAAATAGTCAATGAGGTGATAAGTTGATTTACTACAAAAATTTCTGTCACCCAATAAATGCCAAGTGCAAGAAGGATGAACAAGTAAGATTGGACGATTACGGAGATATTGAAAATACTGACTCTGCCCGTATATCTAAAATAGTCAACCGATTGACTATAGACTGTATAGGCTAGTAAATATATTGGAATCAACCAAATCGTAAAATCTATTGAGATTAAACCGTTCCAATTCAACCGGTTGAATAAGCCCATGGAAATTAATCCTAAAATCCCGATAGAGATAATTTGGAACCAAAATTGTGGGAAGAATAAATCAGCGCGTTTATCTTTCTTCTCAGTACTAGGCAAATAGCGTTTAGCATTTACACCTACACCAAATGCGGATATTCCGAAAATAATTGACAACCATGACATAAGTAAAATGTATGCGCCATAGGTTTCCACTCCTGATAACTTAATTATCAAAGGCGTAAGGGTCAAACTTTGCACAAAAATAAGTAGATGGCTAGCAAAAGTTTGAATAGCGTTTTTTGACGTATTCATTGGCTACCCCAAACTAAAATGATTCCGTGTGGAGATGTCATGGTAAGCCACAAGTGGACAGTAAATTGGCTCGATTACCATGCACTTCGACCGCCATCTATGACAATATTTTGACCGTTCATATAGGATGAGGCATCGGAGCATAAGAATTGCACTGCTGCCCGATACTCATCGTGTTCTGCCATTCTACCCATGGGAATTAATTTGCTAAGTTTTTGTACAAAATCCTCACCTTGACCATTAAAAACGCCTCCCGGCGAAAGTGCATTACACCGGATATTTTGATCAGTCCAATAGGTCGCCATATACCTAGTGAGCCCAATTAACCCTGTTTTAATTACCGAATAGGTAACAGGTTTTACGGGCTGCAAATTCTCTGAAACACTATCTTTCCGATATAAACGCTGGTCAGGCGCAAAAACTGATAAATCTGAGGCAATATTTAGAATCACACCACCATGATTATTCTTAGCCATCTGAGGTCCAAATTCCTGACAACATAAAAAGGCACCCGTAAGTCCGACAGAAATTTGCATATTCCACTGTTCCAACGGAAAGTTCTCTAGTCGAGATGATTCAATAAGACTATTGCCTTCCGTCACCTTTGGGTCGATCGCTGCATTATTAACTAGAATATCAATGGATATAGAATTTGCTGCCAACTCTCGGCCGATATTTTGGATGGAATTAGGATCTGAAACATCCATCAGATAGGTAAGAATTCTGCCCTCTGGAAAATTTGATAACAGTTTGTCACGAACATCGTTTAGTGCTTGCTGTGAAATATCTGTCAATATTACGCATGAGCCGCATTCTAACAGAGCAAAAGCATGCTCATAACCAAGCAGGCCTGCTGCCCCTGTTATAAGGGCATTTTTTGGGGAAAGATCAAAGTGTTTTAGGTTCAACAAAGTTCTCATTTCTAAGTGTTGCTCGTGATTAAAAACGTGTTTGCCCGCCATCCAATGTCCATACGCTTCCAGTAGCAAATTCTGATAATGGTGAAGACAAATAGGTTACTAAATGGCCAATTTCCTCGGGCGTTCCCAATCGTTTCATTGGCACTTCTTTTTCAAGCATATTTTCAACCGCGGTTTTGTTCTCGGCAAGTTTGCGCGACCAAACTGAATCGCCGGATAAAATATTGCCAGGCGCAATTGCGTTTATTCTGACCCCCTTATCTCCCAGCGGGCGTGCAATGCCGCGTACATATGCATTCAACGCAGCTTTTGCCACTGAGTATGTGACAGGAGCATTTGGTATAACTTCATTACCACAGATTGAAGAAATGCAAACAATACTGCCTTTACTTTGAGCAAGGGCAGGGAGTGCAGCCTCAACCAAATTGGTTGTGCTCCAAACGTTTATTGCAAATACACGTTGCCACTCTTCATGTGTCTCGCTCCCAGGAGGGACCGAACTACCACTTCCTACATTACATACGAGAATGTCTAATTTACCCGCAAGCGCTATTGTCTCGTTAAGAATTTGAGCAGCCTGTACGGGATCGCATACATCTCCAACAATACTAATTGCATCGGGAAACTCCGTCGTTGTTTGTATAAGCACATCAGGATCGCGGCCGTTTAAAACAATCTTGCATCCTTCGGAATGAAGGGCATGGGCTATTGCTTTTCCGATACCGCGAGATGAGCCTGATATAAGGGCGACTTTACCGCGTAGTTGAGAATTCATAATCTACCTTCAACTTAATCATCCAAGAATATTATCCCGGTTTTGCATGTTGTATCCACTCTATTACCATATCTCGATAGCTTGCTAGGACTTCTCCGTGGTTGTTTTTGCTCGCACGGGCCGTTTGTAAAATATAGTTGCCTTGATAATCGATCGCAGCTAATTGATCGAAAATAACTTCGTAGTTGGTTGCACCTTCGCCTAAAGGAACTGTTGTTCCTCCCAAAACTCTA
The DNA here is from genome assembly GCF_900537175.1 of Lentilitoribacter sp. Alg239-R112. Taxonomy (GTDB): domain Bacteria; phylum Pseudomonadota; class Alphaproteobacteria; order Rhizobiales; family Rhizobiaceae; genus Lentilitoribacter. The sequence continues at coordinate 2,497,740 of NZ_LS999833.1, read as the reverse complement.
TCCTTGATATGAACATTAAGGATTCGATCTCCATAAGCTTCAAATTCAGCCTTATGATCATATCCCAAAGCGGCACTATTGCCAGTATCATAATTGATACCAAAATAGGTAGCGGGAAAACGGTCAATGAAACGAGCGAGATCGTTTGCCGTAAAATCGCTTTCAAATACAATTTTTAGATTAGTTTTCGCAAAAAAAGCTGTTTGGTCGGTCAAGAAAGATATCAATAGGTCTTCTTCTGAGCGGCGCTCTAAGCGACCACCATCCACAAGGGGCACAACGATGTATTGAACACCAAGAGCTGAACTTGCATTAGCTATAGATATAAAATCTCTTTGAAGAGATTTTCGTTCGGTGCCATTAGCTTTCCAAAAAGGCGCTTGCATGAAACAATCGCCAGTAACTGACGGAATAGTGACCAAATGTTGCTTGCACAGGCTGCGTATCTCTTCTTGTCCATGCTGAGTAAGAAACGGGTTTTCGTGCAAACCTGTTTGATCGAGTGTCCATTCTATGAGTTGCAAGCCAATGTCTTGGGCTTGCTTAAATTCTTGTTGCCAATGCTTTGTAGGAAAGGCCTGAATTTTTCCATCAATTATTGGCGAAAGTCGCCCTTGCATAAAGCCAATGTTTTGCTTCATTTGCTTTTAAAGCTATATGGTGTTGGAGCTTCAGCATTAATTATTCCTGATCGTTCATTATCCCAGCCTTGAATTTGTCCGATTATATCAATGCCAGTGTTATGACCCCAGAGATCAATCAGATGATTAAAGCATTTTCCGACGCTACCACCACCAATTGGTAATCCATTTAGAGAGGTAACAGGAAGCATGCAGAACGGTGTACCTGTCATGAAAGCTTCATCAGCTGTGTGGACATCATAAGCTTCAATATTTTTTTCAATTACTTGCATTCCCAGTTGTTGACATAATTCAGAAATCACGTAGTCACGAGAAATTCCCCGTAAAATATTTCTACTCTCCGGCGTAATTACTACTCCGTCCTTTATGATGAAAAAGTTATCACCAGTTCCTTCTGCAATATATCCATCAGTGTCCAAAAGGAGTGCCCAGTTGTTATCGCCTTCATACTGGCCAGCCTCTATATTTGCCATAAGGTAGTGGATACGGCTGCGATTTTTGATCTTGGGATCAAGCAAATGCCCAGGAATTGCCCGCTGCGAGGTGATGACGGCATTGATACCTTGTTCGAACAATACGCCCATACCTGCAACAGTCCAACGCAAGGGGAAGTCAGCTATTATGATATTTGACCCTTTATGTAACCCTTCAATCCCCTGGTATATCCCCAGCAATCCGCGCGAGACATCAATCATCAAGCGATGCTCTTCACCTTCAGAAAAGATGTGTTCGTTAGCTTCGATGGTTTGGTAGCATGCGGCTTCCATCTCTTCTGGAGTCATTTCTAACGGGATTCTCAGAATTTTTATACCAGCATAAAGACGTTCAATATGTTCACGTAATTTGAACTGTTTATTATTAAATGAGCGGGTCATCTCAAAAACCATATCACCAAACATAAGTGCAGAGTCATAGACAGATATTTTTGCTTCGGATTCCGGTATTAGTTTGCCATTCATGAATACAACGCGTGACTGCTCATTCATTTTTTTTACCTTTTTGGAATAGTCCAATGAACCAATTATCATTGGCTGATTTTTGTGTGTTTTCATACCACATATGTCGAACTAAGTGAAAGAAAGGTTCGAAATTATCTACGATCGCTAGATGATTTGGAATAACCTCTTTACCAATAAAATTATTCGATAATGGAGGGAAATTTTGTACAATCAAAAGCAGATCATTACTCTTCATCAATCCACAAATATTTTTTACAACGTTATCTAGCTTTGGGAAAACATACCAAAGTGTCCCCCTGATAATAAACAAGCGTTGACTTGATTGTGTAGAACTCATCAAATCATTGCTTATAGGTTCATCACCCGTTAGATCCGCCACTATGTAAGTATTATCTGGGAAGAGAGCCTTCGCCTTCTTAGTAGCATTTAGAGAGATATCATAACCAACCAGTTTGCATTCTGTATCACCGAGATTTTTTCTAGAAAGCTCCAGATAATGCCCTGTTCCACAGCCCATATCATGTATCTCTGAAAATGGGATTAGATCATGTAAAAACTCTTTTGTTACACGAACGTCAAACCAATCTTCTTGCTGATCCTGATTCCACGGGGTCTTGGCACTATTTTCGTACATGGCATCAAATTCCCCGACTAACTTCCCATTTCGGAACACATAGTCATGATAGTCTTTTGAGCGTTCTGACATTCTATACTCCCTCCTGATTTGATCTAATTAGACTTTAAGTTACCGTTGTAAATTGTATCATACCATCGAATAATATCTGTGATATGGAAATTTGGGTTACGAGGGTAAAGATATTCATATAACTCCCGCATGAATTCGTACTGTTCCTCAGTATTTACGTCGAGTACAATATCTGGTCGTCTGAATTCTTTAGGGCAAGTGATGGTTCTGACTGGACACCATTCAGCGTCGGTAGATTTGCCATTGCTATAGTCGTAGAAATTTAGATGCACATGTTCATTCAATTTCGCATCAGAATTTCGTGCTCGAACTTCCGCTAGTAGTGAAAAATCAAACATCTCGGCACCAATCCCATCCGGATATCCAGAGTTTTCGATAACTGCAAGGTTGGATGAAAACCCCGGGCTATCTAAGGATCTGTGGTAATTGGCAATTCGATCAATTTCGGAAGGTTCTGGAGTTGCATTATCTGCAGGAAGGCGACCGATGATATCTGCATGACTCATACGAGCTGCTTGATAATATCGCTCAACTAGATTGTCTTCAGAACCTGCTAATACTTTTATCCCGTGCTGTTTTGCTAATGATTTTAAAATCATATCTTTTTCTGTATCAGGTATAGCTAAAACGATATCATCGATATCGTTGCAACGTTTCACACGTTCCAAAATACGACCGACTAATGGTGCGCCCGCTAAATCCATCATGGATTTTCCGGGAAGTCTGGTAGAACCCATACGGGCTTGGATAATTAGTACAACACGTTTTTTCATGTCGCATTTTTTTCATTGAAATACTTAGCTTCTACCAAGCCACATAAAATATGACCAATCAATATATGGCACTCTTGGATACGTGGAGTTTCATCTGAAGGTATGCAAATACAATCGCTATTGCCTCGAAGCTTTCCACCACTCTTCCCGGTTAATACAACGGTGGTGAGGCCTAGTTCTTTTGCCTTGTCTACCGCTGCAATGATATTGGGGCTGTGTCCACTGGTTGAGATTGGAATAAAGACGTCGTCTTTCTTGCCGATTGCTTGCAACTCCCGCGAGAATGTTTTGTCATAACCGTAGTCGTTCGCCATGGAACTAAGCGCGGAATTATTTGTACCAAGGGCAACAGAGGCCAATGGGGCACGATCAAAAAGAAATCTAGATGTGAACTCTGCTGACAAATGCTGGGCATCTGCAAAGCTGCCACCATTTCCTGCGAAAATAATTTTTCCACCGGATTTTAAACACAGAAGGCAAGATGATACGAGATTATCAAGTTGAGACAAAAGTCCTTCATCTGATAGGAGTTCTTGCTTCACAGAGATTGAAGATACGATAAGGGATTTTATTTCATGAATATTTGACATAGGTCTCACTAACGGAAAGTTGATTGTGATTACAGTTTGCCTTCTAATCGTTCAAGGGCGATCCAGAAACCTTCACCGTTATTTTTATGACCTTGCCATATTTCGGGGATAAACGAAGCCGCAGGGCACCCTTTACCTAAAATTAGGCCTAATCTGTCGAAGTCTATCTCACCTTCGCCAATTTGCAGTCCTTCACCGTTCACTCCTGTCGCATCTCCCAAATGCAGGTGTGCGGTAATCGGCGCGATGCGCTCGCAAAAATCATAAAAATCTAAATCTAGATGATTACAGGTCAATCGCGTATGTGAAACATCATAGCACATCCTAAGACCAAGCTTTTGGCACCAATGTATAATTTCATCAATTTTGACGAATATATTTTGATACCGTTGACCGCCAAAATGCCAAGGAAAGGGAGCCATTGTTTGAGGGATGAGTTCCACGCCTTCAGTATCGAGTTTTTCCAAGCTTTGGGCAAAACGTTGATAATACTCCGGTATTTCGTCTGGGTGTAAAGGTTGGTCCATCGTGAAGCCACCAATATTTGCGACAATTTGTGGTTGATCAGTTTTAGGAAAGAAATCTTTAAGTCTGCGTGTTATGTCAATAACGCGTTGTGTTTCTCGGAGTGATTTTTTTCGATACTCATCATCTGGCGTTGCCAGATCCATTAGATGACTTCCAGAAAATAATTCTGGCGCATGAACAACAAAATTAGCAGCGCTTTGTTCTTTAATATAATCGGCTGGATCAAGATCCATATCGGAATAGGATAAATGGAACTCCCATAAATCAGGCTTCACAATATCTGCATAGGATTGATAATCATGGTAACGTACGGGGAGCCCCCAAGGCCGAGAGAACTTATATTCTCGTGGTTCAGTTCTGGTATCGGAAAGATCTGAAGGATAAAAGAAATCCTCGTCGGACATACTGCGCCCAATTGTACGACCTATTAGATGGTCATATGATTGCGGCGATAAGCCCTGACCTGGGCTACGTACCTTGACATGCTCGGTTGATATAATAGTACCTTTTTCCAACGGAGCTGCAGACACCAGGCTTTTACCAAGGTTTTCGCGGTTAATCATCTCACCTTGTGATAGTTGCCGTTCTTTATCACTGCCGAGCGCTTGTTCAATTTCCCGTATTCCCTCAATCATGGTTTTAAATTCTTGATAAGTCAGGCTTGCCGCGTGATCTGGTCCCTCCATTGATCTATCTAACGTAAAGTGACGTTCTATGATTGTCGCGCCCAAAGCTACAGCAGCTAGAGAGACATTGATACCACGTTCGTGGCCCGAGTAACCGACGAGTGGATGGACATCACGAAGTTTTTCGATCCATTTTAAATTGATGTCATGCAGGGGAGCTGGGTACGTACTGTTACAATGAAGCAAAGCAAACTGTGCGGAACGTTTGTTTAAAAAATTTACGGAATTAACAACTTCTTCTTTACTGCTCATTCCAGTTGATAAAATGAGTGGTTTGCCTGTTTGCGCTAAACTATCCAACAGTGGAAGATTGGTAAGATCCGCTGAGGCAACTTTATAAGCTGGGACCCCAAAGGTCTCCAAAACATCGACACTATGCTTATCCCAAGGAGTGCAAAGATAAAGAATACCCTTTTGTTGACAATAAGATGCCAACTTTCTCTGCTCATCTACACTAAGTTCGAACCGCTTGAGTAAATCAAGAACATATTCAGTGCCCAGATCTTCACCTTGTTTTTGCAGTGTACGCACTCGATAGATCTCATCTAAATGGCGCATTTGGAATTTCGCACAATCCGCACCCATTTCACTTGTAAGATCAATCATCTCTATAGCACGTTCAAAGCTGCCGTTATGATTGTTTCCAATTTCCGCGATTACAAAAACGCGCCCGTTACCAATGTGGTGCCGACCTATATCAAATTTCATTATATTATGCACTTTTGTTTTGAGGCTGGCGGACTTGCCAAGTCTGAAGTCCGTTTGATTCGAAACGAAAAGGTTGAATCTTCAACCCTCTCGCAATTAAATGCTCTTGGAGTTCATTTCTATAGAAAGGAGGAACATAAAATATGAAAAATCCGCCGCCGCCTGCGCCCATGAGTTTGCCTCCAAGTGCGCCATGCTTTCGGGCGTCCTCATAGATGTTATCCAAATATGAGTTTGAAATTTTTGTACTGAATTGCCGTTTATATTGCCAAGCTTTATCTAGAAGTTGCCCAAAATCACTTAATTTACCACGGAGCAGTCTGTTGCGCATTTGGTATGAGAGTTCAATATTCGCCCTAATTTGTTGACGTATTTTTTCTTCTTGCATTTGGACTTCTTGATCGGCGTGAATATCCCCAGATTCGTGTTTTGTACCTGTATCGCAAAGCACAAGGCATTCTTCCAGTTCTAGAAGGGTGTTTTGATGTATCCTTAGGGGGTGAACAATGTTTTCTCGAGCTCGGAACTCCATAAAGTTAAAGCCGCCAAAAACAGTGGCATACTGATCTTGCCATCCCCCTTGAATTCCCATGTGAAGACGCTCTGCTTGAAAAGCTAATTCTGCGATTTCGTGTAAATTCCAAGAATCACGGCGGAACTGATTAAAACAACCTAAAATGGCCGCTGAAACAACAGAAGAGCCACCCAATCCTGATTTCATAGGAAAGTCCGATTTAACCTCTAATTCAAACCCAAAATCGGGACGAACAGCTTTGAGTAGCGCTTTCATCAACATGAATTGTCCATTCCAGTTCAGCGCCGCGTCAAGATTATCTGCTTTGAGAGTCTCACCCAAATCAAATGATTTCACAATGATCTTGTTATCGTCGCGTAAGCGCATGGTCGCATGGCTGTAGATTGAGATTGTTGTATTTATTACAGCCCCATTTTCATCATTGAAAAAATGTGTGAGGTCTGAACCACCTCCACCAAAGCTGATACGCACGGGCGCACGGGCGCGCGTAATAAGTGCGTCTTCTGAAACCGACGGTATGTGATCTCGACTAACAATGTCTACAAGATATCGATTTTCATCAAGTAATGGGATAACACGAATACGATTGTCTAATTTCTTAATCAGAGATTCACGAGATATATCGTGATTCTCCCACAGAAAATCTGCATTGATACAGGAAGCAATCGTGTCTTCAAGCAAGGCCCCTTCAAGTAATTTTCGACGAATATCTCCATCTGTGGCCAGGCCTGAGACAGCTCCATTTTTGTCCAAAGCGAAAATCAGCCCTAAGTGATTATTCTCTATTTTTGCAAGCGCATCTCGCAAACTAGATTGTTCTTGAATTTGGAATCTATCTAATTGCATAATGAACCTTTTCCTCCCTGCTTAACCCAATCACAAAATCTAGCATAGTCAGCGGGTATTCCGATATCAATAAAGTTAGTATTCAATGGAACGGCACGCAAACTTTTGTTTTGAACGAGTTCGGGTAATAGTTCGGTTTCCAATGAAAATGGTTGCCCCTTATATTTATCAAATAATGCGCTGTGAAGTTTATATAAGCCTGCATTAACGGATCCCGCGGATTGGGATAGGCCTTTTTCGACGAAAGCTTCAACAAAAAACTCCTTGTTGAACTTGATTTGACCATAGCGGGATGTGTTCTCTAATTTTACTACACCAATCGTCGGTGTATCTTTTGTTAACATATTGGCTACACCTTCGCTCAACCATGTATCGGCGTTGGTTAGCAAAAACTCACCCTCAAAATTTAATTCAGATATTGCATAGCTTACTGCGCCACCCGTGCCCATTGGGTTTGGTTCAATGACCCATCTAACCTCACAATCACGCAATAGTTTTTTTTCTTTTTGTAAATAGTCTATGATCAGATCAGCGCGGTGATGAAGAAGGAATACAAATGATCGCAAGCCGTGCCCAATCCAACCCTCCAATTGAAGCCGTAGAAAAGGATGCGAGCCGATCGGTGCAAGTGCCTTGGGTGCATCAGTTACGACGGATCGAAGTCGTGTGCCAAACCCGCCAGCTAAAATAAATAGAGTGGTCATTAAATTGTATTCTCATGATTTATTGAAACTAGTAAAGGTAGTGCGGATCTTATGGAGGAAATAATCTCAAAATCGCGTTCTGACGGAGCCGGATTAGGTTCTGGATCGAAAAGAATATTTCTACCAACACCTGCGGTAATTCCTGCTTCTATATCTGTCATTTTATCACCGATAAGTATAGATGCTTCTAAAGCAATTTGATAGTCGATCGTTGCTTGTAATATCATTCCAGGGCGTGGTTTTCTAGTGATATGATCTTGACGGTATTTTCCTAATCCCTTGGTTGGGTGGAATGGCGAATGATATACTCGTGTCAGAGGACTACTTTTATCTAAAAAACATTGACACATCCATGCGCTTAGGTCCTTAAATTGTTGTTCTGAATAATAACCCCGCCCAATGCCCGCTTGGTTTGTAATAATGATAATCAGGAAGCCCAAATGATGTGCTTTGTTGACAAGTTCAAATATCCCGTCAACAAACTCAAAATCTTCTTGGCGGTGTACATACCCTGTGTCAATATTTACAACGCCGTCTCGATCCAGAAATAGTGCCTTGGATAAACTCGGGCCAACACTCACTTTTTGCATCACTTAGCTTTCTGCAAATAGGCAATGATTGTATCGCTTTTCCCAATTGAGCCCAAAGCACTCGCATAGGCTCTTGATAACTCGGGATTATCTAAAAATGCCCATTTCTGATGGCCACCAGGCTTGCCGTGGCTAAGCCAATGCAGATGATTGGCAAGTGAATATCGTTGATGTTGTTGTATCGAAACTACCTCAAGACCAGCCTGCTTAGCTAATTGACGCATTGTATCTGCATTGAATAGAAATAAGTGTTGGCTCCAATACGTGAAGTTTTGAAAATCTTGATTATCATATAAAGTAAGCAAGGCGTCATCAGCGCTTGGTACTTCAATAATAAGCTGCCCGTTCTTATTGAGATGCTCAGCAAGTTGGCTTAATATAGCACGAGGATCTGCCAAATGTTCAACTACGTGAAAAGCAGTAATTATATCAAATTTTCCAACCTGATTCAGACTTTCATATATCTCATACTGCTTACCCCAATATTCGCGCACGCGTTTTTCAAGTTCTAAACCTGTAACACTAGCTGCTATATTAGTAGCTCTCTGAATGAAGCCTCCGGCGCCACAGCCAAAATCCAAAATACTACGGTTGACCAGCATTGGCCTCAAATTATCAATTCGACGTTGGTCGTCTTCTGCTGTTTGTCGTAGCCAAGCCTCGATGGGAAATAAGGCATCGTCATGCATGCCTGACTCTTCATAATGACCGGCTTTTATGTGCTCCACTGTTTCTAGATAGACTAATTCACAGGCACTACATCTGCGGAATTCTAGATTAGGAGCATCTCGAACACGGCCTTTGCATTTTTCAAAATGTGGATAATTACAAAGATAACAAGTCATGATGGTCTTACTTTATTTGAATTGTAAATTGTTCTGATTGTTGGTTAATACTAATATGTAAGCAATAGAGTTCATAGTTGGAATGAATAGCTTTGATTATACTTTGTATCAAGGTATGAATAGTTACAAATTGTAGAAACCAAAAAATAACACCTGGTATGGTTAAGCGCAATGTACCAGCATCTATTTATAAAGACATACCGATAATATGTGCAATTATGGAATGCAAAAATCTTTGAATTTTCGTAAAAAGCCCTCTCTTTATATTTTAATCGCATTTCTAAAGGTTGTTCGTCGATTTATTATCTGTTTACGATGGTTTAGAATGAATTTATAAGATGTTATTTATTCTTACATTAGTAATCATAGGCTGTCTATTTGCACTGAATTTGATATCTCTGTGAGCGATGCTGCTTGCTTGCAGATCAAAGGGATATTGAGACGAAACTTTTGGAAATTGTTGTGTTGGGTATTTTGCCTGCTGCTACTGTAGCAAAAGTAAATGAGGTAGCAATAAGGATGTTACATAAACGGTTGAACACCTGTGATACCGATACGAAACAAACTAGCATTCCCATGTATGCGGAATGTTAGGAAGCCCAATCCGAACTCTCAAGGCAATATCCAGCATATGCTGAGTATCAAGCAGTAGGCAAAGCCATACAATGAATATTTCTTCTGGATACGCTGCTAAGTGGTCACTATTCTGGTTCTTTACTTTCTTATTTTTTAGTTGATCTGCTTTCTTTGTGCTGACATATTCAAGCTTTCTGGTGATATGACTGACGGCTTGCCTAATGTAGTGTTTTATCCGAACAGAAGTGGCTGTGGCATAATGCCAACACTTTGGATCGTTGATGTAGAGCGACACGAACAGCAATATATCAACGAATGGCAGACCTATCTGCCATAGCAATAGAAACTTTCCGATTGGGCAACAATAGGTTTAGATGGAATAAACAAACTGTTCCCACCATTCCAACTAGAGGTAAACAAGTGAACTGTTAACGATGTCGTCGGCATTCCTATTTGATGTCGTTGTGTAGTCTGGATTGCAAGAGTTTTGCCTTTTCTTACTTGAGTCATTGTTGTAAACAGTTTGACAATTGACTACATGTAAAATTTTTTATCATGTAATTTGCATACGTCGAAGTCGCTAAAGTATTTGATGGCTTATATAATATGTTAAAAGTGGATTGGGATGATTATTTCAAAGAAGCGCATGAAGCAAGTTTATTGTGATGTTGTGTTCAGTGTGGGCCCAATAGAACTTTTTAAAGGCGCCCACACTCGAACCTGTGTTAAAAATTACTTCCGCACTGTAAAGTCTGATTGTTTGATGCCTGTTATTTTTCCCCTTCCGACCTTCCTATTTAGGGTTATTCACAGAGCCGCGGAGGTCTTAGGAATTTGGGTATTTCCTGATGAATGTCCTCTAAGTGTTGACTGGGTTACTTCTGCTTCTGAGCTTCATTGTCGGCTATCACATAGATCCGTTGATAGGAAAGCCAGGCTAACGCAGAGTTATGTTCTCTACCAACAAAATTCATTCCTGACATGTAAACATAAGATCGAGAGTAACGATGTATAGTAAAATGCGGCTTTTAGCTTGTATAGACTGCCATGGGACAATGGCATTGCCAATAGACGGCGGTCTAAGCATGGTTTGCGATAGCTGCAAGCGCGAATACTTTAAAACGGATGGTGTCTGGGATTTTCGAGCGGACCCTAACACCGGTAGTCAAAAGTCTCTGGCCATTTATGCCGAGCTGGAGTTTCAACGATGGCTAGAGATATTTGAACATACTGAATCCAAAAATTGGAAAATTTATGAAACCAAACTCTATCGCTTTTTTACCCAATCTGGTCACCGGTTGCTTGGCCGCTCTCTTGCAAAGTTAACCAAAGTAAATGATCTCGTCGTTGAAGTTGGTGCAGGTAACGGTGCGCTGCATGATTTTGTCGCTCTAAAAAATTATATTGGGATTGATACGAATTGGAATATGTTATGCCAACTGGCTACCAACTATCCCGATAAAACTCTTATCTGCACATCAGGCGGCGTACTTCCGATTGCTGATGGCATAGTCGATACATTTGTTACATTGCACACGCTTGAGCATATCTATCACCTTGCGGAGGCTTTTGAGGAGATAACACGCATTTTGAAACCTGAGGGTACCCACTATTTTGTTATTCCGTGCGAAGGCGGTTTGCCTTTTAGTATTGGGCGTGCGCTCGTGACCGGCCCCAGCCTAAAACGCAAGTATAGTCTGGATATAGACCTAGTAATGTCACGTGAACACATTAACGATGCACCTCGCGTTTTGAAATTTTTAAAAATGTATTTCAGAGAACTCAAATACACTCATTGGCCTCTCAGATTCTTACCATTCCTAAATACCAACGTCATGATTTGGGGGCATTGTAAGAGCCGTCCGGAGTTATTGCCACTGATTAGGCGAGCAGAAATTGAGGGCGCTAAAAAACCGCTTGACGGGCCGGATTGAGGTATGATGAACGTTTAGCTGCCTATTCTTGCTTGAGAACCTAATCAAACATTTGTAGACCTTGTTCTTGAAATCATCAGGCAGAAAACCTCATTTTGAAGTAGAATCCCAGGTATTCATATTTTTGACCTGTTACTCTTTCAATCCATTCTAAAAACGTTCTATCAAATATGTTCACTGTCTATGATTTATAATAATAATTAGTATAGGTTACTCGAGCCGTCTTATAACAGAGTACGAGAATGGGGCATTAAAAATGACTGAGTTTTCCAGCGGAATGATTCTTATACCAACATATCAGCCAGAAGAAAATTTGCTTGGAATAATTGATGATCTTCTTACAAAGATGAAGTCGCTAGACGATTCAAATAGTGACGTGGAAATAGATCTAGGTCAAGTCTTAATTATTGTCGTGAATGATGGATCGACTTCCAAAGGCGCGAATAAATTATTTAGAGAAATTGCGGGTCGGAATAACGTATTTTTGATTAATCATACTGAAAATAAAGGCAAAGGTGCTGCTTTGAAAACGGGCATTCAGTATGCGCTTGAACATAATGCTTCATTTTTAGTTACTGCTGACGCTGATGGGCAGCACCTTCCAAATGATATAGTTAAAATATTTCGACACCCTGGTGGGGAAGCGTTGATTGTTGGTTCCCGGATTTTCGATCAAGACGTTCCGCTACGCAGTCGTTTTGGAAACATATTGACCAGAGTTCTCTTCAAAATTCTCTTTAGAACAAAAGTTTCAGATACGCAGTCTGGGCTGCGAAAAATATCTCGTACATCGTTTGAAAAATACCTCTCAATTGGTGCAGATGGTTATCAATTTGAATTGGAAGCTCTTATTACGTCTTCCAAAGAGATGCCTATTATTGAAGTGCCAATTGAAACAGTTTACGAGCCGGGAAACCCAACATCTCATTTTAATCCAATTTGGGACTCTGCGCAGATATATTTTGTTCTGTTTCGAAGTGTGATTTCTTCGTTAATTATAGCTGTATTTGATATCGCACTCTTTTCTCTTTTGACATTTTTCGATGTAAATACATTTACAGCCATATTGATAAATCGATCAATATTAACGATTTTGTACTTTAATTTGGGTAAAAAATTTATTTTTATATCGAATGGAAATCGAATCAAAGAGTTCTTTAAACTTGTCGTATTGATTATCGTAAATGCGATACTACTGACCCCAGTGATTGAATATGTTGTTGAAAATTCTGATATTAACAAACCCTTAATCTATGCCGTTGCATCAACTCTACTTTTTCTCCTCAATTTTTGGGTGCAGAAGTTTATTGTTTTTCGAAAGGGAGAGAACGATGACCGATTGGAATAAATATTATAAAAAACCCGCGCGACCGACGTCTTTTACGAGAAAAGTTTCTCAGAGGAAAATAGAAGCCAACCTGAAAAAATATTGGGAAGGTGGTAATGGATCAATTTGCGAGATAGGTGGTGCGAATAGTTGTTTTGCGGTGGGTATTTGTCACAACTTTGATATCGCTAACTATCATATTGTTGACTCTAACAGTTACGGTTTAGAACTCCTGAATGAGAAATTAGAAATTGCTGAAATGTTATCTTGGGAGCTTGGCGATGTGTTGTCCACGCCAAGTAAGCGGGACGAGTTTGATGTTGTATATAGTGTTGGCCTAATTGAGCATTTCACTCCAGAAGACACTTCTAGGGCAATAAAAACGCACTTTGAATTCTGCGTGCCCGGGGGATTGGTTCTTATTACATTTCCGACGCCGACATTTTTGTACAGAATTATCCGCTTTGGTGCAGAATTGACAGGGCAATGGATATTTACGGATGAGAGACCACTTAAATTTGATGAAGTATTAAATGAAGGGAACAAATTTGGTTCGCTTTTACATCAGTCCATCAATTGGAAAATTGGTTTGACTCAAGGGTATGCTGTCTGGAGAAAGAATTAGTGCAGGTATTTACTGGTATATACAGCGTTTTCTTTTTCACATTTTTCATAGGGTTTCTTTGGCCTCACAACCAAAAGCATCTCTTATGGCAAGCAATCGCGGGATATTATTTCAAGTCCCTATGGATTTCTTGGATTTTGACGGTCATTTCTTTTTATACACCGATAGGCGAGAAAATGAACTGGGTAGTAATTATTCTGTCCTGTATAATTCTTTTTCGGGCACTTTTTTTTAGTAGCCCGTTAATTTATTTTAGCCTTGGTAAAAGTAAATTACTTTCAGGGTGTGCCCTAGGTCTATTCTGCACTGTGTTGCTTTATAATGTTTCAGTTAACTACGGTTTCATCTTCAGTATGGCGGATGCAGTAGTCTCGTGGAATAGATGGGCGATTGAACTTTCAAATAATTTCTTTCAACCTTATGATGCTGCCTACCCCATTTTGTTTCCCGGTATATGGTCTCTTATTTACGAGGCTCAAGGAACATCCGAAATTTGGTCTTCTGCCAAATTGACGTTGCTAGCACTCCCAATAGTATTGATTGTCATATGTGCTTCTCTTTTCGCAGAAAATAGATTGCCATCTGCGTTGATATTTAGCTCCACGACTCTATTTGTTTTGTTCTTTGAGTTTGAGCAGTTGACAAATGGTTGGATGGATTTCCCACTTGCTGGTATCACACTTTGTGGATTGTTTTTAGTTTGCGAAACAATTCGTAAGGACAAAATAGGCCCCAAGGAAAAAGATCTACTATTGTTTGCTGCCATTTGCTTAGGCCTAGCAGCCGTCACAAAACAAGCTGGGGTATTAGGCTTAATAGTCGTCGTATTTGTGACCCTTCAAGCTGTGAGAAAAAAAGAACTTGGTGTTTTTGAAGCCTTGAAAATTATTTCAATCGCTTTTCTTCCAATAGTGTTTTTCTATATCATTTTCGAGCAGAGTGAAAAAAGCATGATTGGTCTTTTACCTATATGGAAAGGTATGTTGGTAGAAGATGTATTTTTAAGGCATTATGTTTCTGCTAGAATGCTAATTGGTTCCATGTCATGGGCTTTACTTGTTATACTAGCAATACTGTTGGTTTCCGTGCCTATTAAGGAATTACGATCACCAATAGACTTTTTCCTAAAACTTATTCAGAATCGACACTTCCAAGTGGCACTTTTGTTTCTTCTTATAAGTTTGGTTGGCTTTTTTATATTTGCTAATTGTTGTAGTTATGCAGCGCGGAATGGAATATGGATACTTATGTACTTGGTCGCAATGGCTATGCTTGGAGTGGTCGGTTTTGAGCGAAAACTCAATATCAAAAGCATTCCAAAACAGATAGTAATTACTAGTAAATCATTGATCTTAGGGTCGATTGCATTTGCACTAATTACGTCTTTTGCTACAAGCTTAGCCGTTTCGGATGAAGAAATTCTCAACATTCAACATACCCGGCAAATGGAATTAGGGAATCAAGATGTTAATGAAGTGATTTTAGCGCACATTGATTTGATTGAGGACTCAGGACGTATTGTTAGTGCCTACAGTTGGATTCGATGGTTGCCAGAAATTGCAAAGGATAAATACGTAGATTGTCGGAGTGATAATTGTTTGTCTCAAGTGTTAAAACTTCATCCACATAGCTTGGTATTAACGGACGATATTTATCCTTATTTGGAGTTTGAAGATAACATGTCTAAAAACAAAATTATAGGTACCAGTAGCGGCTACAAATTATACTATACTGGTAGTATTGATTGATTTGTTATATCTCAAGTTTGAGCACATTTAGGAGCGTGTAATTTGTGGTGTGTATGACATTGGTTGACGCGTTATTCGTTGGCTAACCAAGAATAACCGCGATCGGAAATGGCGCCGCGAATGTGATCGTCAGTATACTCGGTCTTGCTGGTAAGGTAATTAAAAGTGGCAAGTCCGACATAACAATATTCGCTCAAAACCTGAACGTTACAACTGACGGACTATATGTGATGGTCAGTCGTAAAGTTTGTTAAAAATGGAGAAGCAGTTCTCTACACTGTCCGCGGGAAAAAGGACAAGTCTTGAATATGGATGTTTGGTCTCCCAAAGATAATATCGTTTTTGCAGTATATGACGGACAGCCTCGGTCTGCGGACGTACTCTGCGCGCTGCAGCGCAAGACGGTAATGTTCAGTCTTTCCGATTTAAGTACCACGTATGGCAAATACCAGATCCTTGCAGGGTCTGTGGATGTAACGCATCAGTGCCTTATGGACTGAATGGATTGATTTCTTAAGAGAGTGATTTAGGCTCATCATAGCCCATATGGAGCAAATGATGAGACGTAAGAACGAACGAGCCAAAGACGAAGCAGATCGTGTTGTAAAAGACATTAGACGATAGACGCGTCGGAAGTATTCTTCAGAGGATAAGATACGAATTGTACTTGCAGGTCTTCGTGGTGAAGACAGCATAGCTGAACTTTGTCGGCAAGAAGGCATTGCCCAGAGCCAGTGTTATTCTTGGTCGAAGGAATTTTAGAAGCAGGTAAGAAGCGATTGGCTGGTGATACAGCTAGAGAAGCTAATACTGGTGAAGTTAAGAACCTTCGCAAGGAAGCCCGTGATTTAAAGGAAGTGGTTGCTGAACAGGCTCTGGAGCTGCGGCTTCTCAAAAAAAGCATGTACGAGGATGGGGACGACCAAGAATGAGATATCCATCTGAAGAGAAGTTTGAGATTATCAAGCTGGTTGAACAATCACATCTGTCGACTAAGCAAACACTGGACAAGCTGGGTATCCCACGATCCACTTTCTATCGATGGTATAATTTAAACCAAACAGGTGGTGTTGATGCTTTGGAAGACAAAGCCCCAATGCCAGCGCGGGTGTGGAACCGTATCCCTGATGCTATCCGTGAGCAAATTGTTGATCTGGCACTGAATGAACCAGAGTTGTCACCTCGTGAGCTAGCGGTCAGATTTTCCGATACACAAAACTACTTCGTGTCAGAAGCCAGCGTTTACAGGCTGCTAAAAGCCCATGATCTCATCACCAGTCCTGCGTTCATTGTCATGAAAGCTGCGGATGAGTTCAGAGATAAGACAACGGCACCCAATCAGCTTTGGCAAACTGATTTTACATACCTCAAAATCATCGGTTGGGGTTGGTTCTATTTATCAACGGTGCTGGACGATTACTCACGTTACATCATCGCATATAAGTTCACACCGACCATGACGACCAAAGATGCGACAGACACTCTAGATCTAGCTTTGCAGGCTTCAGGCTGCGATCAAGCAAGGGTCGTTCATAAGCCACGTCTGCTATCAGACAATGGTCCTAGTTATGTATCTGCTGAATTGGCCGACTATCTCAACGTTAATGGTATGGATCACACCAGAGGTGCACCATATCACCCACAGACACGGGGTAAAATCGAAAGATGGCACCAAACACTGAAGAACCGCATCCTGTTGGAAAACTACTTCCTACCGGGTGATTTAGAACATCAAATCAAGGCATTTATCGATCATTACAATCATAATCGATATCATGAGAGCCTGAAAAACCTCACGCCTGCTGATGTGTACTTCGGGCGCGGACAACAAATCTTAGAGCAAAGAGAAAGGATAAAACAAAAGACTATTAAACAGCGGCGCTTGCAAAACCAGAGACAAGCCGCATAATTAAATAAAATAGATGAGCCAAATACTCCTCTAAGTAATCACCCAACTAGTCCCAAATCATTTGATGACGGACAAACCAACCCAAACACCGCGCACCAAAAAACGTAAGGGTAGGTGACTGTGCTAGAAGTGTGCTAAATGCCCAGCTAGCACATTCCTAAAGCATTGAAATCATTGGTTTCAAAATCGCTAAAACCGGACTGTGCTAACACTGTGCTAGCATATACAGGGGTACGTGGCTTTGTTAAGCTATGATATAAGTTATTGTAATTTTTGAAGAAATTTGGAGCGGGTGAAGCGATTCGAACGCTCGACCCTAACCTTGGCAAGCAGCTATGGGAGTATTCTGAGTAGCCTTCTGATTGATTTCATTGAGAAAATTTGTTTCTCAAAACCCAGTTGGCAGATCAGTTTCGAGAGAAATCGAGGCGAGTTTAATTGCAATTTGGCAGATTAGACCACTTTTCCCAATGATGATTGCAAAAATTTATTCAACACCTCTCCAGCCTAGATTAAACTCATCAAAACGAATGTATTACCCCTGTAGATTGTGTAAGTTGAAAATTTAGTTCGGATGTGCAAGAAATAATTGTGGCTTACAAATTTACGAGGATTGGTTTAGATGGACTCTTGGATTGTTGATGCCGACGGTATTGATATTGATCAAACTGGGCGGTTTCGAAATGCGCTTTTTCACGAGAATACAGCTATCGACAGTTTTTTGGAGTTGGACAGTAAGAGGACAATAATTGCCGCACCTAAAGGAAATGGAAAAACACTTCTTCTTAAGGCAAAGCGTGCAAATTTGCCACCTGAATATAGCTTTCTTCCTAGGAACCTTCTGGTAGACAAAGCCACTGGAGTCCCCAATCTTTCAACAAAGTTGACAAGCCTACTTTCTCAGCCGGAACATTGGAAGTCACTTTGGCTTATTGCGATATCTATAGCCATAATCAAAGATAAGTATGAAGAAACAGAACTGGAAAGCCTGAGTGATCAAATTAAATCATCAGATGTGAAAGATATACTCAAAGATGAACATTTGGACACTCCCTGTTCTCTTATACAAAACATCGTGAAAATTAAGAAGAGTACCTACCATCAATTAGAAAATTTATATGCGTCTAGGTTATCGCATAATCTCAGGTCTATTCGTAATCAGTACGGAGTTTTTATTGACAACACAGACGAGTTCTTTGAACAAGAATTATATAAGAATAGGGAAGACCTTGAAAAGCGACCGCTCTATAAGTCGATGTGGGATGCGTGTCAAATTGGACTTGCATTAGCCACACGTGATTTAAGACTTATAAATCCCCACATCAAAGTTTTTGCCTCAATTCGCAAGGAAGTTATTCCAGACATTTTGACATCAACGCCTTTGGCAATTCAAATTGGTGGAGCTACTACTGTATTGCAATATCGTTATGAGGAGTTAATTGATATTCTTGACAAAAATATCAAAAATGAGAAGTCCGAAAATTTGTTCACAACATCTCCTGCTCATGAGGTTGCGGAATGGTTTTTCGGGATCGATAAGTTATATTATATACACCCTCGAACAGGTGATGAGGAACATGTTTATGATTATTTACTGAGGCATACGTTGGGTAGACCCCGTGACATTGCTCACATCGGCTCTGAAGTTGCATCAGCTAATCCAAGTGTTCGGACTCCAAAGAGAATCAAAGATATTGTCAATCGTGAGGCTGGAGTATTAGCCGAGGCATATTTTACAGAGATGCTTCCACATGTCGATCGGCTGAATACCAACTCTCTTTTTTCCCTATTGGATAGAAATTACTTTGATTTGTCAGAATTGGAGGCGATATCTGAAAAATACGATGAAATGAACGGAATTGAGAAAGAAGATTCTGCTCACGTGTTCTGTAACCTTTATAAGTTAGGTCTATTAGGTGTAATTGAAACTGATATTCAATCAGGACTACTAAGGCAAAAATTTGCTACACCGGGTTCAATTTCTTTGTCTGCATCCAATTGTCTACCTGATAGCACGGTCTATCTATTACATCCAATGCTCGACGATTTAGTTGCAGAAAAGAACAGAGATTATCGTGATGGTATGAACAGAACCAATATCATTGGCCATGGTCTTCCATGGCGTGCCACACGCAGTTTTAGTTTTGTTGCAAAAGGGGATGTGAAAGAGTTTTCTAAAATTATGGAGGATGAGGACAAGTATCACGAGTTTCTTCTTGTTTTTAAACAGAAGATATTAGAAGTTGTGAATGGAACTTCGTACAGGATAGAGGGTGGAGATTCTGTGCTTTTCGTCGAGGAAAGTCCGATTGAGCTAATAAGAGTATGCGCCAATCTTAGCACCTCCATTGAAAAACGTTTCGGTCATTCCGTACGATTTGGATTGGATGTCGGCTATATTGAACAACTTGAAAATAGCGAGTTGAAAGGCGGAGTTCTAAGGAGATCAGCTAGATTAGAAGCGGCAGTAAAATTTTCTGGACTATTTTGCTCTGATAAATTTATTGAAGAAGCTACTAAGATGAAAATGGCTATTGACGGAGCTAGCTGCTGTAAAAGTGTAGATTTACCTCATTTGGAATACGAGGATGGTTTATTTAACCTTTCAAAAGGCGAGCTAGATGAGCCGGTTTGGACATCTATTTGGAAAATACAACCGGAACAAAGCGCGATGCAACCAATTACAAGTGCAAAAATGTAAGTAGGGGTATGTTAAAAGCCCGGAACAGCTAGAAAGTCATAATCAAGTTCAATGACCAATTGTTGACTAGATATGCTTAGTTGTTTCTCAGGGTGTCAACTAAGAACACTCATTCATTAAGTCTGAAAAACATGTGATTTCCACGTCAATTTGTATGCTGTAAGCATCTGTCCAATCATTTATTCTATGGGAGAGTGTAATATGTTTTGGAAGAAACGGGGTAATTCGGTGAGTTTAGTGCCAGTTCCACAATATGGGTTCCCGTTTCGTGAATAGGCAAATCTGAAAAATCTTCCTTTTTTATAATAAAACCAATATTATACTCACCAAAAGGTTCAATTGTTTCTGAAGGTTTTGGTGGAGGTCCGTCGGCAGGTAGAATGTGATCATTGTATTTAAATTCCACACCGTTTGGGTCAGTAATAGTTAAGTATGCATCGTGGGATGAATTGAAATTAACCTCAATCTCTTGATCGCTTTGATTCTTAAACGTTGCGTCAACGATTAATTGGACTGGTGGAATCGGTACAACTTGCAGCGTCATTATCATTCGGTTTACGAATCCTACCCTCGCTTCTGCGGAGTTCGTTTGCATCATATTTGAAGGAATGTTTTCTTTTTCGTTGCTCATCTCTTATCCCCTTTTGTCTATACAACTAAGATTTCTGATCGCCCAACAACTGCCATAGCATTTCTATCGACAGACAGTGACGAGGGCTTGAACTTAATTTTCAGGGGCGTGCCCGGAAAACTCGTGTGAAAATTTGTGTCGATGGAGAGTTCCTTCAAGAACTTTTCTAGAACACTCACTGAAACTTCATCAATTATGAGACCTATACCAGACATTATTGGTCGAAGAATTATGTGGTATAACGCAAAAAATATTGCGCTAGTTGCTAATTGTTTGTGTAGCTCAATTCCAGTATCAATACTGATTAAGTTGAATCCAATTTGACTAGTTTGTTCATCCATCAATATTTGCAGTACAATTGTTACCCTAAAGTTCACGTTTATACCTCCAACCGTACGGCTAAAAGTAGCAATGCAGCGAAATTTATTCCCATCAAGCAGCAGCAAATTCAGAGCGCGGAGGCGGTTTAAACCGTTTGTGTTGGGTAGTGCTTTATCATCGAAATTCTTCGGGAGATATCTACTTTTCCATATATCCATTTGAATGTTATCGATAAATTTAGCTCCAATATGGATGCCAATTTCTTCACCTGCCTTTAAAACAGACACAACTTTGGAATAGTGTTCTCTCCCTAAATGTCTCTTAGTTTGCATTAAAAGATGAAGTTCATCTCCTAGTTCGGAATTTGACGCATCTATTGTTTTGAAATCAATAGAGCCAATTTGACCGGATCGAAATGGGATAAAATCTTGGGCGGGTATTGGCATCGATACCGGGAAACCGTTCAGCATTGGCAATTTCACGTTATTGGAAAATTCTTGCAGTAATATCCTATTTGCGATTCGTCTAATATGCTCTCTGAAATCTGGTCCAGTGTTGATGTCACCAATAGTAAAATTATTGAAATCGCTTATTTGCGCAAATGATGCGAATAGAAATTTATGTTTCTTGTCATTACTCAGTCCAATTTTTGGGATTACTGAGAACTCCAATTCTCCTATAATGGGAATGGTAAAGTCTACACTATGTTCATTATCTACAAGCATAGAGTCGGAGCTTGGACTCCATTGGTTGAGTGTTGCAGACAGTTTGATTTCGCCTCCAAATTGAGCCTTGATACCTAAGGAATGCCCAGAATTATTTTCCGTAAAAAATTCAATCTTTTGAATCTGCAAAGCGATTGAGATTGAGGAATTCAAGCCCAGTTTTTCATTGTCGAGATTGAATAACACACGATAAGTCGAGGGAAACAGATTAGATTTGAGTGCGGTATCAACTACTCTATTTATAAATTTCTCAGACAAGGGTATTTGGACATCATAGTGATGTTTGCTATCCGGCATGCGTACCCTCCAACAATAATCGATTTGGCTTGGAGACTGATCCAACCCCAATAATTCCCATTGTTTCCCCGTGCCATACAATTGAATCCGGCTTGATTAGAATTCTCGCATTCGTAGAGGGAATAAATTCTTCAACCATATATTCCTTATCCCACTCCTCAACGGCTTCTGAAATTTTCAATTTCAGAAGTAAAGGGCCAATTATCGCAATTATTGGAGATAGTATGCTGACAACCGGTATCAAACTGGTTGCTGTGTATAATGCAGCATAAACCCATTTTGCGACACTAGTATCCAAATTGGGGTCCGCCGTGAATTTCCCTGAGACAATCATTGGTACAACGTGTCCCCTCACCTCTATCACGTTGCCATCATCTAATACCCAATTAACGACTTTTTTTACAACTTTCCTGCAAACGCGCTTACAAGGCCCCCAACATAAAATTTTATCTATAAAACTGATAACTTTCTTAAGAAGAGTAAATTCAACATCTAAGGTAGTCCTTATATGACCTGATTGCGCTACGAAGCTTAGGCCGCGCAATCTCATATTTCGTTTGAAAAAATTGCCGCTTGGTTGATCTTCGAGATGACTAAGTCTTCGGCCTTCAAGCTTTGCAGCGGCTTTGGATAAATTCTCGTTCATTATCCAAGTTTCGGTGTAAAGCCCGCATGCTGATCCTTGTGACAGGCCCAATTGTACAGCATGGTAGTCAACTGTTTCATTGTTGCATTGTAGCAATAGTACCAACGCAGATTGATTGTCATCTGTGACATTCTTGAAATCCAGCTTTACCGACATTCCGAGTGCGCTTTCATCAACTGAATTGGATATAGGCAGGCTAACAACTTGATCCGTCAGTATCACTAGCAAACTTCGACGGACCATTGCGGTAAGAAAGTTTCTAAATTTCTCGTCTTTTAGTATGATATCTCGATCAAATTTCAAGTCGAGATTTTCAACTACTAAGTTTTTAAACGCTACGTTTAACCTACTCCCCTGATTGTCGCTCCTCCATTCTGCTTCAATCTCTAGTTCGAATGTGCCAACAATACTGATATTAATGGGAGGAGGCGGGACCTCCGAATTTCCATCCTGATCTACAATTTCAGATGTTAGCGATACGAGAGAGGCAATGTCGAAGTTAAAAGAAAATCTTTTATCTTGCTTGAGATTTATCCTTGGATTTCCAAGTTGAGAGTTAAGTATAATTTTTGAGAAAATTCCATAATTTGGGAATGGAAAATTGAAAGACGTTTCATAGGAAAATTTTGCTCTGTTGGCCTCAAAATACTCAGTCAGGATGTCTTGGACTATGGCACTCGATAACTGAAGCATAATCCCGTATCCACCATTTATAGACATGTGATTTCCTCCTGCTAAGGTTCGATGTCAACCTTGGGTAATTGTCGTGGCCCTTGTAGGTGTTTCTGGGCGGAATTCGTTCACAAGTTTTACAGGAACTTTGAAAGTTATATGTTTGGAGTCGATTTCACCTTCTTTGAGTTCTTTCGATATTTTAACATTAACTTCAATGCTACCTGCTCGGTTTTTTGTTAAAAGTTTGGAGCGATCAGGCTTTAGAACAATTACGAAATCTCGTTGATAGTTAGCTTCATTTAGTGGGAAATCTCGGTAGTCTGGTAGAACTTCTGGAAAACGTTCATTTACATCAATCTTTCTGCCTGAAATTCCTGAAACGATGGAAAGTGGAGATTGTAAGAGCGGTGCCCCGTCGTTTTGAACCTCCACGTCGATCTCTAAAGTATTAAGAATACCTTTTTTCCAGCCTAAATCTTGATTTGACCAATGTGAAAAACACATGGGTTCATCTACACCAAGATTCGCTATTGCTAAATAAACATAAATCAGATCGTTTTCGGGTTCTGCATCAGGTCGATAAATTCTGACTTCGATTGGATGATAAACAGCAAAATGTTCTAGTTTGCTTTTACTAGCAACGTAGCAAGCACAAGATGAAAGTATAAAAGGTAAAGTTAGGAAAAATAAGCTACGAATTACGGAATACATTAGTTGAACCCAACCCTGTAAAATAGAACCAGTAAAATATTGCTCGACATAGTTGCTCAACTTTTCGATAGAGTCAATGAATTTAATAAAACTATAAGGGGTGTTTTCAAATCACTTGAAACATGCAACAAATAGCGCGTAGAAAATAGTATTGCCTAGGGAGCAGAAGGGGAGTAAGCGGTTTGAGCGATTTGAATGATATTGAAAACTTCTTAGATGGCTATAATTTTGGCCGCTATATGGAGCAAGATTGCCAACCCATTGACTATGATAATTGGGAGGGTTTTCCGACACAGATATGCTCTTATCGCTTAACTCATGGCACAGGATATGCAAAAGGACGCGTTGTTATGCTGAATCCAAATATGCACATGCTGGCTAAGTGGTTTCTGACCGCGGCCTCGATAGCTAATCCTAACAATTTACTTGGATTTGCAAAAAGACTTGCGAAGCACATTAACAGTCAAAGTGGAGCGCAATTTGTGATTGCGGGTCTGGTTTTGGAAGACATGGACGGGGATGGGCTCAGGGAACAATTTCCCTTTCGAGATGGTGTAACTGTATCTGTGCAGGGAGTAGATAATTGGTCTGAGCATGTTCCCACGGAGGACAATATTTGGGCAGCACTATATGGCCAGCCATATAAAGCGCATACCTACTCTCGGATTGCATCAACAACTAGAAGTCAATATGGTGATTATCTGCGTTCAATTGGAAGAAGTCGGGATGTTTCTGGCTTAAAATTCCTAGATGCAGTGAGGGAAGAATATCAAAATGCATGGAACTCAGATGAGAATATTTTGATTAACGCGTGGGTTTATTCAAACTACGGTTAGGAAGTTGATCGTTCTTTGTGTTTCAGAAATCATGACATTTGAAACAGTTTCAGTAAGCCTAGAGAACTGGGCTTACTGATGTTTCATAATTACGTTTCAGAATGTGATGCGGATTTACGCTTGAATCTGGCCCTCTAAACCCAGCATCGCTTGTGCCTTCTTCTCTACTACATCATGCAGGTTCTGGACCAAAACATGGTGGTGTGCCCAGTACTGGACAAGTGCATAAAGACTAAAGTCTTTGTGATCTGGTGCACCAAAGTGGCCATAAACAAAGTCACTCATCTGACCGAGTTGCTCTCCTGTAATGATTTCGCCGCGCTTAAGACGGACAATACCACCGCATTCGAACGCTTCTTGGTCTTCGATCTCAAACGGCTCATCATCTGTGCCAGTATCAATCAAAGTAACCTTGTCGATGGCAAACTCAATGGTATCGTCTTTCAAGTAGGTAAGTGTCAGTTCAACAACACTTTGATGGCCAAACAAACCGAATTCATCAACGATCACCATTTCCTTGCCGACATCTTCCTGACCCCAACGAAATGGAACTGTGGTTGGCTCGTTGATATCAATTACACCGTTATAGTTATCCTCAATCAGACTGTAATCATCTTTCTTCCTACGGATATCCGCTGCAAGCTGTTTATAGTCGAACGATGCCTTGCGTTTTGCCATCATCTTTTCGATCCACTGGTTCTTCTTTGCATTATTTTCATTATTCATTTTTGTATCTCCATGAATAGATTTGTTAGGCGGTATTTCCGCCTCTGATAAAAAACGTAGATCGCAAATCTCGAAAGGAAAGGGCTATGTGCAAAAATAAATTGCAGTTCGGGATATAGCCCTGATTTAGTATGATATTCACATATTGTACCGTCCCCGTTATAATGGAAATATGAGAATCGGATATTGCAGAGTCAGCACAAATTCACAGAACTTAGACCGTCAGGTCGCAGCACTCCGTACAGAAGAATGCGATAAGATTTACCGTGAGAAAGCGTCTGGTAAATCGCTCAAAGGACGACCACAACTTGATAAAGCAGTTGATGCATTGGGAACTGATGATGTTCTCATCGTAGCAGAATGGGATCGTGCTACCCGATCAATGCAAGATGGGTTGAACATCATGCAACGCGTTGCTGATCGTGGTGCATTAGTCAAAGTTCTCGACAAGCCTTTCCTTGATCTTACCACCCCAATGGGCAAGGGCATCCTCGCATTTATGAGTGCACTCGCGGAAGACGAACGCGAACGTATCATCCGCCGTGCTGCTGAAGGAAGAGAAATTGCTCGTGGCAAGAATGTGAAGTTCGGACGAAAGCCAATCCTGTCAGCAGGTCAGCAACAGGTGGTTCGTGATCGATTGGCATCCGGTGAGTCTTGTCGGCAGATCGCGAAGGACTTCAGGGTATCACCTGCAACGATATCCAGAATAACTGTCTAGTCCAGTTGCGAATTTCTACGAATTTTCATAGATTGACTTCTACTTTTGGGTGAATTTGTAGGGCGCCCTAACCCTACTTTGGTTGAAATTTGAGATTGAATGGTTTTATGACGAAACTTCTGAAGGCTCTATCTATTGAGAATTATTGTGGCATAGGACCTGAGCCACAGATGATGACAGGTTTTGGTAAGCTAAATTTTTTCATCGGCACAAATAATGCTGGAAAGTCCATTATCCTTAATTTCATTTCGAAATACATTGATAGTGATAGCACGCTTGATTTCACAAAAATTGACCATAACTCTCCGGAGAGATTTCGCGGAGAAGGGAACGCAAATACAACTGCAAGAATTGGCATTCCAACCACTGAAATGATCCAAGAGTTTAAGACATCAAGATTTCTTGCTCCTAACAATGGGTTGAGTGCCTACGATTTTATTACAGAAATTATTGATGGAAGCAGCAAGCATGAACACCTTTGGCTAGATCAAGACTCTAATGCAAAACATTTCACCCTATCACAACTGAGCGGCGACCTTTCACAAGACCAACTCTATCAAAATAAATGGCAAGCAATCTGGCAGACATTTAATCCTAGCATGCGGGGAGGCGGGATTGATGAATGGAGGGATTCGAGCCGCAAACATATTGCGTCATTTGCTCAATTTCAAAGACCGAAGTGCAGCATTATTCCCGCAAAAAGGCAGCTTGGTCCGAAGGATCAGACATTTGATGACTTATCTGGAAAAGGATTGATTGATCAACTTGCCGAAATTCAAAGTCCCGATCACCACGAACGTTACAAACGAAATAAGTTTGATGAGATCAATAGATTTGTACAAAGTGTAATAGGCAAAAAGGATGCACAGATTGAGGTTCCTCATGACCGCAATCATCTACTGGTGCACATTGATAGTAAGGTTCTACCTTTGTCATCCCTCGGAACTGGTATTCATGAGGTTATATTAATTGCAGCATTCTGCACGTTGAAAGAAGAGCAAGTTATTTGCGTCGAAGAACCAGAAATTCATCTTCATCCTTTACTTCAGCGAAAGCTGATCGATTACTTGAGAACAGCAACATCAAATCAGTATTTTATCGCAACGCATTCTGCATCACTAATTGACACCTCTGATGGTGTGGTTTTCAAAGTGACAAACGACGGAACTCAGAGCAGAATTTCGAAGCTGGATTTGAAACAGGAAAAGCGCGATCTGTGTGCTGAATTAGGATACAAAGCATCTGATATTGTACAGACGAATTGCGTGATTTGGGTGGAAGGTCCTTCAGATCGAATCTACTTGAAACACTGGATCGCAGCAAAGCGAGATGACCTGCAAGAAGGTACTCATTTCAGTATAATGTTTTATGGGGGGCGTTTGCTGAGTCATTTGAGGGGAAATGATGATGAAAGCTCTCCTGAGTTAACCGGCTTGATTGATCTACATGCACTTAATAGCAACACCGTAGTCGTAATCGACAGTGATAAATGTGAAGAGAGTGATACCATAAACTCCACTAAGACAAGAATTGCATCCGAGTTGGATAATTCAGGCGGAATGGCTTGGATTACGTCCGGTAGAGAGATTGAAAATTATCTGTCTCATGACAAATTACAAGCATCAGTAAAGGAAGTCCATGAAGCAATCTATAAATCTCCTACTGAAGGAGGGGCATTTGCAAGCTCGTTGCATTTCTACCAAGATGTTGAAAAATCAAGAGCAAAAAATCCGGAAGAAATTTTTACAAAAGTGGATAAGGTCAAAGTAGCGAACCACATGTGTGAAAATGAAATTGATTGGTCGATGCTCGATCTTGAGGAGCGGGTAGATGAGTTGATCGCCTATATCGACGAGGCGAATTTACACTGAAATCTGAAGCTAATACGCTCCTTTGCCATCTCAACATACGTCTCCGAAATATCGATTCCTATTGCTCTGCGATAGAGGTTCATGGCTGCAAGTGTTGTCGTACCGGTACCAACAGGGATCGAGGACAACTCCATCCTCTGGACAAGTTGAAAGGATCGGGATGCGACATAGCTCCTCTGGATAGGCAGCATAATGCGTATCACGGCCTCTGGTTTTTGGGAGGGGGCAAAGGCCCAAAGCGGATCATCACAACTCCCGCCGCCCAAGTTCCATAATTGGACATACCAAAAACCCCAGAATTCTGGTTTATTGGGCAAGATTGGGTGTATTACTAGTTATAGGGGCTTTAGCCCCATGAGAGATATCCAAGAATTCATCATCAGGTTCGATTGATGGTGGAGTTATGTTGATTGGTTCTGATGGCTGTTGTTGAAGGTTGGGAACATTTTTCGTTCTGTCATTGAAGACAATCTTTCTCGCAGATCGTCGCCACTTCTTTCTGATCAGAAGCATGGATCGAACAGCTTCATAATTGTCGTTGTGAAGGTCATGAGAAGGTAGATCGACTTCTGTCTTTTCCATTCCTGCATATTCACCCCAACCCTGAAGGCCACCTGTCAGATAACCATCAGGTGTTTGTGTTTCAGGTAATGGTGTACTGAAACAAACACGACCTTCACCGGGGTAGAAATCACGCAACTTGGTCGCAATCTGTTTTCTATTAAATGTTGGGTGATAGATGATCCCGTGACCATGGAAGTTAAAACCGAATTCGGATGGTCTGTTCTTATCTCGATATCGGGGATGCACACTGTCATCTGGCATGAAGAGATATTGGGTGCTGATCCAACAGGCTGAGATGTCGCAGATGATCCGTACAACTGCATGTGGCATCTCTTGCTTGATTAGGGACTGGAACTTTGTTCGTTCGCGTCTGGTGGTCTCTATGCCATCCATATGGCGATCTTCGATATAGAAGTCGATTGTAAATGGATGACATTGATGTTCAGGAAAACCCAAAAAGGGTTTTACCATCCAATCTCCTGCGCGGGACCGATAGTTCTTGGACTTGCCACGGGCTTGTTTGGGATCAGCACGTTGATCATAAATGAACTGACTATCCTTATGTGTATGTCGATGTGGCTTACCACCGGAACAGTAATCACATCCATCGCGGTTACAGGGACGATGGAATGAGCAATTGATGATCTTGTTATAGTCAAACTGCAACGCAGGTGTGGCTCTCATGATCTCACGTTGGGCGAACCGCTTTTGATCCATGTTGCTCTTGTGCAGCAGCTTCTTGTTTAGTTCAGCCCTTTCCTCAATATTCATCTCATCTACCTTTGATACCAGCACCAAATGTCAGCCGTTAGTGCAACGATGGTGTTCCTATTTAGGTAGCTAGATCGGGTAAGCTCGAAGTCAAATCAGGTCATCAATGCAGACCGCTCACCAAGGGTCGGCCCAATGAACGACAATCGATAAATACGTTCGTCAGCAATTGTGGGAGTGAGGTTTGTTGAAGAAGCGAATAAGTGTCAGAGGTGTCGATGAGGAAGCCATCGATATGTTGAATGAACTAAGGGATGAAGAAGGTCGGTTTATTGGTCGCATCTTATCAGATGCAATTTATGAATACCGGGAAACCCGTGATGATGAGGATATTGCTTATGAGGAACTGAGCTAAGTTTGGTTTTAAGAAATGTTTGTTTCATCGAAGAGGAATCCCAGCAAACCGGGGTTCCTCTTTTTTGTTGTTGGTTTTGTTCGTCAAGAACTAAACACCCGTGACCGAAAATTACCCCTGCTGGACATCGATGGTCTTCCAGCCAAAATGCTGTTTCTCAGCCTCATGAGACGCATTGGTGAATGACTGTGCTGCTACCCGAACCCATCGTTCGTTCAGGCCCTTTTTAAGTTTCACAGAAAAATATCTCTTCATATTATGTACCCTCCCAATTTGATGCGCCTGATATCAAAACAGGTGTAGTCTCGAATGACCACACCTGCCGATGGATGTTTGGAACGTCGTAAGAACCGTCATCCATTCTTGTTATTCAGAAGAACTCTGCAAATACGTCTTCTTGAAGTTTGATTGACTGTTCCCGGTTATCAAACTCCCATACAGTCAGATCAAAACCATCAGTTTTTAATTGGTCGCAAACTATCCGATCTGCATCAGTCATCCGGTTCAGTTCAACCAGTGCAGAGCAGCGATAGTGCTTGTAGGCTTGATCCTCTAATGAAACATCAGAAGCCATTACGGTAGATGGTACAAACACCATGGTGATGAATAGCAGACGCAGTGTATCTCTCAGACGAATGTTCAAATAAGTCCTCCTCATGAATATCGATGTTAAGTGTAAACTTAATGTAATTTTGGATTGCTGTTAGATAGCATGATTTACATATTATGTCAATATAGTATTATATTGTGACTAGTAACGATTCTCTTTTTAACAATAATTGGGGGTGACCAAATCAATGAGACAGGCAGAGTGCCATGACATCCAGAATTCCCAACTCCATTGCACAGAAGCGCAAAGAACGCGGCCTGAGCCAAGATGCTTTGTCAAAAAAACTAGGCATCACCATCACGCAGCTAAGTCGGTTGGAAAATGGCAAATCCTCTATGACACAAGCACGTATGCGGCAGATCGCAGATGTCTTGGAGGTCAAGCCCCAAGAACTCTATCTCGCTCCCCATCAAACGGGAGAGCTTAATTTGGAAATCATGCATTCAATAATCGAACAGCTTGACACTTTGCTTCAACGGTTAGAGCTTTCAGTACCGTCGAAAAAACGTGCTGATCTATGCATTGCCATTTACAAGATGGAAACCAAGCGTCTTGAGAAGGATGGTCTCTCATCCGATGATGTTAATGTTGCCGAGTATGAAGATATCTTGGAAACAATGGTGAATTAAATTTTGGGGGCGGTGTTGATTTCTGTTTTGTGGATACTACATCTATAAGTGTAAGGCGACTTACACTCACAAAAAATCTCAAATTACCCTCACATATATAACCCACACTACTCCCCTAAAATGCAACTGAAATTAGTCGCGTTGAGCAATAGGCATTCCATTTGGCACAGCCCTGCTCATCTCATTGTTTCTGTGTAGTGGGCAAGTGTGATTATTCCTCATGTTCAATGTCAGAAGCAGGTGCTTGTAATTTAATTTGTCAACGAGGAAAATAATCAATGACACATAATATTGGTACTGAAGCGACCGGACAACAGCTTCACCTTACATGTAGCGTTGAATCAAATTACATGGTTGATCCAAGCCTGCCTCTCGAAATCGCACAGCATATTTGCGTTGGAGAGAACGGTGGTTTCATCCCGGAAAATTTGGTTCGGAAAATTCAACACACTATCCTTTCATATGCAGACGAATATAGTCTTATCGAAGAAGAACATCCTAAACTCTTTGATATCACAAAACCCAATCGTGATGGATTTCGTTGGTCTGTAGAAGGTTCAGTTGAAACCAAAATTATCCTTGATACATCAGGTAAGTTTGGACCATTGCGCTTCGTTGAATTGAAAGTTGACCCGATTGATGATTTTGTTTTCGATATTCATATTAATAGGGTCTATTTTCTTAAAAAGTCCGAGGATGGATGTTTGACACCGTTCAAACGTGACATCTTGGCGGAGGGACAAACCATTCGTCTCTTTAGCGGTCAGTTTTTCTCGAATTGTCAGCTTGAAACAATGGCGATCCTTCTGGAGAGTGAACGCAGTTGGGAAGAAGTAACAGAGCTTAAGCTCATTCCCCTCATTCAATATTGGGCATTTCACCACCATGAGGCTGTTAACTGGCTTCATCAAGAAGAAATGTACGATGCTTAGTGCGTTCATTAACTCCAGCCAAACGGGGGTGCATGGAGGTGCACCCCTTTCAGAAGAGGTAATTGCCCATGAGTGATACAGATATCCAAAATACCATTGAAACGTTGCCGATGAGCGAAGGCCACTTTGGTCCGGTTTTGCCGCCGACTGATCTTTTACCCGGTGAAGAGGTCGCCATGGCCTTTCGCCAGATCGCGCTTCAGTCGAAAACAATCCTGACCATAGATCAGGCTGCTGAGTTGCTGCACTGTGCTGTGAGCACGTTGCAAACAATGCCAATCGATGAACTGCCAACCTATGAAGGCGTTGGGCGCTATACGCTTTATCTGAAATCTGATCTTGAAGATTATGTTCGCTCACGTCGCCGTGTGGTGAAGCGTGGCACGGGTCTGGTGAAGCGGATGAGTGTCATCGATCACATCCCGTCATCGAACGTCGAGAACCCTGCTCTGGAAGCACTCAAGCAACTTTAAGCGTGTGCATCCATGACTAAGAAGACGACAGAATATATTAAAGAGATTTCCGTTCGCGAAGAACGGGTCAATGGTAAAGCTACGGGTCGGTGGGTATTGAACATCCCGCCGAACTATGATGGCAACCATAAGCGGAAGCGGAAGCAGTACCCGTCTAAAACTGCTGCGAAGAATGCCGCTAAGGAACTCGTAAAACGTAAGCAGCTTGTCGAACACAATACAGCTAAGGGCATGACCGGGTTCACATTGAAAGATGTGTTCGGCATGTGGTTGGATGATGAGAAGCGAAAGGTCGCGGCGGGCCATAAGCGTAAATCGTCACTACGTACTGATCTCAATGGTCTCGCACATGTCCTGAAAGAGATGGGTGAATTGGATATCGGCATCGTCGATGAAACTCATGTTATGGATTATCAAGCCGCACGTCGTAAGGAGCAGATCAAACCTGTTACGATCAACACAGAAACTCGTAAACTCAAAGCTCTCATGAACTGGTGCTTTGATAAACGTCTCATTGATCGACCTCTGAAGTTCAGATCGCTAAGGGAGTTCAAGGTCAAGACCGAAGTGCCGACCTTGGATGAGATGGTTAAAATTCTTGATGAACTCCCTTTTAAGATCAGAGTGTTGATGCGGTTGATGATCGAAACGGGTTTGCGAAAGTCGGAAGCCTATGAATTGCGTTGGGAACAGGTCGATCTTGATAACAACCGTATCCACATCTGCCAAACTGCGACGTTTGATCCTAAAGGGGAAACATCTGTTCGTGATGTGATCATGGGTGATGGTTTGAAACAGGACCTGATAAAACTTCGCACTGAACTGGAGGAAAGTGATTGGGTCTTTCCCAGTGATAAGAATCCAACGAAGCATATCGACAATTGTCGTAAATCGCTTCGGTCAGCCATTGTACGGTCTGGTGTTGAGCGTTTCGGTAAGCCGATGAAGTTCACCCCAAAATATGGCCGTAAGGCGTTCTCCAGCTATCAGTGGATCAATGGTACACCACTGGAATTGATCAAGAAGATGATGGGCCATTCTCCAAGTTCACGGGTAACACTGGATCACTATATTCATATGCCTGATGAGGCGATGAAAGACCGAGTGATCGAAATGCCGTTGACTATTGGTTAAAGAAGAACACCAATTCAGTATTTTAGGCGAATATTACGCAGAGTACTCTCATTGTGAACGTGATAGCTGGGAGAGACAGAACCAACGTGCCCAAAACAAAGAGAAAAGCACAGAACACCACGGCTAGTCGGTAGTAATGACGATTTTGCGCTTGATGAAAATTTCGGAGTATATCGAGTATTAGATCATCATTTTCGTTTCGGTTGAATTCAATTGAAGCCTTGGAGATGGGTATTGTGTTTTCTAACCAACCAGCACGTTCCAATAAGGATTGACCGATTTTAGGTCTACGATTGGCTATCGTCCTGTACATGACCCGAATTCTACGAGCAGTTAAATTTGGTCGTACAGAATCTATATACTCATCGACATCCCGATAGTGGCTTACCTCTTTCGGAGCAAATAGTTTATAGGTGAGTGCAGACAACCCTAATGATAGGAGGCCGCAGTACAAAAGATTGAGCCGTTCAAAAAAATTGAAATAGGGTGTACAACTGTCGCTTAGATCATGTTGATCCAGCATGCCTCCAAGTCCACCAAGCCAATGCGTGAATTGGGAATTGTATAGAATTACATAACCGATGAATGGCATAAGAACGGTCACAGAAGCTATCTTTGATGCGCCGAAACCACGCAAAATATGCCAATCGAAATTTTTCTGAAGATATGTTTCTTGATCAGACATCGACATTACCACTCTAGTTATAAATATGGCAGAGAATTAAGTTAATATGTTCAGAGTTCTATTCTCGTGCGTGTAATATTCTCCAACGACATATTTTTCGTTGTTTAACTCGTCGGCGATCATTGAAGTTGCAATAATTATCTGGTGGACCGAGTTGGCATCATCAGATCGCGCAGCCAAAGCCCGTTGGAAATTTTGGCTTCGCTGGGGTTCCATTCCTTTATCCTCTATTGTGTCCATAAGCATGAATCTTGGATGCCCAAATTTGGAATCCGCCACTGATGAAAAGTGAAATGCTGCCAGAAAACTATTTCTTAAGTATACCATGGAACTCGCCGAGAAAAAACTCTCGTCGTTCACTGATAGTCGATCCCCGTCAAATTCAAAACTAATCTTCTCTGCGTTAGCAAAGGTAGATTGTCTATCCAAATCGCCGTGGAGAAATTTTAGTGTGTTGTTTTCTATAGCCCTTCTGGCAATTGAGCGACGTTCAATATTCTTGTTACTCTCTGAATCAATAGTTGTTTCCAGATCAGAAATCTCCGAAATCAGATTTTTCCGAGATTCAGCAAGTTGATGAAGTTGCTCAACTATAGACTTTTTCAATGATAATTCTTCGAGTTGACGATGCTTGTAACCTGAGAGGCGATTCAGTTTTCTTAGTTCAGATCGTAATTCAGTGGTAGGTGTTCTTAGTGAAATGGAGTAGTATCGATTGGCATCTTCCCATTTCTGCCTCTCAGCTTCTAGCTTTCGTTTCAGGTCATCTCGTTCAACAATGCGGTCTTCTTGAATTCTCTTTGAACGATCACGCTGTCTTATAGCTTCATTGAGTAATCTTGCAGAACGGTTTATAGTGTCTTCCTTGTTGAATGAAGATTTGCAGAGTGTGCAGGCTCCTTCTATTTCATGCTCAGTTATGACACCTAGGCAAGCTGGACAGATATCGAATGCCAAATATTCAAATTCCTTTACCACCGCTTCGGCATCTGTGATTTCACCGATTTTATGATCCATGGATGAGATAAAATCTTTGGCGTCAGAAATTTCGAGTTCTTTGACGTGGAGGCTTTCAGTTATTTCAGAAATGGTTGATTGTAGTTCGACAACCAATTTATAAGTAGATTCTTGATCATTAAGTGTCAGGCGATCTTTGAATTGCTCGGAGAATATCTCATTTTCCAATTTTTCAATGGAACCTGCGATAGATTGAATTTCATTTTCAAGTTTATGGTGTTCCGCTATCAACCATTCTGGAGTTAACGGCTGACCATCTACTTGATGCTCTTTACCAATTCTTCTTTCCGTTGATACTACGTCTTTCAATTCATCCTTAGCTTCGCGAAGGCGCAATGTGGCCCTATAGAACTTATCACTGTAAGCTCCGAGCAGGATATCGCCAACAGTAGCTTTAGTGGTTGCATCATCTATTTGTTGATCTCTAAAAATACGTTCAACAGAACTGAGTTGATCTGAATACAAAAGTCGCAAAATTTGGTGCATCGTTACTTTTACGTTCTGCTCTTCGATACGTACCTCAGGCAATCCCAGTAGTCTAAACAAGACTTGGCTAAAGCTCTCCTTGGGGTTCTTGGAGCCGCCACGTGAGTAAGAAAATTTCTCCCATTCGCTAATCGGTGCACTCATTGCTTCTTCATGAGTGCCGAAAAAAATATCCATAGGTCGAAATATTTTTTGTTCAATTTCTCTTGAAAGGGTTAACTCAACGCCATTGAGTGTCACACCAAGATAAACTCGATCACAAAGTAATGATGTCTCGCGCCATTGGTGTTCGCCCAAATCACCTCCAAGGGCATAAAATATGAAATCCATTATGCTTGATTTGCCAGAACTATTTTCACCTCTGATAATATTAAGGCCAGTGTGAAAACACTCATCAAAGACAACCAAACCATTCCGATGGATTGTCAGCTGTGTTACGTGAAGGTTTGGATTAAACATTGTCATATCTAAACTCACTTAACCCAGATCGGTCTTTTAACCCTCCCGGTCCTTGTAACGGCACCAACATCAATTTGGAGGAAATGAATTTTAGTAATTCTGAATTTTCTGTAGCGTAACTTTCCACACGCTGTGTGAGTTCGACACCTATTGAATCTAGAGAATTATAGATCAAGATATCGTCATTGCTTTCAAATATACCGTTTATTTCGAGTAAATTTTTTGCTGCGAGTTGCGAAGCAAACATCCTTTCAAACATTATTCGGCTATCGGGTAGTTTGCCAAACTTTGGCCTTGGGTTCAGTCTAACCACCATGTTCTTATGCTTTAGGAATTCTGGTATTTTTGTGTAAGCACTCATTTCCTTGAGCAGCCATGGAAAACAATGAAAGAAATCAGCGATTCTTAAGGTTTCAATATTGATTTCTTTGTCTCGCTGCATATTAAAAACAAGACCGAGCATTCTAAAAACTGTATGATAAGGGTCATAGGCCGCTGTATACGTTAAGCTGTACATTTTTTATCCCACCTTACAAAACAACGATCTGCTAAGTAGTACACCATGCCTCTCACGTGTTTGTGTGTTAGTGTAAAATGCTCAAACCCTTCACCCATATCCGTTATAGTTTGGTCTATGATTTCTGTCTGGATAATACGATCTATGTCGGAATCGTTTAAACTATTAATGCGGTTCAAAATCTGATGACAAAACACGTCGTGTATACGGCCTAAAAAAAATCCGAAGAGCTTTTGCCCCGACGGAAAATACTGATACTGTTCTAATAGCATGACAAAGGACTCCAAACTTTGTTCTGCATTTTTGATTTCCATAGTCCTGTTTGCGCTCACTAGCTTTGTTTCTAGATCGTCATCATCTGCTTGGTCGCGTTTTTGAACATATAGATACAAGTCCCCTAAAAAACGTTCCAAACTCTTTTTCTGTTCTTGGTTTATTTCTGACGACAGTCGCTGAAGAAGTGGTACAACCTGATTCATTAATTCGTTCACTTAAGTCAAAGTTCATTGAATTATTACGGTATTGTTTATCTGATAAATTTGCAACTATGATTATTTGATGGATTCCATCGGAACCCTAGATTGTGGTTGGGCAATACAAAACCGCTCAGCATTTGGCAATATTTGGCAGTGCCAAATTTGAGGTAAAAGTGTCCCGGCTGCAACATATTGATACTATTGAGAAAAATTGGAGCGGGTGAAGCGATTCGAACGCTCGACCCTAACCTTGGCAAGGTTATGCTCTACCCCTGAGCTACACCCGCTCAACATCGTATTCTGAGGTATTATGAATACGTGTGTCACTGAAGACCTGCGCTATATGGCGCAAGATGAAATGAATTGCAACAATAAAATGAAGATAAATCGCAACTCTTTGAAAATCTTATGATGTGTCACTTATTTCACCTTTGTACATATGAGTTTCGGTGCCAATTCTTGTGTGAATTGCGCTGTCTATCTGATTATCCGGCGAATTGAGGGAGTTTATTTGGCCATTCTTCTCGGCTTTAAAAAACATGTATGTATGAATATATATAAGATGTTACATTGATATAGTGGGATGATTGATGCCGCACTTCTGATCGGGTGTGCAAAAAAATGATCTGTGGTATCTATCATCGTCAAGTATAGTTGACCGAGTTAATTCGATCAGCGAACGCATTAATGCAGTTTCGATGTAGCAGAGTAATGAAATGCTGAGTGAAGATAGATTATTTCCAATTGATAATGAACAGCGGATAATTGCGCGTGAAATTTTTTCACAAATTGAAAAGCTGCCTCTGATCTGCCCACATGGGCATACTGAGCCCTCTTGGTTTTCAGAAAATGAGTTATTCCCCGATCCCGCGAAGTTGTTGATCACTCCTGATCACTATATTTTGCGGATGTTGGTCTCACAAGGTCTATCATATTCAGATCTCGGTATCGAACCCAAAGATGATTCCTTCTATACGACAGATAGCCATAAGATCTGGAAACTCTTTGCTAAGCATTATTATCTATTTCGTGGAACGCCTTCACGGCTCTGGTTGGATTATACCTTTGAAAAACTTTTCGGAATTGAAAAGCGGCTTGATGCAGAAACCGCTGACGAAATCTATGATCTTATATCTGAAAAGGTCAGGTCGGATGAGTTTCGACCGCGCGCATTATATGATCAATTTAACATCGAAATTATTGCTACAACTGACGCCTGCACAGATGACTTGAAGTATCACAAGAAGATTGTTGAGGATGGTTGGCAAGGCTTGGTTGTGCCGACTTACCGGCCTGATGCTGCAATTGACCCGAATCATAGCGAGTTTATGAGCAGTGTTGCAAAACTTGGTGAGCTGACGGGTGAGGATACATATAGCTGGCAGGGTTATTTAAATGCGCATCGCACTCGTCGATCATATTTTAAATCACTCGGTGCGACAGCGACAGATCATGGTTTTACAACGGCTCAAACCGCGGACTTAAGCACGACAGAGGCTGAAATATTATTTGCGAAAATTATGAGCGGGCAGGGAACAACATCGGATCATGATCTTTTCTGTGCGCAGATGCTCACAGAAATGGCCTCTATGAGCATTGATGATGGTTTAGTCATGCAGTTGCATTGTGGATCGCACCGGAATCACAATAATCGGGTATTCGATCAATATGGTCGCGACAAGGGCTTTGATATCCCTGCACGAACTGAATATGTGTCTGCACTCCAACCATTGTTGAATAAGTTCGGGATGGAGAAAAACCTTTCAATTATCCTCTTCACTTTAGATGAATCAGTATATGCGCGTGAATTTGCTCCCCTTGCTGGGGCTTATCCATGTTTAAAACTTGGCCCTGCATGGTGGTTTCATGATAGCCCTGAAGGAATGATGCGCTTTCGTCAATTCACAACAGAAACAGCAGGGTTTTACAATAGTGTCGGCTTTAATGACGATACGCGTGCCTTCCCTTCAATCCCAGCGCGGCATGATGTTGCGCGGCGCGTGGATGCTAGTTTCTTATCAGGGCAAGTTGCACAACATATACTGGACATTGATGAAGCCATTGAGGTTGCTATTGATCTGACATATCGATTGCCTAAGTCCGCCTATAACTTTAAATTTTGAAGAAAGTAGTCTGTTGATAAATGGCAAATATTGATGAAATCCCCTACGTTCCTGATAGGCATGGTGTCGGTATTGTACATATAGGTATTGGTGCTTTTCATCGAGCTCATCAAGCGGTTTACACGGACGATGTTTTGTCTAAAACTGGTGGTGATTGGCGTATATTGGGTGTTAGTTTGCAGAGTAGGCACATTGCCGCTGCGTTGAATGCTCAAGATGGGGTTTATTCTCTTGTTCTGCGAAATCAAGATGGTCAACCGAACATTCGAAAGATTGGTTCAATTTCCGGCGTTGTTGCGGCAAGTCGAGATACAGCACCAATCATAGAAGCTTTTTCCTCACCGTGTACGTATATTGTCAGCATAACTGTTACTGAAAAAGCCTATGGTATATTGCGGGATAAAAGCGGTATTGATCCTCAGCATCCAAGTATCGCAAATGATTTGGCTAATCCGGAACAACCAATTGGCGTTATTGGCATGTTGGCCAAGGGGTTGAAATTGAGGCGAGATCTGGGGCTGCCCTCATTTACGGTGCTGTGTTGTGATAATTTGCCTGATAATGGTGACATGGTGCGTGTGGGTGTTTTAGATTTTGCCAGACGTGTAGATCCGATGCTTGGTGTGTGGATTGCAGAAAATACTTGTTTCCCGAATACGATGGTGGACCGCATAACGCCTGCGACAACGCCAGAATTGATTGCTGAAGTGAGCGGCATTCTTGGTCAAGAGGATAAAACACCAGTAGAAACTGAAGCGTTTACGCAATGGGTTATTGAAGATAATTTCTGCGGCCCTCGTCCGCCATGGGAAGATGCAGGTGCACTTCTTGTTGATGATGTTGCACCATATGAGAACATGAAGTTACGGATGTTAAATGGCGCGCACTCAATGCTTGCATATTTGGGGTATGTGCAGGGATGTATTTATGTGCGAGATGTCATGAGACGCAAACAATTTGCAACTTTGGTTGATATGCATATGCAGGCTGCCGCAAGAACATTGGACCCGTTGGAGGAGATAAATTTTGATGATTATCGTTCTCAGTTGATTGCGCGATTTGAAAACCCCAATATTGCTCACCAGACCTACCAAATAGCGATGGATGGTACGCAAAAACTCCCACAGAGAATTTTTGCACCGGCGGTTTCGTGTTTGGACAAAGGTCTATCGGTTGATTGCTTTGCACTCGCTACAGCGGCCTGGATGCGGTATTGTTTAGGACAGATGCCAGATGGTTCGAAATATGAATTGCAAGATCCGAAGGTAACTGAGATCGCGGAAGCTGTATCAAGCGCTGGAAGTAGTGCTTCTAAAATCTATCGAAATCTAAGTGAGCTATCTGATTTTATGCCAACTAAGCTTGCCGATAGTAACCAATTTTCAGAAAGAACAATAAAATTTCTCAATCTTTTGATTGTTGGGAAAATTGAAGATATTACAAATTTGATGTCTGAAATTTAATAATGAGAAAGTATTCCATGAAACCGTTGAAGATTGCCTGTATCGGTGAAGCAATGATTGAATTGTCGCTTGATGAAAGCGGACGCCAAGCCGGTATCGGTTTTGCCGGAGACGCGTTGAATACGGCGATATATTTAAAACGGTGTTTATCACCAGACCACCAAGTATATTTCAATTCTCGCCTTGGGCAGGATAATTTTTCTTCTGTGATGATTGAATATATAGAAGCCGAGAACATTGATTGTAGCTTTGTTTCAAAGCACGAAAGTCGTTCACCGGGTATTTACGCCATTTCAAAAGATCATACGGGTGATCGAGTATTTTCTTATTGGCGGGAAAATTCCGCAGCTCGCACACTGTTTTCTACAGAGCAAGGTGACGCTGATTTTACGTCTCTTGAAGGGATGGATGTCGTTTACCTAAGTGCAATTACATTTGCCATTTTGCCAGTTAATATTGTTATGTCGCTGTTGGATTGGATTGAGGAATCTAGGAAAAAAGGTGTGCGTTTTGCTTTTGATTCTAACTACCGCCCGCATCTTTGGTCGGATAAAAAGATCGCGCAACAAGTTGTTGCGTGTGCATGGAAGCTTTGCGATATCGGATTGCCTTCCATCGATGATGAAATGGCCCTATTTGCAGATGATTGTGAAGCTGCTGCTCTTGAACGTCTTTCTTCTTATGCTGCCCCGTTAATGGCTGTTAAGCGAGGGGCTAGTGGTCCTCTTGCGATACTGAATGGTCAGCAGCAATCCAGCGAAGCGGTATTTAACAAAGCAACCAAAATTGTAGATACGACTTCTGCCGGCGATAGTTTTAATGGTGCATTTCTGGCGGCAATTCTCGAGCGGAAGTCAATTGATGAAGCTTTGCTTGCTGGACATAATATTGCCTTGAATGTTATCGCCCACCAAGGTGCTATTATTCCAAAATAGGTGAGTGAAGATAAATGCAGAAGACCAAAGATGATTTGCTGGAAATACTAGACGATCTGGGTATCTCTTATACAAATTATGATCATGAACCAGTTTTTACCGTTGAGGAATCTAATTCGCTTTGCTCTGATATCCCTGGCGGGCATACAAAGAACCTTTTTCTAAAGGATAAAAAAGATAATTTTTTTTTAGTGGTTTTAGAAGAGCATGCAGATGTGGATTTGAAGAAAATTCACACTCTGATTGACGCGCGGAGCCGTGTTTCATTTGGCAAGCCTGATAAATTGTTAGAGTATCTGGGTGTTATCCCTGGTTCTGTCACGGCATTTGCTGTCATGAATGATACTAATCATCGGGTAAATATGGTTATAGACAAACCTTTGCTGGAGCATGAAATTATCAATTGTCACCCCTTGCAGAATGATGCAACGACGTCAATTCACAGAGATGATCTTATTCGCTTTGCAAAACATTTTGGGCATGACCCTTTAATTTTGAAAATTTCACAATAAATCTATATCAAGTCGATTATATGAGATAATACCTCCGCAGAGCGTGATCTGATACGATTTTGGATGATCAATGCTGATAGTAGCGCAAATAGATGAGTAGATATAATGAGTGATAACGACAATCCATACGCACATAATGATGGTAGCCAATATCAGGGATCGGTCTCTTATGGCGGCGGTAGCGTGAATGTGGGGGCGACACCAACTAGCCCTGCGCCATCTCAGCCAGCGCCAAGTGGTGAACTTATTATTGACACAACAACCAATGATTTTGCACGTGATGTGGTTCAAGCTTCTGCGCAGATGCCTATCATTGTGGATTTTTGGGCCCCTTGGTGTGGGCCATGTAAACAGCTTACACCTTTGCTTGAAAACGCTGTTAAAAAAGCTGCTGGTGCTGTTCGGCTTGTAAAGCTTGATATTGAGAAATATCCGGAAATTGCTAGTCAGATGGGAATTCAATCGATTCCAGCTGTGGCAGCATATGTCGGTGGTCAACCAGTTGATGGCTTTATGGGTATGGTACCTGAAAGCAAGATCAATGAGATGATTACAAAGCTTGCTGCATCTTCACCGCAAGCGCAAATGCAGGAACGCATTGAACAAATGCTAGAGGCTGGCGAAGCTGCGTTGAGCGGTGGCGATATCGAGCAAGCTGCACAAGCATTTTCCATTGTTATGCAGGAAGATAAGGGTAATCCTCGTGCGATTGCTGGTATTGTTGACTGTATGATCGAAAGTCGCAAACTCGATCAAGCTGCAGAATTGTTGGACCGCCTGCCAGAGGATGCAAAAACAGAGCCGACAATCGCCGGTGCTATAAAGCGTGTTTCAATGGCAAAAGAAGTTGCTGATCTTGGTAATCCTGATGAGCTGCAAGCAAGGCTCGCTGCAGATGAAAATGATCATGAAGCACGTGTGGATCTGGCAAAAATTTATAATGCCATGGGCGATAAAGATAGGGCTGTCGACGAGTTGATCGCTATCATGAAGCGTGATCGCGAGTGGAACGATGACGGCGCACGTAAAGTGTTACTCGATTTTTTTGAAGCGTGGGGTCCTGCCGACCCTGCAAGCGCATCTGGTCGGCGCAAATTGTCGTCGGTCTTATTTTCATAAGCTAAGCTCTCAGGCAGTTTTTCCGATTTGGTGTTTGATTAGTTCGTTCAATATTGGCATCATGTTATTCTAAGAAAAGGATATGTCATGCAAGTAGGAAATATGCATTATCGGAGCGAAGAAGACCTGCCAAATGAGGCACGTCTTTTCCCGTTATCTGGTGCCTTCTTATTACCAGGTAGTGTCCTGCCACTAAATATTTTTGAGCCGCGGTATCTTGAACTGTTTGACGATGCGCTTGCCGGAGATAGGTTGGTCGCGGTGGTTCAGACAAACTATGTAACAGAAGATGCAAAACCGGTTGATGATCTTTGCAATGTTGGAACGTTGGGTCGCATAATTTCGCTGGCTGAATCCGGTGATGGTCGGTATGTGGTTTCTGTTGCAGGGATTTGTCGTTTTCGCATCAAGGAAGAAAAGGCTGTGAAGAAGCCTTATCGAGTGGCAAAAATCTGTCCTTTTGTAAAAGATCTGGCCGAACCTTCCTCTGAGGCTGACGAATATAGACCTCAGCTACTTGCTCATTTTATGACTTATATAGAAAGCAATGACATTGAAATTGATACTGATGATTATAAGCAATTGAGAGTGCCTGATTTAGTCAATATTCTTTCAAGCCTTGTTC
Organism: Lentilitoribacter sp. Alg239-R112; assembly: GCF_900537175.1. Lineage (GTDB taxonomy): Bacteria > Pseudomonadota > Alphaproteobacteria > Rhizobiales > Rhizobiaceae > Lentilitoribacter. The sequence goes on along the minus strand of NZ_LS999833.1, from coordinate 2,453,764 downwards.
CGTTTGATATCGCCGAAAAGCAAGCGCTTCTTGAAGCTGATTATAAAACGCGCGTGGAAACTTTAGTTGCGCTTTTGGATATGGGGTATTCGTCGGATGATGATGAAACTCCGCAGACAGTACAATAGGGATTGCTATGGTCGATTTAGTATCAAAAGTGCCCGATATTGATCCAAAATTACTTCAGCTTTTAGTCTGCCCGCTTACGAAAGGGCCTTTAACCTACGATAAAGAAGCCCAAGAGCTCATCTCAGAAAAAGCAATGTTAGCTTTTCCAATTAAAGATTGCGTTCCGATTATGCTCGTCTCAGAAGCACGGAAGATAACTGAGTAATTTCAGTTAAATTATTGACTTCACTAAATAGGTTGACCCTTAAGTAGTTTGGGACCTTCTTCGCCCTGTAAGCCCGCAGCTTGTTCGATGAAATATGATTTTAGCTTTGGCATCCGCTCCACAAGGCCAAGGCCAAAGTCTCTAAGATGGCGTAGCGGGGTGATGTCATTTGAGAACATGCGATTGAGTATATCTGTTGTGACGCCCATTTGGACCGTATCAAAACGTCGCCACAGCTGGTAGCGCTCAAGAACATCCAGTGCGCCTATATCCATCCCGAGGCGATCTGCTTCCACAATAGTCTGTGCCAAAGCAGCAGCGCCTTTGAAACCAAGATTAAGACCTTGGCCTGCGATAGGGTGGATACCATGAGCAGCGTCGCCAACAAGTGCCACTCGATCTTGCACATATTCGCGCGCTAACGTGAGGCCTAATGGGAAGGCTCGTCGCCCCCCCTCTTGTTTAATAGTACCAAGTCTGTGCCCAAAACGGCGCTCGAGTTCCATTTCAAAAACAAGATCATCGCCATTGACCAGTTTCTCCGCATTTTCTTCTGTTTCTGTCCAAACTAAAGAAGATCGATTGCCTTTTAGCGGCAGTATTGCAAATGGTCCGCTCGGTAGAAAGTGCTCTTCTGCTTGTCCGTTATGTGGGCGTTCATGGGCTACGGTTGTCACAATGCCTGATTGCCCATATTGCCAGCTCATGGTTCGGATTTTTGCCATCGATCTAATGTTGGATCGCGCTCCGTCTGCTGCAATAAGCAATTTGGCTGTCACAATATCTCCTGATTTCAGGGTCACATTGACTGATGCGGCACTTTTTTCAAAGCCCGTTACCGGGCTCGATTGCCGGATTGTGATATCCAGTTCATCGGCCAAAGATCGAAGTGCCGAGATCATTGATTTGTTTGGAATCATATGTGCAAACGGACGTCCTTCACCGTTGCCATCTTCCACTGCGCCATCGAAATTTAGAAAGATCGGTCGTATGGGGTCATTTACGTCAGAATCCGTAACGATCATTTTATTTATAGGTTGCGCGTCAGGTTTGATGTCGTCCCAAGCACCCAATGCATCAAGCATGTTTTCCGCTGCTACCGCAATTGCTGATGCACGTTGATCGTTCTTCCAGACATTTTTAGGAGCAGCGTCAACAACCATAATGTTAAGGTGGGTGGCGGCCTTTTTAATAGCAACCGCAGTTGCCAAGCCAACATATCCAGCGCCCGCGATTAATATATCTACCTGATGTTTTGTCATTTTCTAAACCCCTAATCAGTCACACTGCAATTGATTAATGGCATAACTATAGCGTAAAGCCATTTAACTTCGAAATGAATTTATGGATGCATAATGTCGCGCAAATTGCATGAGAGTGTTGCCAAGCTTTTAAACAGTCTTGAATTGACGGAGGTGGGCGAAGACAGGTTTGTCGTGCATTCTCCTGATTTTGGTCGTCTTCGTATATTTGGTGGACAGTTTTTAGCTCAAGCTGTGGCCGCCGCGCAAAAGACAGTTGCGGTTTCAAGACATGTTCATTCTTTCCACAGCTACTTCTTAAGAGCGGGAAATCCCGAATTGCCGCTCGAGATTCAGGTCACACGGGTGCGGGATGGAGCAAGTTTTTCCATGCGAAGTGTTGAGGTTTATCAGAATGACTTGCTTGTGTTTACAATGCAGTTGTCGTTTCATTTGCCGCGTGATGGCTTTTGCCATCAAAATGTTATGCCCCATGTACCAATGCCGGAAGATATTGACTTTGAAGCATTTTTATCATCGAAGGATGCTAAATCTTGTGCTGGATTCGTGGCTTATGCAACAAAAGAGCGGCCGTTTGATTTTAGGCCTACATCTTTTGAAAGATATATGGGCGAGAGTGAAAAGCGGCCTCAGCAATCGATCTGGCTACGTTTAAAGCAACCAATGAATGAGCCATTGGATCAAGCCTTAAGTGCCGCGATTTTAGCTTATGCATCTGATACTCTGTTTATAGATACCGCGCTTATGCCGCACGGTGTGAGCATATTTGAAGGGGTTGCGCATAGTGTAAGTTTGGATCAGGCTGTGTGGTTTCATCATCCATTAATTCTTGATGATTGGATATTGTTTGACATGCATAGTCCCATAAGCTCTGGTGGCCGCGGTATGGCGCAAGGTTCTTTTTTCACACGTGATGGCACACTTGTTGCGACTGTTGCGCAAGAAGGTCTGATTCGAAAACGATCACATGCATAATTCTTAATCGCCAGCACAAATTTGCCTAAAAAATATGCAAATTAAATTTGCATAAAAAATAATCATTTCATGTGATTTTTTTGCATAACTCATATTTTATTTAACAAAATCAAATAGATAAAAATTACCTATCAAACTGGCACGGAACTTGAATCCTTTGGTTTAGCTGCAGGCGCTTGTGCTTCGCAGAACTGAGGGACGGTAAAACGTCATGTTCAAACAAAGGATGGGAAACGATATGAAAATCGTTATGGCCATAATAAAGCCGTTCAAATTAGATGAAGTGCGTGAAGCTCTTACAGACATCGGAATTCAAGGTTTAACTGTAACCGAAGTCAAAGGTTATGGACGTCAAAAGGGGCACACAGAAATTTATCGCGGCACGGAGTATGCCGTTAGCTTCTTGCCAAAATTAAAAATCGAAATTGCGGTAGCCTCTGATGCGGTTGATGGCGCGATTGAAGCAATTACATCAGCTGCCAAAACCGGACAGATCGGTGATGGCAAAATCTTCTCATATTCAATTGATCAGGCCGTACGTATCCGTACAGGCGAAACAGACGCTGAAGCTCTGTAAGATAATTAGGAGTATTATGATAATGAAAATGTTTAACGCAAAGTCGTTCATCGCGACATCGCTGACAGGGTTGGCTTTAAGTGCAACACCTGTTCTTGCCCAGGAATCTGAGTTTGCTACGAAAGCAGAGACTGCCTATATCTTCAATACGCTACTTTTCCTTGTGGGTGGCTTCTTGGTCATGTTCATGGCAGCTGGTTTTGCTATGCTTGAAGCAGGTCTTGTTCGATCTAAAAATGTTTCAATGCAATGTCTGAAAAACATCGCGCTCTATTCAATCGCCGGTATTATGTATTGGGCTATTGGCTACAATGTAATGTATGTCGGTGTTGATGGTGGGTACTTCGGATCCGTTGCATTCTCATATGGATTTGACCCAGTTGGCGGTGATGCTCTTGAAACAGGCTATTCTACGGCCTCTGACTGGTTCTTCCAGATGGTATTTGTTGCAACGACAGCATCTATTGTTTCTGGTGCTGTTGCCGAACGTATAAAAGTTTGGCCATTTATGATCTTCACAGCGATCCTTACGGGTATTTTATATCCAATAACTGGTGCTTGGACATGGGGCGCTGGTTGGTTATCAGGAGCTGGATTTTCCGATTTTGCGGGTTCAACAATCGTCCACTCAGTCGGCGGTTGGGCAGCTCTAACTGGTGCAATTATTCTGGGTGCGCGTAAGGGCAAATATGTTGACGGTCGCACGGTTCCAATGCCAGGTTCCTCCATTCCACTTGCAACATTGGGTACATTTATTCTTTGGCTTGGTTGGTTCGGCTTCAATGGTGCGTCTCAGCTTGCTATGGGTACAATTGCCGATGCATCTGATGTGTCACGTATTTTTGCCAATACGAATTTGGCCGCTACGGGTGGTGTGGTCGCAACAGTGATCTTAACTCAGCTAATGTATAAGAAGATCGATGTAACGATGGCACTTAACGGTGCGCTTGCTGGTCTGGTTTCAATCACAGCCGAGCCACTTGCGCCATCAGGTGGCGCATCAATTTTGATCGGCGCCGTCGGCGGTGCGATTGTGGTCTTTGCAGTGCCAATGCTTGATAAGTTAAAAATTGATGATGTTGTCGGCGCTATCCCTGTTCACTTGCTTGCAGGTATTTGGGGAACTCTGATTGTTCCTGCCACAAATTCAGATGCAAGCTATGGTACACAGGTTATGGGTATTGCTGCGATGGGTGCATTTACGGTAATTACATCAGCAGCCGTTTGGTATGTTTTGAAAAAAACTGTCGGTATTCGCGCATCTGATGAAGACGAGATGATGGGTATGGATAAAGCTGAAGTTGGTATCGAAGCTTATCCTGAATTCTCAAATAGATAAGCCTTCCTCAAAAGAAGGTTTGCCTCCTTCCTAATCTATCGCGAACCTTCTTCAATATAAAGGGGCCTACTCAAATGGGCCCCTTTTTGTATATTAAGATCATATGTTTTTGAGATTAGCGATCGCGCCACTTGCCAGCACGTTGGCCGACAAATAACCAATAAATAAATCCACCTATTATCGCACTAACTGTGTAAATTGCGGCCCTGTTAAAATCGATAATTTCTGTTTCAAAAGCAAAAAGAGCAACAATACTTATTATGGCTGCTGAAACGAGATAGACAATCCAGTCGCGGATCGCCTTAATTTCAAAAATCAGAATAACTATGAATGCCGGAGTAAATGCGATCTGTGCGAATTTTGCGCTAAGGCCGGTCAACATAATCGTAAGCGATATTCCAAGTTCAACGCTTCCATATGTTTCAAAATCATCTTGTCTAATCAAGCCTGATAAAAAAGCATAAACGGTCGCAGCTGCGATGCAGGCTGCTGTGAAGCCGAATGTGATAGTAACAAATCTTAGAAATATTCGTATTAACTGGCTCAAAATGTAATCTCGAAAAAGTTAGGCTTCGCCATGGCCAGAAATCATCATGGCTTCAAGTGCAGCGCGTTCTGTTTTACGTAGGCGTTCGGATTCTGATTTCAACTGGCCGCATGCAGCTAGGATATCACGTCCACGAGGCGTGCGGATTGGGGAGGCATAACCGGCTTGATTGATGAAATCAGCAAACTTTTCAATTTGCTCCCAGTCGGAACATTCATATTGTGAGCCGGGCCAAGGGTTGAATGGAATAAGATTAATTTTAGCAGGAATGTTTTTCAAAAGCATGACGAGTTCTTTTGCGTCCTGTAAACTGTCATTTACCCCTTTTAGCATTACATATTCAAATGTAATACGCCTCGCATTATTTGCGCCCTTATATGTGCGGCAAGCTTCCATAAGGTCCTTTATCGGGTACTTTTTATTGATAGGTACTAACTCGTCGCGCAGTTCATCGCGTGTCGCATGGAGCGATATTGCCAGCATGACACCGATTTCTTCACCCGTGCGATATATTTCTGGCACCACGCCGGATGTTGAGAGGGTAACGCGTCGTCTTGAGAGCGCGATACCTTCACCGTCGATAGCAATCAAGAGCGCCTTTTTAACATTCTCAAAGTTATAAAGCGGCTCACCCATTCCCATCATAACAATGTTGGATACTTTCCGTTCTCCGGTTGGTACAAAACCGCCCACCGGCGTGTCTTTATTTGGGAAGTCTCCTAATCGATCCTTTGCCACAAGCAACTGAGCTAGAATTTCACCAGATGTTAAATTACGGACAAGCTTTTGTGTGCCTGTATGGCAGAAGGTGCATGTGAGGGTGCAGCCGACTTGGCTGGAAATACAAAGAGTACCGCGATCATCTTCGGGGATGTAAACAGTCTCGACTTCAACAGGTTTGCCTGCACCGCCGGATGGAAAGCGCATCAACCATTTTCGTGTGCCATCATTTGAGATTTGTTCTTCAATAATTTCCGGGCGTGAAATATCAAAGTTCTCTGCCAATAACCCGCGCAGATCTTTCGATACATTTTGCATATCGGAAAAATCTGAGACGCCTCGAATATAAAGCCAATGCCAAATCTGCGTTGCGCGCATGCGCAATTGTTTATCTGCAATGCCAATGCTGGCGAGCTTTTCTTTCAATTCATCGCGCGACAAACCTATAAGACTTGGTTTGTTGTTTTGAAACGTATTCGTGCGCTCTGCCAGATTGCGACGTTTGTCTTTATCTTGAAGATCAATTGAAATTGCCATGATCTCGTCATTCCTTGTTCTGGCCTTATATGAAGGCCTCATTTGAGGATTTTGACAAGCCAATAACACCAAAAGTGACATTCGTCACTTTGTTAATGAAAATTGATTGTTTTATATGAAGCGTTATAAGCCTTAACAAAGTCTATTTGCAGTCGGCAATGTTCTTTAGGGCTGCCGATATGCCGGACAAGGAGAAGCTGTAATCACGTTGAGCACCATTGCGAGATGAGATCACTTGAATAGATGCAGTGCTGCCTGCTCGAAGTGCGCCTACAACAGCAGCTTCTTGTGCAACATTTTCTAGGTGTGCAACTTTTCCTCGTGTATAGAATGTATAACTCTTATCGCCAATTGTCATTGCGACTTTAGAGCCTTCCTTCATTTTGTAACTCATCATGACTTGCGGTTCATAAGTCGTGGTTTGCCCTTTACGCTGAGCTACTAAAATATAATTTTGACCATGAGAAAGCGTTTTACCATTTTCTGATAATGGAGCTGCTGTCTTGTGCGGCGTCAATACATAACATAATTTACCCTGTGATGACTGATACGAATATGCACCCCAATCATTAAATTCATTAATAATAGCAGGGGCTTGAGCAAAAGCTGTTACCGTCGTAGCAGATGTCAATAATAAAGCTAATGCAATCTTCTTGCCGAACATGATGAAAGTTTCTCCAATTATACGCGTCTTTGAATTCAAATCATTTGTTATAAATTCAAACAAATTTTGGTGCTCATAAAATGTCGCCGAAGCTTATATTGCCTTGGTGTGGTTACTAAACCGTCAACATTTTCGCCAAATTTTAAATATTTGTGGTTTTCATGTGATTTCAAATGATTAGAGTCGTTTGGCACTTCTCATAGTGCAATAATTAGGCAATAATTTGTCCAGTATCGATCAGGGTCAAATAAGACATTGTCTGATAGGGCCTAATCACGAATAAAGTAATTGCGTTTTAGGATAATAATTAATGAGCAAAAATCTGCATGCACGGTTTGCAGAACTTACTCGAGCTATCGCCACTGATCGTGATCAGAAAGCGTTTGCGGAACTATTTAATTATTTTTCTCCACGAATTAAATCCTACTTTCTTCAACTGGGTGCTAATCCAGAGCAAGCAGAAGACATGTCACAAGATGTAATGTCGGTTTTGTGGCATAAGGCGCATTTATTTGATTCGAGTAAATCATCATTATCAACTTGGCTTTTTCGGGTGGCTAGAAATCGGCGTATTGACCTTCTGCGGCGTGATAAATCTGCTTTGATCGATATTCACGATCCTATTTTTATCCCATCCGAACCTACGCCGCCGGATGAGGTTCTGGAAGAAGATCAACGCGATAGCAATGTTCGAAGAGCATTAGCTCTTTTGCATGATAAACATGCCGACATTATTAGAATGTCATTCTTTTTAGGACTTTCCCATAGTCAAATTTCAGAAAAATCCGGTTTGCCTTTGGGGACGGTAAAATCAAGAATTCGTGTTGCATTTCAAAAGCTTAAAGAAACTTTGGAAGATGATGGCGTTACGGAAGTATCAGACTAGTGTACTTCTTCGTTATCTGTTTTGAACTTGGCAAGCGCTTTTTTCGCAGCTGCTCTTTGTCCATCTGTGATGTGGTTTTGCAGCATAGATAATGCTGTTGTAACTACAGCTAAATCGTCTCCAAAACCAATCCCCGCAATGAAATCTGGAATAAGGTCGATAGGCAAAATAAAATAGGCAAGTGCAGCGAGTAATACACCTTTAACATGGCTTGGCGTTTGCTTATCAAGTGCGCAATAATACGCTGCAACTATATCTTCAGCAAAGGGAAATTGGGCTATGGCCTTTCTTAATGTAGGCCAAAATTTTGTGCGTACTTTTGCTTCTTGCCGCGATTGCTGGTCATCGCTAGCTGGCTTAAGGATTGCTTCAATTTCCTTGTTGCTGATGGTTTTTTTCTCCATAAATTAGACTTGGTATTGAGGGGAGGGTTTTTCAATAGCTACGAAGGTTTTAACTGATGATGAGGAATTTGAATGAAAGTGCTGTTTATTTGTATGGGAAATATTTGTCGTTCACCGATGGCGGAGGGGCTGTTTAGGAACTTGATTTCCAACGAAAATTTGCCAGATCAGATTGTTGTTGATTCGGCAGGAACTGGCGCGTGGCATGAAGGTGATCCGCCAGATGGACGCGCGATTGCCAAAATGGCACAGAAGGGAATTGATATTTCAAAGCAAGTATCAAGACCACTAAACGAACTGGATTTTGATTATTTTGATCTCCTGCTTGTTATGGACAACGATAATTTGAGGAACACAAAAGCGCGCGCGCCAGATCACCATCATCACAAAATCCACCTGTTTATGGATTACAGTTTGGGTGAGAACACAGATATTCCAGATCCTTATTATGACCTAGGAGATGGGTTTGAGGTTGTTTATAATATGCTTCTGGAGGCTTGTATGTCTTCGCTAGGCAAACTGAAATCATAGTATGTCGGATTTAGTAGGTAGCTTTCTTCAACAACATAAGGACCGCCACCTTTAGAGCTGCGAGAAGACATAACAACGAATTTTGCAACTTTAAATGAATTTGATTTAAAATTTGCACGTCCGCCTAAATACTCGCTGATTTGAACGGGGTCTGCTCTGCGAAGCCTTGCAAGAGTTACATGCGGTGTGAATTTTCGAGAGTCCGGTGCAATGCCTATCCTTGCACATATGCGTTCGATCGCAGCCTGTAGATCAAATATTTCTGGTGGATTATTTGTACCTGCCCAGAGGGATCGAACTTTTCGTTTCGAACCAAAGGCATTAACGCCGGAGAGTCCTAAGTCAAATTCAGGAGAACTTATACGATCTAACTCGCTTAACAATTCATCTCCGGTTCGACCATCGACATCGCCGATAAAGCGGAGTGTGAGATGATAGTTTTCGACATCTATCCATCGAGCCCCCATAAGTCCGCCACGTAAAAGGGAAAGGCTTAGAGCCACTTCATGCGGAATTTGCAGAGCAACAAACAATCTCGGCATAGCCTAACTCCTTACGACAAAGAAAGAATCAAACAACTATTTGGTAGAGAATCATGGAGTGCCTTAATACGCAAGCCATAGATTGTATCTTGTCACAAGATAGACTTAATCAGTGATTGATCTTAGAAAATCCTCAACGGATGGAAGTGTTCTTTCAACAAGCAAGGCAATACCTTCAGGGTTTGGATGAATGCCATCCTCGATATTAAGTGCTTCGACACCTGCAACGCCATCTAAGAAAAATGGATAGCGATTTACTTGATACTTTTCCGCGATTTCGGGGTAGATCGGATTAAATGCCGCTTCGTAATCGCTGCCCATGTTTGGCGGGGCAAGCATACCCATTAAGATAACGTCGATATTGCGTTCTTTCAAACGGGCTATCATCTTGTCAATGTTTTTACGTGTGATATCAGCCGGCAGGCCTCTAAGCGCATCATTTGCACCAAGTCCTAGGATAACAGCATCCGTGCCATCGGGGATAGACCAATCAAGCCGTGATAAGCCGCCCGATGTTGTATCACCAGAAACGGATGCATTGGACATGATGATATCATATCCTTTTGCAGTCAAAGCATCTGCCAGTTTCAAAGGATATGCTTCACCTTGTGGCAACTGATAACCAGCCATTAAGCTGTCGCCAAATGCAACGATATTTATTGGTTCAGCTTTTGCTGGCAAGCTGGTAAACAGCAATATTACAAGTAAATTGTAAAGTATTGTAAACTTATCTTTGAATCTCATAGTCCAATTCCTATCTAGGATCGTACTTATTATCAATGCTATAGCGCTCTGGGAGTGCTCCCTGTCTCTATATAGGATGTAAAAACCGTGTCGCAAACTCTCATCGAATTAAAAAATGCTGATCTTACTCTTGGGAGTGAAGCTTCATCTGTTCATGTGCTTAAGAAAATGAGCCTGACATTGAATGCTGGTGAAAGTGCGGGCATCGTCGGGCCATCTGGTTCGGGCAAGTCAACATTGCTGATGGTTTTGGCGGGACTTGAACGGCTCGATAGTGGCGAAGTAAATATTGCAGGTTCGGCAATTCACAATATGAGCGAAGATGAGGCCGCGGCCTTCCGTGGTAGAAATATTGGCATTGTATTTCAGTCATTCCACCTCATTCCGAATATGACAGCGCTTGAAAATGTTGCGGTTCCGTTAGAGCTTGCTGGTGAAAAGCAAGCGTTTAAAAAGGCTGAACAAGAATTAATTTCCGTTGGTCTTGGTGAGCGTATGACCCATTATCCGTCGGAATTATCTGGTGGTGAGCAACAGCGTGTTGCGATTGCAAGAGCTTTGGCACCATCGCCGAAGTTACTTATTGCGGACGAACCGACCGGTAATCTTGATGGTGATACCGGCACACAGATCACAGATTTGCTATTTGCCAAACAAGCAGAACGGAACATGACATTGGTTTTGGTAACGCACGATCCTTCTCTTGCTGAAAAATGCGATCGTCAAATTGCTGTTCGTTCAGGTGAGATTGAAGCTTCATCTGATAAAAATCTAGTTGAGGCTTAAATCGTTGGAAACATCATTTCAAAATCTCGGACCGTTTCAGAAAATTCAACTTGCGATCCGTTTTGCGTTTCGCGAAATGCGTGGAGGGTTAGGCGGGTTTTACATTTTCCTAGCTTGTGTCGCATTGGGTGCCGCTGCTATATCGGGTGTAAATTCTGTTTCACGTTCAATCAATCAATCTATTACGGCAGAAGGTCAATCCATACTTGGTGCTGATGTTCGCTTTGAGTTGAATAATCGGGTTGCCAATGATGATGAACTGGCGTTCTTAAATTCGCTGGGTGATCTAACAATAGGCTCAGGATTGCGTTCTATGGCAAGAATGCTGGATGCTTCTGACCAGACTTTAGTAGAACTCCGTTCGGTAGATAAAGCCTATCCGATGTTTGGTGAGCTTGAAACTGAGCCTGCTCTTGAAACAACCAAGGCTTTTGCTGAAATTGATGGTGTTTTTGGCGCTATAGTTGCGCCCATTATGCTTGATCGATTAAATGTAGAAGTCGGTGATCAGTTGTTGTTAGGCGATATCGCCGTTGAGATTCGGGCAACAATTTTGGCGGAGCCTGATGCACTGTCTGAAGGCTTCGGTTTTGCGCCGCGCATGATGGTGTCTGATAAAGCACTGGATGCTGCGGGGCTTATTCGTGTTGGCAGTTTGGTAGAACATTCATATCGAATTGATATGAAGGGTGAGCCAACGCTTTCGGACCTTCAAAATGTTCGTGAGTTGGCAAAAACAGAACACCCCGATGCTGGTTGGTCTGTGAGAACAAGCCGTAATGCGGCGCCCGCATTGACTGCTAACATTGAACGGTTTTCACAATTTCTGACACTTGTTGGGTTGACCGTTTTGGTCGTTGGCGGTGTCGGTGTTGCAAATGCAGTGCGAGCATTTTTGGATTCAAAACGAGGTGTGATTGCAACTTTTAAATGCTTGGGCGCATCTGCGCGGTTTGTATTTATTATCTACCTCGTGCAAGTATTTTTAATCGCGCTGATTGGTGTTGCAATTGGTATTGTTGTTGGTGCGGCTATTCCTTTTGTCACATCATCGCTTTTATCTACAGCGCTTTCTATCACTGTCTCCGCATCAGTTTATCTGGATGTATTGCTGCTTGCTGCGGCCTTTGGTCTGATATCCGCATTGACATTTGCAGTATTGCCACTTGGTAATGCTGGAAATGTACCGGCGACTGCATTGTTCCGTCAATGGAGTTTGGGGCAAACGGGTTGGCCAAAACCAATCTATTCTATATTGGCCATTGCTCTGGCGTCGCTTTTAAGTTGGTTGGTTATCTCGACGTCCGATAATGATCAGATCACGATCATTTTCCTAGGCGCGGTGGTATTCTCGTTTGTTGTTTTGCGCTTTGTGTCTATATTGGTTCAGTGGCTTGCCAAACGTAGCCCACAGGTTAGGTCAACGCCCTTGCGATTGGCGCTTGGTAATATCCATCGCCCCGGTGCACTTACTTCATCCGTAGTTATGTCGCTTGGCCTCGGGCTTACGTTACTTGTAGCTCTTGCATTGATTGATGGGAATTTGCGTCGTGAGCTTGCAGGCAATTTACCTGAGCGTGCGCCGAATTTTTTCTTTGTGGATATTCAGTCAGATGAGATTGAGGCTTTTGACCGAGTTATTGCTGATGTCGCTCCTGATGGAAAACTTGTAAAAGTTCCGATGTTACGGGGGCGTATTCTGGAATTGAACGGCACTGATATTCGCGAAATGACTATTCCACCAGAGGCAAGGTGGGTTACGCGTGGGGATCGTGGAATTACCTATTCTCCGATCCAACCGGAAGGTTCTGTGCTTTCTGAAGGTGAGTGGTGGGATAAGGACTATGCAGGTGAACCATTGGTATCCTTTACCGCAGAAGAGGCCGGTGAAATTGGTCTCGAAATAGGTGATACTGTAACTGTGAATGTTCTCGGTCGAACAATAACCGCCAGAATTGCCAATTTCCGTGTTGTGGAATGGGAATCGTTATCGATCAATTTTGTGATGGTGTTTTCGCCAAATACATTTGCTGGTGCGCCTCATTCATGGTTGGCAACGTTGCTTGATGGGGAAGCCTCTGCGCAGAAAGAGGGGGAGGTATTAAATGCTGTTACGCGGAACTTTCCGACAGTGACAAGTGTTCGTGTGAAAGATGCACTCGAAATTGCAGAACGCCTGGTTGGTCAGATTGCATTAGCTATTCGTGCTGCGGCGGCGGTTGCATTAATCGCGTCAGTGTTGGTGCTTGCAGGGGCCTTAGCTGCTGGAAACCGTGCAAGGCGGCACGATTCTGTTGTTTTGAAAACACTGGGTGCGACGCGCGGCACACTTATTAAAGCCTTTAGTTTTGAATATGTGATTCTTGGTCTTTCAACAGCTATCTTCGCTTTAGCTTCCGGCGGCATCGCTGCATGGTATGTCACCAGTCAAATCATGTCACTGCCTTACAGTTTCCTACCAGATGTTGCTATTGCAACACTTATTGCAGCGCTTGTGCTTACTGTTGGCATTGGATTAATCGGAACTTGGCGTGTGTTAGGACAAAAAGCGGCACCGATTTTAAGAGAATTGTGATATTTTTTCTATGTTGATAGGTTTTTACTATTAATCATATTGGTAATATCAATCGGATTTTGTGATAAATAACTTGTTGTTTCATAAAAAAGTCCCATATTAGGGGTAAGTAAAACTTTCAGTGGGGATTGGCCTCACTGATGGCTATTTTTTAAAGAGGAACAAATGGCTGAATATAGAAACTCGCGTCTTAATACGGCGACTGCATCAACGCAGGAAGCAGACTATGTAGATCAGGGTCTGCGCAGCTATATGCTGAGTGTTTACAATTACATGGGCATTGGCTTGGGTATCACTGGTCTTGCATCATATGCGACATCACAGATTGCACTGTCTAACCCAGCGGTTTTTCAAGCATTATACAACAGCCCATTGAAATGGGTTATTATGTTTGCGCCACTTGGCTTTGTATTTTTCCTTGGAGCACGCTTGAATAAAATGAGTGTATCTGCTGCGCAAACAACCTTTTGGGCGTTTGCTGCGATCATGGGCGTGTCGATCTCCTACATCTTTTTGGTGTTTACAGGTGCTTCGATCATCCAAACGTTCTTTGTGACAGCCGCTTCTTTCGGAGCGCTATCGCTCTATGGTTATACGACTAAGAAAGACCTTTCAGGCATGGGTTCATTCCTGATCATGGGTGTATTTGGTCTTATTCTTGCTTCGATTGTAAACATCTTTTTACAATCAAGTGCATTGCAATTTGCTGTATCAGCCTTGGGTGTGTTGATTTTTGCAGGTTTGACTGCATATGACACGCAGCGCATTAAGGAGATGTATTATGAAGGTGATGGCGAAGCAACAATGGGCCGTAAGGCAATCATGGGTGCTTTGAGCCTTTATCTAAACTTCATTAATATGTTCATGTTCTTGTTGCAATTCCTAGGTAATAGAGAATAGAAGCTTTTAAAAGTTTATTTAAAAGGCGGCTTTTGAGCCGCCTTTTTTGTTGGAGTTGATAATATGAGTTTCATCATTCGCGATGCTGTAATTGAAGATGTTCCTAAAATAACGACTGTTTATGGAGAGGCTGTTGATCATGGTACGGCTACTTACGAGCTAACCGCGCCTGATCTTGATGAGATGATGCGTCGTTTTGAAAGCATGAGTTCCAATAGCTTTCCTTATCTCGTTGCTGAGGATGGTGATCAGTTTCTGGGCTATGCCTATGCTGGGCCATTTCGTTCGCGTCCTGCCTATCGATGGGCAGTGGAAGATTCTATCTATCTTGCTCCTGAAGCGAGGGGGAGGGGTGTAGGTTACAAGTTACTCGTAACGCTTATCGAGCGATCTGAGGCGCTTGGATTTCGCCAAATGATAGCGATCATTGGAGGAGGTGAAGCGGCTTCAATTGCTGTGCATAAAAAAGCCGGATTTCATGATGCTGGATCAATGAAGGCTACGGGTTACAAACATGGCAAATGGCTTGATACGACTATTATGCAAATTGATATTGGCGAAGGAGCAAGTTCTGACCCTGACATGAATGCCTATCCTGGAAATCTGTTTTCAGGTTGATCTGTATCAAGGTTGACAAGTCTATTATTGTATAATTTCTTACGTAAGATAACGATGTGAGGAAACAAAGATGTATAAACAAGTTCTTGTTGCTTTTGATTTAGCTCATACCGAGCACGGTCTGGATATTTTAAAACGCGGCCAGCAGCTATGTGATTCTGACGGGCAACTCACCATGATATATGTGGGTGAAGAAATTCCAGGTTATATGGAATATGCAATCCCTCAAGATGTAATTGATGAGAGTTTGGAAGATGCGAGGACGGAGCTTAAGAAAATCGCAACAAGCAACAATGTTGAAGCAAATGTTGTCGTCTTAAGAGGGCGCCCACATGTTAAGATTTTGGAATGCGCGAAGGATTTGAAGGCTGATCTAATTCTCGTAGCGTCACATAGTCCGGGTATCCAAGATTTTCTTATTGGTTCAACAGCTGCGAGAGTGGTTCGTCACTCGCAATGTACAGTGCTTGTTGATAGAAGCTAATATTTCACTTAACGACTTTGACTTTATCGAGGACTTTAAGAACTTGTGCTAATTCGTGACCGCGTTTGAGCACAAGTCCATTTGCGTTGATGACGCTAAATGCTCCCTGTTTACGCGCTCGTTTTGGATCTTTTTCGATTGTAAAAAGTGGCGTTTCGCTTGATTGCTTATAAATCGAAAAAACTGCCTTCTCCCTCATGTGATCGATTGCATAATCACGCCATGCGCCTGTGCCCACATTTCGTGAGTAAACTTGTAATATGCGATCTAACTCAGTTCGATGAAATGTGACGGGTAAGGGGTCTTTTTGCTTCTTGTATGATGCAAGATCGACAACACTATTTGAATTGTTAAAGATACCTGACGCACCATCTGTCATTCATGCTCTCCCCTATATAGGTATTTTGTCAGAGTCGGTGCAAAAATCAAGCGTCAGATTTATCTATGTAGTTGGTGAAATCGTTAATGAGCATGAAAAGTTCTTTCTGAGCTTCTGGAGAGGTTAGTATTTTCCTGATTTCATCAGGTGTTTTTGACATGAGAGGAAACCTTGCAAATATATCGCGATTGAAGCGCGACGAAACAGTACTTAATACCAAGCGGAGTGAGGCTAGCATGTCGTCCCCTCTGTGGGATGCATGAACAAGTATAATGGGCTTGGCAATAATGGCTTCGCGCGAAACGAGCCAATCGATTGCATTTTTTAGCCCTCCAGGAATGGCACGAACATATTCTGGGCTTGCGATAATAATTCCATCACTATTAGAGACATTGTCTATAAAATCTGTAACGTTTTTTGGCGTTTGCTGCTCTTCCTTGTCAGGTGAGAAGATAGGTAAACTATCAATCTCATGAGATATGTTCATTGAAACACCTTCTGGTACGATACCTTTGATTTGTATCAAAAGCGCCAAATTGGTAGATTTCCGGCGGGCACTGCCAGATATTGCAAGAATCTTCATAAGTTAAAAAATATCATTGTGAGACGCCTTTACAAGATTTATTTACAAGTTTAACGATCCTCACGGTGGTGAAATAAAGAGTCACCATACTTTATATTTTGCCACATTTCGGTCACAATATTGCCGCGACCCGAACGCAATTGAAACGCAAACTCCAGTTGTTGTTTGGATAAAAGCAGTTTTGAGAGGTTGGTCAATCAGCCCCCCAGCCCTCCGACCTCTTGTTAACTGCCCGCCTTATTCACAAGCAACTCCGCCTCAAGGCCGGCCTTTAGTAAAAAGGTCGGTCTTTTTTTGAAATCAGCTTTTATAACTTGCCGCCCCTAAAATTGAACCGGGGGTGCCTTCTTTGGTTATCGTTTGAAGCAAGATTGCTGCGCCACCCTTCTTTGCTTTTTGCACGACAGATGCTGGAAGTTTAAGATTTTGTGCGGAACCATTCCACATGCCGATGGTCTGGATATCTGTTACGCTGTGATGGTAGGTAATTTTCTCACCTGTATTTTCACCACGTTTGATGTCGACGACATTTTCATTGTCGAAATAAACAGCAACGATATTAGCTTTTCCACTTCCGGCACCAATGGAAATATTAAGTTCATCGCCATTTGCTGAGATTGAAAGTGGAATGGCTAAACCTTGCTCAGTTGCATCGAAGGTGGAGACACGTGCTTTAATGCCTTTGTAATTACTGCCTACTAGGTGGTCGCGTCCATTGATGATGGCCTGTGGTGTGTAAACGCCTCGGCGTTTTAAAGTGTCTGCGTAGCGGTACTGGCGTGTCGTAGACGCTTTTGAGGAAAGCGTATCCTTCCAGCCAAGGTAGTCCCAATAATCAACGTGATAGGAAAGGGCAATGACTTTTCCTTCTTCAATAAGTTTTGAGAGCGCTTTGTCCGCAGGCGGGCAAGACGAGCAGCCTTGGGACGTAAACAGTTCTACAACACCAATGGGATTATTAATTTTTTCACCAGCGTGAGAGCCGCTAGTCATAGTTCCGCTAATGGCAATAGTTAGGCCAAATGCGAATGCGATAGAATGTAGTTTATTTTTCATCAATTGTTCCGCCTAGGGTTACGCGATAGTGGGTTCACCATATGTACATGTGCTGTCAGCCCCCCGCAGCTTCCAGGTTTTATAGCTCAAAACCTTGGTCAAGTTGAAATCACGTTGGTGTGAGGAGCTATTTAATTGGAAATAGGCATAAAAAAACCGGAGCATTGCCCCGGTTTCTCGATTTATGTTGCAATGTTTACGATGCTAGATCGCGCAACACTGTGTGCAGGATACCGCCATTGTTGATGTAATCAACTTCATCCAGTGTATCGACACGACAGATAAGTGGTACATCTTTTGTTGAGCCATCTGCATAGGTGACAACGGCTGTTTTCTTAGAGCGGGGTTCAATCGACGTTAGGCCTTCAATTGAAACTGTTTCATCGCCTTGTAAGTTTAGGCTTTCCCATGAAGTGCCTTCTTCCAGACAGAATGGGATAACGCCCATACCAACAAGGTTAGAACGGTGAATACGCTCGAATGATTGCGTGATAACTGCGCGTACACCTAGAAGGTTTGTGCCTTTGGCTGCCCAGTCACGTGATGAACCATTACCATATTCAACACCACCGAAGATAACCAATGGACGGCCTTCTTCTTTATAACGCATAGCAGCATCAAAGATTGAAACCTCTTCGCGTGATGGATAGTGAACTGTGTAACCACCTTCACGACCGTTTGGCCCAAGCATATGGTTACGAAGACGGATATTGGCGAATGTGCCGCGCATCATAACTTCGTGGTTACCACGACGTGTACCGTATTGGTTAAAGTCTGCAACGCCAACACCATTATCCATCAAATATTCACCAGCAGGTGACTGTGCTTTGATAGAGCCAGCTGGAGAGATGTGATCGGTTGTGATCTTATCGCCCAAAAGGCCAAGTACACGCGCATCTTTGATGTCAGATGTGCCACCGGGTTCCTTACCCATGCCAACAAAGTATGGCGGGTTTTGAACGTAAGTTGATTTATCATCCCAAGCATATGTGTTGCCATCAGGAATTTTCACTGATTGCCAGTTTTCGTCACCTTTAAATACATCAGCGTATTTCGCAGCAAAAAGCTCGCGCGTGACATATTTCATCACAAATTCTTGGATTTCTTTATTTGACGGCCAGATGTCTTTGAGGAAAACATCATTACCATCTTTGTCTTGGCCAAGAGGTTCTGTCGTAAGGTCTTTTTGGACTGAGCCTGCAAGAGCATACGCAACAACAAGTGGAGGTGAAGCCAGGTAGTTTGCTTGTACGTCCGGTGATACGCGACCCTCAAAGTTACGGTTGCCAGAAAGGACCCCGGCAGCGATCAGACCTTTGTCGTTAATCGTTTTGGAGATAGGCGCGTTCAATGGACCAGAGTTACCGATACATGTTGTGCAACCAAAACCAACGAGATTAAAGCCGATTTGATCAAGATAAGTTTGAAGGCCAGCAGCTTCAAGATATTCAGCCACGACTTGAGAACCTGGTGCCAATGATGTTTTTACCCAAGGCTTGGATGTGATGCCCTTTGCAACAGCATTACGAGCCATCAAACCAGCTGCAATCAAAACAGAAGGGTTCGATGTGTTGGTACAAGATGTGATGGCAGCAATTGCAACATCACCGTGACCAAGGTCATAGTCTTCACCTTCAACATCATAACGGTTACTCAGCTGATCAGGTTTTTTGTATTCATCTGCGAGTGCTTTGGCAAAACCTTCCGAAATATTTTCAAGAGGAATACGGC
This sequence comes from Lentilitoribacter sp. Alg239-R112, assembly GCF_900537175.1. Taxonomy (GTDB): domain Bacteria; phylum Pseudomonadota; class Alphaproteobacteria; order Rhizobiales; family Rhizobiaceae; genus Lentilitoribacter. Next base: position 2,434,590 of record NZ_LS999833.1, on the reverse strand, counting down.
CTTCGGGGCGTTTTGGTCCAGCCATGGAAGGCACAACATCGCCAAGATCCAGTTCAATCGTATCCGTAAAGACGATGTTTGAACCATCGTTATCGCGCCACATGCCTTGTGCTTTGGAATATTCTTCAACAAGTTCGATGCGATCTTCTTCACGGCCTGACAATGTTAGGTAGTTGATAGTTTCTCCATCAACTGGGAAAAAGCCGCAAGTTGCGCCATATTCTGGACCCATATTGCCGATTGTTGCGCGGTCGGCCAATGAAAGTGAGTTAAGCCCTTCACCAAAGAATTCAACAAATTTGCCGACTACGCCTTTTTGGCGAAGCATCTGCACAATCGTTAGAACGATATCTGTTGCTGTGATACCTTCTTTAGCTGAGCCAGTTAGCTTAAAGCCTATAACTTCAGGGAGCAACATTGAGATCGGCTGACCAAGCATAGCCGCTTCGGCCTCAATACCACCAACACCCCAACCAAGAACGCCAAGGCCATTGATCATTGTTGTGTGGCTATCTGTACCAACACATGTGTCAGGATAAGCAACGGTTGTTCCGTCTTCTTCTTTAGTCCAAACGGTCTGACCCAAATATTCAACGTTTACTTGGTGACAGATGCCAGTTCCGGGAGGTACAACACGGAAGTTTTGGAAAGCTTGCTGACCCCATTTCAGGAAGCGATAGCGTTCGCCATTACGCGCATATTCAAGTTCAACATTCTGATCGAAAGCAGTTGGCGTACCAAATTTATCGACAATAACAGAGTGATCGATGACAAGATCAACAGGAACAAGCGGGTTAATTTTTTCGGCATCACCACCAAGATTCACCATCGCATCACGCATTGCAGCCAAATCTACAACAGCAGGAACACCAGTGAAATCTTGCATGAGAACACGGGCAGGGCGATAGGCTATTTCGTTGCCGCCTTTACCTTTGTTATCGAGCCAACCTGCTACATTTTCAATGTCTTGTTTTGTAACTGTCCGACCATCTTCATTGCGAAGAAGGTTTTCGAGGATTACTTTCATTGAAAATGGAAGGTTGGAAACGCCTGCAAGGCCGTTTTCTTCTGCTGTTTTAAGATTATAGTAGGTGTATTCTTTGCCTGCTGCAGTCAAAGTAGTGCGACAATTAAAGCTATCGAGTGATTTTGCCATGTGTTAGCCACTTCCCTTATATTTAAGCCGAATTCTGGAAGCGCGGGCTAACCTTATTGCATTTCAATAAAGTTAAAGCGGAAACGACCCTTCCGCTATCCGCTTAAGGTCTTTATAACCTCATTCGGCATTTGCTGATATTTCGCTGATCGTTAGCGTTATGAGCGCCTTATAGCAGTTTGTGGGTAGTACGCTAGTAGGTAATACGGGTTTAAATCGATTTTTTCAAAGCAGTGGTGTTTTGGGCAGTATGAATTTTGTATTGGGCTATATGAATTTTGATAAGGTTGTGAGATGACGATGCGAGTTATTGCGGAAAATTTGGCCATTCGGCGTGGTGAAGACCTTATTTTTAATGATGTCTCCTTCGAATTGGGTGAGGGTGATGCATTGACAATCACCGGTCCCAATGGCGTTGGTAAATCTACGCTTTTGCGAGGTCTTGCTGGTCTTTTGTCATTTGAAACTGGGTCATTCAGTGTGGATGTTGGTCGTATGAGCGAAAAAGAGCTCCACGAATATTGTCACTATATCGGGCATGAAAATGCTATGAAGTCAGAGCTGACTGTTCTTGATAATATGCGCTTCTGGCAAGAGCAAATGGGTGTGTCTGAAATCTCCCTCTCTCCGGTCGAAGCTGTTGAGGCCTTTGGTCTTTCCCATACGTTAGATTTACCATTTGGCTTTTTGTCCCAGGGGCAGCGGCGGCGCATTGCATTGACAAAACTATTTGTCTCGCACCGACCAATATGGTTGTTGGATGAGCCAACCGCGGCACTCGATAAAGGATCAAGTCAGATATTTGATAAGCTTGTTGATAAGTTTATTCAATCCGGCGGCATTGTTATTGCGGCAACACATGTACCGCTTGGTTTTAAACAATCTAAAATACTTGAGATGATGCCTCCAAAGTTCGAAGAGGCAGCGTTTTAATGTCTCTGTTCTGGCGCGATGTAAAGTTAGGGCTTCAATCGAGCGGGGGTGCACTGCTTGGCGTCTTGTTTTTTCTTGCCGTAATTGCTGTCGTTCCTTTTGCAATTGGCCCGGATTTAAATCTGCTAGCACGTATAGGGCCTGCGATGCTCTGGATTGGCGCATTGCTTGCGAGCCTTCTTGGTCTTGATCGTCTGTTTCAGCTCGAACGTGATGATGGTTCGCTTGATATTTTAATGATGCAAGAAACGCCTCTGGTCCTGACGGTTTTCATCAAATGTTTGGCCCATTGGTTCGCAACAGGCCTTCCGCTCGTTATCGCGGCACCTTTGCTGGGGCTTTTTATGAATATGGATCTCACCGCAATTGGGGCAGTCACGCTTACATTACTGGTCGGAACTCCGGCCATCACCTTTATTGGTGCTGTGGGCGCAGCTGTCGCTGTGAGCTTGCCGCGGGGCGGATTGTTGGTTTCGGTGCTTGTTTTACCGCTTACAATTCCAGTGTTGATTTTTGGCGTCAGTGCCGCATACGCGGCGGTTACGGAGCCCGACCCGTTTTTGCCACCATTTTTAATATTATGTGCAATTAGTTTGTTTTTTGCGGTGATTGGTCCGGTAGCTTCCGCTGCGGCACTTCGCGCGTCTACTGATTGATTGCAGTTTTTAACGCTAGAGTTTAAATGTCAGACATGAATACGCAAAATAGTTCACAAGACGAGATAAAGACAAAGAAAATGTCCTGGTTTAGCCAACTGGCAAACCCGACAAGATTTTTAGATCTTTCGAGCAAAGTTTTGCCGACATTATGGGTTGTAGCGATCATTACAATGATGCTTGGACTTTATATGGCATTTTCAGCACCGGAAGATTATCAGCAAGGCAAGACGGTACAGATCATGTTTATTCATGTGCCTGCTGCTTGGCTATCCATGATGTGCTATACGATCATGGCTATTTCTTCTATCGGCACACTTGTTTGGAAGCACCCGCTTGCCGATGTGGCTGCCAAAGCTGCTGCGCCACTTGGTGCAAGTTTTACAATTCTGGCTTTGATTACTGGCTCATTGTGGGGTAAGCCGATGTGGGGTGCCTGGTGGGTTTGGGATGCGCGACTGACGTCCGTTTTCGTATTGCTTTTAATGTATCTCGGATTGATCGCATTAACACGAGCGATGGATGATCCAAGTCGCTCTGCAAAAGTTACAGCGATTATTACTATAGTCGGATGGATCAATATTCCGATCATTAAATTTTCTGTTGAATGGTGGAACACGTTGCACCAGCCCGCAAGCGTCATACGTCTTGATGGGCCAACAATTCATCCAAGTTTGCTTTATCCATTGTTAGTGATGGCGCTTGCATTCACGTTGTTGTTTTTTGCTATTCACATCATGGCTATGCGAAATGAAATCCTACGTCGCCGTGTCCGTTCCATGCGCCGCATGGCAGCGCGAGCAAATTAGGATGCAGTTTAGGGAATTGATTTGATGAGTCACGAAGCTTTTGTTTATACATCTTACGGAATAACGGCACTAACCGTTGTTGGTATGGTGCTTTGGGTTATTCTTGATGGTCGTGCGCGCCGTCGCGAACTCGCGAGTCTGGATGCTGCTGGCATTAAACGTCGTTCAGAGCAGAGTTGAGGCATTTCGGTGACTAAAGACGAGCAAAAAAGGCCTCGGACATTTGCACAGAAGGTAGCTCTGTTTCTGCCGTTGATCATATTTGGATCTCTTGCAACTTTCTTCTTGTTGCAATTAACATCAGGTCGAAATGCTCAAGATTTACCTTCGGTGTTAATCGGTAAACAAGCGCCATCACTTTCAATGCAGGCGCTTGAAGGATCCGGCCTGCCTGCACTCAATGATGCTTCGATTTCTGGCAAGTTAACGTTGGTCAATGTTTGGGCTTCATGGTGCGTTCCATGTCGCCAGGAACACCCGTTTTTATTGGAATTATCTAAAGACAAACGCGTTCAGATTGTTGGCTTGAACTATAAAGATAAAAATGAAAATGCACTCAAGTTTCTAAATGAACTTGGTAATCCATATACTGCCATTGGTGTAGACCCCAATGGTGCCGCTGCTATCGACTGGGGTGTCTATGGCGTACCAGAAACGTTCTTGATCTCGCCAAGCGGTATAATTCTTTATAAGCATATAGGCCCTATTGACGCTCGTGGATTTGAGGAAAAGATCCTGCCTGCAATTGAAGCGACACAATAAGTTTATACTGTATCTTCTTCCTCTTCAGGCAATTCGTGATCTTTCCAAAGTTTCATTTGGAACATCATGAAGATAAAAGTTAGCGGCATGTTGCCCCAAACTTTGAAGGCAACCCAGAAGTCGGTTGAAAAATTACGCCAAACGACTTCATTAATTGCAGCTAAGGCAAAAAAGAAACAACCCCAGCGGAATGTAAGCTTACGCCAGCCTTCTTCATCGATTTTAAAGGCGGCTTCAAACGCGTATTTTAGAAGCGATTTTCCAAACATAAGCCCGATCAACAGCACCGAGCCAAAGAGTGTATTCACGATTGTCGGCTTTAACTTAATGAACGTATCATTATGTAAATATATTGTAAGACCGCCGAAAACCAAGACAACAACCCCTGTTACCAAAGGCATTATTGGAAGTGAACGGGTTAAGGCCCATGAAACGGACAAGGATATGAACGTTGCGACCATAAAAAGGGCAGTGGCAATAAAAATTGGTTCACCCAAATCAGCAAGAATTGGATATTTGGCCGCTAGTTTTTTGCCTTGTGAATTTGCAAAGAAAAATACGACCAATGGACCTAGGTCTAAAGCCATTTTTAAATAGGGATTTATGTTCGGCTTTGTGGCAGCGTTACTCATTTAAGACCTTTTGGAAGCGAATTATCTATATACTTGTACGTCAGATAAGCTTGGTTTGGATTGTTTGCAAGGATAATGATCGAAACTGTAAATTACTATCTGGTTAAGTTAACACGCTCATATACTTCATTTGTGTCGCTCTTATGTCGCCGGACTTTCATGATTTTATTCTATTCGTGGTCCCGCAAGTGCCTCGGCAAAATCCTTGGCTGCAAAAGGTTCAAGATCATCAACGCCTTCGCCAACGCCTATGAAATATACTGGGAGTTTATGCTTTGCGGATATTGCGACCAAAATACCCCCACGGGCTGTACCATCAAGCTTGGTCATGACAAGACCATTTACACCCGCAACATTGCGGAAAATTTCCACTTGGCTGAGCGCATTTTGTCCTGTCGTGGCATCGAGTGTTTGTAAAACGGTATGCGGTGCATCTGGATCATGCTTGTTTAAGACACGTACGATTTTTTCAAGCTCGTCCATAAGCTCTGTCTTATTCTGCAAACGACCAGCTGTATCAATGATTAACACATCAGATCCAGCTTCTTTTGCTTGCTCAAATGCATCATAGGCAAGGCCAGCCGCATCTGCGCCTAATTTTGAAGAAACAACTGGGGAGTTGGTACGCTCACCCCATATTTTAAGCTGCTCGATAGCGGCGGCGCGAAATGTATCGCCAGCTGCGAGCATAACATTCAACCCGCCTTCGGTTAGTTTGGCAGTTAACTTGCCGATTGTTGTTGTCTTACCAGTACCATTTACACCGACCACCAGAATCACATGCGGTTTGTGAGACAAATCTAACTCTAGCGGTTGTGCTACAGGCTCAAGAACTTTTTCAATTTCGGATGCCATGATAGATGTTACATCTTCAGTGCTGACTTCTTTGCCATACCGAGTGGATGCAAGTGTGTCCGTAACACGCATCGCTGTTTCCAACCCAAGATCAGATTGAATAAGTATATCTTCCAAGTCTTGCAGCGTGTCGTCATCCAGTTTACGCTTTAAGAAGATGCCCGTGATTTGATCGGACAATTGGCTTGAAGTGCGTGAAAGCCCTTTGCGCAGGCGCTTAAACCAACTTTCTTTTTCTTCGGGTTCTGTTGGTTCAACCTGTGGAGAAACCTCTTCCACAATTGACACTTTATCAGAAACTGCGACTTTTTTCTCTGGCTCTGGCTCTGGCTCTGGCTCTGGCTCTGGCTCTGGCTCTGGCTCTGGCTCTGGCTCTGGCTCTGGCTCTGGCTCTGGCTCTGGTCCTCTCGACGCCTCCTGCGGCGGCATCTGCCGGACTTCATCGGTGACTTCGTCTCCGATTAGCTCAGTCTTTGGACTATCAACTAATTCTTTGTCGGTTTGTTCCGTCTTTAGACTGTCCGTGGCGGCATCATCGTTTTGTTCTGTTTTTTGGCTTTCGGTCGCTAAAACCTCTGTCCCTTCAACATCCGTGGCGATCTGTTCAGAATTATTTGTGGAAACGGCTTTTGTTGGTTTTTTGGAAGATTGCTTTGTACTTTCGATTGATGATTGTTCGGCATCGGCATCGGCATCGGCATCGGCATCGGCATCGGCATCGGCATCGGCATCGGCATCGGCATCGGCATCGGCATCGGCATCGGCATCGGCATCGGGCGTGGCGGTTTCTTCAAGCTCAATAGCTTCGCCAGATGTTGAACTTACATCTGAAATATCTTCGTAAACATCTATTGTTTCTGTTTCGCTAGGCGGTAACTCAGCGTCCAAAATACCAGATGAGTCGTTGTTCTCTGGCTCTGAAGCTACGTTTGCAATTGGTTCTTCAATTACAATTTCTGTGTTTTCTTTAACAGAAACAGAAGGTGCCTCTGGTTGCGCTGATGCCGTAACCTTGATGACTTCATGTGTTTGAACTGCTTCCTCGATTTTATTTTCTGGCGTTTCATCGAGTGGTTTTTCCTCGACTTGTTTTTTGCCAAAAGAGAAGACTTTTTTGATAAAGCCCATTGCCATGGATTATGCCCCGCCTAAATTCGCTGCTGACAATCTTGCCTGCAATTGTTTGCCATTGTGGCCTTCAATTTTTGCTTTGACAATCGCGCCTGTTGTTAAAGTCTTGTCTTTGATTGGATTTTCACCCAAAAATTCGACAAGTGTAAAATTGTCAGTGCGCCCTATGCCTGATTTTTCAATCAATACTTTAAGCTCTCCACCCTGATGAGCCATTTTGTTCAAATGTCGTTGATAAGCGCTTTCACCCCTTACTCGCAATTTGGCCGCGCGCTGTTTTATCAAAGTGCGATCAAGCTGGGGCATGCGCGCAGCGGGTGTCCCTTCGCGCGGACTAAATGGGAACACGTGTAATAGCGCGATGTCACATTCATCAATCAAGCTCAGGCTTTGATTAAACATGTCATCCGTTTCGGTGGGGAAGCCTGCGATAATATCTGCACCGAAACTGACATCGGGGCGTAAAGCACGCACCTTATTGCAAAATTCGATGGCATCTTCTCGTAAATGGCGTCGTTTCATGCGTTTCAAAATCATGTCATCACCATGTTGTAGTGATAAATGAAGATGCGGCATGAAACGTGTTTCATTGGCAAGCAAATCAAATAAATCATCATCGGCTTCAATTGAGTCGATAGATGAAAGACGCAAACGCTCTAGGTCTGGCACTTGTTTTAAGATTGATTTGGCAAGCATTCCAAGAGAAGGTTTTCCCGGTAAGTCAGCGCCATAACTTGTGGCGTCAACGCCCGTAAGAACAATTTCGCGATAGCCATTATTCCGCAGTTCTTTAACTTGATCTACAACCGCTCCCATTGGAACCGAACGGGAGTTTCCGCGACCATAGGGAATTATGCAAAATGTACAGCGGTGATCGCAACCGTTTTGCACTTGTACAAATGCGCGTGTGTGACCCTCGATAGCATCAACCATTTGTGGGGCGTTTTCGCTGACTTCGAAAATGTCGTTGACGCGCACTTTTTCAAAATTATTAATCCCAAATTCGGGTAGAGCGCGATAAGATTGAGCCTTGAGTTTGTCATCATTGCCGATAACAAGATCAACCTCGTCCATGTTGCCAAACGTTTCTGCTTCGGTTTGTGCTGCACAACCAGATACGATGATGCGTGCATCTGGGTTTTCTCGTCGTGCTTTGCGAATGGCCTGCTTAGCTTGGCGCACAGCTTCGCCCGTTACCGCACAGGTGTTAACCAGTACGGCATTTTCAAGTCCCGCTTTATCAGCCTCACGCTTCATTACTTCGGTTTCATAAGTGTTGAGGCGGCAGCCAAATGTGAGAGTTTTTAGTGTTTCATTATCGGGCATATTCGCTATATGGCGTAAGTTACCCCAAATTGCCAGTCATGCTTGCCAATTCCCATCAAATTCGCTTATCTTGCGCTGAACAAATTCTAAGGAGTATAATACTATGAACGTCAAATTCATTGCCGCAACCATCGTTCTAGCGTGCGCAAGTTCGACGGCATTTGCCTCTCCTCCGCCAGATTTTACCTGCGATGTTCCCGCAGGTACTATTCTTGATCGCGATGGTTATAGGTTGGGCGAAGTACTCCATGTTTATGGTGAAAAGCTTGCGCTAGAAACTTATGGTGATTTGGCTGATCAGTTGCCGCTAACCGATAGTCACGGTGCAATTAATTATTATAGCAAAGATGGCGTGCGGGTTGCTGTTTCTCCCGATAGTGCGCAGATTGAACTGGCAAGTGGTCAAGTTATTCCCTGCACAAAGCATGTTGATGATGGGCTTATGGAGGGTGCTGACGGCATGTCTCATGGGTCGACTGTGCGGCAGGCTGCAGATTTAAACGGTACAAAAATTGATAAATTACCCGAGGGTGAACCCGTTTTTATCTGGGAGAATGCGGGTAATAATTATCAAGGTTATGACTGGTTTTTGGTAGAATATAGCGAAGGCTTAAAGGGGTATGTTTGGGGCGGTACGCTTTGCTCAGTTGGCTTTAAAGTACCCGGTATTGCAAACGAATGTGGCAAGCCATTCTAACTCATTTGTCTACTAAGTATGAAGATCATTAGTATCCGTAATGTAGCAGATTGATCTGCCATATTATTTATCACTTTCGTCTCGCACCCAATCACCTGTTTGCGGATCAAGCATGCCTGACCATTCCCATTCTGTGGGGCCAGTCATGAATATGTGATTGTTATCTTTCCATTCGAGGGAAAGGTCACCACCGGGCATATGGACAAGAACATTGCGACCTGTGCGCTCCGTGCGGGCGGCGCTCACGGCGCCAGCGCACGCAGCTGAGCCACAAGCTTGAGTTAGTCCCACACCGCGTTCCCATGTGCGCATTGTCAATTCATTTTCAGCGGACACTTGTGCGATCGAGATATTTGCCTTTTCTGGAAAAATCGGGTGATTTTCTAAAAGTGGGCCGAAAAGTTCCAGATCATAAGACCAAACATCATTTTTCACCCAAAAGACCGCATGAGGATTACCCATCGACATGGCCGATGGTGAGTGTAAGACGGGTGCATCAATAGGGCCGATTTGCAGTTCTATTTTTGTTGTATCGGCAAATTCCTCTGCAAGTGGAATTTTATCCCAATCGAAGACAGGTTCACCCATATCAACACAGATATAGTTCTCACGAATTTCGCGTGCATTTAAAATGCCAGCAAGGGTTTGAAAGGTGAATGTATCCCGATCAGTTTCAGCGGTAAGTGCTGAAACTACACAGCGGGTGCCATTGCCGCAGGCTTGAGCTTCTGAACCGTCATTATTGAGGATCATAATATAGTTATCTGTGCCGTTTACACGTGGATCGTGAATAGCCATAATCTGATCGAACTTGGTCTCGGTTTGACTGGCTAGCTTTACGGCAGCCTCTGGCGTTACAGGGGCTGATTGCCCCCGCATATCAACAACGAGAATTTCATTGCCGGCGCCGTTCATACGCGCAAATGGAACTTGGTTGGTCATTATCTGAGATCCTGTTCTAACCGACATATATGTCAGCTCGCGATGTTCTCCAAATATTTTTTTCGTGTGACGTAAATTTATGGCGCAAGTTTCGCATAGCGTTAGATTGCTATGTTTTCTGCCTGAGCAAAAAAACGCGATAATATTATGATTACACCGCTTCAATCAGCATCAATGTTGCTTTCTGAATGGGCAAAAGCTGCCGAACAGCAAGCAACTGGAAAGTCACAATCGGTTATTGATTCAATTCAAGTTCCGAAAGACCTCTTCAGCATTCATAATGTCACGCCAACCGAGATGAAGGTGGGGTTGTATAATCGTGTGGGCGAAGCGCTTGGCCTCGATACCAAGAATATGGACGCCGATTTCGGTGTGGAAGTGAGGCAGGCGTTTGAAGATTTAAAATTGCAACCGTCTGGTTCAGAGCGTTTGGAAGAAATTTCTCGTAACCTCGATCTCGATGAACTTGGTTTAACGTTTAGTCAGCTTACATCAGCAATTGAAGACCCTGACGGGGAAGAGGCAAAGTTGCTTCAGCAACAATTGCAAATGTGGCTTGATAAGGTGGATGAGGATCTTCGGGCGCAAAGTGAAGTAAGCCGTGAGACGGTTTCGCCAGTTGTTCTAGATGATGCGGGACTTTACAGCACGCGTTAGGTTGATTGTTTTATTTATAAAATATCCCAAACTTCCCCCGGTCGCATAGGGCGGAAAAGATCATTGTCTATGTCTTCCAGTTCCAGTGCTTCCTTTAGATGTTTCACTGGTTGCTCAATGCTTTCATTGGTGAGGTTAAATGTGCCAAAGTGATGGCCAGCAGCGCGTTTGGCATTGCAAAGTTTAAAGCCTTTTGCTGCTTCAAACGGGTTTTGATGCTGATCTTTCATAAACCAGCGTGGCTCATAAGCGCCAATAGGCAATATGGCTAGGTCGAACGCGCCATGTTTTTCCGATGCTGCGCGATAGTTGATCCCATCATGAAATCCAGTATCCCCGATGTGATATATTTTGGTTTCGGCATGCTCAATCACAAAAGCTGCCCAAAGCGCCATGCGGCGATCCCGTGTACCGCGAGCTGACCAATGATGGCAGGGCTCGAAGTGAAATTTGGTCTCTTCGAATTCAATGACATCATCCCAGTCTCCTGTCTTAATGTTCATATCCGGGATTTTATTGTGAATGATGGTATCATTGCCAAGTGGTGTGACGAGCAGTGGTGCGTGTGCTTCATGTAGGCGTTTTAAAGTCGCTAGGTCCATGTGGTCATAGTGATTGTGCGTGATGAGAACGATATCGATTTGAGGCAAATCATCAAAATCGATACCGGGTTTGTTACGACGTTTTGGACCCATAAAAGAAAATGGACTTGTGCGCTCTGACCAAACTGGATCAGTTAAGATATTTAACCCACCCATTTGGATGAAAAAGCTTGCATGCCCGACCATCGTGAGCCGTAACGTATCTTCCGCCAATTTTGCGTCGGGTTTTGCATTTTTATAGGGGCTTTCCGCATGTTCCGGCCATGGTTGATTTGTCTTGTCGCCAAAACGCCATTTCAGTAGGTGTCGAAACCCTAATGGCGCTGCGCCATCGGGGTTAAAGAAATATGTGCCATCGAAGTGATTACTTCTCGGCCCTGAATAATAAGGGTTTTTTGGCATGAAATGTTATCTTTCTCTTTTGAGCATTCTTTATGATGTTATTTCATACGTTTTAAAAGGGCGAGTTGGACGGTATTTCTTGACTTTTTTATCAAACTTCTATTTAAGCGGCCTATATTCAAGCGAAGAGTTACAACTCCGAGCCGCCTATTGGGACCCGCAAAGGTATAAAGAGCGCCCAAAGGTCAACATCCGACAGCGCGATGCGCCCTCGGATGTGTTTTTGGTTTGGGCCGCGTTCATTGGGCCGGTTTTGGGGTTGTAAATTTTGGTTTGAATGACGATTTTCCAAAATAGGTTTGGAAAAATAGGAATTTTGATATGTTTGACAATCTTCAGGATCGATTAGGCTCCATTTTAAATGGTCTTACTGGCCGTGGTGCACTATCAGATAAAGACGTTTCTGCAGCATTGCGCGAGGTGCGCCGTGCGTTGCTTGAGGCCGATGTTGCGCTTGATGTTGTGAAAGATTTTATCGAAAAAGTTCGCGAAAAATCTGTTGGCGCTGAAATTCTGAAATCTATCAAACCTGGTCAGATGGTCGTTAAGATCGTGCATGACGAGCTTGTCGAGATGCTGGGTTCTGAAGGTGTTTCGATTGATTTGAATGCGGCTGCACCCGTCGTGATTATGATGGTGGGTTTGCAAGGGTCTGGTAAAACAACGACATCGGGCAAGATAGCTGCACGCCTAACAACACGTGATCGCAAAAAAGTTTTGATGGCATCGCTCGATACGCGCCGTCCGGCTGCACAAGAGCAGCTTCGCCAGCTTGGTGTGCAAACAGAAGTAGACACGCTTCCGGTTATTGAAGGACAATCTCCGACAGATATCGCCGCTCGTGCAGTGCAAGCTGCAAAACTTGGTGGCCATGATGTTGTTATTCTTGATACAGCAGGTCGCACTAGTATCGATGAGCCATTGATGCAGGAAATGGCCGATATCAAAGCCAAGTCCAATCCGCATGAAATTCTACTTGTAGCTGATTCTCTGACTGGTCAGGATGCGGTTAATCTTGCACGCAATTTTGATGAGCGAGTGGGCATCACTGGTCTTGTTTTAACGCGTATGGATGGTGACGGTCGCGGTGGCGCCGCGCTTTCTATGCGTGCCGTGACGGGTAAACCTATCAAGCTCATTGGTGTTGGCGAGAAGATGGATGCTCTTGAAGAGTTCCATCCAAAACGGATTGCCGATCGCATTTTAGGTATGGGCGATATTGTTTCGCTGGTTGAAAAAGCAGCCGAAACCATTGATGCCGAAAAAGCCGAGGCTATGGCCAAGCGCATGAAGGCTGGCAAGTTCGATATGAATGATCTTGCTGACCAGCTTAACCAGATGAAATCTATGGGTGGCATGGGCGGTATCATGGGTATGATGCCGGGCATGGGCAAGATGAAAGATAAAATGGCATCTGCTGGTATGGATGACAGTGTGTTTAATCGCCAACTTGCCATTATTTCATCCATGACAAAAAAAGAACGAACCAATCCGGAGCTTCTGAAAAATAGCCGTAAGAAACGTATTGCTGCGGGTTCTGGCACGTCTGCCGCTGAGATCAACAAATTGCTTAAGATGCATCGCGGTATGGGCGATATGATGAAAGCCATGGGCGGCAAAAAAGGCGGCGGAATGATGAAGCAGGCGCTTGGCGCTCTTGGTGGTAAAATGGGCATGGGTGGTGGCATGCCCGGCGGTATGCCGGGAATGGGCGGCATGCCGGACCTTTCCAATATGGACCCAAAACAACTTGAAGCCTTGCAAAAGCAGGCTCAAGCCGCTGGTTTAGGCGGCGGTAAAGGTGGTTTGCCCGGTCTTGGTGGCGGTGGCCTGCCTGGGCTGCCGGGCTTGCCAAAGGGTAAGAAGTAACCATGGCGACCACCTTCACTATTCCAACAATCGAGACGGAACGTCTTATCCTGCGTGCTTGGCGTGAGGATGATCTGGATAATTTCGTCGATTTTTGGGCAGATGCAGAACAGACTAAATATGTTGGCGGGACCCGACAACGAACAGAGATTTGGCGGGCCATGTCTGGTGCTAATGGCGGTTGGTCAATGCGTGGCTGCGGTATGATGGCTGTGGAATCGAAAGAAACTGGTGAGCTGGTTGGTAATGCTGGGTTACATTTTCCTGAAGGGTGGCCTGAGCGCGAAGTTGGCTGGATTATTTTACCCCAGCACCAACGTAAGGGTTATGCGTCGGAAGCAGCGATTGGTGCTTTAAAATATGCCTATCTGGATCTTGGTTGGCAGTCTGCTGTTAGTCTGATCGATAAGGGAAACATTGCCTCAGAGGGTGTTGCTAAGAAGCTTGGTGCACATATGGAGCAAAAAGATGTTTCTGTTACTGATTTCGTATCAAATATATGGCGTCATTTACCACCGGAAGAATTTCTTGCAGCTTATGGTGGGCAGGGGCATTCATAATGGTGGCAGTTTCACTCGATATTCCAGTTGTTGAGACAGAGCGTCTTATTTTGCGTGGCCTTGAGGAGCGTGATTTCGACATGCTGTCCGCAGTTTATGCGGACGAAGAGACAGCTAAATTTGTTGGCGGGGTTATGCCTGAATATTCTTCATGGCGCGTGTTAACTGGCATTCTTGGCCATTGGGTCTTACGTGGGTTTGGTATGTTTAATGTTGAGGAAAAAGCCACAGGCCAGAGCATTGGTTTTTGTGGTCCTTGGCGGCCCCATGGTTTTCCAGACAATGAGATTGCTTATGCATTTATGAAACAGGCGCAAGGCAAAGGCTATGCGACTGAAGCTGCAACGGCGGCGTTAAGGTTTTCATATACAAAACTTGGTTGGACGACAGCTATCAGTCAAATTAATCCGCTCAATCATGCATCGCAGAAAGTCGCTGAAAAGCTTGGCGCGTTTAATGAGCAACAAAATGTTGTCGTGAACGACAAGACAATAGATATTTGGCGACACTTGCCACCCAAAGAATTTATGGAGCGTTATGCATGAGTGAACAAACTCCTATGGATGAGCTTCTGGAGCTTCGAGCATCAATTGATAATTTTGATGCTGCTCTTGTGCATATTCTCGCAGAACGTTTTCGCGTGACCAAACAAGTTGGTCAGTTGAAAGCACAACACGAATTCCCTCCTTCTGATCCGAAAAGAGAGGGTGAACAGATCGAGAGGCTAAGACGTTTGGCAGAACGCTCGAACCTTGACCCCGATTTCGCTGAAAAATTTCTTGAATTTATTATCAAGGAAGTCATTCAGCACCACAAAAAAGCGCGTGGGTAATTCACGCATAACTAACTTTTAGTGTGTGGACAAATCCACGCATGGCGTCATTTAGAAAAGGAAATAAAAATGGCAACTAAACTACGTTTGGCCCGCGGTGGCTCAAAAAAGCGTCCTTATTATCACATCGTAGTCGCAGATGTGCGCTCACCACGTGATGGTCGTTTCATCGAGCAGGTTGGTCATTGGAATCCAATGCTTGGTAAAGATGATGAAAACCGTGTTGGTCTTAAAGAGGACCGTATCAAACATTGGCTTGGCCAAGGTGCGCAGCCAACAGATCGTGTTCTTCGTTTCCTATCAGAAGCTGGCATTCTAGAACGTGCACCACGCAACAATCCAAATAAAGCTAAATTGGGTACAAAAGCTCAAGAGCGTCTTGATGAAGCCGCTGCAAAAGCTGAAGAAGCAGCCGAAGCTGCAAAAGCTGCTGAAGAAGAAGCAAAAGCAGCAGCTGCTGCGGCTGCTGAAGCTCCTGCGGAAGAAGCTGCTTCTGAATAAGCATTTCGCTTTTAAAGATTTAATGAGGGGTGGTTTATTGCAAACCACCCTTTGTTGTTTTTAGTAATATGGGCTATTGCAATAGCGAACCTGAATTTGGAGTGAATAATGATTGATACAGCTACCCTCATTACTTATTTAATCGTTGTGTCTGGATTTGCCTTCATTCCAGGGCCGGCGACGTTATTGATTGCGGCAAGGGCATCTACGTCGGGTATGAAAGTTGCACTTTCAACAAGCTTGGGTATTGCGGTGGGTGATTTTGCTCATACTGTTTTTGCTGTATTTGGAATATCTGCCATTATTATGGCGTCAGTTACGGCATTCACAATTGTGAAGTTGTTAGGTGCTGCCTATCTGATTTACATTGGTCTCAAAGCAATATTTGGTAAATCAAAGTTACAGATTGGTGGCGAGAAGATTGAAATTGGGTTGCGCGCTGCATTCCATCAAGGGGTGATCTCTGAAATACTTAACCCAAAAACAGCACTGTTTTTTTTGGCATTTTTACCACAATTTATAAAGCCGGAAAATGGTTCTGTTGCCATGCAGGTTTTTATTTTGAGCCTCATACTGATTGTAATATGCGCCCTGAGCAATTTGGTTTATGCCTATACAGCAGGCGGTTTGGGCAATTATTTACGCAAAAATCCACATGTCGTAAAATGGCAAAATAGATTCTTAGGTGGCGTGTTTTGCAGTCTTGGACTTAGCATCGCGTTGCAACAGAGATAAGAAAGATAGAAAGCGTGGAACTTAAAAACCCAATTTTGCTTGGAACGATTGGCCGTGCGCAGGGCGTGCGTGGGGAAGTTCGTGTAAAATCTCATACGCAAAATCCGGTAGCTTTGGCGGATTATGGTGTGTTGTTTGATGCACTTGGTCGCCGTTTTGAGGTGCTTGATATTCGCAAACATAAAACCGTCGTAGTCGTGCGTTTTTTGGGTATTAATGATCGCACGGCCGCCGAAGGTTTGAACGGTATTGATTTGTTTGTGGATCGCGCAAATTTGTCTGATGATGATCTTGAGGATGACGAGTTCTACTATACGGATCTCGAAGGTCTGGATGTTTTGGATGCAGACGGCAAAAATTGGGGCACAATCCAAGCTATTTTTGATTTTGGTGGTGGTGATTTAATTGAAATTCGTGCCAAGGGTCAAAAGCCCGTTCTTATTCCATTTACCACCGATGCTGTGCCTGAGGTGGATATTAAAGCAGGTCGTGTTGTCATTGATCCAGAAGCTGCGGGTCTTTTAGATGATACAAGTGAAGACGACGAAGACGATTTCGATGAGGGCGGCGATTAATGGGTTTTAATGCCTCAATTCTTACGCTCTATCCAGATATGTTCCCGGGGCATCTTGAATACTCGATGGCTGGCCGAGCAATTGAACGAGGGGATCTTAATATTGAGGCAATTAACATTCGAAATTATGCACTCGATAAACATCACACTGTAGATGATACGCCTTCTGGTGGCGGCGCGGGTATGGTGCTGAAGGCCGATGTTCTGGCCCGTGGTATTGATGCATTGCCTGATGATAATCGACCGCGTTTGCTGATGTCTCCTCGAGGGGAAGCATTGACGCAGCAGCGTGTTCGAGAGCTGTCTTCTGGTGAAGGTGTGGTGATTGTTTGTGGCCGATTTGAAGGTGTTGATCAGCGTGTCATTGATGGTCGTGAATTAGAGGAAGTTTCAATTGGCGATTACATCTTGTCAGGTGGTGAACCTGCCGCATTGACCCTTTTAGATGCGATCACGCGATTATTGCCGGGCGTAATGGGAAACGTAGAATCCGGCACTTATGAGAGTTTTGAAAATAACCTTCTGGAGCATCCGCATTATACGCGTCCGCAAGAGTTTGAAGGGCAAATGATCCCTGAGGTTTTGCTATCTGGTAATCACAAACTGATTGCTGATTGGCGGCATAAAAGGTCTATGGAATTAACGACAAAGCGTCGTCCTGATCTCTTAACTCGTATCAATGATAAAAAAGACCAAAAATAGAGCGGAAATTCCAAATTATGGGATGACAAAAGCCCTTTAATGCTGTAATGCACCGCCAACTCGAAGAATAAACGAGCGCAGGCCTTAAAAAATCAAATGGCCGCAACCACTAAAGATAATGCTTGGTGAACCCGCTGCTGCTTGAAAAAGCATAGCTTTAAGGCAAGAAGACCTTAAGCGAGAGTTAGCGCTCTGACCGCAAAAAGAACGAAAGGTTATACCGATGCATATCATCGAGCAGCTCGACGCTGAACAAAAAGCAAAGATTGAAGCAAAACGTACTCTTCCAGAATTCTCACCAGGTGACACTGTACGTGTTATGGTGCGTGTGACTGAGGGTACGCGTACACGCCTACAGGCTTATGAAGGCGTTTGTATAGCACGTGCAGGTGCTGGTTTGAACGAGAATTTCACTGTTCGTAAGATTTCTTACGGTGAGGGTGTGGAACGTGTGTTCCCAATCTATTCTCCACTTGTTGAAGAAGTCATTGTTGTTCGTCGTGGTAAAGTTCGTCGTGCGAAGCTTTATTATCTTCGCGGTCGTCGTGGTAAATCTGCGCGTATCGTTGAAAATACAGGCGTACGTACTCGTAAGCTTAACGATGATGAGCGTGCAGCTATCGTGGCTGAAAAAGCGCGTATCGAAGCTGAAAAAGTTGCAGCAGCTCAAGCTCTTGCAGCAGAGAAAGCAGCTGAAGATGCAGCTGCAGCAAAAGCAGCTGAAGAAGCTGCGGCAGCGGAAGCAAAAACTGAAGAATAGACTAATCTTCAAAATCAGATTTTTGAGAAGCGCTGGCAAATTGCCGGCGCTTTTTTGTTTTAGGGCTGTTCTATTAATGGGGTGAAAGGACGAGTATTTCGTTGAGGTATTTCCCATCTTCTATCTCAAAGTAAGTTTGCCCGTCTTTTATAAATCCATTCCTGAGATAGAACTTTACGGCTCGTTCATTTTCGGTGTTAACAGCAAGCCACGGCTGCGCATGGCCTTGTTCCAGACAATGCTCAATTCCAGCTTTTAGAAGATGTAACCCCACATGCTTGCTTTGATGGCGTGGCTGAACATAAAGTGTTGTTATCTCGCATGGTGAAGCGCTGATACTCGTACATGTTTTATCTGTACTTAATCTGATAAAACCGTCAATTCCGTTGGAATTTTCTGAGACAAGAATTGTTTCGTTCGTACTCATCAATACCATCTCAAACTTTTCCTTGGTGAACTCTTTGAGCGCATAATTTGCAAAGGTCTCATTGATACCATTCCGCAGATAAGTGTTGATCCATACTTCGGTTGAGAGCACTGCAATTGCAGCGGCATCTGAGTTTTTAGCTTGTCTTATTTGCACCTAAATTCCAATTTTGTTCTGGCTGATTAATTAGTAGTTTTCGTTTATGCATTTTCATGGCGTATTTTAGCATGGTACACAGTTTTTGATCTATGGAGAAATTAATGACTTTGCCAAAATTGGTTTTTGATCACATTGCAATAATTGCTCGGACGCTTGATGAAGGTGCCAGTTATGTGAGTGAACATTTGGGCATTGATATGCCAATCGGCGGTGAACATCCTTTTATGGGTACGCATAATCTTTTGCTTTCGTTAGGTGATATGGAGTTTTTGGAGGTGATCGCGATTGATCCTGACGGACCACAGCCCGATCGTCCTCGCTGGTTTAATCTAGATCGCTTTGATGGAACGCCGAAAATAGGTGCATGGATTGTGGGTTCGAGAGATATTACTGCTGACTTTAGCAAGAAGCATGGCGAGATTATCAATATGACTCGGGGTGATTTGAAATGGCAGATCACTGTTCGCAACGACGGTCGTTTAGTTTCAAACGGCGCTTTTCCGCAACTGATTCAATGGCCGGATGATATACATCCTGCAAGTCGAATGGAAAAACGTGGCTGTACTCTGAAATCATTTGAGATCACTCATCCCGATGCCGTCGAAATTAGTAATTTTCTTGATGTGACATTTAACGATGAACGAATAAAGATTGCCGAAGGCCAGCCGGCATTCAAAGCTGTATTCGAAACCCCTACTGGTGCAAAAACCTTGTCATAATTGAAGCAGTTCAGAGTGCGAAGCTTAAGTTCGGGACACTATCCCAAAGAAGTTTTAGGCCAACAACCGTAAGTAACACATAAACAACCTTGATGAACAATTTGGGGTCGATAATTTTATGTAGGTACGTTCCTAAGCCGATACCAACAAGTATGATGGGTGATAAAGTTAGGCTAACTTTCATGCTTTCCAACGACATTTGTCCAAGGCCAACATAAGCAAAGAGTTTCATAATATTTACACCAAATACAAAATATCCATTTGTGCCAACAAATTCTGATTTTTCTAATCTCTGTTGTAGTAATAATCCTTTCACCGGTGGGCCGGCTGCGTGGGCTATAAATCCTGCAAAACCAGAGGCAGATCCAAGGATAAAGGGAAGTATTCTTCCAAGCGGTTTTGCGTCCTCAGATTTTTTTCTTGTAAAGAAAAATTGCATGACAAAGGTTAAAGACAGAATTCCGATGGCAAATTTTATGAAGTCCCCATCCATGAACTGAAATGTCATGGTTCCGAGTATGATGCCGAATATAGCCCCGGGAATAATTGCCAGAACAATAGCTTTATTCCATGTCCTTCTATAATGCCATACGACAAAGAGATCCATAACGAGTAAGATTGGAACAAGTATAGCAAGCGCCAGTTGCGGCGTGATGAAAAGGCTTAAGAGTGGTACATTCATAACACCTAAACCGCCGGCAAATCCACTTTTGGATATGCCGGTGACAATAATAGCAATCCCGGCAACTATATAGAAGCTTAATGGTAGATCCATGCTGTTCTTCTTCCTGTTAGTTTCCTATAGGGAGTTTACAAAAATCAGTAAAACGAATTAAATAGCTTTTTAAAATCGTTTAAAGAGATTTATATGCCTGATATTAATGCGATGAAAAGTTTTCTGGTCGCTGCTGATACATTAAATTTCTCGCGCGTCGCCAAGCAACGCAATACCGTTCAGTCGGCGGTGAGTTTACATATCAAAAAACTAGAAGAAGAGTTGGGTTGTAAGTTGTTTGAACGCGGACGCGGTCAAAATATGAAACTCACGCCTGAAGGGCACGCTTTTGTTTCTTATGCGCGCAGGATATTAACTCTCAATGCCGAAGCGGTTCAATCTATTCGTAAAACTAAGTCTGTTCGTACTATTCGAATTGGAACTACGGTCACTTTGGCTATGTCTGTTGTCTCAGAAGCGATACGAGAATTTACCAGCATTAATCCAGCGGTTCAGCTGCATGTTCATTGTGATCGAAGTGATGCATTGCTTGCTAAGTTAGATGCAGGTGAAATTGACGTCGCTTTCATGATGGATCAGGGCAAGCGCGCAAGTAGAGATTTTGTAGAAAATGTCCCGCTTGCTTGGGTCAGCGGACCTGGTTTTATGCTGGATGAGGCTGATGATGTTCCGCTTGTTTTTTTAACGGATGGACGTGATCTTCGCCGATATGCGTTCGAAGCACTGGATCGGGTTAATCGTAAGGGCTACCTTGCTCATTTAAGTTCACATCCAATTGGTGTTCATTCTTTGGTGTTGGCAGATTTGGCACTGACAGTATTACCACAAATATCGGTGCCTGTTCCATTGCGTATTGCATCAGATATTCGTGACCTTCCATCCCTCAAGAATGTTGTTTTATCGCTTTATCGAAAATCTGAATATAATTCTGATATTGATGTCCTCTCATCAATCATCCATAGTCAAATAATTCAATCAAATGCAGGAGACTTTAATGGCAATTAAACGTCTTGATCATGTTAATGTTCGGACCGAAAATCTTGAAGGGATGGTGGCTTGGTATGAGGATATTTTGGGCCTTAAATCCGGTTGGCGGCCTGATTTTCAGTTTGATGGTGCCTGGCTCTATGCGGGTGAATATCCCGTCATTCATCTTATTTCCGGTGGTGAGGATTTAGTTGGTTCCGAGGTGAATTTGCGCCTTGAGCATTTTGCGTTTGCCGCTGATGATGAAACAGCATTTCGTGCATTGTTGGAAGAGCGCGAGGAAAGCTATCGTTGCGGCGAGCCGCCTGCTGCAGGTATTCGGCAATATAATGTTTGGGACCCTGATGGCAACCATATCCACATTGATTTTGAGATATGACGTTACGCTTACCCATCGCAGCCATTTCATTTGATATTGATCATACACTGATAGACTTTGATGCGGTGCTTGAAAACTCTTTGAAGAAGGTGTCTCAGGCCATTGCATCCGAATTTGTAGTTCATATTTCAACCACAGAACTTGTCGCAATCGCAGCCAAAACAGCGGCGGCCTATGACGGCGACAGCACCGATTTTCTCGAAATCAGGAGGTTGTCATTTGAGAATGCTTTAAGATCAAAGCGGCTTGATACAGATTTTACAGAAACGTTATTTGAGCTGTTTATTGAAGAGCGCTTTCGCAAAACGATGTTTATGCAGGGTGCGGAGGAGTTGTTATCAAACATTCCAAAAAGTATAAAGGTAGCAGTTCTATCCAATGGCAATTCGGATCCCAAGCGCCTTGGATTTGACCATTACTTTGATGAAATTATGATCGGCAAAGACCTTGATTACAAGAAGCCGCATGTAGGTGCATTTTCTAAACTTAAAGAGAAGTTAGATATCGCTGATCCGAGCCACATTTTGCATATAGGAGATTCGCTCAATGATGATGTGAAAGGTGCAAGTGAAGCAGGATTTAGATCGGTATGGTTTAATTCTGAGCGTAAAACATTAAACGGTTATGCCAGCCCTGCGCATGAAATTTCACATTTATCTGAATTACTTCCGATTATAGCTCAAAATTACGAAACTTTATCGTGAGCATGATGAATAAAAGGCCGCTAAAATGTAGCGGCCTATGTTAATGCTCATCAGCTGAACGTAGATATTTAGCCTCGATGCTGAGTTTAAAATGCGATGCGATAACGTGCAAAACCGTCAGGGCCGTCGCCGGCCTCTTCAATTTTGACGCTTTTCACATCACTGATGTGATCTTTGGCTTTTGGTCCGGTATCAAACAGAACGGATGTCTCTGGTAGTTCTTTAAATGTCCAGTTTCCATCTGCACTTGGGTTAATTGTGCCTTTGTCGACAATGTATCGTACGATCACATCGCGGTTTGTGTCCGGTCCTTCAAAGATGATGGTGTCGCCAGATGCGCCGGGGAAGTTTCCGCCACCGGATGCACGATAGTTGTTTGTCGCAATGATGAATTTCGCATTCATATCAAGCGGCGCACCGTTGAACTCCAGATCGACAATACGGTTTGCATCAGGGTTGGTTAACTTACCCTTTGGGCCATATTTTGATGGTTGTGAGATATCAATTTTATATGTCACACCATCAATCACATCAAAGTTGTAAGACGGGAATGATGGGTTTAGCAGAACCTGATCCGCTTTTCCTGTTTCAACCTGATTGAACATGCCAGCAGAACGCTCCAGCCAATCCTTAACCTGTGCACCAGTGACTTCAACCGCACGAACCGTGTTCGGGTAGAGGTAGAGATCGGAGACGTTTTTAATCGCAACATCACCCTTGGCAACATCGGTGTAGTAATCCGGTCCTCCGCGGCCACCTGCTTTAAACGGTGCAGCGGCGGAAAGGATTGGCAGACCTTCCCATTGTGTGCCCTTCATCATTTCGGTGATATACCAAGTTTGAGCCTGGCTCACGATCTGAACAGATGGATCATCGGCAACAAGGGCAAAATAAGAATGAAGTGGCGCGTCCGTTTGACCAACCGAGCGACGAACATAATCCAAAGTTGCGTCATGCTCTGTTTGAACACTTGCAAGAACAGCTGCATCGCTTTCAACCAATGGGATCTTCTTGCGTTTTTCGCCAGATTTGTAAATCGGACGCGCTTCGGTTGCCGATGTTACAACCTGCCATTCATTGCCGGATTTTTCGAGCATCAGATCAATCACACCAAGGTGCGAACCCCAGAAACCGCCCATTGCCGCTGGCTTGCCATGTATGAGACCTTTTTCAGCGTCAACCGCATCAAATCCCGCAAATTTTTCACCCGGGAACACCAAGTGGCTGTGACCCGTCATAAGGGCATCAATACCATCGACTTGTGCCAATGGCACAGACGCATTTTCCATGCCGTCTGCATGTTGAGCAGATCCGATGCCTGAATGTGATAGTGCTATGATGATATCTGCACCCTTTTCTTTCATTTCAGGTACATAGGCTTTGGCAGCTTCAATGATATCGCGTGCTTTAACATTGCCTTCAAGATGTTGGCGATCCCAATTCATAACTTGAGGTGGTACAAAGCCGATAAGGCCGATTTTAATTGCATGTTCCTGTCCGCTGCCATCTTTGACCATTTTGTCCAAGATTGTGTACGGCTTGAGCAGTGTTTTATCTTCGCGAGGGTTTGCACCCATTTCCTTGGCAATATTTGCTGATACGACTGGGAAGTCTGCACCAGAAAGAGACTTCATCAAGAAATCCAAGCCATAGTTAAATTCGTGATTGCCCAATGTCGAAGCTTCATAGCCAAGCGCATTCATGGCTGTGATGATTGGGTGCTTGTCGCCTTCCTTCATGCCGCGTTCATAGGCGATGTAATCGCCCATCGGGTTGCCTTGCAAAAAGTCGCCGTTATCGACAAGCATTGAATTGCTAGATTCTGCCCGGATGTCATTAATCAACGCAGCGGTACGCGCCAGACCAACAGTATCTGATGGGCGATCACCATAGTAATCATATGGAAATACATGCACATGCAAGTCGGTTGTTTCCATGATGCGCAAGTGGGCCTGGTTAGCGTTTGCCTGTGCTGAAAACGGGTGAAGAGCAACAAGTGCGGTGGCAGATGCACCTGCGAGAAAATTGCGACGATTGAGATGTGGTTGTTTGATCATATTTCAGCTCCTGGAATCAAAATTTAGGCTCGAGACATATCGAGATAGTTAAGCTGCACAGTAAAGTTACCATGTGACGCTTGAGTGATACTATTGCAAAAACACGCCAAGAGTCGATCTTATAATAAGACTCGAAATTATACTTGGCTATCTTCGCAATATAGAGAATTTCTTGATTTTTGGAGTTGGTCCTTACCTCACTTCTGCTGTTTGTTTTGCTTTTTTAGTAATGTCTTCATCTCAAATTCTGATATTTCAGCTGATTGAATGTGAATCGAATTCTCTTTGTAAAAGTCAGTTTTAATAAACTTTTCAACAAGTTGCTGAGGTAGGGAAAAGAGTGTTAATGTTTCGCTATCTGGATTTTTGAACGGAACAACATGGCTTGCAACGGCGTTAATCATTCCCGCGGCAACCGTCTCATTGGTGTCGGGATCGATAAGAATGAATGAACCAGTTATGCGATTTTGGCGGTATGTGTCAAAAATTGCAACTGCTTCAAATTTAAGTTGAATATCGGCAATCATATTGACGGACAGATTGTCATTTTCTTCCCATTCACCTGTTTCCAAATTGAGGCTTGTTTTTGGGTCGATGAAAACATGTTGGCGGCGACTGCCTGTTTTTAGCCAGTAGCGCTTTTGAGTCTGTAGACCTTTATTGCTAAGAACAATGAGATGCGCATCGAAAGTGTCCGAGACATGTGGTTTAGCGTCATGTGATGTGATCATATCTCCGCGAGAGATATCTATCTGACGGTCCAATTCTAGTGTTATTGCATCGCCAGAAACGCCTGCGTTTCGTACAAGATCAAACGTGATTATCTTTTTCACATTTGCCGTCTCGCCACTTGGCAGGATCGTAACGCTATCTCCGGGTTTAATAGCTCCACCGGCTACTGTTCCTTGATATCCACGAAAACTCTCATCTGGACGGCAGACTCGTTGAACCGGGAGCCGAAACCCTACAGAGCTTGCGGCAGGTTTTGTTGCAAGTTCAAGTGTTTCAAGAAGTGTTGGCCCCTTGTACCAAGGCATTTTATGTTGTGCTTGTGAGGCGACATTTTCACCATTTATGGCAGAAACGGGAATCGTCGTAATAGACTGGAAATTAAACTCCTTGGCAAAGTTCGTAAACTGAGTGACGGCAGAGTTGAAAGAACTTTCCTGATAATCAACAAGGTCGATTTTGTTTACGACCAACACAATTTGGCGAATACCCATAAGTGAAACGATTGTTGCATGGCGTCGAGTTTGCTCAAGAATGCCAGCACGGGCATCAACGAGCAACACAGCTAGATCTGCATTTGATGCACCTGTTGCCATGTTTCTTGTATATTGTTTATGTCCGGGTGTATCGGCCACAATGAAGGATCTTCTTTGTGTCGAGAAGTATCTGTAGGCAACATCAATGGTTATGCCTTGTTCACGTTCTGCCTGTAAACCATCTAGCAGATTGGCGAAGTCAGGTAAGTCCAGTTGATCGTTACCACTGTTTTTGGAAGTGGCTTCAATTTGGTCGTCGAAAACAGTTTTTGTGTCCCATAAAAGGCGTCCGATAAGGGTTGATTTACCATCATCCACGCTGCCACAGGTAATAAAACGCAAAGGAGTTGTGTCACGTGTGATTTCAGAAGCTGCAACAGTTTCAGTTTTTTGAATTGGCATTGGGTTTAGATTATTCATTAGAAATACCCCTCTCGTTTTTTCATTTCCATTGAGCTCGATTTATCTTTGTCGATGGCCCTGCCTTGACGTTCAGAAACAGTTGCGGATGCAATCTCATCAATAATTTCATCAAGATTGTTTGCTGTCGATCGGATTGCGCCGGTCAGCGGAAAGCAACCCAATGTTCTAAACCGAAGGCTTGTTTGCTGGACAAGTTCATCAGGAAGCAGTTCCAGCCGATCATCTTGTGCTAAAACCATCATGCCATTTCGTTCTACAAATGGACGGTCCTTGGCAAAATATAGCGGAACGATTGGTATACTTTCGGCTTTGATGTAGCTCCAGATATCAGCTTCTGTCCAATTGGATAATGGGAATGCACGAATGCTTTCGCCTTTGAAAATGTCGCCATTATAAATAGACCAGAGTTCTGCTCTTTGATTGCGCGGATCCCATTGATGGTTGGACGTTCTAAATGAGTAAATGCGTTCTTTTGCTCTGGATGTTTCTTCATCTCGCCTTGCACCGCCAAACGCAGCATCATAGCCACCTTGGTCTAAAGCGGTGCGCAGTGCTTCGGTTTTCATAATGTCTGTGTAGCGTGGATTGTTAAATGGCGTGATATTCTCCGCCGAACCACGAGGGTTTGTATAAGTGATTAAGTTAAGGTCGTATTCGGCGACAACTTGATCTCTAAACTTGATCATCTCTGTAAATTTCCACCCAGTATCTATATGCAGCAGTGGAAATGGAATTTTGTCTGGAAAAAATGCTTTTCGAGCTAGGTGCAGCAGAACAGAGGAGTCTTTGCCCACGGAATAGAGCATGACAGGTTTTTCAAACTCCGCAAGCACTTCGCGGAAGATATAAATTGCTTCATTTTCAAGAGCTTTTAGGTGCGGATCGAGCGGGAGTTTTTGTTTGTTTTCGGACATTTGTTTTTAAACTTTTTGATTGGGAGAGGTTTTACGTAACTATTTGGAAGCATGTAGGCCGCATTCGCGGGCATTGTTTTGCTCCCACCACCAGCGGCCGGCGCGGGAATGTTCATCTGGCTTAATTGCGCGAGTGCAAGGTTCGCAACCGATGGAAGGATAGCTGCGGGCATGTAACGCATTGATTGGAATATTATTTTTAATGATCAAATCTTCAAGCGCATCGGCACCAAGATCAGCCAATGGATTAAATTTAAATAACTCGTATTGAGGAGACCATTCGCAAAATGGTACTTGATCTCGATTGTCTGATTGCGAACGTCTCAGTCCTGTTACCCAACCATCGGCATCGCTTAGAGCGGTGGCTAGTGGGTTGAGTTTGCGAATTTCGCAGCATTTGTGGCGGGCTTCAATACTTTCATAAAACCCGTTTATTCCGAATTGTGCTTTATACTCATCCACAAGTCTTCTGTCAGGGTGATATTCCTCAATGTCTACTGAATAGCGGTGCTTGGTCTCATCGATGAGCGAAAGTGTTTCCGGATGCAAGCGCCCTGTTTGAAGCGTTATGATTCTCAAATCAATTTTGTTTTCTGCAATAAGATGAGTGATCAGTTGATCTTCTTTACCCAGACTTGTTGTAAAAACAGAATGTGGCGTTGTTTTCGAGATGAAATTGAGACGTTCAATGAGATTTAATGAGTTTAGTTTTCGATTATTTTCTCGAGCTATATCGTGTTGCATTTTGCTTTGGACCCATGAGTGAAACGAATTTGGCTCCATAATAGGTCTTAAAAATGCGCGCTAAAGAAATGAAAATCTATTTCTAGAGAGTAAAATGTATTGTTTTGCTAAAAAATGAGACTCATTCAAATTTTCAATTTGATGGGTGTTGCCAATTGCCTCTGACGGTAAACGTTGCTATTGAAACTCCATGATAGATTTATCAATAGATGCGACATACCAAGTTGTGCTCCTAACGGATCATAAACGCTTGCCATCTCGCTTTTTGCTAGCTGTTACCAGCGCTGGGCGCGGGTTTGTTGTGGCTTAAGCAACCACGACACACTTTTATAAAATCACTAAGGAATATCGATATGACTGCACCTCGTACTATGTATGATAAAATTTGGGATGATCACGTTGTAGACACACAGGAAGATGGCACATGTCTTTTGTACATTGATCGCCACCTTGTGCATGAAGTAACAAGCCCGCAAGCTTTTGAAGGTTTGCGCATGACAGGACGTAAAGTCCGTGCACCTGGGAAAACACTCGCTGTTGTGGATCATAATGTGCCAACGACCAAAGATCGTTATGAAGGTATCAAGAACGAAGAGAGCCGCATTCAGGTGGAAGCTTTGGCAAGTAATTCTTCAGAATTTGGTGTTGAATATTTCAATGAAAGCGATGTGCGCCAGGGTATCGTGCATGTTGTTGGTCCAGAGCAAGGCTTTACGCTTCCGGGCACGACAATTGTTTGCGGTGATAGCCACACCTCAACACATGGTGCGTTTGGTGCGTTGGCTCATGGTATTGGAACATCTGAGGTTGAACACGTACTTGCAACGCAAACACTTATCCAGAAAAAGGCTAAAAACATGCTTGTGCGTGTTGATGGTCAATTGCCAGAAGGTGTGACAGCAAAAGATATCATCCTTGCGATCATTGGTGAGATTGGTACTGCCGGCGGCACCGGTTATGTGATCGAATTTGCTGGTGAAGCAATCCGTGCGCTTTCGATGGAAGGCCGTATGACTGTCTGCAACATGACAATTGAAGGCGGCGCACGCGCTGGCCTGATTGCACCGGATGAGAAAACATACGAATATTTCAAAGGCAAACCACGTGCACCGCAGGGCGCTGATTGGGACAATGCGCTCGAATATTGGAAAAAACTCGCCTCTGACGAAGGCGCTCATTACGATAAGACAATCGTGCTCAATGCAGCAGATTTGCCACCGATCGTTTCTTGGGGTTCTTCACCGGAAGATGTGATTTCGATTGAAGGCGTTGTACCAAACCCTGATGATATCGAAGATGAAAATAAGCGTAAGTCTAAATGGCGTGCGCTTGAATATATGGGACTTAAGCCAGGGACGCCAATTACCGACATTAAGATTGATCGTGTCTTTATCGGCTCTTGCACAAATGGTCGTATCGAAGATTTTCGTGAGGTTGCGAAAGTTGTTGAAGGCAAGAAAGTCGCTGACGGTGTAAATGCCATGATCGTGCCGGGTTCTGGATTGGTTAAAGCGATGGCCGAGAAGGAAGGTTTGGATAAAATCTTCATTGAAGCTGGATTTGAATGGCGTGAGCCTGGCTGCTCTATGTGCCTTGCCATGAACGATGATCGCCTAAAACCAGAAGAGCGCTGCGCATCAACATCAAATAGAAACTTTGAAGGTCGTCAGGGCTTTAAAGGCAGAACACATCTTGTATCTCCTGCAATGGCTGCCGCTGCTGCGATCAATGGTCATTTTGTGGATATCCGCAACGCCTAACAGGCGCGAGCTTCATATTTCTTTCTGACTGAAAGATTGATTAAGTATCTAAACCGGATTGGGAAACCTATCCGGTTTTTGTTTGTATTAAGCTGGATGAGAGATGTTTAGGTCAGTTTTACGCTGTCTCTAAGGCCCCTCACAGGTGATGCCCACCGCTTGCGAACCATTTAAGTGCATATATCCGATTTGATATGGTTCGCTTTCGTCGTTGTTTTTGTCAATGAACTTCAAGATTCGAACGGATGCGAGCAGTTCTTCGGCTTGGTCATCCATCAAATCAAGCTGTACTTCATATTCATTTGCTTTGAATTGGACGATACTTGCGTGTTCACCTTCTTGATGTTTATAGGTCGTAATATAGCGCTCATTCAGAGCTACGGATGCTTCCAATGCATTTAGAACAGGTCCAGCACCAATTAAGATACTGACGCCAGCATCTGAATTTACACCAGTGCATTCGATATTAGATGTTGCATGGGCCTGTCCGGTCGCAGCCATGAGTGCGATAATCCAACCAGCGTTACGAAACATGTTAGTTATGAAATTCATGGCGTGACCTTTCTAAAATTTTTGGTGGCTTAGTTTATCAAGTGCAGAAAATTTCGCAATATTCAGCGAGCACAAGTATTTGGGGTGTATGTAAAGGCGTCCTAATTGGGGTGAATAAACTAGCTATTGTGATCTGCAAGTTGCCTGATTTGAGCTCGGTTAAGTAATGTTACGCTGCCTCGGTTCTGTTCGACCCAGCCGCGTCGTTGAAATTCCTGAAGTTGCCTTGAAATCACTTCTCTTGCGGTTCCCAGCTCAATGGAGAGTTTCTGGTGGGTTGTTTTAACAACACCTTGATCATCAGCAAGCTTATCAAGTCTGTCGGCTAAGCGGACATCTACTCGCTGAAAAGCTACTTCATCAATCATCAGGAACAGATCGGTGATGCGTTTTGAAAATGCGGCAAAGACGAAATCTCGAAATGATTTTGACTGTGCAACGAGATCATCGAAAATATTTTTGGGCACCGCAACAGCCTGCACCTTTGTTTCTGATATGCCTTCGGCGGAATAGTCTTCATATGTTAAAAGACAAGCGGTGGTTAAAACGCAGCTTTCGCCGGCATTTATGCGATATAGCACAATCTCATGCCCGGTTTCGGAAACTTGCTGGACGCGAACCGTTCCTTCAATCAGAAACAACATGTATTCTGGCGATTTCCCGGGTCCAAATAGCAGCGTGTCTTTTGGGTAGTTAACAATGTTGCTGCGGGTCAGGAGTGCTTCTTTTGTAGAAGGTCCTAATCGTGACAGTCCGGGAAAGCGATCAATCCACTGATTTGAATCTGTCATCCTGTGATCTCCCGCAACTAGTTACGTCGCTGCAACGTCTCTAAATAATAGCCATCCAATCTGTGAAGATAAAGTTTCAATGGCATGGGGAACTTAAGTCGCACATATTGCCGATGCAAACAAGGAAATGCTCACCCTGCAAATACACCAATCAAAACTGGTGAGAGAAGGTAAGCATTTCTATGTGATAGTTGTTATGGTTTTATATATGAGGGGTATATGTCGGGGCAGGACGGTTCACCATCCTGCCCGTATCTATTTATTCTGCTGGCATGGCACCGGATGCAATTTTTGGACGAGCAAAATGCAGATCATGTAACTTGAAAAGCAGAATGATCATTGCGAGTTGAAGGATCAGGGCCGGAGCTGTGAATGCCCAATACGCGGCGCCAAATTTGGCAATGAGGCCTGTGGCAACCAATCCTTTGTTTACCCAAAAATGTATCATGACTGATAGGGCTACGCCGGGGCAGACAAGCGCATAGGAACCCGCAGAGCGCTTTCCTGCATTGCTTAGGAACATTTCTTTGTAGTTCTGGCGTTTTAAAACCAATAATCCCAGCAAGGCAAAGAGAACCTGAATGGAAAGCATTTGTGTAAGGAAACTAAATGTCTCACCAGCAGATGTATGTATCTCAAAGGCTGTATGTAAACCGTGGTTCTGACGCAATAATGCAATAGTTAAAACGGTGATGAAAGGTATGACAACCATCAGCGTTGGCGCGGCTTCAGGCGCAGTACCGTTTTTAACGATGGATTGAACAGCCATGACAATGGCAATCATGGTCATGATAACCGAAGTAACGATAAAGAACGTGGATAATATTTCTGACGCTCCGACAATCCATTTTGTTTGAGACATGGCAGATGGTGCTGCAAGGCCAACGGCGACCATTGATAAGGCAAATGCCGGCAGAAGTTGCGCGAATGAATTGTTTGCAGATGAATTAAATCTGCCTTCAACCATGACTCTACCGAAGAAACGAGCAAGCAGCTGAAACGCGTAATAGCCAATTGCAACAAATGCGATAATCGCGGCGGGGAACAGGTATTCAACAACCGACCAAAGTTGCGGAACAAATACCAATCCAACGATGAAACCAACATTAACAGACATGGCAAGTGCTAGCGGTGCTGCCATAGTTTGTGTTTCTGCATTGGATTTCAACAGTTTTTCATAGGCGGCAGATTTACGAAAATCTGCGCTTTGGCGCAAATTCCAGATGATGAGATAAAAATGCAATATTGCAAATATTGCAACGCCAAATAAAGCGACTGCAACAGCTATTTGTCCACTAAGGTTGGCGATCTGTGTATATGCCCAGATGTCTTCAAACACCGGTACGGGTTGACCTTTGTGGGGCACCCAGAACATCAGGTACATAAAGAAGGTTACAACTAGCCCGCCGGCACCAAGCGCGGCGAGAAAATAAAGAGGGCTGTAATGCGCCTCTGCGGTGCTTTGGGACTGCACGTTCATGGTAATATTCCTTTTAACTTAGCCCGCACAATCGCGGATATCGTTATGGATAATCACGTAAATAAAATCGGCAGTCAGTGACAATGTTACAATGGGGTCACAATGGGAATAAATTATTTCGTAAAGCCGCTTTTAGCGCGGTCGGCATTATCTGCTGGCGGAGCTTAATTGACCGGTCAGAATATGACTGATGGATGTGGCAACCTGCTCCAGTGTTTCAATTGGCGCACCGGATCGGACCAATACCCGTAAGCCGACATATTGCGCCATCAATAAGTTGACAATATTGGATTTCACTTTGGTCGGCTGGTTTGAGAACTCAATTGATTGTCCAATTGCAGTTTCAAACCCATATCTCATTTTATCAAATAGGCGATGCACCTGTGTAGCAATTTCTGCGTCATGGGGCGCGGAACCTGCGGCAGCCGTGCACAAAAGGCAGCCTCGACGATCGCCCTGTTTAACCCCGTTTAGTATTCTTCCAAATAGAATTTCAATGCGTTTTGTACCATCGGAAATTTTTGTGTCAGATAATAATTTGACTGCTGGTGACACAGCTTCTTCGTCATACTTATTAAGGACTGCAAAGAACAGTGATCGTTTGTCGGAGAAAGCTTTATACAGGCTGCCCCGAGACAAAGACATTCCATCTAATAATTGAGTAAGAGATGTTTCTTCATAGCCAAAGGTCCAGAAAACATCCATGGCATTGGCAAGAGCTGTATCCATTTCAAATTCTCTTGGTCGTGCCATGCAAGTCTCTCATTTTAGATTGTAGTGATATATATGGCATCATCACACGGCTTTGCCAATGAGGGCGATAGATCAATATCTAGGCTTAATCATCGCCCTCAGTGTGATTTAATGCTTGGGTTATTTCAATTTCGCAGAACCCAGTGGTACTGAGAATTTACCGCACCAAACAGTGAATGCATCATACGCGCTTACAAGAATACTCGAAGGAACTTCATAACGTTGTTGCCCTTTTAATGATTTAAGTTCTGCGAACTCGGTTTTTTCGTCGAATGCTCCAGCTTTTGAAAACCCAAGTGTAGGAGAAGGCGCACCATCAAGTGAGAAATCATCGTGAAGGACAACAAAGGTTTTATCGCCTTCTTTTTCGATAGTGATTTTACCGGTGGTTATATGATCACTTTGACCTGAGAATGTGCCACTTGCGAGAAGTTCACCTGCGTGAGCTATGTTCGAAGGTGCGGATGTCGCGATGACGAATGATAAGGCTATTGCGGAGAAGATGGCGGATGAAAATAGTCGTGGTGTTTTTGTAGCTTTGTGAAACATTTGAAATCCTTTTCGCGGCAGTTGAAGGGGTTTAGCGGAAGTGCTGTGCTGCCGTTGAAAGATGAATATCAATTAGGAACCGATCAGTCTAATAAACTCACGTTCACAAGTTTGTGAATTAGAAACTGATTAGTCTCTAATGGTTAAATTTAATTGCTGATGAACCTTAATTTAAGGCAGTATCCATCCGTGGATAAATAGAAGCACGCCGGCCTTATTACTGCTCATTTCAAAATTGGAGTTGTTCTAAGCACGCTTTTTTCGAAACCGCTTCAATCTTCGCATAGTGCTCAAATTCATCCAATACCTTTGCGCCGAGTTGGTTCTCAAATAAGTCTTGGTTGCTGTTTTGTGCAATATTTGCGGCTTCTTTATCACCTAAATTCGATTGAAAGATTCCAGCGGCACTAACGGGCAAGAAATCCTCATAAATGATTGGGTCAAAACGAATGAAGTCTGCTTTGATTAGCTCATCAAATGTCAAGTTGGCGTCTGTTTGCCCAAGATTTTTCTCTGTTGCTTGATAGAGGAAATAGGCAAGTTCTTCGTTGCGTAATGTCTCCCAGTCATCAGGAAATTCTGCAAAGACTTCTTTTAGAGTGTTGATGTACTCTTGCGCATTAGATCCATCCGCTGCGGGTGTACATTTGTCTCGCGTCTTATTGAGTAACCTATCATATAGCGCGCGGCCTTTAGGCGTTAGTGCCGCACCTCGCTGTTCAATCTCCCCAAAACGAGCCGTATGTTTGCCATTTTTTACATCAGTAAAATCGACATCTTCTTCTATGGCTTTAAATGAGGTTTGCCGGAGAAGAATGGGGCACTTGCGTTTGGGAGGTCCCTCGATCACGGCTTTGGGATTGATTGATCTGGAGGGCATTAGATCTTGCACTTGATCAATATCAAGAGTGCGCGGTGTTAGGTGATTAATATGTGGGCCTTTAAACGAGACGATATCTGCAATGAGTCGATGGGCATCATGGAGTTTATTATAAAGTTCATGTGTAACATTGGCTTGCGTATGCCATTTGAATGTTTTCAAAATTTCCCGAATGAAGTGCTCTGAATCTGGTATTGAGACACCGCCTTCATTTTCAGCCTTTTCAATAAGCTTGACCGCTGCACCGGAAAATATTTGTCTCTTTGCCAACACATTCTCGGCTTTTATTTGCAGATTATTATCATTGATAAGGTCAAGCCGCAGGAGCGATGTGAAAACCCGAAATGGATTGTGTGATAAAGCTTCCTGGCCAAGTGGTCTAAAGGCTGTCGAATGTACCGGAATACCCGCTACGCTTAGATCATAATAGCCTACGGGGTACATACCCAAAAGCGCGAAAACGCGGCGGACCATCTTTAATTCTGCTTCAGTTCCAACTCGGATAGCTCCATGCCGTTCATCCGAAATCCTGTTCAGTCCATCTGTTGCTAGTAGTGAATTTGCAAGAGACGTATCTTTAGCAAGCCTTTTGACATTTACCTCGGCAACAAGGTCCATCAAAGTACCGTAAGCAGGTACTTCATCTCGATACATTTTTGACATCGCGGAGGAGAAAGCAGCCCGCAGGACATTTTGATCAATTAACTGGAATTCAGACATTGGTTCTCCATTTAGCTGAAATCAATTTCTATGTTAATCATTTACATGAAAAATGAATTTTACATAGTATTTTTAAACTGAATGATGAGAATTGAAACAATGTTGTGATCGTCCCTTGTGGAGACGAAAATGCAAGTTGCTTAGGCGATGTTTTTAATTGATCTCTGTTTGAAGCTCTTCTATCTGCCATAGATAAGAAATTTGGAGGAATTTTATGCGCGCGACAGATCAACTTATGAATGATTGTTCTGAAACCTGGGAGGCTGCGACCAATCATGCTTTCTGTAAAGAGTTGGCCGAGGGAACGCTGCCTATCGAGAAAATGAAGTGGTATCTGGCACAGGATTATAAATTTATCGATCGGTTTGTGCGGTTATTGGCAACCGCAATTGCTCATGCGCCGACACTGGCAGATAGTATTCCTGCTGCTCAATTTTTAGCTGTTATTACCGGGCCAGAAAATACATATTTTCTCCGTAGTTTTGAAGCTTTGAATATGACGCAAGAAGAACAAAATGCGCCGGCGGCCAAATCGACACTTGCGTTTCAGAATTTAATGCGCGAGGCGCAGGTATCAGGTCGCTATGAGCAGATGCTTGCAGTTCTTGTTGTTGCTGAGTGGTCTTACCTTACCTGGGCCAATAGATATGTTGCCTACTCGCCCGACTTACCATTTTGGTTTTCTGAATGGATTGACCTTCATTGTGGTGATGGCTTTGAGGGTGTTGTTGAATATTTGCGGAGCCAACTTGATCAAGTTTGGGATGGTTTAGCTGATCAGCAAAAGGCAGATGCAACTCAGATGTTTGCCAGAGCCGTAAAATGCGAGCGTGATTTCTTCGATGCGAGTTTTAATTCGCAAGATTAGTTATATTTAGGCGGAATTATTCCAATTTTTCCTCACTGCAACTCTCCCCATTTCCGTCACGGTTGCTCTCATCCGCTCACAAAGGTTGGTTTTTGGAGGGTGGATTTATTGAGATTTTTGCAGGAAAAATAAAAAGTTTGAACAGGTTTTGTGTGGTTTCTCACGAGGCTCGTGTTTACTTGATTGGTCTGTCGAAATGCTATTTATTTGAATTTATTACGAAATTATCTGTTTGTTTTGCGAGACCTGATATTCAAGAGCTTGAGCCACACACTGGCTCTCACATTTATGTGCGCCGAGTTTAATTTATTTTCTCATTTTCCAATCCTATATTCAACTCATCGAAACGCAGCCAACAACATCCAAACGGRTTAAAYGGGGCGCTTCAAACAAGATACTAACCCGAGACACCACAATGTCTCACATTTAAACCAACAGGAACGCCACAACGTTCCACAAACAAATGAATGGAAAATATTATGAAAATCGTACTTACAACAATCGCACTATCTGCAATGGCTCTAACTGGTGCATCTGCACTTAACTTCACATCTGTTGATGATACACGTGGCGATGCAAACGGTGTATATGCATCTCAAGCTGGTGATGGTCTTGTGAGCATCCACGAAGCAAACCGTGCAGGCATCTCTGCTATCCAGTTCCATGCTGCTGATGCAGACGGAAACGGTAAATTGTCTCCAACAGAGTTCAGAAACCTTGGCTAATCGCTAACATTTTGAATATGAATTAAACCAATTGGTTTGGGCCGCATGTTAGATACGACATGCGGCTTTTTTGAATTTTAGTTATTTGCACTCACGCTTGCCATTTTGATGCCTGCAAAAATCAATGCTGTGCCTGCCGTTTTATTTACAGCATTTACAACCCATTTTTTCATGCCGCCACGTGTTAAGCGATCTCCAAGAAATGCATAAGAGCCATAGGCAAGGCAATCGAGAAAAAACGTTGTCACGCCCATGATCAAAAATTGAATTGCAATAGGCGATGATGTGTCGAGAAATTGCGGTAAGACGGCCGCAAAATACAGAAGTGCCTTTGGGTTTGCCAGTTCTATTACGAAGCCTTTGATGAACATTGCGCGATAGCATGACTTTATTTTATCGGCACCGACCTTAATTGCACCTGATTTTGAGAAAATCGCATAGCCGCCGAGGAATATGAGATATGCAACACCTACCCATTTTATGATCGAGAACAGGGTGTGTGAAGCAATAATAAGTGATGCGATACCTGTTGCTGACAAAATGAAATAGATCACGTTGCCCCAAACCACGCCTGCAGCACCAAATAAAGCTCTGCGACCACCATTTGTTGCACCTTGGGATGCAACTGTGATTGCTGCGGCACCTGGTGTAAAACAGATGACGAGTGTGGTCACAAAGAATAAGAGATACGTGTCCAGCTGCATAGGATAGGCCCTTTAGTGAATTTAGTTGTGATCAACACTTATGAGGAAAGGCAGATAAGGACAACCCGTTTCTTGGAAGTTAATTACTCTTGCTTCCTGGCTAATTGATTTAATCTGATGACAGTTGCTCTGGTGAACAGAAAGCATAGAGCAGAGATTAAGGGAAAATGATCATGCCAGAAGCTTGATCCTGTTAATAATTACAGTTAATCCTCGTTCATGCTCATCCTAGATAACATAATAACTGATCGCGGATCAAAATATTCTGTTTCAGGTGGTCCGTGTCACTCAGCGGATGAAGCAAAAGCTTTCATAAAGGAGTTAAAGCGGAAAAAGAAATTCGCAAAGGCTACCCACAATACATGGGGGCTTTTGTGTGATGATGGTGAGATGAAAAACGATGATGGCGAAAGTGGTGCTGGTATGGTTATTTTGCGTATGCTGGAGCGAGCAGATGTTCGAAATCAAATTATCGTTGTGACCCGCTGGTATGGTGGAAAGCACCTGGGTGGTGATCGTTTTCGCCATGTGCAAAGTGCCGTTAGTCTTTATCTGGAAACATTGTCAAACTAATTACAGGTTCGCTATTTGGGTCTCCAGCCGGGGGGTGCAAAGAGTCGCATGAAAATCTCCTTGCTAGTTTTTGCCTTTCTTAAATCTTGCCAAAGTCCAGGAATTTCTGAAAACCAGACCTTGATTGGGTTGCGACTATCGAAGTTGCGCATAAGGCCATATTTGGGTGTCTCCTCTTCAACTTGAAACGAGCCGAATAGCCGGTCCCATATGATTGAAATTCCGCCATAGTTTTTGTCAAGATATTTACGATCAGAGCCATGGTGTACGCGATGGTGGGATGGCGTATTTAATATCCATTCAAGTGGGCCAAGCTTACCGATTGTTTCTGTGTGGATCCACGTTTGGTAGGCAAGAACTGTTAATATTCCAAAGAAAACCAGATCAGGTGGAAAACCAACTGCAATCATTGGAATATGTGCCACCATTGACCAGACGCCTTCAAACGGACCAAAACGAACACCAGTAATTATATTAAACTCGCGTGACGAATGGTGGACCGCATGTTGTGTCCATAATATGCGAACCTGATGTGAGATACGATGCTCCCAGTAATAGGTAAAATCAGCTGCGATGATCGCTAATATTGCGACCCACCAATTAATCGGCAACTCCCATGGGATTAAGTTTTCTGCCAAAATATAATAGAGGCCATATGCGCTGGTCATGATAAAAATTTCGACAAAAAGATACGGGATCTGTGTCGACGCACTGGCAAGCATTTCAAGAATGTTTTTGCCCTTAAGAGAACCTTTGAACCAAGCTTCCGCAATTTCAATAAGCAGAATGACCGCACCTATAATAAAAAATACGTCGTCGATCTCTGTTCCTAATTTTTCGATTGTTTCGATGTTCATGGTTTTAATCCAGTTGTTATCGTGCGCCAAACAAGATTGGCTGCTTGTTTAGGTGTTGCATCTTGATCTTTGACCAGAACCCAGGCGCTGTAGATGAGATTTTCATAGGTTTCCGCTATCCAATTTGTTGGCACATCACTTGAAAATGTGCCCTCCAACTTTGCTTGCTCAATTTCCTGAAAGAGCTCCTGTTTATCCGCAGCATAACGTTTGGCTATATCTGGATCGCTTTCCACTGCTTCATGGGCAAGAAACCATTGTCGATTAGCCAACGGGATAATGGCTTCTAGCGCTAACTTTAACCCTTCGGTATGTGTTTGGGCGTGCGTTGTCGCCCCATCAACAGCGGCGTCGAGCTCATCAAAAGCAGAGTTGGCAAGTGCAATCATCAAATCTTCGCGGGAACTGAAATGCCTGTGTAACGTCGCACGACCGACACCAGCGTAGTTGGCAACTTCACCAAGAGATGCTGTTGGTTTTTCATTAAAAATTTGAAAGGCGGCTTCTAATATTGCCGCACGCGAGGTAAGTTTTATTTTCATAGCGAGACAATTATGTATCATTTGATACAATGTCAATAGTCACTCATCACAAAATACGAGGGATGCTTGACAAGCCTATGCAGTCTGATGATTTTAGCGCACGTAACTCTCACTGTTTCAGGCAGGAATCTCATGACAAATCAATTTGCGGTCTATCCAAGCCTTGCGGGCAAAACTGTTATAATTACTGGTGGTGCATCTGGTATTGGCGCTGAAATGGTTAAGGCTTTTGTGCAACAAAAATCTAAAATTGGCATCATTGATATCGATATTGAGGGTGCGCGAAAACTAGCCAATGAGCTTGATGCTGAGATTGCATGTGCTGAGTGTGATCTGCGCGATATCGATCAGCTTAAATCTGCGGTAGCCAAGTTAGCCGATGAAATCGGCCCTGCAAGTGTGCTGGTTAATAATGCAGCGCGAGATGATCGTCATAATTGGGAAGATGTTACGCCTGAATATTTTGATGAACGAGTAGCCACAAATATGCGGCATCAGTTTTTTGCTATTCAAGCAGTTGCACCAGCCATGATTGAAATGGGCGGTGGATCGATCATCAATATGGGGTCAAATTCATGGTGGGAAGCTGGCGGAGGGTTTCCGGCATATACCACATCCAAAGCCGCTATTCATGGACTTACGCGCACAATGGCACGCGACCTTGGAGAGCATCGTATCAGGGTCAATGCAGTCGTTCCGGGCTGGATTATGACTGACAGGCAAAAGGAGCTTTGGGCTACACCGGAAGCGCTTGAAGCCCATCGAAAACGCCAGTGTCTGCCCGATCTTATCGAGCCTGTTTACGTTGCACGCATGGTCGTTTTCTTGGCGTCTGATGATGCAGCCATGTGCACAGCCAGTAATTATATGGTTGAAGCGGGGTCGATATAGGGCTTGTTGATTGTTAGTCAGCTTTGAAATAATTTTAATATGTAAGTTCTTGTTTGGCCTTGTGAAGAATCATCTATTTCATGTTTAGTGATGATGTAAACCGATTTTATTTAACTCGGACTCTTTGCGAAGGCGATTCGAACTGCTAAAGAGGCCCTTAATGATGCATACTAGTTTCACAAGGTTGGACTGTTTCTTTTTGCGTGTCGTGACGTATCGAGAGGTTTCTCGGGGGAATAATCTGGCTTCAAAATCACTGCAGGGGGCCTCTTAATATGAGCAATGCACCTCGGACAAGGCCTTTATCGCCGCATTTGTCCATCTATAAACCTATTCCAACTATGGTTATGTCAATTGTGCACCGTATTACTGGGGCTGCTCTTTATTTTGGCACGATCCTTGTTGCTTGGTGGTTGATCGCCGCTGCTTCGGGTGAAGTCTATTTCGACTTCGTCAATGACATATTTAGCTCGTTGTTTGGTCGCCTTGTTTTGTTTGGTTACACATGGGCACTTGTTCATCATATGCTTGGTGGCATTCGTCATTTCATATGGGATTTGGGCAAAGGATTTGATAAAGATGTCACCACCAAAATGGCATGGGCAACGCTTGCGGGCTCAATTGTTCTAACCGTCCTCATTTGGATTATTGGTTACTCAGTTCGGATGGGAGGATAAGTCATGGATTATAAAACACCTCTAAGTAAAGTTCGCGGGCTGGGTTCAGCAAAAGAAGGAACGGATCACTTTTGGCGTCAGCGTTTAACTGCAATTGCCAATGTGCCGTTGTTGATTTTCTTTGTTGTTTTTTTGATCATGTATAATGGCGCTTCTTATGCGCAAGTTATTGCGGCATTGTCGAACCCGATCGTTACGATTCTTTTTGGTTTGGTTGTTATTTCCGGCATTATTCATATGAAACTTGGTATGCAGGTTATCATTGAGGATTATGTGCACGGCGAGGGCGCAAAAGTTGTTCTATTATTATTGAATACATTTTTCTCTATTCTCATCGGTGCCTTGTCACTATTTGCAATTTTAAAACTTGGTTTCGGGGGCTAATCTAAATGGCAGCTTCAACGGATGCGCAGCAAAATGTAAACGGCGCTTATGAATATGTTGATCACGCTTACGATGTGATTGTAGTTGGCGCTGGCGGTGCTGGCTTGCGAGCGACGCTAGGTATGGCAGAACAGGGCTTTAAAACTGCTTGTATATCAAAAGTATTTCCAACACGCTCTCATACAGTTGCTGCCCAAGGCGGTATTGCGGCAAGCTTAAATAATATGACGCCAGACAGTTGGCAATGGCATATGTATGACACGGTTAAGGGCTCTGATTGGCTTGGCGATGTTGATGCCATGCAATATCTTGCGATGGAAGCGCCAAAAGCGGTTTATGAGCTTGAGCATTATGGTGTGCCATTTTCTCGTAATGAGGAAGGTAAGATTTATCAACGACCATTTGGCGGTCATATGCAAAACTATGGCGAAGGCCCGCCGGTACAGCGTACATGTGCCGCGGCCGACCGAACTGGTCATGCCATTTTGCACACGCTTTACGGTCAGTCTCTAAAAAATAACGCTGAATTCTTTATTGAATATTTTGCACTTGATCTCATCATGGAAGATGATGGTCGCTGCACAGGCGTTGTCGCTTGGAATTTGGATGACGGTAAGATTCACCGATTCTCAGCCAAAATGGTTGTACTTGCAACAGGTGGGTATGGTCGTGCTTATTTCTCTGCAACGTCAGCGCATACATGTACAGGTGACGGCGGCGGCATGGTGGCTCGTGCTGGCCTTCCGCTGCAGGATATGGAATTTGTTCAGTTCCACCCGACAGGTATTTACGGTTCCGGTACATTGATCACCGAAGGTGCACGCGGTGAGGGCGGTTATCTTGTCAACTCTGAAGGCGAGCGCTTTATGGAGCGTTATGCACCATCAGCAAAAGATCTTGCATCTCGTGATGTTGTCTCTCGTTGTATGACAATGGAGATCCGCGAAGGCCGTGGTGTGGGGAAAGATAAAGATCACATTTTCCTTCATCTTGATCATCTTGATCCTGCGATTTTGGGAGAACGTTTACCTGGAATTTCAGAATCAGCCAAGATTTTTGCTGATGTTGATGTCACTCAAGCGCCAATTCCAGTATTGCCAACCGTGCACTATAATATGGGCGGTATTCCAACCAATCTATGGGGTGAAGTGATTGACCCGAAACTTGGTGGACCTGATGCAGTTACACCAGGCCTCATGGCCGTAGGCGAGGCTGGTTGTGCATCTGTTCATGGTGCTAACCGTTTGGGTTCAAACTCATTGATTGATTTGGTGGTGTTTGGTCGGGCGGCAGCCATTCGCGCTGCGGAAGTTGTTGATAAGGACGGGCCAATTCCAACTCTTAACACAGCTGCATGTGATAAAATCATGGAACGTTTTGATGGCATTCGTCATTCAAGTGGTTCCACGCCAACTGCAGATCTTCGGGAAAAAATGCAGCGTGCTATGCAGGAAGATGCCGCGGTGTTCAGAACCCAAGAATCTCTCGAGTCAGGTTGCAAGCGCATCACTGAAATCTGGGGTGAGATGAAAGACATCAAGGTTACAGACCGCTCAATGGTTTGGAACTCTGATCTTGTAGAAACATTAGAGCTCACTAACTTGATGCCAAATGCTATCACGACGGTTTATGGCGCGGAAGCCCGTAAAGAAAGTCGTGGGGCGCATGCGCGTGAAGATTACACCGAGGGCAAGTTTGCCGGGCGTGATGATGAGAACTGGCGCAAACATACGCTAGCTTGGGTTGCTGACGATGGCAAAGTAACGCTTGATTATCGCCCCGTGCATTTAGATCTCATCGCAGAAGGTATCGATCTTGGCAAGATCGCTCCAAAAGCGCGGGTTTACTAGGTAAAATGACGATTGCAGCTGCAGGATATTCAGGCAAACCGCTTGAGGCCAAAATGGGTCTCAAGGATGGCATGTCTGTTGGTTTTGTTGCGTTGCCTGATGATCTAGCGTCACTTACATCGGCAATGAAGTTTGAAGTATCTGAAAGATTTTCTGAATGGAAAGAGCTTATCGGAATTTCAAAGAAATTTGATGTCATACATGCTTTCACCAAAAGCGCGCTTGAGATAGAGACTTTGCTCGAAACTTTACAATCAGCGATAAAACGCGATGGTATGGTTTGGGTGTCTTGGCCGAAGAAAGCCTCTAAAGTAGAGACTGATGTAACCGAGGACACAATCCGTAACAAAGCGCTTGAATTGGATTTGGTCGATGTAAAAGTCTGCGCCGTAAATGAGATTTGGTCTGGTCTTAAACTGGTTATCCGAAAGGAGCGGCGCTAATGTCTTCTTTCAAAGGGCTTTTTACCAGCGTTTTCGTTTTGACAGTGATTGGTTTATCGGTTTCTGCTTGCCAATCAGGTGCTGAAGATGATGGACGTTATAAAGAAGTTCCGACCAAAACATGGGAATGGCGTAAAACAAAAATTGGCGATGAGCCTGCCGTTGTGACTAAAACTGTAACTGAAGACGTCAAAATTGTGGATCGTGGACCTGCTTGGGAATTTCAAGGCAATTATTGGTTACGTGATTTGGGTGGTCGAGAATGTATTTTGTTTCTAAGCTCAGCTTTACTGAAGCCGGATTGGTTGTCTGTTAAACTTTCAAATGATTGCTCGAATGGAATGAGACATATTGGCGGTTGGCGCCTTATTGGCGAAAATATTGCGCTTCTTAATGCATCTGGAAACCCTATCGGATATTTTGAACGGGACCAGACTTTTAAACGTATCTATAAAGGCGACCTAACAATCACCACCGGTGAGCGTTTTTCTGCTTCGCTTCAGAAGGATTTATAAAATGGTTGAACTTACACTTCCTAAAAATTCAACGGTTGAAAAAGGCAAGACCTGGCCGAAGCCTGATGGCGCGCAGAATGTACGCGAATATCAGATTTATCGTTGGAGCCCTGACGATGATGCAAACCCAACTGTTGAT
Source organism: Lentilitoribacter sp. Alg239-R112 (assembly GCF_900537175.1). Taxonomy (GTDB): domain Bacteria; phylum Pseudomonadota; class Alphaproteobacteria; order Rhizobiales; family Rhizobiaceae; genus Lentilitoribacter. The sequence continues at coordinate 2,390,330 of NZ_LS999833.1, read as the reverse complement.
ACATTTTATGTTGATGTCGATGATTGCGGACCAATGGTTCTTGATGGACTTTTGTGGATTAAGAACAAAGTCGACCCAACGCTCACACTGCGCCGTTCTTGTCGTGAGGGAATTTGTGGTTCTTGTGCCATGAATATTGACGGCACCAACTCTCTAGCTTGCACGAAGGGTATGAGTGAAGTCGATGGGACGGTCAAGATTTATCCATTACCACATTTGCCCGTGGTTAAAGATTTGGTGCCGGATCTGACTAATTTTTATGCGCAACATCGTTCCATAGAACCTTGGTTGCAAACAGTAACCCCAACACCTGCTAAAGAGTGGAAACAAAGCCACGAAGATCGCGCAAAATTGGATGGACTTTATGAATGTATCTTGTGTGCGTGTTGTTCAACATCATGCCCAAGCTATTGGTGGAACGGTGATCGTTATCTTGGGCCGGCTGTTCTTTTGCAAGCCTATCGTTGGTTGATTGATAGTCGCGATGAAGCAACTGGAGAGCGGTTGGATAACTTAGAAGACCCATTCCGCTTGTATCGTTGCCATACAATTATGAACTGTGCGCAGACATGTCCAAAGGGACTTAATCCTGCAAAAGCAATTGCTGAAATTAAGAAGATGATGGTTGAGCGCAGAGTGTAACAGATTACTCTGATTGATTTTTGCCTTATTCACGTCGAATTTTTGTATATTTTTAACCATATTCGTGTTCTATAACTCGAAAATGGCTTGGGTAGTTCTTACTCTGGTTAGTGGCGTCCGTCTTCGAGGAGTTTGAACATGCGCTTGACATATATGGTAACAGTCATTGCGGCACTTGCCGCACTTCAAGGGTGCCAAAGAACAAGTTTTGGTGGTTTACAACCTCAGGCGCAGCCACTAGCGCAACCAGCTCCACTTAACCCGGCGCCAGTTGGCGGTGTAGAAGCAGGTCAATTGCCCGATGCAACTGCGCAAGGCCAATTTCCTGATGCACCGAATGCACCAGCAGCTAATCTAGATCAGGTTGCGACAAATGCCCAACCTCTTACAAAAGAAGAATTGATTGGTCGCTGGACACTTGCATCCGGTGGTCAGTCTTGTGATGTCTTCTTATCGCTCACAAAATGGACCGGCGGTTTCCGCGCTGCATCTCGCGGGTGTTCGGCAGGTCTTGCACTTGTTTCAGCTTGGAATGTTGAGGGCAAACAGGTTGTTCTTGCTGATAGTTCTGGCTCAAATGTTGCTCGTCTTTATAAAACAGCATCTGAGCGCTTTGATGGTTCCACGACAGGTGGCCAAGCCATCAATATGGGGCGATAGGGCTGTTATCGGTAGCTGGTTCGGGTAACGCTCCATGCCTCAATCTCAGATGTCGACTGTCAAAAGCGAGTATGAGCTTCGTATTCGAGCTGGCGATGTTACATCTGATCCAAAACAAGATCTCATCATTCAATATCTTGATAAAGTACTGTATTATATCAGTACCAAGCGTATGGCTTCCAAATCAAGCGCATTGGGTTGGCTATTTGCTAAGAAGTATAAGCCGGAAGAAGCTGTAAAAGGCCTTTATATTCACGGCTCGGTTGGACGTGGTAAAACCATGCTGATGGACATGTTCTTTGCACTTGTTCCTGCAAAGCACAAACGGCGTGTTCACTTTAATGATTTTATGGCGGATGTGCATAACCGTATTCATGCGCATAGAGAAAAGTTCAAGGCAGGTGAAACCAAAGAGAAGGATCCAGTCCTGCCTGTTGCCACAGCGCTCTATGAGGAAGCTTGGGTTCTATGCTTTGATGAGTTTTCAGTGACCGATATTGCCGATGCAATGATTCTGTCTCGATTATTCGAACAGCTATTTGCAAAGGGGTGCGTGTTGATTGCGACTTCAAATGTGGCGCCAGACAATCTCTACAAGGATGGTTTAAACCGTTCCTTATTTCTACCTTTCATTGATATCCTTAATAAGTATGTTGAAGTGTTGAGCTTGGATTCGCCGACAGATTATAGAATGGAGAAAACTAATCAGTTGCCAGTCTATATCTCTCCGCTTGGGGATGATGCAGCTAGGCTTATGGATGAGGCATGGCAACAGATCACTGCGGGTAAGCAGATTATAGAGAATGTTATAGTCGAGGTGAAAGGGCGTCAAGTTCCCATACCACTATCTGGGGGAGGGTGCGCGCGTTTTTCATTTGATGATCTTTGTGGGAAGCCATTAGGAGCCTCTGACTACATAGCGATTGCCGAGGAGTTTCATACAATTGTTTTGGATGATGTACCTCAACTTGGAAATGAAAAACGCAATGAAGCAAAACGGTTTATCACGCTCATAGATACGCTTTATGATAAAAAAATTCGACTCTTCATTTCCGCCGATGCGCTGGCGGATGGGCTTTATTCAGACACAAATGGAACCGAGGCATTTGAGTTTGCAAGAACAGCTTCACGTTTGTTTGAGATGCAGAGTGTGGACTATCTAGAATCAAAAGAATAACAATGCATAAAAGCAATTTATTGAGGAAAAATTTTACCTTTACGTAAGAATAAAATAATTTAAACGATTGAAATCATTGAACTTCAAAAATGGGTTTGCATTTTTGAAAATTGGATTCTATCTCTTTTGGGAAATTCAGCAACTCTGTCTGAACAGTTCAAGTAAATATTGGAGACGAGCTCTATGGCACGGAATAAAATTGCACTCATCGGTTCAGGTATGATCGGTGGAACTTTAGCGCATTTGGCAGCAATGAAAGAATTGGGCGATGTTGTCCTTTTTGATATCGCAGAAGGCATCCCACAAGGTAAGTCACTGGATATCGCAGAATCATCTCCAGTAGACGGATTTGACAGTGCGCTTAAGGGCGCAAATGATTATGAAGATATTGCAGGTGCAGATGTTTGTATTGTAACCGCCGGCGTCGCACGTAAGCCAGGTATGAGCCGCGATGACCTGCTTGGTATTAACTTGAAGGTTATGGAGCAGGTTGGCGCAGGCATTGCAAAATATGCACCAGACGCATTTGTAATCTGTATTACAAACCCGCTTGATGCGATGGTTTGGGCTTTGCAAAAATTCTCAGGTCTTCCTAAAAATAAAGTTGTTGGTATGGCAGGCGTTTTGGATTCAGCACGCTTCCAACACTTCCTTGCCGATGAGTTTGATGTCTCGGTTAAAGACGTAACAGCGTTTGTGCTTGGTGGTCATGGTGACACAATGGTGCCATTGGCGCGTTATTCCACAGTTGGCGGCATTCCACTTACTGATCTGGTTTCAATGGGTTGGACAACAAAAGAGCGTTTGGAAGAAATCATTCAGCGCACACGTGATGGCGGTGCGGAAATCGTTGGTTTGTTGAAGACAGGTTCAGCTTATTATGCGCCAGCTGCATCTGGCATTAAAATGGCTGAAGCATATTTGAAAGATCAAAAGCGCATTATTCCATGTGCGGCGCATCTTTCCGGTCAGTATGGCGTTAAAGATTTGTATGTCGGCGTACCAACAGTGATTGGCGCAAATGGCGTTGAGCGTGTGATTGAGATCGATTTGAATAAATCAGAGCAAGACGCATTTGATGCATCTGTTTCAGCAGTTGTCGGGCTTTGCGACACATGTGCTGGAATTGCTCCCAACCTTAAATAATGTCCAAGACAGGAAATAGAAATTTATGAATATTCATGAATATCAAGCCAAGGCTTTACTAAAGTCATTTGGTGCACCGGTGGCGCAGGGCGTGCCGATTTTATCCGCTGATGATGTGGATGCGGCAATCGAAGCACTACCAGGACCGCTTTATGTGGTTAAAAGCCAAATACATGCTGGTGGTCGCGGGAAAGGTAAGTTTAAAGAGCTTGGCGCGGACGCCGCTGGTGGTGTTCGTCTGGCTTTCAATCCTGACGAAGTGAAATCACACGTTGCTGAAATGCTTGGCAACACGCTTGTAACAAAACAAACTGGCCCTGCTGGTAAACAAGTAAATCGCCTTTATCTTGAAGATGGCGCTGATATTGATCGCGAGCTTTATTGCTCGCTTTTGGTTGATCGTACTGTTGGCCAAGTCGCTTTTGTGGTTTCCACTGAAGGCGGTATGGACATTGAAGCCGTAGCGGAAGAAACACCTGAAAAGATCATCACAGTCGCGATTGATCCTGACAATGGTGTGACTGCTGGCGACATTGCAAAAATCAATTCAGCTCTAGAGCTTGATGGTGATGCGGCAAAGGACGGATCTGATCTTTTCCCGATCCTTTACAACGCTTTTGTTGAAAAAGACATGGCTCTGTTGGAGATCAATCCTTTGATTGTTATGAAAGACGGCCATTTACGTGTTCTTGATGCAAAAGTGTCTTTCGATGGAAATGCAGTTTTCCGCCACGAAGACATTCAGGAATTGCGTGATCTAACCGAAGAAGATGCTAAAGAAATTGAAGCATCTAAATATGATCTTGCCTATGTGGCTCTTGATGGTGACATTGGCTGTATGGTCAATGGCGCTGGTCTTGCTATGGCAACCATGGATATTATCAAGCTTTATGGTGCAGAACCTGCCAACTTCCTCGATGTTGGTGGCGGTGCAACCACTGAAAAAGTAACCGCTGCATTTAAAATCATTACATCTGATCCGAATGTTAAAGGCATTTTGGTCAATATTTTCGGTGGTATCATGAAATGTGATGTTATCGCGGAAGGTGTTGTGACTGCTGTTAAAGAAGTCGGTCTTAAAGTGCCACTAGTTGTGCGTCTTGAAGGGACCAATGTTGAAGCTGGTAAGAAAATTATCAATGAATCTGATGTCGATGTGATCGCAGCGGATGATTTGGATGATGCAGCTCAGAAAATTGTTAAAGCGGTGAAGGGATAATCGATGTCTATTCTCATTAATAAAGACACCAAAGTTCTCGTTCAGGGCTTAACTGGTAAAACTGGTACATTCCACACTGAACAGGCGCTTGCTTATCATGGCACGCAAATGGTTGGTGGTATTCATCCGAAAAAAGGCGGGCAAACATGGGAAGGTAAAGGTGGCGAAAAGCTTCCGATCTTCGCAAGTGTTGCCGAAGGTAAAGCCGCAACGGGCGCAAATGCTTCTGTTGTTTATGTGCCGCCTGCCGGTGCTGGTGCTGCGATCATTGAAGCTATTGATGCTGAAATTCCATTGATCATCTGCATTACAGAAGGCATTCCAGTTTCTGACATGGTGAAGGTGAAGGCCCGTTTGGACAAATCAGATTCACGTCTGATCGGACCAAACTGTCCTGGCGTTATGACACCTGATGAATGTAAAATTGGTATTATGCCTGGTAATATCTTCAAAAAAGGTTCTGTTGGTATTCTATCGCGCTCTGGCACGCTGACTTATGAAGCAGTGTTCCAAACAACGAATGAAGGCCTTGGCCAAAGTTCGGCTGTTGGCATCGGTGGTGATCCGGTTAAAGGCACTGAATTTATCGATATGCTTGATCTTTATCTTGATGATCCGGAAACGGAAAGCATCATTATGATCGGCGAGATCGGTGGTTCTGCTGAGGAAGAAGCGTCTGAATGGTTGATCGAGCAAGCTAAACTTGGTCGTAAAAAACCAATGGTTGGCTTTATTGCTGGTCGTACAGCACCTCCAGGCCGAACGATGGGCCACGCTGGTGCTGTGATTTCTGGTGGTAAAGGCGGCGCTGATGATAAAATTGCTGCTATGGAAGCTGCGGGTATTACAGTTTCACCGTCGCCGGCACAGCTCGGGAAAACACTTGTTAAAGTGTTGAACGGTTAAATATTGCAGCCGGCTTTTAGTTTAAAGGCCGGCTGATTTTGCGCATGTTGGAAGCGGTAGGGATAGACCAAATCCAGCTATAAGAAGAACAGCCGAATGTTCGGCAAAATATAGGGGACGAGGATACTCGTTTTTTGATGATGGCACGCCAAGAAGCCAACGAATTCTTCCAACAAACTTCATTTCTGGATGGTACAAATGGTGCCTATATTGAAGATATGTATGCGCGATTTATTGATGATCCAGGTTCTATCCCCAAAGAATGGGCAAGTTTCTTTGCGGAGTTAGGTGATGATCCGGAAAGTGTCGTAAAATCTGCGCTGGGTGCATCTTGGGAAAAACCTCATTGGCCACAGCAACCAAACGGCGAGCTTGTTTCTGCGCTTGATGGAGATTGGGGTACTGTTGAAAAGCACGTCGAAACTAAATTAATAGAAAAAGCAGTTGAAAAAGGTCAGCCCGCTGATCAATCTCAAATTCAACAAGCTGCGCGGGATAGTGTTCGCGCCATTATGATGATCCGTGCCTATCGCATGCGTGGTCACTTGCATGCCGAATTAGATCCTCTCGGCATCGCCAAGAAAAAAGAAGCTTATGACGAATTGCTGCCATCTGCTTACGGTTTTACGGAAGAAGATAATGGGCGCAAAATTTTTATCGATCATGTGCTTGGTCTAGAATACGCGACTATCCCTGAAATGGTTGATATCCTTCAACGCACCTATTGTTCAACGATGGGTGTGGAATTTATGCATATATCCAACCCCGAGGAAAAATCATGGTTGCAGCAGCGCATTGAGGGACCTGATAAAGCGATTGAGTTTTCGGAAAATGGTAAGAAAGCGATTTTGCAAAAACTGATTGAGTCCGAGGGATTTGAGAAGTTTATCGATGTTAAATATAAGGGCACAAAGCGCTTTGGCCTTGATGGCGGTGAATCGCTTATTCCTGCGCTTGAACAGATTATCAAACGCGGTGGCAATCTTGGACTTAAGGAAATTGTATTCGGAATGGCTCACCGTGGCCGTTTGAATGTTCTATCTCAAGTGATGGCCAAGCCTCACAGAGCGATTTTTCATGAATTTAAAGGTGGTTCATTTACACCGGATGAAGTCGAAGGTTCGGGTGATGTAAAGTATCACTTGGGCGCATCTTCTGATCGCGAATTTGATGGCAATAAAGTTCATCTGTCGCTAACAGCAAACCCGTCTCACCTTGAAATTGTCAATCCTGTGGTCATGGGTAAAGCGCGGGCAAAACAAGATATCATCGGTAAGATCGAAGGTGATATAGTACCGCTTTCTGAACGTGCCCAAGTTATGCCACTTTTGTTGCATGGTGATGCTGCATTTGCCGGCCAAGGTGTGATTGCTGAAATATTAGGTCTGTCTGGTCTGCGTGGACATCGCGTTGCAGGTACTGTTCACTTTATCATCAATAACCAAATTGGCTTTACAACTAACCCTGCTTTTTCTCGTTCTTCCCCTTATCCATCTGATGTGGCCAAGATGATTGAAGCGCCTATTTTCCATGTGAATGGTGATGATCCAGAAGCCGTGGTCTATGCAGCAAAAGTTGCAACTGAATATCGAATGAAGTTCCACAAGCCTGTGGTAATCGATATGTTCTGTTATCGCCGCTACGGCCATAATGAGGGTGATGAGCCTGCTTTCACTCAGCCGAAGATGTACAAAGTTATCCGAGCTCATAAAACAACCGTTGATATTTACGGCGAGCGTCTCGTTAAAGAGAATGTGATCTCACAGGCTGAATTTGATGGCATGAAAGCTGATTGGCGTGCAAATCTTGAGAAAGAATTTGAAGCTGGACAGGCTTATAAACCAAACAAGGCCGACTGGCTTGATGGTCAATGGGCTGGTTTAAACACTGCAAATAATGCTGATGAGCAACGTCGTGGTAAAACCGCAGTGCCGACAAAGACGCTTCGTGAAATTGGCCAAAAGCTTTCAACAATCCCTGAGGGGTTTAAAGCGCACAGAACGATCGAACGTTTTATGAAAAACCGAGCCAAAATGATTGAAACCGGTGAAGGTCTTGATTGGGCAATGGGTGAAGCGCTCGCGTTTGGTTCAATTTGTAACGATGGTTCTCGTGTACGTCTATCTGGCCAAGATTGTGAACGTGGTACGTTCTCGCAGCGTCACTCAGTTCTTTATGATCAAGAAACCGAAGACCGTTATATTCCCTTAGCACATGTTGCGCCCAAACAAGGCGAGTATGAAGTGATTAACTCTATGCTGTCTGAAGAGGCTGTGCTTGGTTTTGAATATGGCTATTCGCTCGCACAACCAAATGCATTAACACTTTGGGAAGCACAATTTGGTGATTTTGCAAATGGTGCGCAGGTTCTGTTTGATCAGTTTATCTCATCTGGGGAGCGCAAATGGTTGCGCATGTCGGGCTTGGTTTGCCTATTGCCGCATGGTTATGAAGGTCAAGGTCCGGAGCATTCATCGGCTCGTCTTGAACGTTTCTTGCAGCTTTGTGCGGAAGATAATATGCAGGTTGCAAATGTGACCACACCAGCAAACTATTTCCATATTTTGCGTCGCCAGTTAAACCGTGATTTCCGCAAACCGCTTATTGTGATGACGCCGAAATCTCTGCTTCGTCATAAACGAGCTGTTTCAAGCTTTTCCGAACTTACGGGTGAGAGCACATTCCACCGTCTTCTTTGGGATGATGCAGAAATGCTCAAGGATTCACCAATTCAGTTGCAGAAAGACAAGGATATTCGCCGCGTCGTGATGTGTTCTGGTAAGGTTTATTATGACCTTTATGAAGAGCGTGAAAAGCGTGGCATTGATGATATCTATCTCTTGCGTCTTGAGCAGCTTTATCCATTCCCTGCAAAAGCTTTGATTAATGAACTATCTCGCTTTCAGAATGCGGAGATGGTTTGGTGTCAAGAAGAGCCTAAAAACATGGGTGCGTGGTCGTTCATTGATCCATATTTGGAATGGGTTCTTGCACATATCAATGCCAAGTACCAACGTGTTCGTTACACAGGTCGCGCAGCAGCGGCATCTACAGCAACTGGTTTGATGTCACAGCATTTAGCGCAACTTGAGGCATTCCTTGAAGACGCGCTCGGTAATTAATTGTGTAATTAGTAGAATTTGAATTTAACGATATTAGAACAAACGAAAGAAAACATTATGGCTACTGAAGTTCGTGTCCCCACATTAGGCGAATCTGTTTCTGAGGCCACTATTGGCACATGGTATAAAAAAGTGGGCGATGCCATTAATGTCGATGAACCAATTGTAGAGCTTGAAACAGACAAGGTAACGATTGAAGTGCCAGCGCCAACATCTGGCGTTTTGGCAGAAATTATTGCCAATGAAGGGGACACAGTTGAAGTCAACGCGCTTCTCGCTCAGATTGCTGAAGGTGAGGGGGCTAGCGCCGCACCTGCCGCTAGTGCAGAGCCTGCCGCCGCTTCTCCATCACCAACACCTGCACCAGCTGCCACAACTCCGACAGCTGCTCCAGCTATGCCAGCTGCACCATCGGCGCAAAAAATGATGGCAGAAAATAATGTTACTGCTGATCAGGTCGACGGTTCTGGTAAACGCGGTCAGGTTCTGAAAGGTGACGTCATCGATGCGCTTTCAAAAGGCGTCGCCGCGCCAGCCGCTCCTATTGCCGCTCCTCGTGCACCAACAACAGAGGCTGATGCGCCACGTGAAGAACGTGTGAAAATGACGCGTCTACGTCAAACAATTTCAAAGCGATTGAAGGATGCGCAAAATACAGCGGCTATGCTGACAACCTATAACGAAGTTGACATGACGGCCGTTATGGAAATGCGTAAGAAATATAAAGAACTGTTTGAGAAAAAACATGGTGTGAAACTCGGTTTTATGGGTTTTTTCACCAAGGCAGTTTGCCATGCTTTGCAGGAAATTCCAGCCGTTAATGCCGAGATTGATGGAACTGATCTTGTTTATAAAAACTTTTGCCATATCGGTGTAGCTGTCGGTACAGATAAAGGTCTGGTTGTTCCTGTTGTTCGCGATGCTGATGCGATGTCAATTGCGGGTGTGGAACAAGAAATCGGTCGTCTTGGCAGAGCGGCGCGCGATGGGCAGTTGGGGATGGCCGACATGCAAGGCGGTACATTCACCATTTCAAATGGCGGTGTCTATGGCTCGCTGATGTCCTCTCCAATTTTGAATGCACCACAATCTGGTATTTTGGGCATGCATAAAATTCAGGAACGTCCCGTTGCTATTGGTGGACAAGTTGTCATTCGTCCAATGATGTATTTGGCATTGTCGTACGATCACCGTGTTGTCGATGGTAAAGAAGCTGTGACATTCTTGGTCCGCGTGAAAGAGAGCCTTGAAGACCCAGAGCGTCTTGTTCTTGATCTCTAAATCTATAGGTTTGATATGATCCGGCAATTAAATTGGATAAAGAAGATGTCGCTGTTAGCGGCATTTTCTGTCGTTGCTGGAAATGTTTGTGCTGCCGAATGCAAACAGGGTTCTGCACGTTATGTGGACCCTGAATCGGGTCTTCTACTTTCGTTCTCGTCTTTTGGTGAAAATGTGCAGGTTATGCATCAGTTTACAATCGGGCTGGAAGGTGCCGACACCCAACTTGGCGGGTTTGTAGTTGTTGAGGGTGAGCCTTTACGCCCAATTTCAATTGTTATGAACAAGTGTCCAGATGGCGACGTAACGGGCGAAGAGTTGGAAGCGTGTACTGTTTGGAAAGGCGTGCCTTATGGCCGTTTTTCCGATGGAAATATTGGCCTCTTACCACTTGCGGATGAAGTCGCGGTCACGCAAATATTACTTCCTGATTTTACACGATCGGTTATGTCTGATCCGGTGTGGGAAGAAATTGAAACTATCAATGACCCTTTTGAGGTTTTTGACTTTAAAGATTGCGGAGTAAGTTGATGTCTTGGAAAGAAGTTATGAGTGCGAACATCAAACGACTGGAAAAATTAAAAGCTGAAATGCCCGATGCATATGGCGCGTTTGAAGCAATGGGTAAGGCTGCTAAAAAGCCTGGCGCGATGGATGAAAAGACCAAAGAATTTATAGCTCTTGCGATGTCAATTTCAACACAATGTGAAAGTTGCGTTGCTTTTCATACGCGCTCGCTTGTCCGTCTGGGCGCTACTCGAGAAGAGTTTTGTGAGGGACTTGCTATGATTGGTTATATGGCATCTGGACCGGGACTGACTTATGGCGCAAAAGCGCTTGAAGCTTATGATGAATTTACAGGGAATTAGCTAGATGGCTGATATATTTCCGTGGTTAGAATTTTTGGCACTGATGACGGCATTTGGATTAAGCGCTGTTGTCCCGGGTGCCGATTTTGCCATGGTTTTACGCCAGTCAATTTTACATGGACGTAAGACAGCAGTTTTCACAAGTGCTGGCGTTGCCACGGCAATATTGGTGCATGGAACCTACACGCTTTTGGGTATCGGATTGGTTATCAGTAAGTCGCTATTCCTCTTTTCGATTATCAAAATCATTGGTGTGGTTTATCTTTTATGGATGGGTATATCTGTGTTTAGAGCGCCGGCGCCGGTCAAGCCAGATTTCAAAATGGAAAAAGTGAAAGTTGAACCAAGCGTAATCAATGCGTTTGTTTTGGGGTTCTTGACGAATCTTTTAAATCCGAAAGCAGTTTTGTTTTTCTTAGCTCTGTTTTCATCACTTGTGAGCGCAGAAACGGCACTTGCTTATAAATCTTTTTATGTCGTGATGATGAGTGTTCTGCTCTTTATCTGGTTTGTCTTGGTGTCGATATTCTTCACAACGCCAAGTGTAAGAGGACTTTTTTATCGGATTGGCAAGTGGTTTAATCGGGTTACAGGTGCAACATTGGTTATGCTAGCAATTGGTGTTGCTGCGTCATCCAGAGGATAGGAACAATATTGTGACTGATAAAGTTGTTATTGTCACAGGTGGAAGTCGCGGAATTGGAGCAGAAGTTGCAAAACTTTCTGGCGCGGCAGGCTACACAGTGATTGTCAATTATGTTGGCAATGAAAAGGCAGCCAATCAAATCGTTTCTGAAATTGAAGCCACTGGTGGTAAAGCCTTTGTCGTGCAGGGCGATGTTCAGTTTGAGAGTAATGTATTTAAGATTTTCGAATTTGCTAAATCTAAAGGTGAGATTGCCGGTCTTGTCAATAATGCGGGAGTTGTTGATAAAGCTGCGCGTCTTGACGAGATGACGCTTGATCGTTTTAACCGTATGTTTGCGATAAATATCACTGGTGCATTTTTATGTGCGCGTGAAGCGGTCAAAGTTATGTCGAGGCGCTACGGTGGGAATGGTGGTTGCATTGTTAATATTACTTCAGCGGCCGCAAAACTGGGAGCAGCGGGACAATATGTTGATTATGCAGCGGCAAAAGGCGCTATAGATACAATGACAGTCGGGTTGGCGCGCGAAGTTGCTGAAGAAAACATTCGTGTAAATGCCGTTCGCCCAGGGATTATTGACACTGATATTCATGCATCCGGCGGTGAGCCTGATCGTGCACAAGAATTGAAACATGTTGTTCCGATGAAACGTCCGGGCCAGGCTATAGAAGTTGCTAAAGCTGTTATGTGGCTTTTGTCCGATGATTCATCTTATTCCACAGGCGCCATAATCGACGTCTCAGGTGGCCGTTCCGTATTGCCATAGTTTTTAACGAATTTGACCTTCAGAAAAGGAAATAAACCCATGTCTTCATATGATCTTATCGTTATCGGAACCGGTCCTGGCGGTTATGTTTGTGCCGTTAAAGCAGCGCAATTGGGATTGAAAACTGCCGTTGTCGAAAAACGTGCAACGCTAGGCGGGACATGTTTGAATATTGGCTGTATTCCGTCAAAGGCATTGTTACATGCTTCTGAAATGTATCATCAAGCTGGTCATGACTTTAAAGAACTGGGTATTGACCTTGGTGATCAGAAATTGAACTTGCCAAACATGATGGCACACAAAGAAGGTGTGATTAAATCTAATGTTGATGGCATTGCATTCTTAATGAAGAAAAATAAGATTGATGTCCATCATGGCACCGGAGCAATAGCAGGCGCGGGTAAGGTGACTGTCGCAGCTGATGACGGTACAATTTCTGAACTTGAGACAAAAAACATCGTGATCGCAACTGGTTCTGATGTTGCTGGTATTCCCGGTGTTGATGTTGACATTGATGAGAAGGTCATTGTCTCTTCAACTGGGGCATTGGAACTTGAAAAAGTGCCAAATAAAATGGTTGTTGTTGGTGGCGGTGTGATTGGGCTTGAACTGGGCTCTGTCTGGGCTCGACTTGGTGCTGAAGTTACTGTTGTAGAATATCTTGACATAATCCTGGGTGGCATGGATGGCGAAGTGTCTAAACAGTTCAAAAAGATGCTGGAAAAGCAGGGTATCAAGTTTGAACTTGGTCAAAAGGTCACTGCCGTAGCAAAAGGCGGTGCAGGCGGGCAAGTGACATTTGAACCTGTTAAAGGTGGCGATGCGCAAGCTATCGAAGCAGATATCGTGCTTGTAGCAACCGGCCGCAAACCATACACCGATGCTCTCGGACTTGAAGCTTCTGGTGTAAAACTTGATGACCGAGGTCGCGTCGAAATTGATGATCATTTCCAATCTAACGTTAAAGGCATATATGCCATTGGCGATGTTGTACGCGGCGCTATGCTTGCACATAAAGCAGAAGATGAAGGTGTTGCGGTTGCCGAAATTCTAAGTGGACAGGCAGGGCATGTGAACTATGATGTGATTCCAGGTGTTGTTTATACTAACCCTGAAGTTGCTTCGGTGGGTAAAACTGAGGATGAGTTAAAAGCCGCAGGTGTTGCGTATAAATCTGGTAAATTTCCATTCTCCGCAAATGGACGCGCGCGCGCGATGCTTGCATCAGATGGTTTTGTAAAAGTTCTTGCTGATAAAACAACCGATCGAGTACTTGGCGTTCATATCGTCGGATTTGGTGCTGGCGAAATGATCCATGAAGCTGCGGTGTTGATGGAGTTTGGTGGTTCATCCGAAGATCTTGGTCGTACATGCCATGCTCACCCAACAATGTCGGAAGCTGTTAAAGAGGCGGCTTTAGCAACATTTGCAAAACCAATTCATATGTAGGTGCAAAATGAAGTTGAATATTTATCTATCTGGTGAAATTCACACCAATTGGCGTGAAGACATTATGCAAGGTTGCGAAGCAGAAAAGCTTGATGTGAGTTTTTCAGCGCCAGTTACAGATCATGACGCATCGGATGATTGCGGCGTTGCGATCTTGGGCGATGAGGACAAGAAATTTTGGCATGATAATAAGGGTGCTAAGATGAACGCCATTCGCACACGCAAAGGCATTGAAGATGCTGATGTCGTTGTGGTTCGATTTGGTGAGAAATACAAGCAATGGAACGCCGCATTTGATGCAGGCTATGCAGCAGCTCTTGGCAAATCGATCATTGTAATTCATTCAGATGATCACCAACATGCGCTTAAAGAAGTGGATGCTGCAGCGCTCGCGGTTTGCGAAAGCGCAAGTCAGGTTGTTGATGTTTTAAAATATGTTCTAACGAGTCAATTGCCGAGTTAGATCAGGATTAGTTTGCGCGAGTGATGGTATAGCCGCGCTCGCGCAGCAACTCGATAAGGCCTTCTTCGCCAGGAAGATGTAGTGCGCCAACCGCGATAAATGCATTCCCTTCCTGCAAAATTGGTTCGGAACGCTCCGCCATGAGATGATTTCGCTCAGTGATGATTTTTGCTTCAAAATCCCCAAAACTCTCGTCATCGATATCTTCCTGACCAAGTTCGGTTGCGATTACCTTGATCGCAGGTTTAATCAATCCGATTTCTTGGTCAACATAAAGGCTGATCATTGTTTCCATCATATCTTTATTGAGGTCGCCCAAACGAAGTGTTTCTAGGAGGCCACGTACTTGAAAGTCAATTGGCAGAGATGCCATCGCGGAAAGCTGTTCGGTTATGCTCTCTAGTCCCTTGATTCCTTTGTTTGCGGATTTAGCCTGTTCGATAATCAAAAAATCAAGAATTTGAACACCTTCAGCTTTGCGCGCGGTTTCGCAATCTGATGAAGCAACTAAACTCATGATCATCCATGGTTTAAATTGATTGACGAGGCTGATGGCAATGCCGCGAGCCTTAAGTTCGGCTTCAATATATGCTGCATCGTCCTCACTCATGCTGCTGGTCAATGTTGAACCATCCGTGAACATCGTCAAGTTCGGGTTCATTAGAACGGCGGCTTGCGCTTTTTTGGGATCAAGCAGATCGAGTGTTTCAATGACAACTGTATTTGATTCATCAATCGTATTTCTGACAGAAGCGGACAGATTTAAAACGCGCGGATCAGTAACATGCATCGTACCGTAAAGGTAAGAAGGTTCTACACCTGATTTCTCAACTTTCCAAAAAAGTCCCGAACCATTTGGAATAAGTGAGGCTTCTGTCTTTGCTTCACTAAGTTTTTCAGCACTCAATTCATTAATGAAGTTACGTCCGTTGCATGTGTTGGTCGATGTTTGTGTTTGCGCGTCTGCGTTAGAGGCTGCCAATGAGAACACGATTACAAAGCTTAAAATAAGAAATAAATGAAAACCAAATCCTATAATTAGGTCTAGATGAGTCACTATAAGCTGGCGTTTGTTTTGTGTAATAATCACGGATTTAGGCCTTGTTAATAAATATGTAGCTCAATATTAGGTTGGAAATCCCGATAAGAAGTTAATGTGTGTAAAGCACGCCTATTATGGTTTCTACATCCTTAAAGGGGTCGAATGTGTGTATGAATTAAGCCCTTGGGTGGGCTTTTTGATAGATGTCCAAAAGTCTGTCCGTATCAACGGCTGTATAAATTTGGGTTGTTGAGAGGCTGGCATGGCCCAAAAGTTCTTGTATCGTGCGTAAATCACCGCCGCCAGCGAGTAAATGCGTCGCAAAGGAATGGCGCAACGCATGTGGTGTCGCCGTATCGGGTAAATCAAGCGCCGAACGCAGGCGTTTCATATCGCGTTGAATGATGGCGGCGTGGAGTTTTCCGCCCCGTGCACCGCGAAAAAGCAAGCCATCAGCCAATTGATGGGGGCATAGATTTATATAATGTTCTATGGCCTCATTGGCTATCGGCAAAAGAGGCACAACGCGTTCTTTGCCGCCCTTGCCGTTGATCAAAAGTATGTCGGTTTTGGTTCCAATCTGATTTGTTTTCAGCCCCAGCGCTTCTGATATGCGCAAGCCGCAGCCATAGAGTAGAACCATGACAGCTGTATTGCGCGCCGCAATCCAAGGTTCATCCACCATTTGCAAATCTTGATTTGTTACGCGAAGCGCATCACTTGCGGCAAGGGGTTTAGGTAGTGATTTGGGCTGTTTTGGTGTGCGAACGGCGCGCGCACCGCTGGCATTTGCAAGGCCCCGCTTTTCCAGAAATCTAAGGAAGGAGCGTACACCTGAAAGGCCGCGACCAAGAGTTCTTGCACCAGCACCGTCTCTGCGTCGCGATGCTAGAAATGCACGTAAATCACTGGTGCGCACATTTTTCATGTCACTTATTTTCGGAGGGGTCGCAAGGTAATCAGTCATGAAATGGAAAAACTGGCGTAGATCACGCTCATAGGATTCGCTTGTTTTGTCGGATAGACGTCGTTCAACTTCAAGGTTTTTCAACCATTCATCTTTTAGGGCGAGAAGATCCCGGCTAGCTGTTATAAGAAGTGGCGAACTCATGGGTATTTACTTTATTTTGTAACGGGTCTTTCAAAGTCTATCTAAGATATGTTATCTGAGCGTAAACATGAGGGAATAGTTTGAAAAAAGACTATTTGGTCGTCATAGAGTTATCACAATTTCCTGCGATACAGATATGAGGGCTGCTACAACTCTCATGGATAGTGGTGAGACATGCTTAAACGTAATGAAATTTCTGTTATGGACGGCTTTACAGAGGCTTTTCAGCTTTTGACATATGGTCGACCTGGGCATGTCGTTGATGAGCTGATTGCTGATCGCGGTAAGAGTATTATGAGCCATCCTTTATGGCCAGTTGTACGTCCTATTTTTCATACGGTGTTTCATTATCGCGAAGCCGTTCGTTTTGCGGATGCAACTGCTCCGCTATCTGGCTTTGACGCATTTGAATTTGTGAGTGAAACCCTGAAACTGGAAGTTACCGTCGAACAAAAATCGCGTATTCCAACAGATGGTGGCTTTTTGCTTGCTTGCAATCACCCAACAGGCATTGCAGATGGCATTGCAATGTTTGACTTATTGAAGGATGTACGTCCCGATATGATGTTTTTTGCAAATCGGGATGCGCTGCGCGTTAACCCACGTCTTGTCGAGATGATTATTCCGGTTGAATGGCGCGAAGATTATAAAAGCCGTTTGAAGGCGCGTGAAACGCTTCAATTAACATCGCAGACAGTCAAATCAGAAAAAGCTGCGGTGCTTTATCCATCTGGCCGGATTGCTCATTGGCATGAAGGTAAATTGACAGAACGTGAGTGGAAGCCCTCCGTTTACAGTATCGCGCGCAAATACAATTTGCCCATTTTGCCTGTTCATTTGAGTGCTCGAAATTCTGGCTTGTTTTACTGGCTTTCAAAATATTCTGCAGAGTTGCGCGATATTACAGTATTTCATGAGCTTTTGAACAAAAAGAAAAAGCCGTTCCATTTTAAGATTGGCAAGATGATTTCGCCCGATGAATTGGGAGATGATGTTAATCTTGGAACAAAAGCGCTAGAGAATCATACTGTCTATGGTCTGGCTGATGATGCCGACTTGAACTTCGATCTCAATCGAAATTTTGATTAATAGATCGAGCTGCTTATTAAGTTAAGTAATTTCAAAAATCAGATAATAAAAACCGACGGATATGGAAATACCCGTCGGTTTTATTTTTAGATCGCGATCTATTTAGCTATCAGTATTAGCCGATTGTTTGACCAGTCTTTGCCCAGTCTGCCAAAAATGCTTCCAAACCTTTGTCAGTCAACGGGTGCTTGACCAAAGCCTTGAGTGTGCTTGGTGGAACAGTTGAAACATCAGCACCAATAAGGGCCGCTTCTTTGACATGGTTTACTGTACGGATTGATGCTGCAAGAATTTGCGTATCATAATCATAATTGTCATAAATCTGGCGGATTTCAGCTATGAGATCCAAGCCGTCGATTGCCATGTCATCCAGGCGACCGATAAATGGTGAAATGTATGTTGCGCCAGCCTTTGCAGCAAGTAATGCCTGATTGGCAGAGAAGCACAATGTCACATTTGTTTTATGTCCATCGCTTGTCAGTGCTTTACAAGCTTTCAAACCATCAAGTGTGAGTGGCAATTTGATGCAAATATTATCTGCGATCTTTGCAATGACTGCTGCTTCTTTCATGATTGTTTCATAATCAGTAGCTGCAACTTCAGCAGAGACCGGGCCATCGACAAGTGAACAAATTTCTTTTGTGACTTCGATGATGTCACGGCCAGATTTAAGGATGAGTGACGGGTTTGTTGTCACGCCATCAACCAGACCAAGATCGTTTAATTCTTTGATCTCGTCTACAACGGCTGTATCGACAAAAAACTTCATTTTATTACTCCGGATGTCTATGGGTTGTGAAAAACCATCTTTTCAATAGTCTGTGCTTTCCTTTAAACCAAACTGGCGGCAAGGTCACGTAATATATGAATACTGATTCGCAAAATGAACTTTTTAAAAATGCTTTGCCGCAATTGGTTCCAGTTTTGGTGCCAATGCCTGTGGATCGTCCGTTTACCTATGCAGTTCCCGAAGACCAAGCGGTTGAGCCGGGATCAATTGTCAAAGTTCCGCTTGGTCCTCGACAGGTTATCGGCATCGTTTGGGACGGTGACTGCGATAATATTGATGCAAAAAAAGTTAAATCTATTAGCGAGGTTTTTGACTGCCCACCTATCGACAAAGCGATGCGGCGGTTCGTTGACTGGGTGAGCAATTATACACTCTCGCCTCCAGGGTATGTTGCAAAAATGGCATTGCGGGCGCCAGCGGCGCTTGACCCCGAACCGATGATTGCAGCCTTGCAGTACACAGGCCAAACACCCGAACGTTTAACGGATGCTCGTCGTCGTGTTTTAGAATTTGCAGAAGATGGCATGGCGTGGAGTAAATCCGGACTTGCCCATGTCGCTGGGGTTACGCCAAGCGTGGTCGATGGTTTAACAAAACAGGGCGTTTTTAAAACCGTAATGCTACCTGCGCCCCCCGTTGTGGCTAAGCCTGATACTGATTATGGAACTGCTGATTTAACGGATGCACAAGTAAGAGGTGCAGATGAGCTTATTGAATATGTCAAACCGGGTACGTTTCAACCGATACTCCTGGATGGTGTGACTGGTTCTGGTAAAACAGAAGTGTATTTTGAGGCGATCGCCGATGCGCTTGAAAAGGGCAAGCAGGCTCTTATTCTTTTGCCGGAGATTTCGCTTACTTCTTCTTTCCTTAAAAGATTTGAGAATCGGTTTGGCGCACCTCCTGGAGAATGGCATTCTGATATTGCCCCTCGAATGCGAGAGCGTGTCTGGCGCCAGGTTATCGAAGGGCAAGTTCGTGTTGTAGCCGGCGCTCGGAGCGCATTGTTTCTTCCATTTGATAATCTTGGCTTGATCATTGTCGATGAAGAACATGATCCTGCTTATAAGCAGCAAGATAGGGTTTTTTATCATGCGCGGGATATGGCGGTAGTGAGGGCGCAGTTGGCGGATATTCCCATTATTTTAGCCTCAGCAACACCTTCTTTGGAAAGCCATGTAAATGCGGAGCAGGATAGATATAAGCGTGTTGTTTTATCGAAACGCTATTCTGATGCTGCATTGCCGGATTTATCAATGGTGGATTTGCGCAAGAACCCACCGAAGCGGGGTGGGTTTTTATCACCTATAACGCTTGATGGTGTTCGCAAGGCGCTTGAGAAAAAGGAGCAGGCGCTTCTATTTCTGAACCGTCGGGGGTACGCACCGCTTACATTATGTCGCGTGTGCGGTCACCGTTTTCAATGTCCAAATTGTTCGACTTGGCTTGTTGAACATCGTTTTAGACAACAAATTCAATGCCATCATTGCGGGCACCATGAGCCTGTGCATGAATCATGCCCTGAATGTGGAACACTGGATCATCTGGTGGCTTGTGGTCCCGGCGTTGAGAGAATAGCCGAAGAGCTTGATCAGCACTTTCCGGATGCGCGAACGATTGTTTTGTCCTCAGATATGGCTGGCGGTTCCAAGCGATTGCGTCTTGAATTGGATGCGATTGCAAAAGGGGAAGCAGACATTATCGTTGGCACTCAATTGGTGGCAAAAGGGCATAATTTCCCGCTGATGACATTCGTTGGTGTGGTAGACGCTGATCTTGGATTATCAAATGGTGATCCGCGGGCCGCTGAGAGAACCTATCAATTGCTATCTCAAGTTACTGGCCGTGCTGGACGGACGGGGCGTAAAAGCCAGGGGCTCATTCAGACTTATCAGCCGGAGCATCCTGTTATGCAGGCTTTGGTGTCGGGCGAAGCGGATATGTTTTATGAGCGGGAAACTTTGGAACGCGACCGCGCGAAACTGCCGCCATTTGGTCGTTTGGCATCTATTATTATTTCTGCCAATCAACGTAGTGATGCGGAGCAACATGGGAAAGGTTTGCGGCAAGGAGCACCTAATCAAAGTCCGTTCTCAATTTTAGGTCCTGCAGATGCACCATTGGCACTCGTGCGTGGTCGTTATCGCATGCGGCTCCTCATTCATGGGCCGCGCGGCGCCGACCTACAGGGCTTCATTCGAGCGATGATAGATAAAGGACCGAAAGAACGCGGTTCATTGAAAGTTCAAATCGACATTGATCCGCAAAGTTTTCTTTGAGGTTTTTAGTTATTTCGGCAGATGCCTTGGCTGAACGCAAGTTTAAATGACACTTGGAACGCAAGGATAAATCTATTAGTTAGACTAAAACGTAGTGATTATAACTGATAAACCTGAGACAAGAAAATATGATTGATTTTTATTTCCCGACGAGCCCTGGTGAGTGGGCTGCCTTTGCGAGTGCAGTGGTGACCATCCTCTTTGCCGTTCTGCTTTTCTTTATGCCGCGGCTTTCACTTCGTATTCTCAGACTTCAAACATTCCCGGATGTGCCATCTGCAGTTTCAGAATCACGCGCTACGATGGCTGGTTTCTATTTTGGAGTTGGGTTCAGCTGCATTTTGCTAGCACAACCGCTTTTATACCTCACATTGGGCGTAAGCTGGCTGTTTACGGCTTTCGGACGCATTGTCTCCATGGTGCTGGATAAAGGAAATACCAAGTACAATTGGATTTCTTGGCCGATTGAAGCTGCACTAGGCATTTTACCAACATTATATGCATTTGGTTATTTTTGAAAATGTAATTTAAAATCAGCAACTTATAAGGATTTCAAATTTTCAACTTGTTGATAATGCCTATTTTGTCGCAATTTTGCTGTCTAAGGTGTGTTGCCTGTCAGAATTTCCTATGCTAGTGAACCGCGAAATAAGGAAATATTGTGGCTTCGGTCGTAAGTTTCTAGAAATAAATCGTAATAATTTAAGTAGCGATACTTTGGGTCCTCCCAATTTGGTAGTTGCTTGACCAGAACAGAGAAAATTGCCCGTGGCTGACAGTTCCAATCTCATTTCCGGTGTTGCAGAACGATATGCTTCGTCATTGTTTGATCTTGCTCTTGAAGCAAAGTCCATCGACAAAGTAGGTAAAGAGCTTTCCAGCTTTGATGCCATGATTAAGGGAAGCGAAGATCTAACCCGATTGATCGCTAGTCCCGTTTTTTCTGCCGAAGATCAACTTAAAGCAATTTCTGCTTTAGTGACTAAGGCAAAGGTTTCCAGTTTGACTGGAAATTTCCTCAAAGTTGTTGCGCAAAATCAGCGCCTGTTCACACTGCCTGCAGTTATTGCTGGCTTTCGTGAGCTTGTTGCTCGTCATCGCGGCGAAGTAACTGCTGATGTTAAATCCGCTCATAGTCTGAGCGCTGCGCAAACCAAAGAATTGCAGGCGACGCTTAAAAGCGTTACTGGCAAGACAGTTGCGATCAATCTAACGGTTGATCCTTCTTTATTGGGTGGTTTGATTGTAAAGATTGGATCTCGCCAAATCGATACGTCTTTACGTACTAAACTTTCCACCCTTAAGCTCTCATTGAAAGAGGTTGGCTGATGGACATTCGTGCCGCGGAAATTTCCGCAATCCTAAAAGATCAAATTAAAAATTTCGGCGATGAGGCAGAAGTCTCAGAAGTCGGTCAAGTGTTGTCCGTGGGTGATGGTATCGCTCGCGTATATGGCCTTGATAACGTACAGGCTGGTGAAATGGTCGAATTCCCTGGTGGAATTCGCGGCATGGCGCTTAACCTGGAAGCCGACAATGTCGGTGTTGTTATCTTCGGTTCCGACCGTGACATTAAAGAAGGCGACGTTGTTAAACGTACAGGCGCCATCGTGGATGTTCCAGTTGGTCCTGAATTGCTCGGTCGTGTTGTTGATGCGCTTGGTAACCCAATTGATGGCAAAGGCCCAATTAAGGCGAAGAAACGTGCCCGTGTGGATGTTAAAGCGCCTGGTATTATGCCTCGTAAATCCGTGCATGAGCCAATGGCAACTGGTCTTAAAGCGATTGATGCTTTGATCCCTGTTGGTCGTGGTCAGCGTGAATTGGTTATTGGTGACCGTCAAACTGGTAAAACAGCGATCCTTTTGGATACGTTCCTGAACCAGAAGCCTGCACATGATGCGGATAATGAAGCTGATAAGCTTTATTGTGTATATGTTGCTGTTGGTCAAAAGCGTTCAACTGTTGCTCAGTTCGTTAAAGTTCTTGAAGATCGTGGTGCGCTTGAATATTCAATCGTGATTGCTGCGACTGCTTCTGATCCTGCTCCTATGCAGTTCTTGGCTCCATTTGCTGCTTGTACAATGGGCGAATATTTCCGTGACAATGGTCAGCATGCTCTGATCGGCTACGATGATTTGTCAAAACAAGCTGTTGCTTATCGTCAAATGTCACTTCTGCTTCGTCGTCCTCCGGGCCGTGAAGCTTATCCTGGTGATGTTTTCTACCTTCACTCCCGTCTTCTTGAGCGTTCAGCTAAATTGAACGAAGATAATGGTTCTGGCTCACTAACAGCTTTGCCTATTATTGAAACTCAAGCCAATGACGTGTCAGCTTATATTCCAACAAACGTGATCTCTATTACGGATGGTCAGATTTTCTTGGAAACTGAACTGTTTTACCAAGGTATCCGCCCTGCGGTGAACGTTGGTCTGTCAGTGTCTCGTGTTGGATCATCAGCTCAAATTAAAGCGATGAAACAGGTTGCTGGTTCTATTAAAGGTGAGCTTGCTCAGTATCGTGAGATGGCAGCGTTTGCCCAGTTCGGTTCTGATTTGGATGCCTCTACTCAGCGTCTTCTTAATCGCGGTGCGCGTTTGACTGAGTTGCTTAAGCAACCACAGTTCTCACCGTTGAAAACAGAAGAGCAAGTTGCAGTTATCTTTGCTGGTGTGAACGGTTATCTTGATGAATTGGATGTCAAGCAAGTTGGCCCATTCGAGCAAGGCTTGCTTTCCTACATGCGTGGTGAAGGTAAAGACATTCTTGCAGCAATTGCTGAGAAGAAGGCTGTAACTGATGAAATCAAGGAAAAGCTTAAAGCTGCGCTTGATTCATTTGCGAAAACTTTTGCCTAATTAGGCTCAACTAAGGACGGAACGGATGCCTTCTTTAAAGGATCTGAAAAACCGGATTGCCTCAGTAAAGGCGACGCAGAAAATCACCAAGGCCATGCAAATGGTTGCGGCTGCTAAACTGCGTCGTGCACAAGAAGCTGCTGAAGCTGCGCGCCCTTATTCGGAGCGCATGGCATCTGTTATGGCAAATATTTCCGGTGCTGTTGGTGGTGATGATGCGCCGCGTTTAATGACTGGCACTGGCAAAGATGACACGCATCTGCTCGTTGTTTGTACAGCAGAACGTGGTCTTTGCGGTGGTTTTAATACGCAAATTGCACGTCACGCCCGTTTACATGCTCAAAAGCTGCAAAGCGAAGGTAAAGATGTTAAAATTCTTTGCGTTGGTAAAAAAGGCTTTGATCAACTGAAGCGAGATTTTGCTAATCAAATTATTGATCGCGTTGATTTGCGTGAAGTTAAGAACATTGGTTTTGTCAATGCTGAAGATATTGCAAGTCGTGTATCTGCTTTATTCGATGCTAATGAATTTGATGTTTGCACACTCTTCTATTCAGAGTTTAAGTCTGTAATTTCACAGGTTCCCACTGCTCAGCAGCTTATCCCTGCTAAACTTGAGGCAACCGAAGGTGAAGATGCAGCAAACGGCTCCGATGCGGCTTACGAATATGAGCCTGATGCTGGTGCAATCCTAGAAGATATCATTCCACGCAATATCAAAGTACAGATCTTGCGTGCATTGCTGGAGAATGTTGCTGGTGAAATGGGCGCTAAAATGAGCGCGATGGATAATGCAACACGTAATGCTGGCGATATGATCGATAAATTGACAATGAGCTACAACCGCCAGCGTCAAGCACAAATTACAAAAGAATTGATTGAGATTATCTCGGGTGCGGAAGCACTCTAAGTCGAGACGAAGAGGTTTATAACTATGGCAAAAGCAGCGACGACTAAGACGACCGCAGCAAAAAAAGCGCCAGCTAAAAAAGCGCCTGCGAAACGTGCTCCAGCTAAGAAAGCTGCGGCAACTAAATCAGCAGCAGCTGGTGCAGCAGTTGGTAAAGTAACACAGGTTATTGGTGCGGTGGTTGACGTTTCCTTTGAAGGTCACCTTCCAAAAATCCTGAATGCTCTTGAGACAACAAATGTGGGTAACCGCCTTGTTCTTGAAGTAGCGCAGCATTTGGGCGAAAATACAGTTCGTACGATTGCGATGGACTCGACTGAAGGCCTTGTTCGTGGTCAGGAAGTTACTGATACTGGTGAAGCCATCATGGTTCCGGTTGGTGATGAAACACTAGGTCGTATCTTGAACGTGATTGGCGAGCCTGTTGATGATGCTGGTCCTGTTAAGACAAAAGCACGTCGTGGTATTCACCAAGATGCTCCTGATTTCTCAGAACAGTCTACTGAAGCTGAAATTCTTGTAACTGGTATTAAAGTTGTTGATTTGCTAGCGCCATATGCGCGTGGTGGTAAAATTGGCCTCTTTGGCGGTGCTGGCGTTGGTAAGACAGTTCTTATTCAGGAATTGATCAACAACATTGCGAAAGCACACGGTGGTTATTCAGTGTTTGCTGGTGTGGGTGAGCGTACTCGTGAGGGTAACGATCTTTACCATGAGATGATTGAATCAGGCGTGAACGTAGAAGGCGGCGGCGAAGGCTCTAAGTGTTCTCTCGTGTTTGGTCAAATGAATGAACCTCCAGGAGCGCGTGCTCGTGTTGCTCTTACTGGTCTAACAATTGCGGAACAGTTCCGTGATGAAGGTCAGGACGTGTTGTTTTTCGTTGATAATATTTTCCGCTTTACACAAGCTGGTTCTGAAATGTCGGCGCTGTTGGGTCGTATCCCATCAGCTGTGGGTTATCAGCCAACATTGTCAACAGATATGGGTTCCATGCAGGAGCGTATTACGACAACAACAAAAGGTTCTATTACATCTGTGCAAGCCGTTTATGTGCCTGCCGATGATTTGACCGATCCGGCGCCTGCGTCAACATTTGCTCACTTGGATGCGCAAACAGTGTTGAACCGTGCGATTTCTGAAAAGGGTATTTACCCAGCTGTGGATCCACTGGATTCAAACTCTCGTATGCTCGATCCGCAAATTGTTGGTGATGAGCATTATGAGGTTGCTCGTTCTGTTCAGGAAATTCTACAGCGCTATAAATCTCTTCAAGATATCATCGCCATCTTGGGTATGGATGAATTGTCTGAAGAAGATAAAGTTACAGTGGCACGTGCTCGTAAGGTTGAGCGCTTCTTGTCACAGCCATTCTTTGTGGCTGAGGTGTTTACTGGTGCTCCTGGTCAATTGGTTGATCTTGAAGATACAATCAACTCATTTAAAGGCTTGGTTGCTGGTGATTATGATCACCTTCCAGAATCAGCTTTCTACATGGTTGGTGGCATCGACATGGCAATTGAAAAAGCTAAGAAACTAGCTGCTGAAGCTGCCTAATAAATTGCATATGTGCGGGTTCATTTTTGAGCTCGCACATAACTCTACTGTTTGATTTTACATCTGTTCTAAACTGGACGTTACGTCATGGCTGACACATTTACATTTGAACTCGTTTCTCCTGAAAAACTTTTGCTATCTGCAGAAGTAACGTCGGTCGTGTTGCCTGGTTCAGAAGGTGAAATGACTGTAATGGCAAACCATGCTCCAACAATGAGCACAGTTAAGCCGGGTATCGTTACTGTTGAAGGCGCTGAAGGCACGAGCAAATATGTCGTTTTTGGCGGCTTTGCTGATATCGTACCAGCTGGTTGCACATTGTTAGCAGAATCGGCTGTTGCTGTTGATGCACTAGAAGATGGTGAGTTGGATACACGTATCAAGGCCGCGAATGACGCCGCAGAAGCTGCTGTCGGCGATGCTGATAAGACACGCTTGAGTGCTTTTGCTTCTCAATTAGAAGAGCTAAAAGCTGCCGTGTAAAATACAAAATTTGTTTTGATTTATTTGGAACCACCCAGTTTTATTCTGGGTGGTTTTATATTGTTTACTAAGCAAATGCCTTCTTAAGGCGTGTGATCGCATCCACCAACTGAACACGCGGCATGCCGATATTAAAGCGCAGATAGGTTTCGCCACCGGTGCCAAAAGTAGCGCCATGGCTTGCAGCTATTTCCGCACCTTCTTGAACGCGTTCGATAACGTCCTCTGGAGCCAATCCGGTTCCGGAAAAATCCACCCATGCAAGATATGTAGATTGCAAACCCATAGATACAGCGCCATCAATATCCATAATAGCTTCGTCAAAAACGCGGGCGTTCTCGTCAATATACTTCATGAGTGATGTAACCCAATATGCTCCCTCCGGGGAATAGGCAGCCTCGGTCATCATCATACCAAATGCGTTCCCAGATATGCCTAAAGCTTTCATGCGTTTCCCAAATTTGGAACGCAATTTTGGATCTTCAATAATGACATTACCTGTATGACATCCAGCGATATTAAAAGTTTTCGTCGGTGCGGTCATCATCACCAGACGATCAGTAATGTCCTTCTTAATGTTGCCCATCGGTATGTGCATTTGCCCAGGCATTATTAAGTCGTGATGTATTTCATCAGAGACAATTATAAGGTCGTGCTTCTTCGCAAACTCTGCTAATGCTTCCAGCTCCTGCCGCATCCAAACAGTGCCGCCCGGATTATGCGGGGAGCAAAGGATAAGCATTGTTTCTTTTCCGGTGAGAAGTTTTTCATAGGCTTCAAAATCAAAAACATAGCGGCCATTTTCAATGACTAATGGACATTCGGTTACGCTTCTATCTGCTGCTTCAATTACGCGAGCAAATGCATGATAAACTGGTGTGAAAAGAACGACGGCATCACCGACTTTTGTGAAAGTGTCGACGCAGATAGATGTGCCGTTTACAAGCCCATGCGTTGTAAACACCCAGTTTGGTTCAATATCCCAACCATGTACTTCCTTCATCCACCATTTGATGGCCGCTTTATAGTCGGAATCATCGCCAAAGTAGCCAAAAATACCGTGTTCTTGCATGTTCTTGACCGCGTCAGACACGCACTTCGGCGGGCGGAAATCCATATCTGCCACCCACATGGCAATGCCTGCGTGAGGAGATACGCCAAAGACTGTTTCCATTGAATCCCATTTCTCTGAATGAGTTCCAATTCGGCTAATCACCTCATCAAAATCTGTATTTTCACCACCGAATGTTTTCATCGTTTCCCCATCAAATTAGAAAATTCATCCACTATCTTTTTATAGAGCTCGCGCTTGAATGGCACAATTAGATCAGGGAGTTTATGCATGGGTTTCCACGCCCATTCTTCAAATTCGGCCTTCTCACCGGTAACAGGTGGGTTTACTTGGATTTCAGATTCATTGCCTTCAAAGCGATAAGCAAACCATTTTTGCTTTTGGCCGCGCCATTTCCCTTTAAGACCTGTCCCGATAAGTTCATCCGGTAGGTCATAAGTTAGCCAGTCGTTCGTTTCTGCCAATAGCGAGACTGTCTTCATGCCTGTTTCTTCATAAAGTTCGCGTAAGGAAGCTTTTTGCGGGTCTTCTCCCTTATCAATTCCACCTTGCGGCATCTGCCATCGGTATGGAGAATTGTGGTATTCAGAATCGGGTGGTTCATTAATGCGCAAACCAGTCCAAACCTGATCTTCCTTATTAAGTACCATAATACCAACACATGGCCGGTAAGGTAGATCTTCAGCTTTGACCTTCTTGCTCATACTATCTCCGTTCCGGATCGTCTGCCAGTGCAGAAATTCCAACTATTTCTATTCCGCGCGCCTTGGCTTCATTGGACCAAGATGCGATGGCTTCAACACTTTCTGGAAATGCAGATGCGATTCCAATGGCCGAACCATTACGCTGTGCAACGCGTTCGAGGTCATCAAGTTTTTTCAAAATTGTTCCAACCTCAAGTTTGGTATCCAAAACCATGTCACTCGCTGCAAAGGGAATCCCCAATGCGTTGGAAAATGTTTCCGTGAGTGATCGTGACGATGTACCATCATCGAAGAACATGACACCTCTTCTGGCCAAATCTCGCATTATGGGTTCAAGGGCTTCTGGATCAGATAAAAATCGAGCACCCATGAAGTTGCTGATACCTGTATAGTTGGTTATGCTGCCCATTGCTTCATGGAGCAATTTCAAGTTGGCTTTGGGGTCTTTATCGACCAGAAGCGTGCCGCGGCCCGGATCGTTGTTTGGATAATCAAATGGTTCAAAAGGAACTTGGAGTAATATCTCATGGCCATTTCTGCGTGCGTCTTGCATCCAGCGGTGTAAGCTATTGCCACTCGCCGCAAATGCGAGTGTTATCTCTTCCGGTAACGTCTCTATCGCAAAATTAGAGCCTGTTTGACTTAGTCCTAATCCACCAACAACAATAGCAATACGTGTGCCGCGTGCACCCGACCACGGTCGCGCATACACGTCAAATGCACGTTTTCCTTCATCGCTATAAATTGGCAGACGTCCTAAAGATGTATCTTCTATGATCTCTGGGTCCGGAAGGTGAGCAATTCGGAGGTTTTGTCCTTTATTAGGGGCGTCAAGAAATACTGCGTCATCACCGATCCGCGGGCGAGGTGTAATTTTCGTAACTTTTAGACCTTCGTCAGTCGTGAATGTTTCTATGTTGCCGCCTGATGTTCCTGATTGAGATGCAAAACTATTGTTTCCAGAGTTTGGGGTGTCTAAGCTTTGCTTCGCTTCAATATTGTCGCTTTGAGAGGTTGGTTCGCCCTCAGTTGAAGCGGTTGCTTCAGGTTTTTCAGGAGTGGCAGATTTAAGAGGAGGGTTGATAAATGAAGTGTATGCCGATCCTATAATGAGAGCAAGAATAGCAAAACCTGCCAGCCATGGTTTTAGGCTGGCAGGTGTAACATTTGTTTTCGCCTTCTTCTTCTTTTTGTCCTGGCCTAGAGGACGGTGAAGATCTGACTGCATAAAGTTTCGGCCCGCCTAGTTGTTGCTAGCCTGATCCTTCATAGGAGGAAAAGCATCGTTATCGATTTCGCCGCGCAATAGTTGCAATGCATAATTAAGCTGCTCATCATCTTCTGGATCCGGTGGTACATATGCGATTGAGCCTGAACCCTCTTCATCTTCCTGATTGCCTTCAATATGGCCGCGAAGTTCGGATTCGCCAGTCTCGCGAACGCGTCCCTGTAATTCTTCAGGAATTGGCTGGTCGACTTTGATATCAGGCAAAATACCCTTACCCTGAATCGATGCACCTGATGGTGTGTAATAAAGAGCTGTCGTCAACCTTAGTGAACCAAATTCATTCATGGGTATAATGGTTTGAACTGAACCTTTACCGAAAGATCGTGTTCCCAAGATTGTTGCGCGCTTGTGGTCTTGAAGTGCGCCAGCTACGATTTCAGATGCGGATGCAGAACCACCATTAATCATAACAATGAGCGGTTTGCCGCCTGATAGATCACCTGGGCGTGCATTGAAACGGCGTTCAGTTTCGGGATCGCGCCCGCGTGTTGATACGATTTCACCACGATCTAGAAACGCATCTGAAACGCTTATTGCCTGATCAAGAAGACCACCCGGATTAAGCCTTAAATCCAGGACAAACCCTTTGAGTTTATCTTCACCAATTTCCTCGGTCAGTTTTGAAATAGCTTTATCGAGGTCACTGAATGTTTTCTCTGTGAAGGAAATAACACGAAGATAGCCAACATCGTTTTCTGCACGAGAGCGAACAGCACGAATAGCAATGATATCGCGAACAACTTCGATCTCTAATGGTTTATCGGCGCCTTGGCGGATAACCGTTAGGAGAATTGGCGTATTAACAGGTCCGCGCATGCGATCAACTGCGTCACCAAGAGAAAGACCGCGAACTGCCTCACCATCGATCTCCACGATTAAATCACCTGCCAAAACACCTGCTTTTGAAGCTGGCGTATCGTCGATTGGCGTAATGACTTTGACCACATCATCTTCCATTGTTACTTCAATGCCGAGACCACCAAATTCGCCACGTGTTTGTGTGCGCATATCATTCGCGGCTTCTTGATCAAGATAACTGGAATGCGGATCAAGTGAAGACAGCATGCCGCTTATGGCGCTCTGTACTAATTTTTTCTCATCTGGCGGCGTGACATATTCAGCACGGATGCGCTCAAATACCGACCCAAAAATTGATATTTGTCGATATGTATCAGAACTTGCCGCTTCTGCAGACAGGCCTTCTGTTTTGATAAAACTAGTTGCTGCGGCTCCCATAAATATGCCAACAGCGAGAAGCGATATTTTACGTATCATTACTTACCCTTCCAGACGTGATGTCAGCCCACCATGGAGCAGAATCAATGGTCTTTTGATCTTTCCTCAATTCAATGTAAAGCGTAGGCTTGCCTGACGCTAGTGCAAATGTCTTGTTGTCTTGTTGTTTTCGAGGCCCCATGGTTGCGATGGGCTCCCCTTTGACAATGAATTGGCCTTGGGAAACATTCAAGTTGCCCAATCCACTCATAACTAAATGATAGCCTTCACCTGCATTTATAATCAGCATTTTTCCGTAACTGCGGAATGGGCCTGAATAGACGACCCAGCCGTCAATAGGGGCTTTCACTTCGGCTTCTTCTGATGCTGCTAGTGCAATGCCTTGAAGGGGTTCACCTGTTCCATCATCGTCTCCAAAACTTGCGGCAAGTATCCCATCTACTGGAAATGGAACAGTGTCGCGTAATTCAGAGAACGCATATGAGGGAGCTAACTGTTTGTCATCTTTCGTATTTTCTCGTGCAAGGTCACGTGCTTTTTCCAGGTTTTCAGCGACACGTTTTTGTCTCGCAATTTCAGCAATACGTGCTTCTTCGGCATTTTTTCGGATGGAAAGAACCTCTTCATCGATTGAAGCTACAAGCAACTCCAGATCCTTGGATTTGGATTTGAGTTCATCAACACGTACTTTTTCTTTTTCCAGTTGCTGAAGGCTCGCAACATTCAGAGCGGCTTTTTCTTGAATAAGACGTGTCAGTTTCTTTTCTTCTTCGATACTTTGTTCGAGTGCTTCCGCCAGTTCAATCCGCTCACCATCAATGCTTACTCGAATTTCAGCCAGTTTTTGAAGGTCTGTTAATAGTTTTTCTGTTTCTGATCTAATCTCTGGTACGACAGCGCCCAGCAATATAGCGCTTCGAACTGACGATAATGCATCCTCAGGTTTGACAAGAAGTGCAGGGGGCGGATTGCTACCTAATCGCTGCAAAGCTGCCAGCACTTCGGACAAGATGTCATTTCGATCTCTAAGAGAAAGTTTTATAGCGGTTTCATCTGTTTCGAGTTTGGCCAAGCGTTCCTGACTATCTTGTGCGCGGGCGTTCAAGCTTGTTTGTTTTTGTTCAGCTTCCTTAAGTGAAACTTGCAGAAGATCCTGATCTTTTTTGAGCGTTGCGATTTTAGTTTTCAGGCGCTCCAGGGCTTTTGCACTAGCTTCACGTTGAATTTGCAGTTCCTCAAGTTCAGCGCTTGTTTGATCGCGTGCTTTCTCAAGTCTGTCTGTTGTTTCTTGTGCGACGGCGTCGAAATATGCAAAACAAAATACCATAAATCCCGCAGCTAAAATCGCGTGCAGGCTTATGGTTTTGAACTGAATATTCTTTTGCATGTCACCTTCTTAGCTGATTTGCAGCCGATAGACTAGAATTCTCAACCAAATCTATCTCACAATTATGTGTTTGGAATAGGGCGCAACTTCTGCCTTTCTGGACCCATAATTTGATCTATGATCGGTGGTATGGATGGCCAGATAAAATCGTGACAGATCGATAAAGTTGTTCTGCGAGCATAAATCTGGCCATTTGATGTGGCCATGTCATTTTGCCGAAAGAGAGTGATCTAAAGGCCATTTCTTTGCTTGTATAGTCGTGGCCATCCGCGCCTCCAATGGCAAACACAACATCGCGCTCACCATTATCGCGTAAATTCGCTAGCATCGAGGAGAATGCCTCAGATGTGATGTTATCTCCACCTTCGTCGAGTAAGATAAGTTTGCAATTGTTCGGTAAGGCTTTTGCAAGTTGCGCAGCTTCGTCAGCTTTGCGTTCTTTTGCGTTCCCTGCACGGCTTTCACTAATCTCAAGGACCTTCGCGAGTTCAAGTCCAATACCTGCACCAGATTTCTTGAAGCGATCCAAATACCGTTTCGTTAGTTCGCTTTCAGGGCCAGATTTTAGCTTACCAACTGTGTGGAGTGAGATGCGCATAGTTACGACCGCTGAAATTAAGATGAGGATGTGTGATAGACCCAACCGATCATGTTAGCTGGCTGTGTTGAAATTATAGTCTGTCACCGGTTAGAAAACCAAAGGATTGCTCATTTAAAAGCAATCCAATTCATCAGTGTTTTGTTTTTTCGTCAGTTTCTGGAGCCAACCACATTTTTTCAATGTTGTAGAACTCTCTAATTTCTGGTCTGAAAACGTGGATGATAATGTCGCCAAAATCGATCAGTACCCAGTCACCTTTTGAAAGGCCTTCGGTGCGTGCACTCCCGAGCCCAGCATTCTTCATATCAGTGATAAGTTGATCACAAATTGCAGAAACATGTCTGTTTGAGCGTCCGGACGTAACAATCATATAGTCGCCTATTGATGATTTCCCGCCGATATCAATTGTAATTGTATCTTCTGCTTTAGCCTCTTCAAGACATTCTAAAGCGATTTTTAGGGCGTCTTTCACGGCATCATCGCCTGATTTCTTCCCTTTTGAGAGCTTTTCGTCTTTTGCTCCCTTTTCGTGTGCTGTTCTCAGCTTGATTTCCTTTCGTTGTGGAACATGCTCAAATATATACCTATGATGGGATAAGAACCAATCATGGTGCTAGAATAGTCTGCAAGATACTTATGAAGCAAGTCAATTCTACATGGGGGTATGAACAGTGTCATCATGTTGTCTTGGATGCATTGCGTAAGGCTGTCGATGATAGTGATGACCTTGGCCCGTGCAGGAATGTCCACGCGGGCGGTTTGAGGTTAGCCAATGCGCTTGCATCAGTTTCATCCAGTCTTGCATGAGCGTATGTTTTTGCCATTTTGGATGATAGATAGGATAAGGTTGAGCCTGGACGATCAATGACTGCAATGGGGAAGGTTTCTGCGATGCCGCGCCAGTCTTGCCATGTATGGAAACTCGCTAAATTATCAGCACCCATAAGCCAGACGAAATTCACACCTCGATTTTTGCGAGCTATTAAGTCAAGTGTTTCGGCTGTGTAGGACAGTTTGTATGTCGCTTCAAATCCCGTGACTTTAATTTTAGGATCTCTGCAAATTTCCCGGCTTTGTTTGATGCGCTCGTTAAGTGGCAAAAGTTCTTTGTGACTTTTGAGCGGGTTGCCCGGCGTTACCATCCACCAAACTTGATCCAATTTCAGACGCTTTAATGCCATTTCGGCGACAAGTACGTGACCGTCATGAGGTGGGTTAAATGAACCGCCAAACAAACCGACGCGCATACCTTTTGTCACAAAAGGCATTTTTAGATAGTCCTGCTTGTTGGCTTTTTTGGTCAATCGCTTCCCTGATTAGTTTGGTCTGGTTTGACCGTTGCCGCGAACGCGATATTTAAAAGATGTTAATTGTTCAATTCCAACGGGTCCACGTGCATGCATTTTTCCGGTGGCGATACCAATCTCTGCACCCATGCCAAATTCTCCACCGTCGGCAAATTGTGTCGATGCGTTGTGCAAAAGAATAGCGGAATCAATTTCGTTGAAAAAACGCTCTGTTACAGAGGTATCCTCACAGATTACTGCTTCAGTATGTCCAGAAGAATAGTGCTGGATGTGTTCGATTGCACCAGTAATTCCATCAACGAATTTGGCAGAGATAATTGCGTCGAGATATTCTGTTGACCAGTCATCCTCCTTGGCGAGTATCACATTAGCAAATGTTTTGGCAATGTCTTCAGAACCTCTTACTTCACATCCCGCGCGCTGCAAGGAGGTGATAAGGTTTGCGGCGATGTTTTGATCAGCATTTTTATCGATGAGTAGCGTTTCTGCGGACCCACAAATACCAGTGCGTCGCATTTTTGCATTTACCACGATATCTTTTGCCATGTCTGCATCTGCAGATTTATCAACATAGATGTGGCACAGGCCTTCAAGATGCGCAAATACGGGTACACGTGCATCTGATTGTACGCGCCCTACCAGCCCTTTGCCACCGCGAGGAACGATCACATCAATTGCCCCATCCAAGCCTTTAAGCATCTCGCCAACAGCTGTTCTGTCGGACGTTGGTACGATCTGAATGGCGTGTTCAGGCAGTTTGGCAGCATTTAAACCAGTAACCAGGCAGGCATGAATTGCATTTGATGAATTAAATGAATCTGAACCTCCGCGCAGGATAACGGCATTACCTGCTTTTAAGCATAATGCGCCAGCGTCAGCTGTTACATTTGGACGACTTTCATATATGACACCAATGGTTCCGAGTGGTGTGCGAACACGCTCGATCTGAAGGCCATTAGGGCGATCCCAAGCTGCAATCACATCGCCAATAGGGTCTTTTAGTTCCGCAATTGCTCTTATGCCATTTGCCATTGCGCGGATGCGTTGATCGTCAAGTTTTAAGCGATCAAGAAATGATGGGCTTAAACCTGACTTTTCGCCATTTTCCATGTCAATTGCGTTGGCCGCCAAAATCTCATTTACGTTCCGCTCAATATCTTCTGCCATGCCTATTAATGCTGCATGTTTACGTTCAGGAGATGCAATAGCAAGCGCAGCCTTTGAAGCGGTTGCCTGCTCACCAATCTGAGCCATGATTTGTTCAACGCTTGTGTAGGAATTTTGTTTATCTGCCATTTTAACCCGCTTTATTCTCTTTGGCTTGCATCATGACGAGGTCGTCTCGGTGGATCATCGCACTTCGACCTGAATAACCCAATTTATCTTCAATTTGAGTGGTTTTGAAACCCGCAATTTCTTTGGCCTCAACAGCATCATAGGCTGCTAAACCCCGCGCGATTTCATTTCCATTCATGTCGATAACGGAGACATTGTCACCACGACCGAAAGTGCCAGAAACCGACTTTATACCAGCTGGCAGCAAACTTCGGCCTCTTTTTAGCGCATCCACCGCGCCATCATCAATGGTAATTGCACCTGCTGGTTCAAGCTGCCCTGCAATCCATGTCGCACGTGCTGCACGAGGTGTTCCTGCCGGTGAAAACCAGCTTGATCTTGCACCATTATCAATTGCCGTAATTGGGTTCTGTCTTTGTCCGGATGCGATGATCATAGCGCAACCTGCATTGGTCGCAATCTTTGCCGCATCGATTTTTGTGCGCATGCCCCCGCGCGAAAGTTCAGATCCAGTATCACCAGCCATTGCTTCAATTTCCGGTGTAATCGCATCAATTGTGTCGAGAAAATCCGCGTTCCTGTCTTCACTTGGTGATGCTGTGTAAAGCCCATCAACAT
Source organism: Lentilitoribacter sp. Alg239-R112 (assembly GCF_900537175.1). GTDB lineage: Bacteria > Pseudomonadota > Alphaproteobacteria > Rhizobiales > Rhizobiaceae > Lentilitoribacter. The sequence goes on along the minus strand of NZ_LS999833.1, from coordinate 2,354,353 downwards.
CGGATAGTAGAATAAGTAAATCCGCGCCAATCATAGTAGCAACGCGCGCGGCCAATCGGTCGTTATCTCCGTAACGAATCTCTGACGTTGCAACCGTGTCATTCTCGTTGATAATTGGTACGCAATTCATGTTCAAAAGTTCAGTGGTTGTTGCTCGGGCATTTAAGTATCGGCGGCGTTCTTCAGTGTCATAAAGTGTAAGCAGTAGCTGTCCGGCAACGATGTCATGCGTTGAAAGTTTTTCACTCCATGCACGTGCAAGTGCAATTTGTCCAATAGCGGCACAAGCCTGACTTTCTTCAAGTTTTAAGCGTTTCTCCGTAATAGATAGTACGGATCGACCCATGGCTATCGCGCCGGATGATACCACTAGAACGTCGATATTTTGCTCCCGCAATCTTGCAATATCCTCACAAAGGGATGTTAGCCATTCAGCTTTTAATCCATCCTTGCGATCAACCAAAAGCGCTGACCCAATCTTAATCACGACGCGCTTGTGTTTTGCAATTTCTTTGCGGGAGGTGGCCATTAACCGGCGTCCTCTGGCTCTATCGAGGTATCAATAATTTTGCGTAACTCGCGTAAAATATCGGTCATGCCGGTTCCAACAATTGCTGATATTTCACGCACTTCTTTACCGGAGGCTTCGGCAAGTGCTGCTAATTTGTCAGCTTTGGTTTCGTCATCCAAAATATCAATTTGAGACAGTGCGACAATTTCAAGCTTGTCAACGATGCCTTTGCCATAGGCTTCCAATTCGTGGCGCACAATTTTGTAGGCTTCCGCAACATCTTCTTCTTGGGCTGAAACAAGATGCAACAATACACCTGTGCGTTCGACATGGCCCAAAAAGCGATCACCGATACCAGCACCTTCATGGGCGCCTTCTATAAGGCCGGGAATATCAGCGAGTACAAATTCATAGCCATCAGAAGTCGCAACACCCAAATTAGGGTGGAGCGTTGTAAATGGATACCCAGCAATTTTTGGACGTGCGCGCGTGACGCTAGATAAGAATGTAGATTTGCCCGCATTGGGAAGTCCAACCAATCCGCAATCAGCGATCAGTTTAAGACGTAGCCAAATTGTTTTTTCCTCTGCGGGTTGCCCAGGATTTGCATTGCGTGGCGCTTGGTTGGTTGAAGATTTGAAATGCGCATTGCCAAAGCCGCCATTGCCGCCTTTAGCCAGACGAAATTGTTGACCTTCTTCTGTGAGATCGCAAATAAGGGTTTCGTTATCTTCCTCAAAAACTTGAGTTCCAGCTGGAACTTTAAGTACCACATCTTCACCACGGGCGCCGGTGCGGTTTTTGCCCATGCCATGAACGCCTGTTTTTGCTTTGTAATGTTGTTGATATCGATAATCGATAAGTGTATTGAGGCCATTCACGGCCTCAATAAGTACACTGCCACCATTGCCGCCATCTCCGCCGTCTGGACCACCAAATTCGACATATTTTTCGCGGTGAAATGATACGCAACCTGCGCCACCTGCACCCGATTTAATATAGACTTTCGCCTGATCGAGAAATTTCATGATGTTGAGGTCCGTCTACTTATTTCAACAACTTAGCTGTCGAATTTGGTTTCAATTGCCCTTCGATACAATTGCTTGCATCAAAAGGCAAAACATTTAGGCGTAAATTGCCCCAGTTTCTAATTGGTTTTCGTGTATTGGGGCAAAGCCGTGATAGGGTTCCAGATTAAGTTGGTACCACCTCACGATTGTTTCACGACCATTATCGAACGATAACGGAGCTGTTTCCTGAGGCCGAAATCCGTTTTTCTCAAGTACGCGTTGGGATGCAATATTATCTAACTCACATCCAGCCCGCAACATAGCAAACCGAAAATCGGGCAAGATATCCCGGATCAAGACACCAACAGCTTCGGTGGCAAAACCTTGGCTCCAATGTTTCTCTCCAATCCAATATCCAAAGGACGGGATGATGTGATTATCTTTGACTGATATGCTGATCAATCCAAGAAATTCATCCGTTTCCTTGTTGATGATAGCATTTACACGCATGTCCAGTGGGTTGGCTGTCTTTGCTCGAAGAACAAAACTTTGTGCGTCGCCAATGGAGAAGGGTTGAGGTTTGAACAACATACGGTCCAAAACTTCAGCGCTTCCCAAATGCGATGTCATCGCTTCAATGTGGTGGTGATCTATAGGTTGCAATGCAACCCGTTCCTGATGGTTTCTAATTATATCCAACATGTCTAACCTCCTTTCATTCAGTTTCTTGTTCAAATGTTGTGGGCCAGTTTCTTAAAGAGGCCCAAATCGCACGCTCAAGGCGGTAAATTTCAATTGGCATTTGGGAGTTTTGCGCAAGGCAATAACCGATGCCTGTTGAGAGAAATTGAAAACCGCTTTTTTGCAATATTCGACGTGATGCGTAATTGCCAATTCGGCAATGTCCCACGAGGTCTTCTATTTCTTCATCTTCAAAAGCCATATCAACCAGTGCATGGGCAGCTTCGGTTGCATATCCGTTGCCCCAGTATTGTTGACCAAGCCAATAACCAATTTCCTTTTGCTCGCGCCCGTCTTTTTTCTCTATGCCGCAACATCCAATAATCTCACCGGTCGTGGTGAGTGTGATGGCATAGACGCAATTGCCCGAAGCAAGTTTGTTGACCTTGTTAACAAAGTCAGCAGCATCTTGCTTTCCATATGGATGAGGCATTCGCGAGAGCATATTGGCGACCGCAGTGTTGTTTGCCAAATCGGAAATTGCGTCTATGTCATCACACTGCGGTTTGCGCAAAGTGAGGCGACGAGTTTCAATTTTTGTAACGTTCACAATTTTCTCAATACTGAGTCCGTCACTTTGGCTTATCCGTTCTTCTTGTTCGTCACTTAACTGTTCATCTGATAGGCATTGCATTTTCAAAAACCTCCTGCTTGAAAATAAAAAAAGGGAAGATGATCTCTCATCTTCCCTTTTGAAACATTTGGCTTTTTAGAATCAGCCGGGTCGATGAGACACCGGATGATTTAGAGCGTTTCCGGTTATTCCGCTGCTTCCGCGAGTGGCATCACAGACACATACGTGCGTCCGTTGGCCTTCTTACGAAATTCTACATTACCTTCTGTTGTAGCAAAAATAGTATGATCGCGGCCAAGACCAACGCCTGTACCAGGATGCCATTTTGTGCCACGTTGGCGAAGGATGATATTACCTGAGATGACGTTTTCGCCACCGAATTTTTTAACGCCTAGGCGTTTTGATTCAGAGTCGCGACCGTTACGGGATGAGCCACCAGCTTTTTTATGTGCCATTTTTTCTTCTCCTACAGTCCTAAATTACGCTTTTGCCAATTCGGCAGCTTGACTTAACCAGTCATCGCGCTCGATGCGGCCTTTGAATGATAATGCATCATCAAGTTTCTGAATGTCGTCTTTTGACATAGCAGCAACTTGCGCAAATGTCATCACACCAAGTGCATTAAGTTTTTTCTCAAGCACTGGGCCAACACCAGAAATCTTTTTAAGATCATCAGCTGGACCTTCAGGAGCTGCAAATAATGGTGCAACTTCGTCGGATTTAGCTTCTGCCTTTTTAGCAGGTGCCTTTTTCTCAGCTTTAGGCGCTGCTTCTTTAGCTGCAGCCTTTGGTGCTGTTTCCTTCTTAGCTGCTGGCTTTGCAGCAGCTTTCTTTGAAGGTTTCGCGCCACCAGTCAAGATTTCAGCAATAGACACTGTTGTGAAATGCTGACGATGACCAATAGTACGTTTTGAGTTTTGACGACGACGCTTTTTGAAAGCGATGATCTTACGGCCACGGCCCTGATCAACGACTTCAGCAGTTACAAGTGCACCTTCAACAAGTGGCTTACCGATTGTAGCAGATGCGCCTTCACCGACCATCATAACTTCTGTGAATTCTACAATGTCACCAGCTTCGCCAGCAACTTTCTCTACCTTGAGAACGTCTCCTGCGGTAACGCGATATTGCTTACCACCAGTTTTAATGACTGCGAACATTTTTTTTCCTTCGAGTGTTCAGTCCAGTTCTATCTGTAAAACGCATTTGTGAGTCGAACAGATGACTGTCTTTTTCAGTCTTCATAAATGATAATCGATTGTTTTTACTACGATTATCGGCTCAAATCCTGATCCTGATATTTAAATATCTTGTTGGACAAAGATAAACGGCACAAAATATATTGCGCCGTCTGTTGGCTGAACTACGCCAGAAAACCAATAAAGTCAAGAAATTTGGGTATATAAAGTTGTACTAAAAATGTGGCACTAACTCTGCTTCGTGGCTACGTTAGAGATTAACCAAAATCTTGGCTACAATGCTGCTATGCACAATTATGGCTTGCTATTATTAAGATCAACATGTAATTGCAGCGGCAGAAGAGTGTTGCAACTCTTAAAGGCCCATAAGCATAAGAGCTTGGCGGGCTTGCCCAAAGCTCAGGCCTTTTTTGATCTCATGATCCATCATGTCTGAACATACAGCGCAATTGCTAGGCGCATTAACATACGCGGATGATTCCTCATTCGCCTAAGGATTCGACATGACGACTTTTAAAGATTTTGACCTCCCCGAAGCTATTATACATTGTTTAGACCACGCTGGTTTGAAGAACCCAACTCCCGTACAGCTAAAAGCCATTCCATTTGCGCTTGAAGGCCGTGATATACTGGGTTCAGCACAGACAGGAACTGGTAAAACGGCTGCATTTGGTGTGCCGCTGGTTGCTAAATTGTTGGCAAATCCAGATGACATGGCTGTTGTTATTACACCTACTCGTGAACTTGCTGCACAGGTGCATAAAGCAATTTCGACTTTTGTGAGCAAAAACTCCAAGATTTTGGCAGCGCTTCTTATTGGTGGTGAACCAATGCCAAAGCAGCTTAACTTTTTGCGCCGCGGACCGCGTATTATTATCGGTACGCCTGGCCGTATTAACGATCATCTTTCACGGGGAACATTGAAGCTAGATCGTACATCTTACCTTGTGTTAGACGAGACTGACCGCATGCTTGATATGGGCTTTGCTAGCCAGATTGAAAAAATCGTCAGTAAAATGCCGTATAAACGCCAGACAATGCTGTTTTCAGCCACGCTACCTGCAAATATTATGAAGCTATCGAAAGCTTATTTGAATAATCCAGAACGCGTAGCTATTGGTTCAGCTAATGAAATTGCGAAGAACATCAAGCAAGAAACTGCGAATATTACGCGCAACGAAAAATATCCACGGCTTGTTGATGAACTAAACAAGCGTAACGGTTCAATCATTGTGTTTGTTAAAAGCAAGTTCAATGCCGATAAGATGGCAAAGCGTCTCCGCAAAGAAGGTCATGACTCTGATGCTATTCATGGCGATCTTCGTCATAATAAACGTGAGCGTGTGATCAAAGATTTCCGAGCGCAAAAAACACGGATTTTAATTGCAACGGATATTGCTGCTCGTGGTTTGGATATTCCTCACATTGAGCACGTTATTAACTTTGACCTTCCGCAATCTCCAGAAGATTACATCCATCGCTTGGGACGAACAGCGCGTGCAGGGGCTAACGGTGAAGCCCTTTGCTTTATCTCTCCTGATGATGATGAAAAGTGGTTTGCGATCTGTAAACTGTTGAACCCAGATACAGATATGAAGCGTCCCGCAAGGAAAAAGCCTGGTGGCCGTGGTGGTAAAACAGGTGGAGCTGGACCATCAAAAAATAAGACAAAGGCCTTTAGCTTTAAGAAACATTCTCGCAATGGTAAAAAGCCGCAAGGTGAGTCAGTGGATAAGCCGGCGAAATCAGGTGGTCCACGTAGATCTTCAAATGGACCGAAATCGGGTAAATCTGGCGGCGGCGGGCAAGGTGGTCGTACAAGATCTCGCAGAGCGGCATAAGGCTCTGTAATTTAATCTTCCCAACAGGTAGTTAACTAATACTGTTTCAATCGATTTGAACCGTTTCGCTTAGTTGCATTGCAGCATCTGAGGCGCTAAGACATGCCCATAACTTCCAGTTTCGGCAGTGCCGAAAAAAATAGACGCATAATTCTTGATGGGGATATATTCTTGAAAATCTCAAAAATTCTAGTAGCGAATAGGTCTGAAATTGCCATTCGTGTTTTTCGTGCAGCAAATGAACTTGGTATTAAAACAGTTGCCATTTGGGCCGAGGAAGACAAACTTGCGCTTCATCGCTTTAAGGCCGATGAATCCTATCAAGTTGGCCGTGGTGATCACCTTAAAAAAGATATGGGCCCTATCGAAAGTTATCTTTCCATCGAGGAAATTATTCGTGTTGCTAAACTTTCTGGGGCGGACGCTATTCACCCCGGCTATGGCCTTTTGTCTGAAAGTCCGGAATTTGTGGATGCATGCGATGAAGCGGGTATAATCTTCATTGGACCACGCGGCGAGACTATGCGTCGTTTGGGTAATAAAGTAGCTGCACGTAATTTGGCGCTTGAAGTTGGTGTGCCTGTTGTGCCTGCAACTGATCCATTGCCAGAAGATGATATTGAAGCCGTTAAAAAAATGGCTGCTGAGATTGGCTACCCGTTGATGCTAAAAGCCTCATGGGGCGGGGGTGGCCGCGGAATGCGCGTAATTCGTGCAGAGGATGAGCTCGAGCGGGAATCAACCGAAGCACGTCGCGAAGCGATTGCTGCATTCGGCAAGGGTGAAATTTACCTTGAGAAGCTGGTTGAGCGTGCGCGTCATGTTGAAAGCCAAGTTTTGGGTGATACACACGGTAATGTAGTTCATTTGTTTGAGCGTGATTGTTCTGTTCAACGTCGTAATCAGAAAGTTGTCGAACGTGCTCCTGCACCCTACCTTAATGAGGAGAAGCGTCAAGAATTGGCATCATATTCAAAAAAGCTAGCCTCTGAGACGAATTATGTTGGTGCTGGTACAGTTGAATATCTTATGGATATGGAATCAGGTGATTTCTACTTTATTGAAGTAAACCCGCGTATTCAGGTTGAACATACTGTGACTGAAGAAGTTACAGGTATTGATATAGTTAAAGCGCAAATCCATATCCTGGAAGGCGCTGCCATTGGCACGGAAGAATCTGGTGTTCCTGCACAAGAGGATATCCGACTTAATGGTCATGCGCTTCAATGTCGGATTACGACAGAGGATCCTGAGCAGAACTTTATTCCAGACTATGGTCGTATAACGGCCTACCGTGGTGCGACAGGTTTTGGTATTCGCCTTGATGGCGGTACAGCTTATTCAGGTGCAGTTATCACCCGTTATTACGATCCGCTTCTGGAAAAAGTGACAGCATGGGCACCGACGCCTGAAGAAGCGATCCAGCGGATGGACCGTGCGCTACGTGAGTTTCGTATTCGTGGTGTTTCAACCAACTTGACATTCCTTGAGGCGATTATTGGCCATGAGGAATTTAAGAATAATACTTACACAACAAAATTTATCGATTCGACACCGGAATTGTTCGAGCAAGTTAAACGTGCTGACCGTGCGACAAAATTATTGACTTACTTGGCCGATGTTACCGTTAATGGCCATCCAGAAGTTAAAGGTAGACCTCGCCCGTCAGAAGATGCGCCGGCTCCAAAAGTGCCGTATGTCACTGGTGATATTCCTGATGGCACAAAGCAAATTTTGGATGAATATGGTCCGGATAAATTTGCAAAATGGATGCGTGTTCAAAAGCGCACGCTGATTACAGATACGACGATGCGTGATGGTCATCAGTCGTTGTTGGCTACACGTATGCGGACATATGATATTGCCAATATTGCTGGCACTTATGCTCGTGCATTGCCAAATCTCTTCTCACTTGAATGTTGGGGCGGCGCAACATTTGATGTATCTATGCGCTTTCTTACGGAAGATCCTTGGGAGCGCCTTTCTAAAGTGAGAGAGGCTGCACCAAACATTCTTCTACAGATGCTTTTGCGTGGTGCAAATGGTGTGGGTTATAAGAACTATCCAGATAATGTTGTGAAGCACTTTGTTAAGCAAGCCGCTGAAGGTGGTATCGATTTGTTCCGCGTGTTCGACTGCCTAAACTGGGTTGAGAATATGCGTGTGTCAATGGACGCAGTTCGTGAAGAAAACAAACTTTGCGAAGCTACAATTTGCTATACTGGCGATATTATGAATTCGGCTCGTCCGAAATATGATCTTCAATATTATGCGGATCTTGCTAAAGATCTTGATAAAGCGGGTGCCCATATTATTGCTCTGAAAGACATGGCTGGTTTGCTAAAGCCAGCTGCAGCAACGCAGTTGTTTGGCGCAATCCGTGATGTGACGGATCTGCCTATTCATTTTCATACGCACGATACGTCAGGTATTACTGCGGCGACGGTTTTGGCAGCTGTTGATGCAGGTGTTGATGCGGTGGACGCGGCAATGGACGCGTTTTCTGGTAATACATCTCAACCATGCTTAGGGTCTATTGTTGAAGCGCTTAAAGGTTCAGAGCGTGACCCTGAATTGGACACAGAATGGATACGTCGGATTTCATTCTATTGGGAATCTGTGCGTGACCAGTATGCAGCTTTTGAATCCATTAGCCAAAGCCCAGCATCCGAAGTTTATCTTCACGAAATGCCAGGCGGTCAATTCACTAACTTGAAGGAACAAGCACGTTCGCTAGGTTTAGAAACACGTTGGCACGAAGTTGCACAAACCTACTCGGACGCCAATCAGATGTTTGGTGATATCGTTAAAGTAACACCGTCTTCGAAGGTTGTTGGGGATATGGCTTTGATGATGGTGAGCCAAGATTTGAGCGTCGCAGATGTTGAAGACCCAGAGAAAGATGTTGCCTTCCCCGAGAGTGTTGTTTCAATGATGCGTGGCGATTTGGGGCAGCCGCCTAAGGGCTGGCCAAAGGCGTTGCAGGACAAAGTGCTAAAAGGTGAAGAGGCTTATACGGTTCGTCCTGGTTCTTTGTTGGACCATGCTGATCTTGCTCAAGAACGTAAAGATATTGAAACTACGCTTGAACGCGAAGTTTCTGAGAACGAGTTCTCATCTTATTTAATGTATCCAAAAGTGTTCACTGATTTTGCACAGATTAGCGAAACTTATGGTCCTGTGAGTTCATTGTCTACGCCGAGTTATTTTTATGGTCTTCCGGTCGGAGAAGAAGCATTTATTGAGATCGAAAAAGGTAAGACACTTGTTGTCCAAAACCTTGCTATGAGCGATACCGATGAAAAGGGTATGGTCACAGTATTTTTCGAATTTAATGGTCAACCGCGCCGAATTAAGGTTCCAGATCGAGCACATGGTGCAGCTGGATCTGCTGTTCGACCAAAAGCAGAACTTGGCAACGACAACCATGTTGGTGCGCCTATGCCAGGTGTTGTATCCACAGTTGCTGTTTCTTCGGGCCAGAAAATCAAAGCCGGTGATGTGCTTTTATCCATTGAGGCAATGAAAATGGAAACGGCTATTCATGCTGAAAAAGATGGTGTTCTTAACGAAGTTCTTATCAAAGTTGGTGATCAAATCGATGCGAAAGATCTTCTGATGGATTTTAAAGTATAAATCTTCATTATTCTTTCTGTTATTGAATAACTACAGTTTAACTTTGTCAAAACCGCCCATAAGGCACTAATTCATTACTATTGCTTTATGGGTATTTTTTCATTCGTTTATTAACCAATTCTGTTCATATTAATCTGAATTAGAAGAGTGGGTATTATGCGAATGCGTGCAAACATGTCTCTTACGAGTCGTAAAACTATTTGGTTTTTGCGTTTAGCTTACACTGTCAGCCTCGTTGGTATAGCAATTATTTGTTTTCAAAACTATCAGGCTAACTCGTTACACGACATGAAAGCACATGAACTGGTCGAATTTACAGAAGAGTTTCAGAAGCTGGAATTGATCGCAGAAGCGGTCAATAATTCAGCAATACGATTGCAGGAACTGCTGAGTAAAGATAAACCAACTGATGATGAAAAAATCGCCCATGAAAAGCATATCAGCGTCAGTGTAAATACACTGATTGCAAAGGTTTCTCAGGGTTTCGAGCAGACAAAAATATTTGAAAATATCTATAATCATCAGGCGGCCGTAACTGGTTCACTGCGATTTGACGATAAATCGCTTCAGCAGGTTAAACACTCTATCTATCGCTATTCTCAGTTTTTTAGACCGGATCAGCTAACCGGAGATTTAATGGGCGATGCTTTGCCCAAACAAGTTAAGAGTCTTGTATTTAACTATAAAGTTATGGCTCTGAAATCACGATCACTAATCCGTAGCGTGATTTTGAAGAGACATGAGTTTCTAGGTGATTGGACCACTAAAAAGCATTTAGATTTTATCATAATGACCTTAGCCGCGCTTTTGTGCATTGCTGTTCTGATCTTTCTACCAGTTGATGTTATTTTTCGTCGATTGCTACAAGGCTTTGAGATCAAAAGACATGAAGCTGATGTTGCATTGGAAAATGCAAAAGAAGCTGACCGCGCTAAGTCTGAATTTTTAGCTACAATGAGCCACGAGATCCGTACACCCATGAATGGTGTGTTGGGCATGGCGGAGTTACTTAATAAAACTGATCTCGATGATCGACAAAGAACTTTTTCAAATGTGATAATGAAATCGAGCAATGCACTTTTAGGTATTATCAATGACATTCTCGATTTTTCAAAGATAGATGCTCAACAACTGCAACTTCAAGATGAGGTGTGCGATGTGGGCGAATTGGTTGGTGAGATCTCGACGTTATTGGCAATAAAAGCCAATGAAAAAGATGTTGAACTTGTCATGCGTATTCAGCCGGATATGCCAAAAAGTGTGTCTGTCGATGGGGTGAGGCTTCGTCAAATCATTATCAACATTTTGGGAAATGCCATCAAGTTTACAGAAAAAGGCCATGTTCTTATTAATGTCTCGAGCCTTGAATGTGATAAGCTGGACCACGCACGATTACAATTTGAAATCGAAGATACAGGAATAGGCATTTCGGAGGGCAAAATTGGGAAGATCTTTGATAAATTTAGTCAAGTTGATAGCTCTAACACCCGGCGTTTTGAAGGAACCGGATTGGGGTTAGCTATTTCCGCTCGACTTGTTGAAATGATGGGTGGAAAAATTGCGGTAAGTAGTGAATTGGGTGTCGGTTCAAAATTCAATTTCACACTTGATCTGCCAATCGAGAATGGTGAATCTTTTGAAGAGCTTGTTGAAGTTGATCCTAACACGCGAATACGTGCACTTGTTGTGGATGATAATGAAGTTAATAGAGCGATCTTGGTCGAGCAACTAAGTGCTTGGGGCTACGAATGTGTTGCGGTGGAAAGTGGACCTGTCGCGCTGGAATTTCTGAATGCTGCCCAAAACCATCATGGTATCAAAGTCGACATTGTCGTTCTTGATTTTCAGATGCCTGATATGACTGGTGCTGAAGTTCTAAAAGCGATCAGAGAAACCGAGGCTATTGCAAATACAAAAGTTCTCCTTCTATCTTCTGTGGATCATTCAGAGTTAATTAATTCATTGAAGCAATATCAACTTGATGGGCATTTATCCAAGCCAGTACGCGGGGTAGATTTAAGAGTTGTTATCGATCAAATTTTGACTGGTTCCCAGGTGAAGAATCTAAGGTCAGCTGCACATGCACTTGCCGAACCGGTTGCTCAACCTGAAGCATCTTCCGTTGCAAATAGTCGTGTTTCAACTGAACAAACCCCAGCGGCTTCTCAATTGCTTGCGGTAGAAGAAACGCAGGAGTTGGATATTCTTGTTTGTGAAGATAATGAGGTCAATCAACTTGTTATTTCGCAATATCTGGAGATGACAGACTATAGTTTTAAGATAGTTGCGAATGGAAAATTGGGTGTGTCTGAATGGGAGGCATGTCATCCGCGCATAATCCTTATGGATGTTTCTATGCCTGAGATGAATGGTCGTGAAGCCACGAGACGTATTCGTGCTCTGGAAATCGAGCACAAGATCGGTCGAACCCCGATAATTGGAGTGACCGCACATGCGCAGATCAAGGATAAAGAAGAATGCCTTGAAGCAGGTATGGATGATGTTTTGACCAAGCCACTTTCATCTGAAACTTTATTTGAAATGCTGGATAATTGGATAGATTCAAACGATTTAAAAAGGATTGCCAGTTCCGCCTAAATGACCTAGATCTGGTGTTCCCCATGAACCGGAACTGTCAATATGGCATTTATTTCTTCTAAGTTTCCAATCGCCCGCATCGCCGTTTCTATGCTGTTCTTCGGGAACGGTTTGTTCATTGGTGTTTGGACACCAATGATTCCAGTTTTTAAGGCGCGTCTTTTGCTAAGCGAAAGCGAACTCGGGCTGGTGATCCTGGCTTTGGGGTTAGGGGCGTTGGTCGCAATGCCTATTGGCGGAGCTTTGATTGCGCGATACGGAACAAGGTTGCCAATTATTTTTAACAGCCTGCTTTGTGCGCCTGGTTTGGTTTTAGTCACGTTGGCACCAGATATGGCTGGCGCTGTCATTGTTTTGACTTTTTTCGGCATGTTTTGGGCCGGCATGGATGTTGCTATGAATTCAAATGTGATCGAAGTCGAGCGGCAGACAAAACGTGCCATCATGTCTTCTTGTCATGGGTTTTGGAGTGTTGGAGGACTTGTCGGTGCGCTGTTCGGTGGGAAAACATTGTTTCTACTTGGTGAAACCGGCCATGCGCTATTTTGGATGGTGATATTTCTTCTTTTGATGAGCTATGCACTTCGTAAAATGGAGAATGAGCCGCCATCGGAAGAGCAGGTGAGTGCTGGTTTGAAAATACGATTCCCACGATCGATATTACCCTACATGCTTGGAATTATTTGTTTGCTTGCCATTGTGCCAGAAGGTGTTGTTATCGACTGGAGTGGGCTTTTGTTGCACGAAGAGCGCGGATTTGAATTAACAACTGCCGGTTACGGTTTTGCCGCTTTCTCATTATCAATGGCATTTGTGCGCTTCACAGGTGATTACTTCCGACAGAAATATGGTGCAGTGAATACACTTCGCGTGTGTCTTGTGTTTTCAATAACCGGCTTCACCATCGTGACATTGTCATCTCAACCAACCCTAACGATTTTGGGATTTTTCATAACAGGTATCGGAATTTCAAACTTGTTTCCAATCGCTGTTTCCGCGGCTGGCAATTTGCCTGGAATTCCTAGCGGCGTTTCTGTTTCGATGGTTACATCTGTCGGATATTCAGGATTTCTGCTTGCCCCGCCTTTGTTTGGCTTTGTCGCACAGGCTTATAGCTATACCTTCATCTTCGCCCTAATGCCGCTATGTCTCTTTATCATTTTCTTTGCTATGTATCCTGTGCGTTATGCTGATGAGGGTACAAAGTAGCAAATATTTTAAGTGGCGTGTTAGAATTCTGCTGGTTGACAATGACGCATTGATTACCCAACTTAAATATGGTTTCTGCCATTAGGTTTTTTAAAATAGCAGTAAGATCTTTTCTATGAGCAATTTAAATATGTATGCCCCGAAATCACGACGTTTAACTCAAGGAGTTAATGTTGGTGGAGTTATCGTTGGTGGGCAGGCACCGGTTGTCGTGCAATCTATGACAAATACGGATACTGCGGATATTGATGCTACGGTAGCTCAAGTCGCTGCATTGTCAAAAGCAGGGTCTGAAATTGTACGGATCACAGTTGATCGTGATGAAAGTGCCTCAGCTGTTCCCAAGATTCGTGAACGTCTTGAACGCCTTGGCCTGGATGTGCCGCTTGTCGGAGATTTTCATTATATTGGTCATAAGCTTTTGGCGGATCACCCCGCCTGTGCAGAAGCACTTGCTAAATATCGAATTAATCCGGGCAATGTCGGATTTAAGAATAAGAAAGATAAGCAGTTCGGTCAGATCATTGAAACAGCGATTACGCATAATAAACCTGTTCGGATAGGTGTAAACTGGGGTTCGCTTGATCAAGCTCTCTTAACAAATTTGATGGATCAGAACGCCGAGAATGGTTCACCAATGAGTGCAACCCAAGTCATGCACGAGGCAATTATTCAGTCGGCATTACTATCTGCCGAACTCGCCGAAAGTATTGGGCTTGGGAGAGATAAGATTATTTTATCTGCGAAAGTGTCTCAAGTGCAAGATTTGATTTCCGTATACACTCAATTGGCGGAACGTGGTGATTATGCACTTCATTTGGGCCTTACGGAAGCGGGAATGGGGTCTAAGGGCATCGTTGCCTCATCAGCCGCACTTGCCATTGTTTTGCAGCAGGGTATTGGTGATACTGTGCGTATTTCCTTAACGCCAGAACCGAATGGTGATCGCACAAAAGAAGTGCAGGTTGCGCAAGAGCTTTTGCAAGTCATGGGCTTTCGCCAATTCATTCCTGTCGTTGCTGCATGTCCGGGGTGTGGGCGTACAACATCAACAGTTTTTCAGGAACTGGCACAAAAAATTGAATCTGATTTACGTGAAAATATGCCTGTTTGGCGTGAACAATATCCAGGTGTTGAAAATCTCAAAGTTGCGGTTATGGGTTGCATTGTAAATGGGCCAGGCGAATCAAAACACGCCAATATTGGAATTTCTCTTCCCGGTACTGGTGAGACACCTGCAGCGCCCGTGTTTATTGATGGTCAAAAATCTGCAACTTTGCGTGGGGCTAACATCGCCGAAGATTTTCAATCACTCGTAAAGTCTTATATTGAAGAAAATTATCGTTGATATGGTTCGGCATTAAGATTTCTTGGTGCTGGGCCAAATACCAGGTTCAAAAAATCTATGAGCCAAGCAAGAAGAGCTGTATCGTAAAGAAGCCTTCCTTTTAGGTGTTGTGAACCTACCTGCGCACCAGGCATCGTGAAGCGTTCTGCACCGCCGACTATCCAGCGCTGCATCATGACTTGCGTAAGCTCCGCATGAAATTGAACTGCCCACGCTTTCTCACCATAGCGAAATGCCTGATTTGGGTAACTTGGGGATTTTGCAAGCAGGGTGGCTCCATCAGGTAGCTCAAACCCCTCACGGTGAAATTGATAGGCCATCTTTGGCCATTTTAGTAGCTTGTCGCCCTCTGAGGTGGATTGTAGTGGATACCAACCTGCCTCAATCAGGCCTTCTGGATGACTGTAAACTTGCTTGCCCAAGTGTTTTACAAGCATCTGTGCACCGAGACATATGCCGAGAAATGGTTTGTTTTCCTTAAGTGGGACATTGAGCCAGTTAATTTCGCGCGTAACGAAATCATCATTATCATTTGCGCTCATGGGGCCACCAAAAACGACCGCGCCTGCGTGGTCATCCAGGCTCTTAGGCAGAGGATCGTCAAAGCGAGGACGCCTCATATCAAGTTCATAGCCCATTTCCTCCAGTAATTTCCCAACGCGGCCAGGCGTTGAATTTTCTTGATGAAGCACTATGAGAATTTTATTTGAATTCGAGCTTACTCTATCTATCATGAACGGCGTAATTCTTCCTCAACACGTTGACGGGCTAAAACACGTTCACGACCCGATATGCCCATCAGATCGGAAATCCGCCATATCACATGATCTTCAAGTTCATGCCGCTTGCAATCCGCATAAGCAAGCTCCCAGAGAATTTCGACGAGGCAGACTTTTTGCTCTGCTGTTAGGTGTTTTTTCAAAACGCGGGTAAACGTGTAAAAGTCAACAGATGCTTGGTCGGCTGCTTCACCCGCATGGTAAAGCAAAATGGCTTCGTCCATACTGATATCAAATTCGATCGCTAACAGCTCTTTAAGTTTTACTTGTTCACTTTCACTGATAACACCGTCGGCTTCAATAACGCGATAAAAGAGGGCTGCTGCTGCAACTTGTGGATCATCTTTATTCGCACCTTGAAACTGTTCACTGTCATCAGTCAACGAGCTTATAAAGTCTCGTAATTTATCAATCAGCATTCAATACTCCGACCCTATTCTCATTAGATATAGGGTGGGATGCATCATTAAAACAACCGGAAGCCGCCAGATTTATTATTGTTTTCAGTATTTTCGGCCACACCAGGGTCGTCAACAGCCTTCCTTAATACCTCTTCTTCGGGAGCGTCTTCTGTATTTTTCTCGAGAGCTTCATCAACATTCGCTTGCTGATTCTCATCATTAATATCAGTAGTTTCTACTTCTTTTGAGGCGTTTTCGTGTGCAACTTCCTCATCCTGCGATGTCTCTGTTTTTATCTCGGGCTCTATTGTTTCTGCTTTGATGTTAATTTTCGCTTCTGGTTCTGCTTCATTGATCACACTCGCTGCAGCAAATACAGGAGCGGATATTGCAGGGAGATCTGCCATAGCTTGAGCGAAATTATCTTCTGCTATTTCTCCTTCTTCAACAGCGCCCGCGAGTGCTGTTAGTGGTACTTTCCACTCAAATGCATCAAGTTTGCCTGTAACTGGTGAGAAAGGTGCCCATTCTTCGCTGACATAGCCATCAGCGGTCCATTGCGGATCTCGTGATGCGCGGACTGCATTTGCAAGCCAGTGACGAACACGGCCTTGGTCGCCTGTATCAGCTTCTTCGATATCAGCAAGTAGCAAATACATACTTTTTCGCGGTTCCATTTTTGCAGCAGATTCAGCCCTTTCACGTGCGAGCTTCAGATCATGCGCTTCCATCGCCATCTTAGCAACGACAAGGAGTGATTCGGCATGATGACTGCGAATAGACTCAAGCTTCAACGCTCGTTTTAAGCGATCTCCGGACGTGTCCCCAACTCGGGCAGACACGTATGCTTCAGATACTTGCGGATGGGGTTGCTGCTTCCATATTTTTTCCAAAATTTTGGAGCCTTTTCGCAATTGACCCATCTGGAAGTATGCCTTCGCTGCAATAACCGCCGCCGGAATTAGGTCTGGGGCTAAGGTGAGGGCGTTTTGTGCATCTTTAGCAATGTCAGATAGTTCCCCATCCGCTCGACCCATTGCGCGACCTGCAAGCAGTACAGCTTTTTTTCGCTTGAAAAGGTCTGGAGAAACTGCGTTCGCTGTCCGTTGTTTTTCTAAACGGCGGATCGCATCATCCCAATTACCTTCTTGGGCATTTACCTCGATAGCAGCATTACCAGCCCATTCAAGATGAGGTGCTTGATCCGCAGCTTTTGTTGCATATTGGCTGGCAGCTTCATTTGCGCCAAGGCGTTTAGCTTCAAGATAAAGTCCTCTCAGGCCCAGAACAGCAGTTTCAGGCGTTTCAGACATTTCTTGTAGTGTTTTGCGTGCATCTTCATCACGACCATCGATCATCGCTGTTTGTACTGCAAGTAATTTGATGAGCGGTTCATCGCCCGCATCGAGCAAACCTTTGCTTTGATTGGTCAGTTTTTTAGCTAATGTTGCATCCCCCGCGCCTGCGGCAATTAAGCCTTGCGACAGCGCTTTATAACCGCGATCTTTGCGACGAGATTTGAAATATCGAGACATAATTTGTGGTGATGACAGAACAAGACGAATGATCCACCAGATGAACATAATTGTGACGACAAGTGCGGCAATTGCACTGACGGCTGTCATAAGCGATAACTCAATTTGCTGACCTTGCCAGTTGATAAGTAATTCACCGGGGCGGTCGGCTAACCAAGCAAACCCGGTGCCGAGAACCAAAATAAGTGCGATAAAAATTAGGCCTTTGATCATTCTAAATACTCATACTTGCGCTTGCATTAACCTGCATTTGCAGGGTCGGCCTGCATTAGCTTATCTGATAAATTTTCTGCCAATATTCGAGCGTTTAACTGAGTTTGAAACTCTTCAGACGCAATCTTTGCTTTGTCTGAAAGTTTATCCCACTCGCGCGCTGCATCGGTTAGTTTACCGTCGTTCAAGCGGGTTTCAATACGTGCAACAATGGCTTCAGCTGTGTCGCCCTCAATCTCGCCAACTTTACGAATTTTGACCATTGATGCTGCACTGTTCATTAGACGTGACATGATACCTGTATCAGCTTCAACATCGCTATCTGCTGCAATAATTTGATTGGCAATAGCACTAAAACTTGCAACAAGGTCGACACGTTTTAAAACACCTTGTTCCGAAAGTGGTTTTAATTCTGCGATTGCAGAATGTTCAGGGTCTATTTGACTAAAAGCTTCTAGCTCAGCAACAAAAGACCCACCACGATTAATGGCGCTTTTCACAGCTGTGGCCGCTAATGAACGTGCTATTGAAATATCGTTGCGAGGTTCAGCAATGGCAGTTTCTGCTTCTGCGAGCCGTTTTTGCAAGTCAGTGATGATTTGTGATGTTTGGCTGTCTTGTGATGTCGATTGAGCCAGCGAGACGATCTGTGCTTGAAGGTCTGCAATTTTCTCGGCTTGTTCAACGTTCGAGGTTGTTAGTTTGTTGATCTCTGCAGTTAGATTATCTGGCAGCGAAAGATCTCCAATTTCAGTACCTGCATTTGCCACAGACGTTTCAACATTAATGATCTTCGATGTAAGTTGATCAATTTGAATTTTGATTTCATTTAGAGCTTCAAGAGAACTTGCATTGTCGTTTTGAAGAAGTTTTTCAAGCGCATCTACACGTGCTGTTAAGCTGCTGAAATCACCTGTTGGCTGAATCGTTAAGCGTTCGGCAATTTGATTGTTAGCCTGCCCAAGGTTTTCTTCAAGAGTAGCTACTTTTTGTTCAAGTGTTGCAACTGTATTTTGTTGACCGTTGTCGGCTCCCGGCAAAAATCCACTCCATTGCAAGCCAGCAGCACCAACAAGCGCAAGAACAGCGCCTAAAATACCGGCAGAAAATGTCGAGCCTGAAGTCTTACTTTGTTCCGGTGTTGAAGGTTGTTCTTGTTCGTCACCGGCAGCCTCCTTCGAGTTGTCCTCTGCGGCGTTTTCATCGGGGTTTATTGCATCCTCTTGGTCTTCCCCTTCATTTTCAATATTATCGGCAATAGGTTTGACGTCCTTTTCATCAAGATCGATCGTAATCGATTCTGATTTTGGTTTAGAATGTCGAGGTGTGCGTGCCATATGCGGTGTCTCTTTTCTATCCCGGGTTGCTGTGGTGCAGAAAGGATATTTAATTTTAAACTAATTGCCAATACAGGCTAAAAGATGATGTTCTTTAGGTTCAATTGCAATGTCAATCTGGTTAGAAAACTCATCAGGTATTGCAGATGCGATTTCCTTGCTTAAACACCCATAACGTAAGGATGTAAACAAATTCGGATCATTATTATTGATTGCTGCGAAGAATCGACGCACTGCGCTTTGAGAGTAGAATAATACGATGTCGATCGCGTTGTTTTTAAAAACACTAATGAACTGTGCTTGCGAGAAATGAGTTATCATTTCGTAGATAATAATTGGTGTAACTGGCAACTTGTTTTTTGCAAGTGTTTCTTCAAGGTCTGATGTACGATTTTCCGCTGTTAGATATATGAGAGGCGTATCCGCAGCTGGTGCAATCTGTCTATCATTGAAATCTCGGACGATGAGTTCTGCTAAAGCCTGACCATTTCCTGTGCCTGTTTGAATGTTGTTAAACCCAAGCTTTAATGCTTCACCTTTGGTTTTGTCACCTACGACATAGGTGAGTTTACTAAGAAGTTCAGGATTTGAAATTGGAGTGTTTTTAAAGCAATGTACCGCGTTTGCACTTGTAAAGATAAAAGCACTTGCAGAATGCAAGTTGGTTTGTGTGGAAATTTCCACACATTCTCGTCTCGACATAGGGAATGTTATAGGTGTGTGGCCAATCTTGAGTAGCTTACTGGCTGTTGCCGATGCAGATGGTTCTGGTCGTGTGATAAGAACCCTCATTATTCCCTCATGTCCAATCTTTAAAAAAGTTGTCGCCAGCCTGCGCGCGAAGTGTTTCGCCTTCATCTTTGCCGATTGTATCAGCATCATTGGCGTTACCTGTTACTTGAGTTTCATAAACCAGGCTTCCATCGTCGTTTAAAATCTTACCTGAAAAATGGATCTTTTGATCTACGAGTTGTGCGTGACCAGCAATTGGTGTTCGGCATGATCCGTCCAAGGCGCGTAAGAATGCGCGCTCACAAAGTATACAGGTTTCTGTTGTTGGATCGTTTAAAGGAGCAATCAATTCGTCGATTTCCGAATTGCCTATTTTGCTTTCTATGCATATTGCGCCTTGGCCAGGTGCTGGAAGGAACGTATCGATTTCTAGAATTTCGGTAGCCTTATCTTCTATTTTAAGTCGTTTTAA
Source organism: Lentilitoribacter sp. Alg239-R112 (assembly GCF_900537175.1). Lineage (GTDB taxonomy): Bacteria > Pseudomonadota > Alphaproteobacteria > Rhizobiales > Rhizobiaceae > Lentilitoribacter. The sequence goes on along the minus strand of NZ_LS999833.1, from coordinate 2,334,217 downwards.
CCCTGCAAGAGCGAGTAATGTGGCATCGACTTCACCATCGGCAAGCTTTTGTAATCGGGTTCCAACAAGCCCGCGAAAAAGTGTAACTCTGAGGTCGGGACGTATCCGGCGAATAAGTGCTTGCCTTCTAAGCGACGAAGTTCCGATCAGCGCATTTTCGGGTAGTTCTGAAATTGTATTTGCAGCGCCACCTATGAGCACATCTCTGGGATCTTCGCGCTCTAGATATGCAGATAGATAAAGCCCTTCTGGTAGTTTGGTGGCCATATCTTTTACGCAATGAACTGCAAAATCCAGAGAGCCGTCAATAAGCTTTTCTTCAAGTTCTAATGTGAATAAACCTTTGCCACCAATTTCGGAAAGTGGTTGATTTGTCATACGGTCAGCTTTGGTAGACAGGATAACTATCTCAAATGCGCTTTCTGGTAGATCATGTGCCAACATAAGCTTTTTTCGAACATCTTCAGCTTGAATAAGTGCCAAAGCTCCGCCACGTGTGCCAATTTTGTAAGGTTTTGTTTGCATCATTTGGTGTCCGTTGCTAACTGGGCTCTATTAATGCTTTACGCCAAACTTATTTTTTTGGAAACCGTCTATGGTGACGCAAGTCATAAAAGTTTTGGGAATTGAGACTAGTTGCGATGAAACCGCTGCTGCTGTGGTAACGCGCCGTGGTGATGGCTCGGGTGTGATTAATAGCGATATCGTCTATTCTCAGTTTGATGTGCATGAAGCTTATGGCGGTGTTGTGCCGGAGCTTGCAGCACGCGCGCATGTTGAGAAGCTCGATACATTGATTGAAAAAGCGTTGAGCGATGCTGATTGTACACTAGAAGATATTGATGCCATTGCAGCTACATCAGGCCCGGGGCTTATTGGTGGCCTTATGGTTGGTTTGATGAGTGGTAAAGCATTGGCCATGGTGACCGGTAAGCCGCTTTATGCAATTAACCACCTAGAAGGTCATGCACTTACAGCGCGGTTAACCGATGGTCTGCAATTCCCTTATCTAATGCTTCTGGTGTCCGGTGGACATACCCAGCTGATCTTGGTCAAAGGTGTTGGTTCATATGAGCGGTGGGGGACAACTATTGATGATGCATTGGGTGAGTGTTTTGATAAAACAGCCAAATTGCTAGGATTGTCATATCCGGGCGGTCCGGCGGTGGAGAAAGCTGCAATGCAGGGTGATGAGGACCGTTTCGCGCTACCCATGCCTTTGCGTGGACAGAAGAATTGTGATTTTTCATTCTCTGGCCTCAAAACAGCTATTCGCCAGACAGCCATTGCCGAGCAACCACTATCTGATCAAACCGTGAGCGATTTATGTGCGAGTTTTGAAAAGGCTGTTGTGAAAACGCTAAAGGAACGATTGTCGCGCGGTCTTGAGCGGTTTAACGCACTTGAAGATTTGCCAATGAACCCATCCTTTGTGGTCGCCGGCGGTGTTGCGGCGAATAAGAAAATTCGAATGTTATTAAATGGGCTTTGTGCTGAATATAAATTGGGTTTTGTTGCGCCTCCGCATCATTTATGTACTGATAATGCAAGTATGATTGCGTGGGCCGGAGCGGAGCGAATGGCACTTGGATTGGAGGGTGACCCTATGCATGTTGCCCCTCGTTCACGTTGGCCGTTGGACGAAAATGCGGTAACGAAAATTGGTTCTGGTCGGCGTGGCGCAAAAGCATGAGCAAAAAGACAAACATAGTGGTCGCCGGCGGTGGCGCTTTCGGTACAGCTCTGGCGTCTGTCCTCGCATCAGATGATCAAGCAAATATCAGTTTGCTTGTGCGCGGTGAAACGCACGCTACAGATATTCAAAAAAAGCGTGTGAATGCAGCGCGGTTGCCTGGCATTATGTTGCCTCCCTTGCTTGAGATAACGGCAGATTATGACGTTTTGAAGATTGCTGATATTGTTTTATCCGTTGTGCCAAGCAAGGCTCAGCAAGAATTTGCCATTCTTACGCAACCATATCTGAAGAAAGGTGCGAGTTTTATCATTTGCTCCAAAGGGTTTGACCCGAAGAACGGTGGGTTGGTGAGTGAAAGTGTGAGTAAAGTTTTGAAAAGCCAACGACTTGCAATTCTTTCAGGTCCTGGTTTTGCTGCAGATATTGCAAAAGGCTTGCCGACAGCAATGACGCTTGCAGCTGATGAGATTAAATTTGCAGAAGATTTATCGCAAAGCATCTCACGTAAAAATTTCCGTCTATATGCCAGTAGTGATCCGATCGGTGTGCAAACAGGTGGTGCGCTTAAAAATGTTCTTGCAATAGCGGCTGGCATTGTTGTTGGTGCAAACCTTGGTGATAGCGCTCGAGCCTCTGTGATCGCCAGGGGATTGGCGGAGCTATCGCGCTACATCGTTTTTATGGGTGGAAATCCTGAAACGTCTTCCGGCCTTGCAGCGCTGGGTGATCTGGTTTTAACTGCCAGCAGTGAGCAATCCCGAAATTATCGTTTTGGCATTGCCATTGGTCAAGGCGCAAAACCAAGCGATTTGGTGGGTGAGGGTAAGCCGCTTGTAGAGGGTGCAAATGCAGCTCTTGCCGCGGCTGATATTGCACAAAGCAACAATATAGCGTTGCCACTCACAAAATCAGTTGCTGATATTATTAATGGTAAGTTGGAGGTGCGGGATGCGATCTCGCAACTCTTGGAAAGGCCCTTACGTAGTGAAAATGAACATTGATGGAGATGTTGTAAATGTATGTTGCTTTAATGTGTAAAGATAACGCCGGCGCCTTACAAACGCGTTTGGACACACGAGAGGATCACCTTGCCTTTCTGAAAGATTTGGATGCAAAAGGTATATTGAAAATCGCCGGTCCTTTATTGGATGAAAATGACAAACCTTGTGGCAGTCTCATTATTCTAAATGTCGAAGATAAGACTGAGGCAGAACAAATTGCAAAAGAAGATCCGTATGCAAAAGTTGGTCTTTTTGCAGAGGTTGATATAAAACCTTATACTTGGGTGTTTCATGAACCTTCATCTGAGATTGGGGCTTAATTTGGCATATTGGTTATTTAAATCGGAACCATTTAAATGGTCTTGGGATCAGCAAAAAGCCAAGGGCGATGCTGGGGAAGAATGGGATGGTATCCGCAATTATCAGGCTCGTAATAATATGCGAGCTATGAAATTGGGTGATAAAGGTTTCTTCTATCACTCAAATGAAGGTTTGGCCGTCGTTGGTGTGATTGAAGTATGCGCGCTTTGTCATCCGGATTCGACAACTGATGATGAGCGGTGGGAATGTGTGGACATAAAGGCAGTCTGCGATATGCCAACACATGTGACCCTTAAAGATGTGAAAGCTAATCCAAAACTGGCGAATATGCCGCTGGTAACATCCATGCGCTTGTCAGTTCAACCAATGACAGACGAAGAGTATTTTGAGGTTTGTCGCATGGGTAACCTTGAGAATCCTCCAACCTAGGTTGGAGGTTTTCACTTGGTTTTGCGAATATTAGTGATTCATACAAGCTGTACTTTATTTTAATTAGGCATATTTGTTATAGTGATCTTCTAGTTATGTGATGAGAGGAGATTTGCTATGCAATTTGGTGGGATCAATTACATTGCTGTCATTGTGGCTGTTATTGCAGCGTTTGCTGTCGGTTCAGTCTATTATGGCGTTAATGCAAAACGCTGGATGAAGGCGGTGAAGATACCAGAAGGTACTGAACCAAAAATGGAGCCCAGCCTTTTTGTTATTACATTTGTCTGCGAGATTGTTTTAGCTATTATGATGGCTGGCGTGATCGGACATCTAGGCGACGGGCAGGTCACTTTATATAACGGCATCGTATCTGGCTTTTTCCTCTGGTTAGGAATTATCATGCCGACCATGACGATTAATAACCGATACCAGGATTTTGGTTGGGATTTGACCATTATTGATGGCATACACTGGTTGGTAGTCGCCGTCGTTATGGGCGGTATTATCGGATGGTTTGGCGTTTAGAGAACTTTGAAACGCGTTTTCTTCGTTATAAATGGTATGATCTTCTTCATGTCTCTCTTTGATACTGCGATGCAACCTTGTGTGGGAGGGTATCCCTGTTTGGCGACATGGAAGAAAATCGCACTGCCACAATATCGTTTGCGGCACGTGATGTTCCAATCTAGCACAATGATAAAATCATAAAGAATATCATCGCGAAGCATCTTTTCATGGCTGTGCGAGAATGGCCGCTTCACAGACCTGTTGTAACTTGGATGTGTGGGCTCATCGCACCAGCCTAGGCTTTGATTGGTTTGAGACATGATTATTTGGTGTCGTGTTGAGTTTTTAATGCTCGGTTTTAGGTACCCATACAGCACTCGCATATTAGCAATAGGGGTTTTGCCGTCACCCTCGCGCTTGAAGATTGTTCGCCCATTGCGACCCAAGCAACCTTGTATTGTTGTATGTCCAAATCTAATCAAACACCTAGTCGGATCACCCGGTTTTGCTCGAATGATGACATGATCTACACTATTATTTGATCTTAGTTTATTGGATGTTGGCTTCATATTTTTCTAATAAATGTTTGGAATATTGAATTTCGCAATTAAAAAGCCATTTTTCAACCATAGTGACCACGTCATTGTTATGTTTTAGAAATTACAGTTGAAGACCTGTGTAATATCTTTGCGAATCTTGAAGAACTAAACTAAGTTTACTCATGGTGACTTTAAAAGGAACGACAAATGACAGCCCGTACTATTTTGCTTGTTGACGATGATGATGATTTGCGTGAGACGCTCATCGAGCAACTTTCTCTTTATGAAGAGTTTTTCATATTGCAGGAAAGCACAGCAACAAAAGGTGTAAAAACGGCTCGGGATAATCATCTCGACCTTTTGATTATGGATGTCGGGCTTCCTGATATGGATGGCCGTGAGGCTGTGAAGCTTCTTCGCAAGGGCGGCTTTAAATCACCAATCATTATGCTGACTGGCCATGATACAGATTCCGATACCATTCTTGGGCTTGAAGCTGGTGCGAATGATTATGTACCAAAACCTTTTCGTTTTGCTGTGCTGCTTGCGCGTATCCGTGCGCAACTGCGCCAACATGAACAAAGTGAAGATGCCACATTTGTCGTTGGTCCTTACACGTTCAAGCCAAGTCAGAAGTTATTGATTGATGAGGAAGAGAACAAAATTCGCCTGACAGAGAAAGAGGCTTCAATCATTCGTTTTCTTTATCGTGCAGAGCAAAAAGTTGTGCCGCGCAATGATATCTTGGAAAAGGTTTGGGGATATAATTCCGGTGTAACAACGCATACACTGGAGACTCATGTTTATCGCTTGAGACAGAAAATTGAAAAAGATCCGTCTAGCGCTGAAATTCTTGTGACCGAAAGCGGTGGTTATAAACTTGTTCCGTAAATAAAGGATAGGTTTCGCTGAGGGTTTATTATGGCACTGACAGATGATCTTGAGGTATTGCACCAAACACCTCTATTTTCAGAAATACCTGGTGAAGCGCTTCGGCTACTTGCTTTTGGTGCTACTCACCGAAACATTTATGAAGGTCAATCCCTTTATAAATTTGGAGATTCAGCCAGCGGCGCATATGTCGTGCTGTCAGGTAACCTTGAGTTGTCTGCGCCAAATAAAAATGGCGAAATGGCTATTGTAGGTACTGCAGAACGTGCTGCCTTGCTTGGCGAGTTAGCATTGATTTCCCCCTCAAAACGCCAGTTTACTGTTACCGCGACTGAAAATGCGCATTTAATGCGATTTGACAGAGTGCTATTCCACCGACTCTTGACTGAATACCCCGAGGTGGCAGATGTTTTGCGTAAACGTATTGAGCAAAACATAACAGAGCTGACATCAAATCTTCAGAAAATTAAATATAAGTTCGCCTTAGACTTATAGTTTTAAATGAGCAATCATTGGTACATGATCTGATGGCTTTTCCCAACCGCGCGCGTGGCGTAATACTTCGATTTTAGAAAGTGACTCTTTTAGATCGGCCGACGACCAAATGTGGTCTAAACGGCGACCTTTATCTGCTTTCTCCCAATCTTTGGAACGATAACTCCACCAGGTGAAAAGCTTTTCTTCAATTGGCACATGTTGGCGAACGAGATCGTGCCACCCACCTTTTTCCTGCACGTCATTGAGAGTTTCAACTTCGATTGGTGTGTGACTAACAACCTTCAATAGTTGCTTGTGCGACCAAACATCGGTCTCAGCGGGTGCTATGTTAAGGTCTCCAACTAAAATTGATGAAACACCCTGGTCCATTTCAGACTCAGAATGCATTTCTTTCATTTCTGCAAGAAAGTCCAATTTATGTGCAAATTTTGGGTTTGTATTACGATTAGCTTCGTCGCCACCAGCAGGTACATAGAAGTTGTGAATGCGAATTTTCTTATCGCCAGCATCAACGACACCGGAGACATGACGAGCATCCCCTTTTTGGGCAAAATCTAATCTTGTTATATCGGCGATCGGCGTTTTAGAAACTGTCGCAACTCCGTGATAACTCTTCTGACCATGAATTGCGAAATGTTGATAGCCAAGTTTTCGAAATCCGGCTGAAGGGAAGGAGCCATTCTCACATTTGATTTCTTGTAGGCATAAAACGTCTGGTTGATGTTCTTCTAAAAACTTCTCGACGATTGGCATTCTGAGACGAACTGAATTAATATTCCATGTTACAACCGAAAATGCCAATGACCTACTCCTGAAAATTTCTATTAGTTTTCAGGTCTAGATCATTTTAAAGCGTTATTGAAGTGGAAGTATGAAGTTTAACCTTCATTATCCTTATTCATCTCGTGATATGGGATACGAAATACGCTTTTTGCGAAATCAACACCGGTTTCAACATTAAAAATCAGGACAGTTGTCTCTTTGCCTTGAACATCTTTGATTGTCCATTGACGTAACTCATAAGACGCAGGATCAAACATCATTGTAATTGTTGATTTGCCAAAGATAGTCTTATTGCCCATCACGATTGTGACCAGACTGTCAGTTTCAGTTACCGACTTTATGTCTTTGGATTTCAAATTAATCTTATTAGCAAGCAATAGTTTTAGTGGTGTTGTGCGCAGCGGATATAGGCTCCATGTTTTGAGCTTCTGGTTGCCAACAACAAGATTTCGACCGTCCGATATTACGCGCACAGGTGATGGTTTTTCATAATTAAAACGGAGTTTCCCCGGTCTTGATATGAAGAATTTACCCGCTATTTGATTGCCATCTGGGTTCAGCTGAACAAATTCACCCATCATCGTCTTTACCGATGCAAAGTGACTGGCGATATTTTGTGCAATTTTTCCGTCAGCCTTTGCAGTTATGCTGGAGAGCGAAATGGCCAGTAATAGGTATGCTACCAATTTGATGGGATCAGCTATTCTCGGAAAAAGTGCTTTGTAGTTCATTTGTGTCATTTTCATCATTTATTCCAATTTTTTAAATTACCCATCAGATGTACGAACTACTAGAAAACTGAGGCATGATTGCGGCTGATGTGGAATCAACCGCTATGTTATTCTGCGAGAATGTCTTTCTCGGTCGGTACAAGAATTTCGCGTTTACCTGCATGGTTTGCTGGGCCGATAACGCCTTCTTCTTCCATGCGCTCAATCAACGATGCTGCTCTGTTATATCCAATACCTAGACGGCGTTGGATATAAGAAGTTGAGGCTTTACCATCTCGAAGCACAACAGCCACGGCCTGATCATAAGGATCATCAGAGTTTGCCAGATTGCTATTTCCTGATCCGCCCCCAGCATCGCTTCCACTTTCTTCTTCTTCGTCAACAGTAATGGCATCAAGATATTGCGGGACACCTTGTCGTTTCAAATGATCAACGACGGCTTCGACCTCATTATCAGAGACGAACGGGCCGTGGACCCGTTGTATACGGCCACCACCTGCCATGAAGAGCATGTCGCCCATACCAAGAAGTTGTTCAGCACCTTGTTCACCTAAAATTGTGCGCGAATCAATTTTCGACGTGACCTGAAATGATATACGTGTTGGGAAGTTGGCTTTAATTGTGCCAGTGATAACATCAACTGACGGTCGTTGGGTTGCCATGATTACATGAATACCTGCAGCACGCGCCATTTGCGCAAGACGTTGAACAGCACCTTCAATATCCTTGCCAGCCACCATCATGAGGTCGGCCATCTCATCAATGATCACAACGATATATGGTAATGGTTCTAGATCAAATTCTTCCGTCTCGTAGATAGCTTCACCTGTTTCTTTGTCGAAACCGGTTTGAACAGTGCGCGTTATCGCTTCACCTTTGCGTCTTGCTTCTTCAGCACGCTGATTAAAGCCATCGATATTTCGCACGCCAAGTTTTGACATTTTCTTATAGCGATCTTCCATTTCCCGAACGGTCCATTTAAGCGCAACAACTGCCTTTTTAGGATCAGTGACAACAGGTGTAAGAAGATGCGGTATGCCGTCATAGACGGATAGTTCAAGCATCTTCGGATCGATCATGATCAAGCGGCATTGCGATGGATTAAAGCGGTAAAGGATCGATAGAATCATTGTGTTGATTGCAACGGATTTACCAGAACCTGTTGTCCCTGCCACAAGGACGTGAGGCATCTTGGCCAAATCAGAGAAAACAGGTTCACCACCAATAGTTTTACCCAATGATAAAGGTAGTTTGCCTTTATTGGCTTCAAAATCTCTGCTTGCAATCATTTCGCGAAAATAGACAGTTTCGCGTGATTGATTTGGTAACTCAATGCCGATTGCATTGCGACCAGGAACAACTGCAACACGGGCTGCAATGGCACTCATAGACCGGGCAATGTCATCGGCAAGACCAATGACACGCGAAGATTTAATTCCAGGTGCAGGTTCCAATTCATAAAGCGTAACAACGGGACCGGGGCGAACATGGATGATTTCACCTTTAACGCCGAAATCTTCTAAAACACCTTCAAGCATTCGTGCGTTTTGTTCCAGTGCTTCTGCTGATAGCGTTGCATCGCGAACCACATTCTTTGGTTCTGCCAGAAGATGAATAGAAGGGAGTTCAAAATCTGATGATGAAAGCAACGATGCTTGGGCTTCTTGCACGATCCGCTTACCCTGTTTCGGGCGTGGTGCTGGTTGTGCTACGCGAGCTGTTGCTTGTGGAGCCTGAACAAAGTCAGTTTCCTCTTCATAGGGGTAATGAGCATTATCCTGAGTGTCCATCTCACTTTGGAAATATTGATCATCAAAGTTTGGTTCTTGTGCTGTATGGGTTGTAAAATCAGGTTCTTGGCGAAATGAAGCAGACCCATCATGAACATCTTGCATGTCCAACGGTGCGTCATATTCCCATTCATCTGCATCTCTTTGAATGTTAAAGTTGAAAAGGCGACGCGCCCTTGCCTTAAATGTTAAGAACATATGCGTGAGAATGCCGAGGATAAGAGAACTTCTTCCCTCTTCTTCTTCAATTTCATCGTCATGCCAAGGTGCGGTTTCTTCTTCGATATCATCTAAAACTGTTGCTGGTCGTTGAACAAGACCAGAACCTTTGAGTAATAGCCACAAAGCAGGTGGAAAAATTAATGCACCAAGCGCGAAAGCCAATATACCAGTTGGATAATCGCCAATGATTGTCGCTGGCAGTTTTAAAAGCATATCTCCGATGACACCACCAAGACCAGTGGGTAATGGCCATGTTTCAGGGCTGGGCACAAGGCCCATTACTGCAGACATAAGAAGTGAGCCAAAGAACCAAGCGCTTAGCCTTGAATTTCGTCGATCAAACAATTTGCCGCGAAGAAGAGAAATGCCCCACGCCAGAGCAGGGGTCAGTGCGATCACTGATGCGAGCCCGAAAAACTGCAACATAAGATCAGAAAATGCTGCGCCAGAAAAACCAAGTGCATTTGTGACCGTAGCGGATGTTTTATGAGAAAAGCTGGGGTCAGCTACATTCCACGTCGCCAATGAGAACGTTGCGAAGATCAACCCTAGAAAGATTAAACAGGCACAGATAATTTGAAGCTGACGCATTAAAAGGGCAGGCATCAATCTTTGTTCATAGTTCTGGTGTTGAGGGGAATGTGCAGTTGTTCGCATGAGCTTAAGCAGATCCAAATATGTGTTTGCTTCAAAATAAAGCGTGAATTCGATATAATTAGATCCAATTTTAGCGTGCGCGGGTTAATGCCTCATTAACCATCGGCGTAAAAGAGAAATGGAATATGTTCGAAATTTTGGGTGTTTCAGGTGAATGCTTGAAACATGAAAGCTAGGATGGCGAGTTGTTAGCTATCTTCATATTCAAAAAATCCCGAAAGTAGGCGTAGTTCAACTTCGCAAACTCATTGATGAGTGCTCTGATGACATCAGAATCGCTGATCCAGCTGGTATCTTTCAGATCGGTTGTAGCGACAGGGTAGGGGAGGAAGGTCGTGTTTTTATCAACCGCCTTCAGCTCGTAAAGGCTGCGGATCATATGATAATTGCTCGTAACGACAACGAGTTTTTTGTAGTCGTTTTTATTTGCCCATTTGGTGATTTCTTTGCCGTTACCGATGGTGTTTTTGGCATTTCGGCCAAGCATGATGCAACAATCAAATGTTTCCTGAGATGCGCCAGATACGCGTTGTAACGTTTGGTCAGAAATGTCCGGGTTCACGCCCGAAATAAACAACATTTTACCAACGCCTTGTTCTAAGAGTTTAACAGCCTGAGTAATGCGTTTGGTTCCACCCGTTAGAACAACAATTGCATCGGCTTGATCCAAATCTTCAGCTGGCCTTAATGAAGAAACATCTTCTGCGAAGCGAACAAAAGCACTAATGGTTATCGCAATGAACAAAATGCCAATAAGCGCCAATGGAGTGAAAAACCAGTTTAATTTGTTCTTCTTCGGCAACGGATATTCTTCCGAATTTTCCTTCTCAGGAATCGGGTCGTGATCAAGTTCAGCATTTTCTGTTGCGCTAGGTTTTTCTTCCGCAGTCATGCATCGCTTTTACTACTGAAATATGGCTAAGACCAGTCCTTTTTATGAAGTAAGCAGGGCATTTTTTCAGGTATTGACAATCGTCAAACTTCTCGCTGGATTTAAACTTGATTGGATTGAGAAGGATCTGAGCGAACAAGATCAATTTCACGAATCGTTCGGATAACCGTTAGACGCGTGGTGAGTGCTGTAAGGGCAGCAACTGTGATGACAATTATTACGATGCCAAGATAGCCCGATGGCCCCATTTGAAAACTGCCAAAGAGAGCATTTGCCTGGTCACCAAGAGCGGTAGCCATTGTTCGTTCTTGCAAGTAATCGGTGATAAAGAATGCAAATGCGGCAAGTGCCCCACCGATTGTACCGCCATAAAGGCCCGTGAGCAGGAAGTGGCGTTGAAATTCACCAGCGATAAACGAGGATTCAGCACCCACGAAATGCAAAACTTCAATGATTTCATGATTAACCGACATGGCTCCACGCGTTGCAAAAACGACGGTTAAAGTCGTTGCGATTAAAACAAGGCTGAGAAGCCCCATGCCAATGAACACAGTATTTTGTGCCATGCTGACCAAGCGGCCAGCCCATGTGCGATGATCATCGAGATATGCACCTGAGATTTTATCTGAAAGTTCTCTGCTCATCGCTTGAAAATCCGGTGGCGCATCTTTTTCAATTGTAATGACAACAAGGCGCGGGACCGGTAATTCTTCTAGATTAAAACCTTCGCCAAGCCATGGTTCCAACAATCTAGATGTTGTTTCTTTATCGATGATTGATGCATCTATGGTACCATCGTAAGTAAGCGCAATCTCTCTCGCATTGGACAATGCACTTTCCATATTTTGTCCGTCAATGGGTTTTATCTGAATGGTAATTTCTCCAGATATTTGGGTTTGCCATGTTTTAGAAGCATCTTGAATAAGCGTTACAAAACCAAGAGTGAGACAGGCAAGGAAGGACATGATGACAACGACGACCATCAGCGCTTTGCTGGACAGATTGGCGGGTGGAACAATAGGAGCCGGAGCGCCGAATTTCAGCTTTGCGGCTTGCCCGACTTTTACGACTTTTTTCTTGGCCTTATCTATCATAAATGTCGATTTGCCCCTCAGATAGAATCATTCGCCGCGCATTGATCTGATCCATAAGAGAAAAATCATGGGTCGCGATCATTACCGCTGTTCCTAAACGGTTCAACTCTTTAAAAAGTGAAAGTAACCTTAGCGCCATTGGTGGATCCACATTGCCTGTTGGTTCATCCGCAAGCAAAATTTCCGGCCTATCGATAAGTGCCCGTGCAATAGCAACGCGTTGTTTTTCACCACCAGACAAAATCTGTGGGCTAGCATGCATTCGCTCGCCAAGACCTACCCATTCAAGTAGTTCAACAACATCAGCTCGGTATGTTGCTTCTTCTTTGCCGCGAACACGCAATGGAAGTGCAACATTTTCATAAGTGGTTAAGTGATTGAGGAGACGAAAATCTTGAAATACAATGCCAATTCTTCGCCGAAGCAGAGGTAACTCATCGCGTGGGATATCTGAAATGCTGCGTCCAAACATGGATATATTGCCGCGAGTGGGATGAAGTGACATGAATAAAAGTCGGAGCAATGTTGTTTTGCCAGCTCCCGAAGGTCCAGTTAAAAAGTGAAAAGATCTTTTTGGAATATCGAAAGTCAGATCTCGTAAGATCTCAGGTCCCATTCCATACCTCACACCTACATTTTCGAGTTTGATCAATTCAGACAATTCCTCAAAGACTGAGCATTTAAAGATTAATACTCGCTATCTTTATTTATATAGGGCTAAATATAAATTCCGCCAATAGTTTGCAGATAAGCATATTCGTGCACCATGTAAAGCATTACCAGTCTGTTAACCATTTTTGTTTACTTTTCGTAAAGAATAAGCCCAAGCAAACACCTTGATGGTAAGTGAGCAGCAAATGCCTTTGGTTGCAAGACAAGATATCTCTTTGATCAACGCTTCTTGTCGTGACGTAGAAAGTAAAAAATTGAATTCATTTGAGCGCGATATTGAAGATGCCATTTTTGAAACGATAGAGATGGGTGAGCGTGCGCCGCGCATACCTTCTGCTGGGAATCAACCCAGGGCAGCTCATATATCTAAAATTCGTGAACAGTTGATTTCAAACCAAAATGATCCAAGCCAAAATAACCCGGGTCAGCGTTTATCTGTTTTCTCTAAAATGCATGATAAAAAAGTTGGAAAACCAGTTCTAAGTCAGATAATTTTAACACTCGCAATTTGTTCCATTATTGCAGCATTATTATTTCCGATGCTTTGGTTTGTTTCCAGTCAGGGGTTTGTTTCCGGTCAGGTTGATAATTTGACATCAACGATTGATAATACTGTTCTTACCGGCAGTATTGGTTCAGAAGGGGTCTTTTCTAAAACAAAGAAATTGACTGAAAATCCAATTGAATCCGGTATTTTTGACAAGCCAAACCCAAATAAAGCTGCTAATGAAGGTCATGTTGTACGGATTGACCGAGGCTTGAGCGCAGGCTCCATCATCTATGTTAATCCAAATTGAATTTAAATCGCTATTTTGCGGTGTCATTTGAGAGATTTATTGGTGTTATGGAAGTTGTTCGCGGTAAAAATATAGACGTATTGTTCTCTGATACAGAAATCCAAGAGAAAATCGATCTGATAGCGGCAGCTATTGCAAAAAACCCCAAAAATGACCTCCTGGTCGTTGCTATTTTAAAAGGATCTTTCATTTTTGCAGCTGATCTTGTTCGCGCACTTTATCGCGCCGGTTTAGCCCCTGAAGTAGAGTTTATAACACTTTCAAGCTATGGAACGGGAACCGAAGGTAAGCAAGTTAAGATTATTAAAGACATTGATAGTGATGTAACCGGACGAGATGTTCTGATCATTGATGATATTTTGGAATCAGGTAATACATTGCGTTTTGCCCGTGATCTAATGTATGAACGTGGCGCAAAAGATGTGGGTCTTGCAGTTTTGCTGGATAAAGAATCAAAGCGAAAAGGCGAACTGACTGCTGATTATGTTGGTTTTATCTGCCCCGATTATTTTGTCGTTGGGTATGGTATGGATGTGGCCTATGCATTTAGAGAGTTACCATATGTCGGTATCGTCAAGGGTGATGCTGAAGATCAATAAAATCAAAATTGACATCTTGTTTACCAAGCCCATTTACAGCCTGCAAAGAATTTCATGCTTAAATAATCCCAAGTGAAAAAATCGAATAAAATCGATTTGGCATTATCAAGATGCAACAATAGGGATGAGTACATGGCTAAGATATTGATCACAGAAGATGAAACTGCACTTCGCTCGTTCGTTGCACGTGCCTTGCGCATGGATGGGCATGAGACGACAGAAGCAGAAGATGGTTGTGATGGACTGGAAAAGCTAGCTCAGGATAAGTTTGATCTTCTTTTGTCTGATATCAGAATGCCGGCGATGGATGGAATTGCTCTCGCAGAAGCGACAGCTGAAAAGTATCCTGATACAAAAATTTTGTTGATGACAGGATTTGCAGAACAACGTGAACGTGCTGATAATCTTGCGCAGATTATTGTCGATGTTGTGCCTAAACCTTTTTCATTGCCTGATATTCGTCAGGCTGTAGCACAAGCTCTGGCTGCGTGAGATTATTGGGGCGTTTTTAAAAGACGCTCCAGATAGTTTTTCTCAAATTCTAATCTGAAGTTCTCACCCAGCCTTTTGCGTATGATCTCTAGGATTTCTCGTGCGCGTTGCACGTTGGCAGCATCATCAAAGTTACCGTTTGGATTTCGACCGTAAATTCCTTCTCGGTCTCCACCACTTCTGCGCCCTAATGGATCACGACCTTGGCCGTTTCCTTGTCTGCCCTGTGGTTGATTGCCCTGCTGGCCCTGACCTTGGCCTTGTTGAGCTTGCATCTGTTGTTGTAACTGGTCAAGCATTTGCTGTGCCCCTTCGCGCAGTGCTTGGATAGCCCGCCCTTGCTCTTCGCCAGCTTGCCCGGTTTGTCCGTTATTTAATTCGCCAGCTGCATTACCCATTGCATCTGCCGCTTCACCTAATCCTTCTGCTGGGTCAAGACCTTGTTCTTCCATCTGTTTTTGCAGTTGTTGGAGCCGCTCTTGTAAAGCTTGTTGTTGTTCTTCCAACTTTTGCAATGCATCTGCCAACTCTTGTTCTGAAAGTTCTTGTTGTTCACCTCCTTCCGGAGATGGGGTTGTGTTTTCCTGTCCTTGCTGGTTTTCGGTCTGTTGCTGTTGCTGTTGCTGTTGCTGTTGCTGTTGCTGTTGCTGTTGCTGTTGCTGTTGCTGTTGCTGCTGCTGGTATGTTTGGTCGAGCAAACGTTGTTGCTCGCGTAAAATCTCTCCCAGTTCGTTTAACTGCTGTTCTGTTTGGCTTTGTTCGCCAGATTGCGGCTGTTGTTGGCGGTTTGCTTGCATATTATTCATCATGTTTTGCAAGTCATTAAGCATACGTTGTGCTTGCTCACGATTTCCAGATTTTGCCATTTCTTCAATCTGGTCCAGCATGTCGGTCAAATCCTGCGCTTCTAACTCGAGCGCATTTTGTTGTTGGTTTTGCTGCGGTGGGTTTACGTTATCACTTTGCGCCAGTTGCTGTAGATAGTCATCCATCGCTTCACGAAGTTCATCCATCAATTGTGCGATTTCTTCTTCACTTGCACCTTGTTCAAGTGCTTCTGACAGCGCCTTTTGAGCATTTTTAAGTCTTTGTTCGGCCAGTGATAAATCTCCATCCTCCAACAGAAGCGCAATGCTCCATAAATCATCGACCCAGCGGAGTAAGTCTTCATCACTATAAGCAAGACTCATGCCTTCTCGAGCTGATTTTATGAGTAGATAATCGCGTATATTCGGGATTGTTTCCTCGGGTAGTGCAGTTAGAGCGTCATTTAATACGATTGCTCGCGGTAGTTCATAAGCATCAAATGCAAGGACTTTGCGTTGTTCGAGCATTGATTTTGCAAGCGGGCTTACAAATTGCCGTTCTGGCAATATAACCTCTACACCCTCTGCTCGACTTTCCTGCCCCGCATGGTCGGTTACAATAAGTGTAATGATTGCTTCCTCGCCTGCAAGCGGGTGGTCGGTGAGGTCATAGCTTGTTGAAGCCAGACCATCATCACTGTTGCGGCGAGGCAATTGTAGATCAAATTCAGGTGAATCATAGAGCGGTAATGCATGATCGTCCGCTGGATAAAGTGGCTCAATAATGGCTTTTGCAGATGCAACACCATGATCATCGGTTGCAAAATATGACAGTTCGAGAGCTCCATTGAGAGCTTTTTCTGGAAATCTGGAAAATGCGATATTTGGGGGCGTATCTCGGACTAGATTTAGCTGCCAGTTTTGAGCATTGGATATTCTTAATTCTCCATCATTTACCGGGGTAAATATATAAGAACGTGCATTTGGGTTTTGCCTATCCAAACTTTCGTTGAATGCTAGTTTTGAACCGCCTTTAAGGATAAATTCTGGTGTTTTTATATCTTCAATAGCACCAGCCAATCGAACAACAATTTGACTATTCTCAGGAATGGCAATGGGCTGATCGCTGGGAAGGTTTTTTAAAAATATAGGCGCTTGATTAACGTAAGACGGCGGTTTTATCCATGCATCAACACGAACGAGATCGGCTTGGTTTATAAGATTTTTCGGTTTCGAAAATGCATCTAAAACGGTACCGGATTGACCAGAAAATGAATAGGAAAAACCCGTTGCGAGAAGCAGCAAGACAAGTGCACGAAATCCATAAGGATCACGACTATCGGTGTTTGTTCGTAGTGATCCCTGACGCAGATTTTCAAGTTTCTTTAGCATCCGTCTTTGATGCTCTTTCCAAAGTACCAAGGAGCCGTGATCATCTTGGCTAAGCTCTTGGTTATGAACAGCTAGCCCTTGATGAGGAATTTGGTTGTCCTCTTCCAGACGTTGATCTGCTTCTGCTATTGTTGGCAGTCTAAGTTTTGTAAAGGGGAGAAGTGTATAGATTAGACTTATTGCGAAAACCACAAGAATGGTGATGTTTGCCCAGAATGGTATTGATCGAAAAAAGCCGAACCAGGAAATGGCAATGAACAATCCCATTATACACAATGGGAATAGCAAAACGGACCACAAGCGCTCGGCAAATATAGTTACACGGCTTAGAAAGCGGTGTTTTAATATAGATTGTTTAGCGCGCCCTTGGTCCTTATCCATAACCAGCCTTCAAGAATCTTTGTGTTGGCAGGAGCTTAACACGTCAATATAGCAAAAACGAGACGGATTATTTTCAACAATCTGTGTTGATGTTACAATTTACTCTAGCAGGCTGAGGCCAATTTCCCCTGTTTTAGAATAAACAAGCCAACTTGATATAACTGCAAGAACAAAATAGGGAATTATGCTGACCCGAAACCAATCATTCGGCTTTGGAAGCCCCACAAAGAGGGCCCAGTTTGAAGCAAGATTTAGTGTTAAATGGATCAATATTGCTGGTAATATTGATCCGCCAGAAAGGGTATAGGCTGCTCCGATGATAATGGAGTAAGCCAAGCAGTGAAAGCCAAACAGGTAAATGGATATTTCTGATTGCGGTGATTGAATTGTCCATAATGGAAGATGCCAGATGTACCAGATGAAACCGATAAAAATGCTTGTTTCTAACCATCCGAGTTGCGTGTTTAGATCTTCCTGCATAAAGCCGCGCCAGCCCAATTCCTCCCCTAGGGGGCCGAGAATAAGATTGAACGCTATTGATATAAATACTAATTTTATTCTGAGAGGCTCCCTGTCACCTTTTGTAAATCGGGAAAGAATGAGCAACAAAAAAATAGGCGCTATGACGAGTAGCCAAACTTGATCTGGTATAGTTGAAATTTGGAAGATAGGTGCCAATAATTCTACCAACCTCCCATCTTGATAGGATAGGAGAATGGCCGCGAGCGATGGCCCCCAAACGGTTATAAGCCAAAATGGAATGGCTTTAGGGTTGTCTGGCGAATGGGCACCGGGAATTTTTGCAATACAAATGAAGCCGCAGATTGAGATAGCAAATGTTAGAGCTAGAAATGCAACAATATTTGTTTGAACTTCCATTTGGTGTCCGACTATTTTAACCAGTCTGGGAGGGAGTCCATCTCTATGAGTTGGTCAATGGAAATACGTTCACGAACAACATGAAACTTATCGTCATTTACTAGAACTTCTGGGATTAAAGGTCGTGAATTATATGTCCCTGACTGGACAGCGCCATAAGCGCCTGCACTTGAGACGGCCAATAGATCGCCAGGTTCAGGTTCTGACATCTGGCGATCTTGCGCCAAGTAATCACCCGTTTCACAAACCGGACCAACAATGTCGGCGATGATTGCAGGGGCATTTGCTGCAGATATTTCAACAGGCATAATTTCATGCCAAGCATCATAAAGTGTGGGTCGGATAAGATCGTTCATCGCGCCATCAACGATTACGAAATTTTTCTCGCCGCCATCTTTTACATAGATTACTTCTGTGACAAGAATGCCAGCATTTCCTGCAATCAAACGGCCCGGTTCCATCAAAACTTTACAATCCAACCCTTTTAAGCGATCTTCTGCAACTCGGGCATAGGCACTCGGGTCCGGCGGAGGAGAATTGTCGTTTTTATAGGGAATGCCAAGGCCCCCGCCAATGTCGACATGGCTAACGGTATGACCTTCACTGCGTAATTCCTCGACAAGTTCTACAAGCAACGCAAAGGCGTCATCGAATGGTTGAAGATCTGTGATCTGGCTGCCAATATGCATGTCAATGCCATGCGCATTGATACCTTCTAAGTCACGGGCGCGTGCATAGACTTCTTTGGCTCTTTTATAAGAAATGCCGAATTTGTTTTCAGCCTTACCAGTCGAGATTTTTGCGTGTGTTTTTGCATCAACATCTGGATTTATACGAAAAGAGACAGGCGCTTTTTTACCTATTTTAAGCGCACGGTTGTTTAGCAGTTCAAGTTCTGGCTCGGATTCTACATTGAAACACAAAATACCTGCTTCTAATGCTGCGTCCATTTCATGCGCTGTTTTACCAACGCCTGAGAAAACTATTTTTTGAGCATCGATACCTGCTGCTAGCGCGCGTGCTAACTCTCCACCTGATACAATGTCAACGCCAGAGCCAAGTTTTGCCAGTGTCGCGAGAACAGCCTGATTTGAGTTCGCTTTCATGGCGTAGCACACAAGAGAATCTAGGTCGGAAAAAGCTTCAGCGTAGATTTTGTAATGGCGTTCAAATGTTGCTGTTGAATAGCAGTAAAATGGCGTGCCAACTTTTGCTGCGATTTCAGGAATAGCAACATTTTCGGCATGCAAGATGCCATCTTTATAATCAAAATGGTTCATTTATGCATTCACTCAGTCGTTGGTGTAGCGGTTATTAATCAAGTAAAAAACCGGAACTTTTGGTTTTTGTCTCTTCAGGCGCTGGTGCTGTCTTTTTCGCATCCAGATCACCAGGTGCAACCAAAGGGCTTTTTTGTCCGCATGCAGAAAGAGCCATGAGAGAAGTCAAAGCAATTACAAATAAAGTTATACGCGACATGCGTCAGTTCCTTTAAACGATGTATGAACATCTCTTCTAGCGAAAAAAGTTCTGTCCGTGCACCCTGTTTATGAAAATTAATTTAAACCCAATTATGTTTTTGCCAATGAGCAATCTGTTTACGAACTTGCTCTGGTGCTGTGCCGCCATAGCTTTTGCGTGAGTTTACGGAAGCATCGACAGTGAGTACCGAGAATATTTCTTTGGTGATAGAAGCATTCAGGCTCTGCAAGTCTTCAAGAGACAATTCATGAAGCTCGATATTTTGCTCTTCAGCCATTGCAACGGCTGCGCCTGTGACATGGTGTGCGTCGCGGAAGGGAAGGCCTGCCTCACGTACAAGCCAATCGGCAAGATCGGTAGCTGTCGAAAAACCAGAACCTGCGGCGGCACGCATAGCATCTTTATTCACATGCATATCGGATACCATGCCTGTTAAAGCTAAAATCGCGAGTTCTAAACTTTCAGCTGCATCAAAGACGGGTTCTTTATCTTCTTGCATATCTTTGGAGTAGGCAAGGGGTAGCCCTTTCATAACCGTCAGCAACGAAATATTTGCACCATTAATGCGACCTGTTTTTGCACGAACAAGTTCTGCCGCATCCGGGTTTTTCTTTTGCGGCATGATGGATGAACCGGTTGAGAAACTGTCAGACATGCGAACAAAGTTAAATTGTGGTGTTGACCAGATAACCAATTCCTCGGCAAACCGCGACATGTGTGTGGCGCAGATCGAGGCGTTCGACAAAAATTCCAATGCGAAATCTCGATCTGATACACTATCTAACGAATTGCGTGTTGGCTCTCTAAAACCTAGCGTTTCTGCAACTTGATGACGGTTTGTATCAAATCCTGTGCCTGCAAGAGCCGCCGCACCAAGCGGGCATTCATTAAGTCGGTCAATACAATCGAGCATGCGTGTTCGGTCACGTGCAAACATTTCTACATATGCCATACAGTGATGACCAAATGTGACTGGTTGTGCGGTCTGTAAGTGCGTGAAACCTGGCATAACCGTATCGACATGTTCTTCCGCGAGCCCAACAAATGCAGAAATTAACTTCTCCAGATGGGTGACGTTTTTGGTAAGCTCGGCACGAACCCACATGCGAAAATCAAGCGCAACTTGGTCATTGCGCGAACGAGCCGTGTGTAATCTGCCAGCTGCAGGACCAATAAGATCACGCAAACGAGCTTCCACATTCATGTGGATATCTTCCAAAGCGCGGGAATATTGAAAAGTATCATCTTCAATTTCTGACAATATTGTGTTCAGACCGTGAGTAATTTTTTCGCGATCTTCTGCCGAAATTATGCCACTATCGGCAAGCATTTGTGCGTGAGCCATTGAGCCTTCAATGTCTTGCGCATAAAGTTTTTTGTCGAAATCAATAGATGCATTAATTTCTTCCATGATAGCGTCAGGACCGGAGCCAAAACGGCCACCCCACATTTTGTTCGAAGATTTGTTATTTTCATTTTCGGACATATCAGAAGACCCCGGAGTAAAAGATGACAGAGCAAAATAATTCGACGACAAGAACGAAACCAATTACGCGAATTTTTATCGGGCTTGGAATTTGTGTCGTCGCGGCAGGGATATACGTGATGAATGGGGTGTATGGCAATCAAACAATTGAAACTAATCAGCCTGTTGCCTCAGAAACTACCAAAAAGCGGGCAATTATCATCGAGGCATCTGCACAAGGTGATGTTGCTGCAATGCTTGCAGTTGACGAACCCCGCCAGGTTCCAGACCATCAATTTATAGCGCCGGACGGGTCTATAAAGACAATTGGGGACTTTAAGGGAAAGGTGCTGCTGGTTAATCTTTGGGCTACGTGGTGCGCGCCGTGCCGGGAAGAAATGCCAGCTATATCCGATTTGCAGGCACAAAAATCAGGCGAAGATTTTGACGTTCTAACAATCAATATTGATCGCGGTGGACGTGAAAAACCCGAAGGTTTCTTGAACGAAATTGGCGTTGATAATTTGCCACTCTACCAAGATGCTAGCATGGGTATTTTCAATAAGCTAAAAAAAGAAGGAATTGCATTTGGACTTCCCGTCACAATGCTTCTTGATGAAGATGGATTTATACTCGCTTCTATGAATGGTCCAGCGCACTGGTCTGGCGATGATGCGCTGAATTATATTGATGCGGCTATTGCTTCAAAAGATCCGTGATAGCCTGTTGTCTTAACGTGTAGGGACAGGTGTTTCTCCGGAATAATCATAAAAGCCACGACCTATTTTTCGGCCTAGCCATCCAGCTTCAACATATTTGACGAGTAGCGGGCAGGGGCGATATTTGGAATCTGACAGACCATGATAAAGAACTTGCATGATAGACAGGCAAGTATCAAGGCCAATAAAGTCAGCTAACTCGAGTGGTCCCATAGGGTGGCGTGTACCAAGTTTCATGCCAGTGTCGATAGCCTCAACAGAGCCTACACCTTCATAAAGTGTGTAGATTGCTTCGTTGATCATCGGAAGTAGGATGCGATTGACTATGAAGCCGGGAAAATCTTCCGATAGAGTCACGGTTTTGCCGAGTGAAATAGCAAATTCTTTTGCTGTTTCGAATATGTCTTCTTCAGTTGCAATCCCACGGATAAGCTCAACAAGTTCCATAACCGGAACAGGATTCATGAAATGAATACCAACAAATTGTCCCGGGCGATCGGTCGTTGCAGCGAGACGTGTGATGGGTAGCGAGGATGTGTTGCTTGCCAGAATAGCCTCTGGTTTTAAAATAGCACAGAGCCCTTCAAAAATCTTACGTTTGACATCCTCATTTTCAGTGGCAGCCTCGATCACCATGTCGCAATCTTTTAAGTTCTCGACAATGGGTGCAGGGCCGATACGTGCAAGTGCACTGGTTTTATCGGCTTTGCTTAGTTTCCCGGATGAGACTTGGCGATCCATATTTTTTGCGATTTTAGAGAGTGCTTTATCAATCTGATCGGCTGCCACATCATGAATTAGTACATCATAACCTGACGTAGCGCAGACATGTGCTATGCCTCCGCCCATTTGCCCTGCACCAACAATGCCAACTGTTTTGATCTCGATTGTCATAGTTTTCCCATCCTGTGAATTGCTGGATATATATTTATGCTGCGCTGCAAGATAAATCAATGGAACAAAAAAATAGCCGTAAGATAATTAATCTTCCGGCTATTTTATTGAATTTGTTCAAAGCTTAGAGAGCTTTTTCAAGCTCTGGCAAGATATCAAACAGATCCGCAACGATACCGTAGTCTGCAACCTGGAAGATTGGCGCTTCTTCATCTTTGTTGATCGCAACAATGATTTTAGAATCTTTCATCCCTGCCAAATGTTGAATGGCACCGGAAATACCGGCTGCGATATAAAGATCTGGTGCCACCACTTTACCCGTTTGGCCGACCTGCCAATCGTTTGGCGCATAACCACTATCAACAGCTGCGCGAGATGCGCCAACGGCAGCGCCAAGCTTATCGGCAACAGGAAGGATAACTTCGTCGAACTTTTCAGCAGAACCAAGTGCGCGACCACCAGAGATGATGATTTTCGCAGATGTAAGTTCCGGACGGTCATTTTCTACGATCTTGTCACCAATGAAACTTGAAAGACCTTGATCACCAGTAGATGCGAGAGCTTCCACGCTCGCAGAGCCACCTTCAGCTGCATCTGAGAAAGATGCCGTGCGAATGGTGATGACTTTTTTTGCTTCGCTTGATTTTACTGTTTGGACTGCATTGCCCGCATAGATCGGGCGCTTGAATGTATCGGAAGATACGACATCCGTGATTTCAGAAATCTGCATAACATCCAGCAGAGCTGCAACACGTGGCATGTAATTTTTGCAGGCGACAGAGGCTGGCGCTACAATTGTATCGTAGTTATCAGCGGCAGAAACAATCAAGTCTGCCATTGGTTCTGCAAGGAAGTTTTCGTATTCGTCAGCGTCGCTGTGAAGAACTTTGCGAACACCTGATAGTTTAGCCGCAGCATCCGCAACGCCTGACGCGCCTTTGCCTGCAACAAGCACATCAACGTCGGAACCTATTTCCAAGGCTGCAGTCAATGCTTTGTTTGTTTGATCTGAAAGTGCTGAATTATCATGTTCAGCAACAAGTAGAATAGCCATTTTCGTCGCTCCTATAATACGCCAGCTTCGTTTTTCAATTTATCAACAAGTTCATCAACTGAACCAACGATCACACCTGCTTGGCGTGTTTCTGGCTCTTCAGTTGTGATGATTTCCAGGCGAGGTGTAGTATCAATACCAAGATCCGCAACAGTCTTCTTATCAATCGGCTTTTTCTTGGCTTTCATGATATTAGGCAGCGAGGCAAAACGTGGTTCGTTTAAACGAAGGTCTGTTGTTGCAACCATTGGCATTTTGACATTGATTGTTTGCATACCGCCATCAACTTCACGTGTTACTTCCGCGCTATCGCCGTTCACTTTGATCTCAGAGGCATATGTTGCCTGAGGCCAGCCAAGAAGAGCGGCCAACATTTGACCGGTTTGGCCTGCATCATCATCAATGGCTTGTTTGCCGGCAATAACGAGATCCGTACCTTCTGTTTCGACAACCGATTTTAGGATTTTTGCGACTGTCAAAGGTTCCGTGAGTTCATCAGTTTCAACCAACACACCGCGATCAGCGCCCATTGCGAGAGCTGTGCGAATTGTGTCTTCAGATTTTGCCGGGCCAATCGAAACAGCAATCACTTCATCTGCTGTTCCTGCTTCACGCATGCGTAAAGCTTCTTCCACTGCAATTTCATCAAATGGGTTCATCGACATTTTGACATTTGCCAATTCAACGCCCGATCCATCTGGTTTTACTCGAACTTTCACGTTGTAATCGACAACGCGTTTAACGGGTACGAGAACCTTCATCTCAAATCCTTCTCTCAATAAAACTTACCTATAGAGCCTGTCTATATCGATCAATTGTCGCAAATGTTTTGCAATGTCAAACCAATTCATACGGTGGCAACAAACGTTACGTTATTTTGGGTAGATTTAGGACGTTGTCTCTGATTTTTACGGCTCTGTGCAAATGTAACGATAGGTTTTTTCTATCGATCTCGGAAGATTACAAAATTGGCTGTTTCTTCAAGTATTTTGGTGTCGCGGTTCATTCCATGTAGCAAAGTTTTAGCTTCTTCGGCGAGTTCAACAAGTTTTGCCCTTGCCCAATCAGCGCCATGTAACGCGACCAACGTGGCTTTGCCACGATCGGCATCTTTGCCGGTATTTTTGCCCATAGTTTTAGCATCAGATGTTACATCTAGGAGGTCGTCGGCAAGCTGGAAAGCCTGTCCGATGATGCGGCCAAAGTTGCTCATGGTTTCATGTTCAAAATTGTCAGCATCGCCAATTTTTGCTCCTGCCTCGCAGGCATAACGGATAAGCGCTCCGGTTTTCATCTGTTGAAGTGTTAAGATGCCAGCTTCATCGGGCGCGGTTTTCTCCGCGGCAAGATCAAGCGCTTGGCCGCCCACCATGCCGCCAAGACCTGACGCGCGGGTAAGGCTGGAGATCAATTTGATTTTCTTTTCTGCCGAAAGAGGGGTTGTATCTGCTGATAATACATCAAAGGCATAAGTGAGTAAGCCATCACCTGCCAGAATTGCAGTTGCTTCATCGAAAGCTATGTGAACGGTGGGCTGTCCTCGGCGTAATGCATCATCATCCATTGCCGGGAGATCATCATGGACAAGTGAATAACAATGAATACATTCAAGCGCCGTTGCTACCTTTAAAGCGGCAACGGAGCTGCCGTTAAAGCTTTTTGCTGTTTCAAGCACTAAGAATGGACGTAAACGCTTGCCACCATTTAGTGAGCCATGACGCATTGCCTGCATGAGATGATCAGGTCGCACGATTTCGCCTTGTAAAATATCTTCCGATAAAACAGTTTTCAACTCCTGCTCAATCAGCTTGGCAGTGTTTTGTAGTTTCATTGTAAAATTTTGTTTTGCTTGATCAATCATGATTTTCTATTGCCATGACTTATGAGTGATCGCAATCTTTTCTTGATGTTTGTTATATGACCTTTTATCCAGAGCGAAGGATTGTTTTGGGGTGGTGCAGTTGGCAAAAGCAAAGAAAGTAACAAAGAAGAAGATCAAAGCTAAGGCTGTGAAGCCAGCTCAAGTCTCTTGGCGTCAACGCTTAAAGCGATGGCTTTGGCGGTTGTTGTTCGTGATATTAATTATATTGCTGTTGCCGTATCTTCTTGTATTGCTTTATCGGTTTGAGTTTATCCATCCTGTTTCCACTTTAATGCTAGGTGAACTGATGTCTGGCCGCAGCTATGAACGACAATGGGTTGAGCTAGAAGATGTAGCCCCGGTCATGGTTCAGTCTGTCATTATGAGCGAAGATGGCCAATATTGCGCCCATTCAGGTGTAGATTGGGATGCGCTCAGTATTATCGTTGAAGAAACATTGGAAAATGGCTCTCCGTCCCGCGGTGCCAGCACAATTTCCATGCAAGTTTCGAAGAATCTGTTTCTCACCTCTTGGCGATCTCCCATTCGTAAGATGTTGGAGATACCGCTGGCACTTTTCTCAGATATGTTCTGGGGGAAGCCGCGTATGATCGAACTCTATCTCAATTCTGCTGAATGGGGACATGGTATTTACGGAGTTGAGGCGGCTGCGCAAAGTTATTTTGGGCGGTCTGCGGAAAAGCTCACGCGTAAACAAGCTGCGCTTCTCACAGTAGCACTCCCCAATCCAATCTTGCGAAACCCTGCTAATCCTTCGAAAGGATTGCGACGTTTAGCTAGCAGGATCGAAACGCGCTCAAAACAATCTGGTGCATATATCAAATGTATTTATCCATAGATTAGCAACTATTGTTGGACATAGGGTGTTAGATTTGCGACTCCAGCTGTGACAAGGAGATAATCGCATGTCTGATTTTACACTTTATATAGGTAACAAAAACTATTCATCATGGTCATTTAGACCGTGGATCGGCCTTAAAGTTGCTGGTATTGAATTTGAAGAAAAACTTGTTCCGTTTGAAATGGCAGCGGGAAACCCCAAGTTTAAAGAATTCTCACCAACGGGGAAGGTTCCCGTTCTTGTTGATGGTGATTTGGTAGTAGCAGAATCACTTGCCATTCTTGATCATGTTGCGAGAAAATTTCCTGAAAAGAATCTATGGCCAAGTGACGAGCGTGTTCGTACGCTGGCTATGGCAGCTTCATGCGAAATGCTTGGCGGATTTTCAGCCATACGAAATCAGTGTCCTATGAATTTGCGTCGCCCAATCAAGAGGCTTGAGCAAGATGCGGCACTTGCAAAAGATGTTGCTCGCATTGAAACGTTGTGGATTGAGAACTTAAACAAGTTTGGCGGTGATTTTCTGTTTGGCAAATTTTCCATCGCGGATGCAATGTTTGCACCTGTTGTCAATCGATTAGAAGTCTATGCTCTTACGAGTAATGTTCAGATTCGTGCATATATGGAGCGGGTGAAATCGCTTGCCGCTTGGCAAGAATGGGAGGCTGCTGGTATAAAAGAGCCATGGATCGTAGAGGAAGACGAAGCCTAACAGCCTTTTTCACAAATAATACAGGTTTTCTTGGTGTCAATTATGGTTGATGTAAAAAATCTGATAATTTCACTGGTCAAAAGGTGAAACTCATTGTATAAGCCCGCCAAATCCCAATTTTGGCGTTGCGACCAAGAGGGCGGTTAAATACACCGTCGATAACGTAATGCCCGCACTAATGGAGTAGAAAATGGCTGTACCAAAGAGTAAGATCACGCGTTCTAGACGCGGTCATCGTCGGTCAACAGATGCGCTGAAAGCACCGCAATATGTTGAAGATAAAGATTCAGGCGAACTTCGTCGTTCACACCATATCGATCTTAAAACCGGTATGTATCGTGGCCGTCAGGTTTTGACACCTAAAGAAGACGCATAATTTAACGATAATTCGTTTTATGTAATTTGCTGATTAGGCTGGCCCGATTTTATGTCGAGCTGGCCTTTTTCTATATTCTCTAGTCTATAGCGTCTAGTAATTTGCAGGCGAGATAAGAAAGATCATCACAATGTTATTTGCAATCCCGCTAATGCTAATTCCATTTATTCTGTATAATGTTGTTATGCTTGGACCTGGGGCCGGCATTGGTGGCCTTGAAAACCAAGTTATGGAATTGTCCATGCTCTCTGGCGCTAACTGGATCGTCAATGTAGGGGATCTATTTATTCTGATCGCACTCGTTTTGTTATTTATCGAAATTTTAAAATCGACGCGAACTGGACCATTTTCAGTTCTTGATCATATGTTGTCGATGTTTGTTTTCATTGCATTTTTGGTAGAGTTTTTGCTGGTTAAGGGCGCTGCTACTCAAATATTCTTTGTGCTGATGGCAATCTCATTCATTGATGTGATCGCGGGATTTTCCGTGTCTATCAAGTCTGCTGGGCGCGATGTCTCAATTGGTCTTTAAATATCGAGTTTAGATCTGATAGAAATTAACCTGCATCAGCTATAAATCCTGCAGCCTCAATGCCTGCAATTGCAGCGGCTTCATCATTGTCTGATACGTCGCCAGTGATGCCAACTGCGCCAATGACATCACCTTTAGATGTTTTAACCAATACACCCCCTGGCACCGGTACAATTTTACCGCCGGATACGTTTGAAAGCCCTTCCAGGAAGTGCGGGCGTCCTTCTGCTTGCGCATCAAGCCAGCGTGAACCGACACCACAGGCAACTGCTCCATAGGCTTTGCCGCATGCAATTTCAAAACGCATCATGGATGCACCATCTTGTCTTTGAAACGCCTTAACGTGTCCACCAGCATCTAGGACCACCACAGCCAGAGGTTTTAAGCCAAGTCTAGCACTCTCAAGATATGCTGCTTCGATCATTTTATTTGCGTCTGAAAGGGTAATTTGCATGGAAGTCCTCATTAAGAGTTTGAATGATCAATATTTATCATTATTATGCGCCAGAAGTGTTGACTTGATAATATAGAAGAAAATGAAAGTCATCGGACCATATTTAACTTACATTGTTTCTGAAAAGGAAATAATATGCGGCGATTAGATACTCCAGGGCGTTCTCAGGTTTTTGCCGAGAACGGGATTGTTGCTACGTCCCATCCGTTGGCGTCTTCAACAGCGCTTTCTATCTTGCGTGATGGAGGATCAGCTGTTGATGCTGCGATTGCAGCCTCTATGGTTCTGAGTGTCGTTGAGCCGCAGATGACAGGTATCGGCGGTGATTGCTTTGCTATTATCCATGATCCAAAGCAAGGCGGTATCCACGCAGTTAATGGCTCTGGTAGATCTTCAGCGAAAGCTGAAATTAATTGGTTTTTTGAGAATGATATTATTGAAATAGTTGATAGCGGCGTGCATTCGATTACGGTACCCGGTGCTCTTAAAGCCTTTGATGAAATGCATCAAAAGTTCGGTAAACTAGAGTGGACACAGCTTTTTGGTGATGCGATCAGCACAGCCCGAAATGGGTTTGCTGTTTCCCCCCGTGTAGCATTTGATTGGGCTCGCAATGATGATGCTCTTTTGCGTGACGAAGGAAGCGCGCAGCATTTGTTGCTTAGTGGCCGTGTTCCAGAACTTGGGGAGCGCATGAAGTTCGAGGCCCTTGCGAATACGCTGGAAAAGATTTCAGAATATGGAATTGCACCGTTCTATGAGGGTGAGTTTGCCGCTGAAATTGCATCCGTGATTGCTGCCAAAGGCGGTCTTTTGGATGAAGAAGATTTAGCCAATGTAACCTGTGATTGGGTTGAACCTATATCGACTGAGTTTGCTGGTCATGAGGTGTTGGAAATTCCACCAAATGGGTCTGGCATGGTGACGCTGATTATGATGAATTTGATGGAAATTCTTGATGTTCATTCATATGCACCAGATAGCGCGGAACGCTATCATCTTGAGATTGAAATTGGCCGTGTTGCTTATTCTGTCCGTGATGCAATGTTGGCTGATCCGGAGCACATGGAAGTGCCCGTTGAAGAGTTGATATCTAAAGAATACGCCCAGAAATTGGCAGGGCAGATTTCGAAGTTGAGACGTAATGATAAAATCGTTCTGCCTGAAATTCCCTCCTCTGACACGGTTTATCTCACAGTTGCTGACAAGGATGGCCAGATTGTTTCACTTATCTATTCTGTCTTTACAGACTTCGGCTCCAAGATAGTCACACCGAATTCCGGTATTGTTCTGCAAAGTCGTGGCGCTTGTTTCAATTTGATTCCAGGACATCCGAATGTAATTGGGCCATCTAAACGCCCGCTGCATACGATTATTCCCGCAATGGCGAAGCAAGATGGGAAACCGAGTT
Source organism: Lentilitoribacter sp. Alg239-R112 (assembly GCF_900537175.1). Lineage (GTDB taxonomy): Bacteria > Pseudomonadota > Alphaproteobacteria > Rhizobiales > Rhizobiaceae > Lentilitoribacter. The sequence continues at coordinate 2,304,323 of NZ_LS999833.1, read as the reverse complement.
ACTCATTTGGTGTCATGGGTGGTGCTTACCAGCCGATGGGGCAGTCGCACGTATTTGCCAATTTGGAAAAATATGGATTTGATCCACAAACAGCACTTGATTATCCTCGATTATTTTGGGGCAAAGATGGTGTATTGGAAGCAGAAAGTGGTTTGTCTCGATCTGTGCTCGGTGGGCTGGAAGCTCGTGGGCATAAGTTGCGATCAGCAGCGACACCAATTGGCGGTGGGCAGATTATCAAGGTTGATCCTTCAGGGTTCTACTGTGCTGGTTCTGATCCACGAAAAGACGGTTTTGCGATCGGGTACTAGATCTACATTCTTAGCCATTCACGTGGCGATAAATTTAAATTTACTATCAAGTGAAATGAACATCATGGATATTTGTATCCATGATGACAAAACGTAAAAAAATAATATCCGCTTTTCTCGCCGGTTCTTTTCTCATGTCTGGTCAATCTGCGGTTTCGAAAAATGCGACACCATCCAGTAAAATTGCCGTTCAGGAAGCTGAACGTGCAGATTTTGTTGAACTTGCGATGCAAGCTCTTATTGGAGATGATGACCAACGAAGAGCCGCCATTGATTTCTTTGTTGATCGGGGTGATCGCGATATTGTGCCTCTACTTGTCTTGCTGATGCGGATCGGTGGTGCACATATTGACGTACAAGATGCACTTTTCAAGCTTACTGGCCAGGAGATGAAGACTTGGCGAGATGCCATGCTATGGCAGGAGGCGCATCCTGAGATTATTTCGCATCCATCCTACTACGATATTAAGTTGCGCTATTTTTATAATATTGACCGTAATTTCGGGCAGTTTTTCTCATCGAAATATTTGAAACCGGAGAATATGAAAATCCGCTTTGAAGAGATTACATGGGGCGGGGTGAAAGTAGATGGTATTCCCTCACTTGATAACCCCAAAATGATCGATGCATCCAAGGCTGATTATTTGCTTGATAGTGATTTGGTTTTCGGTGTTGAAATTAATGGGGATGTTCGCGCCTATCCACTTCGCATAATGGGGTGGCATGAGATGTTTAATGATGTGATCGGTGGCGTGCCTGTTGCGCTTGCCTATTGCACGTTATGTGGATCGGGCATCCTGTACGAGACGAAACTTGTTGGCCAAGAAGATCATTTGGTGTTTGGTTCATCTGGTTTTCTTTACCGTTCAAATAAACTTATGTTTGATCGACAGACATCTAGCCTCTGGAACCAATTTACAGGTATGCCCGTGGTTGGTGAATTGGTCGATAAGGATATTAAGTTAAAAACACGCGCCGTGACGATTACCACTTGGGGGAAATGGCAGAAGCGAAACCCCAAAACGAAAGTACTATCTTTGGACACTGGACACTTTCGTGATTATGATTCAGGCGTTGTCTATAACGAATATTTTGCAAGCCCCGAACTTATGTTCCCAGCGCTTGTTGAAGATGAGAGCATTGTAAAACGTAAGGATTATGTTTTCGGTATTCGTGATTATGGTGCTGCTAAAGCATGGCCACTTGCAGCTTTTACGAAAAAAACAGTCATCAATGACCGAATTGGTTCAAAAAATATTGTTCTAATTGGCGATGCAACAACTCGCACAGTTAGATCCTATGAACGTGGAGATGTTGAATTCGAACACGGAGGTACGCTGGAGAGCTTGAAAAGTGATGCTGGTATCTGGCTAATTTCTGAAGACGCGATTACAGGACCCAATGGCGAAAAACTAGCACGAATTTCCGGTAGTATTTCTTACTGGTTTGCCTGGGAAAACTATCTCGGCAAGACAAGCAAGTTATATCGTCATGATTAACTGGGAATGATCTCTCAGCTAATCTTGTTGATCTTATCTTGCATGCCTTTGAGTTGTTCCTTTAACTCGTCAATTTCGCTCTTAGCTTCGTCTTTTTTTTCTTCACCTTCAGGTGACATTGCGAAGGGAGAAAACATCGACATGGCTTGCTGAAACATTTCTGTATTTTTTTTGACTTGTTCTTCGATCAACTGCATGGGCGCAGCCATATTCGCAATGACTGGGTTTGCTTCCATGGATGAGGTCATTTGTTCTTTGAACTTTTCTTGTTGCTCGGTAAGCGCTGACATAGAATGTTCGAGATAGCTCGGCACAACCATCTGCATTTGATCACCATAAAATGAAATGAGCTGGCGCAGAAAAGATGTTGGTAGAAGGGTGTTTCCTGTTTTTGCTTCCTGTTCAAAAATAATTTGGGTGAGAACGGAGTGTGTTATATCTTCACCAGTTTTTGCTTCGTTGACGGTAAAATCTTCACCTTTTTGAACCATCTCAGCCAAGTCTTCAAGCGTGACATACGCACTTGTGCCAGTATTATACAAACGTCGGTTTGCATACTTTTTGATGACAATAGCGTCCGTGTCTTTGCTCATGTGACCCTCCAGAAATAAGCTATACTAACTTTGAAATTTACACTAATCTAAAAATATTAGAATTGCCAAGCCTATTGTGCATTGCCGATATTTTGTCTATCTATATTGCGGTGCAGCATTTATTGCATTGGTTAGGGACGCGCAGTTTGTATTTAAACTGGCTATAAAGAGGAATAATTTATGAGTAGTTCAATTGTAATTGCTGGCATCGCCAGAACAGCGGTCGGCTCTTTTAGTGGTGCGTTTGCTAAAGCGCCTGCACATGATCTTGGTGCGACTGCGATCAAAGGTGCGCTTGCAAAAGCTGGTGTTGAAGCTGATGCGGTGAATGAAGTTATCATGGGGCAAGTCCTAACAGCTGGCATGGGGCAAAACCCCGCACGTCAAGCTGCAATGGCTGCCGGTATCCCGAAAGAAGCAACGGCCTGGGGCCTTAATCAAGTTTGTGGGTCTGGCTTGCGTGCGATGGCAATTGGCATGCAACAAATTATGAGTGGCGATGCTGATATTATTGCGGCAGGTGGTCAAGAATCTATGTCATTGTCTACTCATTGTGCTCATATGCGTGCGGGTACAAAAATGGGTGATATGAAGCTCATTGATACAATGATAAAAGACGGTCTGACGGAAGCATTTTACGGTTACCACATGGGTGTAACGGCTGAGAACATTGCCAAGAAGTGGGAACTGTCTCGTCAAACACAGGATGAATTTGCTGTCGCATCTCAAAACAAAGCTGAGGCTGCTCAAAAAGCTGGCAAATTTAAAGATGAGATTGTTGCTCATACGATTAAAGGTCGCAAGGGTGATACAATCGTTGAAGAAGATGAGTACATCAAACATGGTGTTACGCTTGAAAGTGTTGGTAAACTTCGTCCTGCTTTTGATAAAGAAGGCACCGTTACCGCCGCGAACGCATCTGGCCTGAACGATGGCGCAGCAGCTGCCATTTTAATGTCTGAAGAAGAAGCGAATAAGCGCGATATCGCACCAATGGCGCGTATCGCATCTTGGGCAACGTCTGGTGTTGATCCACAAATTATGGGTACTGGTCCAATTCCAGCATCGCGTAAAGCGTTAGAACGCGCGGGTTGGTCTGTTGGCGATCTTGATCTTGTTGAAGCGAATGAAGCATTTGCTGCACAAGCATGTGCTGTGAATATGGATATGGGTTGGGATCCTGAAATCGTAAACGTCAATGGCGGCGCGATTGCAATTGGTCACCCAATTGGTGCTTCCGGCGCACGTGTTCTAACCACACTTATCCATGAAATGGTTCGTCGTGATGTGAATAAAGGCCTTGCTACACTATGTATTGGTGGTGGTATGGGCGTAGCGCTTTGCGTTGAACGTTAGGCAGCTATTACATAATAACATATGTCTTTTTTTGAAAATTTGCTAAAGTCAATTTAGGTTAAACTTTAACGACTTTAGCAGACATTTCATCAAGAGGGACATTATGAGTAAAGTAGCAATCGTAACTGGCGGCACCCGAGGTATCGGCGCCGCCATTTCTGTAGCATTAAAAGAAGCTGGTTATACTGTTGCCGCCAACTATGCAGGTAATGATGAGGCCGCCGCCGCCTTTACAGCAGAAACTGGCATTAAAGCATATAAATGGTCAGTTGCAGATTATGAAGCATGTGCTGCCGGTATCGCGCAAGTTGAAGCGGATTTGGGTGAAATCTCAGTTCTAGTGAATAATGCAGGCATTACTCGCGATGGTATGTTCCACAAAATGACTCCTGAAAAATGGAATGAAGTCATTAACACCAATCTAAATGGTGTTTTCAACATGACACACCCAATTTGGCCGGGCCTGCGCGCTCGTAAATTTGGTCGTGTAATTAACATTTCGTCTATCAATGGTCAAAAAGGCCAAGCTGGCCAAGCTAATTATTCTGCTGCCAAAGCGGGTGATATTGGTCTGACCAAAGCGCTGGCTCAAGAAGGCGCTCGCGCTGGGATCACAGTCAATGCTGTTTGCCCAGGCTATATTGGCACTGATATGGTCAAAGCAATTGACCCGGATGTGTTAGAAAAACATGTTTTACCACTTATTCCAGTTGGCCGTTTGGGCGAGCCGGAAGAGATTGCACGCTGCGTTGTCTTCCTTGCATCCGATGATGCCGGTTTCATCACAGGGTCAACAATTTCTGCAAATGGTGGTCAATACTTCTCTTAAGAATTTAGTCACAAATTGAATGCTGAGGCGCCTCATTGAGGCGCCTTTTTTTACGCTTTGTTAATACTGATTAACAGTGAGCATTAGGTTTCCTCTCAATATATGGATTGTAGAGGTGGAAATTAGTTATCCGGTGCATGGGTTGGGCAATATGTAGTCGTGAACAAAATAAGAACATACTCAGGTGAGCGATTCGTGTCTGTTTCGTTCCGCTTTTGGTCTAATGCTTAATGATTTTGAACAAAAATTGACTTTAACTTTAACTATCTGTTTGTTTTGATTAACAAAGTGTAACTAAAATAGTTAATCGGATGTGTGGTTTTTCACATAGTTTTTTATATTCTAAGCCCATCGGAGTTGTTATTAACTTTTCAATGGAAAATTCAATAGAATATCTTCAGTCAATGTCGATATTTTGTTCACTTTTTTGCGCTGATCGCAATATGTAGCCGTGAACAAAACGGGAAATGAGCTTAGTCAGCGATTCGTAGCCGATTCGTTCTATCCCTGTTCCATTCGTTAACAGGCGAGGTTTTCATAACGTGTTTTTTTCGTGTTTGTTTTGCTTAATTATGCTAGCAAAAACTAAGTGACGTGTGAGTTCAATTTATGAATAGACATTCTGAAATACCAGTAGATCCGATTGTCGTAAGTGGTCGCGGCGTAACGGCTGTTTTGGGACCGACAAATACTGGTAAAACCCATTATGCAATTGAACGAATGATTGCCCATAAAAGTGGTGTCATTGGGTTGCCATTACGTCTCCTGGCTCGCGAAGTTTATCAGCGACTTATCAAACGTGTCGGGGAGGGTAAGGTTGCATTAGTAACGGGTGAAGAAAAGATCAGTCCGCCAAATGCAACGTACACGGTGTGCACTGTTGAAGCGATGCCCCGCACAACAAACGCGGCTTTTGTTGCAATTGACGAAGTTCAGCTTGCATCTGATTTAGAGCGTGGGCATGTTTTCACCGATAGAATATTGCATCTAAGGGGCACTGAAGAAACGCTTCTGCTTGGCTCGGATATTATGCGCAATGTACTATCACGCATGATGCCAGGCCTATATGTGATCGAGCGACCGCGTCTCTCACGCCTCGAATATAGCGGTTCGCGCAAAATATCGCGGCTGCAAAGACGTTCCGCCGTTGTCGCGTTTTCTGCCAATGAAGTTTATGCCATTGCAGAACTTATTCGTCGCCAGCGTGGTGGTGCAGCGGTGGTTTTGGGTGCGTTGTCCCCCAGAACCCGCAATGCTCAAGTTGAACTTTATCAAAATGGTGATGTTGATTATCTTGTAGCAACTGATGCTATTGGTATGGGGCTAAATCTGGATGTTGATCATGTTGCATTTGCGCAAGATCATAAATTTGATGGTTTTCAGTATAGACCATTAAATCTTGCAGAGCTTGGTCAGATTGCTGGCCGAGCAGGCAGGCATACGACCGATGGCACTTTCGGCGTGACAGGACATGCGGCACCTTTAAATGAAGAAACCGTTGAGCGTTTGGAAGCGCATGTATTTGAACCTGTGAAGATATTGCAATGGCGCAATCAGCAGCTTGATTTTTCATCTTTGTCGAATCTCGTTTCGAGTTTGGAGCGAACACCCGTGATAAACGGGCTAACAAAGGCTGTTCCGAGTGTTGATCAGCGGGCGCTTGAATTTCTATCAAGGGATGATGATGTAACGAAATATACCAACAGCGCATCGCGGGTGAAAACTTTATGGGAAGTATGCGCACTTCCCGATTACCGTGGTGTTGCACCCGCCCAACATGGTGAATTGATTTCAACTATTTTTCAGGATCTCGTGATTAAAGGTTCGGTAGATGAGGATTATCTTGCCAAACAACTTCGTCTCTTAGATAAGACAGATGGTGAAATTGACACATTGTCTGCGCGAATCTCTCAGATTAGAACATGGACATACGTATCAAATCATCCGGCGTGGCTTGCAAATCCGCAACATTGGCAAGAAAAAACACGTGAAATTGAGGATCGTTTGTCTGATGCGCTACATGAGAGGTTGACGAAACGGTTTGTAGATCGCAGGACATCTGTGCTGATGAAGCGGTTAAGAGAGAAAGCAATGCTGGAAGCAGAAATAAGTGTAAATGGCGATATGTTCGTCGAGGGTCATCATGTAGGTCAACTGAATGGATTTCGGTTTGTACCGGATAAGTCGGCTGAAGGTTTGGATGCAAAGGCTGTAATGGCGGCATCACAAAATGCTTTGGTCATAGAATTTGAAGCGCGTGCTGCTCGATTGCATGCTGGCGCAAATGGTGATTTTGCAATTGGTAATGATGGTACGATCAGATGGAATGGTGAACCCGTTGGTAAATTGACCAAGGGTGATCACATCATGAAGCCGAAAGTGATCATTTTAGCTGATGATCAGATTGCCGAGAATGTACGTGATTTAGTGATTGCTCGTATTGAGCGGTTTATAAATCACCATATTGCGACAGTGTTAAAACCTTTAGATGAATTATCTCGTGCAGATGATATTGAAGGGTTAGGCCGCGGTCTCGCTTTTCAAATTGTTGAAGCATTGGGTGTTCTTTTCCGTCGAGATGTTCATGAAACAGTAAAGAGCATTGATCAATCTGAACGCGGCATATTACGTCGCTATGGCATTCGCTTTGGTGCTTATCACATCTTCATGCCGGCATTGCTTAAGCCAGCACCTGCTGAATTGATTACCTTGTTATGGGCAATCTCAAATGATGGATTTGAGAAAGCAGGTTTTGGTGAGGTCATCGCTGGACTTGCTGCTGGACGTACATCTATGCAAACAGACCAGAGTTTTGAACGCGAATTCTATCGCCTTGCGGGCTTCCGGTTTTTGGGTAAGCGTGCGGTGCGTATTGATATTTTAGAACGCCTTGCAGACCTTATCCGTCCGGCACTTAGTTGGAACCCCGGAGATGGTCCGCGCCCTGAGGCTGGTTATGATGGCAAAACATTCATTTCGACACCATCAATGCTTTCGATTTTAGGTGCTACAGCGGAAGATATTGAGGAGATCTTAAAAGGTCTTGGTTATCGCGCTGAACCTATCGCGGCGGAGGTTGTAGAAGAGCATTTGGCAGGCTTTAAAGATGATGCCGAGGCGAAGTCTGATGGCCCTGTTGTTGAAGTAGTTTCTACCAAGCAAATCGTAAAAGATGCAGAGCCTTCTGTTAAAGCTGATGAAGATAAAAATGCTGTTGTTGAAGACGCAAATGCTGTTGCGAAAGTGGATGAAGCTGTTGAGGTTGAAGAAGAGCCCAAGCCCGTTTTACTTTGGCGTCCAGCGAGTCGGCAAGAACGGACACGCGGTCGTGGTAAGTCTGGAGCTCAGGGCGATGGAGCAAATAAAGGTCGATCTAATCGCGGTGGCGGTAAGAAATTTACCAAGCATAATAAAAACAACCATAACAAAGGTAAGCAGGGAAACTCTGCTAAGTTTGTGAAGAAGGACAAGCCGCTTGATCCTGATTCTCCATTTGCTAAATTGGCAGCGCTTAAGGATCAGATGAAAACGTGAGTGAAGGCGTTAAGCAACGTATAGATAAATGTCTGTTTTTCATGCGTGTTGTAAAGTCTCGCACGCTTGCTGGTAAGCTTGTTTCAAGTGGAAAAGTGCGCGTTAATAAGGATAAAGTATCGTCTGCAAACTATCAGGTTAAACTGGATGATGTGTTAACGATTACCCTTGAGCGTTCCGTCCTGGTTTTGCGTATTGTAAACTTTGGAGAACGGCGGGGGCCCTATCAGGAAGCCAAAGAACTTTACGAAGATTTGTCGCCACCACCTGTTACAAAGGATGAAAAACACATACGGCAAATGAGTGCGCCATCTCGAGATCCGGGTGCTGGACGGCCTACAAAAAAAGAAAAGCGAGAGCTTGATCGGTTTCGATATCTATCTTGAAATATGCAGGTTATATCGTGCTTTGGAAAATGTTGCTCGATAGGCCCTTAATTTATGGAACATAATTCCTTGCAATGCAGGATTAAAGCATTTACCAGAACGTAAATATTAGAATATTTGGAGTAGCACGTGACTTATATCGTGACCGAAAATTGCATACGCTGCAAATACATGGATTGTGTTGAAGTTTGCCCAGTTGATTGTTTCTACGAGGGCGACAATATGCTGGTGATTCATCCAGATGAATGTATCGATTGTGGCGTTTGTGAGCCTGAGTGCCCTGCAGAAGCCATTTCGCCAGATACTGATCCTGGTTTGGAGAAATGGCTTAAAATCAATACAGATTTTGCGGAAAAGTGGCCAAATATTACCGTTGCCAGAGAAAAGCCTGCTGATGCCGAAGAGATGGATGGTGTTGAAGACAAATATAAGAAGTTCTTCTCGGAGGCTCCGGGGTTGGGCGATCAATAGTTATTTGGACTAAATGGCTGTGCATACATTTCCGTAATTAACTATATCTTAAGAGTTTGTGACCGGTTTTTACGCGCACGTTGAAATTGTTAGGTTTTTGTGTTATTGTCGCAAAACTGACAAAAAAATTACGGCATACGAGGCATCGTCAATTTGACCATTTGGGCAGAGTGGTCCTTCAACATAAATATACCGATCCTATCCTGCGCTTGTTTTACAGCGAGTGCATGAAAATGTTTGAGCTTAATTGAGTTGGAATAGTTCCGTTGAAAACGGAAACAAAAACAAGACGTTCCGCTGTGTTGATGGAATGTCCAACAGGGAGTGTGATACACACAGATGGCAACCCAGACAAAAAAAACTTCAACACGCCAAGGTTTTAAAATTGGTGAATCTATTGTTTACCCGGCGCATGGTGTTGGTCAAATTACAGAAATTGATGAGCAGGAAGTAGCTGGTCATAAACTTGAGCTTTTTGTTATTGATTTTGATAAAGACAAAATGCGCTTGAAGGTTCCAGTCGCAAAAGCTGTTTCAATCGGCATGCGCAAACTTTCAGAAACAGATTTCGTAGAACGCGCTTTGAAAGTTGTTCAAGGTCGTGCTCGTATTAAACGTACCATGTGGTCGCGTCGTGCGCAGGAATATGATGCGAAGATTAATTCAGGTGATCTTATTCAAATTGCAGAAGTTGTTCGCGATCTTTATCGTGCAGAAAACCAACCTGAGCAATCTTATTCAGAACGTCAGCTTTATGAAGCAGCGCTTGATCGTATGGCTCGTGAACTATCCGCAGTCCAGAAGATTTCAGATACGGAAGCAGTCCAGCTTATCGAAGTTAACTTGAATAAAACGCCTCCGGCGAGACGTGTAAAGAAAACCGAAGAAGAAGCTGCAACATCAGAAAATGATGGTTCTGCCGCTGCATAATTTTTTAGGACATCTTATAAAGAAAGCCCGTTAAATCTGTTTAACGGGCTTTTTCTATTCTGAGACGATTTTTACAATTGAACCTTGCGTTAAGGTCGCCCCCGACTGCAACGCATTTAAAACTCTGAACAACTCTATTTTTCGGTTGGTTCCAAGCATTTTTGCCGCAATAGAAGAAACGGTATCACCAGGTGCAACCTGAACGGTTCGAATGCGCAAGGGTCGCAGGTTGGCAACCTCATTTTGGCTTAACGCGCGGAAACTACCGGCAATTTCTTTAGCAACCAATAGGTAGCGCGCTTTGGTTTTTGGAACAGCTGTCAGAAAGCGATAATAAAATTCGTTATATTGAATGAGCGTAACATCAAATATCCACCGATCAGCCTGTGCGCGTGCAGTTAATGCAGGCAGACCATTGATTGTTGTGCGTGCTATGCTTGAAGGCTCAAGCCCCTTGATCCAGCCATCGTTTATATAACTATCGAGTGAGCTACCTGCTTTAATCTCAACAGCATCGAATTGCGTGGCGATTTCGTTTGGCCCATTTGCCAAAACCGCATCGCTTGTATTGTCGATTTCAAACCCATCGGGTACATCAAAGCGAATGCCTAAATTTGCATGTAGGAATGTATTACCGCGAACATATCCGTGTTGAGCATTGTCGCCAAATGTTAGTCCATTAATGTCCCGCATAAAATTAGCGCGGTTTGTTGTTTGTGATGATGGAGATGTGAATTGATCCGCATATTTCTGTGCCGCGGCTCGTCGCTTAGGGGTAGATGGATGGCTGGATAAAAAGTTTAGACCTGAAAATGTCTGATCTTCAGCATTAAATGCACTAAAATTTTCCAAAGATTTTAAGAAGCGCACCGATGCATCGGGGTCATATCCTGCTTGTGCGAGCATTCGTATGCCAATTTCATCAGCTTGTAATTCTTGTTGACGAGAAAATGCGGCAAGGCGCAGTTTGTTGCGCGCCAGAACACTATTGGTTGATAAATTACCGGATAGAATTTCGGACACAACCTGACCGGCAATCAGTGCTGCATCTTGTTGTTGTTTCCGCTGAATACCATGGTTTGCAATTACATGTGCCATCTCATGCGATATAACCGCGGCTATTTCAGCCTCGTCGTTTGCCAAAGCAAGCAGGCCTCGTGTGATGTAAAGATAACCACCTGGTAAAGCAAAGGCATTGACAGAGGGGGCATCTAAAATTGTAATCCGGTACGATTGGATAGGGTTTTCAGAAACCGTTGTAAGAATACCAACAATGCGGGCTATCATTTTTAAAGCATTTGCATCTCGATATTCACCGCCATAACTGGCAACAATTTTGGGGTGTTGTCTTGCACCAATTTCCGCACGTTTATCATCAAGCTGTAGTTGATCAACAGTTTGTGGGTTTGATGAAGGTGCAAATTCGCTTTCAAGATCACTTGGTGTAATACACCCTGCTAATCCGCCCACAAAAAAAACCACAGCAGCAAATCTCGCCAGGTTTATTTTACCGAGGGGATTTGAAATTATGGAGCAACTTTTGTGAATATTCTTCATGCGTGTTTTGCAATAACTCTTGACCAGATTGACATATTAGCGAGCATTTGTCGTAATTGATAGATCATGCGGTGCGGGAGAGATACTAGTTTCCTCAATTGATTGTAGCAATTGGTTTATTTTAACGACAATATGCTGGTAAGTGCGTGAAAACCTGATATCTGCTGTTGTTATGATGTCTCGTGAACGATTTGTAATTTTATTAGCTGGTGATTTGAGTGTGGATGATCGCATCAATGCTCTTTGCCATTCTGCTCGCGTCATTGCAGCTGATTCTGGTATTTCTCATGCAAACGCACTTAGGGTTACTCCAGAACTATGGGTTGGGGATTTTGATTCTAGCCCCCAAGAACTAGTTGAACAGTATAATCATGTCGAAAAGTTGACCTTTGGGCGAGAAAAAGATGAAACTGATGGTAGTCTTGCCATCAATGCAGCACTTAAACGCGGTGCAAAGGAGATTGTTCTCCTCGGTGCAACTGGAGGTGATCGGTTTGATCATTCGCTGGGTGTTCTCTTTGAAATGTTGCTTCATCACGAGCAGGGTATAGAAATTTTTGCCTCCACAGGAGACGAAGACTATTGGCCTATTATTGATGGTCACTTGGATTTGGCTCTGCCGGAGGGGTCTTTGTTTTCAATTCTTGCTCTTACATCGCTCACTGGATTGACAATTACAGGCGCGAAATACCCTCTCAAAAATATAGATGTTGAATTCGGTTCTACCTATACATTATCGAACGCCGTCAAAGGTAATTTGAGTATTCATATTGCTTCCGGACGAGCTATTATTATTGCAAGACCTAAAGATTTTTCAGGAATTTAATATGGCGCCTCCAATTTTAAAACTGGATAATATACATCATAGTTTTGGTGGAGATCCGTTGATTGACGATGTGAGCTTTCAGTTAACGCCGGGCGAACGCATATGCGTTATTGGCCGGAACGGCTCTGGCAAGTCAACCTTGTTGAAAATAGCTGCCGGTCTCATAGACGCTCATGGTGGTGAGATTTTTTTGCAGCCCTCAACCACTATTCGCTATCTCGAACAATCTCCAAATTTTGAAAATTTTGCAAATGTTATGGAATATGTGGAAGCAGGTTTAGGACCGGGTGATGATCCACATAGAGCCACATATCTATTATCTCATTTAGGTCTTACAGGTGAGGAAAATCCAAATCATTTATCTGGAGGCGAGGCACGTCGGGCGGCGCTTGCGCGTGTTCTTGCACCTAATCCGGATATCTTGATGCTGGATGAGCCCACCAATCACTTAGATCTGCCAACAATTGAGTGGCTTGAGGGTGAGCTTGCCAAATTGCGAAGTTCACTTCTGCTCATTTCGCATGATAGGCGTTTTCTCGAAAATGTCTCCAACGCCGTTATCTGGCTCGATCGTGGACAGGCTCGTCGGCTTGAGCGGAGTTTTTCCGATTTTGAAGCATGGCGTGATGAGATCTTAGAGGCAGAAGAGCTAGAGCAACATAAACTTGGCCGCACGATTGTACGTGAGGAACATTGGCTCAGATATGGCGTTAGTGGCCGCCGGAAGCGTAATCAGCGTCGTTTAAAGGATTTGCATAGTTTACGTGCGCAACATCGCAGTCATACCGGCCCTACGGGGAAAATAGATGCACCCAAGGTGGAAAGTAAAGAATCTGGAAAGCTGGTTATTGAGGCTAAAGGCATATCAAAAACATATGATGAGAGAACTATTGTTGATGATTTTTCAATCCGGGTCCATCGCGGTGATTGCATAGGTCTGATCGGGCCAAATGGTGCGGGTAAAACAACGCTTTTAAATATGCTAATCGGACTTTTGAAGCCGGATATTGGCCACGTTAAACTTGGTACTAACTTGGAACTTGCGCAGATTGATCAGCAACGTTCTAATTTGCCGCTTGACGAAACTCTTGCACATTATCTTACAGATGGTCGCGGAGAAAACCTGTTGGTGCGTGGTGAGCAAAAACACGTAACCGGATATATGAAAGAATTTTTGTTTGCGCCAGAACAGGCCAGAACGCCAATTCGAAAATTGTCAGGTGGGGAACGTGCGCGTTTAATTCTAGCTCGCATTTTGGCACGGAGCTCCAATCTTCTGGTGTTGGATGAACCAACCAATGACCTGGATATGGAAACGCTTGACTTGCTGCAAGAAGTGGTTGCGAATTACCCCGGTACTGTGATCCTTATTAGCCATGATAGAGACTTTTTGGACCGAACAGTTACATCTACTATTGCGCCCTCAAACCCTGAAAATCAGAATGGGAAATGGCTTGAATATGCTGGTGGATATACAGATATGTTGGCGCAGCGTAGAGAAGTTTTGGCCGCCGAGAAGAAGCTGAAACGTACGAACCAAAGCAGCGGAAAATCTAAAGATAGCGCGGCACCTAAGAACAAAAATAAATTATCTTACAATCAAAAATTCGCACTTGAGACGTTGCCAAATAAAATAGCCGAAGCTGAAGTTAAAGCATCGGAAATTGAGATAAAAATGTCTGGTGCTGATTTCTTCACAAGAGATCCTGACGGTTTTGCAAAAGCTGCAAAAGAGCTAGAAAAAATTAAAGCTGACATGACGGCTTGGGAAGAAGAGTGGCTCGAACTTGAGATGTTGCGTGAGGAATTGGAGTCATAGGAGGATTAAATGATCGAAGTTTTTGGTCAACTCGAAGGTAATGCTGTCAAGCGTATGACGCTAAAGGGCGGTGGACTGACGGCGCGGGTATTGAACTATGGTGCTTGTTTGCAAGACCTAAGACTTGAGGGGCATGATGCGTCGCTTGTTCTTGGTTATGACCGTTTCGAAGATTATTTAAATCATTCACCATATTTTGGCGCAAGTGTTGGTCGCTTTGCAAATCGGATAAAAGATGGTCATTTTCAACTTAATGGTAATAGCTACCAACTGGACCGAAATGAAACCACTGGCAATCATCTGCATGGCGGAACATCCGGCATATCTGACCGTATATGGGAAATAGAAGATGCTGGTGCCAATCATGTAAAACTTTCAATTCTCGACCCTGATGGACAATGTGGTTACCCTGGAAATTGCAAGATTACCTGTTCAATCTCTCTTCTGGATGGAGGTATATTTCGGATTATTTATCAATCTGAAACTGATCAGCCAACGATTGCAAATATAGCACATCATAGCTACTTTAACTTAGACGGTTCTGAGGATATCTATGATCATGAATTGCAAATTAACGCAGATCGTTATCTTGAGGTTGATGATGACCTCATTCCAAAAGGAATACCGAGTGCTGTCAAAGGGAGTGTTTTTGATTTTCAAAAACTCAGACCTGTTCGCGCGTTAGATGGATTTGTGGCTTATGATCACAATTTCTGCCTGTCCAATGAGCAGCGTGATAAGCGTCATGTTGCAAAGGTTTTTAGCAAGACATCTAATATCGAACTTAATGTATTTTCTACTGAGCCTGGAATCCAATTCTACGCTGGCGGTGGTATCAAGCCATCGGTTGAAGGGCTAAGTGGTCAGACATATAAGCCAGGTGCCGGATTTTGTCTTGAAACGCAGATTTGGCCGGATGCTCCGAATAATTCAACCTATCCAAATGCCATCTTAGAGGTTGGCGAAACGCGCGTTCAAGAAACGGATTACATCTTTATAAAAAAATAATGGCCGCCAATTGTTTTGGCAGCCATTACGGTTGTTCTAACAATTAAAGCTTAACAAGCGGCGATATATGATCCGCCTCGGCCATCAGAGTATCTGCATTTACCAGGTTGACCTCTGACGCTTCCTAGAAGTGCACCTGCCGCTCCGCCGACCAACGCACCTACTGCTGCGCCTCTTGCATTGCCTGATATAAGTGCGCCGGCTACGGCACCAGTTCCTGCGCCGATAGCGGCACTTTTCTCGGTTGTGGTGCATCCCCCCAGCGCTGCTGAGACTGCAATAACTGCGATAATTTTCTTCATGTCAAAAATTCCTTGTGATGATAATGAATCATAACTACAGAATATGACATAATTCGGGCTAATTCGTTAATATAAATATTAGGTCGTTTTCAGGGGACTGGTTAGACGAACATAAGGCGCATGTAGATGACTGTAGAAAGTAAATATCTAGTCTACGATGAAAGAAAATGCGAATTAGGCGAGGGCGCACTTTGGCACCCTGAGCTAAATTGTTTATTTTGGTTTGATATTTTATCCAAAACCCTCAATACAAATATCGATGGGGAAGCCAAGCAATGGAATTTTGCAGAATGTGTATCGGCTGCGGCATGGATTGATAAAAATAGTTTATTGATTTCATGTGAGACTGGCCTTTGTGAGTTTTCTATCTCGACTGGCGATATTGTTCCTATTATCCAAATTGAGGCGGAAAATTCTATTACCCGTTCCAATGATGGGAGGGCTGACCGCCAGCATGGCTTTTGGGTTAGTACCATGGGTAAGAATGCCGAAAACGAAGCAGGCGCTATATATAGATTTTGCAGAGGTGAAGTTAGAAAACTCCATGATAATGTCACAATACCAAATTCGATATGCTTTTCTCCAAATGGTGAGTACGCGTATTTCACAGATACACCGACAAAGAAAATTATGCGGCAAGCGTTGGATCAAGCAACTGGTTGGCCAATCTCTGATCCAGATGTTTATCTTGACTTTACAAACCAAAACGGCGGACCTGATGGCGCTGTAACAGATAAAAATGGAAATATCTGGGTGGCTTTTTGGGGTAGAGGCTGCGTTGAAGGATTTGATCCAAGCGGTAACTCGGTTGGGCGTTTAAATTTTCCGGCAACCCAGACGACTTGCCCTGCATTCGGTGGCCAAGACTTTAAAACTCTGTTTGTGACAAGTGCTATGGAAGGATTAAGCGAGGAGCATAGAGATGCATCTTCGCCCCAAGGAAAGACGTTTTACAGATCAATTGATTTTAGAGGTCTTCCAGAGCCAAATGTAGTTCTTAAATAGAAGTAGTTGCGCTGGTTTCTTCATGTCGTTCAAGTCATCTAAAGTCCATTGACAGGAATTTTGAGGACCGGATTGCCGTCTTCGTCTTGAGGCACATGACCTGCACGCATGTTGACCTGAAGAGATGGAATAATTAATTTGGGTACCGAAAGTTGGGCATCACGTTCGGTTCTAAATTTTACGAATTCTTCTTTTGTCTTGCCCGAACCTACATGTATGTTGAATTTCTTTTCATCTCCGACGGTGGTTTCCCACTTGATATCTCGGCCATTTGGTCCGTAATCATGACACATGAAGAGACGCGTTTGTTCAGGTAGCGCAAGGACTTTCTGAATACTATCGTAAAGTTGCCCCGCATCACCTCCTGGAAAATCTGCGCGAGCAGAACCGCCGTCTGGCATGAACAGTGTATCACCAGCAAAAGCAGCATCTCCCATCACATGCACCATGCAAGCTGGCGTGTGGCCAGGCGTATAGATTGCAAATGCAGTCATGTTGCCAATTTGATATGTGTCGCCATCTTCAAACAACGCATCAAATTGCGAACCGTCCCGTTGGAAATCGGTTCCTTCATTGAAAATTTTTCCGAAGGTGTCCTGGATGACCATAATTTTTTGGCCGATACCTATCTTCCCTCCAAGTTTGTCTTGGATGTAGGGAGCCGCAGACAAATGATCGGCGTGGACATGTGTTTCTATGATCCATTCAAGTTTCAGCTCATTGTCTTTAATGAAGTTTATCATTTTATCTGCATGGTCATGAGTTATGCGACCAGCCGCATAGTCGATATCCATTACGGAATCGATAATAGCGCAAGCAGTTGAGCTTGGGTCTTTGACGATATAGCTGATTGTATTTGTAGCTTCGTCAAAAAAAGCGGTGACTTCTGGCTTAACATCCATCCTTACAGGGTAGAGTGACATATCTTTTCCGTTCGCTTTATATATTTGGATCAGCTTTGCATATATCTCGCCATTTTGAAACATCTGTAGTAGGCGTAATTGATGTCGCGTATGTATTCAAGGTAGGTTTTCATGTGGCTTATATTTGCGTTCGTCAGTTGAACGCAGAGGGGTGGGAGATATTCATAATTACATAACATGCAAGCTCATCCGACAAGTTGTGTTAAGCTATCTAAAGAGCGGTGAAAGTAACGCATTGGCTACGATCGTATCCATTTTGGGAAATGACTTTGGAATTATGTCAACGATATTTGGCGAAGTTAAATGAGTAACAGAACCGAGATAACAGCGATCATACTTGCAGCAGGGTCATCGTCGCGTATGGGTGAAGATGACAAATTGATGATGATGATAGACAATAAGCCGTTGTTACATCGAACGGTGAAAAATGTCTGTGCATCGGATATATCAAAATGCATTGTCGTTGTAAGGAGTGGTATTGAGAAATACCGTGCTTTGCTTGTTGGTTTTGATGTTGAAATTATCTGCGCCACGGAAGCTTATAAAGGTATGTCGGCATCAATGAAAGCGGGGGTCAATGCCGCTGGCGAAGATGCAGGAGGATATTTGATTTGTCTTGCAGATATGCCAGATTTAACGCCGAACCATATTAATGAAATACTTTCAACTCATCAGACTGGTAAGATTGTTCGCCCAAAAACTGATGATGGTCGTTATGGGCATCCTGTCTTGTTCGATCAATGTTATTATAGTGAACTGAAAAACATGTCAGGCGATGAGGGTGCGCGTGCGCTCATTAAGTCTGAACAAGAAAATGTAATTGAGCTTGAGATGGATGATGCAATTCTCATTGACCTCGATACGCCTGAAGCATGGGCAAGTTGGACGGGTGGTGCAAAATTAAAGTGTTGAGTTTTCGCTACGCCTCATTTGTACGCCCATTATTTTCCAACTGCCATCATCTTGCTTTGATAATGCGTAAATTGACTCCCAAGTATTTCCACGCTCTCCCGTTAAGATCAATTCTTGATATATGTTGCCGTTTTCAACTTTGCTACGGCCAAAATCATAGGTTGTTGATCGATAGATTGCTCCGTATCCACGTTCAACCATTGCCATAAAATGGGTAGGGTTTGGGTACATCTTTTTAATGGATGGAGCTGCGTGCGAATAAGCACGAGCCCCATCATTTTTGATAAAAGCGGAAAGTTGATCGGAAATTACTCTTTGAACTTCTAACGTGTCAGATTTTGCAATGTTTTGGGCCGTCGCTCCAATCACAAAACCACTCAGGAAAAGAACTACGCATGCAACAAGGGTTTTAATTTGTCGTGTCATGATATTTACCTCTCGTTAACCAATACGTCATTGTTTTGAGCTTGGATCATATTGAGCGAAAATATAGCGTCATTTAATTGTGTAATGTTGCGGATTGTGCAACAAATTTTTGACGTACAAATTTACGGAGATGAATCTTCATGGCTGGTCAGATTGAGCGAATACGTGTTTTTGCAGAAGTTGCAGAACATAAAAGTTTTGCCGAAGCTGCGCGGCAATTGGGCATTACGCGCTCGATTGCGACGCGCTATGTTGGAGAACTTGAAGCATTGCTCGGCGTGCAGTTACTTGTCCGAACAACTCGGAAGGTTTCGCTGACTGTTGCAGGTCAGATTTATCTGGAACGTACACAGCCTTTGCTGGGTGAACTTAATCGTGCCGATGAACTTGTACGCCAACAGCATGAAACATTACAGGGCAAGCTGCGTGTGAGTGTGCCGTTCTCGCTTGGGCAACGGATATTACCTCAGATATTAAGCCGCTTGATGATGACATATCCTGATCTGGAACTTGATATAGAATTGTCGGATGAGTTTGTTGATATTGTTAAAGATGGATTTGATATGTCATTGCGCATTTCAGGGCCACCGTCCGATGTTTCGACAATCTGGCGTAAAATTGCCGTTGTCCCGAGAATATTTGTGGGAAGCCCGGCTTACTTGCGCAATTATGGTGAACCTCAAGGTCCTTCCGAACTCGGGCGACGTATGCGACTGGGTTATTCACATTTTGCCTCCGGTCATCAGTTTCAAGTTACATCTTTGATTGATGGAAGTGTCGAAACTGTTGCAAGCGAACATAACTTTATCTGCAATAATGGTGATCTGATCGCAGATCTCGCTGCTGCTGGGCATGGGATTATTGCTATCCCTAAATTTATGATTTTGAATCATTTGGAAGAAGGAAGTCTTGTTGAAATTCTTCATGACTGGCAGTCGCCGGAAATTTGGATGACAGCCTATTATCCGCCTTATGAAAAGCTGCCCGCAAAAGTGGAAGCATTCACCAGTTTTGTCGAAGACTATGTGAAAGCAAACCCGACCTTATTAACGTAAAGGCATGAGATGATTTCTGGTGTTGTAAAATGGTTTGACCAAGCAAAAGGTTTTGGCTTTATCACGCGCGAAGATAATGGTGCAGAGGTGTTTGTTCATATTTCAGAGGTTGAACGATGTGGACTTTCAGGTTTGGAGCAGGGGCAGAAGGTGAGCTTAGAGACCGGAAAGGGCCGCAACGGTTTTGATGCGGCATATAATTTGAAAATAGCCTGATGCCTGTTCTAGACGCTCATACAGACATATTTTAGTTCAAGAAAATCGTCGATACCATATTTAGAACCTTCTCGACCGAGACCAGATTGTTTGACCCCGCCAAATGGTCCCTCTGCAGATGAGATCAATCCTGTGTTGACGCCTACGATCCCGTATTCAAGTGCCTCAGTGACTTTCCAAACACGACTAAGATCGTTGGAGTAGAAATAGCAAGCCAGTCCGAATTCGGTATCGTTGGCCCGTTCAATGACTTCATCCTCCGTTTCAAATCTATAAAGAGGTGCTATCGGTCCAAAGGTTTCCTCACGCGTAATTTTCATATCATTTGTAACATCAGCTAATACGGTAGGTTCGAAGAAGAGTTCGCCTTTATCGCTGCGTTTGCCGCCGGTTAGAACCTTAGCGCCCTTTGATGTTGCATCTGATAAATGATCTTCAACTTTCGCCAGGCCAGTCTTGCTGATGAGCGGGCCAATTTTTGTTGTGTCTTCTGAACCACGGCCAATTGTAAGATCAGACATTGCATCGGCGAGTTTCTTCGCAAATTTGTCATACACAGCGGATTGTACATAAATACGGTTTGCGCAGACGCATGTTTGTCCAGCGTTACGGAACTTGGAAATGAGGCAGCCCTCAATTGCTTTATCGATATCGGCGTCATCAAAGACAATGAATGGCGCATTGCCACCAAGTTCAAGTGATAGCTTCTTAATGTCTCCGGCACATTGTTGCATAAGTATTGAGCCAACACGAGTTGAGCCTGTGAATGTAATTTTTCGAACTTTTGTATTCTCGCATAGCTCTTTGCCCATTTCTGCGGCATCCGAGCCAGTTACGATATTCAAAACACCCTTTGGAATGCCAGCGCGTTCCGCCAAGACAGCCATGACCGTCGCAGATAGGGGAGTAAGTTCCGCAGGTCGGCCAACAAATGTGCAGCCTGATGCTAGGGCAGGGGCTACTTTGCGAGCGATCATCGCGTTGGGAAAGTTCCATGGTGTAATGGAGCCAACAACTCCAATTGGCTGTTTGAGCACTATTATTCGTTTGTCGCGTTGATGACCTGGGATGATGTCGCCGTCAATGCGGCGTGCTTCCTCTGCAAACCAGCGGATGAAACTTGCACCATAACCGATTTCACCACGTGCCTCAGTGATGGGTTTTCCCATTTCTGCCGTTAGGATTTGCGCCATGTCTTCCTGGTTTTCTAAAATGAGATCATGCCACTTTAAAAGAATATCAGCGCGTTCCTTTGCGGTATAAGCTGCCCAGTCTTTTTGTGCTGCATAGGCCGCGTCAATGGCTTTGCGAACACCAGTTTTGCCGAAATCAGCAACCTTTGCGACGAGATTTCCGTCTGCGGGATTGACGACGTCAAAAGTATTTTTGCTGTTTTCCCACACTCCTCCAATAAGGCTTCGCGTTTCAAGAAGAGTTGGATCGTTTAATTTCAACATGTTAGCTCCAATTACGAAAAATAGTTCAGTATATCGAACTTGGTTCTTGATTTTGATTGTTAGTTCATTTATAGAATGTCGTCAACGGGGCAAGTATGCCTTCATTATTATTAATAACACCTAAGGAGAGGAGAGGTTTTATGTCTGATCAAGATCACCAAGTTAAACTTGTTCCTGCTCTTGCTCGTGGTGTGCAAATTCTCGATGTAATTGGTCGCCATCCCTCCGGTATGAGCGCTAAAGATATTGCGGATGAATTAGGTCTCGCTAAGAGCACGATCCATGGACTTTGCAGCACACTGGTCTCGCTAAACTTGCTTGTTCGTCGTGCGGATCAATCCTATCAAATGGGTCCACATGTGATGCGGTGGGCAAATGCATTTACTGCGCGCAGTGATATCGCCAGCGAATTTGCCACCATCTGGGATGATGGTACAGATTTGCCGGGAGCGACAATTACGCTCTCCGTTTTAGAGAATACCGACATTATATATATTGCAGCACGAAACTCAGAGGCTACAGAGGGGCGCTTTGACTTCCGTTCCGGTATGCGATTGCCAGCTAGTATTACCGCAACTGGTAAAGCCATGATGAGCCATATGAATGAATTTGATGTTCGGCAACTATACGCAAATGTTGCTGACGCTGAAAGCATTGATGCTCTGATTAAACAATTACAATCTGATAAGGCATGCGGCTACTCGTTTGATAATGAAGATGTGAGCGAGGGATTGGTTTGCTATGGCGCTCCTGTTTTGGATTCAAAGAATAAACCTATCGCGGGCATTGCTGTGAGTATGCTTAAGGAAGACGCAACACCTGAAAAGGGTAAGCAAATTGTTGCCAATTTGACGGACATTGCCGTCAAATTATCCATTCGAATGGGGGCTGACGTTTAATGGGTACTAAAAGCTCTGAATTAGAATAACTAATAAAAACTACAAACATCGGTGAGAAGGATTACCAGTTATGAAAATGACAACAGAAGAGGCGTTTGTAAAAACGCTACAAATGCACGGTATCGAACATGCATTCGGTATTATCGGGTCAGCTATGATGGCGATTTCTGATATTTTTCCAGCTGCTGGAATCAAATTTTGGGATTGTGCACACGAAACATCAGGCGGCATGATTGCGGACGGTTTTACTCGCGCATCAGGCAAAATGTCTATGATGATTGCGCAAAACGGTCCTGGTATTACAAACTTCGTAACGCCTGTAAAAACTGCTTATTGGAACCATACCCCGCTTCTTTTGGTTACGCCTCAAGCAGCGAATAAAACAATTGGTCAAGGTGGTTTCCAGGAAATCGAGCAAATGAAATTGTTTGAAGACATGGTTTGCTATCAAGAAGAAGTTCGTGATCCTTCACGTATGGCCGAAGTTCTTAATCGTGTGATCGAAAAAGCATGGCGCGGTTCTGCTCCTGCTCAAATCAATGTTCCGCGTGATTTCTGGACCCAGGTGATTGATATTGAGCTTCCTCAAATTGTTCGTCTTGAGCGTCCTCGCGGTGGTGCGGATGCAATCCAAGAAGCTGCTGATCTTTTAGCATCTGCAAAATTCCCGG
Source organism: Lentilitoribacter sp. Alg239-R112 (assembly GCF_900537175.1). Lineage (GTDB taxonomy): Bacteria > Pseudomonadota > Alphaproteobacteria > Rhizobiales > Rhizobiaceae > Lentilitoribacter. Next base: position 2,281,338 of record NZ_LS999833.1, on the reverse strand, counting down.
TTATCCTAAACGGTGCTGGCGTTATTCTTGCCGGCGCAATTCCAGCATCTGCATCTTTGGCAGAAAAATTGTCTGCTCCGGTTTGCTGCGGTTATCAGCATAATGATGCGTTCCCAGGTTCACACCCAATGCATGCTGGCCCACTTGGTTACAATGGTTCAAAAGCTGCGATGGAACTGATTGCAAAAGCTGACGTTGTGCTGGCTTTGGGTACGCGTTTGAACCCGTTTTCAACGCTTCCAGGTTACGGCATAGATTACTGGCCAAAAGATGCCAAAATCATCCAAGTCGACATGAATTCGGATCGTATTGGTTTGACGAAGAAAGTATCAGTGGCAATCCAAGGCGATGCGAAGCTTGTTGCTGAGCAAATTCTTGATAAGCTACCTGCAACTGCTGGCGATGCTGGCCGTTCTGACCGTGAAGCTCTTGTTCACCAAACCAAATCATCATGGGCGCAAACTCTAACATCAATGGACCACGAGGATGATGATCCGGGCACAAACTGGAACGAGCGTGCACGTGACCGCGAACCAGAACGTATGTCGCCGCGTATGGCTTGGCGTGCAATTCAATCAGCGCTTCCTAAAGATGCTATTATTTCATCTGACATTGGCAATAACTGTGCGATTGGTAATGCATATCCATCATTTGATGAGCCACGTAAATACCTAGCTCCAGGTCTATTTGGTCCTTGTGGCTATGGTCTTCCCGCAATTGTTGGTGCGAAGATCGCTTGCCCAGAAACACCAGTAGTTGGTTTTGCCGGTGATGGTGCGTTTGGTATTTCTATGAACGAAATGACTGCGATTGGCCGTAATGACTGGCCACCGATCACAATGGTTATCTTCCGTAACTACCAGTGGGGTGCTGAAAAACGTAACACAACATTGTGGTTTAAAGACAACTTTGTGGGTACTGAGCTAAATCTTGGTGTGGAATATGCGAAAATCGCAGAAGGTTGCGGTCTTAAGGGCGTTCAAGTTCGTTCAATGGATGCATTGACAGAAGCACTTAATACTGCTGTTGAAGGCCAAATGCAGCGCAACGAGACAACATTTATCGAAGTTGTGTTGAACCAAGAACTTGGTGAGCCATTCCGTCGGGATGCGATGAAGCAACCTGTTGTTGTTGCTGGCATCAACAAAGATGATATGCGACCACAGAACGTATCATGATCAACCCGCTAGATCTGATCTACGAAAAAGCTCGGGATACCAATTGCCGTATTGTTTTGGCAGAGGGTGAAGACCCGCGCATATTGGAAGGCGCAGTTCGTGCGAGCGAACTGCGTCTTGCAACTCCGATTTTAATTGGTCGGCAAGATACAATTAATGCTTTGGCACAGGAAAAGGGTCTTGATATTAATGGAATTGAGATCATTGATATTGCTACCAGCTCTTTATTGGATAGTTACGCAAAGGCGTATGCCGACTATTATAAAAATCATCCTAAGCCTAGAGTTTTCTCAGAAGAGGAAAGCTTAAAGGCTATGAAAGATCCATTGTCGTTTGCAGCTATGATGGTGCGTCTTGGTGATGCTGATGGTTCGGTGGCGGGTGCCGTTGCAACGACAGCAGAAACCGTGCGGGCAGCATTTCGGCTTATTGGGAAGGCAAAAGACGCAAAATCTGTCTCCAGTTTCTTTCTTATGGTTATGAACCAAGAACACCATGTGCGAAAAGAGACTGTCGTATTCGCAGATTGTGCTATTAGTATTGACCCATCAGATGAGGAATTATCAGACATCGCAATTGCCTCGGCGAATTCATTCGCTAGGTTTACGAATGCTGAACCTAGAGTCGCGATGTTGAGTTTTTCCTCTCTTGGAAGTGCGTCACATGCCGTTGTGAAAAAAGTTGAGAGCGCTGCAAATCTTGTGAAAGAAAAACGCCCTGATCTAATAGTTGATGGCGAGGTGCAGTTTGATGCTGCTTTTGTGCCATCTGTTGCATCATCCAAAATTCCGAGTTCACCTTTAAAAGGTGATGCAAATGTATTTGTGTTTCCTAACTTGGAAGCAGGAAATATTGGGTATAAAATTGCACAGCGCATCGGTGGTGCAAAGGCCATTGGACCAATTCTTCAAGGGCTAGCGAAACCAGCTAATGATTTATCTCGTGGGTGTAGTGCGCAAGATGTGTGTGATTGTATCGCAATCACAGCGCTTCAAGCACAGGACTGACACTAAGCATGGCTTGAACCGTGCTTACTTATGATGTTTTACATCGTTCATTTGATCTGTGTTCTATTCTGCTGACCACATAGTTTTTGCCGCGCGCGCAGTCCATTCTTTGTCATATATCTGCGCATCGAAATCACCATTGGCTGCTTCTTTGAGTAACTCGCCGATTGTGGGTAGCGTTGAAAGGTCGGGCCTTTCGTTCCAATGATTGGCGCGAATAAGTGCCCTTGCGCATTGGGAATATACTTCACCTATCTTGACTATTATTACACTGCGAGGAGAGGCATTCTTACGTGAGAGTTTTTGGATCACCTCACGTTCTATCGTAACGTATGCGTGCCCATTAACCCTAATGACATTGTTAGAGCCACCTACAAAAAACATCAACGAAACTCGTTTGTCGCGGACAATATTACGAAGGCTATCGATGCGATTATTGCCTCGCCAATCAGGTATAGCCAACGTCTCATCATCCAGAATCCGTGCAACTGGTTCTTCATCACCGCGCGGACTTGCGTCGGTTCCTTCTGGGCCTACAGTTGATAGAATACAAAGTTTTGAATGTTCGACCCATGAGCGATGTCCAGGAGTTAACTTACTACAAACTTTTATAATCGATGCCCCAGATGGTGCGCTGTAAACTTTTTCCAGATGTTCGATGGTTTCGATGAATTTCATAGGTTACTCCGGAGCTGTGAATCACTGAGGAGTATACTATCGGAAACCGTCTATTTAAACGAGCTGTCGCTTAAGATGCTTCGTAAAATGAATAGGAGGCGCGTTCGAGATCTGTATCACCAGTGCGACGTTCTTCAAAGACGGTTACTTGGTTGCCGTTTTTCGACTTTGACATGCTCAGTGCAGCTTCTGCCCTGGACATTAATTCACCAGTTGATGTCGCGATATTCGAACCGCAAATGCCACCTGAAATCGTAACGCTTCCAATAGGTTGGCCATTGCTGGCATTAAGAAGAGGTGTTTTAGCCGTTATCGCTTTGGCTTTATCTGCGATGCTTTTAGCTGTTTGATCATTAATATTCCAGAACAGAACAGAGAATTGCGTGTCGCCAGAGCGAGCCAGAAAATCACTATCCTGACAAACTTGCTCAATGATCGCACCGATATGGACGACAAATTTGTCTGCAATTAGTGAACCAAGATTTTCTTTAATATTGGTATGAGCATCGATATCTATAACGAGCAATGAGCAATTACGGGCGCGTTCACCCTTGTAAATTGTGAGCAATTCTTTGTTGAATGCACGTCTGTTTGGCAGCCCAGTAAGCGCATCCATGAATTTTTGTTGTTTGAAATCACTCAAACCTTGGGCAACACCATCGAGGCGTCTTGCTTGAGCGGAGACAGCTTCACGGACTTTTTTGCCTTCCTCCATCTTTTGCTGTGTTGCAGCTGTAATAGTGGAAAGTGTACTTTTTAGCTTCTCAGGGGAAACATTTTTAGGGTCAGCGAGTGTTTGAGTTTGTTGTTTGATAACTTGATCAAATTTTTCGAGTGAATTACTTTCGGATTGCACCAATTCGATAAATTCGTTTAACTCATCGCCAACCGTCTCGATGGATTCCGAGGCAATGTCATCTTCCATGTGATGCGAAATATGTTTTCTGATAAGCGGATCGAGATCTTGTTGCGTAATGTTTTTACTTAACTGACTGAATTCTTTCCGTAATTCATCATTTTCGCCGCTAAGAACTGCAAAAATTAGTTCAAAATTAGCTGGTGTACACTCAATATTCATGCGCTGCATGAAGCCCGCGATTTTCGCCATTGCACTTGCAGTTGGTGTTGCACGTCGCTGTTGCTGGCCAGACTTCTTAGTTTCAATATTCATTTATGATAGACTCGATTTTGTACTTTTCCATATCTGTGAAATACGGACCCCATAGTCTATTAACCCATCAATTTATTAACAAACATATTCAACCCAGGTAATAAATATTGCATTTTTTAGATTTATAAGGCTCAGCATCAAATAAATACTCTCATATGTTGCTTTTTGTTTGGCTGTTACTCAAGTCATCCTTCACACGCTCTGATTTCGGATCATAAAGTGGCTTGATAGATGCTTCTGCCTTTACTTTCGTGCCAGCAACGTCAATTTCATAATTTGATGCGAGCATTTCAGCCACTTTTTCACCTTTACAAGGTATATATCCCATACCAACGGCAGCACCGAGTGTGTGTCCATATGCGCCGGATGTCAGATGGCCCACAACCTCACCATCGCGTAGGATCGGCTCATTGTGATAAAGAAGTGGTTCTGGATCGAGTAATTTGAAAGACATCATTCTGTTGTCTAGGCCGGATTCTCTTTTTGAGAGAACTGCCTCTCGACCTATGAAATTTGGTTTGTCAGTTTTAACTGCAAAGCCAAGGCCTGCTTCCAAGATATGGTCTTCTGACGTAATGTCATGGCCAAAGTGACGGTAGCCTTTTTCTATCCGGCATGAATCCATCATATGAAGTCCACAAAGTTTTAAATCTAGATCTTGTCCAGCGTTGTGCAGTGTCTCAAAAACGTGGGTTGCCTGATCATTGGAAACATATATTTCCCAGCCAAGTTCACCAACATAAGTCACGCGGTTTACACGCGCATGGCCCATACCAATTTCGATATTTTGAGACGTGCCAAATGGATTTACTTGGTTAGAGAAATCATTTGGAGAAACCATTTGAAGAAGTTTACGAGAATTTGGTCCCATAACAGCAAGAACAGATTCTGCAGATGTCATATCAATGATAACGACGTTGAAATTGCCTTTATGGCGCTCCATCCACGTTTGGTCAGCAAGGCGTGTTGCCGCAGGAGTAACGACAACAAAGGAGTTCTCTGAGAGTCTTGTGGCGGTAACATCTGCTTCAATACCGCCTTTATTGTTGAGGAATTGGGTGTAGACCAATTTGCCGATAGGTACCGACATGTTGTTTCCGCAGATGTAGTTTAAAAAGTTTTCAGCATCCGGTCCCTCTACGCGAATTTTTCCAAATGATGTCATGTCATACATGCCGACATTTGTACGGATTGCTTCGTGTTCGCGGGCAGAATTTTCAAACCAGTTTGGGCGTTTCCAACTATATTCGTATTCAGCCTTCTGACCTTTATCAGCAAACCAGTTTGCGCGTTCCCATCCGGCAAATTCGCCAAAGACTGCACCTTGTTCTTGTAAGTGGTAGTGCAAGGGGCTTTTTCGGATGCCACGTGCGGTTGCTTTTTGGCGGAATGGATAGTGATCTGCGTATAGCAGACCAAGTGTTTCCTTAGAGCGCTCATAAAGATAGGTTTTATTGCCTTGGAACGGCTGCATACGGGAGATGTCTACATCGCCAAGATCAAATGGTTTTTCGCCTGTATCCATCCATGCGGCGAGTGCCATGCCTGCTCCACCAGCGGATTGAATCCCGATTGAGTTGAAACCTGCTGCCACCCAAAAGTTATCACATTCAGGAGCTAAACCTAAATGATAGGAATCATCTGGCGTAAAGCTTTCTGGGCCGTTGAAAAATGTATGAATACCGGCTTCTGCCAATAGTGGTAAGCGATTAACAGCCTGTTCCAAAATAGGCTCGAAGTGATCGAAATCCTCTGGGAGTTGATCAAATTCGAAGTCGTCGGGAATGCCATCCATACCCCAGGGTTTTGCGTTTGGTTCAAAGGCACCTAACAGCAATTTGCCTGCATCTTCCTTGTAGTATGCACATTCGTCTGGAACGCGGAGGACGGGTAGTTGTTTTAGGCCGGTAATGTTTTCTGTAACAATATAAAAATGTTCGCAGGCATGAAGCGGAACATTCACTCCGGCCATTTTGCCAACTTCATGACCCCACATGCCTGCGCAATTAACGACGTGCTCGGCTTCAATGAGGCCTGTTTCTTTTTCCGTTTCCCAGGCAACGCCAGTGACACGTTTTCTGTCTTTTTTAAAGGATGTGACTTTCACATTTTCTTTGATTAAAGCGCCTTTAAGTCGAGCTCCTTTTGCGAGTGCAAGTGCGATGTTTGCAGGATCGCCTTGTCCATCTTTTGGTAGATAAACACCAGCTAGAACATCATCAACATTGAGGTGTTCATAACGTTCTTTCACCTCATTGGGTGTAATTTCTTCAACTTCGACACCAAAGGCGCGCGCCATTGCTGCTTGGCGAAATATCTCTTCTTTGCGATCCTCAGTCAGAGCAACAGTGATAGAGCCACAGCGCCGAAAACCTGTTGCAACGTCTGTTTCTTCTTCCAGCGATCCATAAAGTTCCTGACTGTATTTGGCCAGTTTTGTCGTGTTGATTGATGCGCGTAGTTGCGCAATTAGACCAGCAGCATGCCATGTTGTGCCGGATGTGAGTTGCTTACGCTCAAGCAACACAATATCTTTCCAACCAAGTTTGGCCAGGTGATAGGCAACGGAACAACCGATAACACCGCCGCCGACAATTACAACGCGGGCTTTTTTAGGTAGGCTCATAACAATTCTCCCCGTTCAAGCTTAGGCCCGAATTCTTTCGTTATTGGCATCCCAAAGTGGCAAATCTTCTTGAACAATCGCTTTGCAGCGCTCCCCAAAAATCTCAACTTCCAGCTCAGTTCCGGGTGCAGTAAAATCAATTCGGACAACGCCTAGCGCGATAGACTTGTTCACGCGATATCCCCAGTTGCCCGATGTTGTTTCGCCAACAACTTCGTTGCCATGCCAAACTGTTGACATGTAAGGTGCATCGCAATCGCCAGCTTCAACAATCAAAGTCACAAAACCTTTTTGGGAACCCTGTTGTTTTTCAGCTTGAAGGGCAGCTTTGCCCGGGAAATCTTGTGCTTTATCCAGCCGTACGAAACGTTCAATGCCGCCCTCGAGTAACGTATAGTCTGTTAAGAGGTCACCTTTCCAAGTTCGGTAACCTTTCTCAATACGCATAGAATCGAGTGCAAACATGCCAAACGGTTCAGCACCTGCATCGCGGATAGCTGTGTAAACTGTTGCATTATCTTCAAACAGCGAGTGGACTTCCCAACCTAGTTCGCCAGCAAATGAGATGCGAAGAAGTTTCACAGATTTACCAGCTATTTCGCTATCTTGAATAGTTAGCCAGCCTGTCGTGAGGTCGGCATCAGGTGTTAGTTTAGCGATGACATCGCGTGACTTTGGGCCTGTTACCAGATTAACTGACCATTTGTCCGTTATATCGGTTAGCTCGATTGAACCATCTGCAGGTAATGATTTTGATAAGAATTCGAAATCATGCCATTGAGCAATGGCAGCCGTCATGAGCCAGAAATCATCTTCGCCCCAGCGGATGATTGTGACTTCTGTGACAATGCGGCCTTGGGTGTCAGAGAAGTAACCAAGGTTCATGCGGCCAGTTTTTGGTAAGGCACCTGCAACTTGGTTGCGGAGCCATTCAGCCGCACCGTCACCTTTTAATGCATAACGAGAAAAGCCCGGCATATCGAGTATGCCGACATTATCGCGTACATTTTCAACTTCTTCTTTTACACGATTTGTCCAAGAGCCTTGGCGTGTCCAAGTTTCAGTTCCTTCTTCGGATGTGTCATCGCCATCTTTGGCAAACCAGTTGGCACGCTCCCAACCGTTATAGGCGCCCATTTGGCCGCCATCAGCAAGAAGACGTTGATGGTTTGGTGAAAGCTTTTTATCACGAGCAGCAGGCCATTCATGGTGCGGAAAATGCATTGCATATTCGTGGCCGTAAGTTTCCATGGCCTTTTTGTTGCAATAGTCTTGATCAGCATACTCGGTGAAACGACGCGGATCAACCGCCCACATGTCCCACTCAGTTTCGCCTTCGGTGATCCATTCCGCCATAACTTTGCCTGCGCCACCAGCCTGGGCAATGCCGAATGTGAATGAGTGTGCTTCAAATGCATTCTTCACACCCGGCATTGGACCCAATAGAGGAAGACCGTCAGGTGAATAGGGGATTGGGCCGTTGATAACCCGTTCTACGCCTTGTGTGCCAAGGATGGGTACGCGCTCCATTGCGTCTTCTATGTAATATTCTAGACGATCAAGATCATCAGGATAAAGCTGGAATGAGAAATCATCAGGCATTGGATCGTCCGGTGTGATCCAGTGTGCCTTACAATTGCGCTCGTAAGGTCCAAGGTTTAAACCATGCTTATCCTGCCGAAGATAATATGATGTATCCACATCGCGGATCATTGGCATTTTTTTGCCATTTTCTTTCGTCCAAGCTTCCAGCTCCGGAATTTCACTTGTGAGGAAATATTGATGGCTCATAACGGTTAGCGGCACATGACGCCCACCATATGGTTTGAACCATTCTCCAACGCGTTGCGCATAATAACCGGCAGCATTGACGACGAATTCACAACGAATATCACCTTTATCAGTGTGAACAATCCACTCGTCTCCATCCCGTGATACATTGGTAACTGGAGTGAAACGGATGATGTTTTGCCCCGTTTCGCGGGCACCTTTTGCAAGGGCTTGTGTTAACTGTGCCGGGTCAATATCGCCATCAAGCGGATCCCAAAGACCACCCGCAAGGTCGTGCGTTTCCATGAATGGGCAAAATTCGAGCATGTCTTGCGGTGTGCAAATATCCATCTGCAAACCCTGATAGCGTCCCATGCTGGCGACGCGCTCAAATTCCATCATACGATTTTTTGTATGTGCTAAGCGTAATGCGCCAGTCACATTGTAGTTCATTGGATAATCGACTTCATCCGCTAGTCCACGATACATCTCCAAACCATAACGCTGCATGTGCATAACAGCCCATGAGCCGGCAAAATTCGGGCAGTTACCTGCAGCATGCCATGTGGAGCCGGCAGTTAACTCGTTCTTTTCCAGAAGAATACAATCGGTCCATCCGGCTTTACCAAGATGATATAGGGTTGAGACACCGATCGCGCCGCCGCCGATAATGACCACTCTTGCTGTTGTTGGAAAATCTGACATTCTGTCCTCTATTGCTTTAATATATCGATGGGGAGACAACCCAGAATGCGATGGTTGTCGTTTCTGTTGGGTTTTCCCACCTGTATTTTTCGTTTTGAAATTGGAAGCTATCGCCCTCAAATAGTTCAAATTTCTTATCATTCACCCAAAGATTAAGTCGCCCTTTAATAATATAGCCGCCTTCTTGGGTGGGGCGCGCATTGATCCAATCACTCTTTGCTCCGCCTTCAAATTCTGATCGCAACATTTCAAAGTCTGCGGAAAGGTGAGGGGACAAAAGTTCCTCCACAAGCCCGCTCATACGTGAGCCAAGCGTGCCGCGTGTTGACTTACGAACGATAAAACCTTGCTCACCTTCTGCTGCCTGCTCATTCCTGAAGAAGAAGCTAAGTGGCATATCAAAATATGTAGCGATATTGCGGAGGTCAGAAATTGCAGGTTCCGTTTGCCCGCGTTCAATTTGACTAAGCCAGCCAGTCGAACGCCCAAGCTCTGCTGCAAGCTGTATAAGGCGTATATCGCGCGACTTTCTTAGTGCTCTGATATCGGCGCCAACGGTGTTCTCTTTGCTATCTAAAACCAGATCTGAATGTTCCAATGGAAAACCTATAAATGAAATTTGTTATAATAATTTCATTTTTCTGTATTTTTTGCAAGAAAATTATTGAAAATACTAGCTCTTAGTGAAATTTTTTCACAGAACTTGATTTTTTAGATCCAATGAAACTTGCATGTAGTGCCAGAATGCCTTTATGTTTAACCCAGAAGAGGTGAGGAGTGCTTATGCGCTATAGTTTATTTCAGGTCGAACGAGAGAAGCCAAAATCGTTGCAAACACAAATTCGTGAGATGCTTGTATCGGCAATGTTGGCTGGACAGTTGCCCGCGGATGCGCCAGTTCCATCAACACGTGTGATGGCTAAACGGTTAAAGGTTTCACGCAATACAGTGATGCTCGCCTATCAGGCGCTGACTGCAGATGGGTATTTAGTATCGCGTGAAAGGTCTGGGTTTTATGTCTCCCCAGATGTTCGGAGAGACCTCTTCGAGAGTCAGGCTAAGGATGCCGAGGAAATAAGGTATTCAGAAAATGCAGTGGATTGGCAAAAGAAATTGCGCTTAAAGCCTTCCGAACAGATCAACATTGTTAAACCAACTGACTGGAGTAAGTACCCCTATCCATTCATTTACGGCCAAGTTGATCCAAAGTTGTTTCCTATTAGTGCGTGGCGTGACTGTATACGCCAATCTCTCAGTTTGAAATGGTTAGACGCCTGGACTGATGATCGCTTTAACGCAGATGACCCGATGCTTGTCGAGCAAATTCAACAACGTGTTTTAACCCGGCGTGGTATCATGGCAAATCGCGATGAAATCCTTGTAACAATGGGTGCGCAGAATGCATTGTTTCTAATGGCTCATCTTTTAGTACGTCAAAATACGAATGTTTCAGTTGAGGATCCAGGTTATCCAGATATCAGAAACATGTTTCAGTTACGGACAGATAATGTGCAGCATGTACCTGTCGACGAAGAGGGTATATGTGTCGATCAGTTGAGCGAAAGTGAACTTGTTTTTGTAACGCCCAGTCATCAATATCCAACCAATGCTACAATGAGCCCTGCGAGGCGGCAGCAAATTTTGGACTGGGCGAACAAGAATGATTCACTCATAATCGAAGACGATTATGAGTATGAAACCAATTTTAGATCTGATCCGGTGCCGGCGCTTAAGTCATTAGACCGTAGTGGCAGGGTTCTTTACATCGGATCTTTATCTAAATCTTTGATGCCGGGTTTGCGGGTTGGGTTTATTGTTGCGCCTGCTGAACTTGTTCAAGAGTTGCGGGCTATGCGTCGCCTTATGTTGCGCCATCCGCCTGGCAATAATCAGCGCGTGGTCGCTCTGTTTTTGTCATTGGGTATTCATAACACTTTGATTAATAAACTTAGCCAGACATATCAACGCAGGTCTGAAACACTCAGCCTTGCTTTGGCTAACCGATTTCATGGTTGGTATGATGTGCCAGATTTTGGCGGCAGTTCATTTTGGGTGAGAGGGCCAGATGAACTAGATGTTGGAGAATTGGCAGTAAGAGCACAGGAGAAGGGTGTTTTGATTGAGCCGGGTGATGTCTTTTTTTCCAAGCCAGAGGAGAATAGAAACTATTTTCGGCTTGGTTTCTCTTCTATCTCGGAAGCTAATATTGAACCGGGAATTGAGTTGCTTGCTCAATGTGCAAGCGAAATTCTTGACTAGGCGATCTATACTTTGCTTGACTGGCGAAATAGTTCACATCGTTTATTCAATTTGCAACTGGCTCATGCAACCCTTACGTCTGGACCTACTCGCAATTTATTGATTGCTTCTAATAGATAATTGTTATTAAATTAGACTCAAAGTTCAAAACAAAATGTTTAAACATCAAATAATAATAAGAACTTGGACCTAAAAATTGTAAACAAACGGGAGAATACCAAATGAAATTTAACAAAGTAACAGGAGTAGTGGCAGGTGGTGTAATGGCCCTTATGGCTAGTGTTGCACCTTCGCAGGCACTCGATGAACTTGTTGTTGCATACTTTTTGGAATGGCCAACACCAAACCAGTTTGCACAAGCAAATGAACTTTATGCTAAAGAATTAGGTATTCCAGTTAAATGGGTGTCTTTCGATGCTGGTACTGCAATGTCAGCTGCGATGGCATCAGGTGATGTGCATATTTCGTTCTCACAAGGTGTGACACCGTTCTTGGTGGCTACTGCTGCAGGTCAAGATTTACAAGTTGTCGATATCGCCGTTTCATATTCTGATAATGATAATTGTGTTGTTCGTTCAGAACTTGAAATTACCAAGGATAATGTTGCTGAACTAAAAGGCAAAAAAGTTGCCGTTCCACTAGGAACTGCGGCACATTCTGGTTTCTTGGCTCAAATTGCACATTTTGGTCTTGCTGAATCTGATCTAGAAATCGTGGACATGTCTCCGTCAGACTCCGCTGCTGCATTTGCGCAGCCAAACACAGACCTAGCAATGGCTTGCGGCTGGGGTGGTTCTCTTCGTGCAATGAAGCAACACGGTAATGCAATCATTGAAGGTGCGGAAAAAGAAGCTGTTGTTGGTAAAGTTTTCGACGTGACATCTGTTCCAACGGCATTTGCTGAAGAAAATGCCGATGTTTTGACAAAATTCTTGGCTGTAACTGCTAAGATGAATGCGGATTATGCTGCAGATTCGGCTCCTATGATGGAAGCTATTGGTAAAGCTGCCGGTATGGATGCTGAAGGTACAGCTGCCGTGATTGGTACATTTGTATTCCCATCTGTTGAGACGCAGCTTTCTGATGAATGGCTTGGTGGCGGTGTTGCTGAATACCTAACGAATGCAGCAGCTAAGCTTGAAGAAGGTGGTAAGATTACTGCGCTTCCTGATTATTCAGCTGTGGTAAATGCAAGCTACCTCGAAGCTGCTTCAAAAATGTAATCCAATTTGGGATTATGCATTTGCGTGGCGTTGAAATTAACGCCGCGCACCCCTTTTCTCAAGTTCGGAGGTGGCACCAGTGTCTGGTTTGATCATCAACGATGTTTCAATGACGTTCTCGCTGCCTGATGGCGGCTCGGTAGAAGCGCTTAAGAACATCAATCTAAATATTAAAGAAGGCGAGCTCATGTCTGTGCTCGGCCCGTCTGGTTGTGGTAAGACAACACTTTTAAACATTCTTGCAGGTTTTCTTGCACCGACTGCTGGTGAAATCTCACTAGGTAAAGATCGTGTTGTCGGACCCAGCTCTGAGCGCGGAATGGTCTTTCAGAAGGGGGCATTGTTTGAATGGATGAATGTCTCTGACAATATTGGGTTTGGCCCGCGCATGGCTGGTCGACCAGCGGCTGAGACCAAAGTTAAGATTGAAGAATTATTGGAGATTGTTGGTCTTCAAGACTTTAGTCAAAAAATGATCTATGAATTGTCCGGCGGTATGCAACAGCGAGTTGCGCTTGCTAGATGTTTGGCCAATGATCCTGATGTTGTATTGATGGATGAACCGCTAGGTGCACTTGATGCGCTTACGCGTGAGAAGATGCAAAGCCTTGTGCTTGATCTTTGGAAAAAAACAGGCAAGACAATCATTCTTATTACGCACTCGGTAGAGGAAGCACTGCTTCTTGGTGAACGTTTGTTAGTTATGGCGCCACGCCCGGGCCGTGTGCATAAAGAATATCAATTACCATTTGCTGAAATGGGCGTTGGTGCAGATTTGCGTGAAGTGAAGCGACATCCTGATTTTGGTAAAACACGCGATGAAATCCTGAACATGATTTGGGATATGGAAGAAGAAATCATGGGCCGGACGGAGAGTGCATAATGTTGGGAGAAATTTTTGATCTAATCGCTACAACACTTTGGATGATCGTCGGCATAGCTGTGATCTTTGGGATTTATTTAGCTGTTTCTGCTGGTTGTAGTTATGTCCATCGATTATATGGTCGAGGTAAGGAAAAGGCGACCGGTTATACAAGCCTTAAAACGGTTACTTTTGGGGACGAGAGCGCTGTAACTGCCAACCGCGTTGCTTCAGTTGCTGCGGTTGTTACTATTTTTGTTCTATGGGGCATTGCTACTGGCAGTAAGTTAATTCCGTTCACAATATTGCCTCCACCATTTGTGGGCGAATCGTCGTTCACATATACTGCAACAAATGCGGCTGGTGAAACCGCGGATGGGACGGTTTATATAACTGTTGTTGCGCAAGGGGATACGGAAACAAAAACTCAGGACATTACAAATAGCGCAACGGGTTTTGCTAAGGATGATGTTTTACTTATTTCAGAGCGTCGATCAAAAATTCTGAAAGCTCAGAATAATGATGATGGTGGCAAAGAAGAAGGATATCGCGTTACCGCGATTGATGGCGTATCTGTTTCACCAAACCAGGTTGTTCCGTTTGCTGATGGTGAAATCTTAATGACCGCCAAGGGTTCTTTGCAAGTTCGTCCTGAAACAGGCTTAACTATGGAGGCACTCTACTTACCTCCACCTGAGAAAGTTTGGAGCCGTTTTGTTGAGCTCGCTAAAGAAGGGTATCAAGGCGTTGGTCTTTGGGAGAACCTTTTCTGGTCATTGATCCGTGTTGTTCTCGGCTTCTCTCTAGGTTGTCTGTTTGGTATTCCACTTGGGTTTGCAATGGGCCTTAGTTCATGGTTCCGTGGTTGGTTTGATCCGATCGTTGAGTTTATGCGTCCTGTTCCGCCGCTTGCGTTAATTCCCTTGATCATCATTTGGTTCGGTATTGGTGAGCAAGGCAAGATTAGTCTGTTATTCTTGGCAGCGCTGTGGATTATGACAATTGCAGCCCGTGCCGGTGTTTCCGGTGTGAATATCTCTAAGGTTCATGCTGCCTATTCACTGGGAGCCACTAAGACACAGCTGCTTACAAAGGTTATCTTGCCAAACTCCTTACCGGAGATCTTTACTGGCGCGCGTGTTGCTATGGGCGTTTGTTGGGGCACAGTTGTTGCTGCTGAGTTGGTTGCCGCTGAAAAAGGTGCAGGTAAGATGATTATTGCTGCATCGAAATTTCAGCTAACAGATATTGTTATCGTGGGTATCATCCTGATTGGCGTAATTGGCTATGGTATCGATGTGCTTATGCGCATGGCGGAAGATCGTCTGGTTCCTTGGAAAGGCAAGGGATAAGTCGAATACATTCTTTGTTAAAGAATGAGGTCGCATTTGATACGTCAGGTGCGGCCTTTTTGTTCTATTGACTGTTAAATTCTGTTCAACTGGCCCTATAAATTTGAACTCATTAACTTAGTATACAAAATACTTCTATTGCATAAAAAATGAGACTCTTTTTCTCATAAATATTGCTAACAGTGCATTTTATGGCTCTGTATTAGTTGTAATTTAAGGTCATTGCTGCAATAAAGCTCGCAAATTCAGTAAATTTTTGGAGGACGTTTAAATTGGCTGAGACTTCTCATGTGATAGAAAACTCACCGCATGTGTCCGATGAGATTCGTCAAACCACGTGTTATATGTGCGCTTGCCGTTGCGGAATTAATGTTCACATTCGCGATGATGAGAATGGCGTTCCCAAGATTAGATATATCGAGGGTAACCGTGATCATCCAATTAACAAGGGTGTTTTGTGTGCGAAAGGCTCTGCAGGCATTATGCAGCATTACTCGCCAGCCAGATTATCAAAACCTTTGAAGCGTGTTGGTGAACGTGGTGAGGGCAAGTTTGAGCCAATCGAATGGGATGAGGCGCTTGAGATGGCGACTGGTTGGTTGTCTGATGTTCGCAAGAAAGACCCAAAGAAATTGGCTTTCTTTACGGGGCGTGACCAAAGTCAGAGTTTTACCGGTTGGTGGGCGCAACAGTATGGTACGCCAAACTTTGCGGCGCACGGTGGGTTCTGTTCGGTTAATATGGCCGCTGGTGGTATTTATACTTTCGGTGGCGCCTTCTGGGAATTTGGTTCGCCCGATTGGGATAAAACTGAGCTCTTTGTTATATTCGGCGTAGCTGAGGATCACGATTCCAACCCGATTAAAATCGGTTTGTCTAAGCTGAAAGAGCGTGGTGTCAAAGCAATAGCTGTGAACCCAATTCGAACTGGTTACAATGCGATTGCAGATGAATGGGTTGGCATTACACCGGGTACGGACGGTCTTTTCGTCCTATCGCTTGTGCATCAGCTTATTAAAGCTGGTAAGATCGATGTTGACTACTTAATCCGTTATACAAATGCGCCATGGCTTGTGATTGATAATCCAGATGGTAATGATCACGGCACATTTGCCCGTGATAAAGATGGCAATGCTCTGGTTCTTGATCGTAAAACAGGCAAAGCTGTTGCCTACAGTAAAAAGGGTGTAAAGCCGGATCTTCAAGGTAGTGTGTCCGTTAAGCGCGGCATCAAAGCTCGTCCAGTATTCGAGCTTTTGGCGAACAAATATTCAGACGAGAAATATGCCCCTGAAAATGTCAGCGAAGCGACTGGTGTGAGCGCAAATCAGATCGAGCGAATTGCTTCTGAAATAGCAGAAGCTGCGTTCGACAAAGAGATTGTAATTGACCAGCCTTGGACTGATATGAAGGGCGAAAAGCACGATAAAATGATTGGCCGTCCGGTGTCTTTTCATGCGATGCGGGGTATTGCTGCTCACTCAAATGGTTTTCAAACATGTCGCGCAATCCACATACTACAAATCTTGCTTGGTTCTATCGATTGCCCCGGTGGCTTTCGTTTTAAGCCTCCCTATCCGCGTCCGGTTCATGCTCAGCCTGCGCCACATGGCGGCGGTGAAGCTGGCAAGCCGCTTGCAGGACCGCAACTTGGGTTTATGCGCGGACCAGAGGGTATGTTGCTTGAAGATGATGGCATCACACCGCAACGGATTGATAAGGCATATTCTTGGGATGCGCCTATGTCATCTCACGGTTTGATGCACATGGTTATTCCTAATGCTCATGCACGCGATCCTTATGGAATTGATGTACTCTTTATGTACATGGCTAATATGGCTTGGAATTCATCTATGAATTCTAACGGTGTGATGAAAATGCTCACCGATAAAGATGAAAACGGTGAATATATTATTCCGAAGCTAATCTATTCTGATGCGTATTCTTCGGAGATGGTTGCTTATGCCGACCTGGTTTTGCCCGATACAACATACCTTGAACGTCACGACGCAATCTCGCTATTGGACCGCCCCATTAGTGAACCAGAAGCTATGTGCGACGCTATTCGTTGGCCAGTATTTGAACCAGATCGCGAAGTTCGCGGATTTCAATCTGTACTGCTCGACCTTGGCGCTCGTCTTGGTTTGCCTGGTATGACAAATGAGGACGGATCAGCTAAGTTTAAAGACTATGCAGATTACATTACAAATCACCAACGTAAGCCAGGTGTTGGTCCTTTATCAGGTTGGCGCGGTAAAGATGGTGATAAAACGGGACGCGGTGAGCCAAACCCTGATCAGATCAAACGCTATATTGAGAATGGTGGTTTTTCTGAATCTCACGTGCCGAAGGAGGCGCTATATTACAAGCATGCGAATATGGCATGGCAAAATTGGGCCGTGGAAATGGGTATGCAAGATGCACCTGTTGAAAATGTTTTTCAATTGTATCTTGAGCCAATGGCAAAATTCCAGCTTTGCGCTGCGGGCAAGATGGAGCCGAAGGCTCCTGAAAGCCATCGGAAACGCATTGAGGATTGTTTTGATCCGCTTCCAGACTGGTATGCACCATTTGAGGGTACAGGCATAGATACAGATGAATATCCGTATCATGCTCTTACTCAGCGTCCTGCTGCGATGTATCATTCTTGGGGCTCCCAAAATGCTTGGTTGCGTCAAATTCATGGCGATAACCCAATGTATATACCCGGTGAAATCTGTGACGAAGCAGGGCTTGAAGATGGTGATTGGGCTTGGATTACTTCCTATCATGGGAAGATCAAAGTACCTGTGCGTCGCATGAGTGCGGTCAATCAGAAAACTCTTTGGACATGGAATGCCATTGGCAAGCGCAAAGGTGCGTGGTCACTCTCTCCTAATTCTCCCGAGGCGACAAAAGGCTTCTTGCTAAATCATCTGATCAATGAACTTCTTCCTGCAAAAAATGATGGTTATCGCTGGTCAAATTCAGATCCAATTACGGGTCAGGCAGCTTGGTTTGATCTTCGTGTTCGTGTTGAAAAAGCAGATGCTGAACAAGCACTCAGCCAACCGCAATTTGACCAGCAACTGAATCCGGGACATGAAGCGCCAGCGGATCTTAGCTACGGTAAGGAGTGGACAAAATGACCTTACTTCCTGCAACAACAGAAAAAAAATTAGGCCTGGTTATTGACCTCGATATATGTGTCGGGTGCCATGCTTGCGCTGTGAACTGTAAAGAGTGGAACACAGGTGGCTATGGGGCTCCATTATCGGATACAGACCCCTATGGTGACAGTCCAACAGGTGCCTGGTTAAACCGTATTCACACCTTTGAAGTGACGCCAGAGGATGCGCCTGCATCAATTGTTCACTTCCCAAAATCTTGTCTGCATTGTGATGATGCACCTTGCGTTACAGTTTGCCCCACGGGTGCCAGCTATAAGCGTAGTGAAGATGGGATCGTGCTTGTAGATGAAGATATGTGTATCGGTTGTGGTCTGTGCGCGTGGTCATGTCCTTATGGCGCTCGGGAAATGGATCCGACAGAAAACGTCATGAAAAAATGTACGCTTTGTGTGGATCGTATCTACAATGAAAACCTGCCAGAGGTTGATCGAGTGCCGGCATGTGTGAAAACCTGCCCTGCAAGCGCTCGTCATTTCGGTGATTTTGCCGATCCAACTTCTGATGTGTCGAAAATGGTCGCAGATCGTGGTGGTATCAATCTGATGCCGGAGATGGAGACATCACCTGTTAATAAGTATCTGCCTCCACGCCCGAAAACACGCCCTGACGCACCAAAGACGACTGAAATGCCTGCAGCTGTTGTTGCAGATAAAGGTGTTTTGGGATGGCTCGACCGTGCATTAACATCTTTAGATAAGTTGGGATAAGTCATGCATCCAGCAATCTCCGTTATATTTTTCACTGTAATGTCTGGTGCCGGTTTTGGCTTCATGGCGATGATTGGTCTTGGTTGGCCAATGCCGCAAGGACCACTTACAGCATTTCTCATTTGTTTTCTTGCTGGTGGCTTGGCTGTCATTGGCCTTTTGTCTTCAACATTTCATTTGGGGCATCCTGAACGGGCGTGGCGAGCATTCTCGCAATGGCGTTCTTCTTGGCTATCGCGTGAAGGTGTCTTGGCTGTTGTGACGCTCATTTTATTTGGTATCTATACACTTGTTTGGATGACAACAGGCGAGCGCACTGGTGCTTTGGGTTTTGTCATTACTATTTTATCGCTGGTCACAATCTATGCCACATCAATGATCTATGCGCAGCTTAAAACTGTTCCTAGCTGGCACAGTAATCTCACGCCAGTGTGTTACGTTGCTTTTGGTATTGCTTCTGGTCTTGTGCTTGCTGCAACTTTTGGTGCTAAGCATGGTATGATGGGGAATATGGCCGCATTATTTGCGGGACTTTCTTTGATGATTGCATGGGGCGCGAAAGCTCTTTGGTGGAAGCATGCAGATGGGGTTGGCTTTTCACAAACAGGATCGGATACTGGAACGGCAACAGGCCTTGGTCATCTAGGTAAAGTGAAATTGTTTGAAAAGCCGCATTCAGGTGAAAATTATCTGACTAAAGAAATGATGCACCAAGTAGGTCGTAAGCATTCTAAAAAGTTGCGCAGAATATCCGTAATTCTGGGTTTGTTAATTCCATTCCTAATGGCAGCGCTTTCTTATCAATTTGGAGGTCATGGCCTATTTATGTTCATTGGCTTTATATCGATGATCGCCGGATTGTTTGCTGAGAGGTGGTTGTTTTTTGCTGAGGCAAAGCACGCTGTCTCACTATATTACTGATCATGTCGCACCTTAGTTGCGCCTTGCTTTAGTTACGTTGAGGCCCAATCACACAATAGGTTGTATAATCGCGGTATGGTTTTTTGAACACCATGCCGCGATTACTTTTTTGGCTGATGTGGGAAAGATACTCAAGAAGGTCAGTGCGGGGTGAAACATGAAAAAGTTTTAGCCATCCGCGTAGAATGCTCCGAAATGTCTTTGGTAATTCAGATTGTTGGCCAAAATCAACGATGTGCAAAGAACCCTTTTCAGAAAGGTGAATCAATGCTTGGTCAACGGCTTCTTTCCAATATGGCATCATCGATAAACTATACGATATAAAGATACGATCAAATTTTGTGACCCCAAATAATTCTTGAGGATTGAAATCTGTTGCATCCGCATTGGCAATCTTGATCTGGTCTTGAAGCTCGTTTTGCTTGATCAGTTTATCGGCAGATTTTAGCATTTCAATTGAGATATCTAAACCAAAATAACGGGCACGGCGGCGGGTTCCAGCTGCAACTACAAGATTACGCCCAGTACCACACCCAATCTCCAGAACTGAGCCGCCATTGGGCGGTCGTAACCCCATAATCATCTGATCACGACCTAATAGATAAAACTTTCGCGTAGCGTCATATATGTGTCTTTGTTTGCTATAAATATGATTCATCAATGATTGATGTTGCGAGCTACTTGCAAGCATTCTAGTTGTCCTTGAGTTTATAGATGTGGAAACCGCCATAAATCGCCGAGCGGTCTTGTTTGTTTAGTTTTGTAGAAGTTTCGCTTAGATATTCCCAGTGAGATAAAATGCTATCATCTACGCGTCCTGGCAAAATAGTTGGAATGCCTGCAGTCCTGAATATTACACGTGCACCCGGTGCGGCAGTTCGTGTGATCTGTCCCCAGAGCTCGTTGAGTTGTTCATTTGTCATCCAGTCTTGTGCGTCCAGTAGAACATACCCGTGTTTTGTATTCGCGGCGGTGTTTGATAGAAAACGTGTAAATGTTTCATTTCTTACATCTACTCGATCTGTTAGTTCACGCAATTTCGAAAGGTTATTTATTTGAAGGTAAGGCGGTAGCGGGCCTACCCCATCTTGATTATAACTTCTGGCAAAGGCCTGCCATGCAAAGTAATTTTCTTTGAGCGGAAAATTACACATGAGAGATCGTGTACGTTCTTTCAATGCTCCCAAAATGTCGCCACCTGCGGCATTTGCTAGTTCCTCATATTGCTGTGGGGGGATGCCCAAGCCGAACAGACTTACGCGATTTTTTGCAATGAATTTTATAAGACGGCTGTTAAAGATCGGTTCTACATTGGATTTGAAGAAACGCTTCTGCTCATCAAGTGTTCTACATTGTATAAAGTCTGTCAGGTCTACTCCGTGTAACCTGGCAACTAGGTGAGCTGCGCGTATGAATTTTCCAAGAAGTCCGTAGTGATAAAACCCATTCTTGAACATATCGATTTTGCGGCCTGTTAAGCCTAGTCGACTACTCCAATATGCATTAGACTGCGCATCTAGATGTGGTCTGAAGAAGAATTCATAATTTGTAACATTCGAGCTTAAATTGCCACGTACGAAGAAATCATGAAACGTACGGTAATCTGGAGAGTGCTTGGCTGCAACCAGTTTAAGTTTATTAAGAGCAATGTGTGCGGGCGATAAATCGACAGCTGTGATTGATGCCGGTGACATTGTTAAATACGACATTATATTACATCCACCAGAGGCAATGCACACCAAATTATGATGAGGTTTAATGTCCAGCGCTTGCATATCAACTTCCGGGTCTTCCCATATCTGGGGGTAAACTAGCTTCGTGAAGGCATTTGCAAATAGGCGTTCCTGAAGCCCGGTTTTTGAAAGCGCGCGGTTTTGCGACACTGCGTTTTGTAACTGACGTTTAACGCCGATTGTTTTGCTCATAATGTGTCCAATCCTACTTATATTGCTCTAGCCTGCCCAGATCACACGGTTTTAGTCTGCCGCCCGCCCGCTACTAATTGCATTTTCTTGCTTGATCGTGCTTCTGTGCGCAAGCGCGTTACTTTTGACCATTCAATCAACTCAAATGTACCGTCCAAGTGCTCGATAACCGCAGTGCAACTTTCTACCCAGTCGCCTGTGTTTATGTATTTAATACCATTGACGTCATGCATTGCAGGATGGTGAATATGTCCGCAGATGATGCCGTTAACATCGGCCTTCTCAGCCTCGGAGCTAAGCACGGCTTCGTAATCACCGATGAAGTTTACCGCGCTTTTGACCTTGTGTTTTGCCCAACGTGACAGAGACCAATATTGGCCACCCCAGAGACGTTTAATACGATTTACCGAAGTATTAATCTTCAAGATTGTCTCGTAGGCCCAATCGCCCAGATAGGCTAACCATTTTGCATTCATGACAACCATATCAAATTGATCACCATGAATGATGAGAAATTTTTCTCCGCTCAACGCCGTATAAATGTCTTTTTCTTTGACATCGATACCGCCAAAATGTGTTCCCAGATAGTTTCTCATAACTTCATCATGATTACCCGGAACATAAATTATTTTACTTCCCTTGCGACCTTTGCGCAGGATTTTTTGAACCACATCATTATGTGATTGCGGCCAATACCAGCCTTTACGTAGGCGCCATCCATCGAATATGTCGCCGACGAGATAGATATATTCAGCGTCATATTCACGTAAAAAATCGAGAAGCATTTCTGCCTGACAGCCACGGGTTCCCAAATGAATATCTGAGAGAAAAAGTGCCCGATATTGAAAGCTATCTGTCATGAGTTGCACCCCAAATATTAGATGCTCTATTTTATAACGATACCAATGACAATGGTGTGACAGGTTTGAGAAAGTCTAATGATGCGGTTGGCCTGATGGTTAATCATTCGTTAATTTGCGTACTGGTCTTATCAAATACGGTTAATGAAAGAGAAAGGTCCATATATTATTCTTAGAAGGAGTAAGTGTTGCGTTTGAGTTGAGTTGATTTCTGATAATGGCTAAAAAGCAAGATAGTAAGTTGCCTGAAGATGGTGAAAACAAGCCTAAGAAAAAAGGTTTGTTCAATTTTTTGCGTCGCAGTTCTAAATCTAAAACAGATATTATCGATGACGATAATGCATCTGTGGACAAAAGCTCTGAAGATAAGAAGCAAACGTCCAAAAAAGCTTCAGTCACAAAAAACAAGAGTGCTAAACCTTCGAATAAGGAGCAGCCCAAGAAGCGTGGTCGTCCGAAAAAACAAGAATCTAAAGTTGAAACTGTTAGTGTTGAGGCCGTTGACGGAGAGATACCTCCGAAGAAGAAAAGAAGCCTTCTCGGTTTTTTAAAGCGCAAAAATAAATCTAATGAAAAAGATGTTGATAGCAATTCTGAGGGTGGCGGTGAGAGTCAGGCTGCCAAAAAAGATGGAAAGAAATCTGTAGGCAGTAGTGCTTCAAATACAAAAAAAACATCCGCTAAAACTTCCAAGAAATCCGCTGTAAAAACACCTGCAAAAAAGCGCGGGAGACCAAAGAAGAAGACCGAAGAACCAAAAGTCGCTGCTTTAGAAGTGGCTGATGACACAGTTGGTAAGCCCGGGAAGAAAGTTTGGTTTAGCGGTTTTCATAAGCGTAAGAAGAAGGGGGATGGTAAGGAAGAGCACGCTGAAAATGTGGCCGAAACTGAAGAAGAAGTTTTTGATATTTCAGTTCCTCCAGTTGGTGGCGAAATTCTTCAAATGGAGCTCAATCCGGCCATTGTAGAGGATGTTTCTGAAAAAAAATCGGGCTTCTTCACGAAGAAGATAATCATTATTATTATCGCTCTGTGTGGCGTGTCTGGTGCTACAGGTGCAGCCGCCATTGTTTTCGCTGGACCTCTACTTGGCGGTGATCCTTTAAAGGGGTTGGCCTGTAAAGTTGCATATAAGACAGATTTTGTCTTGATGAAGGAAAAGCGTGTTACTGCCTTTATTCGTTCCGATCTTCTTCCTCCACGACAGCGAATTGAGATGCTGATGAGCTATACGAAATTTTTGGAAACTGAGTATGTAGGAGCAAACCTTTTTACTGTTTCCATGATAGATACGCTAGGACCGACAAGCCGTATGAAATTCCGTGGAGATAACATCGGTGCGCAGGTTGTGTATGCGCCAGATCCACTTCTGAGTATGGCGACAAATACAAAATGGGAAGTGCGCTATGTGAACGTCACAGAAACCTACGGCGGTAGATTTATGGGGGATCGTTTTACGCTTTCCGAAGATGAAATTAATGAGTTTAACAATGATCAGCTTCTCGCTTTAGATTGTTACACCGAAAAAACGGATGAAGAGTTGGAAGCAGAAGAACTTGCTGCCGAAGCGGCAGCTGCGGAAGAAGAAGCTGCTGTTATGGAGCCTAATGGTGATTTGACGGAAGAGCACGAGCAAATGGAAACCTCAGAACCAGGTTTCATGGATAATATGTTAGGCATGGTTGGTTTTGGCAGTGATGAACATGCTGAAGGTGAAATTGAGATGGTGCATGGGGAAGAACTTCAACAGATTTACCCCGGTGATAAAGGCCCGAATGCGGATGTCATGCAGGAGCAGGCAGGTTTTTTTGATAATGTCTTGTCAATTGTTGGTCTCGGCAACGGTGATGACGACCTGAAACAGGACAAAATCCCAGGTGTTTTGGGAACGCGTGTTAAATACAATTAACTCCGCGTAATTACAGTACGTTATGAAAAGTGAGTAAACTGTAGAAAAATCGCCATAATTTGCTGTGATGATCTCCTAAATGTTTAGGAGAATATCATGTTAAACGTACCTGAACCCAAAGTTCTCGATGCTGCATTTTCCGTTTGGCAATATCATTGTTTGGAAGAAATCATTCCACTTGATCCGAGTGGATTTGACCTGATTGTTGGATTAGGCAGTTATGATACACGCGTTGCTGAAAAATGTGCCGACCTTTATCATGCAGGTTTGGGACCGAAGATAGTTTTTACAGGCGCTCGCGGCAACTTTACCAAGGATATATTCGATGTAACCGAGGCCGCAGCGTTTGCTAAAACTGCGATCAAAAATGGTGTTCCAAATGAGGACGTTCTTCTCGAAGAGCAAGCAATGAACACAGGAGAAAATATCCTGAATGTAAAAGAGATGTTTCCTGAATGTACATCGGCTATCTTTGTAGCAAAACCACTTATGCTGCGACGGTGCCGCGCGACACTAGATCAGATATGGCCTGATCTAAGCTCAGTTGTTACTGCACCGAACATACACATGATCTCTCAACCTACGGATAAGGTTGATATTCAGAAGGTTATTCATGAAATTGTTGGCAACTACTGGCGTATTCGCACATATCCTCAACGTGGATTTCAATCTGAACAAGACTTTGATGAGAATGCAGATAAGGCGTTCCAAACGCTGATCGATCAAGGATATACAAAGCATCTCCCGGATGATTGGGAAAATGCTTTGCAAGACCTGGAGACAGAACTGGTGAACTAGGTTTTTGTTTTCTGCGCTGGAAATAAGATTACATCACGGATGGATTGGGCATTTGTCAAAAGCATGATCGCGCGATCAATACCTATACCGATACCAGCCGCTGGTGGCATGCCATGATCCATTGCTTCTAAGAAGTCTTCATCCAAAACACGTTCTTTTTCGCCACGGGCTTGAGCCTGTTCGACCTGCTCAACCATGCGCGCGCGCTGCTCGACAGGGTCGTTAAGTTCGGAAAATGCGTTTGCAATTTCCCAACCATTGATAAATGTTTCAAAGCGCTCCACAAGGCGCGGTTCACCCGGAACTTCTTTGGCAAAAGGTGATATATCTTTTGGCATATGCGTGACGTGAGAAGGTTGGATGAGAAGGTGCTCGGCTTTTTCTTCAAACACAAGTGCAAGCATTTCGCCCCAAGTGCCATCCTCATCGATATCGATACCTGGAAGCGCCTTCTTGGCAGCTTCGCGCGCATCCGCATCATTGTCAATTGCAAGGAAGTCAATTCCCGTCGCGTCTTTAACAGCTTCAGGCATTGGCACGCGTTTAAATGGAGCTTCAAAAGATATCGTTTTGTCACCAAATTCGACATCAGTCGTGCCATAAAGTTGATTTGCCATCTTTGCAAACATACGTTCGGTCAGGTCCATAGCGTCTGTATAGTCATGATAGGACCAATAGGCCTCCATCATCGTGAATTCCGGATTATGACGCGTAGAGACGCCCTCGTTTCGGAAATTACGGTTAATTTCAAAAACCTTGTCACTAACGCCGCCAACCAATGCACGTTTGAGATATAATTCGGGCGCAATACGCAAATACATATCCATATCAAGCGTGTTGTGGTGGGTCATAAATGGATCGGCTGTTGCGCCACCATAGACAGGGTGGAGCATCGGCGTTTCGATTTCAAGAAATCCTTCATCTTCCATAAAGCGGCGGATTCCGGAGACGATTTTCGCGCGCATCTGTAATCGTTCTTTTGATTCCTCGTTCGACATTAGATCGAGGTAACGCTTACGATATCGTGTTTCAACATCCGTTAGACCGTGGAATTTTTCTGGCATTGGGCGCATTGTCTTACAAAGCATTGTAATTTCTGTCGCATTGACAGTTAGTTCGCCCCGAGGTGTGCGACGTACCTCGCCTACAACACCAATAATATCGCCGATATCGATGTATTGAAGGCGCTCACGTACATCTTCACTGGCATTGTTTTTGTGGGTGAAAATCTGAACTTTTCCACCTGCATCGCGCATATCCATGAACATGCCATTATTGCGCGATGAGTAAATACGCCCAGCAACGGTCACAATATCACCTGTCATATGACCGTCTTCGATATCAGCGTATTTTTCCATCAACTCGCCATTGGTGATTGTGCGATGGAAATTAGTGGGAAATAAGTTACCAACCAACTCTTGCAGGCGTTCGCGTTTTTGCAAACGTACTTCGCTGGCATCAGTTGATAGGGCTTCTTCGTTTTTATTATCAGTCATCGTAATCTTCTTTAACGAGTTTATTCGGCTGCCGTGTCTGCTTGGGCGTCAAGGGATGCGTGCAGAACTTTGCTTGCAATAACCAATCTTTGACGAACCATAGCACGGCCTAATAGGACCATCGCATCAAATAGCGGTAGTGAGCGTGATGAGCCGCTGACTGCTACGAATAGCGGTGGCGTTAGTTTGCCAAGTTTGGTTTCAAGCTTTTCAGCTGCCTGACGCAATGCGTCTTCGATGCTCTCACGATTCCATTCATCAATTTCATCCAATGCAGGGCGAACTGCATCGATAATTTCGAGGCATTTTTCAGGCGGGTTCTTTTTGATGTTAGCAAAAGATTCAGCCGTTATGCCAACGTCACCCTTGAAGAGAAAACCAGCAAGATCTGGCAATTCGGCAAAAGTTTGAATGCGAGACTGAGCGAGCAACAAACCCTGTTTAAGCTTATCGTTTTCTTGTGCCCAAGTTAATGCACGAGACAAAAACTCTTCGGGCGATAGTTTTTCGCGCAACCAACGGGCGTTTAGCCAGTCAAGTTTTTGCACATCAAAAATAGCACCGGCCTTTGACATTTTCTCAACTTCAAAGCGTTCGATAAGTTCATCCATTTCCATCAGCTCATCGCCTTCAGAGATTTGAATGAAAAACAATCCGAGGAAGTTGGCCAAGGCTTCTGGCAGGTGCCCAAGGCCAGCATAGTAGGACATTGAAGTCGGGTTTTTTCGCTTGGATAGTTTGGATTTATCAGCACCACGCATGAGTGGCAGGTGAATAAATTCAGGTGCTTCCCAACCAAGATATTGATAAAGTAGAATGTGTTTTGGTGTCGATGAGACCCACTCCTCACCACGGGCAACATGGCTGATTTTCATGAGGTGATCATCGACGATATTTGCCATGTGATAAGTTGGCATGCCATCTGCTTTTTGAATGACTTGCATATCAACAGCATCCCACGGGATTTCCACATCACCATAAACACCGTCTTGGAATTTGCATGAGCCTTCTGTTGGAATTTTCATGCGAATAACGGGAACATCGCCAGCATCTTCTCTTGCTTTGATTTCCTCGGCGCTTAAACGCAGGCAACGACCGCTATAACGAGGTGGTTTACCTTGGGAACGTTGAAATTCACGCATCTCATTAAGTTCATCAGGCGAGCAGAAGCATTTAAAGCCATGACCTGCCTCAAGAATTTGGTCGACATATTGAGCATAAATACCCTTACGTTCACTCTGGCGATATGGACCGTAATCGCCACCAACATCTGGGCCTTCTGACCAATCAAGACCCATCCAACGTAGACTATCAAAAACTGTTTGTTCATATTCAGGTTTCGAGCGCGTTGCATCGGTATCTTCGATGCGAAGAATTAATGTTCCGCCCTTTTTCTTTGCGAAGAGATAGTTGTAGAGTGCAACATAAGCTGTACCAATATGAGGTTCACCAGTGGGAGAGGGCGCTAAACGTACCCGAATATTTTTATCTGTCATTTTTGATGGTCACTTTTTTCGAAACGAAACGTCGAACAATTATCTTTGCGCGGTTAGGCCATAAAGCCGCCGTTTCGTCAAGTCTAATCGATATTTTTTGGGCTATCTTACTCGCCTTGAATATCAGCTGCCGATGTGCTTTTCACCGCGTTTTTTTGCAAGTTCGACTTGTAATTGTCTATCGCGAAAACGGGTGCGGTCTTCATCTGATTTTTTATCAATGCAATGAAGGCAAGATATCCCTTTTTCATAGGACGGTAGTTTCATATCTTCGTCGGAAAGCGGCATACGGCATGCATGGCATTGATCATAATCACCTTGGACGAGGCAATGACCAACGGAGACACGCTCATCAAAAACAAAACAATCGCCTTGCCATTTGCTTGCTTCTTTGGGAACCTCTTCGAGATATTTTAATATACCACCTTCAAGATGATAGACATCATCGAAGCCCTCTTGCTTCATAAAGGCAGTTGATTTTTCGCATCGGATACCACCGGTGCAGAACATCGCAATTTTGGTATCTTTATTGAGCTCTTTTTGTTGTCTTACCCAATCTGGAAATTCACGGAATGTTTTGGTTTTTGGATCAACCGCGCCTTCAAATGTTCCAATGGCTACTTCGTAGTCATTGCGGGTATCAATAACGATCGTGTCAGGATCAGAGATAAGTTCGTTCCATTTTTCAGGTGCCACATAAGTGCCAACAATCTTATTGGGGTCAATGTCTTCGACACCCATGGTAACGATTTCTTTTTTCAACCGCACTTTCATGCGATAAAATGGCTGTTCATCTGTAAAGCTTTCTTTATGTACCAAATCGGCAAAAAGATGGTTGCTTCGGATGAATTTTAACAAAGCGTCGATGCCGGCTCTCGAGCCAGAAACAGTGCCATTGATGCCTTCATGGGCTAGCAACAAGGTGCCTTTAATGCCATTGTCATTACAAACGTCGAGCAAGGGTTCCTGAAAATTCTTGAAATCAGGAAACCGAGCGAAATGATAAAGCGCAGCTACCACAATGGGTAGATTTGTGTGTTCAGATTTTTCTTGTGTCATGATGGTTGTGGAAATACCTTGTTATGGAGCGAAGTGCAATTATTGTTTAGCACCTGCGACCATTGAGCTGGACTTTTTGTCATCTCGTCTATAATTGAGGGTATCTAATCGATTTAAAGGAAGACCAATGAACGATAAAACAGAAAATCTACTAAATATCCTGAAACTGCAACCTGTGGTTCCTGTCTTAGTAGTTGATGATGTTGATTCTGCTGTTTCTCTTGCGCGTGCGCTGGTTGCAGGTGGCTTGAAAGCTATTGAAGTGACCTTGAGAACGCCGGCTGGTCTGGATGCAATCAGAGCAGTTGCGGACCAAGTGGAAGGTGCCGTACCAGGTGCTGGAACGGTGCTTGACCCTGCGCAATATAAACAAGCTGTCGATGCAGGATCGCAATTTATCGTCTCGCCGGGTGCCACGCTCGAACTTCTTGACTATGCTAAAAAATCGGATGTTCCATTGTTGCCGGGCGCTGCTACGGCGAGTGAAGTGATGTCGCTTCGTGAAGAGGGTTTTAAGGTTCTAAAATTCTTCCCTGCGGAACAAGCAGGCGGAGCGCCATATTTGAAGTCGCTTTCATCACCAATCCAAGATGTCATATTCTGCCCAACAGGCGGGGTTAATTTGAAAAATGCCAATGACTATTTGTCTTTGCCTAATGTTGTATGTGTTGGTGGTTCTTGGGTTGCTCCTAAAGATCTTGTCGCGAAAGGTGACTGGGATGGGATTACCAAACTGGCGAGCGAGGCTTTTGCTCTCAGTAAGTAACTAAGGTTTTGATTGAATATTCAATTCACCCAGCCTATTGTTTTTGCAACAGTAGCTGGGTTTTTTGATGGCGTTTTTTTATCATAAAATGAAATTGGTTTTGCGGGTAAGCATTTGCCTTTTTGTATTGGCATTTCCAGCAAAATCATCCGATAAAATTGTCATCTTTGCTGCGTCTAGTTTAACGGACGTATTGCGAGATATTGCGCATAAATATAGTGCGACTTCGCCCAATGTAGATGTAAAAATTTCTTATGCATCCTCGGGCGTTTTGGCTCGCCAGATTGAGCAGGGTGCGCCTGCTGATATTTTTATATCAGCTAATCAAGACTGGATGACCTATCTGGTGGATCGGCAAACTATTGATGATAGCAATATTACTCCGCTATTATCTAATGAATTGGTCGTTGTCATGCATAAGGATAACGCACCAAAACCATGGACGGACGTCATTATGTCTGATCGGTTTACTATGGGTGATCCCGCACATGTGCCCGCTGGAATTTACGCAAAGCAAGCCTTAGAACATTCCGGTATTTGGAATGAGGTCAGGAAAAACGCTGTATTTGGTGAGAATGTGCGTGTTTCATTGCGGCTTGTTTCCAAGGGTGATGTTGGCGCGGCTATCATCTATAATTCAGACGCATTGTTGGAAGAAGGGCTTGTCATCGTGCATCGGTTTCGAGCAATGCAGCATGGTGAGATTTTCTATCCAATGGTTGCGTTACGACAAGATAAAGCAGTAACTTCATTTATAAAATTTTTGTCAAGTGTAGAGGCAATAGCAATATTTAGTGCCGCGGGATTTAAGCCTATTATCTCTCATGTCGATGGAAAAACCAATGGTTGATAATGCTTTACTAGACATTGTTCTCCTGTCTTTGCAGGTTGCATTACTTGCTATGATTTTTGCAGTGCCGTTAGCTTTTATCGTCGCCTATATCTTGGCGCGACATCATTTTCGAGGGAAAGCGCTCTTACAGGCTTTCGTTATGCTGCCGTTGGTTATGCCGCCAGTTGTAACGGGGTATTTGTTATTGTCTTTATTCGGAAAGAAGGGTGCTATAGGTCAATTGTTGTCCACTGTGGGTGTCGAACTCGCTTTTCAGTGGACGGGCGCCGCTCTTGCCGCTGGGGTGATGGCATTTCCACTATTGGTACGACCGATGCGATTGTCGATTGAGGCAATTGATTCAGGTATGGAAGATGCCGCCAAAACATTGGGTGCAAATTGGCGGACGCGATTTCGAACAATTATTCTGCCTTTATCCTTTCCGGGTGTTATTGCAGGCGCAGTACTGGGTTTTGCAAAAGCACTCGGAGAATTTGGTGCAACGATTACATTTGTTTCAAACATCCCTGGTGAAACGCAGACATTGTCACTTGCAATATATTCGTTTCTGCAAAGTCCAACCGGCGATCAAGCAGCATTTATCTTAATCATTATATCCATCTCTATTGCGGTGATGTCAGTTTTGTTCTCTGAGTATTTAGCGATGCGTATTTCGTCGAAGGAACGTGATGATGCTCACCGTTGATATCAAAAAAACGCTTGGGAAATTTGAACTTTCAGCCTCTTTCGAAAGCGCTTATGGCACGACAGCAATTTTTGGTCCTTCCGGTGCCGGAAAGTCATCCATTTTATCGATGATCGCCGGTTTGACGATGCCAGATAGTGGGTATGTTGAACTTGATGACCGCGTTTTATTTGATAGCTGTGGTGGGATAAACCATCCTGCTGAACGGCGGGACATCGGAATGGTTTTTCAGGATGCACGCCTATTTCCCAATATGAACGTTCATAAAAATCTGACATATGCCGAATGGGCAGGTGGGCGGCGTAGTCGTATTAATTTCGACCATTTAATTTCACTTCTAGGCCTTGAAACATTGCTTATGCGAATGCCATCATATCTTTCTGGTGGTGAAAAACAACGTGTTGCGATTGGTCGTGCATTGCTCTCAGACCCAAAAATACTTCTTCTTGATGAGCCGTTGGCATCGTTGGATATAAAACGCCGACAGAGGTTACTGCCTTTTTTGAAAGCTGTACGTGATGAATTTAACATCCCCATGCTTTTTGTATCGCACGAGCCGGATGACGTTAAGCAACTTGCAGATCATCTGATCCTTGTTGAAGGTGGCAATGTAATTGAAGCGGGTAGTGTTTCAGGTGTTTTTGCAGGTGATAGAATGCAAAACATGCTCGGTGATAGGGATTTGGGTGTGGTTTTGAATGCAAAGATCACAGGTCATGACCAAGAGTATATGCTTTCAGAAGCTATTATTGACGGCGATCTGGAGATGCTGTTTCCAGTTAAGATTAGCTTGGATTCTACAAAAATTGGTAAGCCGGTTAGATTGCATTTGCGTTCGCGAGATATCGCCATTGCTCTTCAAAAGCCAATACAATCCAGCTTGCAGAACTCGATTGCTGTTCGTATTATGGAAATACAGGATGTTGGTGGTGGTCAAGTTAGATTGCAGTGTGATTGTTTCGGACAAGTCGTACTAGCCCAAATAACGAGAAAATCCTGTGAGGAGCTAAACCTGCAAGAAGGGCAGCCTGTTTTTGCTATGATTAAGTCTGTCGCGCTGGCTTAAGGCACCAAAGGTAAGTCAAAACTAACCCGTTTATACTAGGGGAAATAGTTAAGCCTTCGTTAACCTGTAACGGCGATACTTAATCATCATGTTGATTTTCTCCTCCCAGATTTAACATGCTCTTCGGGCGACTTTCATAAGTCGCCCTTCTTTTGTCTTCCCGCCGCTCAACTTAGAAATTTATCAACCCGCTCCATTGCACGTTCTATATTTTCTAAAGAGTTTGCGTATGAAATTCGGATGTAACCTTCTCCGAGAACGCCAAAATCTGGCCCACCTATGAGTGCGACCCCTTCTTTTTCTAGAAGTTCATTTGCAAGTTCCTTGGACTTACGGCCTGTAGCTTTCACATTTGGGAATGCGTAGAAGGCGCCTTTTGGGGTTTTACAGCTGACATTAGGCAATGCATTTGCTAACTCAACCACGCGCCCGCGCCGCTTATCAAAAGCTGCGAGCATTTTTTCAACTTCATCTTGCGGTCCATCAATAGCGGCAATGCCGGCAAACTGGCTGGGTGCATTGACACAAGACCAGCAATTAACAGCCAGTTTCCGCACGTTTTCAATAAGCTTATCAGGCCAGATTGACCAACCCATCCGCCAGCCTGTCATTGCCCATGTTTTGGACCAGCCATTTAAGATGATCAAACGATCCCGAATGTCTTCGAATTCGAGAAGAGATGTATGTTTTTCGCCATCATATGTCATGACATCATAAATCTCGTCAGACATGATAGCGACATGCGGATGTGCCTCTAAACCCTTTACGAGCTTTTCGATCTCCTGACGTGGTGTTACACCACCCGTTGGGTTGGCGGGAGAATTGATGATGATCAATCGGGTTTGTGGGGTGATCAATGAGAGTGTCTCATCGGCAGAAAAAGCAAATTCATTTTCTTCACGAATAGGAATAGGGATCGGTGTTGCACCCGTATATTCAATCATTGAACGATAGATTGGAAAACCAGGATCAGGGTACATGATTTCGGCACCGGGTTCACCAAACATGACAATTGCCGCGAACATTGTGGGTTTGCCGCCTGGCATGATCATAACGTTATCGGGAGAGATTTCCTGACCAGTAAGAGATAGCGTTCTGCGGCAGACGGCTTCGCGTGTTGCCAGAATTCCATTGGCTGGCGTGTAGCCATGATGGCCGTCCTGAAGCGCCTTTATCGCAGCCTCAACGATATGTTGTGGCGTCTGAAAATCTGGTTGGCCGATCCCCAAATTGATGACATCCATTCCGCTCTGCGCAAGGGCAGTTGCCTTTGCCAAAACTGCAAATGCATTTTCCTCACCAATTCTATCAAAATTCGAAACCGTTTTTAACATCTTGCTTTCCCAACGAATATCCAGCATCACATCATTTGGTTCTTTTAGGCTGAATTTAGTTACGATGACAAATAGGTTTTTATGGAATGAATGATTTATCAAATTGGCAATCATGTCCCAATCCTGAAAATGTGACCCTTAAGGGCGATCATGTTACTGTTGAAACTTGGGATCGGGCTAAACATCAAAGTGAGTTATGGGCTGCTCTTGATATTGAAGATGCGAATAAGCTCATGCATTATTTCCCACAAGCTACATTTGATGGAGAAGAAGATTTTGGCGCCTGGCTGGAGAAAAGTAATTCGTCAGGCGCATTTCAAACGATGGTCTTTCGAAGTCATGAGGCTGGTAAACTTGTTGGTATGGCCAGCTATATGGCAATTGATGCAAAGAATGGCTCAATAGAAGTAGGGGCGGTGGCGCACGGACCTCAAATGTCGCGAAGTAGAATGTCGACTGAGGCACATTACCTCATGGCAAAATATGTGTTTGAGGATTTGGGCTATAGGCGGTACGAATGGAAACTAAATAATGAGAATAAACCGTCCCACCGTGCTGCTTTAAGGTTTGGATTTGCGTATGAAGGTTTGTTTCGTCAACATATTGTAGCCAAAGGCCGCAATAGAGATACAGCCTGGTATTCAATGATTGATGGCGAGTGGCCCCTTTGTAAAGCTGCATTTGAAGCTTGGTTATCAGACCAGAACTTTGATGCGGCAGGACTGCAAGTCAAGACGTTAGAAGAAATTAGAGATGCACTTTAGAGCTATCAAGAAGGTTTGATATTTATGAGTAAAAAGTCTGAAACAAGAGCTGCGTTTATAGCATCTGGTCTGATCATGGCGGGTGTGGCATCGAGTTACTTTTTCATGCCGCCATTGCTCAATTGGTTGTCTGATATTTCTGTCTGGCTTTCATATACGGTTGCTTGTCTATTTGTGTTGGCATTCTTTGGTGTTTTTTGGTTGCGGAGCCGCTATCAAAAGAAGCGCGACGCCGAAAAGCAAGATGCCTAGTTTGCAATTAACTTAAAGCAGCTGTTAGCAAGATTATTCCCATTGATAAAACTAACAATGCGCCAAATATTTCAATCACCGAGCTAATTTGATGGTTCGAGTGTGTACTGTTTGAGAATTTTAATGCTATGTTTTTTGCACTAACAGCCAGTGTGGCCAAAATTGAAACAGTGATTGCTGTACCAATAGATACGGCGAAAACCGATAGGATTCCGCCCAGATAAAGCCCGTTTAGCAGGGCAAAAGACAGAACAAAAATTGACCCTGAACACGGTCGGATACCAACCGCTATAACCGCAGACCATGCTTGTTTTAAAGAAAAATCACCATCGATAGATTTAGGTTCAGGCATGTGGGAATGCCCGCAATCAGAACAAACGCCTTCCTCATGATGATGGTGGTGCCCCTCATGGTGATGATCGTGCTTTTCATGGTGATGTTTGTGACTATCATGATGGTCATGCGTTTTTGGTTTAAAATGGCTCTTTAGTTTTCGCCATAATAACCATGCGCCAAATGCAATGATGAGGACGTAACTGGCAAGCTCAAGCGCGTGCGTTGCGTTGTTCATCGAGATATTGGTGCCTTTAAGTGCAAAGTAAACGCTGCCGACAACAATAAGAGCCATGAACCCTTGCATGAATGCAGCTAAAAACGAGAGAAGGACCCCGCGACGTAACTCAACTTCATTTGCAATCATGTAAGATGAAATGACCGCTTTGCCATGCCCCGGGCCAGCTGCATGAAAAATGCCATAGGCAAAAGATAATCCGATGAGCAACCAAAGCTTTGCTGGATCTTCTCGCATACCTTTGAGGGCACTTGTAAGTGCGCGATAAAACTCTTGCTGGTATAGATTTATCTGCGCCAAAATTCCAGATGACTGACTACTTGCCGTTCCGACAGGATCGGCTGCTCCCAAGCCAAGTGATGTTTGTGCCTGAACAGCTAGTGCTGTGCCCAATGATAGAGCAATGAGAATAAATACAAGTCGGAGGGATTTTAGCATGTTAATTGAATACGGGTCGCAAAGAGTTTTGATAGATCATTATTTTCAGCATCCTCGTAGAATGCTTCGGTAAGCGTTGTTTGGTTTTGCGCTATCACTTCATCTGCGTCGGGTCGTATGACTGCCCGTTTACATTTGCCAGCAGATGCGCCTGTTACGATCAAATCCTCATCGTTTATAAACTCCATTGCAGCATAAAGCGTTGGATCATAAACACCCGCGCTTATTTTGCCTTTAAGCTCTAGTGGACGCTTAGGTTGCATGGCAAAAAACAATAATAGTTGACCGTCAACATAGTCAGCATTGAGAACGTTGGGGGCGGACATTGCAAAGTCATAGCCATCGACGGTGACGTTTGTGTAATAATCAAATTCGGCGAGAGATTGTCGAACAATTTCTCCGATTTTACGGAGTTCATTTTCATCAAGTACAAGATTTTGATCTTCGTCAAAATCAAGCACAACGCTTGCGGAGAAAAATTCGTCAAAACGCCAGACATGCCGTAACTCTACAACCATGCCATTTTCAGATGTTTCTATTTCAAGTCGAGATTCAGCAAAGACGTGTGGGTGCGCAATTGCTGTATGGATTGGAGACAAAATGCCTGCAAAAAAACAAAGGCCTAACATTGAGCGTTTTAGATATGACATGAAATCCAACCTCGTGAAACTTATATATAACTTCAAATTAAGACAGAATTCTGGCGGGAAACTGTTTATCCGGCAATATCTACAACGCCACACTCACCTTTTTCTGAACCAAAGGCAAGTAAGCGGCCATCTGATTGCCAGCCCATTGATGAAATTGCAGAGTTGCCGCCGCGCCGCAAGACGGCTTCTTTGCTGTCTTCAAACCGTGACGCTAAAATCATACCGTCGGCGAAGCCTATTGCCACGACGTCCTCTTGCGGATGACAGGCAACACATGTGACCATAGTATCGCCTCTTGTTGCGAGTTCCATAGGGGCTTTTCCCATTGGGCCATCTTTGCCTGAGAATGGCCATGCAATGGCGGAATGCGCTCCTGATGTTACAAGCCACTTACCTTTAACCGACCAAGACCATGATTTGATTTTCGCAGGGTAACCGGTCATTTTCATATGGCGGTCTTCATCGCTGTTTTTGCCATCCAACTTCCAGCCGTGTAGCGCATTTTCCTGCATGGTTGTGACAAGAAATTTGCCCGCCGGTGAAAACATCACATCCAGATGAGCACCATCCCAGTGAAGATTATTTGATTCGGTTTTATTGTTGACCCAATTGAGCGAAACACCGTTATATCTTGCGAAAGCAATGCGCATTCCTTTGGGAGCAAAGGCCATGCCTTCGACGCTACGTTCTTCATTAAACTCACGCAAAGTTCCATCTTTTAAGAGCACATAGGCCGTACGACCCGTGGCAAAACCAATTGCATCCTGAGGGCCACTAGCTAGCGTTGAAATCCATTTGGAACCAATAGACGCGAGTTCGGTGCTTTCGCCTGATTTAGTTAGGCTACAAACCCTGCCATCTTCACCGGATGTTAGAAGCTTCTTTCCATCTTGTGACAATGTCGCGGCAAGCAAGCCATCATGTTGTTCATGATGATGATGGCCGTGGTCGAGGCGATGAACTTCTCCCGATGCAACTGCAAAAAGCGGAACATCTTCGCAAAAACCGGCGAAGACACAATGTTCATCTAAATCCAGAGGTGCAACTGTTGGCATTTATGCCTCGCATGCCTTGAATGTGCGCTCAAGCCGTTCTGCATCCAGATCGCGACCAATGAAAACAATACGGCTTTCACGTTTTTCGCCGTCTTTCCAAGCCCGATTATGATCGCCTTCGATAATCATATGAATGCCTTGGATAACGTAGCGGTCATCGTCACCCTCAAATGAGATTATGCCCTTAAGGCGTAATATATTTGGACCATCCATCTGTGTCGTCTTTTGGATCCAAGGGAAAAATTTATCTGGATTAAGGTTTCCGGCTCTCATGGAAATCGATTTTACAGACGTGTCGTGCGTGTCATCGGATAGTTTATGGTGGTCGTGATCACAATCTGGTCCGCAATCATGGTCATGGTGGTCGCAGGCCGGCCCACATTCGTGATCGGGGTGATTATGATCGGCTGTGTGATCTAAAAAATGTGGATCGTTATCGAGTGCTCGCGATAGGTCAAAGGCACCGCGATTTAGAACTTTGCTCAAATCGATATTCGAGCGTTCTGTTTTATGAATGTGAGCAGAGGGGTTTATTTTTCTAACAGTTGCTTCGATACTGGCTAGTTCATCAGGCGATACAAGGTCGGATTTGTTGACGAGCACGACATCGGCAAAAGCGATTTGATCCTCAGCTTCTGGGGAATCTTTTAATCGTAGCGGTAGGTGTTTGGCGTCTACGAGTGCTACAACGGCATCAAGTTTTGTCTTTGCACGAACGTCATCATCCATGAAGAATGTTTGCGCGACGGGGGCAGGGTCAGCAAGGCCTGTGGTTTCGATAATAATTGCGTCGAAGCGGCCAGATCTGCGTGTAAGACCTTGTACCACACGGATGAGGTCTCCTCGCACAGTACAGCAAACGCAGCCATTATTCATTTCATAGATTTCTTCATCGGATTCGACGATCAGATCGTTGTCGATGCCGATTTCGCCGAACTCATTTACAATCACTGCATAGCGCTTGCCATGTTCTTCCGTCAGAATACGATTGAGAAGAGTGGTTTTTCCTGCACCCAAATACCCGGTGAGAACTGTAACTGGAATTGCGGAGTTTTCTGCTTCAGAAGTCATGCCTGTCTATCCATTGTTTCTTGCTTAGCCGCATATAAGTGTTTTTGTCTGAGGATACTATGTTTAACGAGAAGTATTTCACCGAAATTGTGCCAAGTCGAATTGCGATATGTCTGTAACTAGGTCTTTAAGGCCTGATATTGTATGTTCCAATATCAGATTGCCCTTTTCAGCCGTTGCAGAACTTGCATCTCCTACGACACCCTGATCATTTAAATCACTCATTTTCCAACCAAACGCATGCGGCCCATATGCTCGCAAGAATTTATAATTATCAATATAATCAGATTGTTTGGATGGGAAATTTTCAGTATATTTCATATTCACCAGATCGGAATTGATTGATAGCATTATAGATGTTTCAATATCACCCGCATGTATATCGATGGATTTATCCATTTTGTCTGCGAGTTCATCTGGCAATCCAAATCGGGTCCAATGGGTAACAACCACCAACATATTCCATTTCACACGAGCTTCTGTTGCAACAATGGTTAAGAGGGGGGAGTTCCCACCATGCGCGTTTAGCAGAAGTATTTTGCGGTGGCCAAGATCATATTGTTGTTTGATAATTCCAAGCCAGCGTTCGATGGCCTTCTGATAGGAGAAAGATTTAGTCTTTCCAAAATCAAGGTGCTCAATAGAATAGCCTATCTGTTCAGTTGGTAATAACTTAATTTTAAGCTTATCAACGACATCACCTAGCCTTCTGGCAAGTTCTGTTGCTATGATCGCATCGGTATCACTGGGTAGGTGCGCTCCGTGTTGTTCATATGCACCAAATGGTATGATGACAATAGTTTCGTGATCAGTGGTTTTCATCTGGATGTCGTGCCACGTTTTTATTAGATTAATCAAGTATCGTGTCACCTGGATATTTGCTAAGGGAGCAAAAGTTGGCCTCAAAGGTAAAGAAACAAGGGAAAAAGTCTAAAAAGACCGCTTTAAATCATGCATTAGTTGAGGCGGTATTTGTTTTATCTCGTCAAATGAGATCGTCGTTTTCTGCAAGATTAAAAGCTCTCGATTTATATAGTGGGCAAGAGCGGATTATTCTTCTGTTAGCTAAAGCTGATGGAAAAACGCCTAGCGATATTGCTGAGAGTTTAGGTGTATCTGCACCAACGATCGCAAAATCTATAAATAGATTATCTGCTCGAGGTTTTGTTGTCCGCAAACAAGATGTCATTGATCGGCGAAGAGCTAATGTTTATTTAACGGAGTTGGGTGTTTCACTCGTTTCCAATATTCGAAATGAGCAGAAAAAGTGGCGTAAGGAACTTTTAAAAAGCCTTTCAAAACCAGAAAAACAAGTCATGCTTGAGAACCTTCAAACCATTCTTTCGAAAACTGAAAAAAATGATTGAATACAATAGGTTTGCAAATTTCAGTTAAATAATTTAGGAACTGTTTAAAATAATTAAAATTGGGTGGCGTAACTGGGAGTGGGCACTTGGCGCAAAAGATAAAATTATCAACTATTGCAGATAAGCTTAATGTCTCGACCGCTACGGTCTCGCTTGCATTGCGGGATAGTGAGCTTGTAGCAGAGGAAACCCGAATTAGAATTAAAGATGCCGCTCGAGAGATGGGTTACATTTATAACCGCCGAGCGGCGAGTTTAAGAACATCTAAATCAGGCATTGTTGGCGTTGTTGTTCACGACATAATGAATCCGTTTTATGCGGAGATTTTAAAAGCGATTGAGAGTGAGTTAGATAGAAGCCGTCAGACGTTTATCCTTTCCAATCATTACGATTCTGTTGAAAAGCAGCGAGACTTTCTGGAGACACTTCTCCAACTTGGTGCTGATGGCGTAATTATGTCGCCAGCGATTGATACGCCACCACGTGATATTCAATTGGCCGCAGACAACGGTATGCCCGCTATTTTGATCGCCCGATCAATTCCAGAAGTTGAATTGCCTACTTTCCGTGGTGATGATGCGTATGGCATTGCACTTGCCACAAATCATTTGATTGGATTGGGGCACCGATCAATTGCGATGGTTGGTGGCGCAGATAATACATCGACAGGTCGTGATAGATATCAAGGCTATGTGGATGCACTTGAAAAAGCAGGCCTTAAAGTTGATCCGTCTTTGCGCATCCCTGGGCCAAGAACAAAACAGGAGGGGTTTGAAGCTGCTGTTACATTCTTGTCAATGTCTCAGAAACCAACAGCTGCCGTTTGCTGGAATGATCTTGTCGCAATTGGATTGATGAATGGTATTTATCGCGCTGGTCTTACACCGGGCAAGGACATTTCTGTAACTGGTTATGATGATCTGGTCGAAGCCGCCATTTCTATGCCGGCTTTGACGACTGTCTGGAATGGCCAATCTATGGTTGGGCGGCGTGCTGCACGTGCCTTGCTCGATCGTTTAAATGGTTCTGAGGAAGATGTAAGCGGCCTTCAGCTTATTAAACCGGAAATGCGGATTAGACAATCCACTGCGCCAATGGTTGAGCGGAAGTAGGCCGTAATTTATAGTAACCTAGTGGAGGGGTTTTGTGTCAAAGCGGACCATACTTATTCCGGGTAATATTCATCAACGTATTCTTGCTCGGCTAACCGATATTTTTACGGTTATTCGAATTTCAACTGCAGATATTGCGCTTTTGAATGATCAGCTGGTCAATGAAATATCAGGAATTGCATCGATGGGTGTCATTCCAAATTCTCTTATTGCACGTCTGCCAAATCTTGAAATTATAGCACACTTTGGCGTAGGGTATGATGTTATCGACGCCAATTATGCCGCGAGGCAGGGGGTAATCGTGTCGAATACACCTGATGTTTTAAGCGAAGAGGTCGCCGATACTACAGTTGGCTTACTCTTGAATACGTTGAGGGAATTACCGCAGGCTGAAAATTATCTAAGACAAGGTAGGTGGGCTAAAGAAGGTAATTACCCGCTTACGAAGCTGACCTTGCGAGGACGAAAAATTGGTATTTATGGCCTAGGTCGCATTGGTTTGGAAATTGCAAAGCGACTTGAGGCCTTTGGAGTTTGTATTGAGTATCATACTCGTTCTAAGAAAGTGGATGTTTCCTATGGATACCGTTCAAGCCTTCTAGAACTTGCTCAACAGAATGATACGCTTATTGCGATTGTTCCAAGTAATGCTGCTACGGATCATTCGGTTACGTCTGAAGTTTTATCTGCCCTAGGTCCGCAAGGTGTTTTCATCAATGTCGGGCGTGGTACGGTTATAGATGAAAATGTGCTTATCCATGCATTAGAAAACGGTGTTATCGCTGGTGCCGGGCTTGATGTATTTGAGGTCGAGCCATCAACTCCGACGCGATTGTTTGATTTTCCAAATGTGTCTTTGCTGCCTCATGTGGCGTCGGCGTCGATACACACACGAGATTTAATGGCCGACCTTGTCGTTGATAACTTAATTAATTGGTTTGATGGTAAGCCAGCGCTCACGCCTGTTATTGAGACAATCAATCTTCAGCGTTCAATTTAAATACAATGTTTTGCAGCAAATTCGATTGAATTTCCACGAAAACTCAACATGTCGCATTGC
Source organism: Lentilitoribacter sp. Alg239-R112 (assembly GCF_900537175.1). Classification (GTDB taxonomy): domain Bacteria; phylum Pseudomonadota; class Alphaproteobacteria; order Rhizobiales; family Rhizobiaceae; genus Lentilitoribacter. Next base: position 2,239,122 of record NZ_LS999833.1, on the reverse strand, counting down.
GTGTTTTGAAGTGATTGTGTATGCGAGGTGTAAATATCTGCGAAATGGAGAATGATTATGGCAAAGCAAAAGTCAGGTCCGGTCGAATTGGGCGGCGAGATGGATTACTCCGAACACGATAAAACTTATGGTGTTTTTATCACTGGCACGAAATATGGCACGCTTGCTTGCGTTGCGCTTCTGATTGGAATGGCAGTTGGGTTTTATACATCCGGTGGTTTCTTAGCTGGTCTAGCAACTTTTATTGTAAGCATGTTTGTAGGCCGGATTATTATGAATAAAATCATTTGATGATTTTGTATTTCTGAATACTAAAAGCCCGCCTACATGGCGGGTTTTTTATTACCGGTTTTTATCTAGATGTTGGATAATTATAAGCTGAATAAGCTTAGCGTTTGAAAACGCGGGCTAAACCACTTTTTGCAGGTTGATATTTCGGGTCGAGCGAAATGGCCTTCTGGTATGATCTCTTCGCTTTTTGTTTTTCACCGCGCTGCTCGTAAACAAACGCCTGATTGGACCATGATTCGGCAACGGTTTTATCCAAATTAATTGCTGTATTGAAATCTTCCAGTGCCTCATCCGTATTGCCGCGTGCAAGTTGAGAAAGTCCACGACCATTAAATGGTTCTGGAGATTTTGGCGAGATGGAAATGGCCTGAGCAAAATCTGAGATAGCTTCTAAATGTTGGCCTCTAAGTTGATGGATAAGACCTCGGTTATGGTAGGCACGAGGATCTACTGTATTAAGAGAAATTGCGCGATTGAAATCAGTTAAAGCCTCTTCATTGCGCCCTGCCTGCCTGTAAAGATTTCCCCTGCCAATATAGGCCGTATCATATTGCGAATTGATCTGAATCGCTCGATTGTAATCTGCAACAGCTTGTTGCGGTTGATTCAAATTACGATAAATCAGCGCTCTGTTTGCGTAGGCCTGATAAAAATTCGGGTTGAGGGAAATTGCCTGATTAAAATCAGCAAGAGCATCCTTAAATCTTCCAGCTTTACCAAAGGCAGAACCTCGTACATTAAATCCTTCTGGATTTCTGGGATTTGAGGCAATAACACTTGAAAGCGATGAAATGTTTTCTTCGGACGCCTGATTACGGTCAATGCGGATTACATCAGTACTTGTAACTGTAGATGTCGTTTCACACCCAGCCAACGCAAGTGCGGATAAAAGTGCGCTGCCAAAAAGTACTTTGCGAAACTTGAAGTTATTAGTTGAGCTAAGTTCGCATTGTTTAAATTCAACCATGTTTTAGCAACCCTGATTTGTGCTTGTGCTCTACATTAAGCCAAAATAAAAGCGGTGACGATTTGCATCGCCCCCGCTCAATTACATACATCTTGAAAACGACCAAAAAACGGCAGCTATTAGCGACCTGAACGTCCGCCGATCAAGCCTTCGCGCTGCGCACGTTTGCGAGCAAGTTTACGAACACGACGAACAGCTTCAGCTTTTTCACGTGCACGTTTTTGAGAAGGCTTCTCATAAAAATCACGCATTTTCATTTCGCGAAAAATACCTTCGCGTTGCATTTTCTTTTTTAGCGCTCTTAGCGCTTGATCGACATTGTTGTCACGGACAAGTACTTGCACGTTATTTCCTTAAATGTTTAGGTTATATAGCCGCTTTAAAACAGCAAATAAAATTCTGTTCGCTCAACCTACGGCATCACGATTAACGCAGCGATAACAGGTTTAAAAAGATAAGTCTAGTCTCAAACGTGTTCTGAGGTCGGAAATTGCCCTGAATTTTGTGCATATAGATAGGTTGCATCAAGAATATGTTAATATGCTTAAGTGATGACGGTGGGAGTGTCTCGACCTGTTCGTTTTGTAATTTCAGCAAGCGACTGAGCAGCAAAGATCAGGTGAGATAAGGCCTCTTGAGGGTCGAAATTTTGATTCTGCGGATCAGGTTCAAATGTTTCCATGTAAACACGCAATGTTGCGCCACTTGTGCCTGTGCCAGAAAGACGTAAAACCAATCGAGACCCACCTTCAAAGAATACCCTTATGCCTTGGTTTGCGCTTTTGCAGTGATCAATTGGATCGCTATATGAAAAATCATCTGCATTTTCTATGGTGAGCGCACCGATTGTTTTGCCGGTTATTGTACTTAGCTTTGCACGTAGGTCCGACATTAACTTATCTGCAATACTTGCATCAATGTCTTCGTAATCGTGGCGGGAATAGTAGGTGCGTCCAAAAGTATTCCAATGGTCATGGACAATGTCTTCAATGCTTTGTTGGCGGCTGGCCAAAATGTTTAACCAAAGTAGAACAGCCCATAGGCCATCCTTCTCGCGGATGTGATCAGAGCCTGTTCCAGCGCTTTCTTCGCCACAAATAGTTACTCTTCCATCGTCAAGCAAATTACCAAAAAATTTCCAACCTGTCGGTGTTTCGTGTAATTCAATGCCCAGTTTTTCCGCAACGCGGTCAGAGGCCATACTCGTCGGCATTGAACGGGCGATGCCAGCAATGCCCTCTTTATATGCAGGTGCATGGTGTGCATTTGCTGCCAACATGGCTAGCGAGTCGGATGGTGTTATATATATGCCTTTGCCGATGATGAGGTTTCGATCGCCATCACCGTCAGATGCGGCGCCAAAGTCAGGAGCATCATCGCCCATCATCAAGTCATAGAGCTTCTTGGCATGAACCAGATTTGGGTCAGGGTGATGTCCGCCAAAATCTGGCAGCGGTGTGCCGTTCATAACGGTGCCTTTGGGTGCTCCCAATCGGTTTTCAAATATTTCTAATGCATATGGTCCCGTAACGGCGCTCATAGCGTCAAATGCAAACCGGAACCCTGATCGAAACATTGCCGTGATCTTTGGAAAATCGAATAGAGTTTCCATAAGTTCAGCGTAATCGTTAACCGAATCAATGATCTCAATCTGCATAAGTCCGATCGATTTTTTCCCGATCAAGCTGAGATCGATGTCTTCGCTTTTTAGTATCTTGTATTCTTGAATGTTCTGGGACAGTTCAAAAACTTTATTTGTGATTTGTTCTGGGGCCGGGCCACCATTGCTAACATTATATTTTATTCCAAAATCTTCATTTGGTCCGCCAGGGTTATGGCTGGCAGATAATATTAGACCACCAAACGCGCCATACTTGCGAATGATGTGAGACGCCGCTGGTGTTGATAAGATACCATTTTGCCCAATAATGACCTTTCCAAACCCATTTGCTGCAGCCATTTTGATAGCAATTTGAATGACTTCCTTATTGTAGAACCGCCCATCGCCCCCAATAATAAGAGATTCTCCTTCAAAATTTTCCAACCCATCAAAAATCGCCTGAATAAAATTCTCAGTGTAGTTCTTCTGCTGGAAAACCGAGACTTTTTTGCGTAGACCAGATGTGCCTGGTTTTTGATCCGTAAATGGAGACGTTTTTACTATGGTGAAGTTTTCTTTTTCAAAAAGCATATAAACTCCCAAGTTCTATTTCTGTGCGGACAGAATATCACCCTCATATTTTCATTCTATGAAAGTTTTTTCTTCGAAAAATATAATTGAAGAAGAGGATGGTGGGCATAACAAGGATTGAACTTGTGACCTCCTCGATGTCAACGAGGCGCTCTCCCGCTGAGCTATACGCCCATCCGATGGCCGCTTACAACACATAAAGACCGCGTGCGTCAATACCAATCGCACTGATTTTTAAAATGAAGTGGTTATTGCAGCCTGGCGGTAGCTTAAGCCGCCTGAAGCATCTTCTCAACTTCATTCACAAGGTCTTTTAGATGGAATGGTTTTGATAGAACCTTTGCATCTTTAGGTGCTTGCGAATCAGGATTAAGCGCAACCGCTGCAAAGCCTGTGATAAACATAACTTTCAAATCAGGGTCGAGTTCTGTCGCTTTGCGTGCAAGTTCAATACCATCCATCTCTGGCATCACGATATCAGTTAAAAGAAGTGAAAATGGTTCTTCTCGAAGACGGTCATAGGCACTGGCTCCATTATCGTATGAACGTACTTCATACCCGGCTTTTTCCAGCGCTTTGACCAGAAAGCGGCGCATGTCATTATCATCTTCTGCTAAAAGGATTTTCGAATTCATATTTGTCCCAACTCTAAACTCAGTAAGATATTTAGCCCTAAATTAGGATATATTTATACAGATCGCCAGTAAATAAGCAGTGAATGCAATTAAATTTACACTATGGAATCATTCAATTATCTAGACAGACCCACAACAAACTGGCAACATGGTTGCCTAATAGTTAATGTTTTCGAGGGTGCGGTTTGGTAAAGCAAAAAGACTTTGCTGATTATTTTGGTGTTGAACCATATGAGGTCATTGCACCTTCTGAGCAAACGCGTCCTTTTGTATTTAATTCTCCCCATTCAGGTCGTATTTATCCCGAAGGTTTTTTGGCAAGTTCGCGACTGGATTCACTTTCGATTCGTGCTTCTGAAGACTATTATGTTGATCAGTTCTTTGACAAAGTCGCCCAATTTGGTGTTCCGTTTCTAAAGGCCAATTTTCCTAGAGCCTGGCTTGATGTTAATAGAGAGCCTTATGAATTAGATCCAAAAATGTTTGATGCTGAACTCCCATCTTATATAAATAGGAATTCTATTCGGGTCGCCGGGGGGCTGGGAACTATTCCCAAAATTGTTGCCGAGAAAAAAGACATCTATCACCACAAGTTACCTCTATGTGAAAGCCTGGATCGTATTGAGCATTTATATCGTCCTTATCACGAAACATTACGCAAATTGATTGCGCGCACCCATGCAACATTTGGATATTCTTTTTTAATAGATTGTCATTCTATGCCGTCGAATGCTGGCCAAGGGAACTCAGCTCCACGACCTGATTTTATTATTGGAGATCGATATGGAGCAAGCGCTGATAAGTGTTTGATGCAAATTGCGCTGCTTTTGCTGAATAATATGGGATATCATGCTGTAAGTAATAAACCCTATGCTGGCGGTTTTATTACCGAACATTATGGACGCCCGCGAAAAAATTTGCATGCTTTGCAGATAGAAATAAATCGGGGGCTCTATATTGATGAGCAAACATTGGAGCTTAAACCCTCTTTTGCTGGATTGCAGAGCGACTTGCAGCGGTTCTCAACCCAATTTATGCACTATGTTGAGCATGAATTTTCTAATATTCAGGCAGCGGCTGAGTAAGTTAGCCTTTAAAATTACCCCCAACTAAAGCAAAATTCGGATAGTGAGATGTTACCAAATCGTAATTTTTTTGAAAGCTTAGCAAATGCAGCTGCTGAGCAAACGCTTCCCCGTTTCAGACGTAACATAAGTATCGAGAACAAACTCACGTCAGGCTTTGATCCCGTGACTGAGGCTGATAAGTCCTGTGAGCGAGCCATTCGAGCTATCATCGAAGCTGAATTTCCAGAGCATGGGATTTTAGGGGAGGAGGAAGAGCCTACTAATTTAGATAGTGAATATGTATGGGTAATTGATCCCATAGACGGAACCAGAGCGTTTATCACCGGTTTACCTGTTTGGGGAACATTAATTGGTTTGTATCAAAATGGTCGAGCTGTTGCGGGAATGATGGATCAGCCATTTACTGGCGAACGTTACCTAGCCGACGAGGGTGGTGCGGTTTTAAAAATGCGCGATGGCGTTCATATGGATCTTAAAACAAGTCGCAACAGCGACCTTGGTAGAGCCAATATTTTTACCACCTCACCCTACTTGCATGAAGGGGTAAATGAGGTGCGTTACGATGCTTTGGAAAACGAAGTAAACTTAGCAAGATATGGCTGCGACTGTTATGCTTTTGCAATGGTGGCTCTGGGTACGGCAGACATCGCGATAGAATCGGATCTAAAGCCCTATGATATAGGCGGCCTAATTTCACTTGTTGAGCAAGCCGGTGGTGTCGTCTCAACTTGGGGAGGGGACCGCCCGGAAATGGGCGGAGATATTATTGCATCTGCAAACTCTGAACTTCACGCTAAAGCTCTAGAAATTTTGAACAGGTAACTATCGTTTGTTTTATTTAGTTAAGTCGCGAATCTCGTTGATCACATCTGGCCTAATGTCATCGCGTTCCATAGCATAAGCGATGTTGGCTAGAATGAAGCCTTTTTTTGTACCGCAATCATATGTATTACCTTGGAAACGATAGCCAAAAAAATCTTGCTTTGCAGCCAGCTTCAGCATTCCATCCGTTAATTGGATTTCATTACCTGCACCGCGTTCTTGTGTTGCTAAAATATCAAATATTTCAGGTTGAAGGATGTATCGGCCATTAATAAAAAGGTTTGATGGTTCTGAGCCACGTGCGGGTTTTTCGACCATGTCGGTGATTTCAAACCCGCCTTCAACGTCTTTACCTATGCCGACGACGCCATATTTATGTGCGTCTTCCATGGCAACTTCCTCAACAGAAATGATGTTTCCACCCGATTGGTTGTATACATCCATCATTCCTGACAGACAGCCGCGTTCATCTTGCATAACCATGTCAGGCAGCAGCAATGCGAACGGATCGTTCCCAACAATATCGCGCGCGCACCAAACAGCATGGCCTAGGCCCAAAGGTTCTTGTTGGCGCGTAAAACTTGTTGACCCGGCTTTGGGTTGAATAGAGTTCAACATTTCAAGCTCTGCGGTTTTCCCCCTGTTTCTGAGCGTGTCATTGAGCTCATATTGAATGTCGAAATAGTCTTCGATAACTCCCTTATTTCGACCTGTTACAAAGATGATATGTTCGATCCCTGCTGAGATAGCTTCATCAACAATATATTGAAGTACGGGTTTATCTACGATGTTGAGCATCTCCTTAGGAACAGCCTTTGTCCCTGGGAGAAACCTTGTTCCCAACCCAGCAACTGGAAGAACGGCTTTCTTTACTGGCTTGATACTCATTTGACTATTCCTAACTGCAAGTGATTGAAAACGACCAACTCAATCGGTTCTTAACGTGAAAAACCTAACGAAAAGGCAACACCTTGGTTTCAACGATATTCATGGTAAAAATTAGTATAATTTGATTCGCTTGTCATATGGACTTGTTACATGGATTTGGATTTTCATTGAGCGTTAAACTTACAGAGAAGATGAACATTATGCCGTTTCTTCAAAGAACCATCATCATCGGAATTACTGCTTCATCCATATTATGGAGTATGGAAGCATCCGCAGATACAAAATTTAGAGGGTGGCTTAACAGTTTTTGCACCGGTGCGGCTAAGCAGGGCGTGCAGAAATCTACGTGTAAGAGTGCCTTTGCCGGACTTAAGTCACCTGACCCTAGAGTATTAAAGCGCGCACGATTTCAACCTGAATTTCGGACTAAAGTTTGGGATTATGTTGATAGCCACGTCAATCCTTACAGTATAGGCGAGGGGCTTAAAAAAAAGAAACAGCATGCGTCAGTACTACAAGCACTGGAGGATCATTTCGGTGTCGATAAACACATAATGCTCGCCATTTGGTCTATGGAAACCAATTACGGTGCTCTTTTGGAGAAAAAAGACAAGTTGTTTAATGCTCCCCATGCTTTAGCTACATTGGCTTATGCCGATAAGAAGCGTTCAAAATATGCGCGACGACAATTAATATCTGCCCTAAAAATTATTCAAAATGGTAACATTGGCCCCAATGATATGTATGGGTCTTGGGCTGGTGCTCTCGGTCAAACTCAGTTTATTCCAACAAGTTATGATATCTTTGCTTACGATGCTGATGGGGATGGAAAAAAGGACATTTGGCGATCTGTACCGGATGCATTGGCATCTGCTGCTAATCTCTTGAAAAAGAATGGATGGCGCTCTGGTCGTACATGGGGGTATGAAGTTAAAGCTCCAAGGTCCGGTTATAAATATAACGGCCAAACTAAAACTTTATCCCAATGGAGCAAAATCGGATTTAAACGTGTTGGCGGGCGTGCATTTCCGCGTGGAGACGAGCGGGCAGAACTTAAATATCTGGCCGGCTCTGATGGACCCGCTTTTTTGATGGTTCGAAACTTCTTTGTTATTAAAAAATACAATAATGCAAATAGTTATGCGCTTTCTGTCGGCCTTCTAGCTGATAGATTATCAGGTGCAAAAAAAATGGTGCAGCGTTGGCCGCGGCCAGTCGGCGCACTTAATGTCGATGAAAAGGTTTTGTTGCAAAAAGGCTTATTCAAGTTGGGTCTCTATAAAGGTGAATTTGATGGCAATATCGGATCTGGTTCGAGGGCTGCAATTGCAAAGTTTCAAAAGAAGTTCAGACTCCCTGTTGATGAAAAACCATCGCAAAACCTTCTAAAAGCTGTTAAGAAGAGAGCTAGAATAAAGTAAGATTGTAATTCAAGGTGCAGATCAAAGTGGGACAGCTACCAAAACAGATTGTATATGTTCTGGTGTTTATGCTGGGACTTTCAGTGATAAGTGTGTCACTGGATATCCCTCAAATTGAAGTGCATGCGCAAACCAAAACCAAAAAGAAAAGCAAATCCATTTTACAATTTCTCTTTGGAAAAAAAGAGAAAAAAGTCGTGAAGAAAAAAACACGCACAAAAAAGCGACGAAAGAAAAGTGGCGGTAGTGCAAGTACTTCGACAGCGGCGCTTCAGAAATCAGAAGACGCTCAGGTCTTACTCGTCATGGGCGACTTTATGGCAAGCGGGATCGCCGATGGTTTAAAAACAGCCTATCAAAAAGTACCTGGAGTTATTGTTTCCAAAAAGACCAGTGGTTCATCTACAATCGTGAGACCTGATTACTATAACTGGCCAGTGAAATCAGTGGAATGGATCACAGAATTTAAGCCAAATACAGTGGTCTTCAATATAGGTTCAAACGATAGACAGGATATGACGGTTAATGGGTTGACTGTTGAATTTGGTAAAGATGATTGGTGGACAGAATACCGACGTCGTGTTTCTGAAATGGCTTCGACCATCCGCGCACAAAATGTAAATTTGCTTTGGGTTGGCGTGCCGTCCTTTAAATATAAGAAAATGACAGCTGACATTTTAGCATTTAATGGCATATACCGAGAAGAAGTCGAAAAGGTTGGTGGCGTTTTTGTCGATATATGGGATGGGTTTGTGGATGTCGAAGGGAATTTTATTTACACGGGATCGGATATTAATGGGCAGCAAGTACGCTTGAGAAGTTCCGACGGAATTAATCTCACAACAGCCGGTAAGCGGAAAATTGCTTTTTATGTAGAGAAGCCTGCGAAGCGATTTTTGAGTACTAGCGCAGACCCATTTTTTAACCCGTATGATGGTCTAATCGCGTCGCCATCTGCCACTTTGGAGCCGGTGCGAGACCCAAGACTGGCAACGAAGACTAAGGTCTATGCTTTCACGGACCCGGAGTTGGATGGTGGTGATATTATGCTGGGAGTTGATCAAAAGCTGCCTGATTTTAAAGAGAAATCCCCTCTCGACAAGCTTATTGAAACAGGTGTTGTCGTTTCTGCTCCGACTGGACGTGCTGATGATTTTGCATGGAAATTATCTCGCGATGAACCACTTAGATTAGGTTCTCAGTCGCAACTTAATAAACCTGCAAAAAACTAAGTAAAAAAGACGTCACTCATCGGGCGCCTTTTAGTGTTAGAATTTTCAGCATCACTCATATCAACGAGGTAGAACTGTTTCGCCCATGAGTTCCAGATCAATTGCGCGCGCTGCCTGACGACCTTCACGAATTGCCCAAACAACGAGCGATTGCCCGCGACGAACATCGCCGGCAGCCCACAATTTATCGACAGAAGTTTTATAGTTCATCTCATCAGCCGTAACCGATTTTGAACCGCGGCGGTCGGCACCAATTTCCAGCGTGTCGCCAAGTTCTGAAAGAACACTATCTTCGTATGGACCACGGAAGCCAATTGCGATAAAGGCGAGATCAGCTTGAATAATGAATTCTGTACCGGCAATCGGTTTGCGGTTCTCATCAACTTTGCAACACTTAACGCCGGTTAGAACGCCATCTTCTCCAACAAATTCCAAAGTCCCTACTTGGAATTCCCGCTCGGCACCTTCGGCCTGTGAAGAAGATGTGCGCATTTTTGTGGCCCAATAAGGCCATACAGCGAGCTTGTCTTCCATTTCAGGCGGTTGCGGGCGGATATCAAGCTGAGTAACTTTTACAGCGCCCTGACGAAATGCCGTCCCAACGCAGTCGGATGCCGTATCCCCGCCGCCAACGACAACGACATGTTTGGCTCCAGCTAATATCTCTCCGCTTTGCCAACCGTTACTTTGGATATCTTCTCCGCCAACACGTTTGTTTTGTTGCACAAGGTAAGGCATTGCATCGTGCACGCCGTCTAGTTCACCACCTGGAATACCTGACTCGCGCGGTGTTTCCGAACCGCCAGAATAAAGCACTGCATCATACTCGGCTTTTAGTTCTTCTACCGTTTTATCAACACCGATATTTGTGTTGTAGATGAAGGTAACGCCTTCGCCTTCCATCTGTTTAACACGGCGATCAATATAATGTTTTTCCATTTTAAAATCAGGGATGCCAAAGCGAAGCAGGCCGCCAGCTTTCGACTCACGCTCATAAAGATGAACGTCATGGCCAACACGACCTAATTGCTGTGCCGCTGCCATACCTGCAGGACCTGAGCCAATGATCGCAACTTTTTTACCCGTCTTTTTCTCAGCAGGTTGTGGCGCGATATAGCCAGATTCGTATGCTTTATCGGCGATCGCATGTTCAATGGTTTTGATCGTAACAGGAATATCTTCAAGATTGAGCGTACATGCTTCCTCACAGGGGGCTGGGCAAATACGTCCCGTAAAATCAGGGAAGTTATTGGTCGAATGCAAGTTCTTGATCGCCGAATCCCAATCATTGTTATAAACAAGATCATTCCAGTCTGGGATTTGGTTATTGATTGGACAACCTGTTGAATCATGACAATAAGGCACACCACAATCCATGCAGCGCGCAGCTTGATCACGCAGTGCTTCATCGCTCATTGGAATAGAAAATTCTTTAAAATGGCGAATGCGATCCGAGGCAGGTTGATACTTCGCAGTACGACGATCAATCTCCAAAAAACCTGTAACTTTACCCATTATATTATTCCTTAATCCAAAATGACGGCGGTACCTGTTGCCGAAACCATTAAGAGTGATGAATTGCTGCCAGCGGAGATGTTTTCATAATCAATATCGATGCCGACAATTGCGTTTGCGCCCACTGCTCGAGCTTGGTCTTCCAGTTCCGAAAATGCGATCTCGCGAGCTTCACGGAGTGATTTTTCGTAAGCTCCTGAGCGACCACCTACAATATCTCGAATTCCAGCGAAAATATCGCGGAAGATGTTCGTGCCCAAAATGGCTTCTCCGGTTACCACGCCCTTATAGGCAGCAATATTATGACCCTCGACGGTATTTGTTGTTGTGATGATCATCCTATTCAGCCGCCACTTTTGAGTTTTCCATTTCCTGCAAGGCACGACGGTATTCAACCGGCATGACTTTACGGAATTTTGGACGATAATCTGACCAATTGTCGAGGATCGTTTGTGCGCGGGTTGAGCCGGTATAGTGAGCGTGATTTGTAATCAGTTGATACAGACGCTCTTCATCGTGTTTGGTCATATCACCAGAGACATCAACGCGACCTTTATGGTCCAAATCACCACCATGATGATGCAGTTTCTCAAGCATGTCATCTTCTTCTGGAACGGGTTCAAGTTCAACCATTGCCATGTTGCAGCGGTTTGCAAAGTCACCTTCTTCATCCAGAACATAGGCAACACCGCCAGACATACCAGCTGCAAAGTTACGACCGGTTTGACCAATCACAACAACAAGACCGCCGGTCATATATTCACAACCGTGATCTCCCACGCCTTCAACGACGGCTATCGCACCTGAGTTACGAACGGCAAACCGCTCTCCTGCAACACCGTGGAAATAGCATTCACCTTCGACAGCACCATAAAGAACCGTGTTGCCCACAATGATTGATTGTTCAGCGACAATATTTGAATCATCAGATGGTTTAACAATGATGCGACCACCTGACAGGCCTTTGCCGACATAATCGTTGCCATCACCAGTCAGAGTAAAGGTCACGCCGCGCGCAAGGAACGCTCCAAATGATTGGCCAGCTGTGCCACTAAAATTGACTGAGATTGTGTTTGGTTTAAGACCCTTGTGACCATAACGCATGGCGACTTCACCAGATAACATTGCGCCTGTTGAACGATCAACGTTTTTGATCTCTTCGTTGATCACCACCGCTTCTTTGTTCTCTAAAGCAGGTTTGGCTTGTTCAATTAATTTACGATCAAGAATATCAACGATTGGATGTTCCTGGCGTTGGGTCCAATAAATATCTTTGGGATCCGCTTCTGGTTTGAAAAACACATTTGTGAAATCCAGACCTTCTGCTTTCCAGCGCTCAACCAGTTTGTCTTTTTCAAGCAGTTGAGATTGACCAACAAGATCATCAAATTTAGTGAAGCCCATTTCAGCCATCAGTCCACGAATTTCTTCTGCGATGAAGAAGAAATAATTAATGACGTGTTCTGGCGCACCTTTGAAACGCTTACGCAAAACCGGATCTTGTGTCGCAACACCAACAGGGCAGGTGTTGAGGTGACATTTGCGCATCATAATACAGCCAGCTGCAACCAGTGGTGCAGTAGAGAGGCCAAATTCATCAGCACCCAAAAGTGCGCCAATAATGACGTCGCGTCCTGTTTTTAAGCCACCATCAACTTGTAGTGCGATGCGCGAACGTAGACCATTGAGCACCAATGTCTGGTGTGTTTCAGCAAGGCCAAGTTCCCAAGAGGAACCTGCATGTTTTAACGATGTGAGAGGCGATGCGCCTGTGCCGCCATCAAAACCAGAAACAGTGATGTGGTCTGCACGTGCTTTAGCGACACCAGCAGCAACCGTTCCCACACCGACTTCTGACACGAGTTTAACTGAAATATCTGATGTCGGCTTAACGTTTTTCAGATCATAGATTAACTGAGCCAAATCCTCGATCGAGTAAATGTCATGGTGTGGAGGAGGAGAAATCAGTCCAACGCCTGGTGTGGAATGACGCGTTTTTGCAATTGTCGCGTCCACTTTATGGCCTGGCAATTGTCCGCCTTCACCAGGTTTTGCACCTTGTGCTACTTTAATCTGGATCATATCTGAGTTTGCCAGATATTCCGTTGTGACACCAAAGCGACCGGATGCAACCTGCTTGATTGCTGAGCGCTCAGGATTTGGAGAACCATCCGCCAGGGGTTTGTAGCGATCAGGCTCTTCGCCGCCTTCGCCTGTATTGGATTTGCCGCCCAATTTATTCATAGCAACGGCAAGTGTTGAGTGAGCTTCACGGCTGATTGAACCGAAAGACATTGCACCTGTTGAGAAGCGTTTTACGATATCTGTTGCTGGTTCCACATCATCGATAGAAACTGGCTTACGGCCACTTTCTTCGGCAGTTTTTATTTTGAACAGACCGCGAATTGCATTCATGCGCAATGATGATTCATTTATGATTTGCGCAAATTCATTGTAGCGATCTTGTGCATTACCGCGAACGGCGTGTTGAAGCGCAATAACAGCATCGGGTGACCAAGCGTGTTTTTCACCGCGCGTACGATAGCCATATTCACCGCCAACATCGAGGAAGTTGGTAAGAACGGGATCGTTGCTGAATGCTGAGTTGTGGCGCGTTACTGTTTCTGCAGCGATTTCTTTCAGGTTTACACCCTCAATCATGGTTGCTGTACCAGCAAAATAACGATCAACAAAGTCAGATGATAAGCCAACCGCGTCAAAAATTTGTGCGCCACAATATGATTGGTATGTCGAGATGCCCATTTTGGACATGACTTTCAAAATACCCTTGCCGATTGCTTTAATATAGCGCGTGACAACTTCATGCCTATCAACTTCTGGAGGGAATGCTCCCTTTTTATGCATGTCTTTCAGCGTGTCGAATGCAAGATATGGGTTGATGGCTTCTGCGCCAAAACCAGCCAAACAGCAGAAATGGTGAATTTCACGTGGTTCCCCAGTCTCAACCACGAGACCAACGGATGTGCGAAGGCCCTTGCGGATAAGGTGGTGATGCACAGCGGCCGTTGCCAGAAGAGCAGGGATCGCAATTTTATCTGGCCCGATACGCCGATCAGATAGAACAATGATATTGTAATTGCTCTTTACAGCTTCTTCCGCACGCTCGCAAAGCCGGATTAGTGCGGCATCCATGCCATCGGGACCCTCTGCGCTAGGGTAACACATGCCAAGTGTCTTGGTATCGAACCGATCATCCATATGGCCAATCGAGCGGATTTTCTCCAAGTCAGCATTGGTGAGAATTGGTTGACGCACTTCAAGGCGCTTATTTTTTGATGCACCGTCATGATCCAAAATATTCGGACGTGGACCAATGAAAGAAACGAGGCTCATTACCAGTTCTTCACGGATTGGATCAATTGGCGGATTGGTAACTTGCGCAAAATTCTGCTTAAAATATGTATAAAGCAGTTTGGATTTATCTGACATCGCGGAAATCGGCGTATCAGTTCCCATCGAACCAATAGCTTCCTGACCCGTTGTTGCCATTGGGGACATCAAGATTTTTGTGTCTTCTTGCGTATAGCCAAATGCTTGTTGACGATCCAGTAATGTCACATCTTCACGTGGGGCGCGTGGTTCAACCGGATCAAGATCTTCAAGAATCAATTGGGTATTATTCAGCCACTCCTGATAGGGGTGCGATTTTGACAGTTGAGATTTAATCTCCTCATCAGAAATAATACGGCCCTCTGCCATATCAATGAGAAGCATTTTACCAGGCTGTAAACGCCATTTTTTAACAATATTCTTTTCTTCAACGGGCAGTACACCAGCTTCTGATGCCATGATAATACGGTCATCATTGGTTACAATATAGCGGGCAGGGCGCAGACCATTGCGGTCGAGCGTTGCGCCAATCTGGCGACCATCGGTAAAGGCAACAGCGGCGGGGCCATCCCAAGGTTCCATGAGAGCTGCATGATACTCATAAAATGCTCTGCGTTCATCTGACATCAAGGCGTTGCCGGACCAAGCTTCTGGGATCAGCATCATGACCGCATGTGCCATGGAATAGCCACCCTGGATCAAGAATTCCAAGGCATTATCAAAACAAGCCGTATCAGATTGGCCTTCATATGAGATTGGCCACATTTTTTCGATATCATCGCCAAAGAGTGGTGATGAAATTGACGCTTGACGCGCTGCCATCCAGTTAACATTTCCGCGCAATGTGTTGATCTCACCATTGTGCGCCACCATGCGATATGGATGTGAAAGGCGCCAAGATGGGAATGTGTTTGTTGAAAAGCGCTGATGAACAAGTGCAACCGCAGTTTCGAAACGGGGATCAGCCAAGTCTTTATAATATGCTCCTACCTGATAGGCGAGGAACATGCCTTTATAAACAATTGTGCGAGATGAGAATGAAACAGGATAGAATTCAGTAATACTGTTTTCAATTTTGCTTAAAATGCTATTGGAAGCGTGTTTACGCAAAGTATAAATCTGACGCTCATATTCGTCGTCATCAGTAATGGAAGCATCACGATCAACAAATATTTGAATATGGATTGGCTCAGTTGCTGCAATACTCGGATCTTTTGATAAAGCGGAATTATCTACGGGCACATCGCGGATTGCGATGAGATTAAAGCCTTCAGAAGATATAGTGTCTTTGATAATATCTAAAATCTGCTCACGAAGAGCTTTGTCTTGACCCAAGAAGTAATAGCCAATGCCATATTGTCCAGCATCAGGAAGCTCTATGCCATCTTTTGCGAGTTCTTCTTTGAAGAGATTGTGTGGAATCTGCATGAGCATACCCGCACCATCACCCATCAGCGGATCAGCGCCGACAGCGCCACGATGGGTGAGGTTCTCGAGCATGAACAGGCCGTCTTTAACGATCTGGTGTGACTTCACACCCTTCATATTGGCGACAAAGCCAACACCACAGGCATCATGCTCATTGTTGGGGTTATACATTCCCTGTTTTTTGGGAAGACCAGGCGTGTAAACAGGTTTTCGCATCTGATCCGTATTGATCACGCGGTTTGACTGTACATTTTCGGATGGCGATTGTTTCGTCATCTTGGTCTCCTTTTGGCCCCCAATTGGGCGGTCATCCTTCGTTTCCGGCTCTCAGGTGGGCCAGATGAAATAATGTCGGCATTTTATAAAGTGCCACAAGATCAAATAGAGCAAGATCGTTTTGGAAACGACTATATCTGCCAAATCATCTTGTATGTGTCATTTGCTCGGCTCCGCTATCGGTCAAGATGGTGCGGTAACGAGGTTAGACTGGTATCATCACAAACGAATTATAATTTATTGTGACAATATTAGGACAGTAATACTGTCCTATTTAAGACCTCGTATGCCAGAATCTTAATTGAATATCAAGATCACTGTACGACTTTTATCGCGCCTGTGTATATTTGTCTAATGTACTATATATAATGTAGAAGTTCGAATTTGACTTTCTAACAAATATATTAGCCGATTTTTATGATCGCTATAGCAACCCCAAAACAGGTAAGCCTTGAACCTGTTTGAGCTGTTTTAACCCAAGTTAGGGATCTTTCACTCGCGAAGTGATCACATCGAGTTGATCAAATCTAACGCGTGGTTGATTTCCATTTGATCAGTGGTTTGGGTAGAACTATATCTGTCGGGTCCGCTGGAGACCTTCAATCTTGATGATATATCATCCTAAGGAGAATTTATATGTCTAAGAAAATTATTGGTGCATCTGCACTTGCTGGCGCTGTTGCAATGGCTCTTTCTGGTGCAACTCTAGTTGCTTCTACAACTGGTGCACAAGCGGCTAAAGAAAAATGTTATGGCGTATCACTTGCTGGCAAAAACGACTGTGCAGCCGGTCCTGGTACTTCATGCGCTGGTACATCTACAGTAGATTATCAAGGCAATGCTTGGAAAGCTGTTGAAGCTGGTACATGTGTTTCAATGTCAGTTGAAGGTGACCGTAAAGGTTCACTTGAGCCACTAACACGTGATCTTCCTGCTTAATTCTGTTAATTAAGTAGTATTTTGCAGTATAGGAGTTTTGAGATGTTGAATGCCACCCCCCGGCCTATCCCAGCTGATCGATCCTATCCTGTAGATAGTACAGTTCCCGCGCGAGCGGGGGCTGGGCTTAAAGGCCAGCATATTGATGATATTCTGGCCGATAAGTTTAAAATGGGCTTTTTTGAGGTTCATGCTGAAAATTATATGGGTGATGGCGGCATGCCGCACCGATCACTGACCAAAATTCGGGAAAATTTTCCGATCACAGTTCACGGTGTCGGACTTTCCATCGGGTCAGAAAAAGGTCTGGATGACATGCATATCGAACGGCTTGCGAAAGTCGTTGATCGTTATCAACCCGGTATTGTGTCTGAGCATTTAGCCTGGTCAACTCATGATACACACTACTATAATGATTTGCTTCCGGTTCCCTATGATAAAGAGACATTAGATCGCGTTGTCAATCATATCAGCCAAGTACAAGACCGTTTGAAACGTCCGATTTTGCTCGAAAATCCATCAACTTATGTCGCATTTTCGCAAAGTACGATGAGTGAGACTGACTTCATCACCGAGATTGCGCGACGTGCTGGTTGTGGATTGTTGCTTGATATTAATAATGTATTTGTATCGGCGACCAATCATAAATTTAGCCCTAAAGAATATCTTCGTAATTTCCCGCTTAGTCATGTTGGTGAAATACATCTGGCCGGTCACGCTGAGGATATAGATGATGATGGTGAAACATTACTGATTGATGCACATGACCGCCCTGTATCTGACGAGGTTTGGGGGCTTTATAAAGATGTTGTGACCCAAATGGGACCAATTCCTACTCTCGTCGAGTGGGACAATGATGTGCCTGATTGGCCAATTTTGCGCCGAGAAGCTAAACTAGCGGAAGCTATTTTAAACAATGTGCCAGAACATCCGTTGCTTGGAGATCGTCATGTCGCGGCTGAATGAGCTTGATGGTCAGTATTCGGTTTCGCAAAGTTTATTTTCCACACTTCTGTTAGATCCTGAAATACCTTGCCCTTCGGGTTTGGTAAGTCCGAGTGGGAAATCAGATCAGAAACGTTTTTCTGTCTATCGCAATAATGTTGTGGTCGGGCTCACGGGTGCACTTGCCGATATTTTCCCTGCTATTCAAAGGTTATTGGGCGAAGAGGCGTTTAAAAACCTGGCGCGAATTTATGTGGCCAATGAACCGCCAACATCACCATTGATGTTTGAATATGGTCATAGTTTTGCAAGTTTCGTTGAGTGTTTTGAACCGTTACAACAATATCCGTATCTAGCGGATGTTGCACGTATCGAACGGCTATGGCTCGATGCGTATCACGCGGCTGATAAAACGCCGCTCGCGCTAGATGTATTATCCAGTTTTCCACCCGAACAATTGGGTGATTTAACGTTTAGGCCACACCCTGCAACAAGATTGTTTTCGAGCCAGTTTGCAGCTGTTTCAATTTTTTCGGCAAATAGGCAAGAACAATCTATGGAAGGTATTGATCCCTCGGTTGGCGAATCTTGCTTGATTACACGACCTGACACGGACGTGGACGTACGCCAAATACCGCAAAGTGCCAAAGTATTCTACGATAGTTTGGTTGCTGGTCGTACACTTGGAGATGCTGCAAATGAAGCAGCTAGCTTAGATGAGGCATTTGACATAGCAATGGCTATATCTACCATGGTTGAATCCGGAATGTTCATTGAATGCGTTTTGGCTGAGTAAGCCAGTATTAATTACAATTAGGGGATGACAAAATGACAGGGTTAATAACGATGATACGAGGGCTAAATGATGCGGTGTTCGGATTTATCGAGAGAGTAACAGATGGCTGGTTTTTGGGTCTTGCTGCTCGTTTTGTGTTTGCTGCGGTCCTTTATTTTTATTATTTGAATTCCGCACTTACGAAAGTGGGTGAAGGCTTTCTGGGTTTCTTTCAAATATCAGACGGTGCCTACTTCCAAATAGCTGGGACAGCGGTCGAGGCTGCCGGATATGATCCTGCTGCCGTAGCTTTTTTCCCTTGGGGGTTGTTGGTGTTTGTCGGAACATATGCCGAGTTTATTTTGCCATTGTTGATTGTTGTTGGGCTATTCTCACGTGTGGCAGCAGCTGGTATGATTGGCTTTGTTATTGTCCAGTCATTAACCGATGTATATGCCCATCAAATAGGCGCGGAAAGCACTGGAAAGTTGTTTGACCGATTACCGGATAGCCTCATTCTTGATCAAAGACTTCTTTGGATATTTGTTCTTACAGTCATAGTGATAAAAGGTGGAGGAAAGATATCACTGGATCATCTGTTCTTCCGTTCTGCAAAATAGAACTTAAAAAAAATCTGTACAATAAAAATGGCGTCCTTGAGACGCCATTTTCGTTTTGCACTTCTGTGTTCTAGGGGAGGGACGAGATCACAGAAGCGCGATAGTGAACAGGTGATTTAGGCTTTTTTGCTTTCAATCTGCTTTGCTTTTGTTTGCTTTGCATTGGTGCCTGCAATCTCAATTTTACGAAGTTTTTTATCCTCCGGAACCTCACGAACAAGTTCGACATGAAGTAAACCATTTTTGAGGTTTGCACCCTGAATTTGTACATGTTCAGCGAGTTGGAAACGTCGCTCAAAGGCACGGGTTGCGATGCCACGGTGAAGGTAGGTTACATTCTTAGCTTCTTCGTTTTGTTCGCTTTCATCCTTCTTCTCACCCTTAATTGTCAGCGTATTTTCGCGTGCTTCAATGTCGAGGTCTTCCTCGGAAAAGCCAGCGACTGCCATTGTAATTGTATAGGCATCTTCGCTTGTGCGCTCGATATTATAAGGTGGGTAGGATGTTGTTTGTTGTTCAGGCTGTCCGAGGCTATCTAGCATCGTAAACAGACGATCAAATCCAACTGTTGAACGGTAAAAAGGTGAAAAATCTACATGACGCATATGTGTTCTCCATTGAGCAACTATGTTTAGCGTTAAACAATTCATGGTCCCGTTATTGGCGACCTGATTGCGGTTTATGTGACCCGATTATCGGCGTCTACGTTATATAGATGGGGAGCATAAATGATGTTTCAAGAGTATCATTTAAAATTTATGAAGACACTATTTTTGTTCATCCAGCGTTCATATTGGTTGTTGCATAAAGGATTTATCAACAACGCCAGTGTGTAACGTCCCATCGACATTGGCAAAAAAAGCTAGAGCCATAGTGAAGTAATTTCACGGGGCTCTGGCTTTTTCTTTTGACCTTAAAGGCTGTTCGCATTATTGGCTTTGTCAGGGGTGGATATTCTTCATGGATTCTATTTTATTTTCAACGCCTAACAATGAACTGCCTGAAGACTTTAAGGCGGGTTATTTTGATGGCGTTGGCGGAGTTAAGCTTCGTTATGCATTTTTTCGTTCGAGTGGGCAGAATGCTAAAGGCACAATTGTTCTACTTCAGGGACGAAATGAGTGTATTGAAAAATACTATGAGACGATCCGTTATTTCACCAATGCAGGTTTCTGGGTCGCAACGTTTGACTGGCGAGGACAGGGCGGTTCAGAGCGTTTGTTGGCCGGAGAACGGCGTGGGTTTGTTCAAAAGTTTCAGGATTACCAGGATGATGTGAAGCATTTTCTAGACCAAGTGGTGTTACCTGACACACGCATGCCATTTTTTGCTGTCGGGCATTCTATGGGAGGGCTGGTATTGCTATCAATAGCACCGTCAATTGCCAACCGTATTGACCGTATTGTGCTCGCCGCACCATTTCTAGGGCTTACAATTACTGGGGCGAGACGATTTTTTATTGGATTAGGTTTAAAGCTGGCAAATATGTTTGGCTTTGGCAAATATGCGCTACCCCGCCGGGAAAATAATCAAAAATCTCGTTTTGATCGACTGACATCCAGTTCAGAGAGATTTATGAGAAATCAAGGCATATATGAGGCTTACCCTGAATTTGGAACAGGACCTCCAACAATTCGTTGGTTGTTGCAAATGATGAAGGTTCAAAAACGCGTGAATGACCAGTCGTTTTTAGAACCCATTACTGTGCCCACAGTTATTCTTGGGGCGACACATGATGGCGTTGTACCCTATCATATCATGGAAGATATCAGCACAAAGTTTCGTGCTGGTCAGCTTATTCCATTTGATGGTTCTCGCCATGAAATTTTACAGGAAGTCTCCATATACCGAGAACCGGCATTGGAGGCGATTTTGGCGTTTTTCTCGTCATCAGATGAGGTCTATTCGCCAATGTCGATGAAGAAGGAAAAATCTGAAACTATCGAGTGAGTGTCAGGCCCAGCCCTACCGTAACATTATCGATTGTAGAGGTGCCCGCTTGTTGTGCTTTGCTATAACTCGCATCCGCATTCATACTAACGTACCGATTTATTGACCAATCTAGTCCCGCGTTTGCGCCGTAGATCGTTTGATCTGATGGTGCCGCGCTGCCGGAAAATCTGCGTAGACTATAGTTGGCACCAATATTTGCGTTCAAATTATTTGATATTTGTTGCGTGATGCCAGCCGTTAATGAGTAAAGTGCTGCCCCACTTACGTTGACCGAGGTAGATGGCTCAATTACCGTCGCAAAACCAAGTGTTGCATCTGTACCGCGCCTTGGAGACCAATTTAAATTGCTATCAATAGCAAATGTGTTGAGGTTTATGAGACTGGAATCATCAAATTTATTTGTCACGTATCCAACAGCAAAATCACCACTTAACTTATCACTTAGGTTGACGTCTAGGCCGAGGCGAAGTGCATAATTTGAGTAGGATCTCTTTATGCCATTGTTGTCGACTTTTTGAGTATAATTTACACGCCCAAGTTCGCCCTCAACAAATGGCATGAGGACAGGGTTTGCTGCATATTGAATTCTAAGAGCTAAACCAGAACTTAGTAAATCACGATCAGCGCCAGAAACTTTGGTGTTATTTGTAAGTATTGCATCGCCATGTATTTCTTTTGAAAGGCGACCAGTAATACTTCCCCTAATAATGCCGACATCTTTTGACAGAGCTAACTCGCCATTAATCGTATGGATATTTGCTTGGCTCGTTGCATTGGAAATCGCGTTCGGATCAGTTCGGTCTTCGACCCTGAAATTGTAACCACCTCGAATGTTTGCAGTCAGTAGATCATTAAGATTGAGTTCTAGATCTGCATCAATGTCTGCGTTTGGTTCTTCATTCAAAGTCCCGCTAATATTTTTTTGTAATGTTCCAGTTCCGCTTATTGCTAATGAATGGCGTGACCAGTCTGATTGTAAGGTAGCTGCAATAGTTGTTTGATTGTAAACACGGTTTAAGTTTGTTGTGTCCGTCTTCTCATTTTCATACACGACCCTAGTTTGAACTGAAGGGCGTAGAGTAAATGAACCTAACCCAATTCCGGGTGCATTTCCGTCATCTGCATTTATTGAATTGGTTATATTCGATGAGTTTTGTAAGGGAAGGTTTTGTCGGCCTTGGGTAACGGGGGTAAGGGAATTGAGCCTCAAAGGTGTTTCCGTGAGTGTGTTTTGAGTTGATGCTGAACTTGGTGTTGCTAAATCAAGAGAGGCATCAGTGCTTTGCGCTAAGGCGTGGTTTGTCAGTATTCCAAGTATACCAATTCCTAGAAAACACACATATATGCCATAGCCGGATATTACCTGCCTCTTTGCTACATAATTTTGTGTGCCAATTCGCATAGCCTTCCCGTCACCAGAGCGGAAGTTAAATCCTACCAATCCGTAAAACTTTATAGTTAACGTTTAGTTTAAAAAGATTAACAGAAGGCTATATGATTTAACTAAACTCAGGCTTGTGCGACTTTTAGGCGGTTGGAAGAAGCTGAAATGACTTGGATTTTTTCACCAGATTTCAACTCGGGCCCCTCAATGACCCACAATGTGTCGTCGAGTTTGATGCGGCCACGACCATTTTCGATTGGCTCTTCTAATGTTGCAATACGTCCGACTAAGGCCTCGGTTCGTTGATTTAAAAGTGGCTCATCACTCTCTCGTTGACGATCTCCAATATATTTCTTGCCCGCATATCCAGAAACAACAGATAAAATGGCGAAGACAGTTATTTGCAATTGCCAAGGCCAAATTGCGCTATCCCAAAGAGCAAACGAAATTGCACCAACTATCATGGCTGCAACGCCGATCCAGAGAAAGAAAATTCCTGGTAGCAGGATTTCAATTCCAAGGAAGAGTAGGCCTACAACCCACCATGACCACGGACCAAGCTCTGTAACGATGCTCTCAATCATGATGTTGGGCCTGATCTTGGTGTTGTTCTGGCTGGTCGTGTGACATCATCAGCGCCATCACCGAAGACTTCTTTAGCAATCGCGCCAATACCGCTAATCGAACCAATAAGGGAAGACGCTTCCATTGGCATGAGAACAACTTTAGAGTTCTTGGCTGAACCAATTGAGGTGAGGGCTTCAGTATACTTTTGTGCAACGAAGTAGTTAATAGCTTGCACATTTCCTTCGGAAATAGCCTGAGAAACCATTGTTGTAGCTTTAGCTTCGGCCTCTGCCAAACGTTCACGAGCTTCCGCATCACGGAAGGCTGCGTCCCTGCGTCCTTCAGCTTGAAGAACGGCGCTTTGTTTTTCACCTTCAGCTCTCAGGATTTGGGAGTTTCGAGTGCCTTCCGCTTCTAGAATGTCGGCACGCTTTTCACGTTCCGCTTTCATCTGGCGTCCCATAGATTCGATAAGGTCACGTGGAGGTGCGATGTCTTTGATTTCAACGCGGGTAATTTTAATGCCCCATGGTGCCGCGGCCTCATCAACAACTTTTAAAAGACGGTCATTAATAGCATCGCGGTTTGATAAAAGGTCATCAAGGTCCATAGAGCCCATAACTGAACGGATATTTGTCATCGCCAGGTTGACCAAGGCGTGCTGCAAGTCATTAACTTGATAAGCTGCTTCTGCGGCGTTCAGTACTTGATAAAAAGCAACGGCATCTGCTGCAACAGAGGCATTGTCGCGTGTAATGACTTCCTGTGTGGGAATGTCGAGAACCTGTTCCATCATGTTCATTTTCGCACCAATACGATCAACGAACGGAACAATAATTCTCAGACCCGGCGATAACGTTGCCGTATATCTGCCAAACCGCTCCACCGTATAGGCAAAACCTTGAGGAACTGTTTTAACCGCTGATGCGAGAAAGATAATCGCCACAAAGACGATTGCAATAACTGTAATATCCAAACCTTCAATCACCATGAGCGACGTCTCCTATTAAAAAAGCTTATGCCTTTTAGATAAGCTGTTCGTGTGACAGATTCAAGATAAATCGGGTGTTACAACCAACCACCAAGTTCGCGCTTTACAACAGCTTCTATAACGTTCATCCCCTCATTGCTGTCATTTAAACATGGAATATGAGAGAAGTTTTTGCCGCCATGTTCATGAAAAATTTCCTTACCTTCAACACCCATTTCTTCAAGGGTTTCGAGGCAATCTGAAACAAATCCTGGATTGAATATAGCAATGCTCTTCGTTCCGGATTTCGCAAGTTCTTCAATCGTAACATCGGTATATGGCTGGAGCCATTCTTCTGGTCCGAACCGAGATTGGAACGTAGTCATTAAGCGGCCTTCTTTCCAGCCTAGTCGATCTTTCAAAAGGCGTGAGGTCTTGTAACAATGGCAATGATAAGGATCACCCTTTTTGAAATAAGATTGTGGGATGCCATGATAAGACGCAATGACTTTTTCAGGTTCAAAATCGAGATTTGCTAAATGTTTTTCTATCGACTGCGCCAGCGCGTCGATATAAACGGGGTCATCATGATAAGCAGGAACCGAACGTAGAGCAGGTTGCCAACGCATGTCTAGAAGTGTTTTGAAGGCTTTGTCATTAACTGTCGCGGTTGTTGCTGCCGCATATTGCGGGTAAAGTGGGAATAGCAAGATACGTTCACAGCCTGCATTTTTTAGCGTCATGATTTTATCTGGAATGGATGGTTGTCCATAGCGCATAGCCCAATCAACAATAATATGTTCATGGGGTTTCATAATTTCGCTGAGTTTATCAGATTGATTTCGCGTATATGTCCGTAAATAGCTCTCATCCAGATCATTATTCCAGATAGATTTGTATGCTTCTCCGACTTTTTGCGGTCTTTTGTTCAAAATTATGCCAAACAGAATTGGATACCAAAGAGCTTTCGGCCACTCGATAACACGGGCATCTGTTAAAAACTCTTTTAAATATCTACGCATAGATGTGTAATCAGTGCCATCTGGTGTGCCAAGATTAACGAGAAGCACACCGACCTTTCCAATGTTTACAGGCGGGTGTTCTTTTGGCAGAATTGTAGGTACGTGTTTAAATGGCATGTGGGTAAAATCGCTTTTTCCGTTAATTTAGAATCTATATAAACTATACGTTGGAACTTGCAATTTGGAGCAGTTTTAATGTGCTGTTTTTGAATAAACTTATTGCCGCAGGCGAAAAATGAAAAGGCCCGACAGTTATCGGGCCTTCATCAGCTTTTAAGAACTTTTATTGGTTTAAGCTCTTAATTCTACCATCTGTATAGGGGGTGTATGAACCGCCCTTGGCAGCAATATAATCTGCAACGACCTGTTCGAGCCCTGGGCCATAATCATATGCAGCTGTCGCTTTCGTTTCAAAAACATTATAACCATCTCCGCCCTGACGAACGTAATTGTTGGTTACAACGCCATAAGTCGCATCAGAATCAATTGGGCCAAATGTTCCATCTGCTGCTTGCACCATTACGTCAGAAATTCTGGACCCGACCTCTGAATTTTTGTCGAAAGTAAATGTCATTCCAGCAACTTGAGGGAAACGACCTGCTACTTTGTCATATTGACTCACGCCGTTTTCAAGTGCTTCTAACAGGCCAGCCCCTGTTATTTCAAAGGTTGCCAAGGTGTTTTGAAAGGGGAGAACGGTCAAGACTTCACCCATGGTCAATTCACCCTCGTCAATAGAAGCACGAAGACCGCCGCTGTTTTGGAAGGCTATTGTGACACCCTGGGATTTTACGCGGTCAAGCATTGCGTCTGAAACAAGGTTACCCATTGCACATTCCATCTGACGGCAAATATCACGACTGCCTTCGATAGTTGCGGTACTTGCGCCAATAACTTTTGTTTTCAACTCCTCAATAGGAGCGCCCTTTTCCTTTATATAAGCAAGGAATTCTTCATCTTCAGGCACCATAGCGTTGAGTAGCCAGGGTGCTCCTTTTGCTTTTGTGACATTGCCTTCATCGTCGAAGTCGACTGTTAGTTCTCCGAGGTATTTTGAATATGCGTAAGCTTGAACAATTTGAACCGGTTTACCGTTTGGTGCGTTGACGACGGTTGGATATTCATCAAGTAAAGTGTGGCTATGTCCACCGACAATGACATCAATACCATCAACCGCAGCAGCTATTTCCTTGTCTCGTTCAATACCAACATGAGAGAGAACGACAATCTTATTGATGCCGGCAGCCTCAAGCTCGGCAACGGTTTGCTTCAATGTTTCTTCAGATTGTACAAAAGCAATATTTTTCCCCGGCGAAGATGTTTCCGCTGTATCTTCAGCGAGAACTCCAATAATTGCTACTTTTTCGCCGCCAATTTCTTTGACAATATGGCTTTGGATTTTGTCTTTAAGTAAAGGTTCTTTTGAGATGTCTGTATTTGCAAACAGAATTGGAAATTGTGCCGCTGTTGCAAATTCAGCTAATTTCTCTGGCCCATCATCAAATTCATGGTTGCCGACAGCCATGGCGTCAAAGCCAATTTTATTCATGAGATCAACTGCAACACTACCTTTGTAGGTAGAATAAAAGAGCGACCCTTGAAATTGATCACCGGCATCGAGTGTCAGAACATTTGCTCCTGCGGTGTTCAGCGCATTGCGGCGCAGATCGATTGCTGTTTTAACTCTGGCCATGCCACCAAAGCAAGAACCAGCAAGATTATCAGATGCACGGCAGGTCGAATCATACTTATTGATGGGTTCAATGCGCGAGTGAACATCATTTATGTGCAAAATTGTTAACTTATAGTCGGCTTGAGCTGCAGCGGTTGACAACATAAGTGCCGCTGCACCCAATAATAACTTTGACTTTATCTTCATTGTGAAAATTCTCCCTATTTAAGCACGTGTAATTAGAAAATATTCCGATTACCTAGCTGATGTATATATCGACAATGTGACGAGGGAATATGAGATTTGTCAATAGAATTTCGCACAGCAAACGATTTCCACCGTTTGAAATTTAACTAAGTTGTCGCAAATTTATTATGCTTGCCGGAACAACGTAAACTGCGCACCGCCACTAGATGTGCAATTAAGTCGAGAGCTTGTTGCCAGTGAGCAGTTCACCTTCGAAACTGTTTTACGAACAAGAGACTTAACTTCAATTTCAGCCAGTGTAGGGCTAACTTGTGTATAATTGCCAACTGCCAGCAATGTGTTTGTTCCATCAGTCGTTTTGGTTTGGAATTCGCCGTTGTAAAAGGTGGATAATATTCCATTTTGATCAAGCCATTGGCCTTCAAAACCAGAAGTGGGGGCGGTTGAACGATAATCAGATTGTGTTTGGCAAGCAGTGAGTGCAATGGCGGTTATGGCCAAGGTTACAGTTTTTTTAAGTCCCAACATAATCGTCCCCTTTAATCCGTATTTTCTTTATTTGCGTTGTTTGCATGGCAAAAACAAGGCAAAATCAGATTATTCGCTCAATTCTGCGTCTAGTGCTTCCAATTCGTCGATTAAGCTTTCGATCATGGAAAGTCCTTGATTCCAAAAATCAGATTGAGATGCATCCAATCCAAATGGCTTTAACAGTTCGCTATGATGTTTGGTGCCGCCAGCTTTAAGCATGTCAAAATAACGGTTCTGAAAGCCCTCGTCAGCATTTTGGTAAACGGCATAGAGTGAGTTAACCAGACAATCTCCAAACGCATATGCATATACATAAAAAGGTGAATGAATGAAGTGTGGAATGTATGTCCAGAATGTTTCGTAACCTTCATTAAGCTTGATTGCTGGCCCTAAACTGTCAGCTTGCACAGACATCCATAACTTGCCAATTTGTTCAGACGTCAACTCTCCTTCGCGACGGGCAGTGTGGAGTTTACGCTCAAACTCGTAAAACGCAATTTGGCGAACAACGGTATTTATCATGTCCTCGACTTTTTGCGCCAATATGGCTTTGCGTTCGCGTTTATCTTCGGTCTTTTTTAAGATAGCGCGGAATGTAAGCATTTCTCCAAAAACAGATGCAGTTTCAGCAAGTGTGAGCGGAGTTGAGGCCATTAATGCGCCTTGATCTCCGGCAAGAACTTGGTGCACACCGTGGCCAAGTTCATGTGCCAGTGTCATAACATCTCTAGCTTTGCCCATATAATTGACCAAAACATATGGATGCGCTGATGGTACGGTAGGATGGGCAAATGCGCCTGGGGCTTTACCGTGACGAACAGGTGCATCGATCCATAATTTATCAAAGAAGTCGCCCGCTATATTGGCCATTTCCGGTGAAAATTCATTGTAGGCAGATAGGACGATATCTTTTGCATTTTCCCATGAGATCAGCGACTTTGATGTTTCTGGTAATGGTGCATTTCGATCCCAAAAGTTAAGTTGTTCAACACCGAGCCATTTAGCCTTTAGCTTGTAATAACGATGGGACAGGCGAGGGTAAGCATCTCTGACGGCGCTGGCCAATGCGCCAACAACTTCGCGCTCCACTCGATTAGCAAGATGGCGGCTATCTGCAACGTCTTCAAAACCGCGCCAGCGATCTGAAATTTCCATGTCTTTAGCTAAAGTGTTGGAAATTAACGTGAAAATACGCAAATTTTCAGAAAAAGTTGCAATAAGTGCCTGACCCGCAGTTTCTCGAACCTTTGGGTCATTATCCTGTAATAGGTTTAAAGTTTGCTCAATTGAAAGTGTTTCACCATTCACTTCAAATCTGAGGTCAGACATGGTTTCGTCAAATAGTCTGTTCCATGCGCCGTGGCCTGTCATAGATTTTTCGTGGAACAATTGTTCAATTCGATCTTCAAGTTGATAGGGCTTGTCTTTTTGAAGGTCTGTGACCCAAGGTTCGTATTTCGCCGCAAGTGGGTCGCTGGAAAACGCCTTATTGATTAGATCTTGATCGAGTTTATTAAGTTCAAGGCCAAAAAACAAAAGTTTTGTGCTTGCATCCGTGATATGCCCTTGCATGTCACCATAAAACTTTGCGCTTTGCTCGTCCAATGTATCGGAAAAGTATGCAAGGCTTGCAAATGACATAAGCCGGCCCATCACATCTTCAATTTTTTCAAATTGTTCTATTGCGGCTCCCAAACCTTCACTTTTGTTTTTGCCGGCTGCCTGTTCAAGCTTACCCTTCCAGGTTTTCTCGAATTTAGTTGAAGCTTCCATAACCCAATCTCGGTCATGTTGAAGTTCAGGTGCATCCATTGATGAGTAGAGATCTGCCAAATTCCACGTTGGAAGATCTCCCAAATCTGTGTTATCTGTTGAGGTGTTTGAATTGCTAAATGTTCGTGTTTCTAGCTTGGTGTTCACTTAAAGATTCCTCGATTTGGAGCAATGGCTAATGATGTGACTTTAATCAGTTCATATTGATTTTGGAAAGCGTATTCTGCGGTAAATTCTAGCATCGGAATGTAAGTTTTGGTGATTGAATTTCCGCTTATCATTACCAGATTATTACTATCCGTGAATTGTAATTAAGTTTAAGGAGTTATTAGCAATCTATTTACTATAATTTGGCTAACTTTCTTAGGGGTTGCAGTTGCCACGATGTTACCCCATTTATAAGGTATTACCAGCATCGACGGCGTTTATGTATGAGGGCGATCTTGCAAAAAACTTTGGATATCGATTATCCTGAACGGTCAATTCAAAAGTCTTGTTCAAGACTTTTGGGTATGATGCTAGTTTTTGCATTTTGTTTTACTGCTACGCTCGGTCTCGATATGTCTGTATCCGGTGTGGCGCATGCACAAACTAAATCACTCAAGTTATATTTCACGCATACGAAGGAACGTGCAAAAATCACGTTCAAAAAAAATGGCCGATATGATAAAGCTGGCTTGAAAAAGCTTAATCGATTTTTGCGGGATTGGCGTCAGAACGAACCAACAAACATGGATCCGCGGTTATTTGATGTGTTGTGGGAAACTTACCGTCAATCAGGTGCGAAGAATTATATTCATGTCGTGTCAGCTTATCGTTCACCAAAAACCAATGAAATGCTAAGGAAAACGCGTGGCGGTCAAGCCAAGAAGAGCCAACACATGGTTGGGCGGGCCATCGATTTTTATATTCCGGGTGTTAAAATAAGTAAGCTACGCGCGATTGGTATGAAGCTGCAAGGTGGTGGTGTTGGTTACTATCCAAGGTCTGCGTCGCCATTTGTCCATCTTGATGTAGGTAGTGTTCGAGCTTGGCCACGTATGTCGCGCAAAGAGCTGGTGAAATTATTTCCAAATGGCAAAACATTGCACTTGCCAACAGATGGTAAGCCGTTGCCGGGTTATCGAACTGCTCTTGCAGAATACAAACGTCGTAAAGGTAAGGTTGTAACTCCAAAAATCGTTACAAAACCAAAATCAACACCTGTTCTTGTTGCGAAAGCCAATACGAATGCGGCGAGTGGTAAAAATACGAAAAAAGAGACCACCCAGTCGAGAGGCTTAATTGCATCATTGTTCGGACGTAGTAATAAAAACAATGAACGGGAAGTCACTCCCGTTGCCCCATCTGGCAATGAAAGGGTTGAGGTCGCCGCACTTCCAACTGTAGCGCAAAACCTTGCTAAACTTCCGAAGGAAAATATTCCTTTGCCGATTTTGTTAAATGCTGGCACATCAGTTCCGGCTGCGATTTTGGAAGATAATCAAGTTGAAACCGAAAATCCAGTTCTGAATAAGGAACCTGAGTTGGTTGTACCAGAAACTGGGATCCCAGAAACTACGATCATTGCATCCAATGTCCCAACACCAGTTCTCGATCAAACATCGGTTGCATCTTTATCTGGAGCCAATTTAGAGCTTTCAGATGAAGCTGATGCAGCTGTTGAAGCACTTGCTTATCAGGAGCCATCTGAAAGAGTTGCGTTACCTAGCCTTTCTGCGATCATTACGGCAGCGATTGAAACAGATAAACGACGCAAAATGAATGGCGAAATCCCGGCGCCGGTGGTTGCAGGCTTACTACCCGCGAAGGAGCCGAAGCGGATTGATATAGCTTCTCTGGAGCTTCCGCAGTTGAGGGAACATAATCGTTTGAGTCGTGTTGCTTTAAGTCAAGCAATCGCAGACGCTGCCGCGAGCCCTAACGATGTAAGCACAAGTAAAAAAGGTCGTCCGAATCTAAGAGATGCGCTTGTTGCCAAATATAAGTCACGCGCTGCCACTCCAGATTTGGAACAAATTAAAATCTCGAAAGTTGCAATGTCGCCGGAGAGTATTGTAACCATGAAACCGCCTGCACGGGAGGCGCGTTTTGTTAACAGGTTTATGCGCAAGCCGCCGAAGACGGTTTACGCGAATGGTTTTTCCAAAACCAACAATACACAGCTGATACAAAAGTCATTTGCGGGGAGTGCGGTAAACTTCTTACCTGTTGTAAAATATAACGGCTAGGCAGATTTATTCTCTAAGTGGTGTTTATTCTGCGGCCGCAGCATCTTCTTCAGATGGTAACATGCCAAGTGCTGCCAGATATGTATCTAAAACTGCTTCTTGCTCCATACGTTCATTCTGATCAAGCTTACGAATTGCAACCACTTTACGGATAACTTTTGTATCATAACCCATGGATTTAGCTTCGCCGTAAACTTCTTTGACGTCATCAGCTATTGTCTTTTTTTCTTCTTCAAGTCGCTCGATACGTTCGATGAATGCACGAAGTTGTCCGCTCGCTATGCTATCTGACATAATTTACCCTTTTTATCCATGAGAAGCAGGCGCTTCTTAGATTTTGTTTATGAGAAACACGCTTCTCAGAAAATTTATAAATTATCAAGTGCCGATGATCTTAAAAAAGGTCAAGGGGATATGATTGAGTTAATGGTCTGTTGGTTTGTTTTCCTCAAAAGACTTTTGCTGTTCTATGCTTGCGTCTGTTTGATACTTTTCTTTCCATTCCGCATAAGGCATTCCGTAGATGATTTCACGAGATTGTTCTTTATCTACATCAAGTCCTAATTCGGTTGCTTCTTCATGATACCAACGAGAGAGGCAGTTTCTGCAAAATCCTGACAGATTCATGAGATCGATGTTTTGGACGTCAGTACGGTTTTGAAGATGAGCAACCAGTCGGCGAAAAGCAGCGGCCTCTAATTGTGTTTGGTTATCCATAGCTTTTTCCTAATTCATGCGGTTTTTTAATGAATGTTCAGTTGTATTTGAATAGTTTGAGAATTGAAGAGATAATCTCTCCAACTCACTGGATATTGTCTATATAGTGATTGAGTTGGGAATTTTGAGAGGAAATGACTTCTTTTGTATTTGGTAGGCAATAATTTCAATCGATTTAAGGTAAGCACGTTGACAATCACCACAATGGATAGCAAGAAGGCAATTGGAATTGGTGTTCCAATTAAAATTAGAACAATTTTGCAATATGTCCTTATGTCACAGCGTAACCTACTGCTTTTTGTCACAAAGCTTTCATTGCTCACTTTTATAGTGATTGCGAATCCTGTGTCGAAGCAAGAAGCACTAGCAGATTTTAGAGTTTGCAACGGAACGCAATCTCTTGTTGGGGTTGCGATAGGATATCGAGCATCTGAAGGGTGGGTCTCAGAAGGGTGGTGGCAGGTTGCTCCAACTTCGTGTGAGACCCTGATTGAAGGAAAAATTGAATCTCGATTTTACTATATCTATGCGGAAGATGCTGCCGGGGGTGGTCGCTGGGGCGGAGACGTGAATATGTGCGTTTCTGATACCGAGTTTAAGATTGTGGGCGTTCAAGACTGTTTTGCTCGCGGTTTCCAACGTATGGGATTTAAAGAATATGACACCGGTCGTCAGGGTAGCTGGATGGTTCAGCTAACGGACGGGCGGGAACAAGAAGGAAATTCGGCTCAATGAGACGTAAGCGGAAAGTCAAAATATTAGCAACACTCGGACCAGCATCTTCGGATGAGGCAACCATTAAGCGGTTATACGAAGCTGGTGCAGATGTGTTTAGAATAAACATGAGCCATTCAAGCCATGAAGTCTTAAATGACCTTATTAGTAAGATCAGAAAAGTTGAAAAAAAGTGTGGTCGCCCTATCGGAATTCTAGCCGATATTCAGGGGCCGAAGTTACGGGTCGGAACGTTTGTTGATGGTTCTGTTGAACTGGAAGTTGGCCAATCTTTTAAACTTGATGGCGATGAAACACCCGGTAATAAAACGCGCGTTTATCTTCCTCACCCAGAGATTTTACAATCTGTGAAAGATGGTGACAGGCTTCTTATCGATGATGGTCGATTGCAGCTTAAAGCAACTAAATGCGACGGGAAGACAATCGAAACTGTTGTGGTAAGCGGCACGAAGATTTCCAATAAAAAAGGTGTAAGCCTTCCTGATACTGACCTTGCTGTTGGTGCACTCACACCAAAAGACCGTTCTGATCTGGGTGCGATTATGGAAAATGGTTCAGTTGACTGGATTGCCTTATCATTTATCCAACGTCCGGAAGACCTAATTGAAGTGCGTGACATCGTTGGTAAAGATGTTTGCCTCATGTCAAAGATTGAAAAGCCACAAGCGCTGGATCAAATTGATGAAATCATCGAATTATCTGACGCAATCATGGTTGCTCGTGGTGACCTGGGCGTCGAGATGCCTATTGAATCTGTACCGGGTATTCAAAAACAATTGATACGCAGCTGTCGCCGCAAAGGTAAACCTGTTGTTGTTGCAACGCAAATGCTTGAATCTATGATTACTGCACCTGTACCAACACGTGCAGAAGTTTCTGATGTTGCGACTGCGGTGTTTGAAGGTGCTGATGCTGTTATGTTGTCTGCAGAATCTGCTGCGGGTGATTATCCTGTAGAAGCTGTTTTGACTATGGCCTCAATTGCACGTGGGGTAGAGCATGACCCGACATATTTGAGCATTATTCACGCGCAACGGGCTGCGCCCGATGAGACTGCGGCTGATGCTATCTCGCTGGCTGCGCGGCAAACTGCTGAGACTTTGGATTTACCTGTTATAGTCTGCTATACATCGTCGGGTGCTACTGGTATCCGCGCATCTCGCGAGAGACCAAATACGCCAATTATAGCGCTAACACCTGTTCTTCAAACCGCTCGCCGAATGACAATTGTCTGGGCAGTGCATCCAGTTGTGACAGCGACTGCTAAAGATTTGGATGATATGGTGGACCGTGCATGTCGCATTTCGGAAGATGAGGGATTTGCAAAATCTGGTGATCAGGTAATTATTACTGCTGGCGTTCCATTGGGCCGTGTCGGAACGACAAACATGCTACGCATCGCTAATGTGGGCGATGTTTGCTAAAGTTATTATTCACGTCAGTTGTCTAGTAGTTGATCGGAAGTGAATGACTTTCAACTTGTTGGTCGCGGAGTTCTTTATCAAGCTCAGCGGCCATTTTTTTTAGATCATGTTTAGATTTGCCGCTCAAGTTTTCAATGGCGGCTATGGCAATATCTACCGCTGCGTAATCTGGCTTGTGCCCAACATTGTCAAGTGAAATAAGTTCGGCGTTTTCTATGTGCTGCTCTAGTCCTCTGGAATGGATATAGGGGAAGACGACATTATCTTTATCTCCACTGATTATAATCGTTGGAGATTTGATGGTTTTATATCTTGGCCATGTTTTGACAAGGTAGTTGAATAACGCGGTAATATCTTTAGCATTTGATCTAAAGGACCGTGGGCGAAGAACAAGTGAAGGTCCGGTTTTCTCAATATAGTTAGATGGCATTATATTGGGCAAAAACACACATCTAGAACCGCTTTCGACACGTTTTAAGCCGGAGGGCAGGGCGAGTGTATTGGCAAAAAGCCAGCCTATAAACGGCATGCTTGTTAAGCTGTAATACCAAGCGACACCGCCAGGCCAAGGGTATGCCGCAGGCGCCAGGAACAGCAGAGCCTTGGTTTTTTCATGATGGTTGAGTGCAAAACTGGCTGTGACGGCACAACCGAACGAATGCCCCACGATAATTCCATTCTGTAAATCTAGTGCACTCATTAATTTTGAGATAATAAGTGCTTGTTTGTCCGGAAATTTTTGGTCTTCGGAACTGCGTTCTGACCAGCCGTGTCCGGGTCGATCAATGAAAAGAAGATTAGCACGGCCCTTTAGTTTATTAAAGAAAGGTTCCGTTTGGTCACGTAAGTTCCCGCTTGCCCCGTGGATGAATATTAAGGCAGGGAGGTCGGAGTTGTCATCAGCTTTGACAAATTTGTAGTGAATACGTGTTCCATCAAGATCCCTAAAATCTCCGATGGGCGGATAGGTTTTTGATATTTCGTTTGTTTTTATTTGCGTAAAGATAAACAAAGCGCCAAAGATTAGTGTCGAAAATATCAACCCATTAGTAATAATTTCAAACAAAATAGTAGCCTGCCGCTAGATTTCACTTTTTTCAAGTTTCTGCGTAAGCTTAATGATACTTGCTTGCGCAGTTCTATTCGCAGGATAAATGGATAAGACGTGTTCGTAAACTTTTAATGCTTTGTCATCGTTTCCGCGGCTGGCCAAGATAGAGGCCATTCCGCTAAGAGCACCAAAATGGCGAGGCTCAAGCGCCAACGTTTGTTCAATGTCGGCCATGGATTTGGCGTGATTTCGCATCATGTAATGAAGTGTCGCGCGCCTGTTCCAGCCCTCTGAATAGTCTGGCACAAGTGCGATGACTTGGTCTAATAGTTCAAGGGCTTTGTTGTGTTGTCCGCTTTTCATGGCCTGTTGAGCCCAAGCCATAAGGGCATTGGCTGTGTGGCTACCTGAGCTGGTCCAGTTCATGGCAATTTGCGAGGCAAGGATTTTCGCTTTGCGCTGATCCGATTCCTTTTTCAATTCGGTAAATAGGGAATCAAGCTTCTCGACGCGTGTTTTTGTTGCTTTTGGTTTTGCCAGGGATTTACTTGTTTCGGGAATTGACGCTGTAGTCTGAGCGTGCGCAACGATATTGTGCGCCGGTCCGGTTAAGATGATCGGCGCAATTGCTAGCACAGAAAATAGGTGTGTCAAATTACGCATACGAATCAAGGTACGCTCTTTACGTAAAATAGCAAATCCCAAAAAACACCGATAACTAATTGTTAACGGTGTTTATAAATTATTTATTAATATGTGTTAACGCGCGTTAGCCTTGGCGGGCTTTAAAACGTGGGTTTTCTTTATTGATGATGTACACACGGCCTTTACGACGAACCAAACGGTTTGCGCGGTGACGACCTTTAAGTGACTTAAGAGAATTTTTAATTTTCATCTTTTTCCCGGCACCTTATGAGATGCCACTCCTAAATTATTAAACGCATGCTAGACGTAGCGCGTCATTTGTTGAGCGTGATGTAACTTTTAAGGTTCCTATTGTCAATATCCGACTTGCAACTTAGCGCTAAAATTCCGCTAAGTCACAGTTTAAAGAGTTCACGACTTTGGTGTTATATAAGTTACATGTCCCATTTTGCGTCCGGCACGTGCTTCTAATTTTCCGTACAGATGTATTTTGGCATTTGATTTTTCACACAAAGCTGGCAGGTCATTCACATCATCCCCGATCAAATTTCGCATAACACAATCACTATGACGGCTGGG
Source organism: Lentilitoribacter sp. Alg239-R112 (assembly GCF_900537175.1). Classification (GTDB taxonomy): domain Bacteria; phylum Pseudomonadota; class Alphaproteobacteria; order Rhizobiales; family Rhizobiaceae; genus Lentilitoribacter. The sequence goes on along the minus strand of NZ_LS999833.1, from coordinate 2,202,277 downwards.
ATCACCGAGTGTGAGGCCTGAAATTGCCCGTATATGCTGCTCAAACTGAGATACGGCACATGCAGCTTCCGTCCAGTGGCCAGAATTGTGTACGCGTGGTGCAATTTCATTCACATATAGTGAAAAATTAGCAGTCTTTGCGTCTTCTACAAAGAATTCGACTGCGAAAACACCAACATAATCCAGATTATCTGCAATCTTTTTTGCAATTTCTGTTGCTTTGATCGCAACATTATCATGAATTTTTGCCGGAATTGTTGATGTATCAAGAATATGATTCTGATGAACATTCTCAGCGATATCAAAACTTGAAAAAGTACCGCCTTGTGAGCGTGCTGCTATGACCGAAACTTCGCAACTAAATGAGATGAATGCTTCTAGTATGGCATCTTGACCATTCATGGCGCCAAATGCTTCAATGACGTCATTGTCAGAATCTATACGCATCTGGCCTTTGCCATCATAGCCCATTCGTCTGGTTTTCAAGATCGCGGGATAGCCGATTTCTTTCAGGCCAGACCGCAGATCGTCAATTGTGTTGACCTTGAAGAATTTTGCAGGCGTTGCGCCAATCGCAACAGCATTTTCTTTTTCAAGCAATCGATCTTGCGAAATTTTTAGGGCTTTGGAGCCGGGATAAACTTTTGAAACATCTTCCAACATTTCGACCGCGGACGCAGGCACGTTTTCAAACTCATAGGTGATGACATCACATTGCTGAGATAGGCTTTCAAGTGCTATTTCATCATCATATGCAGCCATGATTTGATCATTGGCAACCTGCGCTGCAGGTGCATTTGGATCCGGCTCTAATATAATTGTCTTAAACCCAAGCTGAGCAGCTGCCATTGCAAGCATGCGTCCTAATTGGCCACCACCAATAATTCCAATAGTTGAATTTGGCTTCAATGTATTTGTATTCATGCGTCATCCACTGGTTTAAGTGCGATCGATGCGGAGTTATTTTCGCGCCAGGTCTCCAGCCGCGCGTCAATATCGCTGTTTGATGTAGCAAGAATGGCTGCCGCCATAAGGCCAGCATTTTTTGCACCTGCTTTACCAATTGCCAATGTGCCAACAGGAATGCCACCTGGCATCTGCACAATAGATAAAAGGCTATCTTGCCCGGAAAGCGCTTTGCTTTCCACTGGAACACCTAGAACAGGCAACGATGTTAGAGAGGCGACCATGCCCGGTAGATGAGCTGCGCCACCTGCTCCGGCGATAATGACTTTAAAACCTTCGTCCTTAGCGCTTTTAGCGAAATCATACATACGGTCAGGTGTTCGGTGAGCAGATACGATGCGTGCATCATACTCGATACCAAGGTCATCTAACACATCTGCGGCGTGTTTCATGGTTGGCCAGTCAGATTGACTGCCCATAATAATAGCGATGGCTGCTGATGATGCAGTACTCAAGCTGATATCTCCTCAAACTTCGTTTCTTTTAGGCGATAATATCGGGAATGATTTGATCTTCGAATTGTGTGAGCTTGTCTTTTATAGCAAGTTTTTTCTTTTTCATACGTTGAATAGAAATTGCATCACTACCTGTTTTTATCATCGCATTAATGGCAATATCGTAGTCCTCATGCTCATGGCGCAGTTTTGCGATTTGCATTTTTATATGGGCTTGTTCTTGCTCAGACATTTAAATTTAATCCCAGATCTAATTGAACTATCCGCAATAGAAATATTTAACGGCTTGTTAATATGGAATTCTATTCAGTTACATTTAACCTTCGACAATTCAGTTTACCCATGGCACACTTCACAGACCAAATCTAGTTTGACTTGGTAAACTGTCAGAAAATCTAATCAAGGAGAGTATATATGTCATCTGAAGCACATCTTGCGTCACTTGAGGAAAAACACCATGCATTAGAGGCTGAGCTGGACACGCTTATGAATAGTCCTCGTCCGCAAGAAGAGCTCGTTATAGACTTGAAGCGACGAAAGCTGAAGCTTAAAGATCGAATTGAACAATTTCGATCTACTAAACACTAAATAATTGTTTTATATAATTTAATTAGCTGGTTCGACCCTGAATTGGTCGAGCCATGCACTTAGTTTACCAAAACCATCTTGGCTAATCGAGTAATATCGACGTGTACCCTGATTGGTTACGTTCACAAACCCACAATCTAAAAGTGCTTTTAGATGCTGAGAAACCGCAGGGCGGCTGACTGGCAACCCTTGGGCTAAAATATTGACCGTTTGAGGGCCTTTTTTAAGCGCTTCAAGCAGATAACGGCGATTCGGATCTGCCAAAGCATAGAATGGATCTACTTTTTGCATGTGGCCAAGATAAGTTGATTTTATGTTGCATTGCAAGATATTTGTGCGATGCAATAAAGGTAAATTTAAAACTGTAACCCATCAAATAAAAGTTTCATTCCTGCCAAGAGCATGAGGACATACATGAGAGGATAAAACACATCCGGCCTCATACGTTTAACAATCCATGCCCCAACAAGAGTTGAAATAATAGCGAGCGGCATCAATGCAAAAGATGTCTTAAGATTCGTCGCATCAAATTGACCTAATGCGAAATACGGAACCAGCTTGATCACGTTGATAATGAAGAAAAATCGTACACTGGTGCCTGTAAAAATACGAGGACTTTGGCCAAGTGGTAGGGTGTAAACTTGATAAGGTGGCCCACCTGTATGAGCGATAAAACTCGTAAAGCCTGCGACAGTTCCACAAATTCCACCTAACAGTGGTCTATGCGGTTGTGTGGATTGAACTCTTTTTCGCAATTTTGAGATATAGTAATTAGCAACAAAACCAACCGATATTATCCCAACAAGCAGCCGGACAGAGCTGTCTGATACATAGGCTGCAGTTATCCAACCAATAGCAATGCCAACTACACCTGCTGGAAGCATGATTTTCAGGGTTTGTAGATCAAATTCCCTTCGCCAAGACCAAAGGCTAAAAATATCCATGATAATGTATATTGGAAGTAATATCGCTGCGGCTTGAACCGGTGATATGACCAATGCCATGATGGGAACGCCAAGCATGCCCATAGTGCCGCCAAAACCTCCTTTTGAAAGCCCGGCTAAAGTGACTGCACATATTGATGCGATTAAGATAGAGGGGTCGCTTAAAAGCTGCATATTATTGAGAACTCTTGTTGTCCGATCTGTTTCGGGGTAGAGCAAGAATAAATTTGGCGCAATACTTATCTGGTTTTGCACCACGAATGTTTTTTCTTAGGAGTTTAACTGCATGAATATGCCACTCGACCGTTGCAGATTAGTTTTGATAACTCCGGACATAAAGGATATTTCAGCACTTGAAGACACTGTTTCGTCCGCATTACGTGGTGGTGATGTCGCATCCGTCATAATTCCGCAGCGCGATCTTAATGAGCATGAATTTCAGGACATGACATCCGTTCTTGTGCCTATTATTCAAAAGGCTGGAGCTGCTGCACTCGTTGCTGGAGATACCCGTGTTATGGGGCGTTGCAAGGCTGATGGCATTCATGTCACCGGAAATGTGGATGATCTTTACGATGCTGTTGAGCGCTTTTCTCCTGAAAAAATTGTTGGTGGTGGGAATGCGAAGGATCGCCATAGTTCATTGTCTATGGGAGATACACAACCTGATTATTTGTTTTTCGGCAAGTTGGATGGTGATATTAAATCGGAACCACACCCCAAAAACATTAAACTTGGGCAATGGTGGTCCGAATTTGTCGAGATTCCTTGTATCGTTATGGGTGGAACCGATATTGAATCGGCATTGGAAATTGCGAATGTTGGATGTGATTTTTTGGCGCTTAATTTGGCAATTTTCTCTAAACCAACCGAAAGCGCGATAAAGGTAGCGGAAATAAATGCGTTGCTTGACGAAAAAGCGCCACGATTTGAAACTAATTAGCATTATATTATACATCTGAACCGGAGTAATTAATGATATACTGGCGAGAAGCGTGTATTGCATCGATTATGCTGATAATCTGCTCTGTTGGTGCTTCGGCTCAATTTGTACCTGTTGAAGGCAAAGATGGGGAAGGTTCACCCGCCGAGACACCAAAGCTGAAAATGCTGAAAACAATACGTTCGGCTCCTTTTACCGGTCCGCCTTCAATTACCGAAAAAACAGATTCTGCTCTCGATGAAGAAAAAAGTGCGGATGATGATAAGACGCAGATCGGTGAAGACGCCTGGCTCGCATTTAGCGCTTTTCAACGTGGGCAATATATAACTGCGATGGAACTTGCATTGCCGCGTGCGCAACTGGGCGACCCTGCTGCGCAAACATTGATCGCTGAGTTGTTTGCTGAAGGGTTTGGTGTTGGCCGCAGTATGGATGATGCTGTTTTTTGGTATGATCAAGCCGCAAAAAATGGAGATGCATCCGCGCAGTATAAGTTGGCATTGCTTCTGACTAACGGAAAGTATGCCGAAAAAGACGAGAAGCGTGCGCGCGAGTTGATGCAAAAATCGGCGGAAGGTGGCAACCCCAAGGCCCAATTTAACTATGCGCAATTACTTGTTTCTGAGCGACCTGGCCCTAAAGGTATAGAGGATGCTTTGCCATTTTTTGAAAGTGCTGCAGCGAGGGGTATTCCAGATGCGCAATATGCCTTGTCGCAGATATATGTAAATGAGATTGATGTTTCTGAGCAAAAAAGAGCACTTGCACGTCGGCATCTTATTTCAGCTGCTCGTGCTGGTTATGACACGGCACGTCTTGATTTGGCTATTTGGTTGATAGATGGTGTTGGTGGAGATCGTGATTTTGAAGCGGGTTTTGAATGGATGCGTCTTGCTGCGCTTAAAGGTAATGTGATTGCACAAAACCGCTTAGCTCATCTTTATATCCAAGCTATAGGCACGGTGGGTAATCCGATCGAGGCGGGACGATGGTATATCGTGTCGCGCAGGGCTGGTTTGGAAGATCCGAGTTTGGAAGATTTTTATCAGGGTCTGACCGCAGATGAGCAAAAGCGCTCTCTTGAAGCCGCAAATCTGATGCGATTTTAACCTTCATACCCGCAAAGGCTTGAAATAAGCCGAAATATGTGGTCTTGAAGCTGAAATTCTATAAATCTCTGATTTTCGTCTAATCGCACTGGAAAACTCCATGAAAATTAATGGCAATGAAATTCGCCCGGGTAACGTGATCGAACATGCTGGTGGTCTTTGGGCTGCTGTGAAAACGAATGCTGTGAAGCCTGGTAAGGGTGGCGCATTTAATCAAGTCGAACTGAAAAACCTGATCAATGGCACGAAACTTAACGAACGTTTTCGCGCAACCGAGACTGTCGAGCGTATTCGTCTTGAGCAAAAAGATTATCAATTTTTGTATGCAGAAGGCGAAATGCTGGTTTTTATGGATACGGAAACCTATGAACAGTTGGAACTTCAACAGGAATTTGTGGGTGATCGCTCTGCGTTCTTGCAAGACGGTATGATGGTAACTGTTGAATCTTACGAAGAAAAGCCAATTGGCATTCGCTTGCCTGATCAGGTCACTTTGGAAATTACAGAAGCTGACCCTGTCGTTAAAGGTCAGACAGTATCATCGTCATTCAAGCCTGCTGTCATGGAAAATGGTGTTCGCGTTATGGTACCGCCATTTATTACTGCTGGTGAAAAGATTATCGTTGACACCAACGAAGTCACTTATGTTCGTCGTGCCGAAAGTTAAACAATAAAACTGAATTCTTCTGGAGTTCAATAAGGATACCTCATGGCGCGTTCAGCCCTTTTAAATGTCATGGTTACAGCTGCTACAAAAGCTGGCCGTTCATTATCGCGTGATTTCGGCGAAGTGCAAAATTTGCAAGTTTCTGTCAAAGGACAGTCAGGTTTTGTAGGCGAAGCTGGTAAAAAATCGGAAGATATTGTTCGTGGTGAACTTATGCACGCACGCCCCTCCTACGGCTACTTAAGTGAAGATGATGAGGTTAAAGGTACTGACGGTACACACCGTTGGATCGTTGATCCACTGGATGGTACGACTAATTTTTTGCATGGTATTCCTTTTTTTTCCATCTCTATTGCGCTTGAGCGTGGGGGTGAATTGGTTGCCGGTGTTATCTATAATCCAGCCACTGATGAACTGTTTACAGCAGAAAAAGGCGGTGGCGCATATATGAATGACCGGCGTTTGCGCGTTGGTGGTCGTAAAAAATTGCGAGACTGTGTTGTTGGTGCCTGCGCACCACATCTTGGTCGTGGTCATCATGGTCGTTATCTAATTCAGCTCGCTAATATGATGGGCGAAGTTTCGGGTGTTCGCAGTTTTGGCGCAGCATCTCTTGAACTTGCCTACGTGGCGTCTGGTCATTTGGATGCGCATTTTGAAGAGCACCTAAAACCGTGGGATATTGCTGCAGGGATCGTGATGATCCGGGAGGCTGGCGGATTTATTTATGATGTTTCCGGTGGTTATAAAATGTTTGAAACGGGTGATCTCGTTGCCGGAAATGAGCATATTCAGAAAGCTCTTACAGAAGTTATTAAGCGTCCGGCTCCAAATAAAGCTGTGTGACCGTTAGATTTTTTTCTAATTTTGCGGTGTTGACCTTTTAATTTTGCCATTTTTTTGCTTACACTCACCAACGGGGTGATTTGTTGCAAAGAGGCGGATGGAGATATGTCAACATCGAGTTGGGATAAAGCGGCGGAAAATGGTATGTCGCCGAATAAGTTATCAAGTCCCTTGGTATTTCTATTTAGTGTCATTATTTCTTTGGTGATTGCTGGTTTTGCGATCGCGATTTTATTTCGTCAAATTGAAACAGCTTTTATGTCTAACCCAGGTTTGAACGGGCTGATCGTTGCTGTTCTATTGTTGGGCATTATGCTTGCTGTTAAGCAGATTGTGCAGCTAAGCCCGGAGGTTCGTTGGGTAAATTCCTTTCGCGCAGCGGGTGATGCCGATAAGGTCAGCCGTGATCCTGTTCTTTTGGCTCCCATGCGGGCATTATTTAGCGGGCAACGGGAAAAAGCACTTACAACATCATCCTTGAGGTCAATTCTCGATTCTATTGCCGCTCGGTTAGATGAGACAAGAGATACAACGCGTTATTTGATTGGTCTTCTGGTTTTCCTAGGTCTTTTGGGTACATTTTGGGGTCTGTTAGGTACAATTGGCTCGATCAAAGATGTTATTGGCTCGCTCGATGCTGGGTCTGGTAATACAGAAGATGTGCTTGCCGCACTTAAAACTGGTCTTGGTGCGCCTCTTGAAGGCATGGGTACGGCGTTTTCATCATCATTGTTTGGTCTTTCGGGGTCGCTGATATTGGGGTTCATTGACCTGCAAGCTGGATGGGCGCAAGGACGTTTTTATGGTGAGTTGGAAAACTGGCTTGCATCGGTGACAGATGTGACCTCCGATGTTGGTAATGCTAATGTGCCTGTTATTGAAACCAGTGGCGATAGCTCTGAAGAGCTGAAACTAGTTGCAGAGCAATTGAAGCGGCTGTCAGTGGATGGCGGCGGCGGTGGAGGTTCGAATCAACGCACAACGGCAGCTATGGCAAATTTGGCGGAGGGTATCCAAGGTCTCGTTAAGAACATGCGCAGCGAGCAGCAAATGTTGCGTGACTGGATTGAAGCCCAGCAGGATGAATCAAAAGCCATGCGTCAGACGCTTGATAAGCTTTCTGACAAGATTGATAAAAGCTAGGGCACAGATATGGCACTTTCTCGCAATCGTTTGAGAAGCCGCTCCGTTGACTATTGGCCGGGCTTTGTTGATGCTTTGTCGACCCTTTTGCTCGCCATCATGTTTTTGCTTTCCGTCTTTGTGCTTGCACAGTTTTTTCTAAGCAGAGAAATCAGCGGGAAAGATGAAGTGCTTACGAGGTTAAACTCGCAGATTAACGAGTTGACCCAATTGCTTGCGCTTGAACAGACCGGGCGGCAGGATTTGGAAGATACACTTGCCAACCTACAAGCATCGTTATCCGCGTCGGAGGATGAAAAATCTCGCCTTGAATTACTTCTAAATCAGGGGGCTGGATCAACAGAAGCTGCTGAAGCAACAATTAGTGGTTTAAATCAGACGCTTGATGAAGAACGACAGATTTCCAAACGTGCACTTAGTCAGGTGGCTTTGTTAAATCAGCAGATTTCAGCAATGCGCCGACAATTAGCTGCTTTGGAAAATGCTTTAGATCAATCTGATGCTAAGGATGAGGAAGCTCAAGTTAAAATCGCGGATCTTGGTCGACGATTAAACGTGGCATTAGCTCAGCGAGTGCAAGAGCTTAATCGTTATCGTTCGGATTTCTTTGGTCGTTTACGTGCTATTCTTTCGGACCGTGACAATATTCGTATTGTGGGAGATCGTTTTGTCTTTCAGTCAGAGGTGTTGTTTCCATCTGGCGGTAATGAGTTGAACCCGGATGGGAAAATAGAAATGGCCAAGCTTGCAGAGGCCATGCTTGATCTTGCTCGGGAAATCCCCTCAGAAATCAACTGGGTTCTGCGTGTAGATGGCCATACGGATAATGTGCCTTTGTCAGGCACTGGCCGTTATCGAGATAACTGGGAGCTCTCAAGTGCTCGAGCGACATCAGTCGTCAAGTTCCTGATTGAACAGGGTGTGCCGTCAAACCGTTTGGTTGCCGCAGGATTTGGTGAATTCCAGCCAATTGCAGAAGGTGACACGGTCGAAGCGCGTAACACGAACCGCCGTATCGAATTGAAGTTGACTGAAAGATAGGTTTTAGTGTTATGTCTGAAATTGCAGTTTCGCTAAATTAGCATACATGCCATTCGCTTCACTGAGCGACTTATGTGTGCCTTCTTCGATAATTTTGCCTTTGTCCATAACCAGTATTCGATCAGCCTTAAGAATGGTCGAAAGACGATGTGCGATGATCAGTGTCGTGCGGTTTTCCATGATGCGATCAAGTGCTTGTTGAACCAGTTTTTCGCTTTGGGCATCAAGTGCAGATGTGGCTTCATCAAGCAGAAGAATGGGTGCGTTTTTAAGCATGCCACGAGCGATAGCAACACGTTGACGCTGTCCGCCTGATAGAGTTACGCCGCGTTCGCCTATTTCGCTGTCGTATCCATCATCCATATCAAGGGCGAATTTTTCAACAAGCGCAGACTTTCCTGCTTGTTTAATATCCTCATCGGAAGCTTCATTACTACCAAATGCAATGTTTTCAGCAACGGATGCTGCAAATATGGTGACATCCTGCGGAACGATGGCTGCACGCGATCTGATGTCATGGAGTAGGGCTTCTTTTACATCGACACCATCTATAAGTATCTGCCCGGAGCTTGGATCATAAAATCTCAATACTAGCGAAAACAAGGTGCTTTTACCTGCACCTGATGGCCCGACAATAGCCACTGTTTCGCCAGTTTTTACGGAAAAGGATAAGTCATCCAAGATTTTAGCGTTTGGACGTGTAGGATAGGCAAAGCTGACAGACTTAAACTCAATCTCGCCTTTAACGTTTTCTGGTAAAGCTACCGGATTGACTGGGTCTTCGATTTCAGATCTTTCATTGAGTAACTCAGATAAACGCTCAGCTGCGCCGGATGCTTGAGACAACTCGCCCCATACTTCTGATAAGCCACCTAAGCTTCCTGCTGCAAGAACTGAATAAAGAAGGAACTGACCAAGCGTACCAGCTGACATGTCTCCTTCAAGAACAGAATGAGCACCGGACCACAAGATGCCCACCACACCACAGAAAACTAATGAGATGGAAAACACCGTAAGGGCTGCGCGGGTTGTTATTGCCGCCTTTGCCGCATCGAATGTATCTTCGATTGCGGATGAAAAGCGCCCAATAGCACGGTCCTCAGAATTGAAGGCTTGTAATGTACGGGTTGCATTGATGGCTTCGCTTGCAAAGCCCATCGTGTCTGCAAGAGTGTCTTGTGCATTGCGTGATCTTTTCCGAACCGCACGTCCAAATGCAATAAGTGGGATAACAACAATGGGGATGCCGATCACTACAAAGAGTGAAAGTGTCCATGATGTCCAAAACATCATGACAATGGCACCCAAACACAGGATTGAGTTTCGCAAAGCCATTGAGGCTGTTGCACCAACGGCGGATTTAATCTGAGTTGTGTCTGCTGTCAGGCGGGAAATGATTTCACCAGACCGATTAACATCATAAAATGACGGAGAAAGCCGCGCGATGTGAGTAAATACATCGCTGCGAAGATCCGAGATAACGCGTTCACCTAAAAGAATCACAAAATAATAGCGCATCGCACTTGCGATACCTAAGACGATGGCAATGCCCATGAGGAACGTAAAGTAACTATTGATGAACTCCGGGTCTTGGCTTGAAAATCCAAAATCAATCACGCGCCGAACAGCCAAGGGTAGGGTGAGCGTTGTTGCTGCCGCCAGCAGCAGAAAAACGCCTGCACCGATGATGAGTTTCGGATAACGTAAGATATAGGGAAAAAGTGTACGTAATGGGGATAATGACGCCCGCTTCTGTTCTTTTTCTTTGTCAGTTGCCACGTCAGTTTCCTTATTCATAAATAAGCTACATTTGCATCATCGAATTTATAAGATGCTCTTGTGCAATTGTTCTGGTTGATGTATAGCCTCGCCATCGAATTACAAGACTTTATTCTTCTAAAGTCTGAAAAGCTCAATGTATGCTGGGATATTTGTCGCATTTAGCGATAAAACTGGCTTGTATTTAAGGCATATGCCTAACCGTAAAGGAATAGAACTATGAAAGCGGATATTCATCCAGAATACCACACGATCAAAGTGGTGATGACTGATGGAACAGAATATGAGACACGCTCGACTTGGGGTTCTGAAGGCGAGACAATGAATTTGGAGATCGATCCTAATTCTCACCCAGCTTGGACTGGTGGTGGCGCTCAACTTATGGACCGCGGTGGACGTATCACGAAGTTTAAAAATCGTTTTGCTGGTCTTGGCCTTTAATCGATTTCTCTTATATCAATTAAAAAACCCGCCTTTTAAGGCGGGTTTTTTGTTGGCCAGCTTTTAAAGCTTGGCGAATTAATTTTTCAAGAAAGCAGTCTGCAGAAGATTGTGCTGCGCTTGTATCGAATTTTCAGTCTCTCGCATGTTTGCATGTGCTTCTTCCGGGCGATAAATTTCGCGATCTAAAAGTGCAACACGATTTTGAAGGCGCAAAGAACGCTCGATCAAATCGCGGAAAGCTTCTGGTAATTCATCCCATCCGGCCGCATTACGATCACAATTAAAGCTTTCAAGACGCACTTTAGATTTCTCCGTGCTCGCTTGGTCGCGTGTCATTTCGCCATTGTTCACAGCGCGTTGTAATAGCAGCCAAGATGCCAATTGCATAAGGCGTGTCGTTAGGCGCATGGACTCAGCTGAATAAAGGATAGATGCAATGCGAGGAAGTGCCTTTGAGGCAGAGCGACCTGTATTATCAAGGTAATCGGCTGTTTCTTCAACAAGGCCCATGCCATCTGCATACAAAGACTTGAAGCCTTCTGAATTTGCAGCATGCTCGGAAAAACGGATAGTATTGCGGTTTGTTTCAGACATATTAGCCAATCTACTCTCTACTTACTTAACGCCATTGCCGCCTAAATTATCTACGCTTTCCAGGTCAGCCAGATAAAGATGCCGCTTTTTATTAAGTTGCGCAAGCTAAATGTTAAAGAAAGGTTAACGGGCTGATTTGGCCATTAAAGCATGCAATTTGTCTAAATTTGGACAAAAAAAAGGACCGCAAGCGGCCCTCAAGAGTTTAACAGGGAGGCGTCAAGCAGAAAGTCTGTTACATTTTCCGCCAAATCTGAAACTAATCAGATGACTTAGTAATAACTTGTAAGGCTTAACAGGAGCTTAATTGACATTACCTAGAAGCATGATTGAAAGATAATTTAACTTAGGTAATATCTGCGCAATAGTTAAGTGCGTATTTTCGAGGTCATCATGCGAATAATTGAGATTAGCGAATTTGGTGGGCCCGAGGTTTTAACTGTTGGGCAGATTGCTTTCCCAAAGCCAGCACCAGACGAGATACTCATTCGTGTCCATGCCTGTGGTGTGAATCGGCCCGATTGTTTGCAGCGTCTCGGTCATTATCCACCCCCAAGAGGTGTGACAGATATTCCGGGGCTTGAGGTGGCGGGAATCGTTGAGCGCATTGGCAAAAAGGTGACTAAGTTTAAAGAGGGCGATCCCGTTTGTGCGTTAATTCCCGGTGGTGGATATGCAGAATATTGCAAAGTGCATGAAGCAAACGTCCTGCCGGTTCCTACAGGTTACAGCATGGTTGAAGCAGCCGCGCTGCCGGAAACTTTCTTCACTGTTTGGCATAATGTTTTTCAAAGAGGCTTGTTGCAGGATGGGGAGACTTTTCTTGTTCACGGTGGTTCATCAGGAATAGGTTCAACCGCAATTCAACTGGCGAAAATCTTTGGTGCCACTGTTTACACAACTGTAGGTTCGAAGGAAAAATGCAAATTTGTTGAGGATTTGGGAGCAGATGTCGCTATTGATTATCGTAAACAAGATTTTGTAGATGTTATTAAGTCTCATACTGCAAACAAAGGTATTGATCTAACGCTTGATATGATTGGTGGAGATTATATAAATCGCAATTATGCTGTTGCTGCTTTGGATGGCCGGATTGTTCAGATAGCTTTTCAGCGTGGTCGGCGGGCTAATGTTGATTTTGCACTTTTAATGGCAAAGCGCCTTATGCACACAGGATCAACTCTCAGGGCTCGCCCAGTGGCATTTAAAGCCTTTATTGCACATGAGTTGTTTGAGCATGTTTGGCCTTTGCTTGCCTCTCGTAAAGTCAAGCCGATAATAGATTCTACGTACCCTTTGGAAAATGCAGCTGACGCCCATACACGTATGGAAACCAGTGAGCATATGGGTAAAATTGTTCTGACAATCGACTAGTCATAAAAAAGGCCTCGAATGAATTCGAGGCCTAAATCTATAAGCTGAAATCTTGAGTTATGCTGCTTCGATGTCTTGTTTCCAAGAGCCGACAGCCGCAAGGCCATTCATGCGCGCGCGATGTGTAAATGCGCGCTGACCAGCAGCGACATTTTCTGACTTGCCGCCCCATGCTTTTAGCGCAGCAGCTTGCAAAGCACGACCGTAGGAGAATGTAAGCGCCCAAGGGAGGTCACCCATAGCGTTCATCGCAGATAGGTGAGCGGTTGCTTGCTCTTCTGATTGGCCACCAGATAGGAATGCAATGCCAGGAACCGCAGTTGGTACAGCTGTTCTTAGGCAAAGGAGTGTTTTTTCAGCAACTTCTTCAACGCTGGCTTGTTGCGCACAATTGATGCCTGGAACGATCATATTTGGTTTGAGGATCATACCTTCCAGATTAACTTCTTGCTCATCAAGGGCGGCAAAAGTTTTTTGCAGTGTTTCGAGCGTTACTTGGAAGCATCTATTAATATCGTGTGTTGAGGTCGCACCATCCATTGTAATTTCTGGTTCAACAATTGGTACGATACCAGCTTCTTGGCAGAGAGAGGCATAGCGCGCCAAAGCGTGAGCATTAACAGAGACAGCCGTTTTTGAAGGAAGCGTATCTGAGATTGAGATAACACCGCGCCATTTGGCAAACCGTGCACCTAGTTCATAATACTCGTTCAATCTTTCGCGTAGGCCATCAAGACCTTCTGTTACTGTCTCACCTGCATGACCTGCAAGTGGTTTTGCGCCCATGTCGACTTTAATGCCGGGAACAGCGCCAGCAGATTTGATCAAATCGACAAGGGGTGTGCCGTCTGCAGCTTTTTGTCGTAACGTTTCATCATAAAGAATAACGCCAGAGATATAATTGTTCATTGCGTCATCTGTACGGAACAGCATCTCGCGATAATCGCGGCGTGTTTCTTCACTTGATTCAACACCGATTGAATCTAGGCGCTTTTTGATTGTGCCAGTTGATTCATCGGCTGCAAGAATACCTTGCCCAGGCTGGACCATTGCCTGCGCAATATCTTCTAAACGTTCAGTCATATTGATATCTCCAAATTGTGTGCCAATATATGCCCATTGGAAGGCTGTTGGTGAGGTTGATAACAGAGGATTTAAAAAATTTAAATAGCGTTGAATTTATTTAAAACGATTTAAAAATAATTTAAACGATTTAGTTCAGAGATTTCTTTCATTCATGGTAAATTGCACGCATATAATATTGTTAAAATGCGACACGTTGATCATAAGTCTTTGTAAAAATGGAGTGAAATTAGAATCATGAGTCTCGTTTCATCGTCAGAGCTTTCGGAGAATCCATTTAAAACGATTGAATTTTTAAAGCACTCCGGTTCACTCCACCGTGAGAAAATTCCTATTCTCGGTAAAGTCTGGTTTGTGACCAATCAGCAAACATCTATAGAAGTTTTGAAAAACCAGGAAATCTTCAGGGTACGAAAACCGGATGGAAGTGTTGTTGGAATGCGATGGTGGATGCCCAGAGTAATCCAGCTTTTAGCATCTAATATGTTGACAATGGACCAACCAGAACATGAACGTCTGCGCCATATTGTGGATCAGGCATTTCGTAAAGATGCCATCATGAAGCTTGAGCCGCGTATTAAAGCGATCGCAGACGGCATGATTTCAAAGTTGTTTGTTGAGGAACCAAAGATCGATATTGTCAACGGGTTTGCACGGCATTTTCCACTCACGGTTATTTGCGAACTTTTAGGTCTTCCAAAATCTGACCGTGCCCAGTTTGCGAAATGGGCTGAGGGCTTCACACGTGTTAGCGGTATGTGGGACTTTTTGATGCTGGTCCCCAATTTGCGAGCTATGGCTAAATATTTGCGAGCGAAAATTGATACTGAGGTTGGTGTTGATCATGATGGATTGATTGCGCAACTTATCGCCATGAAGAAAGAGGGAGCAGCGATTTCTGATGATGAATTACTGGCGATGGTTTTTCTGTTGTTAATCGCCGGTCATGAAACAACAACTCATTTGATTTCCGGTGGGCTCTTTGCTCTCCTGACACACCAGGATCAGAAAGATTGGCTACTTGAAGATTGGTCGCGAATAGATCTTGCTGTTGAAGAACTTCTAAGATTTGTAACGCCCGTGCAGATGACCAAGCCGCGTTATGCCTATGAAGATATAATAGTTGATGGAACGCTAGTTAAAAAGGGCGAGCTGATCATGCCGTTGCTGACGGCTGCCAACTATGATGAAACCGTGTTTGAAGATCCTGAAAAGTTGAACTTGTCGCGAAAACCAAATCGCCATATGGCGTTTGGCACCGGTATTCACTTTTGCCTTGGGCATTTGCTCGCGCGAATTGAGGGTAGGGTCGCAATAAAAGCGCTTTTTACGCACTTTCCCAACCTTAAACTGGCAGTGGACCAAAAAGATGTAAAATGGCGCAAGCGCATTGGGTTGAACGCGCTTGCTGAATTGCCGGTGACATCTGGAAATTAATGAACCTAGCTGTCTAGTGCTAACACACCTGGCAGTGGTTTGCCTTCCATCCATTCAAGAAACGCACCTCCGGCAGTTGAGATATAGCTGAAGCTATCTGCAGCACCGGCCAGATTAAGCGCGGATACTGTATCTCCACCACCCGCAACTGAGACCAACCTACCATCTTCGGTAATTTCAGCAGCAGCTCTTGCAATAGCTACAGTCGCACCATCAAACGGTGGGATTTCAAACGCACCGAATGGGCCATTCCAGATTAATGTGTTTAGTTTTTCGAATTCTGCAATGACATTTGCAATCGTCGCATCACCTGCATCAAGCGATTGTTTTCCTTTTGGGATGACTGTATCTGGGGTCATAGTCATCACCTCGTAAGCAGCATCCGCTTTGAATTCAGCTGAGATTTTACCATCTGTTGGCAAAACAATTCGACAACCATTTTCTTTTGCGGCTTTCATGATAGCGTGGGCTTTGTCGTACATATCCGGCTCTTGTAACGAATCGCCCATATCGGCGCCTAAAGCTGCCTGGAACGTGTTGGCCATGCCGCCGCCAATAATCAGAACATCAATTTTCGTAACCAGATTTTCCAATAGGTCAATTTTAGTCGATACTTTTGCTCCGCCAACAACGGCACCCACCGGATGTTTTGGGTCGCCCAAGGCAGAGTTTAGTGCATCCAATTCCGCCTGCATGGTGCGACCAGCATATGAAGGAAGTAGCTTTGTTAGTCCTTCTGTGGATGCATGGGCACGATGGGCAGCAGAGAATGCGTCATTAATGTAAAGATCACCATTTTCGGCAAGAGCTTTGGCAAAGCCTGCATCATTGGTTTCTTCACCTTTGTGAAAACGTGTGTTTTCCAAGAGAAGAATATCGCCATTGTGCAGAGCATCAACGGCTTCTTTTGCTGCATCACCAATGCAGTTGCTTGCAAAATGAATGTGCATGTCCAAAACTTCTTCAACGGACTGCGCGATTGGCTTCAGTGACATAGATTCAACAACTTCACCTTTTGGGCGGCCAAAATGTGCCATAAGAATGACTTTTGCACCTTTGCGAGATAATTCCTGCAGGGTTGGCGCAATGCGTTCAATGCGCGTTACATCTGTTACATTTCCGTCTTTTACGGGTACATTTAGGTCAACACGGACGAGGGCACGCTTGCCATTAAGATCAGAAATATCATCCAAAGTTTTAAAAGTCATTGTCATTACCCGATTTTAGAATTGGTGTTGGTGCTTTGATAACGGAATTTTTAAAAATATGAAATTGCTTTTGAGAATTCATACTATTATCCAAAAAAAAACCGGAACGCTAATTCCGGTTTTCTAAGTACTTTATGAACTAGATTAGTTCAACTTACCCATTGCAACGGCTGTATCTGCCATGCGATTTGAGAAGCCCCACTCATTGTCATACCATGTTAGGATGCGAACAAGGTTGCCTTCCATAACTTTGGTCTGGTCCATGTGGAAGATTGAAGAATGCGGATTATGGTTCAAATCAATTGAAACCAATGGCTCGTCTGTATAACCCAAAATACCTTTTAGCGGACCGTCTGCAGCTTCACGGATGGCATTGTTTACTTCGTCTTCTGTTACATCGCGTGACGGGATGAACTTAAGATCAACAACAGATACGTTTGGCGTTGGAACGCGGATCGCAGAGCCATCCAACTTGCCTTTAAGTTCTGGAAGAACAAGGCCAATAGCTTTTGCAGCACCTGTTGATGTTGGTATCATAGACACAGCTGCGGCACGACCACGATATAAATCTTTATGCATAGTATCGAGCGTAGGCTGGTCACCCGTATATGAGTGAATTGTCGTCATATAGCCTTTTTCAATGCCGAAGGCATTGTTCAGAACGTACGCAACAGGTGTAAGGCAGTTGGTTGTACAAGAAGCGTTTGAAACAACTTTGTCATCTGCTGTAAGGTCTTCATCGTTTACACCATAAACAATGGTCTTAACATCATTGCCACCCGGTGCAGAAATAAGGACTTTAGATGAGCCATTTTCCAAGTGTAATGACGCTTTTTCACGACTTGCAAAAATACCAGTACATTCAAGAGCTACATCAACGTCTGCCCAAGGAAGGTCTTTAGGGTCGCGAATAGCTGTTACTTTGATCGGTCCTTGCCCTACATCGATTGTATCACCGTCGACAGTAACTGTACCGGGGAATTTTCCGTGTACACTATCATAACGCATAAGATGTGCATTTGTTTCAACAGGACCTAAATCATTAATCGCAACAACTTGGATGTCATTACGCCCAGATTCCATAATACCACGTAGAACATTACGTCCAATGCGGCCAAAACCATTAATAGCAACTTTTACTGTCATTTATATTCTCCGAATAATAATAGGGTTAGGATTGTCCCCAATATTGTACTGGTGTTTTTATTATTATAACTTTGCCTCGACTGCCAAAACTGCAGCCTCAGGTGTGATTCCGAAATGCTCATAAAGTTCTTGATAAGGACCTGACGCACCAAAGGAGTTCATGCCGATAAATATGCCATCAGAACCAATGAATTGATCCCAACCTTGGCGAACGCCTGCTTCGATAGCCACTTTAACAGGGCTGTCACCGATGATTGCAGCTTTATACGCGTCGTCTTGATCATCAAATAGATCCATACAGGGGACAGATACAACACGGGTTGTGTGTCCTTTTGCATCGAGCAATGCTTTTGCGTTCATGGCAATTTCGACTTCAGAACCGGAAGCAAAAATAGTTACTTGTGCATCGCTTTCAGATGCAAGTTCATATGCACCGTGCGCGCATAGGTTTTCTTCAACGTAAGTTGTGCGAAGAGCTGGTAGGCCTTGACGTGTCAGGGCAATACCAGAAGGGCGCGTTTCTGATTCGAGAGCTAGCTGCCAGCATTCCAATGTCTCGGTAATGTCCGCTGGGCGGAACATGTTGAGATTTGGAATAGTTCTAAGCGAAGCCATTTGTTCAACAGGTTGGTGGGTTGGACCATCTTCGCCAAGGCCGATAGAATCATGTGTGAACACGTGAATGACTCGGATACCCATAAGAGCTGCCAGACGAATTGACGGACGGCAATAATCAGAGAAAATTAGGAAGCCGCCTGAATAGGGAATCAAACCGCCATGTAGCGCGATACCATTCATTGCGGCTGCCATACCATGCTCACGGATGCCATAGTGCAGGTATCTGCCTGAGAAATCATCAGGTGTAATGGAAACTGTTTGGCTTGTCTTTGTGTTATTTGATCCAGTCAGATCGGCAGAGCCGCCAATTGTTTCAGGAACAGCACCGTTGATGACTTCGAGCACAAGCTGCGAGGCTTTGCGTGTTGCTTCTTTTGGCTTGTCTTCTGCAAGAGCTTTTTTGTATTCAAGAAGTGCGGGAACCAATGCGCCTGGCAATTCACCGTTCATGCGACGTTCAAACGTACATCTGATGTCAGAGTCACCTTCCTTGATGCGCTTTTCCCAATCTTTGTGAACTTTCGCAGAACGAAGGCCCGCAAGACGCCATGCATCGAGAATATCGGATGGGATTTCAAACGGTGCAGCGTCCCAACCGAGAGCTTCGCGGGTTGCTGCAATCTCATCATCTCCAAGCGGAGCGCCATGAGCACCTGCAGTGCCGGCTTTCTTCGGAGAGCCATAACCAATTTGAGTTTTACAAGCGATCATTGTTGGCTTGTCAGATGCTTTTGCTTCTTCAATGGCAGCAGAAATTGCTTCTGGATCATGTCCATCTACACGAAGAGTGTTCCAGTTACATGATTTAAAGCGAGCCTCTTGATCCGTCGAATCACTGACTGAAATAGCACCGTCGATTGAGATATTGTTATCATCCCAAAGAACGATCAACTTGTTGAGTTTTAAATGTCCAGCAAGCGTAATAGCTTCTTGACTGATACCTTCCATTAAGCATCCATCGCCCACAAGTGCGTAGGTATTATGATCGACAATGTCAGCACCAAATTCATCAGCAAGCTTGCGTTCAGCGATTGCCATACCAACAGCATTTGCAATGCCTTGGCCAAGCGGACCAGTTGTTGTTTCAATACCTGGAATATGACCATATTCAGGGTGACCAGCGGTTGGTGAGCCAAGCTGACGGAAGTTTTTGAGGTCTTCCAATGAAATATCATCATAGCCAGTCAGGTAGAGCAATGAATAAATGAGCATTGAGCCGTGACCAGCAGACAAGACAAATCGATCGCGATCTGGCCAGGATGGGTTTTTTGGATCAAACTTCAAATGTTTGGTGAAAAGGGTGGTCGCGATGTCTGCCGCGCCCATAGGAAGACCGGGGTGGCCTGAATTAGCTTTTTGGACAGCGTCCATTGACAAAAACCTGATGGCGTTCGCCAATTGCTGATGTTTAACCGTGGATGTCATATTTATGCCTGTATTTTATCATCTAGGGAGGGTTGCGGTGTCTCCAGCACAACGGCGTCGCTGTCATAGCACTTCGCGGGGTGGAGTCAATGAAAGTAACTTCTTTTGAGTGTGAATTGATCGAAACGAGTGAATAAATTGATTTGATGTGTACGAGCAATTTGAACCCGTGAAGCTTTATTGACTAGGGCTTTGGGCTATGAAAATGTCTTTTCCTGTAGGTTATAGGGGGCTTGATTCGCATTCTTGGGGATATATGGGCTATGAGTACTGAAGATTTAACAGTGAAATCAGCGTTAGATCAGCTGACAAATGCGGTAACGTCGCTTGAAAGCGCGGTTGGGCGCCGTCTGGAAAATCAGAAAGACGCTGAACAATCACAAGAAGAATTGAAATCTATGATATCAGATCGATCAAAGCTGGCTGAAGAACTTGATGGTGCACAAAACCGTGCCAATCAACTAGAAGAAGCTAATCGGGAAGTATCTCGTCGGTTAGTCACAGCGATGGAAACTATTCGCGCTGTACTTGATCGGGGTAATTGAGGGTTAAATGTCTCAGGTTACAGTTACTATCGACGGTAAATCCTACCGCATGGCATGCGAGGCCGGGCAGGAAGAACATCTGAATGACCTTGCTGAGAAGTTTGATAAATATGTACTGAGCTTGAGATCTCAATTTGGTGAAATTGGTGACCAACGACTGACTGTTATGGCCGGTATTATGGTGATGGATGAATTATCGGAAGTGCAAGGTAAATTGAAGGGCGTTCAATCTGAATTAGATCTCGTCAAAACAACGCGTGACAATGCGCTTCAAAATGCTGAAAAAATGGATACGAGTGTTGCAAGCACCCTTAGTACTGTTGCAACGCAAATTTCAAATATTGCGGACAAACTCAACAAGAATGATTAAAATTGAATGCCAAAATCTTGGTAGTTTCTGATGGGTTTAAACAGAAAATTCTGTTCCATATTCGGAATTGGGTGGTAATAAACTACGACTGAGACTATATCGTGTAAGCGATCTGCTCTTTCCGACAGGACACAATATCCTCGGGCCTTAATTAATTCTAAGGGAGCTGTCCCTGCTTTGGCTCGTGGGTCGGAGCACACGGCGCCCACCTACATTGTAGGTTCCTAGGATTTTAAAATTCCATCGATTGTCAGTGGATCGCACTTTTTGGAGCATAGCATGGTAGATATTTCCAAAGTTGCGGACGTTTCTGATTTAAAGCAAAAAATTCGTTCTGAAGTTCTGGCGCGACGTGATGCTTTGTCCGTTGAGATACGCACTAAGTTTTCACAAGAGATTGCCGAGCACTTCAAGGATTGCCATGTGGAGCCCGATGGAAATGTGTCCGCGTTTTTACCAATACGCTCGGAAGTTGATCTCAAACCAGTTATTTCAAGGCTTTGGACGCGAAAAAACAGAGTTTGCTTACCGTATATCTTATCTAAAACAGAGATTGAGTTTAGAGAATTCATGGCGGGAACAAAACTCGTAGGCAATGGTTTTGGAACGTTGGCGCCGGATGATGCATCATCGGTTCTTCTGCCAGATGTCATGCTTGTTCCGCTTTCCGTATTTGATCAGAACGGTGGTCGCATTGGTTATGGCGGCGGGTTTTATGATCGTGCGATTGAAAAACTTAAAGGACTGGGAAAAGCTCAAACATTGATTGGTGTTGCATTTTCTACCCAAGAGGTTGATGAGGTTCCAACGGATGACCATGACGTACCGCTTGATTTCATTTTAACTGAGCGTGGCTTGCGCGAATTTTAAAGCCCCCTTATAGAGGCGGCATGAGATTTCTATTTTTAGGTGATATGGTCGGTTCAACCGGCCGCGAGGCGGTCTGGGACCAGCTTCCGGGGTTGATATCTGACCTCAAACTCGATTTTGTTGTGGTCAATGGCGAAAATGCAGCTCACGGCTTCGGTATAACAGAAGAGATATTTTTAAAAACAATTGATGCTGGCGCTGATGTCGTCACCACCGGCAACCATGTTTGGGGGCAAAAAGAAGCGCTGTCATTTTGTGAGCGCTACGATACATTTCTTCGCCCTGCTAATTATCCAAAAGGTACACCAGGTCGTGGTGCGACCTTGGTTCAAGCACGAAATGGTGCGCAAGTGCTTGTGTCAAACATCATGGGGCGTGTTTTCATGCATCCTGATTTGGACGATCCATTCGCTTGTGCCGAAGAGGTTCTTGGCTCTTGCCCATTGGGCGAACAAGCGGATGCTGTTATTCTGGACTTTCACGCAGAAGCAACCAGCGAGAAACAGTGCTTTGGCCATTTCGTTGATGGGCGAGCAAGTCTGGTTGTCGGCACACATACGCATATGCCAACAGCGGATTGCCAGATTTTGGATGGCGGTACGGGCTATATGAGCGATGCAGGTATGTGCGGTGATTATAATTCATCTCTTGGTATGGAAAAAGAAGAACTGATCAATCGGTTCGTAACCAAAATACCACGAGGGCGGATGGAAATTGCAACAGGTCCGGCAACAATTTGCGGTGTTGGCGTTGAAATTTCAGACCGCACTGGGTTGGCTGAGAAGATTGCACCACTTCGTAAAGGTGCAAGACTTGAAGAAACTGTACCTAGTTTCTGGTTGTAGGACTTCACGGTACACATAATACAATAAACCTAGACCTTATGGCGTTTTGTTTTTATAAGGCGGGAAATCGATTTTTAGATTACGAGAAATTACAAAGAGGGTTTCATGGCAGGCCATTCCAAGTTTAAGAATATTCAACACCGCAAGGGACGTCAGGATGCTGTTCGCTCCAAGATGTTCTCAAAGTTAGCTCGGGAAATAACCGTTGCTGCCAAAATGGGTGCGCCTGATGTGTCAATGAACCCGCGTCTTCGATTAGCTGTTCAGAATGCCAAATCATTGTCTATGCCAAAGGATAATATTCAGCGCGCAATTAACAAAGCTGCGGATAAAGATGGCGAGAATTATGACGAAGTGCGTTATGAGGGATATGGCCCAGGCGGTGTTGCCGTTATTGTTGAGGCTTTGACTGATAACCGCAATCGCACTGCATCAAATGTTCGAACAGCCTTTACAAAGTCTGGCGGCGCATTGGGTGAAACTGGTTCGGTCGGCTTTATGTTCGACCGTGTTGGCGAGATTATCTACCCAGTAGAAGTTGGAGACGAGGACACTATCATGGAAGCTGGTATCGAAGCTGGTGCTGAAGATGTAGTTTCTGATGAAGAAACACATACGATCTATTGTGCTTTTGAAGATATTGGAGATGTATCGTCAGCACTTGAAGCTGCTTTGGGCGAGCCAAAAACCGTTAAGCCCATCTGGAAACCTCAAAACGAAACACCAGTTGACGAGACCAAGGCTGAGCAACTTATGCGTTTTATGGATGTTTTAGACGATGATGATGATGTTCAAAACGTTTATTCAAACTTTGATATTTCTGACGAAGTGATGGCTAAACTGTCCTAGGCAGGTTCTTCAATCGAATTTTCTAAGCCGGGCATTTGCTCGGCTTTTTTATTTCAAATAGTTTTGTGTGATTTGTTTTTGTTTTGTTCACGTTTTTGGTAGATGTTTATCACCTAAACACATAGGGTGAGCAGATGAACGACGCGATTCGAATTATCGGTATTGATCCGGGGCTTAGAAATACTGGCTGGGGCATTATTGATGTCTTGGGTAATTCTTTACGTTTTGTAGCCTCCGGCACGGTCAAATCTGATGGTAAAGCTGATCTTGCCTCTCGCCTTTGTCAAATTTATGATGGTTTGGAAGGTATTATTCATTCCCATCAACCCTTTGAAGCTGCGGTTGAAAACACATTTGTGAATGTGAACCCGACTTCAACGCTAAAGCTTGGTCAGGCTCGTGGTATCGCAATGCTTGTGCCTGCTCGATCAGGGCTTCGTGTGGCAGAATATGCACCAAATGCGGTGAAGAAATCAGTCATTGGTGTTGGCCATGGAGATAAAAAACAAATTCATATGATGGTCAAAGTTCTCATGCCGAAAGCAGAATTTACATCCGATGATGCGGCGGATGCGCTGGCAATTGCAATTTGTCATGCGCATAACCGCACGAGCGCAACCTATAAAATAGCGGCGGTATAATTATGATCGGTAAACTTAAAGGCACGATTGAAGAGATCTCTGGAGATTATGTTCTCATTGATGTGCACGGTGTTTGCTATGTAGCGTTTTGTTCGGGGCGCACATTAGGTAATATTGGTTCTGCAGGCGAGGCTGTCATCTTATTTATTGAAACCTATGTGCGCGAAGATCAGCTTAAACTTTTTGGTTTCGCAACCGAGTTGGAGCGGGAGTGGTTCCGCCTTCTGCAAAGTGTTCAAGGTGTTGGAGCAAAGGTGGCGCTCGCTGTTTTATCAACGCTTTCTGCTTCTGATTTATCCAATGCTATTGCGTTGCAGGATAAAGCAATGGTCGCGAGAGCACCGGGTATCGGACCAAAAGTTGCTCAACGAATTGTGACAGAGCTTAAAAACAAAGCACCACTTCTTGGTGGTCTTGATGCGCCGGATATGGGGCTCAAGCAGAATATTGGTGATGGCGTAGCATCCGCTCCTGTTGCCGATGCTGTATCTGCACTTTGCAATTTGGGATATTCGCGCGAGCAAGCAGCTTCTGCCGTCGGTGCAGCTGTTCGCGATGCTGGCGATGATGCCGATAGTGCAAAACTTATTCGCCTGGGCTTGAAAGAACTGGCCAAATAGAAGTCATTTGCGTAAGTAAAAACCATGAGTGATCAAAATCCCATATTGGACCCCAATAAATCTGGCGAAGATTTGGAAGCAACGCTGCGTCCACAATCGCTTGATGATTTTACTGGTCAGGCTGAAGCGCGTGCAAATTTAAAGATATTTATTGAAGCTGCAAAAAATCGTGGTGAAGCGCTGGATCACGTTTTATTTGTCGGTCCTCCCGGTTTAGGGAAAACCACTTTAGCGCAAATTATGGCTAAAGAGCTTGGCGTGAATTTTCGTTCGACCTCCGGTCCGGTGATTGCCAAGGCGGGTGACCTTGCTGCATTATTGACTAATCTTGAAGAGCGGGATGTCCTGTTCATTGATGAGATACATCGGCTTAATCCTGCTGTGGAAGAAATTCTCTATCCTGCGATGGAAGATTTTCAACTGGATCTAATCATCGGTGAGGGGCCAGCTGCTCGTTCGGTCAAAATTGATCTTGCAAATTTTACGCTTGTTGCAGCAACCACCCGTTTGGGACTTTTAACAACGCCATTACGTGATCGGTTTGGTATTCCGGTTCGGTTGCAGTTCTACACCGTCGAGGAGCTTGAAAGCATTGTTCGTCGCGGTGCGCGGATCATGGGTTTAAACATAACCGATGATGGCGCTAAGGAAATTGCCAGACGGGCGCGTGGCACACCGCGTATCGCCGGCCGCCTGCTACGCCGTGTTCGTGATTTTGCGGAAGTTGCAAAAGCGGAAGCTGTTACCAAAGAAATTGCTGATAATGCGCTCACAAGACTATCTGTCGATGCAATGGGACTTGATCAACTTGACCGCCGTTACTTATCAATGATTGCTGATAATTTTGGTGGTGGTCCAGTTGGAATTGAAACCATTGCAGCAGGACTTTCTGAGCCACGCGATGCAATTGAAGACATTATTGAACCGTACCTCATCCAACAAGGTTTTATACAGCGTACCCCACGTGGTCGGGTTTTAACCGGAAATGCGTGGAAACATATGGGGCTTAATCCACCAAAAGATCTGGAAAAGACACAGATCAACTTGTTTCAGGATGGGGAATAGCAATGACATATCAATTTGAAGGTCGATTGACCGAACAGGGTCATGAGCTTATTCAGCGTGTTTATTATGAAGATACCGATTTTTCTGGCGCTGTTTATCATGCCAGATATTTGCATTTTATGGAGCGAGGACGAACCGAATTTATCCGGTGCAAAGGGCTTATTCAAAGTGAAACGCTGAATAAAGATGACCCAGAAAATGCGGTTGCTTTTATGGTGTCAAAAATTGAGATTAAGTATGTAAAACCAGCTCGTATGGATGACGTTTTGACGATTCTCACCGAACCCTTGGCTGCACGTGGGGCTCGTATGGAGCTATCTCAGCGTGTTCTGCGCGGGGACGAAATCTTGATTGACGCTAAAGTCACTGTCGCCTGCGTAAATGGTGTTGGGCGGCCGCGTCGATTGCCTGAATCTCTTTCATAGCTGTAATTCTGTCATCAAATCAACGTGATTTGGTCCAATTCTAACGAATCCTAACGCTTCATTAACCATAATTATGGCCTATTGCCCTCAAGTTTGTCTTGTAAGATCGCGCGCCATTGTTTGACCGCATTTTTTAGACATTAAAGCATGAACGAGTATGCCATATTTGCTTCGAAATCTGCTTTCTTGAGGTGTTTGGTACTATTCTATGATCGTTTAAGGGACTGAAAATGGAACAAGTTGGATTGGCCGCTACTTCTGATGTGACGCTTTTGTCACTGTTTTTAGAGGCAGGTTTTGTCGTAAAATTAGTGATGTTGGGACTTCTGGCTGCCTCAGTCTGGACATGGGCAATTGTTGTCAACAAGGTTATTGCGTATAAAAAAGCTAAGATACAGCTTGATCGTTTCGAGGATTTGTTCTGGTCGGGGCAGTCTCTGGAAGAGTTATATCGATCTCTTTCAGAACGAAAAAAGAACTCAGGTATGGGCGCAATTTTTCTAAGTGCGATGCAGGAATGGAAGAAATCATTTGAGCGCGGTGCGAAAACCCCGATGGGTCTTCAAATGCGGATCGATAAAGCCATGGACGTTGCACTGGTACGCGAGTCAGAGGCTCTAGAGTCTCGTCTTGGTTGGTTAGCGACAATTGGTTCTGCTGCACCATTCATTGGCTTGTTTGGTACAGTAATCGGTATTATGACATCATTCCAGGCGATTGCGGGTTCTAAGTCCACAAATTTGGCCGTTGTTGCTCCGGGTATTGCCGAGGCGCTGTTAGCAACAGCGATTGGTCTGTTGGCAGCGATCCCAGCGGTGATTGCTTATAACAAATTTTCCGCAGATGCTGCGAAATTAAGCTCGCGTATGGAGGGTTTTGCCGACGAATTTTCCGGCATTTTGTCTCGTCAATTGGATGAGCGTTCGCAAGTTCAACAGCATGCATCGCAACCACAAACATCGCATTCTCAAGCATCAATGTCTGGAGTATAGCTATGGCTATGATGATGCCAAATGCCGGTGGTCGCTCAAGCTCTCGTAGACGAGGGCGCAAACTTGCGCCTATGAGTGAAATTAACGTGACACCGTTTGTTGATGTGATGCTGGTACTATTGATTATCTTCATGGTTGCAGCCCCCCTTCTAACCGTTGGTGTGCCGATTGATTTACCGGAAACGCAGGCGAAATCTCTTAATTCTGAAACACAACCGATAACAGTTTCGGTCAATTCAGAGGGCGGTGTTTTCTTACAGGAAACAGAAATTCCAATTGATGAAGTGGTCGCAAAACTGGAAGCGATATCGACAACTGGCTACAGCGAACGCATTTATGTGCGCGGCGATACAAATGCTGATTATGGAACCGTTATGAAAGTGATGGCGCGCATCTCAGCCGCAGGATTTAAAAATTTGGGACTTGTAACTTTGCAGGAGCAGGACGGGTAGAGCGTGCAGATAGGCCTTGTCATATCATCGTTTTTGCATGTTGCGATATTAAGCTGGGCTTTGCTCTCGTTTAATGCGCCCAAAACACTTGCGGTTGCCGATGTTGAATCCGTACCTGTTTCGATTGTCCCAATTGAAGATTTGACGCAAGTTCTTGAAGGTGTAAAGGAAGCAACAGCGAAGAAAAAGCCTGCGCCTAAAAAGACTGAAGTTCGGACGAAAGTTGAAGACGCTCAGAATACTGGTGAAAACGCTGTCGATTTAAAGAGCCTTAAAGTTCCAACACCAAGTGAAAATGAAGTGGTGTCTAAAGCACCGCCAAAATCCGAAGACAAGCCTAAGCCAACCGCGGAGCCATCACTAAAGCCAGAACCTGTTGAGCAGGTCCAACCAAAACCAGAGACAAATGCGACAACCGCAACAGAGATCGCAGCTCTTCCGAAGGAAGCGACACCAGTTACGCCCGATCCGGTCAAAGAAGCTATAAATTCAAGCGAACCTGAAGCTGAAAAGCGAGTTGAATTACCCAAGACAGGTCCTGTTCCGATTTTAAGAGAAAAATCAGCGCCAGCGAAAACGGCTAAAACCCCGGAACGTAAGAAAACTGAGGTCGCGAAAAAAGAAACGTCATCATCTAAGAAAAGTGATTTTAATTCAGACGAGATTGCATCACTCTTGAATAAACAAGATGCACAAGGTGGCGGTGCGAAACGGTCAGCCAGAGATGAAGGCTTGGGCGTGAAAACAACGAAGCCTGCCGGCAAACTCTCACAAAGTGAAATGGATGCACTTCGCGGGCAGATCCAAAAATACTGGAATATTATTCCCGGATTAGCAGATGGGGGTGAAATTCGGGTGACGGTTTCCATGCAGTTGGATAAGTCCGGCAATATTATCGGTCAACCCGATGTTAATGCAACCGGTGGATCTCAGTCAGTCCGAACAACGCTCGCGGGAAGTGCACGACGCGCCGTGTTAAGAGCGCAACCATATAATTTACCTCTCGATAAATACGACACGTGGTCAGAAGTTGTTGTTAATTTCGACCCCAGCCAGCTTTTCTAATAACAGGATAAGGTCTTATGCTTCAGCTTAAAAACCTACTCATTTCAATATCTGCCAGCTTGGTATTAATCGCGGTGCCTTTGACTGAGGCTCATTCGCGTGTCGAAATTGATATCAATCAGGCAAATATTGAACCTTTGCCAATTGCGGTGTCTGACTTTGTGTCAGGTGAAGCCGTTGGCAAACAGATGAGTGATGTCATTGAAGCTGATTTGAAGCGATCAGGATTGTTTCAACCGGTCCAGAAGCAGGCATTTATTCAGAAAATCACGGACCCAAACGCAACTCCGCGCTTTGATGATTGGCGCGTTATCAATGCTCAAGCTTTGATAACTGGCGGCGTTACCAAAGAAGCTGATGGGCGTTTAAAAATTGAATTCCGACTTTGGGATAGTGTTGCTGGCGAACAGCTTATTGGTCAACGTCTTTTTGCCCAACCTCAAAACTGGCGGCGTGTGGCGCATATTATTTCTGATGCGATCTATGAGAATTTGACTGGTGAAAAGGGTTACTTTGATACTCGGGTTGTGTTTGTATCTGAAAGTGGCCCGAAGACGGCACGTATAAAAAAATTGGCGATCATGGATCAAGATGGCGCGAATTTGAGAACACTTACGAATGGTGATGACCTTGTGCTTACACCCAGGTTTTCGCCAAGTAAGCAAGAAATAACCTACATGTCTTTTGAAGGTGGGCAGCCACGAATTTATCTTCTCCAACTTGAAACAGGTCAGCGTGAACTTGTCGGTAATTTTCCAGGTATGACATTCTCACCCAGGTTTTCACCCGATGGTCAAAAGGTGATTATGAGCCTGCAAGAAGGTGGTAATGCGAACATTTATACAATGGACCTGCGCACACGTAGTACTACACGGCTAACCAATACGAGCGCCATTGATACATCGCCATCTTATTCGCCTGACGGATCTCAGATAGCATTTGAGTCTGATCGTGGAGGACGACAACAGCTTTATATTATGGATTCAAACGGAGGCAATCAGCGTCGTATCTCATTTGGTAGCGGATCCTATTCGACACCTGTATGGTCGCCGCGTGGCGATTTGATTGCTTTTACAAAACGTGCGGGTGGTAAGTTTTCAATTGGTGTGATGAAGACGGATGGGTCGAATGAACGCATCCTAACGACAGGTTTCCATAATGAGGGGCCGACATGGGCGCCAAACGGCCGTGTGTTGATGTTCTTTCGTCAGCCTGCTGGATCGGGTGGCCCTCAATTGACCAGTATCGATCTAACTGGGTATAATGAGCAACAAGTGACAACCCCGAATTTTGCATCGGATCCCGCTTGGTCACCTTTACTTGAATAGTCTGATTTTCGCCTGAATTTAGTCATGAAACCACCACAATTTGGGGCTTTTTAGACAGCAGTAAGAGTCTATTAACCCTGTCTATTGAGAGCAATTTAACTTTGAGTGGTTATATTTTGTCAACTTTATTTCATCAAGGAGACCGGGTATGAGCGGTTTAGCATCTTTGTCACACAGTCGTGTTTTAATTGCGCTCTTTCTGGGCCTGACATTGGCAGGTTGTGCATCTAAGAAAAACCAATTGCCAAACAATGTAGGCGATTTAGGATTAACGGCTAACGGCGCTGTGCCTGGGTCGTTGCAGGATTTTACACAGAACGTTGGCGATATTGTTTACTTCGATACGGATTCGTCGGTTATTCGCGGTGATGCAGCAAACATTCTCGTCAAGCAAGTCGCTTGGTTAAATCAATATCCTGATAAAATTATCACGATTGAAGGTCATGCTGATGAGCGCGGCACACGTGAATATAACCTTGCGCTCGGTGCCCGTCGTGCCGCAGCTACAAGAGATTATCTAATTTCACAAGGCCTGACTTCCGCAAGAATTAAAACACTATCACTTGGTAAAGAACGTCCAGTTGCAGTTTGTGATGATATTTCATGCTGGTCGCAAAACCGCCGTGCGCAAACCAAACTACTTGGTGTAAATAGCTAGACTAACGTTTAGTTACTTTTGATAACTCTTTCGCAATCGCGTCGTAAATGGCGCGGATGCGTGCTGATTGTTTCAAAGCTTTGTTTGCAGTGAGCCAAATTGGAATCGGTGGTATATCGATTTCATCAAATAAACGAACAAGGTTATCCGACTGTTGTGCAATTACCACCTGTCCGACGCCTATTCCTGCACCTGCTTTTAGTAAATGCCAATAGGCCGCTTGATCATCACACCGCACTTTGAAAAAGCTGCGGTCAACTTGCCATCCAAGTGCGCGCATGCCCTTTATCATTAGCTCAGATCGATCATATCCAATCCAGTCATGCTCCATTAATTCTGTCATCGATTTGGGGATACCATTTCGAGTGATGTAATTTTTAGATGCAAAAATGCCTATCTCCGTATCACCAACATGTCGTGTAATGATATCAAGTTGGTCAGGTCTATACATGCGAATTGCAATATCAGCTTCGTGGAACAAAAGATTTTCGCTTTCATCACTTGCATGAAGTTCCAGCTCAATATTTGGAAACTTGGAACGTAGCTTTGCAATAATTTCTGGTAGTATGAAGTTGGACATGACAAGCGAGGCTGTTATGCGAACGGTTCCAGAAAGTTCGTCTTTCTCATCCAAAGCTAGCGTTATTAATTTTGCCGCCGAGATGTGCATTTCCTTCGCTATTTTGAGAAGTTGGACACCTTGATCTGTCAAGGACAAGCCATGTCGTTCCCTTGTGAATAACTGAGTTTTGAGTGCTGTCTCAATTTTTGCGATGTCGCGTCCAAGTGTCGGTTGGCTTTTACCAAGATGGTGTGCGCCACCTGTCAATGAGCCATGCTCAGCTACTGCGATGAATGATTGGATGAGTGACCAATCGAGATTCTTAAAATAATATGCCATTCAATTATGAATTTCTAATATAGATATTTGGGTAATTTAACATTGAAATTGAATATCATAATTTCCTTTCAACGGCAATGAAAGGATTAGATTATGGCGAAGACAGTTCTCATTTTAGGCGCATCTGGAAAGATAGGTAGACATTCCAAGGCGGAATTTGAAAAGGCTGGATGGGACGTAAAGATATTTAATCGCAGGCACGATAATATGATTGAGGCTGCTGAGGGCGTAGATGTAATAATCAACGGTCTTAATCCGGCGGGTTATAAAAACTGGGCGACGCAGATTCCCAAAATTACAAATCAGGTCATCGCTGCAGCTAAGTCAGCCAGGGCGACAATTATTGTTCCGGGAAATGTATATGTTTTTGGGAAACAAGCAGGAGTATGGGACGAGAATACGCCCCATCGAGCTGATACCAGAAAAGGCAAAATTCGCATTGAAATGGAAGAGGCATACAAAGCGGCTGCCAGTGAATTTGGCGTACAGACTATAATATTGCGGGCAGGGGATTTTATCGACGATAAACGTAGTGACACGTTGATGGGTATGGGAATTTTGTCAGGTCTCGAAAAGGGTGCGATCAATGCGCTTGGTGATCCGAACGCAAAACATACATATTGTTATTTGCCAGACTGGGCTAGAGCATGTGTGCAAGTGTCAGAAAAACGAAACAAACTGAATGTGTTTGAAGACATTCCGTTTCCAGGGTCAATCTTCTCCATTAAGGAATTAGCCATCACTTTATCGGAGAAATTGGGCAGGCAGGTAAAAGTCAAGAAGTTTCCTTGGGCGCTTATTTACTTAACAAGCCCGTTTTGGAAAACTGGGTATGAGATGATTGAAATGCGATATCTCAATGACATAGATCACTCACTTTCGCCGCAGAAGTTTCGTTCCATTCTGCCTGACTTTAAAACAACAGGCATAGATGAAATCATGTTCTCTGAGGCGCGGGCTTAATTGATTACACTCTCACGCAAGCGGGTTGTGTGATATATATCTGTCACGATATTGATCGCGTATGTGGAGGGTTTAGATGGCAGACTTAAAAACAAAACCTCATGATGGTTCGGTGCTTGACTTCTTAAATGCTGTGGACCACAAAACTCGCCGCGAGGATGCGTTTAAAGTTCTTGAAATATTTGAACGCGTTACTTGTGATCCACCTGTAATGTGGGGACCTAGTATCGTGGGTTTCGGGCAATATCATTATAAATACGATAGCGGTCGCGAAGGTGATTGGCTTCTTGCCGGATTTTCGCCTCGAAAGGCACATCAGGTGATATATATGATGGGATGCTATCATTCTGGCGGATTTGATGGTCAGCAGGAGCTGTTCGCAAAGCTTGGAAAGCACAAAATGGGAGCTTCGTGCCTTTATATCAACAAACTTGCGGATATAGATATTGATGTATTGGAAGATATTATCGACCGATCCTGTCAGCTCATGCGCACGAAATATCATTGATTATAAAGTTTTGCTTGTTTAGACAGGAAACGGGACATTGTGTTGGAGGCGTTTTCTTAGCCCCACAGGACAGAGGAGCACAAAAATGTCGAGTGTATTGCGTTTCATCACGAGCGGCCTTGCTGCGGGTTTTCTAATAATGTGTACTTTGGGGGCAAACGCGCAAATGTTACCCAAGGCGGGAATTCCTTTAGATATATCAACGGGTATTCAAACCGAGCGATCATTGCCGATTGTAAAAATACAGAATGCTGATCAAGGCACGCGTGTTTTGCAGCTCGAAGAGCAAATCAGGCAATTAACCGGTCGCCTCGAAGAACTGGGTTTCCAAATGCTGCAAATGCAAGAGCAGATGCGTCAGATGCAGGAAGATAATGAATTTCGTTTTCAAGATCTCGAACGGACTAAAGCAAATGATCAGTCTAGCGTTGCGCCCAAAGCCGACCGCACGGAAACGGACGCTACCAATATACAAATTGGCGAGGTTAAGGTTGATGCAAATGGAAATGTGACATCGCAGAAAAATACAAGTAGCGATGTTGAAAGTGAATTATATAAAGCTGGATATGCGCAAGTGTTGGCCGGGGACTATGCGACTGCCGCTAACACATTTCGCAGCTATCTGGCAAAATTTCCAAATGGGGCGGAAGCCGCAAACGCAAATTACTGGTTGGGTGAATCACTATATTCCCAAGGGGATTTTCGCGAAGCAGCGCGTATTTTTCTAGACGGCCACAAAACCTTTCCAGAATCGCCAAAGGCACCGGACACTTTGTTGAAACTTGGGATGTCACTAGTGGCTTTAGATAATCGTGAAACGGCCTGCGCGACGTACGATGAAGTGTTAGTACGTTATCCGTTATCTTCAAAAGCTGTGAAAGACAAGGTCGCAAGTGAACGATCACGTGCCAAATGCTAGTCTGCTGATCCGACAAGCAGAATATTTTCTAAAATCTTTAAAACCTGGCCCCCTAGCAATTGCTGTTTCTGGTGGTAGCGATAGTTTGGGTGCGCTTTTTGCTATCAGTGAAGCAAGTAATTCCGACAGGGAGATTATCTGCTTTACTGTCGATCATCAACTCCGCACGGAGGCTGCCGATGAGGCTTTATATGTTGGTGAAATTTGCCGGTCTCTTGGTATCAAGCACCAAATCTTAAAATGGGTGGGTGAAAAACCTGTTTCTGGAATTCAAAAAGCGGCGCGGCATGCGCGTTACAAGTTGCTGGCCGATGCATGTGCTGCGAAAAATGCTGTAGGTGTCGTCACCGGACATATCCAAGACGATCAGCTTGAAACCGTAGCCATGCGGTCTGCTAGAAATAACTCTGATGCGGCGAGGGGGCTAAGTGGTATGGCACCTGCTACATTGTTCTATAATCAAATGTGGGTATTTAGGCCCTTTTTAAGCACAACAAAGGCAGAATTTCAAACGTTCCTTGATGCCAAAAATCAAACCTGGATCGAAGATCCGTCTAATCAGGATGATCAGTTTGAGCGCGTTCTCGTTCGCAAGCAAGCCGATTTTGTGATCGGGTTGCCCGAAATTATGCGTGCACAAAAGTTGCGTACAAAGATTGCTATCGCAGCAGCGGAGTACCTGTCAACATACTGCATCGTTAAGGATGGCTTGATTGCCGAAGTGGAAATCAAGCTCGATGATATCCCTGTATTATTGCGCGCAGTTGAGAGTTTAATCTGTGTTATTGGTGGACGAAATCGAACACTAAGTAGCCAACAATTGGAACGTCTTGAGAGGTTTACACGATCTGATAACCCAAAACCAATGACCTTAGGTCGTGCTTATATAGCGAAGAAGGCAGGTATGCTCTTCTTACGGCGCGAAAATCGAAATTTGGATGTCATAGAAATTGGTGCGCAATCAGATAGCATGTGGGATGGACGATATTGGATCAAAAACAACCATCAGAAAACACCATTAGTTGTCTCTGGTGATAGTCAAATGGAGGGATTTCCGCCCAAACTATTTTGGAAAATCGACGATGTGGATAGCAAGATCGACACCAATGAAAGCGACCCGTTTATCTCTGTCCGAAGATATGTCAATAAGTTCGACGAAGTACTAACTTTTTTCGACATGCCCCTAGCTACGGAGATTGCAAAACTATTTGCATCTCGTGGCATCAAAGCCAGTCCATTTGTTGGTGACCCTTAATTCAGGACAAAAAATCGCGCATTTTCGTTAACTGATTAGCGAACTTCGCAATTGTTCCCTTGGCAACAGGCTCTTAGCTCCCTATATGATGGGATAAGAAAGCATAATAGTATGCTGTGATTTTTTCGGGAAAGTCGATGAACCCTAATTTACGTAATTTTGCACTCTGGGCCATAATTGGATTATCACTTATTGGTCTATTTAATATGTTCCAAAGCCCAACTGATGGCGCTAGCGGTCAGAAGATCGCCTATTCTCAATTTCTGGAAAATGTAGATGCTGGTCGTATCGGCGATGTAACTATTTCAGGCCAGCAAATCTTTGGGAGTTTTAGAGATACTGGTACGAAGTTTCAGACGTATTCTCCGGGTGATGCCGATTTGGTTCAGCGCCTTGAATCAAACAATGTAACCATCAACGCGCAGCCTGAGTCTGATGGCTCTGGCTTCTTGGGTTACTTTATTTCATGGCTGCCAATTCTTGTAATTCTGGGTGTATGGATATTCTTCATGCGCCAAATGCAAGGTGGGTCTCGTGGAGCTATGGGTTTTGGTAAGTCAAAGGCCAAGCTTTTGAATGAAGCTTCTGGTCGTGTGACATTTGAAGATGTTGCGGGTGTTGAAGAAGCTAAGGAAGATTTGGAAGAAATCGTTGATTTCTTGCGCGATCCTCAAAAGTACCAGAGACTTGGCGGCCGTATTCCGCGCGGTGTTTTGCTCGTGGGCCCTCCGGGTACTGGTAAAACTCTTCTTGCGCGTTCTGTTGCTGGTGAAGCAAATGTGCCGTTTTACACAATTTCAGGTTCTGACTTTGTAGAAATGTTTGTCGGTGTCGGTGCATCTCGCGTGCGTGATATGTTCGAGCAGGCAAAGAAAAATTCACCTTGCATCATCTTTATTGATGAGATCGATGCAGTTGGTCGTCACCGCGGCGCAGGCGTTGGCGGGGGTAATGATGAGCGTGAGCAAACATTGAACCAGCTATTGGTTGAAATGGACGGGTTTGAAGCAAACGAGAGTATTATTTTGATTGCTGCGACCAACCGTCCAGACGTGCTTGATCCTGCACTTCTAAGGCCCGGACGTTTTGATCGTCAGGTTGTCGTGCCTAATCCTGATTTGACTGGTCGTGAAAAAATCTTGCAGGTACATGTCCGTAATGTGCCACTTGCACCAAATGTCGATCTAAAAGTTATTGCACGCGGGACACCCGGGTTTTCCGGTGCGGATTTGATGAATCTCGTTAACGAAGCTGCTCTACTTGCTGCTAGACGAAACAAGCGTCTTGTAACTATGCAAGAATTTGAGGATGCTAAAGATAAGGTTATGATGGGCGCGGAACGTCGTTCAACGGCTATGACCGAAGAAGAGAAGAAACTAACCGCTTATCATGAAGCCGGTCATGCTATTTTGGCAATAAATGTGCCAGCTGCTGATCCTGTACACAAAGCGACAATTATTCCTCGCGGACGCGCGTTAGGCATGGTGATGCAGTTGCCAGAAGCTGACCGCTATTCCATGAGTTATAAATGGATGATTTCTCGTCTTGCTATTATGATGGGTGGACGTGTGGCGGAAGAGGTAACTTTCGGAAAAGAGAATATTACTTCTGGTGCATCTTCGGATATCGAACAAGCTACAAAGCTCGCTCGTGCTATGGTTACGCAATGGGGTTTTTCTGATGAGCTTGGGCAGGTTGCCTATGGTGATAATCAACAGGAAGTTTTCCTGGGTCATTCAGTTGCACAGTCTCAGAATATGTCTGAAGAAACTGCGAATAAAATTGATGCTGAAGTTCATCGTTTGATTGATGAAGCGACTGCCACAGCTCATAAGATTTTGAAAACCAAGAAAAAGGACTTCATTGCTATAGCAGAAGGCTTGCTTGAGTATGAGACACTTAGCGGTTCTGAAATTGCAGCCATAATTAAAGGTGAAAAACCCGCGCGCGATATGGGTGATGATACACCACCAAGCCGTGGTAGTTCAGTTCCATCCGCGGGTGTTAAGAAGGAAGCCCCTAAGGGTAAGGGTGCTGAGCCTGAACCTGGAGCGGAACCAACTCCAGAATAGGAAGGGGCTCTTTGAGCCCTTTTTTGTTGGCAGTTGGTTTAACGTAATTTGAACAAAGACTTTATATAAGCGTCATGTAGTTTTGATTTTCGGGGATAATATGAGCAAACGTTATTTTGGTACAGATGGTATTCGAGGCCGCTCTAACACATCACCTATGACCGCAGACATAGCAATGCGGGTGGGTGCTGCTGTTGGCAACTTGTTTCGTAACGGCGATCACCGACACCGCGTCGTGATAGGTAAAGATACCCGTCTTTCTGGTTATATGATCGAAAATGCGCTGGTTGCTGGTTTTACTGCTGCCGGATTGGATGTTTTTTTGCTCGGCCCAATTCCTACGCCTGGGGTTGCTATGCTGACGCGGTCGATGCGCGCAGACATTGGTGTGATGATTTCTGCATCTCATAATGCCTATCAAGATAATGGTATTAAACTTTTCGGACCCGATGGTTTTAAACTTTCTGATGATATCGAGTCTCGTATAGAAGACATGATTGATACCGATTTTGAAACACTTTTGGCGAAACCCGATGATATTGGCAGAGCCAAACGCGTTGAAGGCGATATTTATCGATATATTGAATTTGTAAAACGCACTCTGCCGCGTGAGTCTCGTGACCTAACAGGCTTACGGATTGTGATAGATAGTGCCAATGGTGCGGCATATAAAGTAGCGCCATCGGTTCTTTGGGAGATGGGTGCGGAAGTGATTTCACTTGCCGACACACCGAACGGAACAAATATTAATTTAAATTGCGGTTCAACTCACCCAGATAGATTGATCGAAAAAGTGCTTGAGACAAGAGCTGATATCGGTATCGCGCTGGATGGAGATGCTGACCGTGTGCTTATCGTCGACGAAAAAGGTGCCATTGTTGATGGTGATCAGCTCATGACACTTATTGGCGAATCTTGGGCCAAAGAGGGGCGTTTGCAGGGTGGCGGCGTTGTGGCTACTGTGATGTCAAATTTGGGTATGGAACGTCATTTGGCGGACAAAGGTCTGGAGCTGGCACGTACAAAGGTGGGTGACCGTTATGTTGTTGAACATATGCGTAAGCACGAATTTAATTTAGGTGGTGAGCAATCAGGTCATATTGTGATGACTGATTATGCGACGACTGGAGACGGTCTGGTTGCGGCCTTGCAAATTCTGGCCTGTGTTCAAAAATCTGATTGTCCTGTCAGTGAAGTGATGAAACGTTTTGAACCCGTGCCGCAACTGTTGAGAAATACCAAATATTCAGGAGGCTCTCCACTAGAGCGTCCTGATGTGAAAGAAGCAATATCAGATGCTGAGGCCGAAATGGGTGACAGTGGGCGACTTGTTATAAGAGCGTCTGGCACCGAACCGCTTATTCGCGTTATGGCTGAGGGTGATGATGCTGCTCAGGTTGAAAAAATCGTAGATGGATTAATTGACCTGATTTCAGATTAAGAAGCGAATAAATTTAACGAATTGTTAATCAAAAAAATTAGGAATTGCTCTTTAAGTTAGCGAGCCATTAACCTTTATAAATCATTATCAGCGACAATACGTATGTGAGAGACGCCTATGTTGGGTGCTTCACACTGGTTCACTGATGGAGTGATTTATGAAAAAGATGCTAGCTAGCACAGCAATTCTCTCATTGGCAGGCTTAACGTCCGCTTTGGCCGCAGATATAGGTTCTCCGCCAGTGGTTTATCCGCCGGTTATAGAAGAGCCCGTTTATCATGCGCCAGAAGTTCATGCTTCATCCGGTTGGTATCTACGTGGCGATGCTGGATACGGCTGGAATCGATTACGTGGTATTACATACTCAGTAAGTGGCGGGACTAACGATTTTACGACAAGCAAACTTAAGAGAAGTTTCTCGGTTGGTGCAGGTGTTGGCTATCAGTTTAACAAACGTTTTCGTTCTGATTTGACTTTGGACTACATCACGAACACTAAATTTACTGGTTCAACAGTTGGGAGCTGTGGAGTTGGTAATCCTTGTACATCGACTGATTTGGCATCCTATACAGCTTGGAGTTTACTTGCTAATGCTTATGTAGATCTATTTACCTATGGTCGTGTAACAGCTTATGCGGGGGCAGGACTTGGTGCAACCTATATTGATTGGGGTGATTTGCGTAACACATCTTGTCTAACGGCCACGCCGACGACGTGTGATCCAACAATTACACATGCTGGTGCTTATGGGTGGCGTGCAACGGCTGCCCTCATGGCAGGGGCGTCGATCAAGATTACTTGCGGGTTAGCGGCAGATGTAAACTATAGATACCGTTATATGGCTGGCGGACGTATGTTTGGTTACTCTACTGGCGGTGGTCCGGGTTTCACCAAAGCTATCCATACGCACGAAGGGCGCGCGGGTCTGCGTTATAGTTTTGGCGGCTGTGCTGATACCTACATACCCCCTTATGAGCCACCGACATTGCCTCCTGTTTATAAATAGGACGATTTTCAATAGTTTTTTTAAACGCCGGCAATTGCTGGCGTTTTTATTTTGTGCAAATGCGATCAGGTTAACAGCAGCATAATAAACATGGTTAACGTAAGATTAACCACTAGAGACGATATTGGCAGCATTAGGCCCTTCAAACAGGGGCGCGCAATTTTGTGAGAAAGCTGATGTCCATCGTTATTCGTCCAGCAATATGTCTAGTTTTTGGTATGTTGTGTGCTGTTAATACAACGCATGCGTTGGATTTGGACAAAGCTATAACTTTACCAGATGCACCGGTGACCCTACCAATTACCGAGGCAAAGGGATGGTACCTTAGGGGTGATATAAGTACGAGCTTTAAAACGTTAAACAGGTCGCATTCATTCTCTACATTTTCAGTTGGCAATAGCTATCGTGCTGGTACAGCGACCAATTCGAACTTTAAGGAAAACAGCCTATCAGGTGGTGTGGGTATCGGTTACCGTTTTAACGATGTATTCAGAGCTGACGCTACGGTGGATATATTCAGCGGTAGTGGTACAGTTTCTGGAACAAGTTTAGATAGGTGCCCAGGCGCGCTTGGAGGTACAAATTGCGCGCTCACATCAAGTGGTAAATTTACAAGCTATGGCCTTATGGCAAATGCATATGTTGATCTTGCAACAGTTGCTAAATTTACACCGTATGTTGGCGCTGGCATCGGTGCAACACAAGTAAATTGGGGTGAGTTTAATGGAACGGGCTCTTGTATAGGCGGTGGTTGCGGTGGTGTAGCTGATGTCAATATAAAGAATTCAGGCCTTTCACAATGGCGAACTACCTGGGCTTTGATGACGGGCGTCAGTTATGAATTATCCGAAAAAGCGAAATTGGATTTTGGGTATAGATATAGCCGAACTTCTAGCGGTAAAATGTTTGGGTATGATTCTGCCTCCACTGCGCTTGGCGCTAGCGGTACTCAAGCCCGTGATGGAGGTTTTGACCGTCACGAAGTTAGAGTTGGTTTGCGGATTGCCGCTTGGTGATTTTCTAAGGTATTGAAAATAAATTGAAATATTGGGTGAAGTCGCAGAACATCATTCTTTCGCTTGACATTATTCTAATCAAGTCATATCTCCCTCCGTGGGACACCCTTCCCCAACGAAGGGCAATCTATCTGGAAGGATAGCGATATGACTGCTATAAAACAGCCGGGCACACGTCCGGATAATGCCCGTTTTTCTTCGGGTCCGTGTACTAAACGTCCAAACTGGACGCCTGACGCTTTATCTGATGCGTCTGTGGGAAGATCTCACCGAGCAAAAATAGGTAAAGCAAAACTTCAAGAAGCAATCGAATTAACGCGTAAAGTACTGCAAGTTCCAGACGATTATCGTATTGGTATTGTACCAGCGTCGGATACTGGTGCTATGGAAATGGCTATGTGGTCTATGCTCGGCGCACGTGGCGTTGACATGGTTGCATGGGAAAGCTTTGGTGCTGGTTGGGTCACAGATGTGATCAAGCAACTTAAACTAGATAATGCCCGTAAGCTAACTGCGCCATACGGTGAGTTGCCCGATCTTAACGACATTGATTTTAATAATGATGTTGTTTTTACGTGGAATGGAACGACCTCTGGCGTTTGTGTTCCAGATGCGAATTTTATACCAGATGATCGCGCTGGCCTTACTATTTGCGATGCGACGTCTGCCGCATTTGCGCAAAACCTTGAGTTCTCAAAACTTGATGTTGTGACATTTTCCTGGCAAAAAGTGCTTGGCGGCGAAGGTGGTCATGGCGTCATTATTTTGTCACCGCGCGCTGTTGAGAGACTTGAAACATATACACCGGCATGGCCATTGCCAAAAATCTTTCGCATGACGAAGGCTGGTAAGCTCATTGAAGGTATTTTCAAAGGCGCGACGATTAATACGCCGTCTATGCTTTGTGTTGAGGATTATCTCGATGCGTTGAGTTGGGCTCAATCTGTTGGTGGGCTTGATGGTTTGATCGGCAGAGCAAATGCGAATGCGCAAGTCATCCATGATTTCGTTGAGAAAACATCTTGGATCGGTAATTTGGCTAAAGATCCTGTAACACGTTCGAATACGTCTGTGTGTTTAACAATCGTGGATGCAGATATCCTTGCACTCGATGATGATGCGCAAGCAGCTTTTGCAAAAGGCATAGTTGGCCTTTTGGATAAAGAAGGTGTGGCCTTTGATATTGGCGCCTATCGTGATGCACCGTCGGGTCTTCGTATTTGGACAGGTGCTACGGTTGAAAAATCGGACCTTGAAGCTCTGATGCCATGGCTTGACTGGGCTTTCGAGACCCAGAAAGCCTCTCTTAATTCCTAATATATTGGTTGCGCGTTGACCGCGCTTCCATGATTTTCCAAAATTAATTGAAATGGAGGCCTGAAATGGCACCTCGCGTTCTTGTATCTGACAAACTATCTGAAACTGCTGTTCAAATTTTCCGCGACCGCGGTATCGATGTAGACTTTATGCCTGACCTTGGTAAAGACAAAGAAAAATTGCTTGAAGTCATTGATCAATATGATGGTCTTGCAATCCGTTCTGCAACCAAAGCTACTCAGAAAATTATAGAGGCAGCAACTAATCTTAAAGTTATCGGTCGCGCTGGTATTGGCGTTGATAACGTAGATATCCCGGCTGCATCTCGTCGTGGTATCATTGTTATGAATACACCATTTGGTAATTCAATTACGACTGCCGAACATGCGATTGCGATGATCTTTGCAGTTGCACGTCAGCTTCCCGCTGCTGATACATCAACACAGGCCGGTAAGTGGGAAAAATCCAAATTTATGGGTGTTGAGATTACGGGCAAAACGCTTGGTGTTATCGGCTGTGGTAACATTGGTTCCATTGCAGCGACACGCGGCATTGGCCTTAATATGCGTGTCATCGCTTTTGATCCATTCTTGTCAGAAGATCGCGCGAAAGAATTGGGCGTTGAGAAGGTTGAGCTGGATGAACTTCTCGGCAGAGCAGATTTCATCACGCTTCATGTTCCAATGACCGACAAAACACGCGGAATTATCAATGCTGAAAATATCGCGAAAATGAAAAAAGGTGTACGCATTGTCAATTGTGCTCGTGGCGGTTTGGTTGTCGAAGCTGATTTAGCAGAAGCGCTCAAATCTGGTCATGTCGCTGGTGCGGGTTTTGATGTTTTCGAAGTTGAGCCTGCTACAGACAGCCCGCTGTTTGGTTTGCCAAATGTTGTTTGCACGCCGCACTTGGGTGCATCTACTACTGAGGCTCAGGAAAATGTTGCTCTTCAAGTTGCCGAGCAAATGTCAGATTATCTGCTTAAGGGCGCAGTAACAAACGCGATCAATATGCCGTCTATCAGTGCCGAAGAGGCACCGCGCCTGAAACCGTTCATCTCTCTTGCTGATGTTCTTGGTGCTTTTGTCGGTCAGGTAACAGAAAGCGCGATTGAAGAGGTTGAAATTCTTTATGAAGGTTCAACGTCTGAAATGAATACGCGTGCATTAACAAGTGCGCTGCTTGCTGGTCTTATCAGAGCCCAAGTTGCAGATGTGAATATGGTATCTGCGCCAATAATGATCAAAGAACGTGGTATCATGCTTTCAGAGGTTAAGCGTGACAAATCTGGCGTTTTTGATGGCTATATTAAGCTGACTGTTAAAACAGCAAATACCACTCGTTCAGTTGCCGGTACTTGTTTTGCTGATGGCAAACCTAGATTTATTCAAATTAAGGGTATTAATCTGGATGCTGAAGTTGGGCATCATATGGTTTACACAACCAATGCTGATGCGCCGGGTATTATAGGCCTTTTAGGTACAACATTTGGTGATGCAGGTGTGAATATTGCAAACTTCCAACTGGGCCGTAACAAACCAGGTGGAGACGCAATTGCTCTTCTTTATGTGGACAATGCAGTGTCAGAGGATGTGCTTGAGAAGGTGCGGGCGAATAGTGAAATTCTATCAGCAAAACCACTGGTATTTAATATTGAGTAGCAACTTTTGATTTAGATCTTGTCGGATGTCATGAATAATACTGTATATTGCTAGCAATATGCTTGTTTTATTCAACTAAATTC
Organism: Lentilitoribacter sp. Alg239-R112; assembly: GCF_900537175.1. Classification (GTDB taxonomy): domain Bacteria; phylum Pseudomonadota; class Alphaproteobacteria; order Rhizobiales; family Rhizobiaceae; genus Lentilitoribacter. The sequence continues at coordinate 2,158,600 of NZ_LS999833.1, read as the reverse complement.
TATCAAAGGCTCGATTTTTGACCCGCATCTCCCTATAGAGATGCGGGTTTGTTTTTTGAACGGTACAGTACCAAGAGGATAATATGACAAATGTAGTGGTTGTCGGCTCCCAGTGGGGAGATGAAGGCAAAGGCAAAATCGTAGATTGGCTATCTGAGCGTGCGGACGTCATCGTTCGTTTCCAAGGTGGCCATAATGCCGGCCATACATTGGTCATTGATGGTATCAGCTATAAATTATCTCTTCTTCCTTCAGGCGTTGTTCGTAAAGGAAAACTAGCGGTCATTGGCAATGGTGTTGTAATTGACCCTCATGCGCTGGTTGCTGAAATTGATCGCTTGGCTGAGCAAGATGTTGTCGTGACACCTGAAACGCTACGAATAGCAGATAATGCAACGCTGATTTTATCATTGCATCGTGAACTTGATGCTATGCGGGAAGATGCAGCTTCCAACTCGGGTACAAAAATTGGCACAACGCGACGCGGTATTGGACCGGCATATGAAGATAAAGTTGGGCGCCGTTCTATTCGTATTATGGATTTGGTAAATACGGAGAGTTTACCAGCCAAAGTAGATCGATTGCTTACACATCACAATGCACTGCGCCGCGGGCTAGTGCAGACGGAAATTGCGGTCGATACTATTATAGATGAGTTGATGGCAATTCGCGAACGTATGTTGCCATTTATTGAATCTGTATGGCTTTTGCTGGATCAGAAACGCAGAGCCGGCAAGCGTATTTTGTTTGAAGGTGCACAAGGCACCTTGCTGGATATTGATCATGGCACATACCCGTTTGTGACATCTTCGAATGTTGTTGCTGGCCAAGCTGCTGCGGGCAGTGGCATGGGGCCGGGGTCTCTTAAGTATGTCTTGGGTATTACCAAAGCCTATACAACTCGTGTAGGCGAGGGGCCATTCCCAACAGAGCTTGACGATGAAGATGGTCAACGCCTTGGTGAACGAGGTCATGAATTTGGTACTGTGACAGGCCGTAAACGCAGGTGTGGTTGGTTTGATGCCACGCTGGTCCGTCAATCTGTTGCCGTTAATGGAACAACAGGTATTGCCTTAACTAAACTTGATGTTCTCGACGGTTTCAAAACGCTCAAAATTTGTATTGGTTATGAACTGGATGGAAAGCGCATTGATCATTTCCCTGCAAGCCAAGGCGCTCAAGCACGGGTTGTACCTGTTTATGAAGAAATGGATGGGTGGAATGAAACAACAGTTGGTGCTCGTAGTTGGGCTGATTTGCCTGCACAAGCTATTAAATATGTGCGCAGAGTTGAAGAACTTATTGGCGCTCCTGTTGCTATGTTATCCACAAGTCCAGAACGCGAGGATACAATACTTGTGACGGATCCATTTGAAGACTAAAGTCTTGTTAAGGTAGTTATTATATGGATAAGTCTAATTGCATGAAATGTGAGGCTAAAAATGGCTGATTTTTCCGCGGTGATTAGGCGCGCAATTAGTGGGCTTTCAACGAACACGCCCGAAGAACGCGGTCGAATATATGAACGAGCGCGTGCGACGATTCAACGGCAACTTGATTCATTGCCAGAGGGGATGAATCGCACGATTTTTGAAACTCAACTTGAAAAAATTGAAAATTCAATCCTCGAGATCGAGCAAGAATATGCTGATGGTGTATCAGGACTTTCGACACAAAATACTTCATTCCAGCAAAATCAAACTACTGAACGCGTTCCAGATCAGCCTAAGCCGCTAGAAGAACAAACTTCAGTACAATCATCCGAACCCTTGGCTGGGACAGCAAGCGGTGCGCTAGATACTGTTAAGTCAGACGTTGTCACACCAGAAACTATACAGCCACCTGTTGTGCCGTCAAAGCCTATAGAGACAGCGGAAAGGCAGTTTGAAGAGGAAGCTGTGAGGTCTGAACCTCCGGCAGAAGAGACAGCTATTGAGTTGCCTGAAGTACCTTCATCATTGTCGACTGAGGTGGAACCTCAGATCGAGAGTACGTCGGAAAATATTGATGACTTGAGAGCAGGCAAGTTAGACGAAGTAAAATCTACCGAACGTGAGATAGATTCTGAGCTTCAAATTCCAGATGCTCCCAAAAGTGAAATCATAAAGCCGCATGTAACGGCTGAACAGCAAGATATCTTCATTGAACAGCATGATGAACCTGTCATACCCGAGTCGGGTAATGGGCCGGTTGAAACTCAGCTAGATGATGTTTCTGCGTCGGACAAGGACAGCAATCTAATTGATCAAGCCGTTAGTGAAATCCGGTCAACGTTGCAGGAAGATGCTTCGAGTAATACTTCGTTGCCGGATCCCAACTTATCATTTGGTTTTGGCGAAGAAGCATTGCCGGAAGCGCCTGTTCCTAGGCAACGTAAATCTCCTGTTGTTATTGTAATTGCGGTTCTATTGTTTGTTCTTGTTGCCCTCGCATTTTTCTTTTGGCGGGTCGGTTGGCAAGGTATTCAAGACTTAATTCCGCAAAGTACAATGGAAACCGCAGAGGTTTTGGAAGATAAGGATACAGCTGCATCAGAAGAGCAAATTGCACCGGCGGATCAGCCAGATGTAAATTCAAGCACGGCAGAAGACGTTGCCGTTGTTAATGGTGAAGCGGAGAAATTTACTCAGCGTTTGAATTCAGATGGAACAGAAATTGATGCTGGTCCGGCTTCAGATTTAATAGATGGTCTGCCAAATGAAGAAGGCCGATCTGTTGCAGCTGCAGATGTAACAGATGACACAACCCCAAGTGAACCTGATACTGCTCAGGCTGATAATGGGGAAACTGCTTTGCAGAAGATGTTCTTTTACGAAACAAGCTTGGGATTGGAACAGCAGGCCCGTTATGAAGGTAGTGTAGTTTGGTCTGAGAAAGTTGAATCAGATTCAGAAAGGTCACGCCCATATATTGAAGGTACGATACAGGTTCCGGAGCGTGATTTATCCATTGTCATGACAATAAAATTGAATGGTGATGAAACGCTTCCTGTAAGTCATCTTATCGATTTAAATTTTTCTCTGCCTGAAGATTTTGACGGTGGAGAAATTGAACAGATAACTGAGGTTAAATTTAAGAGTAGTGAAGAGCAGACTGGCGATCGTTTGGAGGCAATCTCCGCGAAAATTGATACTTCATTCTTTGTGGTTGGACTTCAAAATGATAAGTTGGATGTCGTGGAAACCAATCTTCAACTTATGAGTCAACGAGGCTGGATAGATATTCCACTTTCATACACGAATGGCCGTAAAGCACTTATTACGCTTGAGAAAGGCGCCAGTGGTAAGGCAGTGTTTGATAAAGTGCTGGCCAATTGGAAGTTAAATCCTGCTCAATGATATTATCTTCCTGCTCAATGGTTTTGATACCATTGTGTATATTTTTATAAAATAGACACAAAAACGCGGGCTTATCCAAGAATGAAGCCCGCGCAAATGTTGATTTCAAAAAAATTAAGCAGTTTCGTTTTCGATAGATACCAAACTGTTGTTCGCATCCAGAGCTGCCTTGCGTACAGCTGCTTGAACTTTTTCGAACGCGCGAACCTCGATTTGGCGAACACGCTCTCTTGAGATTGAAAATTCACCAGAAAGCTCTTCAAGGGTAATCGGTGTTTCGCTCAATCGTCGAGCTTTGAAAATACGTTGCTCGCGCTCATTAAGTGATTCCATTGCTCCAGTAAGCATATCTCTTCGGGTTTCAAGCTGGTCTTGTTCAACCAGCATATCTTCCTGATTTTGGCTGTCGTCAACAAGCCAATCCTGCCACTGCCCTGCCTCACCATCGGCTGATTTGATTGGAGCATTCAATGAAGCATCGCCACTTAAGCGCTGGTTCATCGATATAACATCCTTTTCAGGAACACTTAATTGACGAGCAATTTCGGCAACCTGATCTGGTTTAAGATCGTTTTCATCGATTGCTTTCAATTTGCTCTTCAGTTTACGCAAGTTGAAGAATAAGCGTTTTTGATTTGCTGTTGTGCCCATCTTAACAAGCGACCAAGACCGCAAGATATATTCTTGGATCGAAGCTTTAATCCACCACATGGCATAAGTTGCAAGACGGAAGCCTCGCTCTGGATCGAATTTCTTAACGGCCTGCATAAGACCGACATTACCTTCAGACACGACTTCACCAATTGGCAGTCCATAGCCGCGATAACCCATGGCAATCTTAGCCACAAGTCGCAGATGGCTTGTTACAAGTTTTTGGGCCGCATCGCGATCGTCATGTTCTTCATAACGTTTAGCGAGCATATATTCTTCTTGCGGCTCAAGCATCGGAAAACGCCTGATTTCCGCTAGGTATCTGTCCAAGCCACCCTTGCCGGATGTGATTGACGGTAATGATTTCTGGGCCATAAAGCACCCTCCTACTAATGTGACTTCCGTTATGGCAAGTCGCAATTGAGCTATTTGCTCTGTTATGATTGTATAGATAATTACGGCAAATCCGTGTTTCAAGATCAAATTATCAATTGAATGTGATCTTGTTGTGATCCCAAAATCAACGAAATCAAGATTTGAGCGTTGAAAAACGGTCTATTAGTGTTGCCATATCTTTAGGTGGCTTGGTTTCAAAACGCATTATCTCATTTGAGATTGGGTGTACAATTTGTAATAGATAGGCGTGCAATGCCTGTCGTGAAAACAATGCAACATCCGATTTAATTGTATCAGGAAGCTTGTTCGCTTTTGTCCGGAATGCAGCTCCATATGTATTATCACCAACAAGGGGGTGACCTATATGGGCCATGTGCACGCGAATTTGATGTGTACGACCGGTTTCTAAGTTACATTCAACGAGCGAACAAATCGCTTCATGGCTATCTGCCATAAAAAAACTGTTCTGGGTTTTAAAATGCGTCAATGCATGTTTTGCACCTGGTGCCGATGGTGAGCAGACAGCACGTTTCAGACGGTCATTTGAACGACCCAAATAGGTGTTAATGATGCCCTTGGGTGGATTTGGTGCACCCCATACCAAAGCAATGTAGGAACGTTCAAGCGCACCTGTTCGTCCGTGGTCAGCAAATTGCTCCGAGAGATACCTATGGGCTGCGTCATGTTTGGCAACTATCATTACACCGCTTGTATCTTTATCCAGGCGGTGGACAATTCCAGGACGTTTAACGCCTCCGATTCCGGATAAAGACGAACCGCAATGATGCAACAATGCGTTTACCAGTGTGCCTGTGGGATTGCCAGCACCAGGATGAACCACAAGACCAGCAGGCTTATTGATAACAATAATATGTTCGTCTTCAAAGAGCACATCTAACGGTATATTTTCAGGTTTTGGTTCCGGGTCTTCTGGTTTAGGGATTGTGATTTCAATACACTGTCCACCCACGATCTTCTTTTTGGGTTCAAGAATTTTGAGGTTATTTATTGTAACAGCGCCAGCTTCGATCAATGATTTGATACGATTGCGTGAAAATTCACCTGCCATAGTCTTGGATAACCAGACATCTAAACGTCCTGAGGCATCTTCTTCTACAAAGAAGGCTTTCTTATTGGCTTCATCTTCGTTAAGTGATACTTCGCTGGTCAATTAAACAATCCGTTCAACTAAATAATCCGTAATGGGCAAAATCAATGCAAGATCTTAATGTCGATAAAGAAGATGAAAAACCACTAGATCCTGAAATGGAAAAAGTTCGGCGTAAAATGGTTCGCCTCTTAGGTGTTTCTCTTGGCATTATGTTCATCGGTGTTATGGCGGTCCTTGCTGCTGTTGTCTATAAAATTAATGCTGCTGGTGATGACGAAATTGCAAATCCTGCGATGCAGTCTGAAATACCGGTTATGATATCCAATGATCTTGAAGTGATATTGCCAGTCGGGTTTACTGTCGTGAGCTTTGATCTGGATGGAGTTAGAGGGGCCATAATGGGAACGGCTACTGACGGGAAACAGCATATCTTCATTGTTGATCTCAAATCTGGCGAGATTATCTCTGATATTTTGTTGAGAAATTAGTCAATTTTCCGAGAAAGTAGATGAGAACGATCTGAGGATTGCGGTATAATTGCTCCCGGTTCCTTAAGATCAGGCTGCTTAGTTTATCGGCGGGTTGTTCGTTTTTTCTATCCGGCGCTTTGCTCTGTCTGCTAAATTTGGCCGTTTCCCTGAACCTGGTTTGGTTAGGATGTGATCTTTTAGAATATCATGAATTTTTGATGTTTCGCCTTCCCTAGCAGCAGTAAGGTCGATCATCATGGCCGCAATTTCAGCGAGTTCACGACGATGATCACTATCAGGACTATTGTCGCTTTTTCGTTTTAGATCTTCAATCAGATCATTATGACGTTTACGAAGTCTTTCAACACGCTCCGCGATTTCGCTCCGCGAAAGTGAGCGATATACCAATTCTTCTTTGGAAATACTTGTTGTTTCTTTAAATGCAGGCGTTGGTTTTGGTGTATCTATCCGAGCTGACTTATGTTCAACCGGAACTCTGCCTTCGTGCTTGGATAGTTGTTTTTCAACCCGCTGCAATTTTCGTTCCAGCGTCCTACGTTCCGTTTCGCTCATTTTAAGTGATTTTCTTAGATCAGACGTTTCCGATCTTACTGCGCCCATCTTCTCTTTAAGACGTTTGATTTCGTCGTTGCGAGCCTCTATTTTCTGATCTCTGTTAGCAATTTGGGTCTCTGCTGTATCGATGCGTTTTTCAAGTTTGATTGTTTTTTGACGTTCAATCCCCAATTCAACCTTCAATTTTTCCGCACGATTTTGAAGCTCAGATTGATTGTTTCTGAGGCGACGATGCTCATTTCTTAAAGAATCAATCGTTGATCGCAGATTTTCAGCCTCAGTATCCTTCGTGGCATTTTCAATTCTTAGAGAGTTCATTTCTGTCGAAAGATAATTTGCCTTATCAAGCATCGATAAGATTTGCTTTTCTTTCTCAGTATTGGATTTCTGCGCATCTTCTAGGGCATCTTGCGCTTTTTCAAGTTTACTTTCTTCAATGCGAAGATTTGAACGTAAGCTGCCACTTTCTTGTTTTAAGTCGTTAAGATCATTTTGTAGCTCAAGGTTTTGACTACGCATTTTTACAACAGTATCTGATAAACGCGAATTACCTGCCCGCTGTTCGGTTAATTGCTCTCGTTCTTTTCGAAGTTCTACCGATATGCGTGCATTTTCGGCTGCAAAGGCGGCACGCTCCATATCTTTAGCTGCTTTTATTTCAGCCGCATTGAGAGGCACTGTCGAGCGCATTCTACGTTCAGTTAATTTCACTACACGGCGATAAATAGCTGGTGCAACAATCATGCCTAAAAGGGCAGCTGCTAGAAACCCCAGTGCAACAAATAGTATTAGCTCGATCAAAATAAAATAAGCCCAAAAGTTTACATATACCTATAATAGGCACCCAATAAACCTTAAAACATAGGCTGCTTGGCTGAGCAAGTTTATAGTGAAATTAAAGTTAAGATTGAAAATGTGGTGCTAAAATTCGGACTTAATTGTAAATCAAAAAGGATTCCAAGTGGGTTTCTTTGTCACTTTTAGATAACCAACATTAATACCAAGTCGTGCTCCGACACCTGTTCTGATAGGAACGAGTAATACATCACCGCGTCTGAGGACAGTTAGTCCAAGGCCGGCAATGGCATATGCAGAACCGCTCAAGCCACCATATCGGCCATATACGTTTTCGATGCTTGGAAGGTCATAAACGAGCATCATTGTGCGTGACCCTTCTCCGCCATAGTCAAACCCGATTGATGGGCCTTGCCAAAAAGTTGGGTGCTGACCCGCGTTCTTTGTGTAAAGCACACCTTCTCCATATGTAAGGCCGCCGACAATTGCACCGGAAGCCTCTTGGCCGAGGATGTATCCGTTCGGGACGCCATATTTACTGAAAGTATGTTCAATCAGTTTAGCCAGTGCGCCTGATGTTGAACCAAAGAACCCATGTCCTGCATCCACAATTTCCTGAGCTGTGTAATAGGCCTGATTATCTTGCGATGACGCTTGCGTTGCCATCATGGGCAATATGAGAGCAAGTGCACACAATAAACGGTTAAAGTTTTTCATTGGCGCAAAAATAGATCTCATTTTGTGTCTCCGGTTGTTATTTGTTACAAACTTTAGGCCTACAACCCAATTTTGTTCACTTTGCAGCATTTTCTCTCAATGATGTTAATAAGCGGTTTACCAATTAAGGTTTCATTATGGCTAAGTTGTGAATCAATGTATTGATGACCCAAAGCTTGTGATTGTTTGCGGTTGCCTTGTTGCCAGAGGCTTATGACAATTGATTTTCGAACACGGTATAAATGCGTTAAATGCGCAATCTGGAGAACCACATGCCAAATAATCCAAATCTGAAATTAGCCGGACATGATCTTGCAGCATTATTATGCTCTCGTGTGTGCCACGATATAATATCGCCCGTGGGTGCTATTAATAATGGTCTTGAGCTCCTGGATGAGGGAGGTGCAGATGACGATGCAATGGACCTTATCCGTGCTAGTGCCGCCAATGCTTCTGTGCGGCTCAAGTTTGCTAGGCTGGCTTTTGGAGCCTCAGGCTCGATCGGCGCTTCTATTGATACAGGTGAGGCTGAACGGGCTATTCAGGACTTCGTGTCAACCGATGCGAAAACGGTGGTTAACTGGTATGGAACCCGTGCGATTGTTCCCAAGAACAAAGTTAAATTGTTGATGAACTTATTCTTGATTGCTTTTGGTGCAATTCCACGCGGTGGTGAGATTGACGTTTTCTTGGAAGATCTGGACACGGCACCGCATTTTAGGCTCGTCGCGCGCGGTAAAATGATACGTGTTCCTCCGAAGTTTCTTGAAATCAATTCAGGGCAAGCTGAGGAGGCAATAGATGCCCATGCTGTGCAACCATATTATACAGTTTTGCTTGCTGATGAATCTGATTTAGAATTGGCATGCGTCGTTAATACGGATGATGTTGTTTTTACAGCCAAACCAAAGGCATAATTTAAAATTTGTTAGGAGAAGACTTCCCCTATTTGCCTTGAGTTAAAATGGGGGAGGCGTTTTCGTGTCTCGTTTACTTTTTGTTAATCCTGTTTTTCCAGAATTTAACGCTGTTGTTTTCATCGTTTCGAATTTTTCAACACGATGATAGCTAGAAATAGCCTTGGATTGTGTAACAACTTGTTAAGTCTGATTGATAACTGAATATTTGTTTGGTGATGTTATATTGACCCCACAATTGGAAGAATAAGGGGATTAAAATGCGTCGATTAGTAATTGTTGATGAATCACCGGTGATCTGTAAAATTGCCAAAAAGATTCTTACTGGATTTGACTTCGCTGTTGTTGAAACAAATTCGTTAGCCCAGGCGAGAAGCTTCTGTGAAGCAGATCTTCCTGATGTATTGGTTGTGGATGCCGATCTAGAAGGTGCTTTAGATCTTATTGCTGAAATTCGTTCGATCGAAGGTGGCAAAGATATACGCATTGTCTATAGCTTAGTAGAGGCTGATTTGAAGCGTATGATGGCAGGTCGTCGTTCTGGTGCGAGTGATTTTCTTTTAAAACCATTTGATCGCGCTGCACTTACAAATGTGTTCGAGCCGATGTTAGCTGCCGCTTAAACCCATTTTGTTGTTGAAGCGCATGAAACCGATTGTGGTTTTATAAATTTAGCTTCAAAAAACCCGTCAGAGGTTGCTCTAACGGGTTCAGAAATTAGATAATTGAATGGATGGATAGCTTAAGCGATTTCGCGAACTTCGTTTTCATCTGGTTCGCGTAGCACATAGCCGCGACCCCAAACGGTTTCGATGTAATTCATACCGCCTGCCGCGGTGGCCAATTTTTTACGAAGTTTGCAGATGAAGACATCAATAATCTTAAGTTCTGGCTCGTCCATACCTCCGTAAAGGTGGTTGAGGAACATTTCTTTTGTAAGCGTAGTCCCCGTGCGCAGCGAAAGAAGTTCGAGCATTTGGTATTCTTTGCCAGTAAGGTGAACACGCTGGCCGCCAACTTCAACTGTTTTTGCGTCAAGATTTACAATGAGATCGCCAGTGGTGATAACGGATTGAGCGTGGCCTTTTGAGCGACGAACAATCGCTTGAATACGAGCAACAAGTTCATCTTTGTGGAAGGGCTTAGTCATGTAATCGTCTGCGCCAAAGCCTAGGCCGCGAACTTTATCTTCTATGCCCGCCATGCCGGAAAGGATTAAGATCGGGGTTTGAACTTTAGATAAACGAAGTGTTCTAAGAACTTCATAACCTGACATATCTGGAAGGTTAAGGTCTAAAAGAATGATATCATAATCATAAAGCTTACCAAGATCTACACCTTCTTCACCAAGATCAGTAGTGTAAACGTTAAAGCTTTCAGATTTGAGCATTAACTCTATACTCTGAGCAGTCGCGCTATCGTCCTCGATTAATAGAACACGCATGTAATTCCCCTTTGCCGCGGTCGAAGAAGGCTTTTCAGTGCTTTCCGACGATTTAGTACGTTTTGTTTCTCGCAAGAAAGTTGCCATGAAATGGTTAACAAATTCTAATTCTTAATTGCAAGTATCATTAGTTTATTAATTTATTTAATCAGATTATTGTTTTTGTTAACTAATTTTAATTTTGTATTATCCTTAAATCTTAATGTTTCGAGCTAAATGATTCTATTGACTCAAGAATCTACTTTCAGAACATTGCGTGAGACTGACAAAAAAACTTCGCTACGTTTACTTAGCTTTAAAACCTATGAGGTAAATTAATTTTGCATGTGATGTTTTCCACATGGAGATTGATACTCTTTTGGGAAAAATAGCGTGTTCGGCGATATAGTGATTCGCTGAGTTTTGAGTTTAGTTCAGGACCATTGGTCCATGGAGTTATGAGTATGAAATCACGTGAAAGCCAAACACGTCTCAAACAGTTTCAGGTGTCTGAAAAGACGCGCCAGCTGAATGGGATTCAAATGATGATGGCTGAGATGGAGAAAATGGTTGCTGAGCTGGAATACCAGATAGCTTCCGAAGAAAAGAAATCTGGTATTTCTGATCCATCCAATTACGCTTATCCAACCTTTGCTAAAGCAGCTCGCACCCGCGCAGAAAATCTACACGGTTCGATTGCTGAACTTAAAGTACAGCTTGATGCTGCAGAATTGGCATTGGAAGAGGCTGAAGCCGAATTTGAAAAAGCTTCTGCTCTTGCAGAACGCGACCAAGGTCATCGTCGCGTCGGTTAAACGATTTTAGGTGCGTTTTGGCAGTGGGGAGCCTAATCGACATTTATTTTACTTAGTAAGTTAGCTTGCTTTGGACATATTTCCGTGCCAGTGATTATCGATAGGGTAATCTGGCGGCGGTTTTTTGGTTTTTCTATTATCTTTTCTCATCATTTTGTCTTCAGTGACTTTAACGCTAGGCGTCGTCTTGCCGATAATGAAGTTCGAATCCTTCTACTTTTTTGACGAGACAACCTCAATTATAGATGTCATCACGACATTATATGTAAGCGAGGAGTATTTGCTGGCGGCATTGGTAGCCAGTTTTTCAGTGATATTTCCATTTACAAAACAAATGGCTGTTTTGTTAGAAGCTATCAATTGGAACCGACAGAAAAATGGCGTGTTAATGAAACTCATTCCGCTACTTTCCAAGTGGTCCATGATGGATGTTCTGTTAGTCGCACTGGTTATCGTAGCAGCCAAATTATCAGGCGTTGCATCCGCATTTTCTCAGATTGGATTATGGTTTTACGCAAGTTCTACTTTACTTACGATAATTTCTCATTGGCTCATACATAAACGATCCTCCGCAATTTTATTTGCAGAAGATTGAGAATCACAAAAAGTGCATTCAGCAAACTGAATACACTTGAATGTAAAATTGGAGACGTTTTAGTGGCGGTACTGCTGAATTCTCGTCGTACGCAAACCAGCTAATCCATGATCATTGATAGAAGCCTGCCACGATAGAAACTCTTCTACCGTTAATGTGTATTTCTCACATGCTTCCTCAAGGCTCAACAATCCACCCCGTACAGCAGCTACTACTTCTGCTTTTCGGCGAATAACCCATCTACGGGTCGATTCAGGCGGAAGATCGGCAATCGTTAACGGACTGCCATCAGGACCAATTACAAACTTTACTCTAGGCCGTATCATTTCGGTCATTGTACTCTCTTACTTTTCAAGACCAACACTAAGCCCACTATATCGCCACAATTTTAATTTTTGCCTAAAGTGTGAGTAACAATTTGGTAAGATTTAGAATTATTTTGAACCTTGTTGTTTTACTCCTAAATGCTTATAGAATAGGGCATAGAAGTTGATCAGCGCCTTTAACGCTGTTGAATTGAGGTCAAATGAATAGTCTAGATATAAATAAAAAACCTGAGGATACTCGGGTTGTTGTTGCCATGTCTGGTGGCGTAGATAGCTCTGTTGTTGCAGGCATTTTAAAACGCCAGGGATATGACGTTATTGGTATAACCCTTCAGCTTTATGATCACGGAGCAGCAATTCATCGCGCTGGGTCATGTTGTGCAGGGCAAGATATTGATGACGCTCGCAGAGTTTGCGAAACCATAGGTATTCCGCATTATGTACTTGATTATGAAAAGCGCTTTGCGGAAGCTGTGATCAATCCGTTCGCAGAAAGTTATGTTGCTGGTGAAACGCCTGTTCCATGTATTTCATGCAATCAGACAGTAAAATTTGCGGATTTATTAGCCACATCGAAGGATCTTGGTGCCGATGCGCTTGCAACCGGGCACTATATACGTTCTCGCGCCAATCCATCTGAGGATAACCCAAGCAGACGTGCGCTCTTTCGTCCTGTCGATAGTAATCGTGATCAAAGTTATTTTTTGTTTGCGACAACGCAGGACCAGCTGGATTATGTTCGCTTTCCATTGGGCGATTTACCGAAATCAGATACGCGTGCATTGGCAGCGGATATGGGGCTTGTTGTTGCGCAGAAGGCAGATAGCCAGGATATTTGTTTTGTTCCTCAGGGAAAATACTCTGCTATCGTTGAGAAATTACGACCTGAAGCAGTGTTATCTGGCGATATTGTCCATATTGATGGACGTGTGCTGGGTCAGCATGAAGGGATATTGCGCTATACTATTGGTCAGCGGCGAGGCATTGGCGTTTCCATCGGTGAACCGCTTTATGTTGTGCACATAGATGCAAAGACACTTCGCGTTGTTGTGGGGCCAAAAGAAGCATTGCAGACAAAATCTGTTATTTTGAGAGATGTGAATTGGTTAGGTGATAGCCCAATCAATGAATTGCCAGATGAAGGTTTTCATTGTTTTGCAAAAGTTCGGTCCACGCGACCGCCTACATCTGCTCTTGTACGGTATGTTGATGGAGACGTGAGCGTAGAATTGCTGGATGGTGAAGAAGGTGTCGCGGCAGGGCAGGCTTGTGTTCTCTATTCTAGTCCAGATGATGAGGCACGCGTTTACGGTGGTGGGTTTATTGCAAAATCGCTGAGAGATCCGAATACAGAGCATATGTTGGCGATGTTAAATGAACAGAATTCTCGTGAAGGTGAAACCGCCCACGCTTTATAATTTGGCGTCCCAAAATGCAGACTTATCAATTTAGAAATGTTGAACGCAATGATTTCCCAATGTTGGGTGAATGGTTGCGTTCGCCTGAATTGCTGAAATGGTGGGGCGACCCAGAAGAAGAGCATCGTCTTATCAGGCATGACATTAATGATCCTAAAATCAATTTGATGATTGTATCCCTCAACGAAATGCCATTTGCGTATGTTCAAGATTATTGCGTTCACGATTGGCCGCAAGACTATTTTGCTTCATTTCCCCCAACAACGCGCGCAATCGATACATTTATAGGTATTGATGAGATGATTGGAAAAGGACACGGGCACGGTTATTTGGGTCAGCATATCGAGAACTTGATAAGTCATGGCGCGGAGCAAATTGTTATTGACCCATATGTTGCTAACGAGCGCGCAATTAAAGCTTATGAAAAATCAGGGTTTAAAAAACATAGCGAACATGAAACACATGATGGTCGAATCTGTCTTATGACCTACGTCTAAGGTAATCTTTTTACGATTAACAAAGCGATACCCATTTCAACAATCGATATTCTCTCTACGCCTCTATTTTGTTTTTAGATAGGGAGAGTATTTCAGTTTGCCTGTTTGTTGATGTATTAGAGGCTGTTTTATCACCAAAGTGCCTAAATATTAATCAGTTGATATGGCTGTGATTATGGATTGAGCTATTTGACCGAACTTTCATCATGAAAATATATGGAAAATGCAAAATATAGCGCCATTTCTTAATTACTCCGACTACTTGGCACGAACCTTGCAACGGGTTTGATGAGTAAGTCCTGAGATAAGGGGCTTCAACTAAAATTAATAGGGGTGTTTCTTGTGATTGGAACAGATGTTTTCTTCGTCCTTCTGGGCGCAATTTTGGTTTTTGCGATGCATGGCGGCTTTGCCTTTTTAGAAGTAGGTACCGTTCGTCATAAAAGCCAAGTCAATGCGATGGTTAAAATCATTTCTGATTTTGCTATCTCAACCGTCGCCTATTTTGTGATTGGTTATACGGTTGCATACGGGTCAAACTTTTTCACCGATGCTGCGACATTGTCTGGCCCGAATGAGGTTTTTGAAGCGCAGGGGCTAACACTTGTTAAACTCTTCTTTCTAACAACATTTGCAGCCGCCATTCCTGCAATCATCTCTGGTGGTATTGCTGAGCGTGCAAAATTCTATCCGCAACTTATAGCATCGGCATTGATCGTTGGTTTTTTCTACCCGTTTTTTGAAGGTATTATCTGGGGTGGAAATTATGGTTTTCAAAGCTGGTTGAACGAAACCTTTGGAGCAGAATTCCATGATTTTGCAGGTTCAATTGTAGTGCACGCTGTTGGTGGTTGGATCGCACTTGCAGCCGTCATTTTACTTGGCGCGCGCTATAAGCGTTATAAGAATGGCTCCAAAACACCAAACTTTCCGCCATCGTCCATTCCGTGGTTATCGCTTGGTTCATGGCTTCTTTGCGTAGGTTGGTTCGGATTTAATGTGATGACAGCTGCATCTGTGGCAAATGTTTCTGGCCTGATTGCGTTAAACTCGTTGATGGCAATGGTCGGTGGTATTTTAACGGCTCTTATTGTTGGTAAGAACGATCCAGGTTTCATTCACAATGGTGCGCTTGCAGGTCTCGTCGCTGTTTGTGCAGGATCTGACATCATGAACCCTATTGGTTCATTGGTTGTTGGCGGTATAGCTGGGGTTGTCTTTGTGATGTTCTTTAACTTGTGCCAAAGCAAGTGGAAGATTGATGATGTGCTTGGTGTTTGGCCACTACACGGTCTTTGTGGCCTGTGGGGTGGTATCGCTTGTGGTATATTTGGTACAGAAGCATTTGGTGGTCTTGGCGGCGTAACATTTATGAGCCAGTTGGTTGGCTCCATTGTTGGTGCTGGTTATGCCTTTATTGCGGGTCTAATTGTTTATGGGATGCTTAAGGCAACACTGGGTATTCGTTTAACTGACGAAGAACAACAGATGGGTGCCGATTTGGCTATCCATAAGATTGGCGCAAACCCTGACGTCAGTAATTTCTGATATGGAATTATCTCGGATCTTATGCGACAAATGTCACCTAGTTTTTGCAATGTATCTGAAAAAAGTAGGGCGCCGACGGCAATTTATGTACTGTCTTCGATCACATGTTTACACCTATTCAAGGGGTAGACTAGTGAATTTAAGCGGTCATATGAGCGGAGTGTAATATAGTATTGACACCATATGTATCGGAAGTATTTATGGTGTGATTTATCTAATTATCACTCGACAAAAAGGTAGAGACACGTGCAAATTGAATTTCAAGTTCTCTTGGCCGCATGTTTACTAGGTGTTGTACATCTGACGGCAGCTTCATTCGCCTTCAAACGTCAGGTTGGGCATGCTTATACAATTGGAGCGCGTGACGAAGGCTTGAAACCCTCCGGATTGGCCGGTCGATTGAAACGTGCACAGAGCAACTTTCTAGAAACATTTCCCATTTTTTTGACGCTCATTTTTGTGCTACACGAGACCCAAGGCTTTGATGAAATCAGCAAGTGGGGAAGCTTATTGTATATTGCTGGACGGGTTGCCTTCTTGCCACTTTATGCTGCGGGAACGGTGCTTTATCGGACGCTTTCATGGAAGCTGGCGACAGCGGGGATTGCGTTATTAAGCGTTTCTGTTTTCGTATGACAGTTGGTTAGGTTCAGGTGAAACGATATCCTGTTTCAGCTTTATGAACATCACAAAGCCCAGAGGAGCCTCGCCAAATTAGTCAGGCTCCTAAGATATATTTTTATTGGCGCGAGAGCAGCTACTTCAAGTCAGCTGATGAAAATAGTACTGTGTACTTTTCGCAGAAAATTGCGACTGAGTTAAAATCTTTAGGGTTTGCACCCTCTGGTAGGTCGTAGCTTTGTGACCCCGTTGTTGATTTTAGAGCGCCAAGGTTTACGTGTTTGCCAGCTATGACATCAGCACCTTTTTTCAGGCCAGAGGCTGCAACCAAAAATACCTTAAGATCAGGGCCAGAGGTAGACGAGAAGTCAGATAATTCAACAGCAAATTTTCCGTCGTCTTTTTTGACAATTTTTACATTGCCTTCACCTTGGTAGTTACCACCAGCACCCTTGATCATACCAGTTGCAACTGACATTGATTCTGCTTGTGCACTATTGATGCCGAAAAACTGTGACGTATTTGAGCTTAATGGCGCGGCGAAAATTGTAAGCGCAGCGACAGTTAATGTGATGGGTGTCTTTTTCATGAATGATTACCTCTTGTTCGATTGAGCAGAAGATGAACCAATCATTCTAAAAGAGCAATTGACGTTTTTTCACAAAATGGAGAGGCTAAGTTTACCTCTCATATTCGTAAACTTTAGCCGTTGTGCCTAACCGTTCCCGCTTCCAATATTTTAATGATTTCAAGGCCATCTTTAATCGGAGTGCGCGGTGTGTCTCCTGTTCTGATACAATGGAGAAAATCCTCAAGTTCTTTGGTTAGTGGCATATCCTCATTTACTGGGATATATTCGGGATCAACCATCTCACTTTGCCAGCCGTCATCATCCTGCCAGATGTTGTGCTTATAAAGAGCCAGTTTCTGATCCCATGGTAAAGCATCGTCAAACGACATCATGGCCTTTGAGCCAATGATTGTCAGGCGGCGCTCTCTATAGGGATTAAGACGTGATACTAAGACATGCGCTTTCACATTATCAGGGAACTTCAAATGTAAATGTGCAAAATCACTCAGTTCATTTAAGGTTGCTGCACCTTCACCATGAATATGAGTTGGAGGTTTGCCCGTTATTGCCAAGATGAGTGATAAGTCGTGTGGTGCGATATCCCACAGCGCATCATTATGAGGGTGAAATTTACCCAGCCCCACTCGATGAGAATGTATATATTTAAGCTCACCCAACTCGCCGGACTGAAACATAGAATGCATTTTTTCAAAAGCGGAATGATATCTTAAAATATGTCCCGTCATTGCGATTGTACCAGCTTTCTGGGCCGCTTCGACGACACGTTCAGCTTCAGCAGCAGTTAAACCGATGGGTTTTTCAACCAGCACATGTTTGCCAGCATTTAGGAGCGCCACTGCATGTTTTTCATGCAGGTGAGGGGGCAATGCAAGGACAGCGCCTTCGATATTTGTATTAGATAACAATTCATCGAATGTTACTGCAGGAACTTTGTATTTCGCTGCCGCGGATTTCGCATTGTTCTCGTTTAGATCACACACTGCCGAAAGGGCTTTTAAGCCTGCTAATGTTCGGGCATGATTTTTGCCCCAATACCCGCAGCCCACAACTGCAATTGATGGTTTTCTGCTCATAACCGCTCGTCCTTAAAATAATGAGCAGAGGATTAAACCTGCGCTAGGTTAGATGCAAGTCGTTCTGGTATAATATCTGGTTTACGTTTCAAAATAACTCGAACAACCGACTATTTTAAAAGCAAGAAGAATGGAATTCGATTATTTATTCTTATTGTATGATTTAATTTTCAATATGTTGCCCATAATGCTTGACAGAACAACATAGTCGCCCTTATATGCCGCCGATCTGTTAGACAGATTTTACGCATTCATCGCGTATTGTGGCGGGGTAGCTCAGCTGGTTAGAGCAGCGGAATCATAATCCGCGTGTCGGGGGTTCAAGTCCCTCTCCCGCTACCAAAATTTCTTATATTATAGAATGGGTTAGCTCTAAGCGACTCTAATGGTCTTGTCCAAATTTGGCTCTTGGGTGCCATTTGGGATTCATTTTGGGTGGGCTAGGAAATGTGTGTAACTCACAAGTTATTTTTAGTGCGATATTTCGATCAATTTTACTAACAACAAGTATAATCTTGAATAGATGGTTGAGATTCAAGCAGATATTTTTGTCAACACCGGAGCAAAATCCCGCCATTGACCGGAGTAAAAGTACACCACTTGCAATGTAGGCCTGGAGACCAACCGGATTATGAGAGGAATGGTTAAGTTTCTTTTGACTGGGCGCTTTGCTTCAATCGAAAGCTATCACCGTTCATCTCCAGAATATGGACATGGTGTGTCAACCGATCGAGGAGCGCACCGGTCAAACGCTCTGATCCGAATGTGCTGGTCCATTCATCGAATGGCAGGTTTGATGTGCCGATGGTAGAGCCTCGCTCGTATCGTTGGGAGAAGACTTCAAACAACAGTTCCGCGCCGGTTGGTGACAAGGGCACATAACCCAATTCATCAATGATCAGCAGGCTGTATTTGGCCAGTTGTTTCTGCAGACGCAACAGGCGTTTTTCATCGCGGGCTTCCAGCAGCTCATGGACCAATGCCGATGCTGTAATGAAGCCAACAGATAGCCCTTTCTGACAGGCGGCTAACCCCAATCCGATTGCAATATGGCTTTTGCCGGTGCCAGAGTTGCCAACGGCGATGATGTTCTCTTGTCTACTGATAAAGTCACACCGAGCCAGTTCCATGAGCTGCATCTTGTTGAGGCTCGGCATGGCTTTGAAGTCAAAACTGTCGAGGCTTTTGATGGTCGGGAACTTTGCACCTTTGATGCGCCGTTCAACCATACGACGTTCCCGGTCAATCAATTCCAACTCGGTTAACCTCAACAGATAACGGGTGTGATCAACACCCTCGCTCGCTCACTGTTTGGCAACCTTGTCATATTCGCGCAGGAATGTCGGTAACAGCAGAGACTTCAGATGATGGGCCAACAACAATTGCGGCGTATCATTGGTAACACTACTCATGACCTGCCTCCCGCCAGAAGCGTCATATAATCACCAGCTGATGTGGCAGCAACATGGGCTTTAGGCAAGTATGGATAGACTGTCATATCCAATCGTGGCGGGCGCCTTTCAATACGGCACAGTACCAGATGTTTGACTGCATCAAATCCGATGGTCCCCCGTTCCAGGGCACTTTCAACCCCGGCTTCCACATCGATCATCTGGAACGTTTCCAGCAATCGCAGCACCTGAACGAACTCACGCTTGCCGCCTTTGCCCATACGGGCTTCCAACAAACGACGCAGGACGAGGAAGTTTTGTGGTAATTCCCAGCCGACCAATGGCGCGGCCTGATCCAGAGCGTTGGTCTTTTGCTCAATTAAAGCCAGATAGTGAAGCGGATCGAAGATGTAATCTTCTTTCTCCCATGACCGTGGATGCTGGGCGATAACTTCCGATCCGCAGGCAATCACCACCTCATGGACATAGCCACGTACAATAACCTGTTGATGTCCGTATTGTGTTGGCACTGAATAATCATTGCCACGATAGCGCACCAGAGACAGGGAACTCACCCGTGTCGATTGCTTATCACAAGCATCATAAGGAACCGCAGGCAAAGGCTGTAACTGTTCAGCATCAGCTGCAAACCGTTCACCAATCGTCCCCTTGTGGCCTCGAAGCATATCCTCCATCCGCTTGCGACATTGGCTCTCCAGATACGCATTGAGGTCATCAAAGCTGGCAAACACCGGTTTGGGAACCATGAAGTTACGGCGGGTATAGCCAACCATGCCCTCAACTTTGCCTTTATCGTTGCCCTTTGCAGGACGACCAAATCTGTCCGTAAACAAATAATGCGACACCAATTCTGAGAACACACGAGTTCTCTTACGTTTGCCATCACCTAAAATACTGGCCACTGCGATCTTGGTGTTATCGTAGAGTATCGAGATTGGAACGCCGCCAAAAAACTCAAAGGCAGACACATGGGCATCGCAGAATGACTCAGTCGTTTCCGCCGGATACGCCTTTAGAAAACACGCATCCGAATGCGGCATCTCCATAACCAGAAAGTGGACCTTGCGTTCCACTCCGCCGATCACCGCAAGAGCTTCACCAAAGTCAGCCTGGGCATGGCCTGGTGGATGGAGCAACGGTACGAACATCTCGCGTTGCCGTTGCTTGGTAGCACAGATATAATCGCTAACAATCGTGATGCCTCCTTTAAATCCATACTCATCACGCAGCCGTTCAAACACAAGCTTTGAAGTGTGTTTCTGTTTCTTGGGAACCATTTTGTCCGCTTCAAGAATGGCATCAATGATGCCCACAAACGCATCAAGCTTTGGGCCTTTAACAGGCTTCGAACGACGATAACCAGGTGGTATCGAAAACTTCAACATTTTATCGACCGTGCGTCGGTCAATTCCAAACAAACGCGCCGCTTCACGGCGGCTCATACCTAAACTCAAAACAGCATGACGAACACGACAATACAAATCCACAATCTTCACCAATTCCATCCATAAAACGGATAGCCTAACAGTGGCGGAGTTTTACTCCGGCCTCAGCGTAACAATTACACCGATTCACTGGTGGATTATTGCTCCGGTGTTCTCATGTTGTTCCAAAAGCACTGCGTTTAACAACAACATCATAAGTTTCAACATTCTTAGCGTGGCAAAAGCATGAAGGACCATGACAAGATCGAAATTTTACGCCCAGCAAGCTAGGTCGCAAAATCTCTGAGTAAAACAACTTGATCATGCCAATCATAATCGTCTCGTTTCTGCTCCTTCGTATTATAGCCGGTTAAGCCCCACCTTGCTGTGATCAGCTGCACATCATAAGTGCCTGATGGACAAATCTTGTTCCAGATTTCCTCTGTGTTGATCTTCATGTTCCAAAGATATGCATTGGCTGGTGATTTTATCGCAAAGTGTGAATGGATATGTGAGCCCACTTTCTCAACAAACCCAATTCCATCGGTTCGTTCATCTCGGGATTTCTTCTGCCACTTTGGACCCAGATAGGTTCTGTCCAAATGACCAAAGAATTTCTTCAACTTCAGCTTAAAACCTGTAATTCCAATCTGCTTGTTGGCCACCAAACTCAGATATGTATCTGGTTGCATATCATCGGTCATTTTCAGATATGCTAATCGTGTTCTAAACGCATCAATACTATTCAACTCATATTCCTTACTCATGCCACACATCAGCAGCATATACTGCTCTTATTTATAACATGAGGCAGGGTGCAGAGCCTAAAAAGAAACGCGTTTTTGGCTATGTTGAACCACCCTATAATGGAGCCAAATTTACCAGAGAACGATCATTTGTGAACGCTAATGATTTCAATGGAATAGGTGAAAAAATAATGTATTGCGTAGAACATTATTTTTTACCTGTCGTTTGAGGACGACCAACTAATCGCATATTTCCCAAATCATTTCAGTTCCGTTAATAATGATCTTGCTGTCCAATATATTTAGATTTAGAGAGCCCAAGTTAGGGGTAAGTAAGGAGTAAGGACAGATATGAGTAAATTCACATTCTTAATATCAGGTTGGTATTCCTTGCCATTGTCATCATCTAACCCCTCAGCATGATTTTCTTATGTATGAGTGTCGAATCTGAGGTAAATAAAAATCAGTCTTAAATTGGAATAGCTTTGTTCTCTTTAGTCATTTGTATCGTTCCAACTTTTGGCTAATGAATGACTTTGTAATGTATGTAGGTGAGGCGTATTCGTTTCTATTCAATTGTCTGCAATAATCGTTGAGCATTATTTTAGTGGTGGAGGTATTATTCCGCCATCGATGAATACTTCGGCGGGTTTCTCTGTGAATTTAAGATCATTTTCACAGTCAATGTCATATAACCAAAATAGCTGTTCAGCGGGGAATAAGCCACCCATTTGACTAGATCTTACATCGTAAAACCGTGCCAATAGTCTGCCGCTTTCCAAATCAAAAAATAGCCGTTCGTAGCTAACGCCCCATATTTCGCCTCTATAAGACTGTCGCAAATCAACAACCAGATAATTTTTGTGAGCTTTTTGCTCACAGAGTCCAACTTTGGTTATCTTTTCTATTTGTAGCGAATGCCGAGGGTCTGGATCGAGTTTTATACGTGCTTTAAAATTACTGTTTTTTGATGAAATGGAGAGTGAATAGGTTTCGCTATCTTCTTCGAGAGTTCGGAGCAACGATCCAATGTAGTCAAAATTTTCATAATATAATCGGTCGTTTTTATAATATCTCGTTTCATCATATTTACCTAGATCATGCGAGCTTAGTGAACTCGTAGATAGCATTAGCGTGGCTATGCAAGTTATCAATGGTTTCATTTTATGGGTACTCCAAATTTATACTTGCTGTTGTCTTTAATAGAGGACTTATTACGTTGCGATTAGAATGAAGCGTACAGAGTACTATCGCCAATTACCCCTATGGGTACCATCTGCTCTTATCTTAGTTTGCGTTAAAAATTGGAATTTGAAATTCTGCCTGATAATTGGGGTCTTTTTGGCCCAGAAACCTTACTTTCAGTTTCCAAAGAATCTCCGAAGAAGGTGAGCTAGGACCTGACTCAACAGCGTTTTCGGGGATGCTAACGCAGACCGGAATAGAGAGTTGTTTGTCATGCAATATCAAATCTCTGACTGGTATTTTTACTTCTTCGACCCACAATGGTGTTGTTTCTCTTGTGTCTAAACTTTGTTGAAAATCTTGCGAAGAATCCCATCGATTATGCCAGAACCAATATCGCTCTGTTGCCATTAGGGTCAACATAACAGGTTGCCCGGTTTTTTTGTCAAATCCGGTTCGTATCTTGGCTTTAAAATAGCCTCCTGGTTTGCCGGGGAGAGTCTCGATTATTAAAAAGCTTTTTCCGAATCGTAACCAGTTGATTGATGTGATAATGGCCAATCGCAACATAATGAAACCGATTATAATAAGTATGAGACACAATAATATCACTGCAATTGGTTGATCAATTATGTCCGCACCGCGATCAGTCGCAAAAAATATCATTGCACTCCACCAGTTGAGAACAAAGATCAGCAAGAATAGCGATTTACCTAAATTCGTGTGAACCACTTTTTTTCGCTTCCATTGCTTGTTAAGTTCCCATGGTTTTTGACCAGAATTGTTTCGTAATTTGGTCACTCTCATTTGCGTCATCAAAGGTTCGATAAGAGCCAAATAGATACCGTAGAATGTAAGCCCAATGCCGATCAAGGAACCTTGCGCAAGAAGAAAAGCCAGATAAAAAGGCATACCATTATGTTTGACCCAAAATGGTATATTTAAAAAAGCAGCTCCCATCACCAGTATAATCAGCAGCATAAATACGATCGCCAGGATCTGCCCGAATCTTGAGATAATCATCAACAAAGCCTAACTTTGATTATTGCAATGAAAGCTATTTTGAATGGTGATTGAGCTTGAAACATCGTCTAAATGGATGATGTAAGCGTCATTTCTATATAAATTTTGGTGTCTTTTGCAAAGATAATCCTACCGCAAATTCATACCGCTTCAACGTTGTGAGCTAGTCATCTTGATTGAAAACTATCTAGTTTTTTCATTCAAATGAACGATGCCATAAAAAACGGACCTGATATTCATTGATCATTATCAATTATCTAGGCGCGGCTCACGTGAAAAAATCAAAACCCGTGAAGAAATCAAGCCATCGTCAGGTTTTATCAAATGTAAAGCGACGTTTTAATTTTCAAAATATCTTAGAGGTAGGAACATATAATGATTAACTGCGGTGCAGCGATAACACATTTAACGGCGCGTCTTTACAACGGAACGGCATTGGCTGCGCCGTCTCTGGTTGCTGCTTCGCTTATGTTTTCGTCCATTAACGTTTATGCGGATCAATCTGTTTTATCAGGATCGGCTGTTACTACTCCAATATTGCTGGCCGATGGAGAAACACTTACTGTTGAGGGGGGCGGCGTAGTTGATGCTCCTGGTGACGGTGTTAATGATGTAACCAATCTTAGCACGGTTTATGTTAACAATGCCGGCGCTATAGCTGGGGGTAGCTATGGTATTAATGTGCTGGGTTCAACGCTAGTATTCTCAAACAGCGGCACGATTACTGGGACTACAATAGATGGTATTCTTGCTACGACAATCAGTGGAATGAATAGCAACGCCATTACAGGGACAGGTTATGGTGTTGGCGCTACATCCACAATCACCGATCTAACCAATAGCGGCACGATTACAGCAATTGCGCTTAATGGTGTTTTAGCCCCCACGATCAACAGCCTTACGAATAGTGGCTCAATTTTAGGCCAAATCGATGGTATTCAGGCTAATATACTTCTTGGTAATTTGATGAATAGTGGCCTGATTAGTGGAACAACCGGCCACGGTATTGAAGGCGCTGTGGTCAATGATGTGATGAATAGCGGTTCGATAACGGGTGGTGATGATGGTATTTCTGCTAATACAATTACGAATCTCACGAACAGTGGTCAGATCCTTGCGACAAATGATGGTATCGATGCCGTCGAGATCACTAATCTTACTAATAGTGGTCGAATTTTTGGTTTTGACGATGGCGTAGAAGCGACCACGATCGATAGCCTAATTAATAGTGGCACGATTACTGGCGCTGGCGCTGGCGGTATTGGTGTATTTAGTGGAACAACAATTTCTAACTTGATCAATAGTGGTGCGATTGAGGGTTCGAATTACGGTGTATATGCCGGCGATACACTTACCAGTCTTACCAATAGCGGTACGATTTATGGCGGCTCAGTTGCCGGGGTTCGTATTTTCGGTGGATCCGGAACTTCCACAATCACAAATTCGGGAACGATTGAGGGGGCGAGCGGTATATCAATCCACTTCGATGAACCGGGGGATGCGGACATACTTAATCTTGAGCCGGGCTCAATCCTGATTGGTGATGTTCATTTGGATGGTGTTAACGACACCGTCAATTTTGCTGCTGGTCTAAGCACGATTGTTAGTTTGGGTGGCAACGAGCCGGGCACAGCTAGTTTCTCTTCTCCCATCAACTTCTCTAATTCGACTACGCGCGCGCAAGCAGATGTGTCCACTCAAAGCGTGATGGGTGATGTTTTGTCAGGTGTTACTAGTAGCATTGGTAATGGCGCACAAACACGGATTGATGCCGCTTCTTTTGGTGGAGTGGCAAGCGGCTTTGGTTATGGCACTGAAGATAATGCACCGGGTAAAACCGGAACCTATTGGGTGAGCGGTTGGGGAACTGCATCGCGCTCAAATGGTTCATCATCTTTTGCAGCTACAACACATGTTGCTGGCGGCGGTCTTGTGGGGGCAGACTGGCTTGATGAAAACGGTGATTTATATGGCGTCTATGGTGGTGCAGGTGTAGGCCGCATCAGAGTTGATGTTAAAAACGGCCAGGAAACAGATACCAACAGTTTTTATGGTGGTCTCTATGGCAAACGTCAGATGGGTGAGGGGGCAATTACTCTTGATCTGCTCACCGGTTGGATGAATTTTGATTCACGTCGCATTGTTGACACGGCAACCGCTACAGCAAAGTATAATGGTTTTTTCTTTGCGCCAACACTTGGCTATGAAAAAGACATCACCTTGGGTGAACAGCAAATGCTGGCTTCTGCGTCTGTTGGCTATTCTGGTCTTTATCTGGGTGGTTATAGCGAAACAGGTTCTGCGGGCAATCTAACTGTTGCGTCTCGCAATATCCATCAACTTAATGCACGTGGTGAACTTGCCTGGCAAAAGGAAATTGGTTCAGGGTCTGAACATGTAACCAAAATCCAGCCCTATTTGGGTCTTGAGGGTTCTGTCGGGTTTGGGGGCAACAATGCAACTGCAACTTTCCTCGGTGCTACGACAACCTTTAAGGCAGCCAACAGCAACTCTGTTGCGCGTGGATTCGTTGGTGCAAAGTTCAACACATCCGTGAGTGAAAACAGCTCGATCTTCGGTCGATTGGAGGCGTCTTATGACACAGGCAGCACGGCCCAAATTGGTGGCAAAATAGGCTTCGCTGTTAAGTTCTAAATCGACATACAATTCAGCACCTAAGAGGGAGAGTTATCATATTGTGCTCTCCTTTTTTTATGGGTTGCAGCAAGGTGCTGATCTGATCGAGCCTATGCACTTTTAAAAAGAGAGTTGCGATATTTTTTATTACTCAAGAATTACTCGAGGAAGTCGATCTGTCGGGTTAACTAGATTAATCGAGATGTATTCCAGAGGCAGACCTTAGGAGAAGACTTATAAGCTCAGGTTGTCGCGACGTCTCAGTTTTGGCAAAAATTGAACTCAACTGTGTTCGTGCTGTTGCAATGCTGATTTGTTTTTTTATGGCGAATTCTTCTAAACTTCTTCCCTGAATGAGTTCTACGGCCAGCCGTGTTTCTGCATTGGTTAAGCCATAGGATGATGTGAATAGTTTTAAGGCGGAGCTTTTCTTAAATGATGGATCGAAAATCAACAATGCAGAAGTCGTATTGTTCAGCTCGTTATTTAGTTTTTTTAAAAGCGGCGTAACCATGATGCTGTAAGCTTGCTTGCCAGAAGGGCGCGGCACACGAATAACACCGCCAGCTCGGGCATCTGATGGCATTTTGCGGTGTGTTACTTTTCTAAATATTGTGTCCAATTCTTCATTTGCCGTGAAATCATCTAGGGATATTCCATCTTTGGTTAAGCTTATACCATCTTTCGTGTTGCAAATCTTTTGAGCTAGTTTATTTAGAAAAATTGGAACATTTTTATTATTGTAAAGAACTAAGCCAAAATCTACCAGATCCAACGCACTATTTGATCGAATAACGGCCTCACTGACTTTATCGATTCTACTCTGCAGTCCTGTGGCTCTCGCGAGGTGCTTGTTCAGAATGGCTATTCGGCAGAGTAAATCATGATCTATTTCAGGCTGTCTTGGGTGCCGTATGAACCAACAGGCCAAACCATCACTCAAGTTTTTTCTCAAAATACTGACGCCCTCCGAGTGAAGCCCCCATGGCTTGACTGTTTCTTGGTAAGCACGAGTTTTAAAGTGCTCCTGGTCGGAAAGATAAGTTCTGCGTAGGACCGGCACCAATTCTGGAATCAGGAAGAAATTCTTAAACAGTTCATGAGATTCATTGTTAAACCCACCTTTGACTAGAGCGTTAATAGTACCATCTGGGATGTTCACGTAACCTAGTGGCGGCCGATTACCCAGAAGTGGCCATGAAGCCGAGAACATGAAGCCTGTATCATCCGTTGCACGGCTTAGAGAGTTAATTGCTCTTTGATAGTCAAAATCATCATCTACACAGTCGTAAAATGTTTCGATAGTGGGTAGCAATGTGTCCTGCAAAGTTAAAACCTCAAGCTGGTTTATAGTTTTCTTTTGTACTTAGGTTGACCATGCTATCCATCATGCATTTGGATGAAATTTGAGAAAATGAAAGCATTTTTATACTTGGCACGCTATTCTAAATTGATACCAGCGATTACACGAAGCAATAAACTTACAAGTTCTCCTTGTCGATTTGTTTTGGTCTTAAGCAATAACGATCTTATCTGAGTTCGAACCGTGTTTTTACTGATCTTATTTTTTGATGCATATTCTTCGATGGTCGTGCCCTGTGCCAGCTCCAAAGCCAGCCTAGCTTCAGCCTTGGTAAACCCATACGACGTTGCAAAAAGTTTAATCGCTGTTGTGCGTTTTATATTCGGGTCGAAAATCAAGGCTGCCAATGTAGTATTTTTTCCTGCTACACTTTGCCTCGTGCTTAACGGAACAAGCATAATACTGTAGCTACGTTTCAGCGATGCCCGTTTGGCTCTTACTAAGCCACCTGATTGCAACTCAATAGGTAAATTGTCTTCCTGCAGTGCTTCAATCATGTCGTTGAATTGTCTGTTTGCATTTCGGTCATTAATTACTAATCGGCCACCGTGCAGGGTAAGACCGTCATTGTCAGAAAATATTCTTTTTGCGGCTTGGTTCATATAGTTTGGTGTTTTGTTTGGCCCGTACAGAATTACCCCGAAATCAACGAGGTCAAGTGCTGAATTGGAGTGAATTAATACTTCTTCAAGTTTGCTTAATCGATTTTGAAGCCCCATCGCCCTAATGTAATGCTTGTTCAAGAATGCAATCCTTGAAAGAATATCGGAATCTAGGCCGCCCTGGTTTGGATGCCTCATGAAGCCACATGCAATCGCATGCACCAGCCCCTTTTTAAAGATACTCACTCCATCTGAATGAAGCCCCCAAGGTTCACTTGTTTGTTTGTACATAGAACTTGCATAGTATTCATGATCAGATATAAATGCACGCCTCAAAACAGGTACTCCAGTTGGAATGAAAGGTAAACTTTTCATCATGGAATTTGTTTCAGGAGTGCCGAAAGCCATCATTGCAGAAATCGCGTCTCTTGGAACATTGCTGGAGCCTAGCTCGCTTTGACGCCCGAGAAATGGCCATATCTCGGCGAGAAATAGACCAGTGGAATCCGTCGCATGACTGAAGGCTGCGAGAGCTCGATTGTGATTAAATCCATCTCCCACGCAATCATATATCGTATCAATAGCTTCTAGTAACAATTGTTCCTGCATTAATTCGCCAAAAATATCCTTAAGACCGCATGTATGAAAGGCAATAATGCAGTATTATAAACTATTACGTTCAGATCGCATGTCATACCTTTAAAAAAAACAGAATATTTCCGTCAAAAGAATGAATTTAAGTCTTGTATTTTGATCTGAGTGAATGATTTTGCTGTCGAGTTATTGTGTATGCTCTCCATAAATTAAAAATTAAAGGGCCTGACCAAATATAAATTTTGGTTTTACGGAGCGTGAAGTAATTGGCTGCAAACTCAGCTGCTTGTTAATTTTCTTGATCTCATTTTCATTGGAGCAAAGGAAGTAAATGGCGGAAACTGAGAGAACATCCCCCATGGTGCGAGTTATTCTTATTTTGTTTTTGCTGACGCCATTACTCATTGGAGTTGGTTTTACTTATCTGAGTTACGTACATTTTCAGCGTGTGTACGCTCAATTTCAAACTGATCGCGTTGGTGTTGAAGTTGCCGTGAAGATAGAGTTTCTAGAGATTGAAGAACATATTTTCCATGGGCGAATAGGAAACCTGCAAGAATCTAACCGGCTTAAACCTACATATTTTTGTAATATAGAAGTGAGTTACAGTTCGGAAAATAATGAAAGGTACAAAAGCAAAATACGTCTTGAAGATGAAAAGATTTGCGAGCTCAATGAGATGAAGGGGATCATCATAGGACGTTATCTCCCAGATGATCCTAATGTATTTATTTTGAATGAGGGAAGGTTATCTGTTTGGAGGCTGGCTCTTACAATTGTTTTGGCATGTATATTCCTTGTGATTCCGCTATCTTTGCTTATAAGGGGCGCTCTCAGATTTATCCGTGTTGAATGTTGGCAGCAATAGACCCTGGATTTCAAGCTTTGGTAGCTTTAATGAAAATGTATCAACTGTACCAATTGCTTAATCCATAAGGCATTGACGTGTTATAAATGATTTTTTTTAAACACTTCATCTCTGGTATACCTAATATGAATGATGAAATTCTTTTTGATCTGTTGTCTCTGCACAAGTCTGATTGATGGTAAACTGGAATCTTTATGTTCTATTTTTTGCCTCAGATATACAGATATTAAGTAGATTGTTCATGTTTTTACCCAATGTAATTCATCAACCTAAATGGCTCTCGTTTGTCATCCTCCTCGTTATCCTCCTATGTGATGTTACTGTTGCTCAAACGAACACAAGTGCTTCGAGGGGCCCTCTCTGGTTAGTGACTTGCTCCAATCAGGCTGCCGCAGACAAACTATCCTGTTCGATGAGCCAGTCGATTTTTCGAGATAAACCAAGACAGCGTATCTTGGGTATAAATATTTTTCGTGACAAACTGGGATCTGTGACAATGCGTATACAGCTGCCGCATGGTCTGAATTTGGTTAAAGGAATTGATTTATCGATAGATGATAGCAAGGTTGTCAATCATCCTATTGGGACAACAGATGCAAATGGCGCCTATGCTACGGTTGCCATATTACCGAATATGATTGTGGGAATGAAGGCAGGAAATAAACTCACCGTGGCTGTTCATGATTTAGTTCAAAATAAAATCAAGATAGAAGTAAATCTAAAAGGTTTTTCCAAATCTTTTGATCTCATGAAGTAATTGCCAGTCTTCTAGATGATGCGTCCAGTTATTCTTTCGATTCTTGGCGAAACCAATGATTGCTATAGATCATTAACAATCTATTCCTACAAAATTTTGAATTTTAACAAATAGTTTCAACATTGAAAAACTATGTGAATCGCTAGTCAGTTTCATAACTAATTTGGATGATGTTTGTGATTGCCGCTTTGTCAAAAGTAGTCCCGTAACGAATCAGACTGGGAACGAGATCAATCAACAATCAAACGATTGCGAGAGAAAGCGAATTCAAAATGACTACTTATGACATTGGAATGCCAGGGTCTCCTTATCAGGAATTAGGTGACATTGTGTGGAATGATCTGGAGCCAGGTGATATTGTAAATGTGCACGGACGTTCAGAATCCTATAACGAAAGACTACTTCTGGACGTTCAGGGTACAGAAGATCAGCCAATCACCATTCAAGGTGTGCCTGGTCCCAATGGTGAAATACCAGTATTGGATTCTGATGGTGCGACAACAGATGTGCAGTTTTCAAATTTCAATCTGGAATACCGCCAGGAACTGGGTGGAAGTATTTATATTGGCCCTGCAAATTCTTACCCCTCACCGGAAGACGTTCCGCAGTTTATAATCATTAGTGGGTTTGAGATCACTGGTGCAGGACAAGGTAATTCCTTTACAGATACGGCAGGAGTAGAGCACTCATATGGTGGCTCCGCGGGGGTCTATATCAAGGGTGGCGATGACATCACTATTCAGGATAACTTTATCCACCACAATGGTATGGGTGTTTTTTCCAATTCAAACCATGAATATGAGATTACCGAAAATCTTGTTATTGATGGGAATACATTTGAAGACAACGGGCTAAGCGGATCATATCTACGACACCATGTTTATTCCGAGGGTGTGAATACCACAGTCAATGGAAACACATTTGGTGACAAGATTGACGGTGACCAAGGTAGCCTTCTTAAAATGCGTGATGTTGGCGTTACAATAACTAACAATGACTTCGGCTCATCTCCGGGCCATATTATTGATTTGGGTGATGTGCAGTCTGATGCAATGGTTGCTGCAGGCTTGAATGTGACGGATGAATTCCACAACGATAATGTGATTTCTGGCAATACGATTGATGCCACAACTGGCAATATTTATCTGGGTGGAGATAGCCTGGGTAAAGAGGGACCAATCCATAGTGAAACGTATCGAAAATCAGTAGACTTTACAGACAACACCATCACATTTGAAACTGATCGTAGTGATGTTTGGCGTCTGGGTGTTCTGCGTGCACCAAGTAGCGATCAGACATTTAATTTTTCTGGCAACGAGATTGTATTTGATTCAGAAACTGATGGCGAACTTCCTTCTAATTTCTCATTACTTGCTGATAGAGGTAATCTGAATGTGACTGGCCCCAACACTGTGGCAGGTCCTGTTGAATTGTGGGCTGATAACTCTTCTCAGGATGGTGAAATTACCGGTATTGAATTGATCGACTTTGACGGCGTGATTGCTGATCCGGATCCCGTTGACCCTGACCCAGATCCCGTTGATCCAGATCCAGACCCTGTTGATCCAGACCCAGTGGACCCCGTTGACCCTACTATTCTTGGTAGCGATGGTGAGGATAGTCTATTCGGCAAAAATGAAGATGACACGATGCGTGGTTTTGCGGGCGATGATACAATTTATGGCAGTCAAGGCAATGACGTGATATTTGGTAACCAAGGTGCTGATTTCCTCAGCGGCGATGGCGGCAATGATAGCTTGTTTGGCGGTTTGGGCGATGACTATCTTGATGGCAGCTATGGCAATGACCTCGTGGCTGGAGGCGATGGTGACGACAGAGTAAGCGGCGGACATGGTGATGATGTTCTTCTTGGTGGTTCCGGTAAAGACAAGCTGCTGGGTGGCAACAATGACGACATCCTATTCGGTGGTGCTGGCGATGATCATCTGGAAGGTGGTTCCGGTAATGATGTTGTCATTGGTGGTGCGGGAGAAAATCAGCTTTTCGGGGGAGAAGGCGCCGACACATTTGTGTTTAACTTCGAAACTGCATTTGATGCGAAGGATGGGATCTGGGACTTTAATCAAAGTCAGGGAGACCGTGTAAACCTCACTGATCTTCTGCAGAATTTTAATTCCTCAACCGATAACATTGAAGACTTTGTTTCCCTCGCTCAATCGGGTTGGAAACATGCTGTTCTATCTGTTGATGTTGATGGGGGTGGAGACAATTTCCAAGAAGTTGTCACTATTGGTTATGGAAAAGGTCTCAATATCTCAGACATATTGGATTATTCTGACTTGAGCAATGAATTAGCCCATGAACAAGCTCTGGCCGATCTAGCAACTAATTTCCAGGATGATTTCATAATCTGATCCTAGTGCTGGAAACATGAAATGGAAGCGGTAAATTTAGTAAATTTGCCGCTTCTGCACTTCATCAATTTGTTTCGTTAATAGGTAACTCGAGAAGTAAGCCTGCAGGCTGGTCATTCAAGGAGACTATGAGATTATCTTAGTTGTTTTCGAGGTTAAATGAACTTGGGAAGATAAGGGATTTTCAACGATTATATTTTCTGGTTTAACCAATATGGATGATGTGCGGAGCTCTAACTCTAAATATTACTTATCTGGATTAGAAATTGAATATGTAATATGCAGTTAGGATTTTAGATGCGCATTCATTCAAAACAAATTCCGGCAACTAGCATGGTTATAGTTAGTTTTCTAATAACCTCCATGACTGCAAATGCTGCAGACCTTTATTTAAAAGAGCCGGATCCCGTTCCTGTATTTGAGGAGCCAGTTGATCATCTTGGGTTTGACTGGAATCGATTCTATGGAGGATTAAATGCTGGATATATCCAAGGCGATCTTACCATGTCTACCGATTTTGATGCCCCCAATTTTAATACCTCACATTCAATGAATAGCGCAATCTTAGGCCTGACTCTTGGTAAAAACTTCAGGGGTGAGAACAGTGATCTGCTGTTGGGTATTGAGGGCGATATTGGGTTAATGGATTTCAACGTATCTGAAACATTTGATGTCGCTGCGGGCGCGGCATTAGATGATGGGGCAAGCTATCGTACAAAAATGGATGCGTTTGCAACATTGCGCGGTAGACTGGGTTTTATTACTGGGGAAGAAGAACGTAACTTATTATATATAACAGCTGGCTTATCCGCGGCTCGGGCTAGTGCATCTGCCAGTGGTCAAACAGGAGACCCATTTGTTACGGATTCAGGTTGGCTGACTGGTTATACCATTGGAGGTGGAATTGAATCTGCGATGAATGAAAAGATCAGTCTTAAATTGGAATATCTTTATTCAGACCTTACAAAGGATTTGAATGTAACGATACCTACACCAGGTGCTGGCGGTACAGGTAATGTGAACTTTGATTTCAGATCCAGCCATGTGGTCAGAGTTGGTCTGAATGTGCATTTTTAGCACTACAATCCTTACGAAGAGGCATCTAGAATATTTCTAGTGAGGTGACATAACCAGCCATATGCGCGCCTAGATGTTGTATCACTGAAGCCCCACTTACCCATCCAGATAATTTTCTAGCGGATTTCGATTGTCGTACCGTCAGTCGTTTCAAGTTTTGCATATGAGTGACTTTGAATACAATTTGGTTAAGTGGGGAATGTTGGTCGTCGTCTGCGCCATGCCGAGTTTTGTTTTAGTGATTGGCACTCATGATGTTTTGGCATTACTTGCGGGTATCCTAACGCTCATATTGTTTTACGCATTTCTTACGAGTACTAGCTATTTTATCTACTATTTAGATAGCAGGCCTTTTTTAAAGCGCTTGCTCTATTTTGCTTATGTATTTAAGATTTTTGTGGCGCTGATATGGACGCTCGCATATTTTCTAGCCGATAAGTCGATTCTTGTGCTGATATTGCCTGACCTTTATGCCGGAGCGGTTGCGAAGATAGGTGTGCTTGTAGCACTAAGTGTGTCGGAGGCCGAGATCCATAACTTCGTGCCAACTTACCTGATGACCGTAGTGGAAGGAATTATAGTCAGTGTGACGGTGCTTTTAAGTGCACTGACGATGTCGATACCTATCGGATTATACAAAAAGTTCAGGGAATAGTACGCAAGCTATTTCAGCGATTCAGATGATTGTTCAACGAAGTAACTTTTACCAAAAACATATTCATCATCCCTACCGAGCACTAATTCAAATTCTCGCATGGCCCACATTTGCGAGCAAGGTGTTGTATTGGATTTTGTGCGTTAACATCAATAATTACCGATGCAAACTCGCGTAATAGTTAATCATCCCTATGCTTGGAAAACCTCGTTCAATAACCCAAACGGATGATGCCAAAAAAACCGAAATTGATATTATTTGTGAGAATTTTTCATTCTCAGGTGCGACTCGTGTGAGGGCATCGGAGTTGCGTTTGGCAAGGGCGATCAGTAGTTGGCGAACCTGTTTTGCTAACTACACATGTTGCTTTGATTACAATATTTTCGAGGGATTTAATTTTGAACTATACTACGACCCGCGATCGAATGATATCGCGTTTAAAGTCATACACCGCATTGGTTGCTCCTTCTCTGGCGGCGGTTGTCTTGACGTTTTCATCACCAACTGCGAATGCGGATGTGACAGTTTCATCTGGCACAGCTGTACTCACAACTGTTTCGCTCGCCGATGGTGAAACTCTCACGGTTGAGAAGGGTGGAGAAGTTAATGAAACCACTATGAGTGGTGTAGTTGATGCCGTTGATGGTACGACAATTCATGTCATAAATGCGGGCAGTATTACCGGTAATCAGTCTGGGATCCGTTCTCTTGCATCGACGCTTACACTCTCAAATTCAGGATCCATTACTGGAACTAATACAAATGGTGTGAGTGGCACTGACATAACCAACCTAATTAACAGCGGTGTAATCAGTGGCAGTTCCCGCGGTATCTCTGCCAGCGAAATAACCAATCTTAGTAATAGCGGTATGATCGACGGCGGACTCGATGGCATTAGCGTCCTTGATATTGTCGATTTTAGTAATAGTGGTACGATCCAAGGTGGTTTGCATGGTATTCGAGCGACCGTCACAGTAGCTAACTTAATAAACCATGGCACGATCTCAGGAGGTGGTGGGGATGGTATTGAAGGCAACGGTGCGACAATTACAAATCTGATTAATACCGGATCAATTACCGGCGGCGCTTACGGTGTTGATGCTATTTCACTCGCTAATCTCAATAATAGTGGCACAATTACAGGTGGAACTCAGGGCATCAATATCAGCGGTGGCGCTGGTGCATCGACAATAACTAACTCTGGTACGATCGACGGAAGCTCTGGTTATTCTATTATCTTAAGTGGTGCAGAGGCAGATACAATTAATCTTGAACCGGGCTCAATCTTGATTGGAGGGTTCTATCTGGTTGGCGCCGCCGACACCGTCAATTTTGGCGCTGGTCTAAGCACGATTGTTAGTTTAGGTAACAACGAGCCGGGCACTACCAATTTTGGGTCTCCTGTGAATTATTCTGATGCAGGAACCCGCGCCCAAGCTGACGTATCCACTCAAAGTGTGATGGGTGATGTTTTGTTGGGTGTTACTAGTAGCATTGGCAACGGGGCACAAACACGGATTGATGCAGCTTCTTTTGGCGGAACATCAACCGGCTTTGGGTATGGCACCGAAGATAATGTTGTTGGCAAAACAGGAACCTATTGGGTGAGCGGTTGGGGAACTGCGTCACGTACAAAAGCATCATCGTCTTTTGCAACCACAACACATGTTGCTGGCGGTGGTCTTGTGGGGGCAGACTGGTTTGATGAAAACGGCGATCTTTATGGTGTCTATGGCGGTGCCGGTGTAGGTCGTATCCGGGTTGATGTTAAAAACGGTCAGGAAACAGATACGAACAGTTTTTATGGTGGTATCTATGGCAAGCGTCAGATGGGTGAGGGGGCAATCACTCTTGATCTGCTTGCGGGTTGGATGAATTTCGATTCAAAACGCATTGTTGGTATGGCAACTGCTACCGCAAAATATAATGGCTTCTTCTTTGCACCAACACTTGGCTATGAGAAAGATATCACTTTGGGTGAACAGCAAATGCTGGCTTCTGCGTCTGTTGGCTATTCTGGTCTTTATCTGGGTGGTTATAGCGAAACAGGTTCTGCGGGCAATCTAACTGTTGCGTCTCGCAATATCCATCAACTTAATGCACGTGGTGAACTTGCCTGGCAAAAGGAAATTGGTTCAGGGTCTGAACATGTAACCAAAATCCAGCCCTATTTGGGTCTTGAGGGTTCTGTCGGGTTTGGGGGCAACAATGCAACTGCAACTTTCCTCGGTGCTACGACAACCTTTAAGGCAGCCAACAGCAACTCTGTTGCACGTGGATTCGTTGGTGCAAAGTTCAACACAGCCATGAGTGAAAACAGTTCAGTCTTTGGCCGACTTGAGGCGTCTTATGACACAGGCAGTACAGCCCAAATTGGCGGTAAGATCGGCTTCGCTGTTAAGTTCTAAATCGATATAATTCAGCACCTAAGAGGGAGAGTATCTATTGCTCTCCCTTTTTTTAAAGGGCAATTAGCTGGCGTCAACCCTAACTAACAAGTTCTGAAATTCTGAATTATTTGCACATTAAACTACGTTGCTTCTAAACATTTGGAGTTAGCGTTGCAAAGAACACTATAATCGTAAATGCCTTTTGTGGGGATGTTTATTACATAGTAGTAGTTTTGCTCGCCGACGATTGAACGCAACGTAATCCATAATGCCAAATGTGCGAAGAGATATGGCTTGGCATCGCTTTTTAGGATTGTTCTCTTATCCTCCACCCAGTTGTAACTTTCGGTAAGGAAGGGGTGTGGGAATAAATCGGCCAGACAGACCTTGCAACAATCAGGATGTTGTTCAAGCATTTTTCCAAGTGTTTGGCTGGATAAAAATTCGCTTACATATCCATTTTTCTTCGAGGCAGTTTCTATCACTTTAGCAAAGTTTTTTTGGTGTATTTCTTTTTCATTCCCAAATATTAAAATGTTGTAGGAAGTCATACTCAGATAAAACAAGACGCCATAAAATACCGAAGGGACTAAGATCGCAGCAATTATGAGTTTTGTAATTTTATGCATGAGCTTCACTCCAATGTCACATAGGATATAATATCCAATGACCTGATGACCGAATACATATTACTCCAAATTCATATTTGCGATGGATCTAAGCAAAACGCTCACAAGTTCGTGCTGGCGAGATGTTTCTGTTTTTGCAAATATAGATTTCAATTGGGTCCGGGCTGTGTTTGTGCTGATACCCTTTTTGGCCGTGAACTCGTCTAAACTAATGCCATGGGCGAGTTCTATCGCCAACATGGATTCAGCAGACGTTAACCCATAAGATGAAGCGAACAAGTTTACTGTTGAGTTGCTCTTGGAATACGGATCAAATATCATTACCACCATATTTACATTGTCCATACCGAACTTTTTGTACTTTGCTAGAGGAATAGCTATCAGGCTATAGGCTCTTTTTCCCGATGGGCGATGGGCAAGAATAGCTTGCCCAGAACGAGCACTGAAGTGGCTATAGCCGTTTCGGATCATGCTTGACAATGTATCCAATTTTTTATTGGCATTGCGATCAGATATTATTAAGTTGCTTTTACCAAGCCCGATACCATCGTCTGCATCAAATATCTCTCTTGCTGCTCTGTTAATATATACCGGAGCTTCTTTCTTTCCATATAAAACGAGTCCGAAGTTGATTAGATCAAGGACATTGTTCGAAACACGCAAGGCTTCATTGAGCTGATCTATTTTATTTTGAAGAGCTATCGCCCGACTGAGCTGTTTGCTAAGAAATGCTATCTGGAATGACAACTCATCCACGACTTCGGATTGTCCGGGATATCTTACAAACCAGCAGGCTAGACTATTTTCGGTTGATTTATTCAGTATGGTCACACCTTCGCAATGCATGCCCCAGGGTTTGGCAGCTTCCTGATGAAGGCGGGTTTCATAATGATCTTCAATGGACATGTGCGATCTAAGGAGAGTTGGTGTCTGTTCTGGTATCAACATAAATTTTTGGAATGCATCATGTGACTGAAGATCTAATCCGCCATCGACTAAAACATCTAGGCAATCCTGTGGGATGTTATGAGATCCAAGAGGTGGCCTGTTGCCACACAGGGGCCAGTTTTCGGAGAAAACAAATCCTGTATCATCTGCTGCGCGGCTGAGCGTTTCAACAGCGCGCTGATAATCAAACTCATGTTCAACACAGTCATAGAATGTATCGACAGCTGGTAGTAACAATTCTTGCACAATCGATCCTTTCTTCAGACCATAAAACCAAGTTTAATACTAAAATGCAATTTCCTGTAATCCATCACCTATTTGAGTGATGAAATATATTTTTCTAGTTATAATATAGGATGTTGAACACCATGAGGTTAATGGCAACGAGTGATTGCCGTGCTTGACCTCCCTATTGAACAGTATTGCTGGAAACACACCATTCATTATCGACGTGGGAGCATCTTCATCATAACATAGTAATCAATCCTATTTCGATTTCTCTTGTTTTGAACCCATCCCGCCTAGGGCTCTGGCCAATGGCCGTGCTCAATGACGATGAGATGCAAAAAACATTTCTTGCGCTCAAAAGGTGCTTTGTCTGGTTTAGCTATAATCGGCAATTTCTTTATTCTATAACTTAAACGGGCGATGCGAAGATCTTCGCGACTTTATATCCATTGAGGCCAGATATAACCCTAAGGTGTAGCCCAATGAATTGCAGTAAAAATCCGTCGTTTAGCATATTAAAACTAAAAAAGGCTCTCCTCGCTAGCGTGCCTTTCTATGTATTGGCTGCCACTGGCGTTTTGACCTCCTCCGCCATGGCTGATGATTTTGTCGTATCTACAGCTGTAACCACAACGAATAACGGGAACACCATAGATGGCGCTGACACTCTGACAATTACCCCAAGTGGTTCAATCGCCACTACTGCCGACGACGCTGTTGATGCTGTTGGCAGCAACAATGTAATTGTCAATAATGGGTCATTGGGTGGTTTTGTCTATGGTGTACATGCAACAGCGGGGAGCGGCGGTTCTTTAACCAATAATAATTCGATCACTGGTGGAGATAATGGTGTTGTTGTTAATATGATTGACTTCTCAATCTTAAACAACAACGGCGCGAGCATAACAGGTGATAACAACGGTCTCCGGATTGCCGGTAATTCGACGTCAGTGGTTGTCCGTAATTATGGACAAATTGAGGGTCTAGCAAACGATGGTATTGCTGTTGATACCGATGCAATTGATACCATAATTTATAACTATGCTAACGCTTCTATAACTGGTGACGATAGGGGTGTTTACCTCTCTGGAGATGGCGGGTCACGACTTGAAAACTTTGGAACTATTACTGGCAATACTCTAGAAGGTGTTGTCATTGATAGTGGAGACGCAGTTGTTCGAAATAATGGTTTGATAGAAAGCATGAATTCTCATGCAATTGAAATTACGACTGGTTCTAATATTTCGATAGAAAATTATAGCTCCATTACTGGTGATGATAATGGAATATCAGTCAATGATGGTACATCTAACGTTACAGTAAGTAACTACAACGGCGCCGAAATTTTGAGCAGTACCGCAAATGGCATAACTCATGGCGGCTCTGATTCCCTTCTAAACAATTTTGGTACGATAAACGGGTTTGATTACGGTGTTGCTACCTCAACGGCAGCAGCAAATTTTGAATTCAACAATCATGGCTCGTTAACTGCAGTAAATATCGGTTTTTTTGTTAATAGTGAGGATACCACATTAGCTAATCATGGGTCGATCAATGGAACCGCAGGACGGGGTGTAAGTTCGAGCTCAACTGCAAGCGATTTTGTCGTCAATAACTATGGAACCATTCAAGGCACTACCAATGGTGTGTTTGTGGAAGGCGCGCGAGCAATTATTCACAATTATGGGAATATTGAAAGCGGCGGAGTTGGAATCAACTTGCTTACAGGCGCTATCAATTCTTCTGTTTTGAATGATGGCGAGATTAACACAGTCGGAGTGGGCATTTTGTCCGATGCAATGAATACTAGAATTACTAATTCCGGTATAATTTCATCTGATGGAAGAGCAATTGAATTAGAGTTTAACGCTGATAATGCCATTGTAATTAATAACGGCACTTTAGTGGCTGAGGATACCGGCGTTTATGTAGATACAGATTTGGCGACAATTACAAATAATGGCAGAATATTGTCCAATGGATTTGGTATAAATATTGAAGACTTTGCGCCAGGAAATGCCACGATCCTTAATCATGGTGAGATCATCACTGGGTATGACGGCGAAGATAATATATTATCTGCCCATGTAGGTATATGGGCAGACGGCGTCAGTGGATCCAACACTACAAATTCCGGTAAGATTATCAATATGTCTAAGTCGACCAATCCGGCAATTATCTACGCTATTTTAATCGATAATAACACCAATATTCTCAATTTGCTTGCACCGTCTTACCTAGGTGGCCATATTTCTTACGGTTCGGCAACAACAGTTAACATTACAACAGGTCCATCTCATTCCGTTATTTGGACGCTAGATGAGACAAGTGCGCCCGTAGTTTCTGGTCCCGTAGCAGGGTTTTACAATGCAGTCACGGATCAGTTTGCAACCTATGATCCGACAGTTTTGGCTGTGGCGTTTGATCAGCTGGGGGAAAGTGCTGGTCTGATCTCTGATCTGGCCGCACTTAAAGCTGATCAAACAGCACCGTGGATTGCTGGCTTTGGCGGCTTCTCAAGTTTCGATGGAAATGCAGCGACACTTGACCGCAATACATTTGCTGGCGGATTTGCGTTTGGTAACCAGTTTGAGCTTGGGAATGGCTTTGTGTTTAATGCAATGGCTGGTTATCTCCGCAATAGTTCAAGCGCCTCTAGCCGCTGGAGTGAATCCTTTGATAATTCCAGCAATGGTTTCTTCGTTCATGCCAATAGCGCATTTAACGCAGGCATGCTTGATGTCAATGTGGGGCTAAGCACTGGTTACAACAGCCATAGTGATCGTAGATTTGTAAATGACAATCTGGCAACTAATGATCTGGGTCAGCATTTGGGTGAAGCCTGGTCTACATCAAAATATTCTAGCTTCTGGATAAGCCCTGAGATCAGGATTTCTAGACAATTGGGGCAGGTCAATGGTTGGGATTTAACACCATCTTTGCAAACGCAATATGCGCATCAATCCATTAGTGGATTTACTGAGGCAGGCTCAAACGGGGATGCAGTTGTAGGCACACGCAGTCTTGGCATTGTCACAACCAAAGCAGAACTTTCAGCCAGCAAGATGATGGGTTTCGGTCAGTTCACAGGGCGTGTCGGTATTCAGTCCCGAAATGCAGTAAGCGGTCAATCTGCTGATGTAACACTTATTGGTATCAATCAATCAGTTTCCAGTGGGTTTGAAGATCGTGTCTCAGGATATTTGGGTGCTGAAGGCCAGTTCGCACTAGGCAATAGTGGTTCATTCAATGTCGGCAGCAAAGTAAGCTTCGGCAGTGGTCGATCAAGCTTCTCAGCTAATGCCAAATTCAAAGTGACGTTCTGATTGGTTCGACTTGGGGCGGGCGGTAAATTAGCCTACCCTAAGTTCACGCCCGCTATTGATCTTAAAAGAAGGCTGATCAGTACAGCCTGACGGGATGTCTCCGTTTTCGCAAATATCGACTTTAGCTGTGTTCTCGCCGTCGAGATTTTTATGCCCTTCTTTTCCACATATTCACTGACACTCATTCCCTGCGCGAGTTCTGCTGCAAACATTGCTTCAGCCTGTGTGAGATTAAATGTCTTCATATAAAATTCTGTCGCGTTGGTTTTCTTTAACTCTGGATCAAAAATCAGAACTGCAATATTCACATTTGGAAACAGCCCACTTGTAGAATTTGATAATGGAATAGCCATTACATTATAGGGTGTTTTGCCAGATGGTCTTGGTGCTCGAACAAGCCCACCAGACCGCTCTGAGAGCGGTATGTTTGTATCACCCATTCGGGCAATAAGTTGGTTATATTGGTGATCAGCGCAGTTGTTTTGTACAACTAATCCACCTTTGTTTAAGTCCAACCCATCTTTATAGCTGCACATATCTTGCGCTGGTTTATTGATAAAAACCGGTGAATCAGAATGCTGGAAAAGAAGTAAACCAAAGTCAACAAGGTCTAACGCGCTATTGGATCTTATGACCGCTTTATTCAACACACTAATTTTGTTTTGCAGCTTCATTGATCTGGCCAGATGATTATTAAGAAATGAAATTCTGGTCAATAATTCTGAGTCAACTTCGCTCTGACCTCCCATACGTGCAAACCAACAAGCTAAATTACTCCGTTCGTCCTTGTTGAGTATTACAACACCTTCAGAATGTATTCCCCAAGGTTTGGCTGCAGTTTCATATAGAAGGGTTCTATAATGCTCTTCATCCGATAAAAAGGCTCGCCGCAGCATGGGCATGCGCTCCGGGAGCATGATGATGTTTTTAAACATGGCGTGCTCATTTACTTCGTCGGTATCATCATATTTCGCTAGT
This sequence comes from Lentilitoribacter sp. Alg239-R112, assembly GCF_900537175.1. Classification (GTDB taxonomy): domain Bacteria; phylum Pseudomonadota; class Alphaproteobacteria; order Rhizobiales; family Rhizobiaceae; genus Lentilitoribacter. The sequence continues at coordinate 2,115,504 of NZ_LS999833.1, read as the reverse complement.
GCCCTAATCGTATCATCGGGAAGATTGTGATAGGCGATTGGAGGCTTGCCGCCAAGCAATGGCCAGAATTTGGACAGCACAAATCCTGTGCTATCAGTTGCAATGCTCAAAGTTGCTATTGCTCTATCGTGATCATAGTCATCATCGGTTATGCAATCATATATATCTTCAATTGATTTTAGTAATAAATCTTGCAACTAATATCCTCCTCATTTGGTTGAAATTAATGGCAAATTTTTCCAGAACTGAGCAAACATAGGTAGTCGCTCATCCATTTGAATCATAATAAATGGAGTAATAAAGAATCGGTGCTATTTCATCACCGATATGGGTTATGTATAACAGAAAACGTATCAGAAAATGGGGATGTTCTACTTTAGATTTAAACCGCTTGTTGAGCGTAACAAAAGACTCACCAATTCGCCTTGCCGGGTTACTCCGGTTTTTGAAAAGAGGGCCCTGAGCTGAACCCTGACCGTATGTAGACTGACCTTGAATTTTTGTGCATATTCCTCAAGGCTTGTTCCTTGCGCAATTTCCAATGCAAGTCGGGATTCTACTTTTGTGAACCCATAAACCGTTGCAAAGTGTTTAATCGCCGTCACTTTCTTTGCCGAGTGATCAAATATTAATGTGGCAATTCCTCTTGGATTTGTATCATTGTTGCTGATATCCATAGGAATTGTAAGCAACCCAAATGGCTTTTGGCGGGAAGGCCTTTTAACTGTAACCAAGCCTCCGTTCAGTGACGCTGCTGCGCGCTTGTTGTCAAAATTTGCATCGAGAATATCGGCGTACTCTTTTTGAGCTTCCCGATCAAAAATTTTAAGCCCTGATTTTGTTATTGATAGGCCATCCATCTTGTCTAAAACACGTTGTGCTGCACTATTTACCTGCACGATTTCTTTGTTCTTATCATAAAGGATGATCCCAAAGTCGACTAAATCTAGTATGTCGCTGCTACTAAGTAATGCTGTTTGTAGCCGATCAAGTTTTGTATGAATCTTCATCGCTTTGAGATAGTGCTTGCTGATGATAGCCATTCTTGAAATGGTCTCAGCGTTAATTTCTGACTGGTTGGGTTTGCGCACGAAACCGCATGCGATGACACTAATTAGGCCTTTGCTAAATATGCTGACGCCCTCTGAATGAAGTTCCCATGGTTCTGAGGTTTTCTTATACATGGCGCTTGCAAAATGTTCCTCATCTGAAACGAATGCTCGTCTTAAAACAGGTACACCTACCGGAATTTTAGGGAGGTTCTGCAGCATTGAATTGTTTTCGATCGAAACAAATGAACTAATCATAGCCTTTACCGCATCTTCCGGGATATTGTGAACGGCTAAAACATTTGCCTTGCCAATTAGAGGCCATATTTCAGTTAAAATCAGACCGGTATTGTCAACGGCCAACCCGAAAGATCTCAACGCCTTTTGGTGGTCAAATTGATTCCCAACGCAATCGTAAATTGTCTCGATTGTTTTCAGTAAATTCGTATCCAATTCCAATCTCACCTTATTTTCGTAACTTTTGGCTTATCGGAATTTATTATGCGATTTGGAAAATGTGCCATCAGCTTCTGTTCCGATTTTTTGGTCGTCACGGTGTCAGAATAGATACAAGATCATTTACGGCTGTCTATAACCCAAACAGGTGATGCGAGAAGACTTAGTGGAGTTTACTCAATGAGAGGTGCTCCTCTCTTTGTAGGCCTGCAACTTACGATTTCAATATGTGCAGATTTTAGGATGAAATTTTGTGACATGCAAAGCTCTACCTCGATAGATCAACCTCAAATTCTGTTACATGCGTTTTATGGGAATTTGATGCGGTGGAGCATAATTGTATCGGTTTGCGCGATACCTAGTTTTATTATTGCGTTTAAGGTCTATTCAGTGACTGCGATGGTGATGGGTATTGTTATGCTTATAGCCTTCTATTCTTTTGTCGCCAGTACAAAAATATGGCGCGCCAGTGCAAACAACTGGCAATCGGTTATGAGTGCTTTAAGCATCGCTTTTAAGTTAAAAATTTTTCTTGCATTGATCTGGCTTCCAGCTTTTCTCTTTACCAAGGAAATACATTTTTTTGTTCTTCTTCCTGATTTATACGCCGGAATTATTGCTCATGAATCGATCATGTATTTTCTGAAAATATCTGGCGATGAGACAACGCTTTTTCTACCAACCTTATTAACAACTTTGCTCCAGGGCTTAATTGTCAGCCTTCTCGTTGTTTTGTTCGCTTTTTTTGTGGTTTTTCCTTTTAGTTGCTTGATCAGAAGTACCTGGAGGGGGCGTTGAAGTGAGGCGATTTTTGGTGATTTTTTATGTTTTTGGGTTTACCGCGATGCTCGGGGGTGGCGGATTTATGACATATAATCTTCGGTTTCTCATTGTTTCCGAAAAGACAGTTGGAACGGTGGTTTCTACATCTGAGGTTAGGCGAAGCAAAACTGATATTGATCTACAACGTCGAAACAATGTCTCGACAATCGATTATTCATCTAATGTGTTGGATGTGGAGTTTTTTGATATCTCGGACAATAGGCATGTTGTGATGTTCGATATCAGCGAGGATACGTTTGATATTGGTGAGAGGGTTCCTCTCGCATACCGGTTCAGGACGCCTGAAGACGCCAAAATGTCCGGTTTTAGGAGAATGTTTCTTGGTCCAATCATTTTAGTCTTTTTTGGTAGCCTATTTTGGTTTGTGGGCAAACTTGGATTTGTGATGCTGGAATGATGCTAAGGGGAACGGGAATGTTGCAAATTGATATTCGTTCAGGTGCACCAGATGAGTAAGCTCAAAACCATCGTGAGGCATTGGCGTTTACTCCTGCCGACTAGATTAGTTCTCTTAGTCTCAATACTCAGTGCAAATGTGGGCAATAGCCTCAAATCAATCGCTATCTATCTGATTTTGTTTGTAGTCCCCATAGTGATAGGTATTGCTGCTGGCGCCGCCGCGCATATTTCAAACCAACAGTTTCAGGTGGAGCAAGCACTTGATAGCAGAGGTATTCATATAACAGTCAACGTTATACATGCGCACACATGGATTTATGGTGAGCCACCGTTATCTCCAGAGACAGCGGATCGGCGTTTTGATATCTGTTACCTCGATATCCAATACGAAGTTCCGGGATCTCAGGAGGTTTACTCAGCTATTTTGCACCCATTTGGAGACCCTAATAATTGGACACGTGCCAGTAGTTCTGGACCAAGTTATCGTGACGCTCCAAAACACTGCGCATCATTTGAAAGTGGCGGTACCGCTGCAGCCAAGGTGTTGCCGGAAGATCATAATGTGGTGATGCTTGATTTCACGAAACGTAGTTCTGATGACAGAGTCCCAACGTTATTTATTCTGTCCATTGTGCTTATTACATTGCCGCTTGGCACATTGTTTATTGGGCTGATTCAGTACTTGCGATCATCACGGATTTAAGGGAGCTCATGCAACATGATGATAAATTTTTGTCAAAATAAACGACTGCACAAATTACGCAGTCAATCAGAAATAAAATTTGTTCTTTTGCTTAGTTTTTTGAGTTTAATTCTTGGCTCAATCTCAGCGAACGCAGGACCATACAGAGCGATACATATTGATGATCAACCGCTGGGTAATTCTTTAACACACATATTTTGGCTCCGAACAATTGAGGATAATCAGGAGCGATATGATAATCCATTCATTCATCAATTCGTAGTTAAGCAGAATATTGAAACTGGGTTGATAGAAAATCACTGGCTACTACGAAGACTCATATTGGAATCCAGATTCGATATTTCTGACGATGGATCAGTTAAGACGGGGATACTAAATGTATATGAGCCTCCACTTGACGAAGATGAGGCAAAGCCAATTTCGGAACCTCCAGATTCCACCCTATATAGGGATGCGTTTGAGATTTTGAGAGACGAAAAAGCTGCTCCTATTTCTTCAACCAACCTAAGTTGGTCTCATTCTAACCTGCAAAGTTGGAAGGTCACGAACCAGGAAGGGCTTTCGTATACAGCCGATGTTACACAAAGTGCAGACGTAGAAATGGAAATGGATGTCCGTGTGGATGCGGATGATCTGGTAAAACAGATACGTATGCTCTTGCATCCTACAATTGACGAGATGAAGAAATTTATTTTGCCGGGTGATGACCCTAGATCAGCGATACCCCGAGAATCATTATCCATTGATTTGTCGTTTTGTTCGACAGAAAACGTAATGGCTATACACGCGTTAAAGCGTGTGACTTTGATGCAATTTGACTGTAACGCAGAAGAATTAATCAATTGGTACAAAGTATGGATACGAGTGGAATGAGGTGCAGAAATGTCAAATGTTATGATAAATCCATTTGGCCCCATTGTTTTAGCCACTGTCGTTTTGGCAAGCCTTATCGGCTCTGCCAAATCTGATACTAAGATTATATACAAGCGTCTAACCATCGAACGATCAGAGGACGGGCAAAAATCACTTTTTGACATCGTCTTGGTCGGAGAAACGAGATCAAGAAATGTTGCCGTACTAAATAAAGAAGGAGAAAGTTGCAATCTTGAGATTTGGGATATGGTTCAACGGATGCAAATTGTTAGATTTAGCGATTTCAGATATTGTAAATCCGATGAATATGAGGATGCTTATTCCCTTTATAATTTGCCTGAGTTCGAGCCGTTTTTCGCAACAAACTCAAGCGTAATAACCTTGTTGTTAAAAAGTTATGATATTGATCCCTATGCATCCCCATTGGATGAATTTGATGTAGACAGCGATGGGTTCTGTTCTTCAAATGGCACAGTAATGGTTTGTGGAAATTCTTTCGATATTCGGTAAACCATTCATCGTTGTTTAGTACTGAATTCCAGTTTTCTTCGGCGCGCATTTGGATTCCAATATTGCAGGTAGGGCATATGATGAAAAAAATAAGTGCACTTTTAGTTTACGCGATCTGCGTGGAATTGGTGTTGTCACAGCAGGTGTCTGCATGCGCTTGTTGTGCCGATCCGGGATATCGCGAACAAGGCTTATTACCTGTTTCAGCCTACGAATTTTCCGTGTTGTCTGCGCTTGAATTAGACGGACCTGGAAATCTGTATATGACAGCGTGTGCTGAGGACTGCGTATCCGGTCTCGACTGGTTTCAAAGCACAGTAGAAACTGATTTCAGTGTTAATGGGGACCTAATTTCAATTGTGTTGAACCATGACACCTCGGAGCGGACAGTTCTTGAGGCTAAGCTTCCAAATGAAATATTCTATCTTGCTAAAGATTTAAACCCTGGCGATACCTCAACCTCTGTCTGGTTAAAAACAGAGTTTCTCATGGCATTAAATATCTATGGAAGCGGGCCTGGTTGGTCAGGTGGTTCTGATACCATTCCAACCAAGTTGATATTTTATGGTGGTGGTAACGCCTGTCCCGATATAGCTTTGACGAACTATTGGTTGCTCGATGTAGGCGGGTCTGGGCAGAGCGCCAGATTCCGACTGTTTGGTAAACTATTTAACAGCCGTTGACTGATCTCCGCCACTTCAGAAGTCGTAAATTGCATTAAGCTGACTTATTGAGTATCTGCGAAGCAATGAAATAATTGAGAGGGTGTTTGCAAGATTTTGCGTGAGCCTAGCTATGAATTTCATCGTTTCCGCTTCAAAAACTAACGTAGTGCTAGTATGGCGCAAAATACATTAATTAAATCAATATTATAGCCTGTGAACATGACACATCATAATCCGCGTGTCGGGGGTTCAAGTCCCTCTCCCGCTACCAAAATTTCTTATATTATAGAATGGGTTAGCTCTAAATAAGTTTGCTGTGCCTCTGCGCTTTTAACTCTTGGGTGCCGTTTGGGTTTCATTTTCGTCGGGCTTGAATGGCATGAGATGCGACAGAGTAATATAAACTGATATGATAATTGATCTCCCTTAAAATTTTTGGAATATTGTTTTGGGATCAATTTATTAACCTAAATCAGATGTAATCCTTTCAGAAAAATCTGATGGGTTTCGACGTATGACAATTAAAATGATTGATTTGTTCTCTGGGGCAGGGCTCCTTAGTCATGCATTCGAGAAAAATGGTTTTACTCCCACTTTGGCCATAGAGATGGATAAAGATGCTGTATCATCCTACAATCGTAACGCAAATTTTGCATGTGCTAAGTTAGCTAGTGTCGTCGATGTTTGCGATGTTGACAGAGAATGGCCCTGAGGAGGCATAATTTTTGTGCTGATCCACGTTCCTACCGAGATTAACAAGTTACTTGAAGTATTATTGATTACTCGAAAAGTATTGCCATATTATTTGGATTGTTGTAACAATTCGCTATTGAATAAAGATCAAGTCGCCAGACTTTAAACCTGCACTAACTTCTATACCATCCAATGTTGTTTGCCCTAGTTCAACGGGTACATATTCGATATTATTGGTTATCTTATCTTTAACGCCCACAAATGGTTCATCAGCTATATAATGTATTGAAGATATAGGGACTATGATAGCGTCGGGATTTTTATAGATCTCGATTGTCATTCGCGCAGACATACCCAACCTTACAACACCTGATTTAATTTCGTTTGAAGGTGAAAATCGGGCGCGGACTTCAAAAACTGGAACACTACTGCTGCTTCCGGTTTCAATAGCTTCCGCGCTGATACTGACAATTTCACCGATAAAACTTTTATTTTGGAATGCGTCACTCTCAATTGTAACTTTTTGACCCATTCTTATTTTGTGTACATCAACTTCATCAATTGTGCTTGATACTATCAACGTCGTAGCGTCAGCAATTGCGTATAGTGCTTGCCCGCTTGCAACTCGAACACCAGGCTCGATTGTGGGTGTTGCCAGTGCGGAGTTATTTAAGGACGGAGCGCGCGTAAGAATACCTGATTTTTCAGCTGTTATTGAAGCTCTATTTTTTTGATTGTTTAACTGGATGTGCCGAGATTGAGCGTTTTGAAACGTAAGTTCGGCCAACCGAGTATTTTCTTTATTCGCTCTTGCAAGTATTCTCTCAAGATCAAGTTGTTGATCAAGAACGGTAAATTTTTGTCTATCGCGCTGCTCAATCAAGCCATTATATTCATTTCTGGATACGATGCCTCGTTTAAAGAGCTCTGCGAGTTCGGTCGTTTTTGTTTCCAGACTTAATAGCAATAACTCTGCCGTCTTTAGGGAACGTTGTACCCGCAAAACTTCTCCACTTGAATTCCAGTTTTTGAGTAAATCAAGTGCTACGCGCGATCTGATGGTTTCCGCCTCTGCCTCTCGCAACTGAATTTCAATCTCGCTGGTATCAAGCGTTAGCAGAACTTTTCCACCGGTCACAGCTGCACCCAATTGACCGTAAATATTTGTAATTACACCATCAAAGGGTGCAACAACTGGAACTATTTGATCTGCCCCGATCATCCCTAAAATGACTATATCATTTGAAATTGTTTGTGGTTCTATCTCTAAAACCTTCGGAGCCGTCTTGTCTATCTGGCTCATCGCTAAGTCTGATGTATTTGGGTTCCAATAATCCCAAGCAACAACTGACAACAAAACAGTCAATAAGAGGCCAAAGGTTAAGAATTTTCCTTTTGTTTTGGTATTCGCTACAGTTCCATGAACCTTATCTGATTGGTTTTTGGTACTGTTAATTGGACTTGGATCTGGTTTTTGCTCGAAGTATCCTTTTGATTCAATCTTCATTCATTATCCTCCATCACGTAAGTCAATGCGCCATGTATCCAAAGTCGTTCCCAACTGTAGATCGAGCCTTGTTAGAGCATTAAAGTAACCAACCTGAGCCCTGAGTAGCTGTATTTCGCTTTCTCTTAATGTGTCTTCCAAAGTACGTACCTGAAACGTTGAAGACCGACCGGCCTTTAGTTTGGATTTTTCAATGTCAACGACCAGTTCCGCGAGCTTTAGAGCTTTCTCAGCAATTCCGATTTGTTTCCATAAAATCTCAACTTCGTTCGCAGATCCTCTTATTTGCGTCTCTATACCTTGTTTGATTTCTTTCAAACGAATATCCGCTAGTTCCAAATTCGTAGATGATTGCAAATATTTTTGTTGAGGGGCGGGGTCATTAAATGGGATTGTAAATCGAAAACCAATACTTGCGTCTTGGACTTTTTCGTTTGGTCGTGAGCTCTGGGTTTGAAAACCAAAACGACCACGAGCAAACAGACTAAGGTCCCAAAGTTTTTCATTTTCAGCTACTCTTAAACCTAACCTACTTTGTTCAATTGTATATAATTGGCTTAAATAATCTGGACGCATCACAAATGCGACCATCATCAGTTTTTGAATGTTTAGTGGAACTTGTTTAGGTGTCATGCTTTCTTTTGCAACAATAGGCGTGTCCAGATCCAAGGCTAATAAATTGAGGAGCGCTAATTGAGCTGCTGCAACACGTTGTTCATCTTGTAGTATCCGCAATCTTTGGTTTTCCAAATCAGCTTCAGCTAGTACTGCCTCAACCGCAGCCATTCGCCCAGCTTTTATAAGTGCATCATTTATCGAAAGCAGTTCTTCCGCACGGCGTGCAGAAGATTTTGCAAGAGCTAGTTCTTTTTGTGATAGCAAAAGATCTCGGTGGGCAAAGATGATTGCACCTATTACCTCTGCGACCGTTGCCTTCAGTTTTTGTTTGTTTGCCTGCTCTGCAAGATGTGCCTGTTTGATAGGTGCCAAGTTTACATTTTGGCCCGCTCCACGCAGAAGTGGTTGCTCAAAACTTAGTTCAGCGACAGATGAAAAGTTGTTCAAATTGCTGGCGAGTGTAGAACTATTCACCCATGCAAATTCAAACTTTGCCCCAGTTTGTGTCTTTAAACTGACACTTGGTGATACATCAATCGTAGTTGATCCTCGCGTGCCAATATTTTGCCTAACAAGTGACCCTGATACTCCATATCTTGGTTTAAACGCGTCGTTTTTAATTTTCAGGTCAAATCTTTGAGCTGTTCGGTTGATGTATGCACTTTTTATTGTTCGGTTTTCTCTAAGGCCGATGAAAATCGCATCTGCTAATGTAATCGCATTACCTGAAATAGCAGGACCATCTATCGGTCGATCAGCTGGGATAGGAACGGGTGCCGAAGCAACTTTAGAAGTCTTATCAACTTCGACATCACGTGGTTGAGGGATTGGAATGTTATTTTGAGCATCAGCGGAACCGATCACCAAAATGGCGAGAGCCAGTGACCTAAATGTTGTTTTTAAATGTGGTTGCGGCTCAGCTTTTTTATACCCTAAAAACTGCTGCATTATTGGCTCCTTAATGCAGTAACAGGGTCAAGCTTGGCCGCGCGAATGGCAGGGTAACTCCCGAAAAAAAGCCCGACACTGCACGCCATGGCTATGCCAAGTGGTAATGCGAAGGGCGACGAACTGAATTGCCAATTTGAAAAATGAGTAAAAATCCATGCTGCCACAGATCCGATTACAATTCCGCCGATACTTCCGGCGCTAGATAATAAAAGCGCTTCAATTAGAAACATAAGACGAATGTCGCCTTGGCGTGCGCCAAGAGCTTGTCTGAGCCCGATCTCGTGCCGTCTTTCAACTACATTCATCAGCATAACATTCATAATCCCTACACCTCCAACGACGAGTGAAACCGCGCCAATCGCCAGAAGAAGAATGCTGTATATTTTCATCTGTTCTTGAACGCCCGAAATGAGTTGGCGCGCTGTCTGGATGTTCGTCCCAGCACCTAAATACTCTTGCATTTTTAGCGATGCGTGGCGATCATCTACATTCGGGGCAAGGCGTGCTGCTATTGAGCTAAAACCAGGTTGTGCTCCCAGACGGCGGGCGCCATTAATTGCGACAACAAGCGAGTTGTTAAGATCAATACCCAAAACCATATTGGCAATGATTGGGCGAAATATGCCAACAACTTTGAAAATCTGACGATCTACCGTGATTTGTGACCACAGTTCAACTGGCTGCCCATTTATGTTTTCAAGCTGCTGAGCTAGACCTGATCCGAGAATGACAAATGCTTGCGAGTCATCGAGGTGTGTTGTCACTCGTCCTTTATGTAGTTCGGTCCCAAGAATTGAGTAAAATTCATCTGATACGGCTAGACCGCTCGCTCCAATTTCTCTATTGCCAACGCGAATATTTGCGCTTGTTCTTGATATTGCCGCTACTGCATTTATGCCAAATTCGAGAGATGATATTTTTTGTATGTCATTGACGGTAAGATCAGAAAACTCTCCTTCTCTTGTGCCGGGTAGAATGTTAATTAAATCGGTGCCCATTTTCTCAAATTGGCGCAATGCTTCTATCCTAGCGTTATGGCCTACGTGTAGCATTGCGATTACAGCAGCGGTGCCTATAGCGACGCCAATAAGGGCTAAAGCACTTCTAGCTTTGAGAGAACCAATATTCCCGCATGAATCCAGTATAACTTCCAATGAAACGCGAAGAGAGGATTTTCTCATGGTAAACCTGCAACTTGCTTTAGATTGTCATGATTATCATCGAAGATACGACCATCACGCATCACAATTCGACGTGGGCAACGCGCAGCAATTGTCGGGTCATGTGTGACGATAAGAATGGTTACACCGGCATCTTTGTTGATTGCTTGAAAAAGCGACATGATGTCATTAGCTGACCGACTATCAAGATTGCCCGTAGGTTCGTCGGCAAGAAGCAGCGGAGGGTTTCCCACGAGGGCGCGAGCAATGGCCACTCGTTGTCTTTGTCCACCCGATAGTTCATCAGGAAAGCGCTCGCCAAAGCTATGAAGCCCCACCTTTTTTAGAGCGTTGAATGCTAAGTCTCGCCGTTTTGTTTTTTGAATACCTCTATAAATTAATGGCAATGCAACGTTGTCCTTGGCTGTGAGGCGAGCCAACAAATGAAATGATTGGAACACAAAGCCGATCAGTTCGTTCCGAACGTGAGCTACATCATTGGTGTCCAGTTGCGTAATATCTATGCCATTGAGTTTGATTGTGCCGTTTGTTGGCTTATCAAGTGAACCAATTAGGTTCAGTAGTGTTGTTTTACCAGAACCTGAAGTGCCCGTGAGTGCACATAACTCTCCATCATTGATGGTTGAAGACACATCTTTAAGTACGGGAACTGTTCCGTTGCGAATGGCATAGTTCTTGGAAACGCTCACAATTTCTAACATGTTTTGCTCTTATAGTGGCAACGTGAACTGCCAATTATACGCTTTAATTGAGCCAAACAATTTATATTCATTTTATAAAATTTGGATCACATTATATAAAATCTGAGGCGTATTTTATATAATGTTTATAAGGGTTTAAAAGTTTTTCAATCTTGATATTGATGAGTTGTAGAGCACTTCTAAGCCCTACATTAAGCGCTGGTTTTTTACTTCAGTAAACGCGTGATCAAGCTGTTGTTATCAATCCAGTTAAGTCAACAATTGTTAAATTCAGGAATTGAGGAAACGATATGTTTAAGAAAATGCTTATTATCACACTTGTACTTGCCAGCATGCCAGCTTTGGCTTATGCTGGACCGAGAGTTGATGCAAAAGTCATCAATAATACAAACACTACCATCGAATATCAATCTAGCACATCTTGCACAGGTTCGTGGGCGGATCCATGGCCTGATATCCTATCCGGTCAATCTGAAACTTCGAATGTCACTAGTCCGTTTTCAACATCAGTTTCTTGTCGTGTAGAATATGAGCGTGATGATAATGGCCGTTATTGCAGGTTCCAAATATCGCGTCTACGAAGTTCATTGTCTGGACCATGGAACTATCCGCAAGTGTTCACGACAAAAAGTAGCAGCGGCATCACTTGCAGCCATAATTTTACCTCAGTCAGCTTCGGATCAGACGGTGACTTTAGTGTCGAGTTAGAACTCGATTAGGTTTGAATTTGATGTGGCGGAAGTTATTTTCCGCCACATTAATATGAAGTATTTCGATAGTAAAAATGATGTAAACATAAGTCCCACACCAGCTCAAAGTTGTATTGTAAGAGTATCACTCCGTTTTACTCCTCTGATTGGAAAAATATGCCGATGTCATCGATAACTGGATATGGTGGTTCGCAGCATTATCTGCTTCGCAGCCTTGCCAATATAGAAAAAACTTCATCATCAGACCAGTCAGAACCTGTAACACCAAATCAGCGTCAGAATGGTCAGGCCAACGGGCAGCGATTGTCATCTGAGGCCTCAAAAGTATCACTATCAGTTGATGCACTTTTTTCAATTTCAAAGGTCAATCAAGCTAACAATGTAATTCCTAGCAAGTACGAGCAGTTCTTTCCTGCCAGAGAGGGATTCTCCGTCGCTAATTTGGCTTTAGGTGTTGAAAATCCCGCGGCTCAACCATTTTCGCAGAATCGCCCATTTCCAGAAGTCGCTCAAGCTGCACGAGCAAACCTTGATAGTAAATATGAGAAAATGATCGAAAGCGGAAAACCATTCGATAGTTCAAGTTTTGAAGGCGTTGACCATGCGTCACTTTATGGCGAACTTGACCGACGGGCATTACATGCTGTCGCAAGTAATGAAGGTGGCATTTTCTCCGAAAAAGAGCAACGAATCGCAAAAATGTATATGAGTCAACAATTTGGGCTAGCAACAGGCTCGTATAATGGCCCAACACGATTGGCGGGTAATTATTCTCACCCAGCCACTGGACAACCTGATCAATCAAAGTACGCCGTTGAATTTTTAGATAAAGTTGGTGTTGAAGAGAAATCAACTATCTCATGGGCGCATACTAGGGCAGTGAACCAATGGACCTACGAGATGGAAATGAGTAAGCATGGACTTGATGCTGAGAACCTAACCTCAGAAAACCCACTGGTACAGCTTATCAAAGCAGCCCTCGATACTTGGCCAGATAGGCCGGGTGTAATGGGTGGAGGCAATGTAGAAAATGAAAATGACTTACGCAGACAGCCTTGGTTCGTGGGCTTTGAGGACCAGCTTGACGCCGCCATTTTGAGAGCTAAAGAGCTTTACGGTGTTGGAGATTAAGATGTCTATGTCATCCATTACTGGACTTGGTGGTTCTCAGCATTATCTACTTCGCGACCTTGCTAATGTTGAGAAAACATCATCATTAAGCCAATCAGGACCCATAACACCAGATCAACGTCAAAATGGTCAGGCCAACGGGCGGCAATTGTCATCTGAGGCTTCAAAAGTGTCACTATCAGTTGACGCACTTTTTTCAATTTCAAAGGTCAACCAAGCTAACAATGTAATTCCTAGCAAGTACGAACAGTTCTTCCCTGCCCGGGAGGGTTACTCCGTCGCTAACCTGGCTTCGGCGATTGAAAATCCCGCGGCTCAACCATTTTCACAAAATCGCCCATTTCTAGAAGTTGCTCAAGCCGTGCGAGCAAACCTTGATATTAAGTATGAACGAATGGCCGAAAATGGTCAACCATTTGAAAAGAATACATTTGAAGGTATTGATAAGAATTCATTATTTGGCGAACTTGATCGCAGAGCGCTTCATGCCGTCGCTAGTAATGAAGGTGGCGTATTCACTGATCTAGAGCAAAGAACCGCAAAATCACTAATGGTTCAGCAACAAGGCTTGGCGATGGGAAGGTATAGCGGTCCTTCACGGTTAGCTGATAGCTATGATAAGGCCGTTCCTCCTGGAATGCAGGATCATGCGAAAATAGAAAAGGCGTCAATTCTATTTCTGGATAAAGTTAGTCCTGAAGAGAAGTCTTCGATCACGTGGGCCCACGCAAGAGCTGTTAGTCAATCCCATTACGAGATGGAAATGAATGACCGTGGTCAAATTGGGGAAGATTTCACATCTGACAACCCTTTAGTTCGGCTGTTGATGGAAGCCTTTGACAATTGGTCGAGCAGGCCAGGTTTAACAAGCATCGGTAATGTTGAAAACGAAGATGATCTGCGCAAACAGCCTTGGTTCGTGGGCTTTGAAGACCGATTAGATGATGTTCTGGCAAGAACGCGAGAACTCTACAATGTTTCATGAGAATTTAACTGAAATTGATTTTCGATCAATAATAGCACTATCTGACGTGCCTATTGCAGATTGGAAATGTTTGTCGCGTGTTAATTTGCCCAACCATCTATTGCCATCATATTAATTACATCCTGGCTGGTATCGCGAAATGAACGTTCACAGATTTCGGATGCTTCGCTAAACTGCCCATTTAGTATAGCCAATTTTAATTGTGTTATATCGGAGGCCGTTCTTATCATCATTCCTCCGTTTTTCAGTATTTTCAATCGTATGTACCAAAGTTGATTCCAGAGTATTCCCGCCCTCAACTGTTCTCTTGGGGTTAAAACATTCCGTGTAAACATCTCAATATTTTTGTCTAATGCATTAGGTTCTGCATTCACAACTTCCGAAAGTTCTGAGTCATTAAACTCACCGGCTGCTTGTGATAGGCGGGTTATGCCATTACAATATAGAGATTGTAATTGCTCATAAACCGACATCACATCACGAATTTCTAAGCGAGCAATTCGGAAGCCTCGGTTACGATCCCATTCAAGTAGTTGACGTTCAGATAACCTGATTAAAGCTTCGCGCACTGGGACTGGACTGACTTTAAGATCCTCGCATAAGTCGCGTGGGTTCATATAATCATTTAGTTTGTAATGACCACCTATTATTCGTTCATGTAGTATTGTGAGGGTTTTTTCTGATGCATTCATAGAAGCAAAGGATTTTTCAGAGCTATTCATTTATACCTCTAATACTATCTACAACCATAAAAACTGGATATGAATTATTAAAAATGGAAAGCACACCATTTACCTCGTTGTAAAACAGCTCCCCAAAATCAATATCTAAATGATCATCTATTTAACCTCGGTTGAAAAGTATTAAAAGTGATACTCTGGATAGAATAGTAAGTTTTTTATTCTCATGAAATAACCAATAATTGCATCTTCTTGCGCAGAATTATTAGTACCAATATTTGTGATATTATTGGTAAAATCGATTACCTATCCCAAATCAGTTTTCACAAAATGATTGGTTTTAAAATAACTCAAAACCCCAAGATAGCTTTTACCAATGGAAACAAATGGAGTGGCCATTGAACTACTAGCGGCTTATCTTTCATGCTGTTTCACAGCATTATTTGGCTCACTGAGCCTTTCAGGAATGTTGATTGAAAAGGGTATCGTACTTGTCTAAGAAATTGATTTTGTTCGTACAGAAGGTTGAAATTGAAGGAGGCTATCGTTAATTCATCTAAATCAAGGTTACGACCAGATATTCAAGCTACAGCAACAACTATTCTTAGTATGCTACCATTAATAAGCGATCAATTCTTTGCATCAGTCCAAACACTGATTGCTGCACCAGCGTTCTATTACATCTTTTTCAAAAGAGATGAAAAATGCGAGGAAATTTTAGCATAGAACCAATTAGATGTATGGTAACCAATGAAATCAAACAAAACAGCAACATTTATATTGCCGTTTCTGCTTCAATCCGGAAATTAGAACATATAGTATCGAATCCGATGGCTAGAATGTCTGCCTTTGGCACTCAGTTTCCTACCAGAATTGACGATTTTACTTCGGCTGACATATCAACAGCAGACATCGTGAAGTTGCGATAAATCAGAAGACTACTCATATACAAGTTGGTAAAGTTATGAGGACATAGGAGTTATGTCTAACTTTTTTCCTGGGGCACATGGACGTCGGAATGCGATGCAAAGTGTAGTCCATCAAGTTTATACTATCTTTAATGGCCTCTGTTCAACAATTGCTTCCATTGAAAAATATGATGTTACGGAATCGAGCTCAACAGCTGTAATAAGGCGTTGGTAAACTACATCGTAGGAGCTCATGTCTTCGGTGATAACTTTGATCATGTAGTCATATTCTCCGCCAATTCGAAAAAAATCCACCACATCAGGTATTAGTAAAACGGATCGTCGAAACGTAGCCAGCCACTCAGCAGAGTGGTGCCGTGTCTTGACCATCATGAAAACAACGAGACCCAGACCAAGTTTTTCACGGTCTAACAAAACAGTCGATCCAACAATGACACCAGTCTCATTTAATTTTTGCAATCGTCTCCAGCAGGCATTTTGAGATAGATTGACCTTATCCGCCAATTGTCTTTGGGATAACGAACTATCTTTCTGCAATGTTTCGACTATATTTCGATCTATTTTATCCATGATTAATCGCAGTCTCGCTCATATGACCCAATAATTAGTGAATAAACATATGTTTGATCTAATTACAAGGTTGCTTGCTTGACGGGATTTCACTGCTGTGTAATTGCCTACGCAAAGTTGTTAACATGTGGTCATATTCGTCAAAAATGGATAAATCACCGATCAATATTCTGGAAATGGCGACAATATTAGTTGGAATACTTAGTCACACCACTGTACCGTAATAGAAGGAGGAACTATCATGAAAAAACTAATCAAAATAATTATCGTAAATACCGCCATTGTTGCTGCAACGATGTCTTCCGTTGTGGCTGAAGAATGGCGTTTTAATAACTTTCTGCCGGAAACCCGTCCGGAGACAGCAGAATTGGAGAAGTTCGTACAAGACGTTAATAATGCTCTTGGCGAAAAGAGCGAATTGAAAATTTATAGCGGTGGATCGCTTGGTTTGCCCAATACCGATGCGCTGCGCTTTCTTCCAAAAGGTGCCGTCGAGATGAGCTTGTTATGGGCCAACTATCTTGGTCGGGACGCTCCCGCGCTGAGTTCGGTGGTTGTTCAGGGAACTATCGGCTCTATTGAGGAGTTCGAAAAAGCCATCCCTGCGGTTAGAGAAATTTATGAAGAAGAATTCAATGATTGGGGAGTATCTTCAGTTGGCTATGTTGCGATCCCAATGTTGTCTGTGTCGGTATTTTGTCGAGACGAACCAGTCCGAACGATCGATGCATTAAAATCAAAGAAACTGCGTGTTTGGGCGCGGGATCAGGTCGAGACTTTCAAACGCCTAGGCGTTGCAGCTCAGATCATCCCACAAGAAGAGATGTATGTTGCTTTGAAAACTGGGGTCGTTGATTGCGCGCTATATCCGGCGCTCTATGCTCATACGGTATCACTTCAGGAAGTTGCCAAACATGCTTCATTCCTTTATCCGATGGCTTCTGGACCTTATGTGATTGGTGTCGCATCTGATCGCTGGGCCGATACAGATGAAGCGACCAAAGCTGCTATTGCGTCGGCCGCAAACGATCTGTGGGACCGCACGAACCAATATGAAGATGACTTTGAGCGCGAGCTTGCTGCGCGTGAAAAATTAGGAACTCAGGGTGTGACATGGGGTGAAGATTTCCCACAGGAAGACCGTGATTTATTTGTAGCTTCCGTGACCGAGATATGGAAAGAGCTTGCCGACGAAGCTGGTGGGAATGCTCCAGCATACCGTGAGCGAGTTCTGACAGCTCTGGGACGGTGAGTCTGCCTTTATGTTTGAGACTATAAGAAAGATCACTGCGAGAGGGCTAAATTATATGGCCCTCTCTTGCGCCGTCGCGTCCGCTTTAGGAATGGTTGCGATCGTCGTTATTATTGTTACGAGCGTGATGATGCGGAAATTTGCAAATACGCCAATTCATATAACCGAAGAAGTAGTCGGTCTGCTTCTCAGCGTCTCACTGTTTCTCGGTCTTCCCATGGTCACAATGAAAGCAAATCATGTTCGAGTGGGATTACTGGTTGATTTGTTCAGTGGGAAACTGCGTCAGATCGTACAAATCGCTGCTTTACTTGTAGGGTTAATCTTCTTTGGGTGGCTTATTATCGAATCCATCCCATGGTTCGAATTCGCATTCAAGCGAAACCTTAAAACTGAAACCTCGCGGATTTTACTCTATCCATGGATGGCATTGATGCCCTTTTCACTTACTCTTACGGGATTAATCTTCTTGGCGCGTCTGCTGGGAATAATCAGCATGGCTGACGATCACGAAATAGATGAACAACCCTCCCTGATCAGTGAGACTTCATAATGTCATTTTGGCTTACGCTTATCGGTGGATTAGTTGCCACTGCAGGAACTGGTGTTGCACTTGGAGCAGCGCTCGGCCTAACAGGGCTGATTATCCTCTACTTCTTCTCAAACGGAGCGACATCTCTTGCTGTGGATGCGATCTGGGGAGTATTCAATTCTTTCACATTAAGTGCTGTTCCTATGTTTATACTTTTGGGTGAGGTACTTTTGCGCAGCGGAATTAGTGAGAAGGCTTATTCTGCGTTTTCTCCTTTGTTTCGAAAAATACCCGGCGGTTTATTACATACCAATATCGCGGTATGCACATTATTTGGTGCGGTTAGCGGGTCCAGCCTTTCAACAGCTGCCGCAGTTGGTTCTGTCGCATACCCGGAAATGTCAAAACGCGGTTATGATAAAGATACCGTTGTCGGTAGTCTTGCCGGCGGCGGTACACTTGGATTGCTGATACCACCCAGCTTATCTTTTTTGATTTTTGGAGCGCTGACCGAGACATCTATCGGACGTCTATTTGCAGCTGGCATCATTCCTGGCTTTTTGGTTGGCGGAATGTTTATGCTGTATCTTCTGATAAAGAGCATGCGAAATCCAAAGATCGCACCGCGAGATCAAACACCTGTATCCTTTTGGGAAGCAATTCTGGGATTCAGACAAATCTGGCCTCTTCTGGCATTAATTATTGCTGTCATCGGCAGTATTGTTGGTGGATTAGCTACACCAACGGAAGCGGCAGGTGTGGGTGTTGTTCTTGCTGTTATCATTTCATCAATCTGGGGGGAGTTGACCTGGAACAAACTGATTGAAGCTGTCTACCATTCGGTCCTGCTTTTCTCCTCTGTCGGATTTTTGGTACTTGGCGCGACAATTCTAGCGCAATCGGTAAGTATATTGGGAATACCCCAGCAGATCCTGGCAACCGTGGCTGACAGCGGGCTCGGGACATATAGCGTGTTGCTGATAGTTGTTTTGATCTACCTTATTTTGGGGTGTTTCTTCGATGGATTGTCCCTGATGATTATGACACTTCCAGTCGTATTTCCTCTTCTGACCGGTCTTGGTTTTGATCCTATCTGGGTTGGTGTTCTGATTACTATTGTGATTGAAATCGGTCAGGTGACACCGCCAGTGGGATTAAACCTGTCGGTGCTCACTGCCCTTACAAATAATGAAGTCAGTCTTGGTCGAGTGGCCATTGCCACTACCCCCTACTGGATTATCCATCTGATTATGATTTTAATGCTTACGGTGTTCCCAGTATTGGCGTTGTTTCTACCAAACCTTCTCTTTTAAAAGGAATAAAGTATGATATTGAAAGTAAAACAAAAGCCGTTTGGTCCAGTGTTTGTGACATTTAATGGAGATGATCAGCTTTTGTATTCGTTTGGGGAGACGGGGAAAATCACATCCTATCCGCCGGACGACTCTCCGGTTGATACACTGATCGCATCACTGGGTTCATGCATCGTAAAATCATTGCAATGGGCTGCCAACAGCCAAAAAGTAAGTCTCAATCCATTCCGTGTGAAAGTTACAGCGACAAAATCTGCGGAACTTCCAGGGTGGATTGAAAGTGCTGAAATCATGATTATTGGCGATGTTGTAAATGACAAAACAATGATACCTCGTCTCCTGAAACAAGCGAAAGCAATTTGCACAGTTAGTAATTCTCTTAAAAGCGAGGTTAATCTCTCAGCTGTTGAAAATTAATTGACCATTTGTAAGTGGTCGATGCCTGATCAAGGAAATATATATTGACCAGCTTCTCCTATTCAAACCACGATATACCACTAGACACTTTGACGACCTTGCAAATGCTGGATCATGATCCGGTTAGTGTATACCGGCGCTTGCGTAAAGATGCACCAATTGTACGAATTCAGGCTATTGATCGTATTGTTCTGACTAAAGCAGATGATGTTTATCTGGCGAAAACAGATACTGAACATTTCGGATCTTTCGATACACATTCACCTATGCACCGTGCATTTGGTGGGCATACATTGATGCGAAAAGACGGGCCAGCACATTTGCGAGAACGAGAAGCCATGGCTACAACGTTCCATGAGCGTCATTTGTGTAGTACCTGGCCGAAGATATTTAAGAGCGTGGTTGACCAGGTAATCAATCAACTTCCTGAAACTGGAATTGTAGATCTATTGCCATCCTTGGCGGCTCCGATTTCGGCAAAGTGTCTGAAAAACATTCTAGGTATAAACGTTGCACTTGATGACAAGTTGTTTGAATGGGCAACAGCGCTCATCAACGGTGCAATGAACTCCTGTTCTAATGTCGCGGTGTTCAGATCAAGCGATCAAGCTAACGAAGAAATGAACCAATGTTTTGATCAAATGATTGTGGCTCATCGAGCCAATCCAAATGCATCTATATTATCATCAATGGTCAATCAACCCAACCCAATTCCCCTCAGTCAAATCCGTACGAACATGAAAATTTGTATTGGAGGCGCCGCAATTGAAATGCGAGATGCATTACTAACAACATTACATGGCTTATTACAAAATCCTGCTCAACTTAATTATTGTCTTAAAACCGGGAACTGGAGTTTAGCATGTGAGGAAGCATTGCGATGGGTCGCTCCTATTCAGGTAAGCCCTCGGATTGTCAAGAAATGCATTGAATTGCGTGGAATTACTTTGCCTGCTGGAGAAGCTATCATGGTTATACAAGGCTCAGCTAATCATGATGAGGACTACTGGCTGGATCCGCAAACGTTTGATATTCACCGACCGTCAATTGAGAATCATACTTTTGGTGCTGGTCCACATAGATGTCTTGGAAGCGGCATGTACCGCAGACTGATTTGCAGCACCATCCTTCCTAAGCTCTTTTGTCAGTTTCCCAAACTTCGTCCTGCCATTGATTACAAGGTTGAATTTCGTGGTTTTGCGTTTAGAGGCCTCGCTTCTTTACCAGTTCAATTGGCATAGATAATTCGCAAAACAAATATTGCTATATATCGTGGACACCCAAGAAACATGCATACATATATTGGTTCAATCAAATGATATGAAACTTCGTGTATTTTCGATTGTCTCCACCATTAATATCTTAAGTTCTAGAATGTTTGGGTCAATTTCTGCGCGTGAATGAAGTAAATTATTCGCAGGAGGATACTCATGACACTATCTGCGTTTCGAAAATCTCTAAAAGCCAAAAACATTGTTCAAATGATCCGCGAAGGTGTAATTGGAGATGGTACTCTGATACCAGGACTCTTTGATGATGTGCCTTTGGTATATGCAGATTATGTTGCTTCTGGGCGTGCGCTCAGACAAGTCGAGGATTATATCCTTAAATCCGTCCTGCCGTATTATGCAAATAGTCATACTGAGGCATCTTATTGCGGTTCGTTTATGACGCGACTACGCGCAGAGGCACGTAGTGAAATCTCGAAGTTAACCAATGCAGAATCGTGCAGTGTGGTTTTTGCAGGCTCTGGCGCTACAGCAGGACTAAACAAACTAATTTCTCTATTTGGCATCAATGAAGCTCGCAATGCTGTCGTATTCATTGGTCCCTACGAGCATCACTCCAATTTGCTGCCATGGCGTGAATCTAATGCTCAGGTTGTTGAAATTCCAGAGGCGGATCAAGGCGGCCCTGATCTGGAAGCCTTGGAAAAAGCACTTCAAGAACATCGTGAGGCCAATGTGAAAGTCGGTAGCTTTTCTGCGGCATCTAATGTCACAGGTATTATCACACAACCTGATGATATAACTCGATTGCTTAAAAAGAACGGCGCGCTATCGGTTTGGGATTATGCAGGAGGCGGCCCCTATCTACCTATTGATATGAACCCTGCCGCCGATTGTCAAAAAGATGCGGTTGTTTTGTCTCCCCACAAGTTTCCCGGTGGTCCGGGCGGCAGTGGCATTCTAATTGTTCGAGATAATTCTGTATTGCGCCAAACGCCATCTTGGCCAGGCGGAGGGACGGTTACTTTTGTTTCCCCATGGGATCATAGTTATTCACCCAGCATCGCCGGTCGTGAAGAATCCGGTACACCAAATGTCGTTGGCGATATTCGTGCCGCGCTTGCATTCATTATAAAAGATGAAATTGGGCAATCATTGATTTCTAGCAGGGAAACGGAGATGAACAATATGGCCATAGAGTCTTGGTCACAAAACCCTCACTTAACTTTACTTGGAATTAATCACCCACACCGCTTGCCCATTTTCTCATTTTTGGTATCTCGGTCAGACGGATCACATTTCCACCATCAACTGTTCACGCGGATGTTGAGCGATGTATATGGTATTCAAGCGCGAGGGGGATGTGCGTGTGCAGGAGCTTATGCACATCGCCTTCTGAACATAGATAAAGTGGAATCCGCAGAATTATTCAACAAACTCAACCAAGGAAAAGAATTGTCAAAACCGGGTTGGGTGCGTTTGAATTTCAGTTACCTCATGAGCAACGAAAAAGTTCAATACGTTATAGATAGCGTAAATGACCTAACGGACCGTTTGGAGGAATTAGAAATGAGATATACCGCTGATCCGGAAACCGCGAGATTCATGATTCCCGTCGAGAAGGCTGAGATCGCCTAGAAGCTCCGGAATTGACACGGCACTGTCTTTTAAAAGATGGTGAATTATGTCTGTTATAGAACTTAAAGCAGATATGCTGGGTTTGGTATTGCCAAGTTGTTTGCACCAGATTGTAAAGGGTTGTGGATGGCTAGATCAAGCCTTCATTTCTGTGGTGTAGTCGGCCCAGAGACTAAACGCATCAGAACGGGCGTGGCGGTAAGAGGCTGCATTGAGTTGGTAGCGGCGGGGGCGGAAGATCAAGTTGATCTGGTCATGCGCAAGCAGAAACCTCTGAGCCTGTCGGTGAGATTTGAACCGGCCCATTATCTTCTCTCGTTTGCGGGTCGGCCTGTGTGACACCTCGATCGCATTATTCAGGCCTTTGTGGGCGCGATGGTCAGCGTTCTTTGCCAGTGTTTTGATAGGTTTGATGTAACTGCGTAATTTGTCGGTGATCACGACCCTAGGCTCCCCAAACCTTACAACTAATCTTTTGAAAAAGCGCTTTGCTGCTTTGGCATTACGACGTGTTTGCACCAGGATATCAAGAACGTCACCATTTGCGTCGATCGCGCGCCATAGCCAGTGTTTCCGACCACGGATCGTAATCACGACTTCGTCTATATGCCACTTGTCGTTCGGCCGCGGACGATCGCGCCTAATGCAATCTGCGAAATGTTGACCAAAACGATTGACCCAAAGACGGATCGCTTCACGGCTAACAGTGATCCCGCGTTCTGCCAAAAGACCTTCGACATCGGCAGTGCTCAAATTGAAGCGGTGATACGTCCAAACGGCGTATGATATGATCGCTCGCGAAAAACGGTAGCCCTTGAGGCGGGGCAAGACTGCTAAATTATTCATCGCATTTGACTACAAGATGCGGAGATCTGAAATAACTTGGCAATATCCTCAGCCGCACCTGCATCTCTTGTTCAAATTCTCCGATCCACTTCTGGTTTTCAAAATTTACGAATAAAATCAATTGCATTGAGCGAACATTTCCTGCATCAATATTGGAATATACTGATTAAGTATTTACTAAGTACTCAATTTGTGTTTAATTAGATATCAGGGAGAAAATTATGCCTGCACCATTGCGCCAAATAGCCTACACAAAATTTCGGGAAAGCCTCTTTGAACAATCACTGAAACCTGGCCAGTTCGTTTCGCAACGTGAACTGTGCGATCTTTTGGATCTACCCATGGGTGCGGTGAGGGAGGCTCTTAAGCGACTCGAATCAGACGGGTTGATTAGTTTGATTGCGCAGCGCGGAATTCAGATTGCCGATGTGAATGTTAGGTTCATCAATGATGCGTTCGAGTTTCGTATCATCATCGAATCCGAGGCAGTGCGGCGCATGGCCAGAAATTCTGATAGCTCGGCGTTAAATGATCTGCGCAATCGCACTAAATCCATCATTGAGCAGGCAGAAACTGACAGTTCAGCGGAGCTTTTTCAAGCTGGTTTGAACGTAGATCTAGAGCTGCATAGCTTATTGATGGGGGCTTATTCGAATGAACTTATACATGAATCTTACCGGCTGTTGGAGGACAAGATCAGACTGATCCGCCTCAATGGTAAATACACGTCCAAGCGGCTCAAGGCCGCAATGCAAGAACACATCGGGATAATTGACGCTCTTCTGGATGAGAATGAGGAAGCCGCGGTGGTTGCTCTGAGAGATCATCTGCGCACATCGTGGCGACGGTCTTTGGGGCAGCCAGAGGATTTCTCATGAAGCGGCCAAATATCCTATTCTTGTTCTCGGATCAGCATAATCAAAAGATGTCTGGGTGTTATGGTGACAAGGTTGTGCAAACGCCCAATATTGATCGGTTGGCAGCGGAAGGCGTGCGGTTTGATAATGCATATTGTCCCTCGCCAATTTGTGTGCCGAGCCGAATGGCGATGCTGACAGCGCGTTGGCCGAGCCGTCAAGATTGTTGGGTGAACGATGACATCTTGCGTTCAGATCTGCCGACGTGGCTGCACGCTGCCGGAGCGAAAGGATACCAGACGACCTTGATTGGTCGATTGCATGCCATCGGCCCTGATCAGTTACATGGATATGGGGATCGCCCAGTGGGTGACCACAGCCCGAATTGGCCTGGCGGTGCGCGCCAATCATTGGGGGTGTTGGAGGGAACAAACGATCCGACACCAGAGTCACTTGAAAAGGCGGGAGCGGGTTACAGCGCGTATCAGGAAAAAGACGAAGATGTCACGACGGCTGCCGAGAGCTGGCTCAAGAATGAGGCTCTGGCTTTAAATTCCGCTGGTAAGCCGTTTTGTTTGACCGTTGGGTTGATGTTGCCGCATCCACCATATGTTGTCGATCAAGAGGCTTACAAGATCTACGAAGGCATGGTGCCTCCGCCAGAGCAAAAGCCGGTTGACGACGAACACGAGTTTCACGCCTGGTGGCGAAAAGATCGTGGCATTGATACCGTAACGCCGGAACAGACTGATAGAGCTCGAACAGCGTACTGTGGGCTGGTTCACCGCATGGACGAGATGATCGGACGTGTTTTGGATGCACTTGAGGAAGCTGGTTTGCTGGACGACACACTGATTGTCTATGCCTCTGATCATGGTGATCATTTGGGGGAACGTGGTCTATGGTGGAAACATACGTTCTTTGATGAATCTGTGAAAGTGCCCCTGGTTATGCGTTTGCCTGGTGTGTTACCCGCGGGTGAAGTTCGCAAACAGGTCGTCAATCTGGTGGACCTGAGCCAAACCATGCTCGAAGCGATGGGCGCGTCGCAACTCCCACATGCCAATGGTAAGAGTTTTTGGGATGTCGCGAAAACCTCTTCTGCTCCTTGGCTCAACGAAACATTTTCCGAATATTGCACTGATCCTGTGCCGCATTGGACGGGCGCGCGCGCAGTTCAACAGCGAATGATCCGCGCAGATAATTGGAAATTATGCATCTACGACAGTGAGGCTCCACAGTTGTTTGATCTGGAAAACGATCCGCTGGAAACAACCGACCTAGCGGCGTTGCCAGAACACCGTGAGAAGCTCGAAGCGCTCATGCAAAAGCTCACTCAGGATTGGAACCCTCAGGACATCGTTGAACGGATGAAAACACGCCGTATCGAAAAAGATTTACTGCTTGAATGGGCAAAGAACGTACAGCCCGTCAGTAGCCATATTTGGACTTTTTCACCGGAAATCAACAGGTTGGAGTAGAAACAACAGATTAAAGCAAACTTATGGAGGAACTAACATGCTTAAGAAATTACTTATCTCTGCGGTGGTCGCAGCGACGTTGTCGGGAGGCGCATTTGCCCAAGACCTAGAACAAATACGTATCGGTGCTGCGGGCGCAGTTGACCACTCACCGGTGTTTGTCGGTGTGGAACGCGGCATCTTTGCTGCGCACGGTCTAGATGCCGAAGTTGTCATGTACCAATCTGGTGTCGACATGGTGAATGGCCTTTTGAATGGCGCGCAAGAAGTGAACGTCATGGGCTCTGTGCCATACCTGAGCGGACTTGCGCGGGGTTTCCCACTTGTTCTCATTGGGCATTTGCACGGTGATCCAAATCGGGACTCATATTCAGATAACCAATCGATTGTCGCCTCTGAAGCGTCAGGTGTTGCAGCTGGGGACATTGCGGCATTGGCTGGCAAACGGATCGGCCTACCACGTGGAACCGGAGCCGAAGGTTTTTTGCTGGGTGCACTTGGAGCGGCTGGTTTGGGTGAGGATGATGTTGAGTTGATCAACGTTCCGCCAGCTGAATTGACAACAGCGCTCAATCAAAACGATGTCGATGCTGTCGCCATCTGGCAGCCTTGGGGTGCCACAGCAGTGACCAAAGTCGAAGGTTCGGTTCTGGTACAGGCCGGGGGATGCCCGCAGTGTTATGACCCCGGTACCATCCTGACAACCCAGTCAGCTGTTGCGGACAATGCAGAGACACTTCAAAAATTCATGGAAGCCTTTGCAGAGAGCCAGCAGTGGGTAAGGCAGAATCCTGCGGATGCAGCCGAAATCAATATGCGCTGGATTCAGGGTGTTGATCTGGAAACAATGACGCTCGCTCTAAGCAGTGTAAACCTTGATCCGCGTATGTCGACATATACCGCTCAAATGTATCAGGAAAAGACAATTCCATTCTTGATGGGGCTTGGACGGATTGACGAAAACTTTGATCCATCGGGCGCAATCGACACGCAGTTCTTAGCTGGAGTGCAGGCGAACACACCTGAAGTGTTCTCAGATCTCGATCCCATCCCTGCTGACCGCGCAGCTTACTGAGGTCAATGAAAATGTCAGCAACCCGAGAAATAAAAATCGTAATCGACGATGTGACACTTGTTCACGTCAACGAAGAACAGCGCGAATCCAACGTAGCAGTTGAGGGTTTACACCTCGACATCAACAGGAACGAATTTCTGTGCGTCGTTGGCCCCTCGGGTTGCGGCAAATCCACCTTATTGTCAGCCATCGCGGGGTTTATGTCTCCCCGCGATGGCACCATCATGATGGATGGAAAACCTATTACTCAGCCCGGTGCGGACCGCGGTGTTGTCTTTCAAGAATATGCATTGCTGCCTTGGAAAACAGTTTTGGATAATGTCGCGATCGGGCTAAAGTATCGCGGCGTTCCGAAGGTCGAGCGCGAAGATACTGCAATGAAATACCTGACGATGGCACGGCTCGCCGATGCAGCGAAGAAATACCCTCACGAATTGTCCGGCGGTATGCGTCAACGCGTTGCGGTTGCTCGCACCTTGGCCAATACACCCGAAATTATGATGATGGACGAGCCGTTTGCAGCTGTGGATGCGCAGACACGACTTTCCTTACAAGAGGAACTTTTGAGGGTCTGGGACGCGCACCCCATTACCGTTTTGTTCATCACACACTCGGTCGAAGAGGCAGTATTCCTTGCCGACCGTGTTGCTGTTCTGACACCTGGCCCAGGTTACGTGCGTGAAATCGTCGACATCGATATCCCACGCGAAGCACGTCACTGGGACACGATTTCCAATGATCCCAAGTTTGTTGAATTGCGGGACAAAGTCATGAAACTGGTCAGAGACCCGAGCCGATGACCTTATCCATTCACCCAGCTTGGCGCACACCGCTCATGACGCTTAGTGGATTAGCAGTCATGTTAATCTTGACTAATTTGATTGGCCAATTCACCTCTGCGCGAAATCTTGCGGACATAGATCTTTCCGGTCGGCCAGACGTAGTGATCAGTTTGGGGTTCACTCCAGAGAGGTTCCATCTCGAAAAGTTTCAAGATGTTGGGCGATACCAAGGCTGGGCAGACGGGCGGGCTGTAATCTTGTCTAGCGATCCCCAAGAGTTACGGCAATTGGCGCGGAACTATTGGATTGAAAGGATCGAGACCTACGAGGCTGCACGATGACAAACCCAACTGATAATGTTCAAAATCTACATGGGCGTCCGATTGTATCTACTGCTCAGTGGCGCGGTATCCTTGGGATAGTGAGCGTCCTTGTCACTTGGCAGGTTTCAGTATGGATCATTGCCTTACCCGCATACTTTTACCCAGCCCCCACTGACGTATTCGCCGCTTTTGTGGAATTGACGAAAAAAGGGATCCTGCCAGAATATTTAGTTGACAGCGCAGTCCGCTATTCAGTGAGTGTGGCAACAGGGCTAGGTCTTGGCTTGGCGTTTGGTTTGTTGATTGGGCTGTCACGGTTCTGGTCACGTCTTTTGGGTCCAATTATCAACTTTTTCTACGCAATCGTCGAGGTCGCATGGATCCCCTTGCTGGTGATTTGGATTGGCTACGGCTTTAACACCATCGTAATCGCGATTGCATATGTCGTCTTCTTTCCAGTTCTCTACAACACACTTACGGGCGTGCAGACCGTCCAGCGCGTATTGATCAATGCGATGCAAACATTGGGTGCTACGCGCTGGCAAGTGCTTACAACCGTGGTTATTCCGTCAGCGTTGCCCAACATCACTACAGGTTTTCGCGTAGGCGCAGGGTTTGCGTTTCGAGGGCTTATTTTTGCAGAAATGATTGCCGCGGGATCTGGCATCGGTTTCTTGATATTTGATGGTGCCACGACACGGCAAACCGATCGGGTCGTTGTCGGTATGATCATGATGGGCGTTATGTGGCTGCTTATTGATAGATTGCTTTTACGCCCTGTCGAACAAGCAACAATCGTGCGGTGGGGTCTTGTCCGCAACCAAGGGGGCAATACATGAACACTGCAATCCAAATGCCGCCTAAGCCACGTATCAGTCCTGCGTTGGTCACAGGGCTTTTACCGTTTATCGTTATTTTGGCTGCATGGGCGTTGACCCCGCAAATTTCCGATATACCGGCCTATAAATTGCCATCACCCGGAAAAGTTTGGGGCATTTTTCAGGACATGCTGCTTGACGGGAGCCTATTGTCAGAGGTCTGGGCAAGCCTTCAACGACTTGCAACAGCCTATGTTTTGGGCAATCTGATTGCTATTCCACTTGGGTTGGCAATTGCGCTGAACCGTGCTGTGGCTGAGACATTGACGCCAGTTCTCAGTTTTTTTCAATCGATTGCCGGCATCGCTTGGGTGCCGCTGGCCATTATTTGGTTTGGCGTCGGAGGGGGATCGGTTCTTTTTGTGATCGTGAATACGATTTTCTTTTCAAGCATCTATTCGACCGTAATTGGTGTGCAATCTATTCCGCCGGTCTTGTATCGCGCGGCGCAGTCTCACGGAGCTAATCGCTGGGACGTCATAACAACGGTCGTTGTACCTGGTGCACTGGTGCAGATACTTGTCGGGCTGCGGACCTCGATGGCCTACGGTTGGCGTGCCCTTGTGGCCGCTGAAATGATCGCGGGCACAAACGGGATCGGCTATATGACACTCGAAGCGGTCCAGTGGTATCAAACAGAGATTGTCGTACTGGGCATGATCTTGATCGGCATATTATGGTTAGTCCTTGACCGGTTGTTGTTTGTTCCAATTGAACGCGTAACAGTCCGTCGTTGGGGTCTTGTGTCATGATGGAGAAGGTTCCCTCACTCGGGCTTGGCACTGCCGCGCTTGCGCTTACTGATCTGTCAGAGGCCGAACGGACATTGTCGTTGGCTTTGGACAGCGGTATTAAATACTTTGATACAGCGGCGCTTTACGGCGGCGGGCAGGCCGAAATTCGTCTTGGTAAGGTCTTGAAATCTCAGGCTGCACGCGATGTTTTTGTGTCGACAAAGGTTGGCCGCTATCGCGAACTCGGTGTGGCCGCACCAGGCCCAAATGATACTCCGGATGTTTGGGATTTCTCCGAAGCAACCACGCGAGCTTCCATTCGGCGGTCGCAAGACCGATTGGGTCGTGACTACCTAGATTGCGTTTTCCTGCATGATATCGAAATGGCACCTGAGGCGGCGCTAGCCGAAGCCTTACCCGTTCTCAAAGACCTGCAAGCTAAGGGGGAGATAGGTTTGATCGGCGCTGGGTGTAATACAAATGCTGGCTTAATTGCAGCTATCTATCGCGGCGCAGCCGATGTGGTTCTGGTGGCGGGGCGCTGGACCTTGCTTGACCGAAGTGCCGCTCGAAATCTGTTGCCGTTGTGCGCCCAGAAACGCACAGCCGTTGTTGCGGGTGGTGTATTAAATTCTGGCTTGCTGGCTAAACGGCCTGTTGAGGCGGCATCGTTTGATTATCGCCCAGCGACTGTCGTTGAGCGTGACGCCGCCACCCGAATACATGACCTTGCACAAGCAAGTGGAATCCAATTGATAAACGCAGCTTTGTCTTTTCCAACACGTCATTCGGCGGTCGACACCCTTTTGTTAGGTGTTTCTACGGCCTGTCAGCTTGAGCAAAGCCTGTCCGCATTGAAAACCAATATCCCGCAAGAGTTTTGGGAAAACGTCGCACCCTTGGGGTTGCGGGCATGATGATGGAAAATGCCATAGACGCTCATGTTCACCTTTGGGATCCACAACGTCGTGACGACATTTTGATCTGCGATACGCATCCCGAACTGAATGACAAAGCGACAAGCGTTGCTTTGCGAGCGCATTTAGCAGGCTGTGGGTTCAGTCGCGCAATTGTGGTGCAATCCGCCCCTGACGATAGCCATTCGGAGTGGTTGATCAAACATGCATCTCGGTTAGACCAGATTGCTGGTGTGGTGGCATGGATCGATCCAACTGCAACCGATGCCTTGGATCGCGCCAAACAGTTGATTGCTCAGCCTTGTGTTTGCGGGGTTCGATTGATGCTAAATAGAATGTCGAATCCGGGTCGGTTGCTGAATGATGAACCAATGGCAGTCTTGACCCTATTGGCAAACGATAATGTTACGATTGAACTTTTAGCACCTGTAGATCAACTTGAATTCTCCTGTGAC
Source organism: Lentilitoribacter sp. Alg239-R112 (assembly GCF_900537175.1). Lineage (GTDB taxonomy): Bacteria > Pseudomonadota > Alphaproteobacteria > Rhizobiales > Rhizobiaceae > Lentilitoribacter. The sequence continues at coordinate 2,084,621 of NZ_LS999833.1, read as the reverse complement.
CTTGCTGATCAATTCTCAGGTAAAATCGTGTTGGATCATTGCGGACTTCCGCCACAAAACGCCTTGTCAAATCATGCATGGCGCAACGGTTTGCAAAAACTGGCCAAACGCCCGAACGTCGCAACTAAGATGTCCGGCTTGATTGAGCCCTACGAGGGAATGCCGACTGACGTCGACCTGTTCGCTGTGATGGATTTCGTATGTACGCAATTCGGTCCACAGCGGTTGATGGCTGCCAGCAATTTTCCTGTCGCGCAATTGACCGAACTCGAAAAGGTCTGGGTGGCAAGCCTTGTGTCTTGGGCCATGTCACGTGATTTCAACAGCTTAGAACAAGCCGCGCTTTGGTATGATTGCGCGATCAATTGGTATCCACGATTAAATCCAAAAGGTGTCATCGCATGACCAAACTAAAAGGCAAAACCGTCCTTATCACCGCTGCGGGACAAGGGATTGGTCGCGCGACCGCTGAGATGTTTGCGGCCGAGGGAGCACGGGTGATTGCGACGGATATCAATGAAGCCGCATTGGCTGAGCTTGATGCGATTGATGGGATCACGGCACGTGCGTTGAATGTGTTGGACGGTGCTGCTGTGGAAGCTGCGATTGCCGATATCGGGCCTTTGAATGCACTGTTCAACTGTGCCGGTTATGTTGCCAATGGCGCGATTGCGGAATGTGACGAGAAAGACTGGGACTTCAGTTTTGATCTGAATGTGAAGGCGCAATACCGGTTGATCAAATTGATTCTGCCAGGCATGATTGTGATTGGCGGCGGGTCGATCATCAATATGTCGTCCGTGGCCTCTTCGATCAAGGGCGTGCCAAATCGCTTGGCCTATTGTGCATCCAAGGCAGCCGTTATCGGCCTGACCAAGGCAGTCGCGGCGGATCACGTAACCGACAAGGTGCGTTGCAACGCCATTTGTCCGGGTACCGTCGAAAGCCCCAGTTTGCATGACCGTTTGCGCGCGACTGGCGATTATGATCAGGCACTGAAAGATTTTATCGCCCGTCAGCCTTTGGGCCGCATCGGACATGCCGCAGAAATCGCATCCCTCGCCCTGTACCTCGCTAGCGACGACAGCGCATTTACTACAGGCCAGACCCACGTCATCGATGGCGGCTGGGCCATCTGAAATTAACCGGAGATACCTATGAAATTACTACGTTATGGCCCCGCAGGCGAAGAAAAACCCGGTCTGTTGTTTGAAGGGGTGATCTTGGATCTTTCTGATTACATCGATGATCTGAGCGGCAGTGCGCTGTCTGATGAGGTGTTGGATCGAGTGCGCGTATTGGACCCCACCAAGTTGCAAGTTGTGGATTCAGAGACACGCCTTGGCTCCTGCGTCGGCAACGTCGGAAAGTTTATCTGTATTGGCCTGAACTATGCCGACCACGCCGCCGAAAGCGGAATGGAGCTGCCGCAAGAACCGGTTGTCTTCTTCAAGGCAACCTCTGCCATCACAGGCCCGAACGACATGGTCGATATTCCGCGCAATTCGGTCAAGACCGATTGGGAGGTTGAGCTGGGCGTGGTGATTGGTAAGCACACCAAGTATGTCAGCAAGGAAGACGCGCTGGATCATGTTGCGGGCTATTGCGTGATAAACGATCTGTCTGAACGCGACTTTCAAATCCATCGCTCTGGTCAGTGGGTTAAAGGCAAATCTGCCGATACGTTTGGGCCAATTGGCCCATGGTTAGTGACACGTGACGAGGTCGGGAACCCCCAAGACCTATCCATGTATCTCGAAGTAAACGGCTATCGTTATCAGGATGGTTCGACCCGCACGATGCACTTTGATGTGGCCACGATCATCTCGCACTTGTCGCAGTTCATGTCGCTGCAGCCGGGTGATGTGATCTCGACCGGGACGCCACCAGGCGTGGGCATGGGGCAAACCCCTGAAACATATCTGAAACCGGGCGACGTGATGGAGCTTGGGATCGAAGGCCTTGGCGTGCAGCGTCAAACGGTACAGGCCTCCGCATGACAAGAATTATCAGTTTACGCACCCATGATTTGCGCTTCCCCACGTCCGAGAGCTTGGACGGATCAGACGCGATGAACCCTGATCCGGATTATTCGGCGGCTTATGTTGTGTTGGAAACCGACGGCGCACACGAGGGCCACGGTTTAACGTTCACCATCGGGCGCGGGAACGAGATTTGCGTGGCCGCAATCCATGCCTTGCGCGACCGATTGGTGGGGCTTGAATTGGACTGGATCAAAGAAGACATGGGCCGTTTTTGGCGCCACGTGACATCCGACAGCCAGTTGCGTTGGATTGGACCTGACAAGGGTGCGATCCATCTGGCCACGGGGGCGGTGGTCAACGCGGTGTGGGACCTGTGGGCCAAAGACGCGGGCAAACCAGTTTGGCAATTGGTTGGGGAAATGTCCCCCGAAGAAATCGTCAGCTTGATCGATTTCCGCTACATAACGGACGCGATCACCCCAGACGAGGCGCTTGCAATTTTGCAAGAGGCTGCAGGTGGTAAGGCCGCGCGGATCGAAAAACTGAAGGCGGAAGGATACCCTTGTTACACGACGTCAGCGGGATGGCTCGGCTACCCCGACGACAAATTGCGCCGTCTGTGCCGCGAGGCCAAAGACGCGGGCTTCACCCATACCAAGTTCAAGGTTGGCCGCGATCTACAAGACGACATCCGCCGCCTAACCATCGCGCGCGAAGAACTGGGCTGGGACATGAACATCATGATCGACGCCAATCAGGTCTGGGAAGTTGATCAGGCTATCGAATGGATCAAGGAACTCGCGTTCGCCAAGCCGTACTTCATGGAAGAACCCACATCGCCCGACGATGTCTCGGGCCATAAAACCATCCGCGAGGCGATTGCTCCGATCAAAGTGGCGACTGGTGAGATGTGTCAGAACAGGATCATGTTCAAACAGTTCATCAAGGACGGCGCGATTGACATCGTGCAGATTGACAGCTGTCGCATGGGCGGGCTGAACGAGGTGTTAGCCGTGATGCTGATGGCCGCAAAATACGACTTACCGGTTTGGCCGCACGCAGGCGGTGTTGGCTTGTGCGAATACGTCCAGCACATGTCGATGATCGATTACCTCGCGATTACGGGCGAAAAAGACAGCAAACGGATCGAATTTGTGGATCACTTGCACGAGCACTTTGTTGATCCTTGTATCATCGAAAACGGTGCCTATTTGACCCCATTCCTTCCAGGGTTCTCGATCGAGATGAAGCCGGAAAGCATCATTGAATATACCTTCCAACGTGTCCTGACCGCCGAATGACCATTGGTCGGCGACAGATTACTGACCATTGGAGATTTGGTAGTGTCGCAAAGTTTAGTGTAGGGTAAATTTATCTTATCTGTGGACACAATTATCCGGCGAGCGCAGCAAATTGTTGGAATGCAGATTTGTTGGTTCTACCGAACTGACGTTTGCGAATCATATGTGCAATCTCGATGCCTTGCAGCGTTGCTGAAGCCGAGCGGAACGATTTGAAGTGCATCATGGCGCGCGCCAGTCTTTTGATAAACCTATGATCCTGTTCTACGATATTATTCCGTTGCCTGACAGCGCATTCTAACAGCGCATTCTAAATGCGTGAGAAGGAGATATTTTACCTGCAATATCTTGATCAATTTACTTTCGTCCGAGAATTTCAACATCACATTGGTCCATTACAGCCCGGCCAAATTAGCCCCACTCTTGTCGATAACCACCTTGTCTGGCACATCGTTAGTATCAATGGCTTGTTTGAAAAAACGCCGAGCTGCTTTGGCGTCCCGTTGCTCAGACAACATGAAATCAAGGGTTTTGCCATTCTTGTCGACAGCACGATAATAGTAAGTCCACTTGCCCTTCACTTTGATGTAGGTTTCGTCCATGCGCCACGAATTGTTGGTTGCAGACTTTCTCCGCTGAGCTTCACAGGCAATCAATGGGCTAAACTTAACCACCCATCTGTTCAGTGTTGCGTGGTCAACTTCTACACCTCGCTCCGCCATTATTTCTTCTAAGTCACGATAGGAAACGGCGTATCTGACATAGAAGAAAACTGCGTACAGGATAACTCCTTTTGGGTAGTGGCTACCATTAAAGTTAATCATTGAAATCTCGATTTGAATAGATGCTGAACTAAAGGTCTATTACAAAATCAAAATGAACTGATCGTAAACTTTGCGACACTACCTTCATCATGGTCTTTGTGAACTGGATGATGTGCATGATGCTCTTCATGGAGAGAAGGTCGCTATAGGTGTTTTGGCAGGTCTTTTCATACAAGGGCGCCTAGATGAGTTCGATGAAATTAGTTCGTTTTGTCGCTCAGTGAGGTTGCCAACAACGCTGTCAGAAATCGGCATTATTGACCCCAGTGACGACAAGCTTGCCCGCGTGGCCATGCGCTCATGTCAGAAGGGTGAGATCATCCACAACGAGCCCCAACAAGTGTCTGAGGAGGAGGTTGTCAGTGCGCTACGCTTCCTGTCGTAGCCACACAATGATGGCTTACTTGCTTTGGCCTATCTTGATCGATTTAAACTGGAAGGAAAACGTGTCGTCATTACAGGGGCGGCTCACGGCATAGGCTACAGTATCGCTGAAGCTATGTTGGAAGCGGGTGCGCAGGTAGTCCTGACCGACATTGATTCAGATGCATTGGCTAATGCAGATCGCCGGGCTTGTCGCAAAGATTATCTCAGGGCGTAATTAACCCTGGCCTTCGCTGCATTCATACTTTGTTAACCCATTGAAGTCCGAATAGGTGCCCGAGTAATTCATTCTGATTGTTAACATTCCAACTGTAAGAATTGCCAAAGCCTTTCCTCAACCACAACATGGCTTCGAAACCAGCAATGGTTCGCCTGGCCGTATTGAAGGATTGAAAATCACCAACTTTTGGCATGTTTTTTTTAACTCTGAAATGGTCACTTTCAATGCCTTGTTGCAAGTGTTTGGTGACGTAATGTACAGGGTCGGGACGGAGCAACCCTTCTTCGATAGACGTTTTGATTGTGGATGGAAATGTGTTTGCACCATCGGTTCCAAGTTTTTGTGGTGCGAGCAAGGGCTCATCCTTGAGCATCTTGTGGAAGAACCGCTTAGCTGCACTTAAATCACGCTTTGAGGTAAGTAGGAAATCTACAGGGTTGCCGTGTTTGTCGATAGCTCGGTACAGATACTTCCATTGTCCGCGAATTTTGACATAAGTTTCATCAATTCGAATTGAACCACAATGTGGTTTCCGGAACTGACGCAATCGTTTCTCTATCATAGGAGCATAGGTCAAGACCCAACGATTAATTGTACTATGATCGACCTCAAATCCACGCTCCAAGAACATTTCTTCAAGATCTCGATAGCTTAGCGGGTAACGCAAATACCAAGCGACAGCTTGAATGATCAGCCACCCTTCAAACTGGCGTCCTTTGAAATCATTCTTGGATCGAGACTTCAGCTTTTTGATAAGCTCATTAAGGATCATAACGCAATACTCCAGAAAATTGGAGTTCCGTTTCATCACTAAAATCTCAAAATTGAGTTAATTGGAAAACTTTGCGACAAGCCCGAACCGAAAGTACAGCCAAGCGGCTCGGGCAACAATCTCGGGTGGAAAACGGTGATGTTTATAACTTACTGGATCTTGGCTCATCCAACAGTGTCTATAACAAATATCATTGATAGTAGATTAATGTGACATCGCCTGTTGACTATATACAATTCAAAGATTGACAAAAATAACAATAACTGTAATAAATTACATAACGACTGAATTATTGTTAAAAGAGGTACAAATTGGCAGCTCCCGCAACCGCACGTCAGGATGAGGCTAGTCTAGCTGTAAGGGCTGCTTGGTTTCATTATGTTGGTGGTCTCAAACAATCTGACGTAGCTGATAAATTAGGTGTGACAAGCATCAAAGCGCATCGGCTTATCATGAGGGCAAATCAAGACGGCGCTGTCAAATTTATCATTGATGGTGAAATTTCGGAGTGTGTGTCGTTAGAAAATAGGATTTCTGAACGGTTTGGATTGGATTATTGTGAAGTTGTTCCGAATGTTAATGACGACGATGTGCCGTTAGGTGTTCTGGGTGTCGCCGGGGCAAAGTTTTTGCAGCGCGAAATTCATAGTGGTGAGCATGAACTTATCGGCTTGGGTCACGGTAGAACGCTTGCTTCGTGTGTGACGCAATTGCCGAAATTGGATGCACGCAAAACACAATTTGTCTCACTGTTAGGTGGTTTGAATAAAAATTTCTCTGCCAATCCACACGATGTGATGCATCGTCTTGCTGAGAAAACAGGTGCGGATGCTTTTGTTATGCCAGTTCCCTTTTTCGCAAATTCTAAAGAAGATCGCGAAATTTTGTTGTCTCAGCGCGGCGTGACAGATGTGATGGCAATGGCGGCATTATCAAAGCTTAAATTCGTGGGCATTGGAGCTGTAGATCCGACTGCTCAACTGGTGGAGTCTGGTATGATTGCGCCAGAAGAGATCAATGATGTCGTTCGCGCAAATGGCGTGGGAGAATTGCTAGGTCATTTCTTTGACGAGAAGGGGCAGAATGTTGAAACCAATCTTACATCGCGAACTGTTTCAGTAGAGTTGGCAGATATAGAGAAAAGCAGAATTGTCGCCGTTGGTGGCGGTAATAGTAAGACCCGTGCAATTGGGTCTGTTTTGATGAGTGGTCTTTTGAAAGGTCTCATCACCGATGAGCGCACTGCAAATGCGCTTCTAACTTTGGACTAATCCAAAAACACTGGGAGGAATAACAATGCATGAGAAAGAAAAGAATTTAATCAAAACATATGTTGATGGCAAAATAGATCGACGGTCTCTTATTCGTGGACTTGGTGTCATGGGTGTTACAGCTGCAACAGCTGGAACATTGTTAAATTCTGTTGCAACTGAAGCATTGGCTCAAAATGGCTTTGATTGGCAAAAGCACAAGGGTACGACAGTAAAATTATTACTGAACAAGCATCCATATGCAGATGCTATGATCGCCAACCTAGAGAATTTTAAAAAATTGACAGGAATAGAAGTTGAATATGACATCTTCCCTGAAGATGTTTATTTCGACAAAGTTACAGCTGCTCTTTCATCTGGATCATCAGAGTATGATGCATTCATGACAGGCGCCTACATGACTTGGACATATGGCCCTGCCGGATGGGTTGATGATTTAAATGAATTTATCAGTGATCCTGCGAAGACAAATCCTGATTACAATTGGGAAGACATGCTTGAGGGTGTTAGGGATTCATGCGCATGGAACGGCAAGCCAGGTGGTGAGCTTGGGTCTGATGATGCTAAACAATGGTGTATTCCATGGGGCTATGAGCAAAATAATCTTTCATACAACGCGCGTATGTTTAAGGCTGGTGGTTTATCTGTTCCTACAAACATGGACGAATTGGCAGATACAGCACTAAAAGCCAAGACTGATGGCATTGCTTCATATGGTATTGGTGTTCGTGGTTCCCGTTCATGGGCAACTATTCACCCCGGCTTTCTTTCCGGCTATGCGAACTTCGGTCAGAAGGATTTAAATGTTTCTGCAGATGGTAAGTTATCAGCTGCAATGAACACAGATGTATCTCGTGGTTTCCATTCTCAATGGGTGAAAATGATTCAAGATAGTGGTGCACCTGATTGGTCAACACATACTTGGTATCAAGCTGGAACCGATCTGGGTGCCGGTAAATCAGCAATGATCTTCGATGCTGATATTCTTGGTTACTTCATGAATGGTGGCGATAATGCGGAAGCTGGTAATCTTGCTTTCTCACCGTTCGCAGCTAACCCAGATGCAGATGCTCCGACACCAAATATTTGGATTTGGTCATTGGCCATGGCAACTGCTGGTAAGAAGAAGGATGCTACATGGTACTTTATGCAATGGGCTTCCGGGCCTGAGCACGGACTCTTTGGCGCAACGCAGATGGATTTTGTGAACCCTGTTCGTAAGTCTGTTTGGGCTAATACCGACTTCCGTGCCCGTTTGGATAAGAGCTATCCTGGATATGTGGAAATGCATGATCTTTCAGCACCGGGTGCGAAGATTCACTTCACAGCTCAGCCGCTATTCTTCGATTTGACAACAGAATGGGCAGCAACTCTTCAGAAAATGGTTGCGAATGAACTGCCAGTTGATGAGGGGCTCGATCAACTTGCTCAGAGTGTCGATAAACAGCTGATAGAAGCCGGTCTCGGTTAGTCCTCCCAAGAGGTTTCAGCAAACTGACTCATCCCGTTCTCTCCGCGGGGTGAGTCTTGAAATATAACGTCAAATTAATAAACTACTCCAGATCAACTCACCTAAGTTGGAGATGATCAGAGAATACCTGTGGGTGAATTACGATGTCAGTGCCAGCAAAATCGCGGTTCCATATCAATCGTCGATATCTTCCGTATCTATTAAGTCTTCCGGCTTTATTGACATGTATTGGTATACTAATTCCGTTTGTCACTGCTGTTATTTATTCATTGCAGCGTTATAGACTTTCCCAGCCGTGGGCTCAAAAGTTCAACTGGGGTGAGAACTATATAAATTTTCTTTCAGACACATCATTTTGGAACACTCTGAAAGTCTCTATGACCTACGCGACATTGACGGTTGGCATCGAGCTTTTACTAGGATTGGGCATTGCTTTGCTGCTGCAAAGGCGCAGTATGTTCAATAACTTCGTATCAATAATGTTGCTGATGCCACTTATGACAGCTCCTGCATTGGCTGCCTTGATGTGGAAACTGATGACAAATCCAGGCTTTGGTATTTTAAGTTATTTTGCGTCACTTCTTGGTTTTCCCGACATGAATTGGGCATCTGATCCGTCAACGGCGATGCTAACGGTAATTATTGTGGATGTCTGGGTCTATACCCCATTCATTATGATTTTGCTGCTTGCAGGATTACGTTCGCTCCCAAGGCAACCATTCGAAGCAGCAGAGTTGGATGGCGTTCCTCGTTTGTTTGTTTTCTGGAAAATTACCTTGCCAATGCTAACGCCATTTTTACTTACTGCGACATTGTTCCGGGTTATAGAATCGATTCAACAGTTTGATATTATTTATGCGATGACGCAGGGCGGACCTGGAGATACTTTGACCGTCTTTCAGGTTGAGGCTTATTTGAACTTTTTCCAATCAACCAATGTTGGACGTTCTGCTGCGCTTATGATGATCTTATGGGCTATCACATATTTTCTATCAAATTTATTTATAAAAAATTGGCTCCGTTTGCGTGAAAAAGCACGCGGCGAAGCATAGGAGACGACAATGGATCAGGTCAGCACCATAGAACGAGTGTTACGCGGCATGGCAATTTCGCTCGTTATTATCTTTTTCATGTTTCCAATTCTTTGGATTTTTTTGATGTCATTTCAAACCAACGAAACCATACTTCAAATTCCACCAAAGTTGTTTTTTGAGCCAACCATTGTGAACTATAAGGGCCTTATAACCGGGCAGTTAGAAACAGCTGCGGGGTCACTTAAAATTGAGTTCATGGGTAACCTGTTTAACTCGCTTTTCTTGTCAACCTCAGCTGTAATCGTAGGACTAATTCTGGGTGTTCCAGCGGCTTATGCGTTTGCCCGTCTCAAATTTAAGGGATCAGAAGATATAGCGTTTACATTGTTGTCGTTTAGATTTGCACCGCCTCTTCTAGTACTGCTTCCGCTTACGATTTATTTTCAGCAACTTGGATTGGCGGATACCTATGTGGGATTGATCTGGGTTTATCAGCTTATCGTACTTCCGCTTATTTTATGGATTGTACGTGGATATTTTGAGGATATTCCTGCTGATATTGAATATGCTTACCGTATTGCTGGCCACGGATTTTGGTCGACGTTCAGAAAAATAGCGCTTCCGCTAGCGGGGCCGGGAATAGCCGCCGCGGGTTTGCTGGCATTCATTTTTGCTTGGAATAATTTTATTTTTGCGCTTGTTTTAGCCTCCGCTGACAAGCAACCGGTAACGGTTGGTGCTCTCGCATTTATCACTGCTTCAGGCATCAACTATGGCCAAATAGCTGCCGGAATCGTTCTATCAATTACGCCAACTTTTGCATTGGCAATGTATGCTCAACGCTATCTTGTTGAAGGATTATCACTCGGCGCGGTGAAAGGGTAATTATGTCACTTAGTCTTGAAAATATTTCCAAGTCATTCAAAGACGATTTGGTTCTGGATCAGGTTTCTCTTTCGGTCGAAACTGGTGAAACATTGGTTCTTTTTGGTCCGTCGGGCGCAGGTAAAACAGTTTTACTTCGTCTTATCGCTGGCGTGATTGAGCCAGATGAAGGGACTATTGTTTTAAATGATGCAGATATGAGTGGCGTAGAGGCTGAGCATCGCGGCATCGGTATGGCGTTTCAAAACTTTGCATTATTCCCGCATATGGATGCGCATGCGAATATTGCGAGCCCGCTCACAGCCAGAAAACAACCCAAGAACACTATAGATACGAATGTTCAAAAACTAGCAAAGTTATTGAAGATTGATCATGTGCTTGGTCACCAACCTAAAGAGCTGTCAAATGGACAAAAGCAGCGTACAGCGCTTGCCCGAGCTTTAGCAGGTGAGCCTGCAATTTTGTTGCTTGATGACCCTTTGCGAAATGTGGATGCAAAACTTCGTTTCGAAATGCGCTTGGAATTGCCAAGACTTTTAAAAGATCAAAATGCAACGGTGATTTATGTAACTCAAGATTATAAAGAGGCTATGGCTTTCGGGGATAATATTGCTGTTATGAGTGGTCATGGCATTCAACAGACAGGCACGCCTGAAGAAATTTATCTTAAGCCAGGAAATATCGAAACGGCACGGCTATTTGGCGATCCGGTTATAAACCTCATTGATGTTCAGCCAATGATGTCCGCAGGCAATATTCAGGTGAGAATATCAGAAACTCCAATACCCATAGATGCGGGATATTCAAAAGCGGTTAACACCGATTGTATTTTAGGAGTGCGGCCAGAAGCTTTAAGATTTGTGGAAAAGGGCACTCCAAATGCGTTTCCAATTACTGTTGAAGCTGAGACACCGCTAAATGAAAAGACTGTTAATTTAATGCGCACTGTAAATGGTCGCGAACTTATGTTGTCGCGTCCGGCGGGATCTCCTGGTCCGATAGATAAAGACGCTTATATCGCCGTTGATACGGGCGACATAATGCTATTTGAAAAAATGTCTGGCAATAGAATTGAGCCACTTGATGCGGCATCCCTATCTGCTGGTGAACCAGGAGAAGTCGCATGAGTAACGTGATGTTAAGATTGGAAAATGTCGATAAATTCTACGGTCCGATTAATGTAGGTGTTCATGCTGTGAAAAACGTTAGCATGGAAGTAGAGAAGGGCGATATCATAGCATTACTAGGCTCTTCGGGGTGCGGTAAGACGTCAACATTGAGAATGGTCGCCGGATTTGAATCCACAAGCCGTGGTAAAATTCACCTTGCTGGTCGTGAAGTTCAAAATTTGCGCCCTGTTTTGCGTAATGTTGCAATGGCGTTCGAAGGCTATTCGCTTTATCCTACGGTGACTATTCGTGAGAATATAGCATTTGCTTTAAAGTCCACTAATCTTAGTGCATCAACGGTTGCCGAAAAGGTCAAGGAGATTTCCGACATGTTGGAAATTTCGGATATTTTGGATCGATCTCCAACCTCAATTTCTGGTGGGCAACAACAGCGGGCATCCTTAGCGCGGGCATTGATAAGGGAAGCAGATCTATATTTGCTTGATGAACCAATGGGGCAGCTTGAGCCTCAATTGAGAACTCTCTTACGCGGTCGGATCAAACATTTCATTAAGGAGCGTGGTCAAACAGCTATCTTAGTAACCCATGATCAAACTGAAGCAAATGCTCTAGGCGATAAAATCGCCGTTATGGAAGATGGTGAAATGCAACAATATGCTAGCCCTGCCATAATCAAAGAAAAACCCGCAAATTTGTTTACAGGCACATTTGTAGGAGAGCCTCCGATGAATGTGTTTCCAGCAACCGCAACACTCGCAGAAAGCAACGTACATCTTCAATTAGATGGAGGTCTTTCACTTAGCTATCCGAAGTCTAAATTCTCGGAAGGCGTTCGTAAGAAATTGGTCGAAACAAAACATGTCATTGTTGGCGTTCGTCCATATGCTGTCAGACGGGGCGTTAATGGAGCTCAGGCAACTGTTGTTGCCAATCAATGGTTGGGCGACCAGAGTCATATCGCCGCGAATTTTGCAAATAGTACGATTGTTTTGGTTGAACATGATCGAGCTGTTGTTAATGAGGGGGAGAAAATTGGGATTGAGCTTGAGCCATCTGACCTTCATATTTTCGATCCTAAGTCAGGACATGCATTAAGTCATGGGCAGGATATTGCGTGATGTCCAAAGATGTATTGATCGGAATTGATGCAGGGACTTCGGTCATAAAGTCGGTGGCTTTTGACCTTTCTGGAAAACAGATAGCGGTAGCCTCCACGCCCAATATCTACACAACCAGATCAGATGGCGCAGCTTTTCAATCACTCAGGAAGACCTGGGATGATTGTGCTACAACCTTACGTATGCTTGGCGAAAAAGTGCCTAATCTTGCACAAAGAACCGTAGCCGTGGCTGTCACTGGACAGGGTGATGGGACATGGCTCGTGGGTGAAGATAACGAACCGGTTACTGACGGCTGGATTTGGCTAGATGCTCGCTCGACACCTGCCGTTGATCGCTTGAGTACGCTGGAAACAGACAGGGCGCGATTTGAGGCCACGGGAACTGGACTGAATTGCTGCCAAATGGGTAGTCAGCTTTCTCACATGCTAGCGACAACACCGGAATATCTTGACAAGGCAGAGGTCGCGCTTCATCCAAAAGATTGGCTTTATCTTAAGTTAACGGATATCCGCGCAACAGACCCATCGGAAGCCTGTTTCACTTTCGGCAATTTTCGTACGAGAGATTATGATGAAACAGTTATCGATGCGCTAGACCTTTCATCATATCGTCATCTACTTCCTGAGATTATTGATGGAACACAGACCCATCACGTTCTCACTGCAAGTGCCGCTCGTGAAACGGGTTTATTAGCGGGCACACCTGTTGTTTTGGGTTTTGTTGATGTTGTATGCACCGGGCTTGGTTCTGGTGTGTTTACAGGTCAAGAAGATGTTGGCTGTTCGATACTTGGTTCCACCGGTATGCATATGCGTGCAAAGCTGAGTAACGATGTTATTTTGGGTAAAGAAGCTACCGGGTATGTCATGGTGCTGCCCATACCTGACATGGTATTGCAAATCCAATCCAATATGGCGGCCACTCTGAATATCGATTGGTTGCTGAAATTAGCCTCAGATTTGATATCAAATTTCGGCAATGAAATCGATCATTCGACCTTGGTTAAGTCGATAGATGGCTGGCTTGAAGAAAGCCAACCAGCATCTTTGATGTATCATCCATATATATCAGAAGCTGGAGAAAGAGGTCCATTTATCAACCCCTTTGCGCGCGCTTCATTCCAAGGGCTCAATAGCTCACACCGTTTTCCTGATTTACTTCGTGCGGTTATTGAAGGTTTAGGGTTAGCCTCTCGTGATTGTTATAGCGTAATGGGGCAATTGCCTAAAGAGATCAGGTTAACAGGTGGAGCTGCAAAATCTATAGCTTTGCGGCATATCATTTCATCTGTTCTCAATTCTCCGGTCAGGTATTCAGACCGTGAAGAAGCTGGTGCGGCTGGCGCTGCGATGATGGCAGCCGTTTCAATCGGTATCTATGATGATATGCACTCATGCATAAAGGAATGGGTTAGCCCATTGCTTGGTAATATCGAATTTCCAGATAGCACACTCAGTGCGACCTACGACAAATTGTTTAATGCCTATCGAGCGCACAGAACGTCGTCTGAACCCACTTGGCAAGAACTAGCTAAATTATAGGAGTAGTATGTTGACTAAAAGCATTGCAATTATCGGTGATCATTTCATGCTACCAGACGTCTTTGAAGAAAAAATCAAGGCGCTTTGCGGTGATAAAGTTACGACGAACTCAACAAAAAGTAACTGGCCAAATGAGCCGATGGAACATGGCTATGCTGTCAAAGGCATGGATGGTTTGAAAGAATATTTCGGCACAGCAGATCAAGTTGTTGATTTCGTTGGCGATGCGGATATTTTAGTCACTCAACTCGCGCCGATGTCCCGATCAATGTTTGAGCAATTGCCATCATTGAAAATGATCGCAGTTTCACGAGGTGGCCCGGTTAACATCGATATGGCTGCCGCTAAAGACCATAATGTACTCGTTGTAAATACACCTGGTCGAAATGCATCTGCCGTTGCCGAATTCACGATAGGAGCAATATTAGCTGAAACCCGCAAAATCAGAGAAGGACACGAAGACCTTCGCACGGGAAATTGGCGAGGGGACCTTTACCGCGCTGACCTTACCGGCCGCGAACTGAATGAAATGACTGTGGGTGTTATTGGATACGGCAATATTGGTACTAAGGTTGTACGAATACTTCGTGCCTTTGGCTGTAAAATAGTTGTTCATGATCCCTATATCCAATTATCAACCGACGACATAGAAGCAGGTGTTGAACTCGTTTCGTTGAATAATCTTTTGTGTGAAAGCGATGTCGTAACAATTCATGCGCGGGTAACTGATGAGACCCGGCATATGATGAATGCTGAAGCATTCGAAAAAATGAAAAAAGGGTCTTTATTTGTAAATACGGCCAGAGGGCCTTTGTGCAATTATGATGATCTATACGATGCGTTAACAAATGGGCATCTGGGTAGCGCGATGTTGGAGACATTTTCGGTTGAGCCGCCTCCCGCAGATTGGGACTTGCTTAAACTTCCTAATGTAACATTAACCCCACACATTGCTGGCGCGTCTGTTCGCACTGTCACCTATGCAGCAGAACAAGCTGCGGAAGAAGTGCGCCGATATGTGGCTGGCGAACCGCCCAGAAACCCATGTTGAAAATTATGCCTCAACAACAATCCCGAGTCAGCACATGAGTAATACGGTTGATCTGTTCATCATTGGCGGCGGCATTAATGGTGCAGGTATTGCGCGAGATGCTGCCGGCAGGGGGCTGTCGGTTATGTTGTGTGAGAAGGATGATTTAGCGCAAGGAACTTCATCTCGTTCTGGAAAACTTGTTCATGGTGGGTTGAGATATCTGGAATATTACGAATTTAGACTTGTTCGCGAAGCTTTAATTGAAAGGGAAGTTCTTCTGAATGCCGCTAGCCATATCATTTGGCCAATGCGTTTTGTATTGCCTCACAGCCCCAATGATCGGTCAGCTTGGTTGGTTCGTTTGGGCCTGTTTTTATATGATAATTTGGGTGGGCGCAAAAAATTACCGGGAACCCGCTCATTAAATTTACACAATGATCCAGAAGGCTCACCCATCAAGGATGGGTATAAAAAAGGGTTTGAATATTCGGATTGCTGGGTAGATGATGCTCGTCTTGTTGTTCTAAATGCTGTGGATGCCGGGCGGCTTGGTGCGCAGATATTAACACGAACTGTTTGCACATCTGCAAGACGCGATGGGAACGTTTGGAAAGTTGAGATAACTGACACACATTCAGGTGAAACCCGGACGATTACATCAAAAATTCTTATCAATGCTGGCGGACCTTGGGTAAATGACATTATTAATCGCGTAACTGGTACGAATTCGCGTAGAGCTGTTCGGCTTGTAAAAGGCAGCCATATTGTCGTGCCGAAATTTTGGGATGGGTCACATGCGTATCTCGTTCAAAATCATGATAAGCGCGTAATTTTCATCAATCCATATGAGGGTGATAAAGCCTTGATAGGAACGACAGATATTAGTTATGAGGGACGCCCTGAAAATGTAGAGGTTGCAGATTCAGAGGTTACATATCTAGTCGATGCGGTGAATAGGTATTTCAAACAACAGCTTACCAAAGACGATGTATTGCAGAAATTTTCCGGTGTTCGCCCACTATATGATGATGGTAATGGAAACCCCAGTGCTGTTACACGTGATTACTTGCTTGACTTGGAAGAGGGCTCAGGAGCGCCACTGCTGAATATATTTGGCGGAAAAATAACGACATTTCGCAAACTTGCTGAGCATGCGATTGAAAAATTACATCCGTTTTTTCCTGATATGAAAAAAGCTTGGACTGCTGATCAGCACTTGCCAGGTGGTGATATTCCCAATGCTGATTTTGAGGAGTTTTTGAGCAAGCTTACATTGAGATACCCTTGGATGCAAAAGTCTCTTCTAAAGCATTATGCGAGGCTTTACGGCACGCTTACTCATAAAATAATTGGCGCCGCGAACTGCATAGGGGATCTTGGTCAAAAATTTGGGCCAGACTTGTATGAAGCTGAAGTGAATTACCTTTGTGAAAATGAGTGGGCTCAAACTGCCGAAGATATTTTACATCGCCGAACCAAGCATAATTTACATATGACAGATCATGAAAAGAACGGATTTATTGCTTGGTTTGATGAACGTGAAAACGAGTGCAAAAAGGAAATCTTATGAGTTTAGAGCTTACCCGGCCGCATGATATTAGTGAGTTGATTGAATATTCAGCAGAAGTTGGTGCTAACCCGCTTTTAATACAAGGTGCTGGCGGTAATACATCCGTCAAAGAGGGTAATGTTATGTGGATAAAGGCATCAGGCACGTTATTGGCTGATGCTAAATCGAAAGATATTTTTGTTGCAGTCGACCTTCCAGAAATGCGATTGGCACTTGATAACAATGAACCTCGATCAGATCGACCCGCTGAATTTACTATCGGCAAGGGTGTGCTACGACCGTCCATCGAAACAAGTTTACACGCGGTTTTCAAGCAACGGATTGTCATACATGTCCACTGCGTACAAACAATTGCGCATGCCATTCAACAAAATGGTAAAAATTTAATCTCACAAAAATTAGCTGGCTTAAATTGGTGTATGGTTTCTTATCAGAAGCCGGGTGCAAATTTAGCACAGGAAGTAAAAGCTGCACTTAAAGAAGATACAGACGTAGTCATCCTAGCTAATCACGGTCTTCTTGTTGCTGCTGATAGTGTGATTGATGCTGCTCGCTTACTTTCAAAAGTCGTGACTGCTCTAACAGTTAAACCGGATAAACGTCACCAGCCAAACTTGGCTGGGTTGAGAGATGTGTGCCCTCAAAAATATCAAGTATTACCCGAGGAACACATTATTCACCAACTCGCTCTTGGACCAGATCGTGTCCGATTATCAACGGGAGGAAGCCTTTACCCTGACCATGTTATCTTCTGTGGAGTGGGAGCTGCATGTATGAACATTGAGGATGTGTCAAAAATTGATCTGGATACTGCCCCGGTGTTTGTCATCGTGCCAGAAAAAGGTGTTCTTGTTCGCCAAGATGCGAGCGAGGGGGCTTTCGCGCTCATACAATGTCTTGCAGAGGTTATACTTCGAACACCCATTGACGCGAGATTAAATTATTTGACCGAAGAACAGAATTTTGAACTTCTTGATTGGGATGCCGAAAAATATAGGCAAGCGATGAATGCGAAGTAATGCACTCTTTACTGGACTAGATATTGGAACATCCGGAGCTCGCGCCACTGTAATTGATTTCGCTGGAAAAGTTGTATCGGATGGGCAGTGCGCAATGTCCAGCGCTGGACCTGACTATCGTGACCCTTATGTTTGGTTAAAGGCTGCCAAGGCTGCTCTTGCCATTGCATTTGCCGATATTGATACAAGCCGCATCGCTTCAATTGGTGTGGATGGCACATCGGGCACGATGTTACCAATTGATAAAAACGGTGCTCCTTTGGCAAAAGCGAGTATGTATAATGATCCATGTACGGATACCCAGATTTTAGAAAAAATTTCTGAAAATGCGCCAATTACAAGTGCAGCACATGGAGCAACAAGTGGACTGGCACGAGCGTTATCTTTTTGCCAAGAACTTGATGCTTACAAGATTATTCATCAGGCAGATTGGATTGCAGGTCAGCTATGTGGAACTTACACTAGTGACGAGAACAATTCATTGAAAACCGGTTACGATCCGGTTGAGGGCAGGTGGCCTCATTGGATTGAGAATGTGGGCCTTGATCTTGATAAGCTTCCGTCTGTCGAAGAACCAGGTTGTGCAATCTCACATGTAACCTCGGATTTTGCTTCTGAATTCGATCTCTTGCCTCATGTAGTTGTTGTCGCAGGAACAACGGATGGGTGCGCTTCATTTCTTGCAACGGGGGCTGAAGATGTAGGTGATGGTGTGACAGCCTTGGGGACAACTCTTACTATAAAATTACTATCCGAGAGCCCCATTTTTTCTCCAGAGAATGGAATTTACAGCCATAAAATTTTAGGGAAATGGTTAGCTGGTGGCGCGTCCAATAGCGGAGGAAATGTTCTACTTAGCCATTTTGATGTATCTCAAATTGTTGCGCTGTCCAAGGAGATAAATGCAGAAGTAGATAGTCCGTTAGATTACTATCCATTATCTAAAGTGGGTGAGCGCTTTCCCATTGCTGATCCCAAACTTCCTCCTCGCCTAACCCCTCGTCCGGCATGTGAAAGCGAATTCTTAAAAGGTATTTTGCAGGGTATGGCAGAAATTGAAAGGTTGGGTTACGGCCGTCTTTCTGCGCTTGGTGGACCAGAACTATCAACTGTTCGAACTGTGGGTGGTGGTTCCAAAAACAAGGTTTGGGCTCGGCTTAGAGAGAGAAAGCTTAAGGTGCCTATGCTCATTCCAAATAGTGATGAAGCTGCGTATGGAACAGCATTACTGGCTCGAAAAGGAGTCGATAAATGAGTCCAGAAAATGCGACTTTATCCAGTTTGATGGAGCAATATGATGCATTTGTTCTGGACCAGTTTGGTGTGCTTCTCAACGGCGACGGTATTTACCCTTGTGCACCCCAAGCCGTAAAGAAGCTCAGTGAAGCGGGTAAACTGATATTAATGCTGTCCAATTCAGGAAAACGCGCACGCTCAAATGAAGCTCGATTAACTAACTTAGGCTTTGATCGTGCTGATTACTTGAGTGTTCTCTCATCTGGTGAAGCTGCATACAAGTTTATGAGTGAGCGAATTGGAGCTGAAATAGCGGCAGGAACTGCTGTGTTTATTCTATCTCGTGATCAAGATACATCAAGCATCGATGGATTAGATTTAGTGCAAACTCTAGATGTAAACCGTGCCGGATTAATTATCCTTGCAGGGTGCCCGGATGATGGTCTTGAGCTGGGCCACTACGAAAAATTGTTTAGACGTGCGGCTGAAAAAGGTACTCCATGCATCTGTACAAATCCAGATATCATGATGTTAACAGGCAACGGGGTGCGATTTGGAAATGGCCAGATAGCTAAACTTTATGAGCAAATGGGCGGTCAGGTGGAATGGATAGGAAAGCCGCACCCGCTTATATATAAAATGGCCCATCAG
The DNA here is from genome assembly GCF_900537175.1 of Lentilitoribacter sp. Alg239-R112. GTDB lineage: Bacteria > Pseudomonadota > Alphaproteobacteria > Rhizobiales > Rhizobiaceae > Lentilitoribacter. Next base: position 2,065,173 of record NZ_LS999833.1, on the reverse strand, counting down.
ATATTAGCTGATCGCGGAGCAAAAAATGTAATTTGCATTGGAGATAGCCCTGAACACGATATTGTAGGTGGCAAAGGCGCTGGATATTCGACCGCATTGGTACGAACTGGCATCCACGAATCTGACCCCCTTGCGCATGTGTTAGACCTCTGCGCGGAACTTAATTCTGTTCCAGATTATATTATACCAAAATTTGAATTTTAAGAACAAGGTCGATTATTTTAACATATCCTTTAATTATTTGAAAAATATGCAGAAAATAGGTCGTAAATGCTGATGGTCGCTTTGCAAAAAATATTATGGGCAGGAGAAGTGAAAACTCTGATTGCATGCATAATGATGCCAGAAAGCCCTGCAGTTTTTCGCTGAATTGTGTTACAAATAAATGAAGTAAAACTGTTGCAGTTCTGGGCTGCATTTTTAATGAAATTGACGTTTAAAATTGGAGACTAAAATTGAGTTTTACCCTCTCTTTAAACACCAACCCACTGGTCAATAGATTTGCCGAACCAGACGATTTAATTGATGTTGTAGCCCGACAATTGAAAATTCGTGACCTCCAATTAACACATGAATTTATCAATCCAAGTTGGCAAGTCGAGACGATTAAGCGCCTTACCAAGCAAATGAATTCAGCGTTAAATCGTACTGGAGTTAAAGTTACCAGCGGCATGACAGGGCCTTATGGTCGGCTCAATCATTTTGGTCATCCCGATGCCGATGTAAGGCAGTATTACGTGAACTGGTTTAAGACATTTGCGGATATAATAGCGGAGCTTGGCGGAACTTCGCTCGGAACACAATTTTCAATCTTCACTTACAAAGATTTTGATGATCTTCACCGTCGCGAAGAACTCATCAAGATAGCACTCGATTGCTGGTCAGAGATTGCTGATCACGGACAAAAGGCCGGGTTGAAATTTATCTTTTGGGAGCCGATGTCAATTGGTCGCGAATTTGGCGATACAATAACATCTGCCTTAGCGTTACAAAGCCGGATTTCGAATTTGAATATGAGTATTCCGATGTGGATGATGGCAGATATCGATCATGGGGATGTAACAAGTTCCAATCCAGATGATTACGATCCTTATGTCTGGGCAAGGGCTGTTCCAAAAGTATCGCCGATAATCCATATCAAGCAGTCACTGTTGGACAAAGGTGGGCATCGTCCATTCACATCCGAATATAATGCAAAAGGCCGCATCCAACCTGAGCCACTTATTGAGGCATTTGAAAAGGGAGGAGGGGTGAATAATGAGATTTGTCTTGAACTATCCTTCAAAGAAAGAGAGCCAGATGATCGTGCCGTTATTACCCATATAGCAGAATCGATCGCATTCTGGGCACCATATATCGATACTGGTGCTGGCGATTTAAACATTTAGCGTGGTGAGAATAGATGATGATAAGTAAGAAGATTATCAATAATGGGGACGATGCGGTTGATGAAATGCTCGAGGGTTTTCTTCTTGCGCATCCTGATGTCGTTGAACAAGTGGAAGGTTCTCCGCGTTCTATCGTTTCGAAAAGCAAAAGAGCTCATGGCAAAGTAGGGCTGGTGATCGGCGGAGGGTCTGGTCATGAACCAACATTTCTAGGCTTTGTTGGAAAAGGGCTTGCAGATGCTGCCGCTATTGGAAATGTTTTTGCATCCCCGCCGCCACAGCCAATTATTGAATGCGCAAAAGCCGTTAATCAGGGTGCTGGTATACTCTTTATGTATGGAAATTATGCAGGCGATGTTATGAATTTTGATATGGCAGCCGAAATGCTTGAGTTGGAAGGGATTGAAGCTCGCACGGTTCTTACAACAGATGATATAGCCTCAGCGCCAATCACAGAGCGTGAAAACAGGCGTGGTGTGGCTGGCAATTTTTTTATATTCAAGGCGACTGGCGCTGCTTGCGATTTAATGTATTCGTTTGATGATGTCGAACAATTAGCGCAAAAGGCAAATGCCAGAACATTTACGATGGGTGTTGCTACTAATTCATGTTCCCTACCTCAAACACTGCGTCCTAATTTTGAAATTGGACCTGATGAGATGGAAATCGGAATGGGCATTCATGGCGAGCCCGGAGTTCGCCGTGACACGTTGCGCAGTGCAGACGAAATAGCTGACGAAATTATGGATACTATTTTGGCGGAAATGAGTGCTTTACCGGAAGATAAAGTATGTGTCCTAGTCAACTCGTTAGGTGCGACACCGTTGATGGAATTATATATATTAAATCGACGCGTGAATGAACGCCTTATAGCTGCTGGTTTGCAAATTCACCGGACGTGGGTTGGCCCCTATTGTACCTCAATGGAAATGGCGGGCGCTTCAATATCTGTAATGCATCTGGATTCAGAACTTGAGAAATTAATCGATCATCCGTGTCGGTGTGCGGGGTTTGCTACTGGTGAATTATCATGAGCACAGTTGATTGTGAAAAAATGATCGGAATATTTTCTGCAATTTCTACCAAAATGACGCAGGAGCGAGATTATCTGTGTGAGCTTGATGGTGCAATCGGAGATGCAGATCATGGGATCTCAATGGCCGTTGGTTTTTCGGCTGTTAGTGATGCATTAAGTGAACTTGATTTGGACTCAATTTCTCTGACCGATGTTTTGAATGAGGCAGCCAAAAGTTTTTTAAATGCGGTCGGCGCTTCCACAGGCCCCCTATATGCAACCGCATTAATGCGAGCGGGTAAATGGGCAGCCGGGCGCTATGAGGTTCAAAATGAAGAATTACCCGAATTGCTTATCGCAATGTCTGAGGGAATAGAACATCGCGGAAAAGCAAAGGTTGGCGATAAGACGATGTTTGATGTCTGGAACCCAGTAGCGGTGGCGGCAAAAGACAACGCTTCTCATGAAAAAATCATTGAAATAGCGAATGTCGCAATGAAAAAGACTGCTGATATGACGGCTAAGTTAGGGCGTTCTGCCCGACTGGGGGAAAGAAGCATCGGTCATATTGATCCCGGTTCTGCGTCCGCAGCAATGATAATTTCTGTCATTTTGACTGAACGAAATTGAAAATGATGTTTGAAAGTAATTTAGATTTTACAAACACGAGGAAGTTTGCACATGGTTGAGGGTAAAAAACTCTGGATCGGAACCAGTTGGAAAATGAACAAGACTCTGGAAGAAGCATTGGTTTTTACCGATGGTTTTCTCAAGCACGAAGCAACAGTTAATCCTAAAATCCAGACATTTGTTATACCTCCATACACTTGTACCAGAGAGGTCGCGCGCGCGTTAGATAACAGCCCGGTTAAAGTCGGCGCACAAAATATGCATTGGGAGGATCAAGGCGCATGGACTGGCGAAGTATCGGCACTTATGCTGAAGGATTGTCAACTTGACATTGTTGAATTGGGCCATTCTGAGCGGCGGGCGTTTTTTAATGAAACCAATGAAACCGTTGGATTGAAAACAAAGGCAGCTGTTCATCATGAACTTATTCCACTTATTTGCATCGGTGAAACACTCGCGGAAAGAGAAAGCGGGAAGTCAGACTCTGTGCTGGAAAAGCAGGTTCGAGCGGCACTTGAACCTTTAGAGGGGGACGAAAGAGATGCTCCCATTTGGTTAGCTTATGAACCGGTTTGGGCTATCGGTGCAAATGGTATTCCGGCAACATCTGATTATGCCGATATAAGGCAGGAAAAAATTATATCTGTCGCGAGTTCAATATTAGGGCGGAAAATCCCCTGTCTTTACGGCGGTTCAGTTAATCCAGATAATTGTGCCGAGCTTGTATCTTGTTCAAATATCGATGGTCTTTTTATTGGACGCTCTGCTTGGAACGTTACTGGTTACATCGATATTCTTCAACGATGTTCAAAAATTATCTGAGATAAGAAAGGTCTAGGATTATGAAAATTGCGATAGCTGGAGATAGTGCTGGAATTGGGTTGGCAAAAATACTTGCGGATCATCTATCTGGAAAATTTGATGTAGAGGAAATTTCCATACCAAATGATGGCAGTGGGGAGTTTTATGCAAACTTGTCTGATCGAGTGGGTTCTGCGGTGATAAATGAAGAATATCAAAAAGCAATTTTGGTTTGTGGAACGGGAATAGGTGTCTGCATATCTGCTAATAAAGTGCCTGGAATTCGTGCGGCGCATTGTCATGATGCATATTCTGCCGAACGCGCTGCGCTTTCCAATAATGCTCAAATTATAACCATGGGAGCTCGGGTGATTGGGCCTGAACTAGCAAAAACAATTGCAGATGCATTTTTATCAAAAGAGTTTGATGTCAATGGACGGTCTGCCCAAAATGTGGATGCGATCAATGATGTTGACAAGAGCTATAGAACATCATCACAAGCCCATGACGACCCTTAGTTCGCCAAACTGGGCAACCAGTCTTGGGAAAAAGCGCTTTGTTGCTATGGCATTACGGCGTGTTTGCACCAAAATATCTAGCACGTCACCATCGGCGTCGATCGCACGCCACACCCAGAGCTTCTGGCCACGGATCGTAATCACGACTTCTTCCATATGCCACTTGTCGTTCGGCCGCGGACGATCGCGCCTAATGCAATCCGCATTCCAACAATTTGCCGCGCTCGCTGGATAATTGTGTCTGCAAATAGGATAAATTTACCCTGCAACAAACTTTGCGACACTACCCTCGATGCTGGGCAAGACTGCAAAATTATTCTTCGCATTTGACCACAAGATGCGGAGATTTGAAACAACTTGGCAATATCCTCAGCCGCACTCGACCCCATTAGGCCATGAAGGAGATGTAAAAAGAGTGAAACTAATTGTGTGAAGTTGTAATAAATAGGAAGTCTTATTTTAAACTATAAGCGGCCGTGAAATTTAGACCGAAGCTATTCTCCGAATGGTCCAATACAACCATTTCCCAAAGAACAACTTATTGGTATGCTGCACTCTGAATTCACTAATGACCCGGTCTGTGTTTGGATCTATATCGAGAAGGTGTCATGCCAACCACACGACTGAACTCTGAGTTGAAGTTGGATTTTGTAGAGAAGCCAGCTTCTAACATCAACTCTGTAATGGGCGCATCGGTAGTTTTGAGCGATTCCTGAGCATAACGCACTCGATATCCATTTATATACCGAGAGAAATTTTCTTGACGACATCGGTTGACGGCTAACGAAATTTGCCGAGCTGGCTGGCCCAACCGTCGAGCAATTCTTGCTAGTGTTATGCCACTGTCGCGGTACAATTGTCGCTCAGCAAGCAGCTCGTCCAATGCATTGATTGTCTCATTATCTTTCTTTGACGGATGAGCCCCGCCGCCTACGATAAAACTCGCGTTTTTCTGCCCAACATCGAAAGTAGCCAACCGCGCTATATAGAGTGCTGCAGCAAATGCAAAAAGAATCATGGCAACAGCTATGGATATGATTGAAATTTGAACAAAAAGTTCTGAATAGCCTCCAGAAAACAAACGACGTGAAATAAATATGGCCACCTCCAACACTAGGATGAATCCAAACAAACCGATCCCTGCTATTATCCCCACAATGCTTAGTTTGTAACCTTGTGACGTAACGCGAATGAATTTGTCCGGCCCGGCCCGGAGTAAACTGAACATACGAACTATATAAAATGCCAGGCTCGGAAATATAAAGATATCAACAAGGATCAAGGACACATCAGGTCGCATAAATGCTAACCCTATAAATATCGCCACAAAAAGTGCTGGCCAGCCATGTCGAAAAAGCAGCTTTCCGGCAGATGTTGGAGGATCTTCAGTTAAAGTGTTAAAAGCGAGATAAAGGGTTGGTTGGATTAACATGGCGATTACTGGCTGCACAAATCGAGCCAATTCGACCCCATAACCATCCCGAAGACCGACCAGGATAAACATCATTGCCAACATAAGAAAAAACGCAGTGAGTAATGCTCGTGTAGGCGACGGCATGCGACTTACCGATACAGCCGCGCCTATGAAAGTTGCAATCAAAGCGATCACAAAGGCCAATGGCAATTGAAGCATCCACACCTCCCTCTTCTTTGAAGATACAACATATCAAGATCATCCAAGCGAAACTACCCGGAACGCGATGTAGGACGTTCTGAATCGTATTTCAGGTCTCATTAGATGAAGAAAACCGTCAGGTTGTTAGTTCAGGTTTAATGATGCCTATGGGGCAAGATGTTTTGGAGAGTGAAATGACATACTGGAAATTTGCGCTTGTCGCAGCGGCAACCTTCACTGGGATATCGGTTCTGAGCTTGATAACCAGTTTGATAGTGAATTCGGCCCCTGCAGAAACTTCAAAAATTGTAAGCTCGACAAGTTGGGTTGGGGAAACATTCATCGATGGCAAAGCAAATTTTATTCGTATTGCCCCCCAGGTATTCTCTGGACCTGAGTTATTTTTTCACCGTCCAAACGAGTTGATATTTAATCAAACCCTAGACGGTTTTATCGTTAATAACTCCACGATTTCATTTGCAGTTATTAATGATGTCGGTGAACGCATTCAAATGTTCTCGGGCACTTATAACATAGGTAGCAATTATTACAGCGGCACGGTGCATGGCGTGGCTGGTAATGGTTCGTTTATACTTTATCCAGCAGCATCGGTTCCTGATAACACCGTTTTAAAGGCATATTCAGGCACTTATGAAATGGCAGATGGAGTCTACCGCACGGTAGGATTTGAGGACGTTGCAGGTTTAGTTCAAACGCGATTATACTACAGCGATGGCGAAGACTTCGTGTTGCTCTTTCCAATATCAGCTTCTGAATTCATAACCGGACTTGGTGAGAGAGTTCGCTTTGATCGCGCTAAAGACGGTGTGTCAGCGATGACAATCATAGGCAGGTCAAGTGAGCGTAGTGTTCCAAAGATTAAATTATATTCCGAAACCGAAGTAACGTTCCAGAGCGACGATGCAACAATCGTCGGAACTTTACTGACCCCCAAAACACCTGGACCTCATCCGGCGGTGATCATTGCCCACACCTCCGCAGGTGGCGAGCGCCACGCATACTGGCTGTTTGCATCTCAATTTGTGCAAGACGGAATTGCTGTTCTGTCCTACGATCGCCACGGACATGGTAAATCCACTGGAGGTGAGCCATTTAACTTGGACACCGATGTGTTGGCTGAGGACATGAAGGCTGGGTTTGCTTATCTTCAGACCCACTCGGACATTGACCCTCAACGCATTGGGCTAATGGGATTCAGCAACGGCTCCTGGGTTGCAGCGCGGGCAGCGGAAGATATCCCTGACGTAGCATTTATCTCGGTGAGTATGGCAAGTGGGGTTAGCCAAGTGGATGCCGAATTGTTTAGACGAGAATCAGCCTTGCGAGCAGCAGACGTTTCTGAAAAAAGTATTACACAAGCTGTTGAGGCGCTCGAACTTTACTACAAGGGCAGCACCTCGTCATTTACTAAAGCAGAAGCAACTGAGTTCAGCATAATGTATCAAGCACTGGCAGGGAATAAAGAATTTCAGAGTGTTCAGGGTTTCAATGTTCTACCCACCGACACTCCACTCGAGCAAATCCTGAATGATGGTGGGTCCAGGGCGTATATGGGGTTTTCTCCGACTGAAACCTATCTGAGCACTGATGCTCCTGTATCATTCTTTGCCGGTGAGTTGGACGAGAATATTCCAATCGGCCTTACCAAACTAACATTGGAAAACGTCATCGTGCAACGGCCAGGCGCGGACATCACATTCGTTGTGTATCCCAATGCTCTCCATGGGATGTTTACGCTACCCGCACCTATAAAAGGCATAAGTCAAGATGTCTTGCTCCCCAATTTGGCAAGCTATCAATTTGCGAGCGGCTATATGACCCAGATGCGATCTTGGCTCAAGGAAAGGACTGGATTAGCTGAGGGTGAGTAAACATCTACCTATGTCACGATAACCCTGGTGCCTTTTTGCAAGAGAGATGGGGCTTGTCGCAAAGTTCATTGAGTTAACGTGATTTTGAGGTTTGGCTGTTGAAACGGTGCTCTGATTTATTGGAGTACTGAGTCATGAGATATTGCCAAGTTGTTTCAGATCTCCGCATCTTGTAGTCGAATTCGATGAGTAATTTAGCAGTCTGCCCAGCATCAAGGGCTTCCGTTTTCCGCGAGCGATCATATCATACGCTGTTTGGACGTATTACCGCTTTAATTTAAGCACCGCCGATGTCGAAGATCTTTTGGCAGAATGCGGAATCATTGTTAGCCGTGAAGCGATCCGTCTTTGGGTCAATCGCTTTGGCCGGCATTACGTAGATTGCATTAGGCGAGATCGTCCGCGGCCGAACGACAAGTGGCATATGGACGAAGTCGTGATTACGATCCGTGGCAAGAAGCTCTGGTTGCGGCGTGCGATCGACGCGGATGGTGACGTGCTAGACATTCTGGTGCAAACACGCCGTAATGCCATGGCAGCAAAGCGCTTTTTCCAAAGACTGGTTGCCCAGTTTGGCGAACTAAGGGTCGTCATCACCGACAAATTACGCAGTTACATCAAGCCTATCAAAACATTGGCACCGGATGCGGAGCATCGTGCCCACAAAGGTCTAAACAACGCGATCGAAGTATCACACAGGCCAACCCGCAAACGGGAGAAAATAATTGGTCGGTTCAAATCTCACCGACAGGCTCAGAGGTTTCTGTCTGCGCATGACCAGATCAATCTAATCTTCCGACCCCGCCGTTACCAACTCACCGCGACGTCATACCGTCACGCCCGCAACGATGCATTCAGCCTCTGGGCCGACTATACCGCTGAAATGGAGGCATGAAATTGCCTTTGCCCACTCTTTACAATTAACCGTCAACAACTTGGCAATACCAAAAGATCTTGTTGGCCCTGTTGTTTTTCTAGCTTCTGATGCAAGTCAGTACGTTCATGGGCATATCATGTTAGTGGACGGAGGGTGGATGGGCCGATAACTTGGCTGTGTCGTAAAATGGTTCTGCTGAGATTGTTTCATTGAAATTAGAATCATGCCTCCTTACTGGAATTTTAGTTTTACTACAATTTCGGTGGTTTTTCATAACATGGTGTATATTATCTAGAAATCGAAGTATTTCGGGTAAATACAGAGTTACTTTATTGCATAAAAAGTAGTTATATGAAATTATTGGGTTTATGTAAATTATAACGCGAATGATATAACATGAATGATACGGATAATATTTTCCAGCGAATATGTGAAGATCGAGATACTCTATCCAGGGCATTTCGTCAGATTGCAGATTTCCTCATTGCAGAACCGCGTGAGTTTATCACTAATCCGATGCGTGTTTTGTCCGAAAAAATTGGCGTCAGTGAACCTACTCTCATTCGCTTTGCTCGCCATTATGGCTATCAGGGTTTGCCGGATTTACGTCTATCTTTTGCCATGTCACTGGCGACAAGAGGCACGGATGTAGCTGCCGATATGGAGCCACGCCTAAAGGATAAAGAGGTCGTTAATCGAATTGCCAAACAGATGATAGCGGCCAAGGCCGCCGAACTTACCGCACAAGATCAATCACTATTACTCGACTCTGGCTCTACAACTCAGTTCCTCGCAGAAAATCTTGTGTCAGCACCGGCTAAAACAATTCTCACCACAAGTCTCAACTCAGTATTAATCCTACGCAACGCTGAACAACATCGTCTGATGATGCCTGGCGGCATATTTAGGCATGGAGCAATGTCACTCGCCGGACGAATGGCCGAGATGAATTTAGCAGATATGACATTTGATACTGCCTACATTGGAGCGGACACTTTACATCCTGAACATGGTATTTCGACCTACAGTGAGGAAGAAGCCCATCTCAATCGCGCAATGATCCGCGCAAGCAAACGCGTTGTCGTGCTTGCTGATGCCAGCAAGTTCAAGGGGCCAGCCCTACACCGTATATGCGATTTGTCGGATGTCGATATTATCGTTTCTGATAGCACACTATCAAGCCAAGTCCGCAGTGCGATTGAAGCAACCAGTACAGAATTGATTCTAGCTGAATTATCTCTACCCAACTTAGAATTAGAGGATACTCATGAATAAAGTTTTTGACACCGAGCAAGAGATCGCAGCTCAGCCGGATATCTGGAATGCTTGGGCTCGAACTTTGCCCGCTACCGCCTTAAAGATTCGTGAGTGGATTGAAAAACGTCGACCAGACGAAATCTGGTTATGTGGTGCTGGCACCTCCGCATTTATCGGCGATTCAATTGCAATGTCACTTGATCGACGCTGTTCGGATATTCCCGTGCGTAGTATACCTACAACTGATCTTGTGGCTCAACCTAAGAATTTTTTTCGCAAAGGCCTAAAACCTCTCGTTATTTCCTTTGGACGCAGCGGCAACAGTTCAGAAAGTGTCGGTACGTTAAACCTGATGGACACGCTGGCACCTGATGCGGACCGGTTGAACATTACGTGCAACAAAGATAGCGCACTGGCAAACCGTAAAGCTGTTGGCTCTGGTGAATTGCAGGTGATTATATTGCCAGAAGATTGCCATGATTCAGGATTTGCCATGACTTCCAGCTATACCACCATGTTGTTAACTGCGATGGCTTGCCTGGATAATTCCCCATTGGAGGGCCTGACATCGAGAGTTGAAGCACTAGCTAAAAATGCCCGTTCGATCCTATCGCATGATTTAGACCTATCTCGCCCCGAACGTGCAGTCTTCCTTGGTTCTGGCGCCTTTACTGGAACTGCCCGTGAATCTGCATTGAAAGTTTTAGAACTAACTGTTGGCCACGTAGTAACCTCATGGGACAGTACATTGGGGTTTCGTCACGGCCCTAAAGCCGTGGTTGATAACCAAACTGCAATCTATATTTTTCTATCATCCGATCCCTTGACCCGCAGATACGATCAGGATGTTGCAACAGAAATTCGCGAGCAATTTCCAACCATACCTGTCACAACAATCGGCCAACCCCTTCAGGGAAGCGATACACCCGACATTGGGTTTGAGACTGGACTAGAAGATGTCTGGAACACACCGATTGCAGTGCTCATAGCACAGCGGCTTTCCGTGGCTTGGTCAAAATCGCTTGATCTCAATGTTGATGATCCATTCGCTGGCCAGAACCTAACCCGAGTAGTATCAAATGTCCGCCTCTACTCGTAATCCGACTACTGCCGTCGCTGCGGGTATTGATCTGGGAGGTACAAAAATTGAATCGACTTTGTTCGATTCTGATTTCCTACCCCTTACATCACGCCGACAACCCACACCCGGCAACTCTTATTCCACATTACTCAAAGCCTTGGAAACTGAAGTTCAATGGCTTAGACACGAAGCAACGCAAAAAGATTTGCCCATTGGTATTGGTATTCCCGGGCTTGTTGATCCGCAGACTGGCATTTCAGTGAGTGCCAACCTTACAGCAAATGGCCAGACCCTTGCCCAAGATCTCATGGCCCGTGCTGGTGGCACAATCGTATCGGCCAACGATTGCAAGTGCTTTGCATTATCTGAGGCCTGTGGCGGAGCTGGAGAAAATCATTCTCGTGTGTTCGGATTAATACTCGGTACCGGCCTTGGAGGTGGATTGTGCCAAGATGGCCAACTGGTGCTGGGTTACAATGGATTGCCCGGAGAGGTTGGGCATTATGGCCTACCCGCACATATCGTCATTGAGCACGATTTACCGCTTCTAAAATGTGGGTGCGGACGGATCGGATGCACAGAAACGCTGATCTCAGGCACCGGTATTGCACAACTCTCATTGGCACTTACCGGTAATGAGCGCTCCGCAGTTGATATTGCATCAGCTCCGGATGAACCTGATAATAGCAAAGTGTTAGAAGTCTGGAGCAAACTTGCAGCTGAGATGCTTCACACAATCCAACTTCACATTGATCCCGATTGCATCGTTCTAGGTGGAGGCTTGTCTAACATTGTCGAACTGGAAACGCGCTTAACCAATGCATTAAATGAAGTTGCGTTACCTTCAGTAAGGCGACCAGAAATTTTAAAACCAGCCTTTGGCGATAGTAGCGGTGGCCGCGGAGCTGCCTTACTGTCACTAGGCACCGAAGAAAGAACTGATCATGAGCCTCGTAAATGATATTGTAGCAAAAAACCGAGCGGGAGAAACTGTTGCAATTGCGTCGGTCTGCACGGCCCAGCCGGATGTGCTTTCCGCATCATTGTTGTTGGCTCGAGAAACTGGACGTCCAATCTTGATTGAAGCAACCAGCAATCAGGTAAATCAGTTTGGCGGGTATACCGGTTTGACACCGGAAGAATTCATTGCCTATGTACGAACATTGGCGAAAAATCTAAATGTAGATCCGGCGCTCGTTGTTTTTGGTGGTGACCATCTTGGCCCACAGGTTTGGCGGGCTGAACCTGCTGAAGTTGCTATGTCCCATGCAAAAGATCTCATGCGTGCCTATGTCGAAGCTGGATTTACCAAAATTCACCTCGATTGCTCCGAAGGCTGCGCTGGGGAACCGGCGCAAGTCGATGATGATGTAAGTGCAACCAGAGCTGCAGCACTTGCTGCTGTTTGTGAAGCTTATGCGCCTGACGCATCATTAATAAGCTATGTTATTGGAACGGAAGTACCTCCACCCGGGGGAGCCCGCGCAAATGAGGTCGGACAGGTCATTACCCCTACACAACCAGAACATGCCCGACACACGCTCGAACGTCACCATGCAGCCTTTAAAGCCGAAGATTTACTAGACGCCTGGGATCGAGTTATTGGCTTGGTCGTGCAGCCAGGATTGGAATTTTCACCAACCCATATTGATCGCTTTGACATGAGTTCCCCTGACGAATTGTCTACGGTGCTATCAGATTACCCGAATATCTCGTTTGAAGCACATTCAACCGACTATCAGTTTGATGATGTCTACCCGGAACTAGCACGCCGTCATTTTGCCATTCACAAAGTTGGTCCCGCCCTTACTTTTGCCTGTCGGCAAGCCCTTTATGCATTAGACGGGATGTCCCGTTGGATAGATCCCAACCGTAGTGGCAGCGATCTGAGCAACGCAATGGAAAAACTAATGCTTAAGAAACCGGATTCTTGGCACAAGCATTACGAAGGTGATGAGACCGAATTACGTCTCCAGCGGCATTTCGGTTATGCTGACCGGATCCGCTATTATTGGCCTGAACCCGAGGCACAAAAAGCGTTGTCCGATCTGTTTGGGGCGCTAACACTTTCTGCGCCTGCGCCGCTGATCCAACAATATTTTGCGTCTGATATCACTGAACGGGCAAAAGCGCTGGAACAGGCTGCAGGCGGTTGGGCTCGCGCACTTGTTTGGGCGCAAATTCAAGCAGCATTAGTTCCTTATCTATTTGGTAACAACAGATGAGGTGGATGAAACCCCACGCGGTATTTGATGGCCAAGCCCTGTTACCCAATCTTGCTGTCGCAATAGAAGACAACAGGATCGTACAATTAGCAGATGTCAAAACGCTGGCTGCTAAGACGGAAACTGAACCCTTGGAGGCAATCTTGTCACCTGGCTTGTTCGACATTCAGGTTAATGGCGGTGGCGGTGTCATGTTAAACAACGAACCAACTCGCGAAGGTGTGCGTGCAATCGCAGCTGCGCATCGCTCTGTCGGCACACCTTTCATTCTGCCAACAGTTATTACCGATCACCCAGACATTATAGAACGCGCTGCCGATGCTGTTCTTGCCGAATATAATAAGAACGGCGTGCTCGGCATTCATATTGAAGGCCCACACATAAGTCTTGCTCATAAGGGCACACATGATCCAACTCGTATTCGCCCATTCGATAATAGAACCCGCGATCTGTTAGTACGATTACGTCGTCATAATTTGCCTGTTCTGCTAACAGTTGCACCTGAAACGCTTGAACCCGGCACAATCGCTGATTTGACTGCAATGGGCATAGTTGTATCCGCAGGTCACAGCAAAGCGACTGCAGAACAAACAGAACAGGCTTTGACTGAGGGTTTGCGAGGGTTCACCCATCTTTTCAACGGCATGCCGCCAATGACATCACGCACACCCGGCATAGTTGGCGCAGCTATCAATAGCTCCGCTTATTGCGGCATAATCGCAGATGGTCATCATGTGGATGATAGGATGACAGCTCTCGCCTTTCGCGCCCGTCCCACCCCCCACCGGATGGTTCTGGTATCAGATGCTATGTCGACAATTGCTGGTCCCGATCATTTTACGCTCTATGGTGAAAAGATTATAGTTGATGATGGCAAGTTAGTGAATTCACAAGGGTCTCTAGCAGGTGCACATATTGATCTCAAAAGCTCTGTTATCCGCCTTGTCGAGCATGTTGGATTAACACCCATCGATGCATTGATGGCCGCAACAACTACCCCGCGTGAGTTCTTAAGAATTCCGAAACAGAGTATGTTGGGAAGTTCGGTTGATGATGTTTTTTTCGCACCAGCATGGCAAACCTAGCTAAGTACCGGTAAGAATAAATGAACCTTCATATTTCCTGGCATTCAGATTTTTGTAGTGCGTTCATCATTGCGCATACGAAGATATGCGCAGATCGTGCAAGATGCATTCATACAGGTACTGTCGCAAAGTTTACGCCCGGTTTATCTTAACTTTGTAACAATCTTCAATCTAGTAAGCATTTGGGTTGAAGTCGGTCATGCGACACTAAACCGTTGGGTGGTAAAATATTCACCAATAGTAGCATCTCAAGCGCTACGCCAAAAATCAAGAACCAGTTCCCCATGGCACATAGACGAGGCCTATATCAAAGTCAAAGGTAAGTGGGTTCATTATCGAGCCGTCGATAAACACGAAAAAACCTAGATTTCATGCTGTCAGAGCAACGCGATGCTAAAGCAGCTCGACGGTTCTTCAAGCAGACAATTGATGCAAACGATGTGCCAGATTAAAGTGGCTGTCGACAAGAGTGGTGCTAATCTGGTGCGCCTACTATGGACCAATGTAATATTGAAATTCGCGTACGAAAGTAAATTGATAAAGATATTGCAGGTGAAATATCTCCTTCTCACGCATTTACAATGCGCTGTCAGGCAACGGAAAAATATCGTAGAACAAGACCATCGTTTCATCAAGAAACTGACGGGCCCCATGATGGGCCTCAAAGCCTTTTATTCAGCTAGCGCAATACAAAAAGGTATCGAAGTTGCACACATGATCCGCAAGTATCAGTTCGGAAAAACCACTCAATCTGCTTTCCAACAATTTGCTGCAATTGCTGGATAATTCAGTCTTGATCCAATCTTTGCAACAAGCCCGCCAAACGTCTTTTTGGATAATTCCAGACGGAGAACTGTAATGCTTATAGCTAACAGATTGCGGTTTTATCATCAGGGGTCAGAAACAATTGTCATTCCCGCGAGTTAACAGGTTATCTGGGTGTAATATCTCTAAATCACAAAGAAAAAAAATTCTTTTTAGTTGACATACTAAAATATTTCTTTTTTTATGAATGAAAATGAGTGTCGGATTCTCAATCTTAGCATGCCCTTGGGTCACGTCTGTCAGTGAACCCTAGGTCAGATAAAAGGTTGTCCGTTAGGTAAGAAAACACGCGTTATCGAAGCCCGCGCAGAGTAATTGTGCGATTGACAAGGAATACACAAAATCATTGCCAAATCACCGTCGGCATCAGGCTGGCCGACTTAGTGAAAGTAAACTTTAACAGCCTGTTTGCATGCGAAATAAAGCAAGACAAGGCGCCTAATTCGCCGCGGCTATGTTTCGCTTAGGAGATTGTAAACATTCAATCAATCCATTTGAGGAGGAACAAAATGAGACGATTTCAACTATCCTACATCACAAATACAGTGCGATCAGTTGCGTGCGCATCTCTAATTTTTGGCGGTAGCTTGTTAGCTGGTACGAACGATGTTATCGCACAGTCGACAGAGGTCACGGTCTGGTTTGGGCGTGAGAACTTTATGCCAGCTGATGCATTCGAGACCTTCCACAAAAATAATCCTGATATCAAGGTGACGGCAAACGTTGTGCGACTGGAAACAGCCGTTGCTGATGCGCTTCGCGCAGGACAGGCTGGTCGAGCTCCGGACATTCTCCAAGTCCCGGCAGATGGACTTGCTCCGCTCGTTGCACAGGATGCAGTGCGTGACGTGTCTGGCATTCTGAAGATGTGGCGCTCAGAAGATCCTGCTTCGTTGGATGATTTTTCTTCAGCGGCGATTGAAATGGCGTCACTTGATGGCACACCTTATGGTGTTACGCTTTTCGCTGGACCTTATTGGTATACATATCGCAAGGATTGGTTAGCAGATGCTGGCATGAATGTACCGCAAACATGGGATGATGTTCTCAAATTTGCGCGAGCAGCAAAGGATCAGGGCAATACTGGTTTTGCTGTTATTGGAAGCCGAGCGCATGATCCGGTTTGGTTCCTGGCAACGTTCATGTCAATGGGTGGGCAGTTTGAAAACGGAGTTCCACAGATTAACTCGGAGGCGGGTCACTATCTTTTGGGTTTCTACCAAGCATTGGTTCGAGAGGGGCTGACGTCACCGGATGTACTTGCTTGGGATTCGGGCGCAATGCGCGCGTCATTTATTGGAGGGAATGCAGCTCAAGCACTTTTGGGCGACAATATTTATCCCACGCTCAATGAATCTTTAACATGGAACGAACACTGGGATGGTACACCTCCACCGGCACGTCCTGGAGCTGAAAGTGAAGCTCGCACTATGACCCTCGGCTGGCCATTTCTTGTCACAAAGGATGCAGCAAATGACGACGTTATATTGAAAGTGCTGCGCTACCTTTCTGATCCTAAAAACGTGGGCGAAGTGTCAGTGCGATATCAGCCAAGCACTGTTATGTCGGTGTTCAAATCACCTGAGTACAACAGGATTAAGCCATGGTCATCTGAGTTCGCCGAAGGATTCTCAAATTTGACGCCGTTGCCAACCCATCCTAGGCAGAGTCAGATTTACCAGATCTTGCTAGACTCGATGCAGGAAGCGTTGAGTAATCCGGATGCGGACGCAAGCAACATTGCGGCAAAGCACCAGAAGTTAATAGATGAGTTAACCAACGGCTAAGTGGTAATCCAAGTACAATAATGACTGGGCCGGATTTATCTTCGGCCCAGTATCGAAGATTTATTGTTGTGGAGGTATTGGAATGATCGCCGCTCACCAAGGCAAGTGGAATTCTCTCATTGAGAGATTGACGCCCTATATATTGTTGTTTCCCGCTATTGCAGTTGTTGCGGGTGTTCTTGGATATGCCGTGGTGCGCGGTATCTTGATGTCCCTCTTCCAGATTGAGGTTTGGGAAACAGGTCAACCATTTGTTGGGCTTGATAATTATATAGATTTATTTCGCTCAGACGGGTTCAAAAACTCACTGGTGATTTCACTCATTTTTGTGGCTGCGACAATTATCATTGGTATCATGATGTCTCTTATTCATGCGCTTGCGTTGAACCAAATCACTTTTGCTCGTAGTCTCTTTCGCGCAATTGCATTGATCCCTTATTTGGTTTCCGGTGTCGCCACAGCGGTGATGTGGCGGTTTTTATTCACCGGGGACAATGCAATTATGACCCAATTGTCCAGTGCATTGGGTTATTCGGCAGTGTCATGGTTGGCGGATCCGCAAAAGGCGCTCATAGTTATTACCATGGCAAATGTTTGGTTCATCGCTCCATTTGCCACTTTAATTCTACTGGCAGGTCTTCAGACAATCGACCCAGAACTATATGCTGCTGCCGAAATTGACGGTGCGTCCAGTTTTCAGAAATTTGTGCACGTCACCATCCCATCAATTATACCCATGCTGTCACTTGCATTGATGTGGCTTAGTTTTGCCAGCTTCAACATGTTTGACATTATTTTACCGCTTACGGGTGGCGGGCCAGGCAGGTCTACGGAAGTCTTGGCAGTCTATATGTACCAACTAGCATTTCGTGATTTGAACTATTCCACCGGCGCAGCCGTGATGATCGTAATTCTGATTATCAACATCGCGTTGAGCGCTGTTTTTCTAAAGGTAGCGGGGCGAACTCAAGATGGCAAATGATTCTCGTCCTGCTTCGACCCAAACTCGCATCATCGCATGGTCTATGTTGATAGTGCTTACAATTTGGGCAGTTCTGCCAATCCTCTGGTCGTTTTCTGCATCACTAAAAACTCCTCTCACATTATATTCTGAGGGCTTCATTCCAGAAAACCCCACTTTTAGTAATTATGGCAAAGTCGTCACATCCGATGGTTTTCCTCGATTACTCGCAAATAGTTTTTATCTTGCAATATCCTCTACCGTATTAACATTATTCTTTTCAGTGCTGGCTGCCTACGGGTTTGCAAGATATGCATTTGCATGGCGGCACATCCTGCTACTATTCATTCTCGTGCCACGTATTCTTCCGCGTGCCAGCTTAATAATTCCTTTGTTCGATGTTATTGCAAAATTGGACTTGCTGGACACCTACTCGGTATTACTTGTTACATATACGGCGACCGCAGTGCCGATGGCAACTTGGATATTGATCGGGTTCTTTCAAGCCGTCCCAATGGAATTGGAAGAAGCAGCTGCAATCGACGGGGCCTCTATTTGGCAACGAATTTGGAAGGTTGTTGTTCCGATCTCAATACCAGGCGTAGTTACCGCTGGAATTTTGTCACTACGCGAATCGTGGAATGAGTTTCCGTTTGTTCTTGCCTTCACATCGTCCAGTGATATGCGCACGTTACCGTATCAACTATATGCTATGCGCGACAATATGGGGCTCACCGATTGGCCACTGATCAATGCTTTTACAATCACAACAATTGTCCCCATTTTGCTATTGTACCTGCTTTTCGAACGACAGATTGTGAATGGTCTAACAAGTGGCGCGGTCAAATAAAGTAAAGTAATTTAGGGGAGAGGAATAGCGATGGCATCAGTTACATTGTCTAATCTTAAAAAAAGTTATGCTGCAACCAAGGTCATTCAGAATCTGAACCTTGAAATTTTAGATGGTGAATTTGTGGTTCTCGTTGGCCCCTCAGGTTGCGGGAAATCGACGCTTCTGCGCATGATTGCCGGATTGGAAAACATAACCGCAGGCGATATTCATATTGGCGAAAGGAAGGTGAATAACGTTCCGGCTAAAAACCGCGATATAGCTATGGTTTTCCAGAACTATGCACTCTACCCACATAAAACAGTACGACAAAATATTGAATTCAGTTTGCGACTTCGAAAAACGCCTAAGGCGGAAATGGACCGCCGGGTCAATGATGCAGCGAAATTATTAGAGCTTACTCCTCTCCTCGACAGAAAGCCTCGTGCCTTATCAGGAGGACAACGACAACGCGTTGCCATGGGACGTGCAATTGTGCGGAACCCGGAGGTGTTTTTATTTGATGAACCGCTCTCCAATCTTGATGCAAAACTACGTGTCGAGATGCGTACAGAAATTAAAGCGCTACACAATAGGCTTCGCACGACCTCCATATATGTTACCCACGACCAAATTGAGGCGATGACGATGGGCGACAGAGTTGTAGTCATGCACGATGGAATGATTCAGCAAGTTGGTCACCCCTTAGACGTTTACGATACCCCGCAGAGTATCTTCGTTGCCGGGTTTATTGGGTCTCCTGCCATGAATATATTTCCCGCTGAAACTGACCGCAACGGGATAACTTTTGCTGGGACATTGTTTGCATGGCCGGGAAATGAACATCCTGAAAACCTACCGCATGAAATCGTCTGTGGCCTGCGACCAGAAAGCTTGGATTTGGTCGAAGAAGGCCAAGGGGCCGCATGTATTATTGAAAGTCTGGAACCCATGGGAAGCGAAACAGTGGTTGTCGTTTCTGCATCGGGATCAAGATTTACGTCCCTAATTCGCGACCGCCGTCCACTGGAAGTGGGAAAAACAATTAATCTTGCACCTCAATTTTCTGGAATGCACCTGTTTGATAAGCAGAGCGGTTTAAGATTGGATTGGCAACCCAATTCATAGTATCAGAATCCATTGGTTTTCCAGAACGTCGCGACAGAACCAATTAGAATACTTAACATTCTGTCAGTGATCGACTTGGCAGAATAGCAGCAATCAGATCGTCAATGCCTGAGGTCAAAATCCAGCTACCTCAATCATCATATCTACGGCAATTACAAGGCGTGCGATCAGTGTAAAATAATGGAACATTATCTACATAGCGTATAAAAAACTATCTTTTTTCTTGACTAACAATGAGAAATATTTTTTTATTAAACGATCAGGAAAACTGATCAGGCATTCCCTGATTTCGTTTCAAACTACAAATAGTATTGGGAGAAAAATTATGAAGAAGTTAATGTTGAGTACAGCAATCGCATTTGCGGCGACATGGGGATTAACTGCGCCTGTAAATGCTGCCGATGATGTTCTAATAGGGTTGATTACGAAAACGAATAACAATCCGTTTTTTGTTAAAATGAGAGAAGGCGCTGAGGCAAAGGCGAAAGAGCTTGGCGTTGAGTTGCAAGCTTATGCAGGTGATTATGACGGAGATAATGAGACGCAGGTATCGGCAGTCGAAAATCTGATTTCATCAGGTGCTAAAGGGATTTTGATCCTTGCAAATGATACCAAGGCGATTGTACCAACTATCAAACGGGCGCGTGACGCAGGTATTCTTGTGATCGCGCTAGATACACCTCTCGAGCCAATCGAAGCGGCTGATTCAACTTTTGCGACTGACAATTTTGAAGCTGGTCGTTTAATAGGTGCGTGGGCCGCTGCGACACTGGGTGATGAAGGGACCAAGAATGCGCGGGTTGCCTTGCTTGATGCACATGAAAGTCAGCCGACAGTAGATGTTTTGCGAGATCAGGGGTTCATGGCAGGCTTCGGATTTGATATTAAAAACCCGGATCGTCGAGGCGATGAGGAAGATGATCGTATAGTTGGTCATCAGGTTACCGGTGGCAGTGAAGAGGGCGGCCTCACAGCTATGGAAACGTTGCTCCAACGTGATTACAATGTCAACGTTGTGTATACGATCAATGAACCAGCTGCCGCAGGTGCCTGGCAGGCACTTAAGTCTGCTGGAAAATCTGCTGACGACATTCTGCTGACATCGGTAGATGGTGGTTGTCCAGGTGTTGAAAATGTTCGAGATGGCGTGATCGATGCAACATCGATGCAATTTCCGCTTCTAATGGCTTCCTTAGGTGTTGAGGCTGTTGTGGAATATGCCAAAACAGGCAAGCTTCCTGAAAACAGCGACGGGCTCGATTTTTACAACACTGGTGTGCAGCTTGTCACGGATGCGCCTGTGAAGGGGATAGCTTCTATTTCCTCCGAGGAAGCGCTAAAGCTTTGCTGGGGCTAATTACTAGGGGCGCTATAGAGCGCCCCTTCTATTTGTTTTCATCTTCATAAGAGGTATGCATGAAAGAACCTGCTGTCAGCCGCACAGGGTTGGTCCGCGTGACTAACTTTTTAATGGCCAATCCTACGATGATCCCGCTTGGCATTTTAGGGTTGGCCGTCTTGATTTTTGCGTTCATGGTGGGGGATCGGTTTTTTCACCCGTTCAATCTTTCGCTTGTTTTAAAACAGGTCACGATTATTGCAATGGTTGGTCTGGCTCAAACACTAATCATTCTTACCGCAGGGATTGATCTTTCTGTGGGAGCAATCATGGTCCTTAGCTCGATTGCCATAGGGCGACTGGCGTTGGTAAATGGCTTGCCTCCCGAATTAGCACTTCTGACAGGAGTTGCTGTCGGTGGCGGGTGTGGGCTGTTCAATGGGGCACTTGTGACACTCTTACGGTTACCACCCTTCATCGTCACGCTTGGAACCTGGAGCATTTTTAGCGCGATCATACAGTTTTGGTCTAAGGGTGAGACACTCCGCAGCCAAGATGTAGAGGCGCAGGCCTCACTTCTTCAATGGGCTGGACAAACGTTCAGTTTTGGTTCGGGTTCGCAGATAATGTATGGCTCTGCCATTATGGTTTTGACCGCTCTGCTTCTTCTGTACATGTTGCGTTCAACGCCAATGGGGCGGCATATTTATGCCGTCGGCGACGATATTGAAGCGTCGCGATTATCTGGCATCAATTCTACTAAGGTGATTTTGTTCACCTATACCTTAGCAGGTGTAATTTGTGGTGTTGCTGGTTGGTTGTTGATTGGTCGGATTGGTGCCGTTAGCCCCCTGAGTGGGGGGATGACCAATCTGGACTCCATCACTGCCGTTGTGATCGGAGGAACCAGCCTGTTTGGTGGGCGAGGTGCAATTTTGGGTACCATGATAGGCGCTCTGATTGTTGGCGTGTTTCAAAATGGTTTGGCTCTGGCGGGTTTAGATGTTCTTTGGCAGGAATTTACCATTGGCTTCCTCATCATCATTGCCGTTGCTCTTGACCAACGTATTCGGGGGACGACGACGTGACGGAGACAATTTTACGCGCGACAAATATCAGAAAATCTTACGGTCATGTTGTTGCAATTGATGGAGCAGACTTTGAGCTTCGAAAAGGAGAGATCCTTGGTATTATTGGGGATAATGGAGCGGGAAAATCTACCCTGATTAAAACACTTTCCGGCGCAGTTATTCCTGATGATGGGCAAATTTATTTGGAAGAAGAGCTTGTCAGTTTCAAAAGCCCATTAGATGCACGGCGCGCTGGCATTGAAACGGTTTACCAGAATCTAGCATTGGCGCCAGCTTTGTCGATTATTGACAATATGTATTTGGGACGTGAGTTACTTGTTTCGGGTTGGCGAGGTAAGTTTGGTCAGCAGCTTGACAAGAAACGAATGCGGAGCGCTGCAAAAAAACACTTGTCGGATTTAGGGATTTTAACGGTCCAGAATATTGGCCAGTCGGTGGAAACTTTATCTGGCGGGCAGCGTCAGGGGGTAGCCATTGCGCGCTCCACAGCGTTTGGTGGCAAAGTTGTTATTATGGATGAACCCACTGCTGCACTTGGCGTGAAGGAGAGCGGCAGAGTACTCGATTTGATCGCCAATATTCGAGACAAAGGTGTTTCCGTGGTTCTAATTAGCCATAATATGCCACATCTTTTCGAAGTGTCCGATCGTGTTCACATCCACCGTCTCGGCAAACGTGTGGCGTTGGAGAATTCAAGTGACATCTCGATGAATGACGCCGTGGCAATTATGACAGGCGCTATGCAGATCCCGCAAAGTTTATGAGGGCACTCTTAGTGGATGATCTGTACTACATTTAAGTAACGGGACAATGACAATGACAGCAGTAAGACGTGGTTTCTTGACAGGTGGAACCTGGTGTGTCGACCGAAATATGTTGATGGACAGTTGGCCGGATGAAGAGTCCTCCACAGCGGTAACGGAGTTAAGCACACATGGCGGTGGTTCCGGTTTCAATTTTGCCGCTGATATAAAGCGACTTAATCCGGATACTCATGTAGAAACGATTGGCGTGGTTGGAAATGATGACCATGGTGACTTGTTGCTTCAACTGGCAAATGATTTGTCAATCGATACGCGACAACTGCGTCAGGTCGCCGGGCATCCAACTCACTGGGCGATTGCGTTTCTCGCAGAAAAAACGCAAAGACGAACTCACGCATATGATGCAGGTGTCTCAAGCACACTTGATGTCAAACACTTTGATTTCGCCAAGACAAGCGCGCGCATGCTGCATCTTGGTTTGCCTGGTGCGCATGCACTCCTCGACAAAATTGATGAAGATGGTCAAAACGGGTGGTCCACATTATTGCGGTTGGCAAAGGAGCATGGTCTAGAAACCAATCTAGAATTGATGAGTATCGCCCCTGACCGATTGCGTAAACTGGCAGGACCTTGTTTGGATTATCTGGATTATCTCGTGGTGAACGATTTTGAATTAGGTGCACTTGCTGGGATTGAGTTGCCGAAAGAAGGGTCTGCTCGTCGCGATGCTTTGGTGCGAGCTATCACGATATTACTTGATCGTACCAATATTAAAATCATTGTTGCACATTACCCGGAAGGTGCGGTTGCCGGAACCCGATCGGGGCAGATATTTTATCAGCCTTCGGTCCGTGTTCCGGCAGAAAATGTAGTCAGCTCGAATGGAGCAGGTGATGCATTTGCTGCTGGGTTTTTCTATGCGATGCATGAAAATTGGGACATTGAATCCGCATTGCGGCTTGGACACGCTGTTTCTGCACGGTCATTACTAAGTTCATCAGCTACTGAAGCTATTTCACTGTGGTCTGATTGCCTTAAACATGCTGAACGATTGGGTTGGAGGGGCGATGCTGCGGACGAAAAATGAGATGATACTTTGCCTCCACAAGCGAGTTTTTACTTTTATAAATTTAAAAAATAACTTTCATCTTGACTAACTAGGAAGTTTGTTTTTTTATATATAAAAATAAAGAAATATTTTTTGTATTGACGAAACTGCAAACCATTACATCTCTTCGAGAGAAATGTTGCAGACGAGGAAACTGTAAAATATCTCGGCCCACTTTTTGAAAAGCTGAACAATCGTTGCGCAGCGATCATTACGAGCAGGCGGCAGCGAACTTGTACCATTAGAACTGATAGAAAGTAGTGAAATGCTGAAAGAAAAGCGATTAGAACGCAAACTAGGGAAAATTCAGAGTGGCGATTATCGTCCGGCAGATTTTATCATTGCGGATGCAAAAGACGGGGATATGGCGCTGGGTTGTGGTGTGGCAGGGCCTGAGCTTGATAAAAATGGAGCACCCACCGGACGTATGAGACCTTTGCAGGTTTACCGTGATGCCATGAAAAATATGGTTCGTGACGACCAAGTTGATATTATGCTTACGTCGTTATCATCTGGTGAAGCACTAGCATCTCAAGGTGTATTTCATAATTCGGCGGTGACGCCGGCGATCAGATTGAACGACGGAAGTGACATTTGGCATTGGAGGGGTGCAAGTTACATTGCCCACCCAACTGTTCCGTTCCGCTCCGCCCGATTGGATCGGGTTAAGCCTCTTGCAGATCTTGGGCTATATGCGTTGACTTTTTTCAACGATTTGGATCAGGATCGTCGTTCTCTAGACGCTTACTCTCAATTCAGGGATGAAGCATCTGCTGCCGGTATTCGTCACTTTCTGGAGGTGTTTAACCCCCAGTTTAAAGTTGCCACTGGTGATCAAGATTTTGCCACATATAATAATGACGCGATTGCAAGATGCCTTGCGGGTGTCTCATCTCACGATCGACCGGTTTTTCTCAAAGTCGTTTATAACGGTCCAAAGGCGACAGAGGAGCTGGCATCATTTGACCCAGGAAATCTGATTGTCGGAATACTGGGTGGGGCATCGTCAACAACGCGAGACACATTGGAGATGGTCCAACAGGCCGAGCGATATGGTGCTCGCGTAGCTCTGTTCGGGCGCAAAATTTTCTTTGCTGAAAGCGCGCCAGACATCGTGCGTACGATGCGTCTTGTCGTTGAAGAGGAAATTTCATCGGAGGATGCGACTAAATTCTACCATGACGAGCTAAAGAAGAAGGGAATCAAGTCTAAAAAGACTTTGGAGGAAGATCTGGAAATCACGGATCCAACGCTAAAAATGGCTTAACTGCCAAATGAATGTCACCATCGCTTTAACAGCGATGGAACAGGGAGAGACTATCAACAAGGAGGAAGACAATGTTTAAGAAGAAATATTTAGCCGCTGCATTAGCGACGCTACTAGCGTCAACGGCGGTTCAGGCCGAGCCAACTGAGGTGACTGTCTGGTCGTGGTTTGTTCAGAGTACAATGGAAAAATCAATAGCCGCATTTGAGGAAAAATATCCAGACATTGATGTCAAATATACCTATTATAACTATTCACCCGAGTATATCACAGCGTTGAGAGCTGCTGCTGCTTCTGACAGTCTACCAGACGTCATAGGGCTTCAACCGGGTGCGCTCACTCAGCAATATCGCAAACATTTGACTGCGATAAATGATAAAGCTGCGGCAGAGTGGGGTGAAAATTGGAGTGAAAAAATCTTCCCTATCAATCGTCGGCAGGTGCTGATGGGTAATCCTGAGGGCGATGAAGGATATTATATCGTTCCACAAGAATCTCAGGTCTTGGCTATCTGGTACAACAGACGTGTTTTTGAAGAATTGGGACTGTCTGTTCCTGATACCTATGAAGACCTGAAAAATGTTGCGGCGACACTGAGTGACAAGGGGATGATCCCCATGTTCCAAGGAGCTGCAGATGGATGGCAAAATGTAAACGTCTTCTTGATGTTGGCTAACCAGTTTTCGCCAGGCATAGTTGAAAAAGCGCAATCTGGCGATATGCCATGGACATCTCCAGAACTTGTGTCTGCGATGAATGCCTGGAAGGGGCTGTTTGACGACGGTATCTTCCAGCAAGGAGCGCTAGGTGCTCATGCCTATCCAACTGGTGCTCAACTTCTCGCTCAAGGTAAAGTCGGGATGATGGCATTGGGTTCTTGGTGGATGCAGGAAAGTAAATTTCCACCGCCACTTTCTCAGGACGTGGAAAACATGGAAGGCTTTGATTATTTCTTTCTTCCTGCTGTTCCAGGGTCAACCCGCTCGAGTCCACCAGTAGGCGGTATTGATATCGGATATGGATTGACAAATAATGGAGCCAGCAATGATGCCGCCTGGACGTTTTTGGCGGAGCTTACCAACGGTGTTGGTCTACAACAAGCGCTCAACGATCTGAATGATTTGCCGGCTTTTGTAGGTCATGAACCCAAAGGCGAAGTAAGTGACCACGTCAAGCAAATGTATGATCGTTTCATGGCTGAGTTGCCGAATGCGGAAAACCAGCGTTTGGCTTCACCAGTAGTATCTGAAGCGCTAGAAAATGCGTTAGCAGGTGTCGCGTCCGGTGATCAAAGTGCAGAAGATGCTTTGAAGGCCGTACAGGTTGCGAACGATGCGGCGATGGAAAAATAAACCCTCCCGAGTGTCGCTCAAGTTGAGAGATTAGCTTGGGCGACATATCTGATATAGAATTGAGTTTCGTTAGCCTTATTTGCAATGAGTATCATGTGCGATGAAAAGAACATGTGTGTCTAAATTTTTAGGAGGTCACATATAGATGAGTCAGCTGAGAAGTTTTGCGTTTGTTATACCTGCTGTATTGCTTTTTGTGATTTTCGTTGCATATCCAATCCTATGGGTTTTACAAAACAGCTTTTATACAGAGACGCGTGATGGATCAGTCGTCTTGGCCGGAATGGCAAACTATACAGAAATCCTGAAAAATCCCACATTTTGGATTGTTGTGCGTAATATGGCCCTTTGGGGTTTGATTACCATTCCTGTTCAGATGATTATTGGTGGAATGCTCGCCTATTTTATCGAACGCCATACGGACAGGTTTAAAAGTTTTTTCCGCACCGCATTCTTCTTACCTGTTGTGACATCGGTTTCTGTAGTGAGTATCGTTTGGGTACAGATATATGCTCCCTATTACGGTATTGCGCAGGAATATCTAAAGCTTGTCGGTATTTCCCTGTCATACTCACCAATTGGAGATTCCAAGTCGGTTATTTACGCCCTGATCATTGTAAATATTTGGCAGTGGACCGGATTTTCAATGTTGATGTATATTGCCGGGTTGGCAAATATGCCCTCTGAAGTATTTGATGCAGCACGTGTTGATGGAGCCAAAGGTTGGCGGTTGGCATATGATGTGATCGTTCCCATGGTTTCACCATCTACAAAATCACTTTTGATGTTAGGCATTATCGGTACGCTTCAAACCTTCCCGATTGTGCATCTCATGACCAGCGGTGGCCCAAATCGCGCCAGTGAGGTTTTTGGAACCTTTATTTTTAAACAGAGTTTCATTCTGGGAGATACCGGAAGCGGTGCGGCGCTCTCGGTGATTGTATTGATCATTGCGCTCGCGTTGACGTTGCTCCAGATTATCTATCTTGGAAAAGAGAATATCAATAAAACTGGTGTTAAGCCGAAGGAAACGCAGGCATGAACGCTAGAACACGCACACAACTTCGCTCCATTGTAATACATACTTTGCTCTTTCTTGTGCTTGCAATTTGGATGATACCTCTTGTTTACATGGTTTCTGTGGGATTGCGGACACCAGCTCAAGCATTTGACCCCCAGCTTATTGCATGGCCGATAACGTTTGATAATTTTGTAATTGTGATCCGAGATAATCCCCTTTTTGGCATCTTTCTCAATAGTTTGATTATATCAGTTGCTACTGTGGTGATTGTGGTTTCAGTGGCGGCACTCTTTGCTTTTGCCTGCTCAATTTTGCGGTTGCGCGGATCTATCGTCCTTTATTCAACCTTGCTTACGACCTTGATGGTACCGATGGCATCCCTGGTATTACCGTTGGCAATATTGCTGAAAAATTTTGGGTGGGTGAATACATACTGGGGACTGATTTTTCCTTATTCAGCGTTGGGCGTGCCCTTTGCTATTGTCATCTTAAAAGCATTCATGGATGATTCACCAAAAGAACTTTTTGAGGCGGCAAAAGTGGATGGATGCTCATCATGGCAAACATTCCGCCATGTTGCGCTTCCTCTCATTCGACCCGCGATATTCTTTGTTGCTATTTGGCAATTTATAGTCACATGGAACGAGTTTTTTCTGGCCTTGATTGTTCTGACCGAGGCCGAAATGAAGACACTTACAATTGTTCCGATGCAATATTCCGGCCTTTATATGGCTAATCCAGGCGCTTTGTTCGCCATTCTCACACTAATCGCGCTTCCGCTAATTGTTCTTTATATTTTTGTGCAACGTGCCTTTGTCGGCGGTTTGCTGGCCGGAGCGGTGAAAGGGTAATCATGGCAACACTGAAAATTCAAAATGTAGTAAAAAAATTTGGTGCACTTACGGTCATACCGGAGCTTTCCCTCACAATCCAAGATCAGGAGTTTTGTGTTCTTGTTGGTCCTTCCGGATGCGGAAAATCAACGCTTTTGCGCATCATCTCTGGTCTGGTGAAAATCGATTCTGGTGAAATTTTAATTGATGGTGAAGATGTCAGCGATCAGGAACCTGTTGAACGGGGTATCGCGATGGTTTTCCAGTCCTATGCACTTTACCCTCATATGAATGTAGATCGAAATATGGGGTTCGGGCTGGAAATAGCGCGAACTGTGCGTGATGAAATTGTTCGGCGTGTCGGCGAGGCAGCGAAGAAGCTGCATCTGGATCAATATCTACACCGCAAACCTCGCGAACTATCAGGGGGGCAAAGACAGCGCGTTGCAATTGGTCGGGCAATCACGCGTAAACCTTCATTGTTTCTTCTGGATGAACCGCTTTCTAACCTTGATGCTGCGTTGCGGGTGGATATGCGTGTTGAAATTGCGCGTTTAAAAGCGGAACTTAATTCGACAATGATTTACGTGACCCACGATCAGGTAGAGGCAATGACCTTAGCTGATCGAATTGTCGTTATGAACGAAGGCAGGGTCGAGCAGGTTGGCACACCAATGGAGTTGTATCATCAACCTGCCAATCGGTTTGTCGCAGGATTTTTAGGATCCCCAGCCATGAATTTTTTAAAGGGCAAGGTAATTGCTTCGACAAGCGAGGTCGCGAGCATACAGCTTGATCTTGGGCCAACCATCGAGATTTCAGTAATAAAGCCTCTCGATTTGGGTAGCGATGTGGAGCTTGGAGTTCGTCCGGAGCATATTATATTTGAAGAAGGTAATGGGTTTAAAGTTAGTGGTCATCTTGGTTTCGTCGAGATGCTTGGGAGTGATACGATTGTCCATATTACAATTGGTTCTGAGACTATCGTCGCGCGTGATAGTAAAGCTCGCTATTTTAGCAGTGGTGAAACACTTGCCATACAAATTGATCCCAAGACATGTTATCTGTTTGATCAAAAGGGGGCTCGTGTTTCTATAACACCTCAATTTCTGGATGCGCTGTGCCCTCCAAACCTTCAGAAGGACATGACGTAAATGAAAAATGAACACATTCAGCCACATGCAGATGAAGCAATGGACTCTATCGGAGGGCGGGGCATTGCTATCTTTCAGAAACTGGTTTCAGTCTCGCGTTCCGCAGATAAGACCATGGCGGGATTGTCACAATGGGTGTTGGACAATCAGATGGAAGTCGGCGGATTGACGATTCATAACCTAGCGAAACGAACTGGCGTGAGTGAAACCACGGTATTTCGCTTTTGTAAAATGCTGGGCCTGAGTGGATATAAGGAGTTGCGTCTTGCGCTTGCGGAGGGACGAGGCTTGGCGCTGGGAGCCCAGCTTGCCGGAACCGGTACACCAACAGACCAATCATCAAACCATGAAATGGCATCAACTGTGCGACGGGTGATTGATGTTAACTCTGAACAGTTGTTTAAAACCAGTTCGTTGATATCTTATGATGCATTGCAGCAGGCGGCTGACCTGCTTGTCGGGTCAAACCATGTCCACCTGGCAGGTTTTGGTAGTTCTGCGCCTGTAGCTTTTGATGCCTACCAACGATTTCTCGCGCTTGGATTGACGGCAAGCGCCCATTCTGATCCTCATATTCTTGCGGCGGTTACAGCCACAGTTAGACCTGGTGCAGTATTTTTGGGGATCTCGTGTTCGGGCAGAACACGAGATATTACCGATGCGTTTGAAACCGCAGGGCGGCGTGGGTTTAAGCGCATAGCAATTACAAGTGACCCTAAGTCGCCGATTGCACAAATATCTGACGTCGTCTTGGTTTCGGCAGTGCGCCGCTCACCTATTTCCATGGATGTGATCAGCACACGTATTTCACAATTGGCAATCATTGAAATGATTTCCGTTGCTCTAGCGGAGAATTACGAAGATGCATCCATCATGCACGATACTAAGATGCTTGATCGAGAAATTGCCAAAAAACGAGTTTCTCCAGAAGATAAGTAACTGAAAGGAAACATATATGCCGGATCAAGGCACGATTGAAAATACTTTCAACTATTATGGTCACTTACAAGTAAAAAAAGACGGTCGGAGGTCTGCCGTTTTTTCATTCGGTTAATGGCGGTGTAAGTCGATGGTTGATATCTACCTCGGGCTTGATCTGGGTACAAGTGGGTGCAAGCTGATTGCTTTTGACCGGACGGGCGATGTGATCGCATCGACATCTCGAAGCTACGCGGTATCTAATCCTGGTCCGGGCTTAATGGAACTGAACGCCGATATAGTATGGCGCCAGGCAGTTGATTGTTTCAAAGAATTACGATCTTGCGACCTTTCAGGTGTCGTCCGTACACTGGCTATATCATGTTTTGGTGAGGCCGTGGTGCCGATAGGTAAAGGCAGTAAAGTGCTGGCGCCGTCTCAATTAAGCGCTGATATGAGATGCGGATCTGAAGTTGCTGAACTTGAGCATGAATTGGGTGGTGATGAAATCTACCGGATGACTGGGCAACCGCTTGCTCCCATCTATACACTCCCCAAACTTATGTGGATGCGTAAGTATGAGCCAGAGGTGTTTGAACAGACTTGGAAATTTCTGTGTTTTGGTGATTTTGCACTGCTGCGTCTTGGCTTATCGCCTATCATCGATGAGAGTATGGCTGCACGAACGTTGTGTTATGACGTAAAAAATCATAGCTGGTCACAACGTTTATTGGATCTCGCTGGTGTGAGGTTGGACCAACTTTCTCCAATCGGGAGAAGTGGGGATATGGTTGGTGTTATACCAGAACATATTGCAACTGATCTTATGTTACCCACGAACATCAGCGTTGTTTTAGGCGGGCACGATCAACCCATGGGAGCTTTGGGAGCAGGTGTCGTGGAGCCGGGTACCGCTATGTATTCGATTGGTACAACAGAGGCGCTGGTTGTCGTTGTTGACAAGCCAGACCATGCCGCCCTTAGCCGTGGTCATGTGCCTTGTGCAGCCCATGCCGATGCAGGGAAATATGCCGCCCTTGCTGGTAATCAAAGTGGTGGACGGTTGCTTGCGTGGTATCGGGATTGTGCAGGGTTGCCATCGGCCGATGGGTCTGAGCCGCTATCAATTGGCGAGATGATCGCTTCACTGCCTGATGAACCTCCTGAATGGCCGCTTGTGTTACCGCATTTTTTAGGCAGCGGTTCTTTTTTGAACGATCATCATAGTGTTGGCGCATTTTACGGGTTGCGGGCAGATACAAGTAGATCCGATATGATGCTTGCCCTTTTGGAGGGGATTACATTTGAACAGGCGATTAGCCTTGAGGCATTAGAGCAGGCGGGTCCCGTTTCCAAACTCCATGCAATCGGCGGGGGTACACGTTCGCAACTATGGTTGCAAATGAAGGCAGATATTCTCAACAAGCCAATTGTGCGTATTGGTGTTGAAGATGCTCCCTGTCTTGCGAGCGCTATTTTGGGGCGTAGTCATTATGAGAAGGTATCGGTTGAAGCACTCGTCGGTGAAATGCTCACTGAGCAAGCAGTTTATACGCCAAGGCCGGAACGACACCGATTGCACGCAAAACGCCTTGTTACATATCGTAAGCTATATGAAGCACTCAGAAATATGCGGCAACATGAGAATGAATGAGCGCAATAGTGCGGTTGATAGAATTTTTGAGGAGTAGTAAATCTGATGGCATATTTTCTCGGGATTGATGTTGGAACCGGGTCGGCGCGAGCGGGATTGTTTGATGAAGCTGGTCGACTGTTGGCGGCCGCATCAAGAGACACAAAGACGTTCAACCCCAAACCAGATTATATGCAGCAGTCATCGGCCGATATATGGCAGGCAATTTGTGCATCGGTAAGGGAGGTCATTTCTGACGCAAATGTGACAGGAGCAGATATCGCAGGTATCGGATTCGATGCTACGTGTTCATTAGTTGTTTGTACTCCTGACGGTGGTCCTGTTAGCGTTGCGCCCGGAGGCGAACCTGAACAGGACGTGATATTATGGATGGACCATCGGGCAATCAAAGATGCCGAGATGATCAATGATACGGGCGCTGAAGTTCTTAAATATGTGGGCGACGTCATTTCACCTGAAATGGAAATCCCAAAACTCCGCTGGCTTAAAAATAATCTGCCTCAGACTTGGGATCTGGCAGGGCATTTTTTTGATCTACCCGATTGGCTTGTGTGGCGTGCCACGGGCACTAAAACTCGCTCATTGTGTTCGAGTGTATGTAAGTGGACCTACATGGGACATAAAGGCCTAAACGGAGAGGGGTGGGATAGCCAGTTTTTGAGTTCAGTCGGGCTTGAAGATTTAACTCATGAAACATATGCCAAAATTGGAAATAGATTTGCATCCCCCGGGGATAATGTAGGTCAACTTTCGCAGGAGGCCGCTGATGAATTAGGTCTTTCAGCTGGTATGCCTGTTGCTGCGAGTTTGATAGATGCTTATTCCGGTGCTCTGGGAACCTTGGGAGCTATGCCGGACTTGGCACCTCTGACACAACGAATGGCAATTATTGCCGGTACCTCGGCTTGTCATATCGCGTTATCTCAGGAACCGGTTTTTGTGCAAGGCGTATGGGGGCCTTATTACTCGGTTCTTTTACCAAATGTCTGGGCGCTGGAGGGCGGACAATCGGCTGCGGGTGCGCTAATCGACACTATTATCGAGCAGCATTCCGCTGGTTCTGAAATGCGAGAACAGGCACGTTCAGAAAGCATCTCGATTTACGAAAAGCTGTCTCAAACGCTTGACGCAATGGGATCTGAAACGGCCTTCTTGACGCGGGATCGTCATGTTCAACCGGATTTTCATGGGAACCGTTCGCCATTGGCAGATCCAAACAGACTTGGGGCGATATCTGGATTGTCGCTTGCCCATGGTGGTGGGGATTTGGCGCTGAATTATCTCGCCACGTTACAGGCGTTAGCCTACGGGTCTCGGCATATATTAGAAGAAATGGTGTCGCGCGGTGTACCCGTAACCGCCTTGGTTTTAAGTGGTGGGTTGGCCCACAACACTCTGTTTTTACGAGAGCTGGCAGATGCCTGCCAAATACCAGTTATTGTTCCTGAGCAGTCTGAACCAGTTCTACTTGGGTCGGCAATGTTGGGCGCGGTTGCCGCAGGGGCTATGCCTGATCTGGCGACAGCGATGGAAAAAATGAGTGGACCCGGGAGAAGCATATCGCCTCGAACGGGACAGGTTTCTCAATATCACGACCGAAAATATCAGGTGTTTCGACGTATGCAGGACGATTTTGCTGCCTATACGACAATAATGCATGAAGAGGAAGAATAAGATGTCAAAGATTTGGATTATCGCAAGTGGAGATTTGCGCGAGAGCGCTAACGTTATGTGTTG
The DNA here is from genome assembly GCF_900537175.1 of Lentilitoribacter sp. Alg239-R112. Classification (GTDB taxonomy): domain Bacteria; phylum Pseudomonadota; class Alphaproteobacteria; order Rhizobiales; family Rhizobiaceae; genus Lentilitoribacter. The sequence continues at coordinate 2,031,021 of NZ_LS999833.1, read as the reverse complement.
GCCCGCACAAAAAGCTATGGAAGATAAATTGAGCGCTGTTTTGGGTGGTATGGGATATAGTACGCAACGCGCACATCCAGTTAAATCAGAGGGGCATGGATTCATTTCATCTCAACGCGAAGGTATGGATGTTTTCGCTGAAATCGATGCTGAGGCACCTATTATTGTGGCCGAAGCTGTATGGCAATATTCACATCATGTTCTGGCCGGCCTTGTATCCCATAGGGGCCCAATTTTGACCTTAGCTAATTGGTCTGGGCAATGGCCTGGACTAGTCGGTATGCTTAATCTGAATGGTTCTTTGGTTAAGGCGGGAGTTAAATTCTCAACTCTCTGGAGTGAGAATTTTGATGATGCGTTTTTCCTTAATGCACTGCAAGAATGGCTGAAAACTGAAACAATCAGCCATGATCTCAGCCATGTTCGCTCCGCGGAATTGAACGCGCTATCTGATAGGGATCGGGAGTTGGCCAAAGATATTGCTGATGATATCCGGCAGAACAAAGTGATCCTTGGTGTTTTCGATGAGGGGTGTATGGGTATGTATAATGCGATTATTCCTGATGAACTGCTCATGCCCATGGGGATATATAAGGAGCGATTGTCTCAATCAGCGCTATATTATGAAACTAACCAAGTATCTGAATCAGAGGCCATAAGGGTCTTTGAATGGTTAAAGGCGCGTGGTTTAAAATTTCATTTTGGGACAAATCATGCCACTGAGCTTACAGAGGCGCAGGTCTTGGATCAATGCAGAATGTATATAGCTGCTGTGCGCATAGCGGAAGAGTTCGGATGCGAAGCTATAGGTATTCAATATCAACAGGGGTTGAAAGATCTGTTACCTGCCTCTGATTTGGTTGAGGGTATGTTGAATAATACCGATCGGCCCGATGTCACTGGGGGCGATGGCACTCCAATCCGCCCTGATAAACCTATTGTGCACTTCAATGAAGTGGATGAATGTGCAGGCCTTGACGCAGTACTGATAAATCGGGTTCATCATGCTCTTGGTCAACCGCTGGAAACAACCTTGCATGATTTGCGTTGGGGAGATGTCGATCAATCTGGAAGTTGCACGGATTTCGTTTGGGTGTTTGAAATTTCCGGTGCGGTTCCACCTGCACATAATAAGGGAGGTTGGGCAGGTTCGGAAAGTTACCGTCAACCAGCAATGTTCTTTCCAAATGGTGGAGGAACTCTCAAGGGGATTGCCAAATCGGGTGAAATTATCTGGTCCAGAATTTTCGTCGAAAACAATGCACTCCATATGGATATTGGTCGAGGCCAAGCAGTAGATTTGCCAGAGGAAGAAACGGAGCGGCGCAGCAAAGGAACAACATCTGAATGGCCTATAATGCACGGCGTTTTGACCGGTGTGACACGCGATCAAATGATGGCGCGCCACCGAGCTAACCATATTCAGGTTGTTTACGCTCATTCAGCTGAAGAAGCTGATCATGCATTATCTGTTCGTGCTGCCCTTGCAAAAGAGCTCGGAATATCTGTTCATTATTGTGGTATTTAACGGAGCTGTACCGATATAAAACACGCTTTCCGTTAAGTACCTTCAACCGCAAAAATAAAAGTTACTTTTTTTCTTGATAAAATATGGAAATTAATACCATTGTATATTAGCGGATAAAAGGACGATGTCAGTGGACTACACATTTGATCTTATGAAAAGGCTGGCAACACTGTCGTTAACGGGGCGCGGTGCCCTTTGCATTTTAGCAGAGTTTTGTATCAATAATCGAGATGTCGCTGCTGATATGCCGCTAAAGGAGATTGCGACAGCTACAGGCGTGAGTGAGACTTCGGTTTTTCGTTTTGCTCAGCAATTAGGATTTACAGGATATCGGGATTTGCGGCTAGCACTAGCCGAATTGCGCGGGCTTTCAGTTAGCCAAAGTGATGCATTTGGAGATAAACAAGCCAAGCATTCTGAACCTTATTCTCTATTAGTGCAAAATACTGTCCACGTTCATTCCAGTATACTGAAGTCAACAGCTGAACTTTTAGATTCTATTTCATTGCGTAAAACTATTGCCGCAATTCAAGACGCGCTGGTTATTCAAGTTTTAGGGTTTGGAAGTTCTGTGTCGCCAGTGATTGATTTTTACCAAAGGTTAATCCGGTTTGGATACGTGACAAATAATTACAGTGACCCGCATGTTCTGACAGCTGTTACATCTAACCCACCTCCAGGTTCGTTATTCTTTGCAATTTCCTTCTCCGGTGAGTCTAAGGATGTTGTGGATGCGTTGAAGGCGGCCAGTGCTCAATCAATGAATTGTATATTGATAACCAGTAACCCTGAAGCAAGTGCGTGTAAATACGCAGATATTATTTTATATTCTGCTCCTGCCGGAGCAATTACCGGTAGCGAAACTGTGGCAACCCGTGTTTCTCAACTTGCTATCATCGACATGATTTGCACCGGCCTTGCTTTAGAGCATCCCCGAAAAAATGAGTTTTTGCGCAATGCAGCGGTGCTGGAACGTGAAATTGAACGAAACCGGGTTCACCCGATAGATCCAACTTATATATCAATTCAACATAATAGGTAAAAAATGACACAAAATGCTGATGCTGAACTTAAAAAAGAAATTGTTGCTATCTGCAAATTGATGGATTCCAAAGGCTTGGTCGCAGGAACGGAAGGGAATGTAAGCGCCCGTGCCGCTGATGGAACTGTTCTGATGACACCCTCTGGTTTTAACAAAGGTGATATCACCGAAGATATGTTGGTTCGTTTGGATTTGGACGCTAACGTCATTGAGGGTGATTATGGTCCGACGTCCGAGAAGTACATGCATCTCGAATTCTATCGCCAACGCCCCAAAGCCATGGGTGTGGCGCACGGTCATCCAATTTATTCAACGGCCTTCGCAGCTGCAGGCAGAGACCTACCACATGGCATTTTGCCAGAGTTGGTTGCTGTTATCGGTCAGATTGTGACGGTGCCTTACGGACGCCCATCATCGGCGAAATTGGCCGCCTCCATTGCACCATACGTTCTTCGCCACAATGTCTTCCTACTCCAAAATCACGGTGCGACAGCTGTTGGAACAAGTGTTCGGGACGCTTTTCATAGACTGCAAGTAGCTGAAGCATATGCTAAAACTGTTTGGGTTGCTGAAGCCATTGGCGGCGTACAACCATTGACAATGGCTCAAATCGCCGATTTGCCGCTGCCCTCATACGAGTGAAGAACACAAACGGGCTTGTCGCAAAGATTATCTCAGGGTGTAATTAGCCCAGGCCTTCGCTGCATTCATACTTTGTTAACCCATTGAAGTCCGAATAGGTGCCTGAGTAATTCATTCTGATTGTTAACATTCCAACTGCAAGAATTGCCAAAGCCTTTCCTCAAAATCACGTTAACTCAATGAACTTTGCGACAAGCCCATTGGATCTCTGTCCAGTGGACACCAACTCCGACTAGCTCCTATGGCTATAGAATAAGTCCGGTGAGTGCCGGCGCGAAGTGTGTTTCTGCTGATGCGGCGGCCGCACCCACGGCCACAACATATTCATCTGCGGTGCCAATTTTCACCTGACGACCTTGCCGGCGCAGGTTTAACGGTTCGTACAATGGTACACTTAACTCGATAAGTAACTCTAGGAACGAGCGAGGGACTGTGCCGCCAACGATGACCAGTTCAGGATCAATCGTCATTTCCAAAATATTGACAAGCTGTCTAAAACGGGGGGCAACATCCTGCAGCCAATTGACGAGAGACGGTTCTTTTTTCTTTATCATCGCGTCCAATTTTGACATAAGATCAATATCTTCAATTTGCAAACCCATATCGCGACATAGGGCATCAACAGAAAGGTATCGCTCTAAGCAACCACTTTTCCCGCATGAACACCTTAAACCATTTGTTGGTTCAACAATAATGTGCCCGACTTCGCCCGCTATTTCAGAGCTACCTGTGAACTTGTTGCCGTTGAGAATTATTCCGGCACCCAGGCCGATGCCGAACTGCAAAAACACGAATGTATCAAAATCGGCACCCACACCATGTAGATGTTCACCGATTGCACCTGCGGCTGCGTCATTTTCAATAATAACAGGTAAGCCTATTTTACTGGAAAGATCATCCAGGTTTTGTTGTGTTCCAATTTCCTGAAAATTGGTTAGGTCATCAGGCCTTACGTTGGTTTGATTAAATGGTCCGGGAGCGGCGATACCAACACCCACCATTTTTTTTGCCTCTCTAGGGCGTTCACTAAAATAGTCGAGACAAACCGTTTCAATTAACCGATTCGCTGTTGTGATATCTAACGTGTCTAATCGTTCTGTGCGGTTCCAAATCACGTTGCCCACAAGGTCGCAAACCACTACGCGGGTTGAAAGTCGATCCACATGAATACCCATCGTGTAAGCGCCCGTTGGGGCCAACACAATTTTCTTGCCCGGGTGCCCGCGCCCTTTTACTTCGCCGTCAATTAACTCAACTAATTCAGCGCTTTGCAGCTCGGCGACAATGTATTGAATTGTTTGGCGCGAAAGGGATGTCACGTTTGCAATTTCAGTTTTTGAAATTGGTCCTTGTGTGCGAATAACTTCGATCACAACACGAAGATTGTGCACTTTTGTGCGGCTTAAATTCGTACCTGACGTGCGTAATTTTGTAGTTACCAATTTTAGTACCTTAAAAAACAAGACCTTATAATTAGCATAAAATCAGCATTCTGTCTATTTTGTAAAATGATTTGACAAAATAGAATTTGGTGTTATCGTTTAGTCATAAATTGATTGAGGAGAGGAAATCTAATGAAAAAATCACTACTATTAGCAGCTGTATCAGCGCTGGCAATAAGCACATCTACAGTATTCGCTGACACGGAATTAAATGCACTATTTATGAGCCAAGCCGCGTATAGCGAGCAAAATATCAAGGACATGACAGCCGAATTTGAGGCAAGCAATCCTGGCGTTACAGTAAACATGGAATTTGTTCCATACGAGGCGCTGCATGACAAAATCGTTGCCTCTATTGGCGCAGGCGACAATGGATATGATGTTGTGTTGTTTGATGTTATTTGGCCTGCTGAGTTTGCCGTTCGTGGGTTTTTAACGGATTTGTCTGAGCGTGTACCTGCCGATCTAGATGATCAGATTTTTGACGGTGCGTGGACAACGGTTGAATACAACAACGCCAAATACGGAATGCCTTGGATTCTGGATACCAAGTATCTGTATTACAATACTGAGATCCTTGAAAAGGCTGGTATTCAGAACCCACCGACAACATGGGATGAACTTCTGGTACAGGCACGTGTGGTCAAGGAAAAAGGTTTGGTTGAATATCCATTGGTGTGGAGCTGGTCGCAGTCCGAAGCAATGATTTGTGATTATACAACATTGCTTTCTGCATTCGGCGGAGAATTCTTCAATGATAATGATCCAAAATCTCCTGCGTTTAACAGTGGCGGGTCGCTCAAGGCAGTTGAATACATGGCTGGCTCACTATCAGAAGGGCTTACCAACCCATCTTCGACAGAATATTTCGAAGAAGATGTAAGGCGTGTGTTTTCAAACGGTGATGCGGCATTTGCGCTAAACTGGACCTATATGAATTCACTTGTTAACGACCCGGCTGAAAGCTCTGTCGCTGGAAAAGTTGGTGTTGTGCCAGGTCTCGGTGTTGAGGGCTTATCAACGGCATCGGCAGTCAACGGCTCAATGGGATTGGGTATTCCGGTGAACAGCCCACATGAGGGCGAAGCATGGTCATATATTGCTCATCTTACAAAAAAGACGGTGCAAGAAAAATACGCCAAGCTTAGTCTTCCAGTTTGGAAAGCGTCATATAAAGTACCTGCAGTCGTTGAGGGGCAAGAAGATCTTGTAGCTGCTGCAAACGATGCGATTGCTGCAATGTATCCGCGTCCACTGGTAAAATCATATACTGAAATATCTGGTATTCTCCAAGCTCAGATTCATGGTGCATTGCTCGGTCAAACCGAAGCAAAAGCTGCATTGGATGAAGCTGCTGCCCGCGTAAAAGCAGTCCGCTAGATCGCGAATTTAGAGGAGGATTATATGTTCGACGTTGGAAAAAAGAATGAAAAATGGATTTTGCTGGCGCCGACCATTCTTATTCTCCTCTTAATTACCGGTATCCCGTTTGTGAAGACGTTTGTAACAAGCTTCACGGACGCAGAAATCACCTATTCAGTCTTGGGTCCAAACTGGATTGGATTTGAGAACTATTTGTACGCCATTGGGGATCCATACTTTCGAGCTGCACTTGGCAGAACACTTTATTTTACCATTGTTTCAGTGGGGGCCGAGGCACTGATTGGTGTAGCAGCGGCTATGTTGCTCAATCAAGAGTTTCGTGGCCGTAACCTCATGCGTGCGCTTATTATATTGCCTTGGGCTGTGCCCACAATCGTCAATGCACTGGCATGGCGTCTTATTTATCACCCCGACTATGGTGCATTAAATTCTATGCTTTATCAGCTCGGGCTAATTGGAGAATACCGCAGTTGGTTAGGTGATCCTAAATTAGCGCTTAACATGGTGGTTCTGGCTGATGTGTGGAAGAATTTTCCACTAATTGCCTACGTTGCCTTAGCGGCATTACAGTCCATTCCATCTGATTTGCATAAAGCAGCATCAATAGAAGGAGCAGGGGCTTGGAAGCGTTTTCGCTCAATCACACTGCCTTGGATTTTAGGTCCCCTATCAGTTGTGCTTATTTTGCGAATAATCGAAGCATTCCGCGTGTTTGATATCATCTATGTAATGACACGTGGTGGTCCGGTCGATAGCACCAAAACAGCGAGCTTCTTCGTATACCAAGAATATTTCAATTATCTTCGCACGGGTAGCGGATCTTCATATGCTGTGCTTTTGGCGGTTGTTAGTGCGGTGTTGATTGCGATTTATTATCGTGGCGCTCAGCGCCAATCGAGGAGCATTTAAAATGAAGCATAGCTCTTTGCAAAAAACCAGTCTTTATGCTGCGTCATTCGTTCTGGCGTTCTTCACACTTGCACCCATTTTGTGGCTAGTTATTATGAGCGTGAGCAGCCCTAAAGATCTCACGACGGTGCCACTTTCTTGGATCCCATCCCAGCTGGATTTCTCGCGCTATGTGCAGTTGTTTGATTGGGATAATGGCAGTGGACAACGATTTTTGATGGCTTTGAGAAATTCGATCCTTACGTCTGGCGGTGCGACTTTGGTTGCTCTATTCTTAGCTATTCCTGCCGCTTATGCATTTTCTCGTCGGCGGGCACCCCTGTCGCTTATGTTCTTGTTTCTGGCTACTATTATGATGCCACCAATTACCTATGTGTTGCCATTGTATGAAGTGTTCGGAAAATTAGGCCTGCTGAACAATATCATCACGTTGCTGATTGTCTATTGTGCTTTATTGCTGCCATTTGCCGTTTGGTTGATGAAATCGAACTTGGATGTTTTGCCGGTAGAAATCGAGCATGCCTCGTTTGTCGAAGGTGCATCAACCATCTACACATTGCGCCGTGTAGTGTTGCCTCTGGCGGCACCTGCAATCGTAGCCACCGCAATGTTGTCCTTTTTGGTCGCCTGGGATGAGTTTTTCTATGCGCTGATTTTCACCAGTGATCTGTCCTCAAAAACATTACCTATTGCTATTGCTGATTTTGCGGCTGGCCGAGTGACTGATTATGGCGTTATCGCAGCAGTAGGTGTTCTTGCAACATTGCCCCCTGCATTTTTAGCAATTTTTTTCCAACGTTTTATCGTATCCGGCCTCGTCGCCGGCAGTGTCAAAGGTTGACCCGAAATGGTTAGTTTCCTCCCAAGGAGAGTTTAGTGTCTTATCCAATATTATCAGTTCAATCCATTTGTAAGGAATATGGCCAGCTTAAAATTCTGCGCGATATTGATTTTGAAATTGAGCAGGGCGATTTTCTTGTGCTTGTCGGACCATCAGGTTGCGGCAAATCCACATTATTGAGTTGTATTGGCGGGCTGACTGACCCCACATCAGGGCAAATTCAGATTGATGGCCGTGATGTTACGTCAACAGACCCGTCCAAACGAAACATCGCTATGGTCTTCCAATCATATGCTCTGTTTCCGAATATGGATGTGGCACATAATATTGGCTATGGCCTTGAGGTTCGCAAGGTGCCGCAAGCCAAACGCAATGCTAATATTCAGCAGGTTGCCAAATTGCTGAAAATCGAGCAATTACTTACCAGATTTCCTGCACAACTATCTGGTGGTCAGCGACAGCGAGTTGCAATGGGACGAGCATTGGTACGTGATCCAAAATTATTTTTGTTTGACGAACCTCTCTCCAATCTGGATGCCAAGTTGCGCGTAACTATGCGCACTGAAATCAAACGGTTACACGAACGTTTAGGTGCAACAATGATCTATGTGACCCACGATCAAATTGAAGCCATGACATTGGCGACAAAAATTTTGGTCATGAAGGATGGCATTATTCAACAGGCGGGAACACCGAAGCAGATCTATAATGAACCCACCAATATGTTCGTTGCAGGATTTATGGGTGCACCTTCTATGAACCTCTTTCAAGCAAAAATTGGATTTTCCGACGGTGCCGCGCAGATAACTATTGAGCGCGAAAATGATGTTCCGCTGGTTTTAACTGACACGGCCCCTCCGGTCGAGCTCGCAAAATATAATGGCAAAAACGTTACGATGGGTCTTCGTCCCGAAGCCCTGACAGACAGGGCACCTGATATTGATGGCCCGCCGCAAATGTCCGAATGCTTATTGGAAGTCGTCGAGCCGGCAGGGTCTGATACATTTGCTCAGATAGAACTAGCTGCTGCGGAAGTAACAGCGCGTTTTCACGGCGATATTGATGTAAAATCAGGTGCTCGCCTCCCGATCTACTTTGATTTGAGCAAGGTTTCTTATTTCGATCCGGAAACTGAGTGCCGAATATGAGTACAGCATATGCGCTTGTTGCAGATATTGGCGGCACGAATACACGGCTTGGTATCGTAGGTGAAAAAGGTGATCAGCCGATCGAATGTGTGAAGATCCAAAATGCGGATTATACGACATTTTTGAGCGCGGCAAATACCTATTTAAATCAAACAAATATCTCAACAATTGCTAATATTTGTATGTCGATTGCCGCACCGATTGAAGGGCCTGCGATCCCGCTGACAAACTGCAATTGGGTGATTGAACTTGATGAAGTTCGCAAAGTCTTTGATGCAAACATTTCAGCTGTAAATGATTTTGAGGCGTTGGGATTTGCACTTCAGAATTTACCCACAGCGAATGTGCTTCATGTGTCTGGCCCGACAGCAGCAACAGAGACACGAAAAATGATTGTCGGTGCTGGTACCGGGTTCAACGCTGCTACGTCTGCCAAACCTGCAGGTTTTGGAATGGCATATTCCTTATCTGCTGAATGTGGTCATATGACTTTGCCGATTGAGAAAGAGTTTGAATGGGAGTTGCGGAATTACCTTGCGCAAAAATACCTGCGGGCCTCCGTCGAACGCGTTCTTTCAGGGCAGGGTATTCTTGATGTTTATAGCTGGGTTTGTACATTTTACGACTTACCATATCAGGCAATTAGCGGACCTATGATTACAGAATCTGCACTGCGCGGTGACGATAAAGCTTGCAATCTTACGGTCGAAATTATCGCATCTATATTTGCAAGGGTCGTGGGTGATTTGGCGCTGGCTAATCTTCCGATGGGAGGTATCTATCTCTATGGTGGGGTTACTCGAGCATTATCACCATGGATTAAACGTTGTTCATTTCGAGAAATATTTGAAGCAAAAGGCCGTCAAACAAACTTAATGCGCAACTTTCCTATCTATCTGGCAAATGAAGACAATATTGGATTGGTTGGATGTGCGGTCTATGCATCAACTCAAATGAACTTTGCGACAAGCCCCTTTAAGGGCAACGCAAGCACCCGCGAACAATAATACTGCAAGGGATAAAGAGTTTTGATAGCTATCAAAACTAAGACCAAGAACACTTGTGTAAAAAGATACGAAAAATGGTGCGACAAACATAAAAAAGTTAAATATCGAATTGGTCAAAGCGATAACTAAGTGATGTAGCTTCTTGTCAAACCCATCAAGAATCCAAACAGAAATGAAGGGATATGTCGGAGCATAGGACAAACCGAAGAAAAACCCGCAAACTGCGATAGCAATAGGGCCCTGTAACTGCCCTAAGGCAAGAAGGGAGATTGCCATAAGACATTTTGCGCCAACAGACACAGCAGCGTTATTTAAATGGCGCAAACGACTGACGACCAAAAAGCGAGATGCAATTAAGCCAACAGTTGCGGCTACAATGAAAAGGGCGCCAGACACTTCTCTGCCTGCGGAGACATATGGTAAAAAGGAAATTACATATCCCCCTACCTACGAGAAATAAGCAGAGTATTGGCAGCCATGAGGTGGGATTTGACAAAACCTTACTATATTTGGCGGTAACCTTATATTCTTCTCTCGGACTCCAATTCCGAACCCAAACGCCCAACAGCATTGCTACCGACAGAATTCCTGGAATAGCAGATGCCAAAAAGTATCCGTCGCTGCCGTAATTGGATAAGTACCATTCACCAAAAAGAGGGCCTATGAGAAAGGCACCGGGGATCATTGATGTATACACACCAAATAACGTTACTGTGTTAGATCCAGTTAGCACGCCTTTAACAAAAGTAAGTGCTGAAGGGTAGAAAATACCTGCCCCTGCGCCGTATATTATTCGACAGAGAAAGATTGCGACATAGTTTTCAGATGCAAACTCAAGACTTATGTGACAAATGAGCATGATGGCCATGCCCGCAAACATCAAAAAAGGGGTCCCAAGCCGAGCCATCAATGCCGCAGATAGCAATCCAAAAATTAAAGTTAGAACGGCTGTTGAGGACATTGCATAGCCTGTAATCGATGTTGGAATTCCTTTCATTTCCATAACATTAGGCAAAAATGATTGAGTTGTTGTCATCGAAAAACCAAGAAGTGTGGCGACGCACATTGTGAAGAATATCAATTTTCCAAACGATTGACTTTTTTCACTATCAGCAAAGGCATCTGAAGACATATTCACACTCCAAATTTTAAATAATTATCACTAAATAATATATCTACTTCCAATAGCACATTTTCGATTATCCAAGGAACTATTAGCAATTGCATTAGATGGATTGCCCAGCACAGAAAGCTGCTTCATCGAAAACTTTGCATCTTGCATCAAGTTCTGGCGGTTCAATCCAATTCGGAACGAGTTTTCCTAAAAATTTTGCTATTTTTAGGAGAGAAACTTCGGAGGGTAGTGTTGCAAAGTTTACGCTCGGATCATTATCTTGATCAACTTACTTCCCTTCGCGAATTTCAACATCACAACAGTCCATAGCAGTCCCGCCAGATTGGCACCACTCTTGTCGATAACCACCTTGTCCGGCACATCGTTAGTATTAATAGCCTGTTTGAAGAAGCGCCGAGCTGCTTTGGCATCGCGTTGCTCTGACAGCATGAAATCAAGGGTTTACCCGACAGGGCATTACGCAGTAATGTCCCGAGAGGGGTTCTTGTCGACAGCGCGGTAATAGTAAGTCCATCTGCCTTTAACCTTGATGTAGGTTTCGTCTGTTACCTGGCAGGGCATTGCTTGGCAATGTCCCGAGAAGGCATACGCCACGATGAACTGATTCTTGATTTCCGGCGTTGCGCTTTAGATGCTATTATTGGTGAATATTTTACCACCCAACGGTTCAGAGTCGCATGATCAACTTCAACACCACGCTCCTCCATGATTTCTTCCAGATCACGATAGGAGACAGCATAACGGACATAGAAGAATACTGCATACAGGATGACACCTTTTGGGTAATGGTTACCTTTAAAGTCAATCATTTAAATCTCAATCTGAATAGACGCTGAACTAAAGGTCTATTACAAAATCAAGATGAACCGAGCGTAAACTTTGCGACACTACCTTTTAGCGTAACCTAAATTGCGTCAATCTAGAGTTGATTCGATAGAATGATAGAATGATAGAATGATAGAATGATAGAATGATAGAATGATAGAATGATAGAATGATAGATTAGATAGTTTAAACGTATATATGCAAGTGTCGAGTGGTTTCTGAAATGAAAGTAATCTTGGGTTGAATAGATATTGAGTTTATGGTTTTGTGTCGTTAATTTAAACCAAAATTACGATAACTCATAATTCCGCTTTTATCTCATAAGTAGTCATGCTCATTTGTTTGAGAGTCTTCTGACGTTTGATCTATCCCGTGCTCAGTGGATAGGTTTAAAAGACCTGTTGTTGGACGCCGAAGTTTAGTCTGGAATATGTGCGTCGTTTGTGCCATAAACTTTCTCTAAACTAAAACCGTCTTTGCTTGGAAAGCGTTTTATTTATTCGGCCATGCATAAGTGAAATATAGCTCTCACGATCTTGAGGGAATGAATCATTATTTATTCCTATGTCACGTCGCATATGCTCGGTCCAATGCTGAATATCGATGGTTTGACCGTTATTTGGCTCACGTTTATCATTGCGCCGACACATTCTATTGATAAACAAAAATATATTGGATAGATTCGTCAAAATTTCACCGTAAAAGCAATTAAGTTTCACCCAACAATGGCTATTTAATCATTGAACGACAAATTAAATTCCTTATGCTAGACACAAGGAGAATTTATCTGTGGTCAGACCTATACTTCCGCCTCTTACAGCTACCCGGGTATTCGAAGAAGCCGCTCGATGTAAAAATTTCACCGCAGCGGCATCTAATCTTGGCATGACACAAGCGGCCGTAAGTTACCAAATAAAAATATTGGAAGAACGTATTGGTGCACCACTTTTCGTACGCAAAGCAAGGGGTGTAGATTTAACAAAAACAGGTCAACAATTTGCAAAACGCACATCAGAGGCACTAGATATATTAGGCGATGCATTTTCAGACGCAAAAACTCATTCTCAAGAAACTCTTTCCATCTCTGTTATTCCAACATTTGGAACAAATTTCCTTGCCCAACGTTTAGGAGCATTCCAGATGGAAAATCCTAGGATTGCAGTTCGTGTTGAAATCAGTGAAGCCCTTGTAGATTTGCAAGCTGGATCATTTGATATAGCAATTAGGGGAGGAAAAGGAACATGGGAAGGATTAATCTCTTACTTGCTGATGCCAACTTATTTCACGCCAATGATGAGCCCCAAACTTGCACAAAGCATTGGAGGTGTAGATAGTCCGACGGATCTCCTAAATTTACCTTTTATTTCTGGTGGCGATCCATGGTGGAAATTATGGCTTGAAGCTGCTGGCATAACTGATGTAGATATTTTGGAACGACGAAGCCAACAATTTGGCCCTCAAATTCTTGAAGCAAATGCAGCAATTGCTGGACAAGGTGTGGCAATGTTGAGCCCTGCATTTTTCCAAAATGAACTCGCGAATGGTCAGCTTATCCAGCCTTTTGAACTCATATGTGATGACGGAAGTGGTTTCTGGCTAGTTTTACCAACAAGCCATCGTAATTCCACGAAAATTCGAAAGTTCCGTAAATGGTTGGAACAGCAATCTGAGAGCTTTCGAGGATAAATATCAAATTTTTATATGCTATGAGGTAGAAGTCAGTTTTATGGCTTGTGCATCCTTTTTGTTGGTGTTTTATTCACATGTTTTTCATATTACTCCAAATGACTGGGAGATTATTATGATAACACAATTAACGGCAAGAAATGTACGTGAAGTGCCTAAACAATATCAGGGCATCTATGTTCATGGTACTGAAATTACTTCCCCAAGCAGAATTATTTGTCTTGCCGGACAAATAGGTGTTACCTCTGACGGCGAGACACTTGAGGGATTTATAGACCAGTGCCACCAAGCATTCAATAACGTCGAGGCATTGTTGGAAAGTGCGAACATGACTACAGCAGATATTCTTCGAATTACATATTATATTACTGACGCTGAAAATCTAACTGATCTTTCCGAAGTGCGTCAAAGTCGAAAGAATTTAGGTCATCCTCCCGCCGTAACGACATTGGTCGTATCAGCATTGGCTGCCTCTGACCTGCTCGTTGAAATAGAAGTTACCGCTGCCAAATAATGCAGTGGTGATATGAGTAGTTAGATTTCTTCCAGTATTTAAGTTCTCAAGCAACATGGGTAGTTCATGATCAATTTTTTGCTGTTTGCCGCCACCGTCCTGATATGGGGGACCACTTGGATCGCCATTGCTTGGCAGATTGGACCCGTCGACGTCATTATTTCGGTGTTTTATCGCTTTGCACTGGCCTGCATTGTGTTCTTGATCGGGCTTGCACTATTGGGTCGCTTAAAACTTCCCACCCAATGGCGTTTTGTTATTCTGCAGGCGCTCTGCTTATTCAGCGTCAATTTTCTGTGCTTCTATCACGCGACGTCTTTGATGCCATCAGGATTGGTTTCAGTGATTTTTTCGCTGGCTACTATTTTCAATGCGATCAATGCTCGTATCTTTTTTGGTGAAAAAGTGCGCCCGAGAACCGTCGTTGCAGGCATCATTGGTGCGACAGGCTTGCTCTTGCTGTTTTGGCGTGATCTCACCGTGACATTTGATATTGCTGTTATTCAGGGTGTTGGCTGGGCAACAGTTGGTACTGTGCTGTTCTCACTTGGTAACATGATGTCTCGCAAAAACAACTTGCATGGTGTCACGCCCGTAATCGCCAATGCATGGGGCATGGGCATAGGCGCTTTGGTTCTGCTCACCATAGCTGTCTTCACGGGTGCAACCTTCACGTTGCCTAGTTCTCTAATTTACATTGGGGCGCTGATTTATCTTGCTGTCATTGGATCGGTCATCGGTTTTAGCACCTATCTCTTGATGGTCGCTCGATTAGGGTCAGACCGTGCGGCTTATGCCACGGTGTTATTCCCTGTCGTCGCATTATTCATGTCGACCATCTTTGAAGGATACGAATGGCATGACACAGCGGTTTTGGGCCTTGCCCTAACGATAACAGGCAATCTTGTCATGTTTGCAAGGTGGCCAGCAAAGCGTGCCGTTGCGCTTTAACTTCCCAAGTCATTGACATGACTATCTTAGGCTTTGGGTTCAATTGCTGTAACCAGCGTTACAGGTATTCGCATAGTTTTCTGTTTTGAATTGAGGCAGGGCTTTGAAGTTACAATAAATCAGAATACCACGATTGCTCCATAAACAGCCATCTCATTTGCTTGAGTGTATTCTGCCATTGGTCAATAGCTGCTATCCTATCTTCAAAAGTAATCGATTTACTAGTTAGCAGACACTCATAATTTTTCGGATTTGCAAATTAACTTGCATCAATAGTAAATGTGTGCAATATTTATTGCAATTCTTTAGGAAGCTGCACAAATGTCACTTATAAAAACCATCTCAGATAGTGCTCAGGCGCTCACTCCAAACGAGCGACGTCTAGTTCAGTCTGTTATTGATAGTCCTGCAAATGCTGCCCTTGGCACTGCAAGTGAACTTGCAAAGGCCGTTGGCGTGCATGAGGCAACCGCCTCTCGTTTGGCAAAAAAACTAGGTTTTAATAGTTATGCTGACTTTCGAAATGCACTCCGCGATGAATTCATCGTTACGAATGAGACGGCAACACGATTTGAGAAAACTATTGCCGAAAATGATTCCCAAACTATTTTAGGTAATCTTGCCCTTCAGGAAAGTGATGCTCTTTCTAATATTGAAAATTTCATCACTGCAGATCAGGTCAACCGAGTTGCTGAGGCTCTTATGAATTCTGAGCGTATATTCATTCAAGGTAGCGGAAATGCTGAAGTTTTAGCTCTTATGATGACAAAGCGTTTTCGGCGCTTTGGTAAGGATGTGCATCTTTTGGGGGCTGACCCTCGAAGCTTGGCTGAGCAAACACTTGGACTTCGAAAGGGCGATATAATTCTTACATTTGTATTTCGCCGCTCTCCTAGCATGTACGCACCCCTTATGGAAACAGCGCATGAGGTAGGGGCCCAAACTATTGTTATTGCTGGGGCCTCTGGAGCTATGGCATTTCCATCACCAGACTTTATTCTGGCAGCACCCAGGTCAGGAGATCCAGATGCTTTCCAGACACTCACAGTTCCGATGACAGTTTGCAATGCAATCATCATTGCTGCGGGTTTAACGTCACGAAAGGCGTCATTAACGAAATTGGAACGACTTGGGAAATTAATTGAACGGTTCCAATAATCTAAGCAACATTTAGGGAGATAAAAATGAGAGCTTTTAAGACAGCGTGCTTCGGCGCGATAGGTATACTATTGTCTAGCGCTGCGTGGGCAGCGGATGATTTAGATCTAATGGGAGCTGAAGATTTATTGCCACTCGCCCAAAAAGAAGGATCAGTAACAGTATATTCCTTCACAAGCCGTATCGGTAAAGTCGAGAAGGCTTTTGAGGAAACTTATTCTGATATAGATCTTCTGGGTTTTGATATTTCCTCTACTGAACAAATCGCTCGTTTGGCAGCAGAAGCTAAGGCAGGCATCACAAATGCTGACGTTATTTACATCTCAGATACGCCTGTGGTTCTGACAGAACTATTGGAGAAAGGGATCATTGCACCTTACGTTCCTCCACGCATCGCAGACCGTGTGCCGGCTGAATTCAAAAGCCCACTATTGGCACAGCGCCTATCGACAAAAGTATTGATGTATAATGAAGAAGCTAACCCAAGCGGCGCACCTATTGACAATCTTTGGGATTTGACACGTGATGAATGGAAAGGCCGTGTTGTTATGGTCGATCCGCTGCAACGCGGCGATTACCTCGATTTGATGACAGAAATAGTTCTGCAATCAGAGCAAATGGCGGCATCATACCAAGCTGAGTTTGGGAAACCGATTGATCTTGACGGCGCCGAGAATGCTGGTGAAAAATTCATCGCTGATTTGTTTGCGAATGACGTGATCCTTGTTAGTTCAACTGACGATGTAAACGCGGCAGTCGGTGCCTTGGGTCAAGAAAACCCACCTATCGGATTTACCTCTTACTCTGACCGTAGGGATAATGAGGAAGAAGGTTGGGCCTTGCAGGTCGCTAATGATGTAGCACCTGCTCCGGGTATCATCTTCCCTGCAATTGTAGCTCTTTCAAGTAATCCAAAAAATCCGGCGGCAGCACGCCTGGTTATTGATTTCCTTATGGGTGATGAAAGTGAAACTGGCGGGCCGGGCCTTGCGCCATTTTATGTGGCTGGCGATTATGTAACTCGAACTGATATCGCTCCACATCCGGACGCAATTGCATTAGATAAATTTACTGCATGGAGAATTGCACCTGCAGAAACAGCTAAGATTCGCTCCAAAATTGGCGACCTTGTTTTGACACTTCAATAGACTTTAAACTGTATTCAAATATAGAGTGGGTTTGGCTCATACGGCAAACCCACTCGAATTAGCTCAATTCAAAGGATATCTGTTATGACCGAAGTCGCTATGAGCGGTCAGGGTCGACGTGTGTTGTTTCGCGAAGGCACGTTGCTTAAAATTTTTGTTCTAGCCATTCTAGCATTACTAATCGTTGTGCCACTTGTGCGTACGGTTTTGTTCACATTCCAAGCGGACACAGTCATCGCATGGCAAGAAGTTTTAACAGGACGTCTGTCACGGAACTTATTTTATAGGCCGCTTGTAAATACGATGATCATTGGCGTTATTGTGGCCACTGGATGTATGCTCCTCGGTGGGTTCCTAGCTTGGCTCGTTGTTATGACAAATGTACCCTTCCGCCGAACAATAGGTGTATTGTCTACACTCCCCTTTATGATCCCTAGTTTTGCGGCGGCTCTGGCTTGGGGTTCATTATTTAAAAATGATCGCATCGGAGGCCAAGTTGGCTGGTTACAAGGCATTGGCTTTGATATTCCCGATTGGCTTGCATGGGGAATGGCTCCAACGCTGATCATTCTAACACTGCATTATTTCAGTTTAGCTTTTACGATTATTGCTGCCGCACTTGCGACTGTAAGTTCTGATTTGGTTGAGGCTGCTCAAATCGCAGGAGCCAAAGGATACCGTATCCTTTTGGGGATTATTTTACCCGTCACCACACCTGCGCTAGTCGCCGCAGGGTCATTGTGTTTTGCTGGCGCCGTATCAAACTTTGCGACCCCTGCTCTAGTTGGCTTGCCGGTTCGTATGCAAACATTATCAACACGTCTATTTGGTATGATCGAAGTTGGCCAGGTCGGTCGAGGTTATGTTATTGGCATCATGCTCGTTTTGATTTCAGCTGTTTTTCTCTGGGCAGGTAACCGTGCAGTATCTGGTCGTAGGTCCTATGCAACAATTACAGGTAAAGGTGGCAGGGCGAAAAAATTTGATCTACGCGGAGGGCGCTGGCCGCTATTCGTCATTGCAATGACAATCCTTCTTAGCGCAACAATTGTTCCTGTTATTATTTTACTAGCATCCAGTTTTGCACCTTCATCTGCTAACCTCTTTTCAAATTGGACAATCCATTATTGGGCTGGTCTGTCTGATCCTTCCTTTGCGCAAGGTATACCAGGTATTGCTTATAATCCCGATATTGTGCGCGCACTATTAATTACACTTAGCCTTGGAGTCGCTGTTGCGGTTACAGGCATGATCATCGGACTATTGGCTTCTTATACAATAGCAAGATTTCGCACCGGCTGGATGTCGGCAGCAATTACGCAGATTAGCTTCTTACCGCTTTTGGTTCCCGGCATTGCATTTGGAGCGGCATATATTGCCTATCTCGGCGCACCAATTGGTCCGTTACCTGCGCTTTACGGAACATTTGCACTGCTCGTCATTGCAGCAACTGCTTATTTGCTGCCGTTCTCCGTGCAAACAGGTCGCGCCGTTATTCAACAAGTTGGTGGTGAATTGGAAGAAAGCGCACGTATTACAGGTGCAAATTTTGTTCAAAGGTTGATCTCAATTACCATACCGCTCTCCATACGGGGACTATCAGCAGGAGGTATTTTGATCTTCGTTAAAATCATTAGAGATCTGTCCCTTGTTGTCTTGTTGTTCACACCCACAATGCCCTTGCTCTCTGTATTAGCATATCGATATGCATCCGAAGGTTTTGGGCAATTCGCCAATGCGATCACCATCGTTATTTTATTCGTATCAATCGCAGCTACTTTGGTTGCTAACAGGCTGCAAAATAAATCTCAGCCTTGGTTGCAGAATTAAGGACTTACTATGCTTGCAATACAAGATCTCAATAAAAAATTTGGAGCGTTTGAGGCCGTTAAAGACGTTTCAATATATGTTCCTGCTGGTGCATTTCTTGTGCTGCTTGGGCCGTCAGGTTGCGGTAAAACCACGCTTTTGCGAATGCTTGCCGGGCTGGAATTACCCAGTGGAGGAGAAATTATTTTCGACAACCAGAAAGTATCTGATGGTGACGAGAATTGGTCAGTGGATCCGGCAAAGCGCAATTCAGGTCTTGTGTTTCAATCCTACGCCTTGTGGCCCCACATGTCCGTTCGAGGTAATGTCGAATGGCCGCTAAAAATTATGAGAATGTCGGGAGAGGAACGCGCAAAGCGAGTCGAAGATACGCTTAAATTGCTGGATATTTTTGAACTAGCTGACCGTTACCCAAATGAGATTTCCGGGGGTCAGCAGCAGCGCGTTGCCATTGCACGTACAATTGCACCCAAGCCAAGCATTATGTTATTTGACGAGCCACTGTCTAACCTTGATGCGAAATTGCGTGTGGAAATGCGAACGGAGCTAATGCGGCTACATCATGCGACAGGCGCAACAACGGTATATGTTACTCATGACCAAATCGAAGCAATGACAATGGCAACGCATGTGGCTGTTATGAATAAGGGTGTCGTACAGCAATTTGGATCACCGCAGGATTTGGTTGACCGACCAGAAACAGCATTTGTTGCTACATTTGTTGGGACCCCTCCAAATAACCTCATACCTGTTTTGAAAAATGGAACAGGATACATGATGGCTGGTTGCGATATCCTCATTAAGCCGCCTGAACGTAATTGTATGGCCATGTACAAAGCTGAGAGCTTACAGATAAGTTCTCAGGAAACCTCAACCAGCATACCAATGCAATTGGTAGAATTGAGCACAATAGCCGGAAGAACAATGGTAACAGGTCTAAAAGATGGACTGCGTTTGACCGCCATTGTCGATACTAGCCCCAGAATAAAAATTGGTGAGGTTGCACATTTTGTACTACCCAAAGAACCAGACGGATGGTTTGGCCAAAATGGTGCGAGGGTTGGATAATGCGTATACTACTCGTCAGACACGGACAATCTGAGTGGAACGCCTCGCACCGTCTTCAAGGTCAGGCCGACATAGCACTGTCAGAATTAGGTAGAATACAAGCGGAGCAGTTAAAGCCTGTTATCGATGAAATAGGCCCATGTCGCACTATCTCATCGGATCTAAAGCGAGTGCGTGAAACAACAACACTAATTGGTGCGGATAAACCTTCGTTTACTGAGGATTTACGCGAGGTAGATGTTGGTGATTGGACAGGGCGTACTATCGAAGATATTCAATCTGAGAACGAGGCTGCTTATCTTGGATGGCGCGCTGGCACGGTAACACCACCTGCGGGAGAAAATTGGAAGGTTTTTTCCGACCGAGTTTCTGAAGTCATTAGAAACGAACTTTCTAATCCATGTGAAAATTTACTAGTGGTGTGCCACGGCGGTGTGATCAGAGCCTTACTTAATCACTTCCTCGGTCTTGAGCCATCACGTATTATTCCTGTCGCTCCAGCCAGCCTTACGGCTATTAGATTGCTGAATAATAAAACAGAACGTTTGGAGTTGTTTAATTATCGTCCAAATAAACTCGATTTTCAGGCACCAGATTAAAGTTTTCTTCTGACCATTTTGTCCTCGAATTAGATCGCCTTGAGTTACGATAAGACAGAAGTGTTGTCTTTCTGCAACCCTCAATATGCTTGACGTATGGCGTATTTATTGCTATTCCTACACATGATCAAAAGTTACCGTGACAAGAAAACATCAGTGTTTGCAAACGGTGAGTTTGTTCGAATTTTTCAAGGGTTCAGTCGACAGGCTGAAAAACGCTTAGAAATATTAGATGCAGCTGAAATAACTGGCGATCTTACGGTTCTCCCTAGTAACCGATTTGAAGCCTTGTCCGGAGATAGGGTAGGGCAATTTAGTATACGGATTAATCAACAATGGCACATTTGCTTTGAATGGCGTGATGATGGTCCCGAGAATGTAGAAATCGTTGACTATCACTAACGATAGGAGAATTTGAAATGAGTAGAACACCTATACATCCTGGCGAAATTTTGAAGGATGAGCTTGAAGAAATAGGCATTAGCGCTGCTGAGCTTGCTCGCCAGCTTAGAGTGCCTGAGAATCGTATGTCAGAGGTCATGCGTGGTCGCCGTAATATTACCGCAGATACGGCGCTTCGCCTTGGTAAGTGGTTTGGTAGTTCCGCCGTTTTCTGGATGAACTTACAGAAAAACTATGAACTTCGAAAAGCTGAACAAGAGATTGGTGCAGATATCGACCAAATTAAAACCCGCGTTGCTGTCGCGGGTTAATAGGTATTTCGCGTATTTTAGTGTAAATCATGTGAAACCACAGAAATTCAACCACGTTTAGTGGTTAGGTGCTCGCATTTGAATAACGCGTTCCCCAAACACCTCAGGTTTGAGATGGGTGAGTATATCAGCACGTGTTATAGCTCGTTGAAGAGCAATATTAGAAACATGAGTGTAGATCTCCGTGGTCCAGAAGACGTTGAACAACTCGTATATCTATCTCATTTTCTATTAGTAGAGTCGCCGCACTGTGTCTGAATTGATGTGGTGTTAAATGGGAGTTATACCTTTGTCTTCACACAGTAGTTTCAGACGTTTTCGGAAAGCTGGCGGCATTAATCGATCACCGCAATGGTTCGGAAACAAGTGTGATGCGGGCTTGTCATTCTGTCTTCGCCAAGCCATGAACTGTTTAAACTCGATGAGAAGCTTGCTGTTAGCAATAAAGACAATGCGTTCTTTGCTACCTTTACCCAGAACTTTGATCTTCCGATCATGATTAAAGACGTCTTTGATGTTTGTCAGGCGTTACCGCTTTTTTGAATTAACATCCCTCAAAATCGCGTTATCTAACATCTGGTCAGCTAGCAGTTTCTTCAAACGCACATTCTCATCTTCCAGAGCCTACAAGCGTTTAGCATCAGATGCGTCCATTCCGCCGTATTTTGATTTGTATTTGTAAAAGCTAGCCGAGCTGATCCCGTACTTTCGGCAAACCTCTGATGTTGGTATACCGTTCTCTTGTTCCTTGATCATTGAAATGATCTGTTCGTCGCTAAATCTGCGCTTCATTACTTGTCTCCAATTATTGAAACAAATTCTACCACAAGATGGAGGAGCTTTTGGGGCTCAGGTCATCGTCTCTTCATTAAAATCGCCTCTCATCTCAATCTAACAGAAAACCTCTCCACTATTCATGGGTAAGTCCAGCCACAAGAAATCCAATACCAGTCCCCAAGAATGCTGCAATGAAGAGCTATAAAGGTGAGCGTGACCTTGGTATTTCATCGGGTAAATAACATAAAAGAGAGTGTTTTTTTGTCGACCAACTTGGCGTATCTAAAGAGGGCCCTTCTTCCAAGTAATCAGTATTATAGGTATGACTTGAAGCTAAACTCTCGCCTCGCACATCAACACTGATGCCAAAACCGAGGACGACCAGTGATCCCAATACCAACCCGAGTATGGACCCGAATAACGCGGCTTTTAAGCCACTTGGTGGCCAATTCCGCTTTATGGGAGCTATCGGAGCTGAAATAACCCTTAGATCGGTGGGATCAATCCGTTGACGTTCCTCCGCTAGTCGTGCTCGGGCAAGAAATTCTTCATATACTGAGCTTTTAGCCGTCGCTTGGCGCGTTAACTCGCGCAATCGAATTTGTGCATCGTTTTCTGAAAATAAATCCTGTGAGAGATCAATAGATTCTTTTTTAAGCTGTTTAACCACGGATTGAATCTGTACGAGTTCGTCTTTAGTCGCGCGCTTCAAGCGAGTAACTTCGTTAGCAATCTGTATCTCAAGAGATTGCAAACTAGCCTTCGCTGCAATTAGCCGTGGATGTTTTTCTCCGTAAGTTAATACCTCTGTATCCACCAATTGTTTAAGCAACGCATATTGTTCGCGAAGGGACGCTATTGTAGTAGACTGAAGCGCGGCGTTATCCAAGCCACCAGACGACATTTGTTTGAATCGTGATTGAAGATTAAATAGCCGTTCCTTTGCATCGCTTAATTGCTTATCAACTTGGGTAACAGAACGATTGCTTGACAGTTCTCCTTGCGATAACCGTAGACTGTTTTCACGTCTGAAATTCTCTATAAGCGCTTCTGAACTGTTAACCTCATCTTTGAGCTTGCCGAGGCGAGAGATTAATGATTCGGTCATTTGCTTTGCAGCCTCGGAAGCTGACGCACTTAATTCCGATCTAAATTCCTCAATCATAGCCTTAGATATTTTGACAGATTTTTCGGGGTCCTCTGTCCAAACTGACATTATCAGAACGAATGAACGTTCATCTCTTCTAGCGGTTATTTTTTTCTTAAGGGAATTCAGTGCGATTGCGACTGGATTAACCATGTGGTCATCGGAACCAAAATTAAACAAGCTTGATTTAGACAATGGCACAAACTCTTTGTCATTGTCTAAATCCAATCTCGATATAACTCGCTCAAGAACATTCCTCGAATGTAATGTTTGCAGCATGCTGTCAATCTTCAATAGTAGAGTCTGCCGTATATCGTTGTTTGGCGTTGACACAATTTGCAAACCTGAAGGATCGAGTAATATTTTACTCGTGACCGTATAGCGAGGAGAAGAAACCGATGTGAAGATAATGCCAAGTACCAACCCTACAAACATAGCTGCTACTATCCATCGGAATTTTTGACGCAACCAAAAAACCAATCGGGACAAATCAATCTGTAGATAATTTGCTAGATTTTCATTTTCAGAAGTTGATGAGTTTGTCGGCGGTTTGTTTCGCATTGTAAATCGTCAAATAATCAATCTGGGTAATTGTTCTCTCGGGTAGTTTTGTTTTAATACAACATACTAAATTTTTGATTAACTTTGCGGATTTCATTGGATGTACCCAGGCACTGTTGGAGACAGTATTGGGACATTATTGAATTATTAACGTTAATCTATAATAAATTATTCGATTGGATCTTATTCTGATTCTGACAAAACAAAGGATGTGTTTGAGATGGCTGATAAGCTCATAATAACATTATTCTTTGTGCTCCTGCTCCTTTCATTGTGGACTCCGACCGAACAATTAGGAGATCCCACTTGGATGGGCTTAGCGAGATATATCGTGTTCCTTATGTTATCGGGGGCAATCCTCGTGATAGGCTATATTAAAGTAGGACTACGAATACCTGCCGGAATTGAAGTGTTTCTTCTTGTTGTATTCCTTTCATATATTTGTCTGTCAGTATTTTGGGGAGTTCAATCTGCAGATAGTTATATCAAAGCAGTATTAATTCTGAATGCTTTGTTAACGTCTCTCGCAATTGCCAATATATTGCCATTAGGAACTTCCCTAAGGGTAGTTTTTTCCGCCACATCCACGTTTGTTGTTCTAAGTGTTTTCACTGCTTTATTTATCCCATCAATTGGTGTTGAAGATGGTTGGGAGCATTTTGGAAAATGGCGCGGATTAGCTGGTCAGAAAAATGGTTTAGCCTCCGTGGCAACCTTCTCTTTAATTGCGGCGGTTACATTGCCATTGAAATTATGCAGTCACCCATTTGTTCAATTATTCACACTAGGCGGTCGCATTGCGATGGTGTGTATCGCTTTTCTGGCGGTATACATGTCTGGCTCGCGTGGAGGACAGCTTATTGCCGCAGTTGGCATTTTTTCCGTTATCATTGCTAGTTTTCCGCTGATCATCCAGCGATTATTAGTAGTAGTTGGTGTACTATTCACTATCCCAGTCGCCAATATCGCTGCGACAACTTTTGTACTTGATGCCGACAAAATTGGTGTGGCTGGTGTAACCGTTGATACCAATAGTCGAGTAAAAATTTGGGAATATGGGTTTAGCGAACTTTCAGGCCATGAGTTGTTGGGTTTTGGGCTTAGTGGTTTCTGGACCGAAGAGAGACTGATTAGTTTTAAAGACCGATATGGCTGGGTTCTCGACAATTTCCATAATGGTTATATAACTCTCATTATTGAGAACGGTGTTATCGGTTTCATATTGTTTAGTCTTGCTATTTTATCAGTGTATTTGCTATTAATTGTCTCAATAGGTTTTCTAAAAGATCGCTATATTTCTTTGTCTTTTGCATATATCAACATGTATCTAGTGATTAACCTCGTCGAAAATGAAATTGGTCGTTCAACTTCATTATTGGTCTTCATTTTTCTCGTGTTGACTTTCTCTCTAAGAAAACACGTCTCACATATACAAAACATTTAGAAATCGAGAGTCCAGTATAATATTCCTACGTATCTATTTGCCAATTAACGTTCAGTGGGTTTTTTTATTGAATATCATTCGATACACGTAATGTGCTGATAGTATCAATCATATTTACACAGCTACTATGAATAACCCCTAGATTTGTAGACACTTTGTTCCCTAAAAATGAGGACAAGGAGATGACCATGGGCAAACCGAGATTTATTTAACTCAGATTCGGACTGAATTTCTTCAACCAGTTCTTCAATGGTTTGGCATTTTGATAAATGTGTGAAACTAACTTACCAACAGTAGAACGTGCATAGACTGCATTTCTGATGTCAATTGCTGTCGTGTTATACCTCTTTTTATAGTTTTCATCTCCCAACGCAAAATCAAATAATTCCGAACTATCTTTAATTCTCTCACTAATGAGTGCGCTAGTAGTTAAGCTCCCAATCGAGAATTTTCCATATTCATCAACTAAAAACCCACACAGAAGAAAACAATAGCGCCGATTTGAATTCAATCCGAATATAGCCGCTATGATTTTGCCATCCACACGCGCGACAAAGGTCTGCGCAAAACCATCTTGTGCGTATTTTAATGCGACGGAAAGGTAGAATTCAAAAAATGTTGGTTGAAGAAGAAGGTCACCTTCATAGCGAGCACTGCGTGTATCTCGAATAAAAATCATTGCTTCTTCAATCGAAGCTTTGTCTGTAAGAGTTTCGAAATCGCAAGTCCCACATTGAGCAATGAGTTTCCTTAATTTAGACCGGTTTGTCGAACGAAATTGCTTGCTCATGTTATTTCTTGACCATGTATCAAATGAGTTTTCCAGGTCAACTTCATATGAATTAAAGTCTGCAGGCGACATTGAAGCTCCGTTTAAGATATCCTCAATGCGAGGTTTATCGGAACGTTGTTTGCGAAAGAAAAAGACATCACAAGGTGATAGTGTTTGTAAAATGTCCTGTTGAAGTTTCTCATCAGCCTTGATTGTCGCGATAGCATCCTTGCGAATGACAATACAATTATAATCAGAAACGCCAATATCAGCTGGTTGCACAAGTTTGATCCCTGCTGAGACTTGTCGAACACATGGAAGCACAAGCTGTAACCGACCAGCCTTATCTCGTAGCGTAACTATAACCGGCTCAATTGCCAGAGCCTTCACGAGTTTTGCATAAAATTCATTCAACCAATTAGGAGACTGAAAAACTGTCGCATTTGATTCTGAGTACAATGATGCATATTCTGAGCTTTTGAAATCAAAATTATCTTCTACGGACACATACCATTGATTGACTGATTTTGATAAATTGACTGTCATTGTACTTTCGGAAACAAATTTCTTTGTTCCGATCCCGGATGCAGGCCTAGTAACTCATTAATAGAGTTGCAAAGCGTAAGTTGAATTGTCTGATCATCGCCTTTGGATGAGATTCTAAGAAATTTATAACCGGAAGGGTCTAAAGAAGCTTTAATTTGACGAGTTAAGTTTAAATAAAGAATACTCGATGATCATATAAGCTAGCTCTTTGTTATTAGGATTTGTGAGCTTCTCTTCTAAATTCTAAGTAATTCCGCATGACTTAAGACCCGAAAGTTCCACCTACATCTTTTTTTAATCTTATATTGTTTTGATGTCGCGATAATTGGACCAATACCGGAATAAAAATGATACCCAACGAAAAAAGTTCGATTCGCTTGTTACTTGTCCAAACTCAAGCTGAAGCAGCGGGCGCGCAAGAAATCAGCCGGTTGCTAAGTGAGGAACTGTCCAAGCCGCAATCCAATGGTCCGCCTGAATTCGAAATTCATAATTTGTTTCTTTACAGAAAAACTGACGGTTGTGATCATTTTCCAAATGTCCATTTTGCAGCAAAAGAGCGTCCCTCTAATATTATAGGTAGTTTCAAACTACTTTTTACTCTGTTCAGGCTAATCAAAACCATCAAACCAGATGTTTTGCTGACGTTTCAACATTACGGAAACATAGTGGCAGCACCGGTGGGCCGCTTCCTTCGGGTTCCAAGAATTATCGCAAATCACGTATCAGCTAAGGCAACAATCAGCAAACCGGTAGCATTTATTGACAAAATCCTTGGTCTTTCTGGTTTCTACGATGAAATTACGGTTAATTCCAAACAAACGCTGAAAGATTACCAATCCCATCCTTCACGTTATCGCGATCTACTCAATTACGTACCACATGGATTTGCTAACCGAACAGCTAAATTAACCAAAAATGAATCAAGAGCGAAGTATAACATTCCGATTAATTCTAGTGTCATCGGATGTGTATCGAGATTAAACCCGACAAAGCGTCTAGAGTTAGCAATACAATTATTACCCTTGCTGAAGGATGTACACCTGGCTCTCGTTGGGCAAGGTCCAGACGAGGAAAATTTAAGACGTTTAGCAGATGAACTTAAAGTTTCTGACCGGTTGCATTTTATAGGAGAAATACCTTCAACCGAAATTGGTGATTTTTTGATCGGTCTTGATGTTTTTGTTTTTCCAAGTATTGCAGAGACCTTTGGACTAGCGCCTGTCGAAGCGGCTCAGGTTGGTGTCCCTGTTGTTTGCTCAGATATACCTATAATGCGGGAAGTCTTGAAAGTCGGTAATCAACCATGTTCGACTTTTGTTGATGCGGATGACACTCGAGCATTCGCAAATTCAGTGCAGCAATTACTTACCGACCCAATTCTATATGAACAACTATCTTCGTTAGGAATGCAGCTGAAATCAGAGCATTCGCTTGATGGGATGGTCGATGGTTACAGAGCATTGATCAGAAGGACAGCTCACCCTGACGATCTAAATTCAACAATCTATTTATGATAGTTAAAAATTGGCAAGATAACCAGATGTGGAATGTATTTTGAGAGCAATTGATATTCAAGTCATGATTGATGCTTCCGATTTGTCTTTATGGAATAAAAAACTCTGTAAGGTACTTGAGAAGCATTTTGCTGGCCAGGTTAATATCGTTCTATCAAGCCAGAACCGTTCCGCAGATCACCATTCGGCACTTTCAAGTCTACTTTCGCTTGAAAAAATGTTCTTACGACGAAATAAGTCATGTTGGTCAGATCGCATAAGACCTAAAGATATAAAGACTTGGATTAAAGAGCCGGCTGATATAGTACCTAACTTAGTCATTGATCTCACATCCATGGGGATAGCACATCTGGATGTTCCAATCTATCGGCCACTTTTTAATGGTTGTCCTGGAGAATTTGGATTGGCATCTGCGTTGTTTTTTGATGAAACACCGCAAATTGACATTGAGTTTAAACCACCTTCCTCAGAACAAGGTTATATTTTAGGCAGCGGCATAGCCTCATTGGAGGCAGCCTCCGGCTTGGGCGGTGCAATGGAAGCGGTATGGTCTCGCGTCCTAATTTTGCTTGTTAAATTTATTGGAGAAGAGCCGCAAGTCAATTGCAAAACCACAGAAATGCGGTGGCCTCAATGCCAATCTATCCGATACGCCGATCATTATATGCGCACTAGCAAAAATCTAGCTAAGGATGCTGCGCGCAAGTTATATAGGCTTTGCTGCCATTCGCCGTATTGGCGGATTGGCTGGCGAAAAGTGAGCACTGCTAACGATGTATGGTCTAATTGGAATCTGGGTGGCGTATCTTGGAATATTCTTAATGATCCTATTGATCGATTCTACGCTGATCCTGTTCCTTTTTACTGGAATTCTCGCGATTACTTATTTTTTGAGGATTTTGACTACAAAACTCAAAAAGGCATAATCAGCGTTGTTGTTTTCGATGATGACGGGCAACCGGGCGAAGTGATACCGGTTTTGGAAGAACCCTGGCATTTGTCATACCCATTTATCATTGAGGTAGATGGAGATATTTGGATGATTCCAGAAGCTTCACTAAGTGGAAAAATTTCTGCCTATCGAGCAACTAACTTTCCTTTTTCGTGGGAACTACATACTTGTCTTGTCTGTGACGTTGAAGCAGCGGATGCAACAATTGTAAAAAAAGATAATAAATATTGGATGTTTGCGGTTACCAGAGAAGGAGTCGGCGGGTATTCTGACACACTTGCGATTTGGTCTGCAAATACTTTATTGGGTCCCTGGCAATCACATAATAGTAATCCAGTTGTTGTAAATGACCGAACAGCAAGACCAGCTGGAAATATGATTTGGCGGGATGGTAATCTTTATCGACCAACACAAGATTGCCGTAACGATTATGGCGCTGGCCTTAACTTGGCTCGGGTTACAAAATTAGATGATGATGGTTTTGAACAAGTTATTGAAGCTTCTTTATCACCCGATCCAAATTGGCCGGGTAGAAAACTTCACACATTAAATGGAAATGGGCATATTGAGGTGATTGACGGTAGTGTATTACGACCAAAAGTATTGTTCGCGGCAAAATGTGTTGACCAATTTTATAAGCCTAAAGTGTAAAGCGAAGTTAAAACAAATGCTCATAATTATCCCATCCTACATTGAGATTAATAATCTTTATCGGAGAGGCCTTACTGATGTCTGATAATGGGCCTGATGATCCGCCAGCATTATCCAATGTCAAGGAAGTGGTGTTCAAGATATCAATGTTTGTGAAAGGTGGAATGCTGACAGCTGTAGCTGTAAAAGTCGGACTCGTTGTCTTGAATTTTACCCTTATTTCGTTAGCTGCCCGATTACTTGAAGCCGATGCGTTTGGATACTACTCAATATTGTTCTCTGCAATTGGCTTATTAAGTGTTGTAGCAACGATTGGTCAGGAACCATTCGTATTACGGATGTGGAATGAGATTACTGCTGCTGGCGATGCTGCTAGATTAAAGGGCGTACTCGGATTTACCTTCACCCTATGTATGCTTGGCACATCGGTTGCGGCACTCAATTTTTGGGTATGGGCAAGTTCAATAGTTGGCCATTTGACTGTAATCACTTCGTCAATTTATCTATGCATTTTTCCGTTGGTATTAATTTGTATGCATCTGGTCCGTACAGAAATTGGCATCGCATTGGGCGATGGTTTAGGAAATGCGCTCATAGTGTCGGCACCAATTTTATACCTATTTTATTGTGTTGCGGCAAATGTGGATGCAAATTTATCGGATCTGTTTCTTGCACTGGCCATCGGTTCTTGCCTCGCACTCACACTTCAAATTCGGATGATCTCCCATAGGGTTCTTTGTCGATATCCAGAAATCATCCGAGTTCGCGCATTAGCCGATTACAAAGAATGGATACCACGCTCTACCAAGTTTTGGTTTGCAACATCGCTCGGCGCGATCAGTCAATATATTGACGTTATTGTTATTGGATATCTGATGGATCCAGTGGTTGCTGGCGCATATTTTGTCATCTCAAGATTAGCAAATCTCTTTGCAGCAGCAGCGGACACGATCGACCTGGTTGGCTCAAGGCATTTGCCGGGATTATATTATCGAAAAGAAAAATCCGCATTGGTGAAGATGTTAGATGATCTTGCGTGGATGGCAGTTGCATTCAATGTCATTGGCCTGGTTGGGATCTTGGTTGGTGGATATTTTATTCTTCAGCTTATAAACGAACCTTACACTGAGTTATTTCCTGAGTTATTGGTTCTTTGTGTGGGGACTGCTGCTGTCGGAACCGTTCGTACCTCCACAATTATGCTTATGATGACAGGTTATGAAGGACGGTTCCTTCAAATTTTAGGTGCATGTTTAGTATTGCGTATCATTTGTTTTATTGTGTTCATTCCACAATTCGGTATTTTGGGAGCTGTTATAGCAACCGCAATATCTTTTACGGCTCAGGCCGCCGCGATACGTTGGTCTGATAAATCCTTAACAGGGCAGGATTCCTCAATGTTCCGCCTGTTAAAACAATCTTGATCTCAAATAGTTTGGATACCATAAGATGTTAGGCACTGTCCTCAAGGTTTCTGCATGGCTTGGTTTGTTCGTAATATTAATCGTAACTGTTATCTCAATTGATCTTCGCCCAAATGCAGTTTTACATGTCAATGTAGAGCGGGCAGGTGCCTTTGCTTTAATATCGGCATTGTTCGTAAGTGCTTATCCTAAATATTGGAAATTATTGGCTTTTGTTATGATCGCCAGTGCTTTTGGGTTTGAACTAATGCAAGTCTTTTCAGACACCAGACATGCGCGGTTGTCTGATGCTGTGATTAAGGCATTAGGTGCTGTTGTTGGAATAATAACGGGTAGGCTCATAAATGCACAGCTTGCGCGAAGATCAAGTTAATCCGATTATTCTGTTTGTTAAAAATCTAAGGTCACTTGGTTGCGAAATTCCAAGCGTCCCGCACGATCTGATCGATATTACTGAATTGTGCATGCCAACCGAGCATTTTTTTTGCTTTGGAGGCATCAGCAACAAGTACAGCGGGATCGCCGTGTCTACGTTTGCCTTTGCAAATCTTAAATTCTTGTTTTGATATCTTTTTCACGGATTCTATGATTTCTTTGACGCTGTAGCCGTAGCCAGAACCAAGATTGATTGGGTCGAAATAAGGGTGGTCAATTTCAAAAAGTCTTTTGACTGCCTGAACATGCCCACTAGCTAGATCTGACACATGAACATAGTCTCGAATGCACGTTCCATCCGGCGTATCATAATCTGTACCATAAATATTGATATGAGGTCTTACGCCTCTCGCGGTTTCGATTACTAAGGGAATGAGATGGGTTTCCGGTTCATGACGTTCACCGGATCTACCCTTGGCATCAGCTCCCGCAGCATTAAAATATCTCAGCGCAATGGCCTGCATCCCATAAGCATTCACGCAACTTTCTAACATTGTTTCAACGATAGCTTTGCTTTCGCCATAGGGGTTAATAGGTGATTTTGGTTTGTCTTCATGTAGGAGTTCATTACTATTGGAATTTCCATACACAGCAGCTGTCGAGGAAAAAACTAACCGTTTGACCTTTGTTGCATGCATAGCTTCTAATAATGAAATAGTGCCTGCAACATTATTTTGATAAAAGGGAATAGGCTCTATTACAGATTGTCCCGCCTCAATCAGGGCTGCGAACTGTATAACACAGTCAATTTCAAATTTTTCGATTGTCTTTATAAGTAGTCTTTTATTGATTAACTCGCCTTCAACCAAATGATCACCAAAACATGCATCATGATGGCCAGTTAAAAAGTTGTCATACACGACAACGTTGTATCCTGCGACTTTCAAAGAAAGTGTCGTATGAGATCCAATATATCCCGCTCCACCTACAACAAGGATGTTTAAATTTTTTGTCATAAATTACCACACCTAACAAAAACTGTTAGACAACTAAACTTAGAAACATAATAAATTTCGTTAATTTTAAGAGTTATTTCTTTTATTAGTGATTAGAATAAGCGCTGTGTTCGGATTTTCGTAATAAATGAGCAGTACTTTAGAGTTCAGTTTAATTTTTGTATATTAACCAAATATTTAATTTATAGTTTACTGTTCTGCCACAAATAGCATAATTCAGCTTATTGATGATACCAGTGCTAGGATATGTCCATGCGATCAATTACCCGAGGTTCAGAGGTAAATGA
The DNA here is from genome assembly GCF_900537175.1 of Lentilitoribacter sp. Alg239-R112. GTDB lineage: Bacteria > Pseudomonadota > Alphaproteobacteria > Rhizobiales > Rhizobiaceae > Lentilitoribacter. The sequence goes on along the minus strand of NZ_LS999833.1, from coordinate 1,997,983 downwards.
AAATAAAGTTGATGATTCAGTCAGATTAGGTGGGTTACCAATATCCACGCGAAGCATGCTTGAGTCAGCAGAAAACTTTGCTACCTGGGCGCTAGAAGCTCGTGGTCAAAAACAGTTGCCCTATTATTCAACTTCAGCCAATGGACAGGTAATCGCGATGGCATCGCGGGATAAAGCATTTATGCGATTACTTCTTGAAGCCGATGAAATTCATCCAGATGGAATGCCGATGGTACATATTTCCAGGTTGCTCACCAAAACACCATTGCAAGAAAGGGTTGCTACAACAGATTTAGTTCACATAGTCGCTAAAAAAGCGCAAAAATTGGGTTTGAGTTTTTATTTTCTTGGGGGCACTCCAGAAGGCAATAGACATGCGGTTGGCTCTATGCGCGAGAAATATCCAACTTTAAATTTTTCGGGATCTCGTGATGGTTACTTTTCCCAGGAACAGGAGCCTATTATTGTCGAGGATATCGCGAAGTTAAAACCCGATATTCTATGGATTGGTATGGGTGTACCTCGTGAGCATGCCTTTGTTTCAAGAAATATCGATAAATTAGTCGGTGTTGGTGTAATAAAAACTGCCGGTGGGCTTTTTGACTTTCTGTCTGGAAAGAACAAGAGGGCACCTGTATGGATGCAAAAAGTTGGATTAGAATGGGCTTATCGAATTAGTCAAGAACCTAGCAGATTGGTGTTGAGATATTTGATCACAAACCCCATCGCACTTAAATTACTCATTACAAAGTCAAACTGATCTTATTATAGTTCTGAATAATAGTTAGATTAAATGTATCAGCTAAGTTCAAGATCAAAATGAACGAGGCGTGAACTTTGCGATACTATCCCTGAGAATGTTCTCAATTTATCTAAAAAATCGGGAGATTGGCAATCTTTGGGAAACTTAGCTGCACTTCCAAAATATTAATGCGATTTTTTACCGAATTTCTCCGTTTGGCACGAGCCTGAAGATAATCAGCCAACAGTCCAATTCCGAATTTGAGTGTTGAGCAGTCATCATTTCATTTTTTTTACACCGGAAGAGATTGGCCCAGAGCAGACATCAATAGCGATAAAGTCAACCTTTGAAACTTGACCTTACTGTTAAGTAACTTTAGGTTGTGCCGTGGCTCCATGAGTTGCCGGAGGGACTTTTTGCGATGGAAGCATTTTTAAATAGCATCGACGAAACGAGTATCACCTATATTGTACTGAACCGTTGGTTGCCAGGTGTAATTACTGTGGTTGTAGGTGGGTATGTCGCAAGTATACTTTTTCCCAAGCTCCAACAAAATGCTCAACGAAATACTCAAGTTCGCGAAAAACGTACAGAAATTGCTGAGGAAATCGTCCAGTATTTCAATCGGTATATAATTTCTTGGCGACGCCTTATTCAAATAGCCAAGCTAGAAGAGGTTCGTGAACTTAGTGATGATGAAGTCAAACGCAAAAATGGGTTTGTCTTAGAGCGAAACGAAAGGCGTGATCTGCTTTTTGATAAATTGAAACTGTGTCAATTATATTTTTGTGATAGAACATGCTCTGAGATTCAAAACTTTGTTTCGTGGGACGAAAAACAGTCATCAAGACCACTAGAGGAACTTCCCGATTTGGAAGTTTGGCGAACTTATGAAGTTAATATAATTGGGTTGATCAAAAATGAGCTTGTATAGATTTTGTGTCACTACATTGTGTTGTTTGGTTATCTTTACATCGCATGCATACGCCAAATGTCCAGGTCCAAGCTGTCCAGCAGGACCGAGGATCATGGGGAAAAAAATTAATGGGGGGGTCGGTGGCGTCGCAGTTGGCGTCATTGGAGCACCAATAGTGCCAATGATTCGAAACAGCAACAAAAAACAAACAGGTACTGACAAGCAAAAATTACAACGCAAAAATGAAGAACGACCAATAATTAAGGCTGTTCAGTCGGCACTTAACATGGCAGGTTTCGACTCTGGTCGATCAGATGGGCTTTTTGGACCTAAATCAAGTAAGGCGATGAAAGGGTATCAAGCATCCATTGGAATTGAGGAAACCGGAAGATTAACAGCAGCTCAGGTTGCCTGTGTTTCAAATTTTCTTGACGAGCAAGTTGAAAAAAACTTCGCAAATTTGACGGACATATCTGTAGATATGGAGGCGTCAAGAACAATTTTAAACCGTTGTTTAGCAAACTAAATTATAAGTGTCTGCAAATGGCATACTGGTTCGATATCGCTTTTTAGGACAGCCTATTCAAATAGTTGGAACGCATCAGCCGAGCAATCTTGTGGCGACCTACCGCAAAGCCTTCAGAGCATAACTCGGCATGTACCCTTGGGCTGCCATAGGTGCCCTTGCTTGCCTTATGAACACGCTTGATGTCGTCCAACAATTGGGTTTCATGTTGTGCCCGTGGACACTCCAAACGAGCAAGCCAAGCGTAATATCCACTTGCAGAAACGCCCAAAAGACGGCACATCAGGCGAACTGAATAAGACTGGCTGTGGCCTTGAATATAGGCGTACTTCACTTTGAATGTTTGGCAAAGTACGCCGCCGCTTCCTTTAAGAAGTCACGCTCTTTCTTCACTTGAGCTAACTCGCGTTTGAGGGCAGCCATTTCTTGATCATGAGTGAAACCAGTACCAGGAAATGCGTCTTTGCCTAGCAAAGCTAATTCATCTCGCCAGCGACGAAACCGGCGTGTGCTTACGCCGATTTCATCGCAAACCGCTTTATCTGTCATACCTTCCTCACCAGCACGCAAAATAGCTTCTTGTTTAAATTCAGAGCTAAAATGTTTGTATCGCTTTGGTTTCGTCATGTAACACCTCCAAGCACATATAGCGCGTAAGTTTAGGTGTCCATTTCAATAGGGCAAGACCTTATGACTGAACCAATGGTTTGTGTGGCCACTTGCGTATAGAGCGCTGTTGTATCCAACTTGGCATGACCAAGCAGAACCTGAATGACACGGATATCGATATCCTGCTCCAAAAGATGTGTGGCAAATGAATGTCTGAGTGTGTGTAATGAAACACGTTTGTTGATCTCAGCCATATGAGCCGCAGCATGCCATGCTCGGTTCCGTTGTCTTGTTGTTAAGGGTGAACCTAGAACACGACCTGGAAATAACCATCCCCTACTTAGCCCATTGTTTGGTTTGTATGCCTTCCAGTAATCACGCAGTAATATCAACAATTGTGGAGATAACATCACGTATCGATCTTTACGTCCTTTGCCTTGTTCAACACGGATGAGCATGCGGGTGCTATCAATATCGGATGGTTTTAATGAAAGAACCTCAGATGCGCGAAGACCTGTTCCATAGGCAATCGATAAAGCCGCTTTGTATTTTAGATTAGGTGCAGCATCCAGAAACCGTACCACTTCATCGGGACTAAGTACTAAAGGTAGCTTTCTTGGTTGGCGTACAAATGGCAAAACTTTAATGGCGTCACCCCGGTCAAGCACAGTGACAAACAAAAACCGCAAGGCTGACATTGTTGCATTGATCTTTGTGGGGGATGAATCATTCTTGGTCATGTGAAGATGATAACTGCGTAGATCTTCATGATTGGCACGGTCAAGTGAACGTCCTAAAAACACGGCCAGCTGTTCCACGCAACGTAGATAATCTGTTTGCGTCTTCTCAACAAATGAGCGCAAACACATATCCTCAACCATTCGCTGGCGAAGTGGGGTGACCTTGGAATTTGTAGTTGAGTTAGCGGAAATCGTGTGTTTTGTGATCTTGGTATGCATGACAATACTCCTGTCTGATATGAGGTTAAACACCTCATTCATCAGGAAAATCTCACGCCATGTGACCAAAATCAGAAAACATGGTTATTGCGCACTGTCTAAGTACCTGGAAGTAAAGTCTACACGCCGCAACTATATCGCGGAGCGGTTTAGTCCTTTGGTACGAAGCGGACAATTCTACCAACAAACCAAATTTCATCTAAATACGTTAGGTATTGGCCTCAGCTTTCTATATCTATATCTATATCTTTTACTTGTTTAAAAGTACCCGCATTAAAGCGAAAGGTATCCTCGCACACTGATGCGAGTGCCGCGATACTGACTAGAAATCCAGAGATGGGCACTATTGAGATGGCATATTTTTTTGGCATATAGTTTGGCTTAAAAACAAAACCTTCATCTTCCCATGCAAAATACCACATCTCCCAATATTTACCGCCCATTGTATCCACGGCTTCCAAACCATAAATAATCATCACAAGACCGAGACAGAAAATGACCAATGACCAACATTGTTGAACAAGAAATGCTCCCCGTAGGGATAAGCGAGAGTATATTAAATCCAAGGCAATATGATCTTTATCGCGAACAGTCAGTGCAAGCGCAAAAAAAACTAACCAAATATTACTAAGGACTGTGAGAAGATCACCCCAAACAGGGGGGTCCTCAAACACATATCGCATGACGACATTGTAGACAGCAAAGACCACCATTAACAGAAGAAGAATAGCGCAGAATGCGGTTAGAGTTTTCTTAACTGCACCATCAATGAATTTGATTGTCGCAAACATTACGAAAACCTCCTCTAGTTTTTGGGATTGCATCTACTTGCCCACTAGTGAGTTTATACTGGTATAGCGCGCTCATCATTTTACAAACCCAAATAATGTTGGAAGTAACATTGTAAATTCTGGCACAACAATTAGTACAAACAATAGTGCAAACAACGCGACTAGATATGGCAGCATTGCGACAGCCACCTTTTCAAGCCTAACCTTGGCAATTGCACCAGCAGTGAAAAATGCCACTCCGACCGGCGGTGTAACAGAGCCAATTAGGAAGCCTACAACCACGATCAATGCAGCTTGAACATCTGGATAGCCTGCTTTGACCATCACATCTACCAGAACGGGACCAGCAATAATTATGTTAGCTGCAGAATCCATGACCATCCCCAGCAAACAGATAAACGCGACCAGAACAATGGCAAATAGAAACTGATTATGCGTGTAACTCAGAAGCCACTGTTCTAAATCGTTGATCGCTCCCAATGATGTTAAAAGCCAACTAAAGGGTCCGGAGGCGGCAATTATAATAAAGACCATTGCCGAGTTGCGAAATGCGCGAACAAAGGACCCCTTACAATTCGACCAAGTGATCGTGCGATAAATAAACAGTCCAACAAACAAGGCTATTGTCGCTGTCAATGCCCCCGCTTCAACCACGCCAGCAATACCAAATACGACTGACCCCACTAATACAATTGGAATAAGCAATGCAAAAGAAGATTTATAACCAACAATTACAAGTGCTCTGAAACTAAATGCCTCATCATTGCGTTCAAAATTATTTCTTCGAGCTATGATGTAATTGATCACCATAAGCAAGATGCCAATCATAACACCAGGCACAATGCCCCCGGCAAATAATGCACCGACCGAAATCCCCCCAGCGTTCGCTAGTACAATCATCATAATGGAAGGAGGAATGATGCCGCCAATTGTTGAGCTAACCGCGGTGATCGCTGCAGCAAAAGCAGGAGGATACCCAGCCTTTTTCATTGCTGGGATCATTAAGGACCCTACGGTTGCTGTGTCTGCAACAACAGATCCATTCATACCTGCAAAGAACATGCTGACCAGAACATTTGCCTGCGCCATGCTCCCGCGCATACGACCGATAAGGCGTTGACTCAAAGCCACGAGCCTGTCTGTTATGGTCGCACTGGTCATGAGCTCGCCTGTTAGCATGAAAAAAGGAATTGCTGTCAGTGGAACAGCGTCAATTGCGCTAAACATTTGGCTGGGAATGAGAATCATCGGAGCTGCATCGGTGATAAGAATATAAACCACCGGAATAAGAATAAGCGTAAAGCCTACTGGTGCACCCAGCATAATAAGCAATACAAGTATGACTAGAAGTATTACGCTTTCCATGGGGCACTTCCTATTATCACCAATTTCAGGAGGTCATCCCAAGTGGTTCTTTTAAAATGATTGGATACAAATTGTGACGCGAAAATTAATCCGCGCCACTCACTTTTTATGCTTACGCTCGAAAGGCGACCTTATAGAGCGCCTGCGTCTTTAAGCTGAGCAATAAAATCGGTCATGCCTTGCTCTTGAAGAACACGTTCAGCGGTGACTGGATCAAAGCTGCCTTTAGCGTTGAGCCATGCATCAATTGCACCTGCACGCCAAAGCTTCAACTCGTCCTCAGAGGGAACATACCATTCGTTGATTGAGGCTTTGATTTCTTTTTCGCCTGCTTCAACCCAATTGCGATCAAGTTCCTGTACACGTTTACCAAAGGCTGTTGCTGCTGTGTGCAACCATTCTCTTTCCTGATCGGATAGTTTATCGTATTGCCCCTTATCCATGGAAAGCTGATTGCCTGACCAGGATCCACCAATTTCGGTGAAGTATTTCGCGACTTCGTGCAGTTTTGCAACATGTTGCCATGGCGTGGCAACATACTGCCCAGAAACAACACCAGTTTGCAGACCTTGATAGAGTTGCGCCCAGTCATAAGGCACAGGGACTGCACCCCAATTCTTTACAAGTGTATATTCAATCGGGCTTTTTGTAACACGCCATTTCAAGCCTTCCATATCGGCAGGAACATGCACAGGGCCACTAGAATTAGCAAGTTGTCTGAATCCACCACTGGAATATACAGTTAAACAAATATGTCCGGCTTCTTCAGCAGCAATATCACATTGTTTTTTCGCAAGCCATTCTGTCGAAATACGGTCTGCATCTTCAATGCTTTTAAAGATATATGGTAGATCAAAAATCGACAAAGCTGTGCCGAAATTACCAAAATTGGCTGTAGAGCTTGTCCAGAGTTGTAATAGACCCTGATTTGCCTGCTCCCCGCAAGATTGCTCGCTACACAAAGATTTCCGGTAGTGAGGCTCAATGGTCAATTCTCCTCCGGACACTTCATTCAGTGTTGGGATCAATGCTTGATCAATTGCGTCACCAATAGGCATTCCTAAAAAGCCAACAGTACCTAATTTGAGAACCTTTTCTGCATTCGCAGCATGCGCCCCTAGCATTAAGGTCGCCGCTGTAACGGCTACCGTCAAAACTGAATTCTTCTTCATTTGTAATCTCCCATTTATCAGGCCAAACGCCTGTACTCTTCCCAGTAAGTTCTTCGACCCATCATTCACACATGGGAAAGCGGAAAACAGGTACAAATAACCTGATAAACAGGGACAGATAGAATATTTGTTTACATTCAACGACAGACAAAACCACAGTGATAATTCAATTTATCTGATTTTTTTCAGATACTTATCATATAAATTACCATCACCACAAACTGCCAAAAGCACATACGATTGAGATAAGGAAGCAATAACTGTCCTTATCAAAGCTTTAATCTGCTCCTTACATGTGATCCCAAAACTTAGCTAAGACAGATGTAACGAGGACCATTGGTTATTGAAAATCAATATTTAGTAATTTGGTGATTAAGCGCAATATACGTCGCCAAAACCGTATTTTGGAGAGGCTGACATGAAGTCAATTAGACCATTCAGTGTAGATATTTCAGACGAGGTTATTAAAGGTATTCGCGCACGTGTTGCAGCGTTTCCATGGCACGAAATGCCAGATGATGGGGGGTGGGACTACGGTACAAATCTTGATTACATGAAGGAGTTTTGCGACTATTGGGTTCGCGAATACGACTGGAAAAAACACGAAACTGAGATCAATCGTTTCTCTCATTTCAAAGCGCCAGTCAATGGAATTGACCTACACTTCATTCATGAAAAGGGTAGTGGGAAAAATCCTAGACCATTGATCATTAGCCACGGCTGGCCAGGCACGATCGTAGAGTTTCTGGACTTTATTGATCTTCTTGCTCACCCTGAAAAACACGGTGGGAATATAGAAGATGCGTTTGATGTCGTTGCACCATCGTTACCTGGATTTGGATTTTCAGGACGTCCTTCTCGCCCCTATGGACCGAGGGAAATGGCAAATGTATTTAACACACTGATGACCGATACATTAGGATATAAATCGTATATGGCCCAAGGTGGAGATTGGGGTGGTGCGATATCTAGTTGGCTTGGCTATGACCATGGACCAGTCTGTGAAGCAATCCACATCAATGTTCTGACGATGCGCCATAAGGACGGACCGCAAGGGCCGCAAGAAGAAGCTTGGGCAGCTCAATTTGAAGCTGACCAGATCATGCAAAATGGTTACCGAACCCAGCAAGCGACCAAACCCCAAACATTGAGCTACGCAATGATGGATAGCCCTGTGGGAGTTGCAGCATGGATACTGGAAAAAATGAATAGTTGGTCAGATACCGAAGGTGATGACATCGAAAGCGTCTACACTAAAGACCAACTTCTCACAAACATCATGGTTTATATCACAACCAGAACCTTCAACACAGCATCATGGATCTATTACGGGCGTCGGGAGGAAGGTGGCAGAATTTTGTCGCCTGAAGGCAGGCGAGTAGAGGTACCAACAGGATGTGCGGTGTTTCCTAAAGAAATGCTGAACTGGCCACCGCGCAGCTACGCAGAGCGCATCTACAACGTAACCCAATGGAGTGAGATGCCTAAAGGTGGTCATTTTGCCGCCATGGAACAACCAGACTTGCTAATTGAAGACATTCGAAAATTTGCACGAAGCCTTAGTTGAATACTGATTTAAAGCTCGAAGGATAAATTTATGGAAATGACAAAAGCCGACTTTCACAAAATTCGGGATAACATAAAAATTAACACGCAGGCATTTATAGATGGCAAGTTCTGTGAAGCCGAAGACGGTGCCAAACTTGAGACGATAAACCCTGCCACAGGTGAGTTGATCACATCATTTACTCATTGTGGGCCTGCCGATGTTGATCGAGCAGTTAAAGCTGCAAGACGCGTATTTAATGATGGGACTTGGTCACGTGCTAGTCCAGAATATCGAAAAGAAATCCTGTTTAAGTTAGCTGAGCTAGTTGAACAAAACAATCATGAATTGGCGGTTTTGGAAAGCATTGATGCAGGCAAAACAATCTCCGATTGTCTACAGGAAACGGGCTCGGAAGCAGTAAATTACTTCCGCTGGTATGCTGAATTAGCTGATAAAACTTTTGGTAAGGTTGCCAATACCGGCGAGGATGCTTTGGCGCTGATTGTCAAGGAACCCGTAGGAGTGGTTGGGGCGGTTGTACCATGGAATTTCCCATTTTTGATGACAGTCTGGAAAATAGCCTCAGCTCTTGCAGCAGGTTGTTCAATCGTTATCAAACCAGCTGAACAAACGCCACTGAGTGCAATAAAGCTTGGCGAGCTAATTAGTGAAGCAGGTATTCCAGACGGTGTTGTTAATATTCTCCCTGGGCTTGGGGAAACTGCTGGTCAAGCGATCGGTCTTCACAATGATATTGATGTTGTTACCTTCACCGGTTCAACGGAAGTTGGGCGTATGTTTATGCGTTATTCAGGCGATAGTAATTTAAAAGGTGTGGGATTGGAGCTTGGAGGTAAAAGCCCCTTCATTGTACTTGATGATGCCGACATAACAGATAACTTGATTGAAGATGCCGCAATGGCAGCGTTCTGGAATGGTGGACAAAACTGCTCGGCCAATATGCGCCAGATAATTGCTGCGCCACTTGTCGATGAATTTCTGGATAAAATGACCAAACGTGTCGCTCAGTTTAAACTGGGTGATCCGTTAGATCCAGAAACCACAATAGGGTCCATGATATCCAGTGACCACAAAAACATGGTGTTAGACTATATCAACAAGGGTCGCAGCGAAGGAGCTAAATTAATTACTGGTGGTGACTCTGACAGGACAGGTAGTTTCATCGAACCTGCTATTTTTGATGGGGTAAAGAATGATATGATCATCGCACGTGAGGAGATATTCGGTCCAGTTTTGGGTGTGATGCCGGTCAAATCAGTGGAAGAAGCGTTGACCGTTGCCAACGATACTGTTTATGGGTTGCATGCAACTGTTTTCACCCGTGATATTGATAGGGCTATATCAATGGCGCGACGTCTACCTTGCGGTACAGTCGCCATCAATGGATTTACTGAAGGTGATATTAAAACACCTTTTGGTGGGTATAAACAATCTGGCTCTCTTGCGCGCGAAAATGGTACTGAAGCGTTGGATCAGTATCTTCAAACTAAGACGATTTGGATTGCAACACAGCCAATTTGATGAATCTGTTGCCTGAAGGTAAAGTGCTTCATGTAAGTGTATGAACCAAAAGATGATAATTCCGTGGACCAATCACAAACTAAAAACACGACCGCGCAGCAAATAGGCAAGAAGGATCTTGTTCGAAGGGCAATTTGCTCACGGATTATCGAAGGGATATATCGCAGCGGGGAAAAGGTCCCGTCTTGTCGCGAGATTGCCAAGCAGCTTCAGGTTTCCAAAAACAGTGCATATGAGGCGTATTCAGGCCTTGTTGGAATGGGTATCCTCCAATCTCAAGATCGCTCTGGTTTCAAGGTTGGAATGAATATTCCGATACTTCAATTAGATGAGCATATTGGTGATACCTCACCCTCAACAGTAAATCGAAAGCGAATTATCAATAATAATTTGCCAGATGTAAATGCACGTGCAAACCAACCAAAAAACTGGACAGAATTTGAATTTCCCTTTGTTTACAACCAAATAGATACTGAATTTTTCCCAATTGAAGCATGGCGAGAATGCTCTCGCCTGGCTCTTGGGCGAAATGCACTGCCAATTTGGACAAGTGAAGCCGTTGATATTGATTGCCCGGACCTTATCCAACAATTGCGCCAACGCCTGCTACATTATAGAGGCATTAATGTTGCTGAGAATGAAATTCTGATTACAGTCGGAGCCCAACATGCTTTGTGTATAATTAGCACACTATTTGCAGATGACAATCGACCAATCGCTTTTGAAAATCCGGGCTACCAAGAAGCTCGGCATCTTTTTCATATGTACAGAAACAAAATTGCTCCAGTTCCTGTTGATGAGCAGGGACTAAACCCCGATCAACTGCCAGACGAGTTTAAACTCGCCTATCTTACGCCGGGATGCCAATTTCCTTCAATGGTAACCATGTGCGATAGTCGTCGAAAAGCAATACTATACAAAGCACAAGCTGCGAATGCATTTATTATCGAAGATGATTATGAAGTAGGTTTGTTGGGACATTTGAAGCCAAAACCTGCTCTTAAATCGTTGGATAAAAATGGAGATGTTATTTATGTGGGAAGCCTTTCCAAGACACTATCACCTAGTATTCGCATGGGCTTCATTGTAGCTCACCAAGATATCATAAAATCTGCCAAAATTGTTCGTTCTCTGACTGTGCGGCATCCGCCAAGTATTGTCCAAGAAACCACCGCACTATTTTTAGCTCATGGCTATCATGATTTTCATCTAAATAAACTGAGAGAAATATATTCACAACGTTGGCATGTCATGCGGGAGGCCATAGAGAACCAACTACCCATGTTTTCACCGGGCGTTGCCACAGGGGGAACTTCTTTCTGGTTAACCGGACCTAAAGATTTTGATGCCGGCGTTTTTGCAAAACGCCTTCAACACCGCGGTGTCTTAATAGAACCAGGCGATATTTTTTATCATAAAGGATCACCCAGGAACTCATTTCGGATGGGTTTTGCCGCCATCTCTACCGACAAAATCAAATCGGGTATTCAGCAAATTAGTGAAGAAGCTAATGTATTTTTGAAGCAATAAGGTAAGACTTACCATTTCAATAAATGCAGAAAAGTGTTGGATGCCGATTGACCATAATTATGTGATGATGGACAGCTAGAATGCCTGCAAATGAAGCATAGGAGAAGAAAACAGAACCAGCGAGATTAGCAGCCTAAAATGAAACCAAGATCCATTTTAAATTGGCTGTGAGCTGGTCCAAACCTAGGACCACCTCTCCATAAGGCGTCGACGGGTTAGATACTCTGCCTTTATGAGTCAATCTAATCTGAGAGACTTTTTCTAAAAGACTTTAGTTTAAAGCATATATCATTTTGCTCTTGATGAGGTAAACGTTTATCTCCACTTGAGAGAGCTTGTATCAATGCGATTACCTCATTCCTAACAAGTTCATTCTCTATTCTTAAGAAGGCATAATTGAGAGCCAAGCCGTCCTTTGGTGAAATAAAGTTGTAAGTTTTTTGTTGTCTAGTTTCATCTTCAAAAAGTAGAGCTATTGGCATACTCAGAGCAGAAGAAAGTCGCTGTATTTCGGCAACCTCAAGTGTTCCAACTCCTCTTTCAAAACTTGCAATCTGACTAATTGGTATTTCGGATCTTTTGGATAGGTCTGATATATCAATATCGAGTTCCTCGCGGCGGCACTTGATACGTTTACCAAGGCGCACCTCAATTGAATTATGATTGTTATTTGTCAAGGGAACTCCTCAAGGTTTCCAAAGTGTACTCAATCATAAATCTATATGGAATCTATTTGCAACTTCCTAAAGCTATTAGTTTATTTTGGGTAAAATACAAAAAACGCCTGAACAAATTGAGTTCAGGCGTTTATAGTTAAAGCAATTGCTGCCTAATTAGGCTCTTTTTTTCGTTTTGAGTTTTGATTCAACTTCATGAATACCCATCGAAATAACATACCTGATCATAGGTTCATCAATTTCGTTTGCCAGAACTAAAGCTTTCTGCAGATGAATTTCTATGATTTCTAAAGTGTCAGTGCTAATTTTCTTCACGTTATCACTCATGATTAATCCCGATTTTTATTATGTGTTGTTTGTTAACTTGCTTTCGATAAATTGAGCATCATATCTTGAACCTCAGTTCTTGAAGACAAAACACTATGATCTAGTGAAAGCAGTTCTTGTCCAATGCGTACAGTTTCGACGGTTGGCGCCGCAGTAAAAGCAACCACTTTCTTTCCATCAATACGTTTGATTTTTGAAATTGGCGTGGTGTCCCAACCCATTTCCGATAACCACGTGATATAGATAGGGTGCGTCTCCACTATCAGGTGTCTAATGCCTTTTTGTACGCAATATTCGGCTATCCCATGGAAAATAAACATGGTTTCATCATTTAGTCGCGCCAAATTTCCGAATTCAGGGTCCACTGAAAATCGGGTCCACTCATATATATCCTTTCCTGTTTCGTAATCTTGCCCATCCATAATTTCAGGATAAACATGGGAGAGGAGGTGGGGTCTATTTGTTGGAATAAGGCGCGTGTAGGACACGACACGTCCAGCTTTTAATTTCGCTAGGTGGATTGCGTCGTCGTTATCATAGTCATCTATTTCGCGCCCATCTTCACGGTAGATTGCTTTCCAATCCAATCGGTCAACAAAATACCAATGTCTGTAGCGATAAATGGATTCAAGTTCGCTTTGATATAAATCAAAATTGTATCTATCGATAACTTCTAGCATTTTAAACTCCATGAGAATTTCCCATAGAGGTTACGATGTGAAAGCAATAAATTACTAGGTGCGGAAATCCACACCTAGTAACGGATAAAAATCATCGGATAATACCTGAACGGATTGCTTCAGCTATCAGATGGGTCTTGCCACAAGTGTTCAATTTACTCCCAGCTCGCGCCAAATGCGTCTCAACCATACTCCGAGAAATCGATAGTATCTCAGCGACATCATCGTTGGTTTTTCCTTCTGAAGCCCATAATAAACATTCTTTTTCGCGCGGTGTTATCCTGCTAACATCTCGTGGCAGCGCCTCGGGAGTAGCTGTTCTTTTAAATTTTCTTAGCTGTGCATGGGCATATATTGCAATCATGTGTAATGCGGCTTCATCTTCCTCCGAGAGGTCGTAATGATCAGTTCCAAACGTAACAATAGCTTGCTGGCCCTTGATCGAATGAATTGGTATCGCAAACCCATAAAGCATATCAAATGCACGGGCTTCATTCATGATTTTTTGAGCATTGGGAGAAAGCTTCCGACCGTTTGTTGCATCAGCCCAACAAAATGGCTCAATCGAATGAGTGCAACGATGAATTACCGGATCGGTATGCACATAACCTTGGTTTATGTAGCGCGCTTGCCACTCAACATCCCAGCCATTCAACATAAAATATGGACGCATATCCTCACCGGGCAAGGGTATACCAGAGATGCCAAAAGAGGTCATGCCAAATATTTGCGCGGTTTGAACCAATACATCATAAACTGCCGCTTCATTCTCGCAAGATTTTATCTTAGCGACAGCGTCGATAATCGAGTCAACGAAAACTCTTTTATCAAGAAACCCTTCATCAAATATCATTTGCCCGCCCACAGGAGTAGTTAATTATGGAATTATTAAATTTTACTAATGCGAAATCAAGGGTTTTGATGAACGTAGAAAATTTTTCGATGAACATAAGTCTTTCTAATAAAACAAAAAAGAATGCACTGGACGAAGATTTATACAATGCACTTGCTGAAATGATCGAAGTCGCAAACACGTCTCCGGATGTGAAATGCATTTTTATTCAGGGTGACGATGGTATCTTTTCCATCGGGAATTCACTGGATGGGTTAACCGAAACGCAGGAGAAAAATCGACTTGGTCAGTGCACCAGACGCTTTTTACGATCCTTAGTTGAGAATAAGAAACCTTTGTTAGCACTTGTTGACGGCGCAGCTATTGGTATTGGTGCGACGCTTTTATTCCATTGCGATGTTGTAATAGCTACTAAACGCGCATTTTTTCATACGCCATTCGTTGATCTAAATGTTACACCGGAAGCTGCGTCTTCAGTGTTGGGCCCACGACAACTGGGTTATCGTAATGCTTTTAAACTTCTTGTCCTTGGTGACAAATGGCGTGCCACAAAAGCGCTAGAATATGGATTGATTGATGAAGTTGTTGATAGCTATGATGATGCGATCACTGAAATCAATAATGTGAAAACCAAAATCATCAGAAAGCCACTCAATGCGCTTATGGCTTCAAGAGCACTTGTACGGTTACCGGTTGATGATATGAACGCCGCCATGTGCCGCGAAATATTTGAATTTGAACGTTGTATCTCAGCAGCTCCGGCTTAAATGTGCATGAAAATTCTAGTAAATCTCAACAATGAAAAGTTAAAACAGAGTTCAAGAAAATGATTAGATCATGGTCATCTATCTGTATGACGTTAGCGCAGATGCCTCAGATTTAGGTTGGTCTAATTGAGAGACCATAGTTGATTGTGCGCCATGGATTGGACAATAACTTCTGACCGATGTCAGTGGTTTTTGACAATTGCTTTCTGGGATGATGAAGTCATATAAATCTATTGAGAACTGGCCGTCTTCATGCCTGGTAACCGCATTAGTTTGTTTCGTTAAGACAAGTTGTCGAGTTTTGACTACAAAATAAAATCAAAGCTGCTGGCAACATATTATCCACCTGGTGCAAATTGATGGCCGAAGATTTTGTGACGAAGGTTTGAGCCACTGTGAGTTCGTCAAATATTTTGGTGAAGCAGAACATATTGATGATCAAGGTTACATGTTGACAGAATTAGAGCGTCTAAGGTGCGATGAGTTGGTTCTGTTATGCAAACAATGACCACGATCAGCATTGTATTTTTTACTCAACGAATGTTGTGAGAGCATTCTGATATAGAGAAGTTCACTGAAGCATGTGGGTCTCAATGTTTTTCAGGCAAGAGCAATATTTCAATAATGGCGGCTTAGGGCCTGTGATTGGCGAGTATATGTAAGACCGCCAATTGATAAGTGAATAAACAAGGAGAGTGTCTTTGAATGAAAGGAACTCTCCATGACGCATAAAACCATTTCAATTTTGATCGCTGCATCCGCGATATTTTGCTCAGTAAATATTGCCATGGCTGACGACACCATGAATGATATTCAGCTCGATGCACTGATTACTGGTAACACACTTTATGTTGATATTCCCAAAGGTGCCCCCGGAGCGCCAGACGGTGGAACGGCACCAATTTACTATGCCGCAGATGGTATAGCGAAAGCTCAATTGCCCGCAGGTTCATTGCTTGTGGGGACATGGTCAATCAGCGGTGATCAATACTGTATTAACTGGGATAATGGGCCAAAAAATAGCTGCACTAAACTTGTACGTGGCGTTGATGGTTTCACTGTAATTGATACAGTCTTGGCGAAACCACGCGGCGTTGTAAAACGCATCCAAACTGGAAACCCCGAAAAGCTTTAGAGAGGAAAGTTGAAATGATTTTAATTACCGTCGAGGCTACATTTGCGCCAAATGATCTGGGTAACGCAATTGCCTTATTTGATGAACAGGCAAATGAAGTCCGCATGATGGATGGGTGCAAACATTATGCGCTGTTTCGTAACGTTGCTGGTGATGGCATTGCTATTCTTCAGCACTGGGAGACTATTGAGGCGTTTGATACCTATAAGGCAAGTGACATATTTGCAAAACTTGGTCAAAGCCTGCGCCCTCTCATGTCCGCAATTCCTGTGACTCATGTAGCAAGAGTTGATAACATCTAAAGTATGGTCGATTCACCCCATGCTGCATATTGTTTTTTCCAGGATATCGAACCGCGCTCACCCTTGAGCGCGGTTTTCGAGCGTGACTACCTGCTTTATGCTGTTAAAGGTGCGCTGAATATTACAATTGATAAGCAGAGTTGGCTTTTGCCCCCATCTTTTGCGGCCTGGATTCCGGCAAACACGGCTTTTATTGTCGATATTGCAAAGCCTGTTACCAGTTGTTCAGTTCTTATTCGCCCGCAATTTTGCACCAACTTCCCTGAACAACCCTCTGTTTTTCAAATGTCTGAGCTTGCGTGCGGCATGATCCAACATTGTAAGCGGTGGGGTGCTGAAGATGTACACCCGCCAGAAGCGGAAGTTTTTTTCCTTGCTTTACTTAACCTATGTGCGGACCTCGTCGACATATCTGTCGATGTCAGACGACCGTATTCGCATGAGCCTTCGATACAAAAAGCTTTGCAGATTTCCGAGGGCAGGCTAGAGGAAGCGTTAAAGGCGGCGGATGTAGCGAAAGCTGCAAACTTATCAGAACGAACCATGCAAAGAAGATTTTCAGATAGTCTAGGGATGACCTGGTCGCAGGCACTTTCGCGGTTGCGAATGATTAAAGCAATTGAACTCCTGTCGGATACATCGCTTTCAATAATTCAAGTTGCAGGATATTGCGGTTTTACTTCATTAAGTGCGTTCAATCGAGCCTTTTTGAGCTTTGCTGATACAACACCTTCTGAATTTCGTAAAAGACTGCAAGGCTATTAGTTGGCATCATGCCCCCAGCTCCATAAGGTGTTTCCTCATTTGCCTAAAATTTGTATGAATACTGGATATTATCTTGATGTGCTTGGTTTATCGTTTGAGCAATTTTTACTCATGCAGTAAAACTGGGCCTTTATCACTGAATGAAACACGGACTTCAGCTCCAATTTCATATTTGCTATCCACGTTTGACGAGGTGGCAAAAATTTCGCCGAATGCTGTCTTGATCGTCAATTCAAGATGGTTGCCAACATAAGTTTGGCGAATAATCTCGCCTGAAATACCGACTGTATTAACGTCAGCACTAATATGGACTCGGTTTGGGCGTACAGCTAAAAATGTATGACCTGGTTTTAGTCCTCTTGATGGGAGTTTAATTTTGTAATCGCCCAGCACAACCTTGGCTACATCGTCTTTGACTGTCTTTATCTGGCATTTTAAGATATTTGCTTCACCGATAAAATCTGCAACGAAGCGGCTGGCGGGCTCTTCATAAAGCTCGCGCGGTGTACCATCTTGTGCAATTACGGCATTATTCATGACGATTATGCGGTCTGACACCGCAAGTGCTTCTTCCTGATCGTGCGTAACATAGACAACCGTGAGGCCAAGTTTTTGCTGAATTTCACGTATTTCTTCGCGGACCTTGCGACGCAGTTTTGCATCAAGATTTGAAAGTGGTTCGTCAAACAATAGAACTTGCGGTTCCAACACGAGTGCTCTTGCCACTGCGACACGCTGTTGCTGACCACCTGATAGTTCACTTGGAAGTCTGTTACCGTATCCAGTTAATCCCACCAATTCCAGTCCCGCTAGTGCGCGCTCTTTAGTTTCGGTTTTTCCAAACCCAGAGAATTTTAATCCATAGGAAACATTTTCCAAAACACTCATGTGTGGGAAGAGCGCATAGGACTGAAAAACCATCGACACATCACGATCCGTTGCCGGAAGCATAGTAACATCTGTGTCGCCGATATGAACGGTTCCTGCGCTCGTCATCTCTAGTCCGGCAATCATTCGCAAGGTGGTAGTTTTACCGCACCCCGAAGGCCCAAGAAGAGTAACAAGTGTTCCAGCCGCAATATCGAGAGAAACATTGTCCACGGCGCGTACGTCGGTGCCATAGATCTTAGTGACACCTTTAAAGGAGACTGAAGCGGCTTTACTATTTGATTTGAGCATGGGGCTACCTTAGTTTTATGTCACATTTGTGCGCGATTGATCTAATCGTCGCCCGACTTTAGTTTTCCCGACTAATATTTGCAGCAAGCCAACAACCGCAAGCATAACAAATATCAAGGTGGTGGAATAGGCAATTGCCAGACCATAGTCGTTGTTTTCTACACGCCCAATAATATAACTTGTTGCCATATTATACTCAGCGCTGACGAGAAAAATGACCGCTGATATGGCTGTCATAGCGCGAACAAACGAATACACTAATGCAGCCAGAATAGCGGGTTTCAGAAGTGGCAAAATTACATGCAAAAATGTCTGCCAGGAATTAGCTCCGAGTGTCAGAGATGATTCATCCAGACTTTTATCGAGTTGTGACATCGATGCAATACCGGCGCGAACACCAACTGGCATGTTCCGGAAAATAAAGCTTACGATGAGTATGATACCGGTGCCCGTGATTTCAATCGGTGGTACGTTAAAGGCAAGAATATAACTCACACCGATGACAGTGCCGGGAATAGCAAAACTCAACATTGTTCCAAATTCGAACGCATTTTTGCCAGCAAAATTCTGCCTTGTCAGTAAGTATGCCGTTATCAGGCCAATAATTGCAGTTAGTGGTGCGGCCAATGCCGCAATTTGGAGTGTGGTCCAAAATGAATCCCATGCAGATCCAGTCAGGCGAATGCCTTCTGCATCAAAGCGAAGTGAGAATGCTGTCACATAGTGCTTGAATGTAAGCGCATTATTGACACCCCAAAGCTCAACGACCGAACCATAGACAATCATGACATAAATGACGATTGTGAAGAATGTCCATGTTCCGACGATCAAGAAAGCAGGCAAAGCAAGCCTGATAGGCAGATGGGGATGAACGCCAGAATCGCCTTTGCCGGTCATAGTCGTATAGCTTTTTTTACCAAGCCAAAAACGCTGAGCCCAAAAAGCACCTAGTGTGAATATGAGAAGCACGAGCGCCAAAATTGCTGCACGACCTTGGTCATATTGAGCGCCAACAATCGCAAAGAAAATTTCGGTTGAGAGAACATCGAAATTTCCTCCCAATACGAGTGGGTTGCCAAAGTCGGCCATGCTTTCGATAAAGCCAAGCAGGAAAGCATTGGCTAACCCGGGACGCATTAAAGGAAGTGATACCGTACGGAATGTGTGCCACTTGCTTGCTCGTAATGTCTGCGCAGCTTCTTCCATTGACGGGCTAACACCTTCAACAACACCAATAAGCACCAGAAACGCAATCGGAGTGAACGCCAAGACTTGTGCTATTAGTACGCCCGGCATTCCATAGACCCAGCGCGTTGGCGTAATGCCAAATAGATCTGCAATGAATTGAGTGACACTGCCCGACAAGCCAAATAATAAAATGATTGCAAGACCAATTACAAATGGTGGCGTGATAATTGGTAAGACTGTGAGCGCGCGTAATCCGCGCTTAAGTTTGAACCCTGTTCGCGTTACAACAAGCGCAAATGCAAGTCCAAGTATCGTCGTAATAAATCCAACCAGAATTGCTAAAACAAGTGAGTTCCACGCAGCCCCACACCGACCTCCCGAGAAACAGGCTAATCCCCAGAGTCGGCGATCCGTTAGTTTTTGGAAGAAAACACTCAAAGAATAGCTGTTATCATCTGTGATAAATGCTGAGGCGAGCATGTTGAAAATCGGATAGAATACAAAGGCTGTTACGATCGTGATAACAAACCCTATTGCACCCACGACGAAGATGTCGCCATTAACAGCTCCCCGTGCAGCTATACCCTGTGTGAGGATGAATAAAAGCGCGCTGGCCACTAGCATGGCACCACTGCCCATGCCGAATTGACGGTCGTCTAAAGGCCCAAATAAGGTTTCAAGAATGGAAAAATTCCACCCTCTGATGCCGATTGAAAACCCTTGTGCAATAAGCCAGCCAAACCCGAGCGCGCCAGCTATAACCAGTATTTTTCCATGAAGTGGATCACTTTTAAGTCCTTTAAGCGCAAATAAAGGGGCGACTAGAAATGCTATAACTGGCAGCAGCCAGAGTTTTTTACCTTGCAGAATGAGAAATAAAGCAGGCGCATAATCTTCATCAAATGGATAGCCGTAAAAAAGCCACTCGAATGAGAAAATTCCCTCTTCCGATCCGTACCAAGGTAAGATGCAAAACCCGACCCACCCGACAATAATCCATAGGACTAATGTCGGATGGGATAGATTTTTCTTATTCGCTGCCTGAGCAGTAATTGTCATAACTTATTGCGGTAGTGTTGAGACTTCGTCATCCCATTTTTTCAATAAGCGTTTGCGTTCTGCACTCGATCCATACTTCTTAAAGTCATAATCAATAAGTTTGATAGATGACAAATCAGGTGCAGAAGGAGATGTTTTTGCACCTTTGTTGGAGGGAACTTGGTACGCTTTTACGTCTAATGCCAGTGTTTGCGCATCAGCACTTAATGCCCAATCATAGAACTTTTTAGCTTCGTCCATATTACGGGCACCCTTAATGATGGACATAGAACCAATTTCATAGCCCGTACCTTCGCAGGGTGCGACAACCTTGATTGGGAACCCAGAAACGGCTTGCTTAACCGCATCGTGCATGAAAACGATACCGACAGTATTTTCACCACGTCCAGCCGCCTTGATAGGAGCAGAGCCAGACTTTGTGTACTGGTTGATGTTTTTATGGAGGTCTTTCATAAACTGGAAGCCTTCATCTTCACCGAATAACTGAACCATTGTTGCTAAGGTTGTATAAGCTGTTCCTGATGAATTTGGGTTAGCCATTTGAACAAAGCCTTTATATTCAGGCTTAGTCAGGTCTTTCCAGCATGATGGCGCGGGCAGGTTGTTGGCTTTGAGAAGATCTTCGTTATATCCATAGCCAAGAGCACCAGAATATATTCCAATTGTTTTGTCACCAGCTGAAGTAGCTTGCGAGATCGCCCAGTCGTTTAATTCACTGCGCATTGGTGAAACATAGGGCTCTGTTAAATCTTCCTCCGCTGCTTGCAGATGTGGATCACCAGTTCCACCCCACCACACATCACCTTTTGGGTTTGCACTTTCAGCTTTGACTTGAGCAAATGTTTCGCCGGAACTCTTGCGGGTCATATTGACTTTGATACCTGTCGCATCTTGAAACTTGTTTGCCATCAACTGGCACCAGTCTTCTTGTGCGCTACAGTAAAAAGTCAGCTTTGCGGCACTTGCCATTGTTGTCGAAACCGAAAAGATTGCTGCAGCAGCGATTAGCATTTGTGTTGTTTTTTTCATGAAGTCCTCCCAAACTTTGTGACAGTTTTATGACAGTCATCATTAGCTCTTATGTTCTGCAACTTGTCAATGGTGTTCAAAAGCCCGTTCACATAGTGAAACTATTGGTCTGCTCCAGAAAGATAGTTTCATGTTATCGATATCAGCTTGCATCCTCTTGCTTTTCATGAAACGATTTAGTTAGAGAAAATCAACAAATAATTTCATTGACAAAAGGATGTTCAGATGAGTGCTGAATTGAACTCTAGACTTAACTTTGCGAAAGACACAGCGCGAGCAGCCGGGGAAAAAGCTTTAGTCTTTTTCGGTGCCATAGGTGATTTGGTTGTCGAGCAAAAGAGTGCTCAGGATCTGGTCTCCAATGCCGACAAAGATGTAGAAACATTTATTCGTGCCAAGATTTCAGAACAATTTCCAGATGATGGCATAGTCGGAGAAGAGCACGATAATCTAGCAGGAACGTCGGGATATACGTGGGTCATCGATCCAATTGACGGAACAGCAAATTTTCTAACTGCGATACCGGCATGGTGTGTTGTTTTGGCATGTGTTCATGAGGATCAGACAAAAATCGGTGTCGTTTTTGAACCTAGCAATAACGAGATGTTTTGGAGTGCCAAAGGTGAAGGTGCATACTTAAATAATACGAAAATGGCAGTTGCTAAAACAACAGGATTAGACGTTGGTAGCACAGGTGTGGGAATGAATGGACGCACAGAAACAGATCTCATTGTAAAATTTATCGAGGCCCTTGTTTCTCGTGGTGGTATTTTCTACCGCAATGCGTCTGGCGCACTCATGTTGTCTTACGTTGCGGCTGGCCGGTTAATTGGTTACAGCGAACCTCACATGAATGCTTGGGACTGTCTTGCCGGCCAATTACTTATAGCCGAGGCTGGCGGGAAAGTGGAAGATCAAAGCGCCGATGCAATGTTGGACACTGGTGGCCGTGTCGTAACTGGCACACCGGATGTTTTTGATGAGTTGGTTGAAATGAGCAATGCTGCATTCGATGGCTAATTAGAGGAAGTGCCATGTAAATTAAAAGGCTGTTTACGGAAGCTGGTTTTGGGTCTAAATAGACCCAAAACCAGTATCTAGTGCTGATATAATGATATCGGTTTCATCTTCATTTATAATCAATGGTGGAGATAGAATAATGTTGTTGCCCGATACTCGTACCATTGCTCCGCTTTCATAGGCAGTTTTTTGAATATTGTTAATCGTGGCCTTGTCAATTGGTGTCTTTGATGCTTTGTCACTTACCAGCTCCAAAGCGCACATTAGACCGTGCCCGCCTCTGATATTACCGATGATGCCGTGTTTCGTTTTAAGCGCATTAATTCCAGCAAAAAGTTGTTCTCCTCTGGCACTTGCATTGTCATTCACTTTTAATGAAACTGTTTCTTTCAAGCAGGCAATTGCAGCTGCAGCGCCAACGGGATGGCCTGAATAGGTATATCCTGATCCGATGGCTGCTTTGCCGGTTTTATCACCTTCAAATATCTCGGCGATTTGATCTGAAATTAATACTGCACCAAATGGAAAATATCCATTCGTGATTGCTTTGGCTGTACACATGAAGTCGGGCTTTACACCCCAATGGCGTGATCCTGACCAACTCCCTGTGCGACCAAATGCTGTGATGACTTCATCTGCGATAAGCAATATGCCGTATTTATCGCATAATGCGCGAACACCCGGCATAAATGTTTCGTGTGGTGGAATGACGCCGCCGGCACCCAAAATTGGCTCCATTACCATTGCAGCAATTGTCTCGGCGCCTTGGAATTTAATTTCATCTTCCATTGCAGAAAGGCATGCCTGTGCCAGTTTTTGTGGGTCTGTTTCATTAAATGGGTTGCGATAAGTATAGGGGGTCGGGATATGATAACATCCTGGCATTAGGGGTTCATACTGGGTTCTGAAATTTGCATTGCCGTTCACAGAAGCGCCACCGGTATGTGTGCCGTGATAACCTTTTTTAAGACTTAGATATTTAACACGGCCAGCCTCACCACGAATTTTATGATATTGGCGGGCAAGCCGGAGCGCAATTTCTATACTGTCTGAACCGCCCGATGTATAGAAAGCGCGTGACAGGCCATCTGGTTCAAAAAAGTCACGAAGCATTTCGCTCAATTCGATTATGACATCGTTTGTTGTGCCGCGAAAAATCGAGTAATATGGCAACTTATTAAGCTGTTCGCTAATTGCCTGCTTTACGGGTTGGCAGGAATAACCCAAATTGACATTCCACAGACCACCAACAGCATCAACTGTTTGATGTCCATCAATATCCGTAATTTTAACCCCTTCGGCTTTCATGATGATCTCTGGAGGGTTTGCAATACTATCAGCTGGATGAGCCATTGGGTGCCAAAGACTGCGGGCATTGTTTTCTTTCAGGAAGTTTTCGCTTTTCATAAGATCCTCAAATCAGGCCAAGTAGTGACAAGGCTTCTTGGTAACTTTGTCTTGGCTTTTTTACATCAAATTGTACTGTTGGAAGGCCCACAGTTTGTGCGCCGGTAATATTTCGAACTTGATCATCAACAAAAACACATGCTCCTGCCGATAGCCCAAGTTCGTCAAGAATGTTGGTGTAGGCAGTAGGGGATGGTTTCAGGTTTTTTGTGTATGTTGCGTCGTGAATGACATCGATTTCAAATAAGAACGGAAGCTTGTTTCGGAATCCCGCCCCATAAAATAGGTCGAGTTCATTCGATAAGATTGCGGTTCTAATGCCTGCTTTTTTTACACTGGCGAGTGTTTCCAGAAATTCGGGGCGAATAACTGCTGATGGATCTGCACCCCTTGCTGCTTTTACGAAGTCAGACATTTCAGACCAGTTTTGGTTGGTTAGGTGCGCCACTTCCTGTGTGCGGATTTTCCAGTAATCGCGTTCGGAGATCTCGTCGTTTTGCATGGACAGCCACAATGGATCATTTGCCTGATCAAATGGTCCCATCCAGGTTAGGCTGCCAGATGGCAACCCTAAGGCCTTTTCGGTGATGTCATGTGTTTCAAATAATGTGCGAGAAATCACGCCACCAAAATCTAGAATGAGAGCTTTGTCAGACATTTTGCTCCCACCTTGTTGCAAGTTCTGGTGGAACAACACCCCCGATCGCCTGTGTCAGTTCATGAACACCTTGCGATAATGCTTTTTTAAGCGCCCCATCTCTGCCCTCGTACATACGTACATTTGGAACGGCGATTGAAAGTGCACCCATTGCTTGTCCATCTGAGCCGAAAATCGGAGCAGCCTGTGAACTGACCTCCACATCGTAGGCGCTTTTGAGGAAGCTGAAGCCTGTTTTCTGAACATCAGAAATCATGGCGTCCAATTGCGCGTGATCTGTGATTGTTTTGTTCGTATAGGTGGGCAGGCTTAACTCTCTCACAGCCCGACGAATATCGCTTTGTCCAAACGCAAGTATTGCTAAACCTGATGACGTCGCATGTAATGGAAAAATTTCTGAAGCGTTATAGTGAACATGCGTGCCATGTATTTGAGGATCGTAAAAACAAACTGACTGGGCACTCATATCTTGCAAAATGGTAAAATGTGCTAATTCTCCAACTTGCTCGGAAATTCTGCGAACAATAGGTTCTGCAACGGAGCGCAGTGGGTGCGTAATTTCTCGAACCGCTGCGAGGCGTAATATTTTGGAACCCAACCTGTATAAACGTGTTTTTTGATCTTGCTCCAAAATCCCGTTTTCGGTCAATTCTACTAAATGACGATGAACTGTTGCCTTATCGCGACCACTCAATGACACAAATTGAGTGAGGCCAATTTCAGGCTGTGAACTTGAAAAATACCCTAACATTTCAAGTGCTTTTGTGATCGTACCCATATCGTTTCTTTCATTGTCATGGCGAAATTGCATGACATTCGCTTTCACCTTGTTGACACAAATAGATTTAAATGGCAACAATAATGATACCAATGGTTCAAATAATGAACCTTAACGAGAGGGAGCTTTGTTAGTCAAATGAAAAAATTACTTTCTTTAGGAGTGTTGTTGGCCGCTGTTGCTATGCCAATTGCCGCTCATGCAGAATACCCTGAAAAGCCGGTTGAATTTGTGGTACCATTTCCTCCAGGTGACTTGGAGGATGTTCTTACGCGGATGATTGCGGAGGATTTTCAAACGAAATACGGATCGCCTGCTGCCGTTGTAAACAAGCCGGGCGGTGGGGGTGGTCCATTCCCCGGCGCAGCTTCTGTCGCAACTGCACCGGCTGATGGCTACACGATCGGATCGTTCGTTGTTGATGTTCCTACAGTGGGTCCGCTTATAGGTATTCCCGAGTTAGACCCAAATCCGTTTGAGCCGCTTGGTATATTTCTAACCTATCCATTTGTAATTGTTGCAGGTGAAAACGCTCCTTATAGCGACATCGATGGACTTGCAGTTCATGCGAAAAACAATGATGTAGCTTTAGGGCATTTTGGTGCGCCGATGCCGCCAACTCAGGTGACTTTTGCACTGGCTAAGGCCAAGGGTTTCAGTTTTTCTTCTGAGGCCGCTTTTGATGCGCTCGATTGTAATTCTTTGGCATCGGGAGATGTGGATGTCATGAACACAACTCTTCAACTGGTGTTGCCTTGTCTGGATAAAATTAAAATTCTCGCATCAATTGGTAATAAGCGTATTCCGCTAACGCCAGATACGCCAACGGTTGCAGAGTTGGTTCCTGAAATTCCTCTTGCGCTTTGGAATGGTCTTTTCGTGCATAAGGATACGCCTCAGGACGTGCGCGAAAAAATCATAGCTGTTGCAAAACAGACAGTTCTTTCTGAACGTGCTCAAAAACTTGCCACTGAAACTGGCGCGCAGGTCTATTGGCAGGATGCAGACGCCTCAACCGTTCAAATCGAAGCTGATATTAAAGCTCAGGGTGCTGTTGCAGACCTGTTGAAGTAGGGCTTACTCTGATTGGGCGGTTAAGATCATGCCGCCCAATTTACCAGATCATTCGAAGGGGGAGCGATTTGATGCTTGTTCAGGTCAAAACACTTAAGCAATTATTCCAGCGATATCGTCGGCCAGGTAACTTCGTTTTTGCGTCTCTTTTTCTTGTTTTGTCGCTTTTTCTGCTTAGCCAAATAGATAGTCAAACCGTATGGAAAAGTGGAACGAAGTTCTTATCGCAACCGGCATTTTGGCCCATTATATCCATTTTATGTATGACAGTTTTTGCGGCTTTAAATTGGATTAGCGCATTTGTGTCACCCAAAATTGAAGGACGATGGAAAGAAGTTGCATTCTGGCTGAAGTCGCTTGAATATATCGTTTGGTTCATGGCTTATGTATATTTAGTTCCAACGTTTGGATACCTGCTGTCGACCGTTATATTTGCAGTGTTATTGGCGTTTCGAGAAGGTTATCGAACGACTAAAATGCTCAGTCTGGCAGCTGCAATGGCATTCACTGTTGTCTTGGTTTTCAAAACATTTCTTCAAGTTAAATTACCAGGTGGCCAGATTTATGAGCTGCTTCCCGACGCCACCCGCGCATTCATGCTGACCTATTTCTAGGAGAATTTAATATGGAAGACCTCGTTTCCGCTATCGGATTGTTGGCAAGATGGGATGTATTAGCTGCGTTGTTAGTTGGCTCTGTTGGTGGGGTTGTAATTGGCGCAATACCGGGTGTTGGCGCTGCGGTGGCTATTGCAATTTTATTGCCAGCAACATTTTCTCTTGATCCGCTTGTTGGTCTCACATTGCTTCTAGGGATTTATGGTTCGTCCATGTATGGAGGATCTATCCCTGCAATATTAATCAATACACCTGGTACGGCGGTCAACGCTCTGACGACATATGATGGATATCCTATGACGAAAGCAGGGCAGGCGAAGCGTGCAATTTCACTGGCCTATTCTGCATCTTTTTTTGGTGGCATCTTTGGCATATTGTGCCTCATTTTATTATCTCCTGTTTTGGCATGGATTGCGCCGCATTTTGGTAGTCGTGAGATATTCTTAGCGGCTCTTCTTGGTATTATTCTGGTTGTTCTCGCCCACCGCGGACAGATTTTTGCCGCCGGCATGCTGGCTTCGTTGGGTATTTTCCTAAATACTGTCGGGCTTGAACCGATAAAATATACGCAGCGCTTCACATTTGGTCAGTCCTGGTTATCATCGGGTGTAGATTTGATTGTAGTAGTGCTTGGTCTTTTCGCTCTTTCTCAAGCATTTTTATTGCTTACGGAGAAGGAAGAAAGCCCCAGATTACAGAAAGTTACGGGTTCTCTTTTTTCAGGACTAAAGGAACTGTTTGGCCATAAAAGAGTTGCAGCTGTTGCCTCTGGCTTTGGTGTTTTAATGGGAATGGTGCCTGGTGTTGGGGAATTTACAGCGCAATTTATGTCTTACACCTACGCGCAAAAATCGTCAAAAAACCCGGAATTGTTTGGAAAAGGCTCGCCGGAAGGATTAATAGCTGCCGAATCTGCAAACAATGCTGTACCTGCGGCGGCGATGATACCTCTCCTTGCTCTGGGAATACCGGGGGAGGCACTAACAGCAATGATGCTGTCAGTATTTTATGTGCACAATGTTATTCCGGGCCCTCAACTTTTTCAAAACGAATTAGACTTTGTCTATGCGCTTTATATTGCAATGATGTTGCTGAATGTAATTGTGCTGATTTTTCTTCTATTCTCAACCAATCTTTTGACCAAAATTATTCAGATTCCAACCCGTTTTCTGGGGGTGGTTATTTTGATATTGAGCTTTGTAGGCATCTATTCTCTCAGAAATTCGACAACAGATTGCGCCATTGCAGCGGGGTTTGGACTTCTTGGATTAATTCTCAAACGCCAAAATCTACCGATTGTGCCCATAGTGCTTGGTATGGTTTTGGGTGGTATTATGGAAACTAAACTCAGAAGCGCAATGATCCGCGTGAAAGAGCCTCTTGATTTTATAGATCGGCCAATCGCGGCAATTCTATTCGGTTTTATAATCTTGGTAATTGTACTCCACATTAGAACTCTCATCACTGAGCATAGAAATCGCGAGCCTGATGCAGATCACAATTTGCACGACACTCAGATGCGTTAGGAAAAATAATGGAACAATCAGCAATTGATGCCCTAAGTACCAACAAAGTTGCCTCGCAGAAGCATCTTATAGACGGTAATGCCATAGCCTCATCTGATGGTGGTACTATGGATGTGATCTCTCCAATTGATGGATCCAAATTAACGACAATTGCACGCGGTACTGCAGAAGACATGGATCGAGCCATTGCATCGGCTCGAGAAGCCTTTGTTGATGGTCGATGGAAAGATCAACCACCGGCCGCTCGCAAGCGGGTTATGCACAAATGGGCGGATCTTATTGAGCAAAATGCACTGGAACTTGCGGTGCTTGGCGCGAGAGATAACGGCACAGAAATAGCCATGGCGCTGAAGGCTGAACCGATGTCGGCTGCTGCAACAATCCGATATTACGGCGAAGCAATCGATAAAAAATATGGAGAGATTGCACCCACCGCGAAGGACGTTTTAGGAATGGTTACCCAAGAACCAGTTGGTGTTGTGGGCGCAATTATTCCATGGAATTTTCCTTTGATGATTGGCACATGGAAGATTGGGCCTGCATTGGCGGTGGGAAATAGTGTTGTTTTAAAGCCTGCCGAAACAGCTTCACTTACTCTAATACGGCTCGCGGAGTTGGCATTGGAAGCAGGTTTACCGCAAGGTGTTTTAAATGTTGTCACAGGTGAGGGGGGCGTCGTTGGAGAAGCGCTTGGGCTTTCAATGGATGTGGATGTGCTGGCCTTTACCGGATCGGGCGCAACGGGGCGACGTTTGCTTGAATATTCAGCGCGTTCTAATCTTAAGCGGGTTTACTTGGAGTTGGGCGGGAAGTCGCCCCATATCGTCTTTAATGAAGCAGACGACTTAGCGCATATAGCAAAAGCTGTAGCGGGAGGGATTTTTCGAAATTCTGGTCAGGTCTGTGTAGCAGGTTCCCGCTTACTTGTGCAGGATGACATCAAGGAAGACTTTGTAAATGCTGTCGTTAAGGCGACAACACAGATGACGCCTGGTAATCCGTTACAGCTTGAAACTAAAATTGGAGCCGTCAATTCGTCAAACCAGCTGCAGCAAAATTTACAAGCTGTTGCTATTGCTACGGAAGACGGCGGCAATGTTGTTTTTGGTGGCAAACGATGTTTAGCTGATACGGGTGGATTTTACATGGAACCAACAATTGTTGATGGCGTAAAAGTCTCGGATAGGCTTTTTCAAAAAGAGGTATTTGGTCCGGTTTTAAGTGTGACGAGTTTTAAGGATGAGCAAGAGGCCATAATGCTCGCCAATAGCACAGACTACGGTTTGGCCTCCGGTGTTTGGACGTCAAATATTTCCAGGGCGCATCGGATGATTAAATCGATCCGTGCGGGAGTTGTTCATGTGAATACGTATGGTGGAGCAGATGTAACCGTGCCCTTGGGTGGTGTCGGTCAATCCGGCAACGGGTCGGATAAATCACTGCATGCGATCGAAAAATATACAAACCTCAAAACGGCATGGATACAGCTTTAAATGACTACGAAAACAATTTTGATCATCGGAACTTATGACACGAAAGATGACGAGCTGAATTACATTGCAGATGTCATTCATTCCCAAGGCGGGAATGTGGTGACAATGGATGTTAGCGTTTTGGGTAATCCGACAGACCCGACAGACTATTCTAAACATCAGGTGGCAAAAGAAGGTGGTAGTTCTATACGGAGCGCAATCGATTGTGGTGATGAAAATCAAGCCATGCAGATTATGGGCAAAGGTGCTGCGCTTCTATCATGTCGACTTTTCAATGAGGGCAAATTCGACGGCGCTCTTGTTCTAGGTGGTACAATGGGAACCGATCTCGCACTTGATGTTTGTTCCGCATTGCCGATTGGTGTTCCCAAATATATCGTTTCCACTGTATCATTTTCGCCATTGATCCCTCCTGAACGAATGGCGCCAGATACGCAGATGATACTTTGGGCGGGTGGTCTGTATGGGCTTAACTCAATTTGCAAATCATCGCTAAGCCAGGCAGCAGGTGCCGTTTTGGGAGCCACTCGAGCAGTGGAAGCGCCCGATCGCAAAAAACCACTTGTTGGTATGACATCTCTTGGCAAGACGGCTTTGAAGTATATGGTCACTTTAAAGCCTGCATTGGAAGATAGAGGATTTGAAGTCGCGGTATTTCATGCAACGGGAATGGGAGGTAGAGCATTTGAAAGCCTTGCTGCACAAGGTGCGTTCTCACTTGTGTTGGACTTATGTACGCAAGAACTCGGCAACCATATTCTTGGTTCGAATATTTCGGCTGGTGCAGACAGGCTAACGAATGCGGGTAGTACAGGTACACCACAAATCGTAGCGCCCGGTTGTTATGATCTAGTCGACATTGTTGGTTGGCAAGAGATACCAAAAAAATGGCATGATCACACCACGCATGCTCATAATCGGCTTCTAACATCTATCGTGCTTGATCATGCAGAGCGGTCTCAGGTTGCGCGAGCTCATGCCACGCAGTTAAAACAAGCCAATGGACCAACGGTTTTAATATTGCCAGAAGGTGGTTGCGGGGAATGGGATCGGCCGGGAGAAGGTCTTCATGATGCTGTGGGACTGGATGTTTTTCTTGCAACTCTTGAAAAAGAACACCCGCAAAATGTCGAGCTAGTGAAAACACAAGCTCATATTAATGACGATGAGTTCGCAAACGCGGTATTGTTTCAAGTTGATAAATGGTTGACAGATGGAACCATATCTAACCAAGTTGGACAAGCTTGAAACTATTGTTTTGTTTGCGCAATGTGCGGTTGTTATGGATGCGTCCGCAGAAAGCGTGAGAAGTATAATGCCATTACGAGCGCCGGACTTAGTGCCAATAATCCTATTTGAATGGATGAAAATTCGGCAATTAGACCTATTACCGGAGGCCCGACTAAAAATCCACAAAGAGTCATTTGTGTTAGTATCGCAACGTTACTTGCGCTTGAGCGCCCTGGTAGGGTGCTTGCCGCGCTAACCGCGAGTGGAAACCCGAGTGAGACTCCCAACCCTAAAAATGCGATTCCGATGAATGAGGCTATAATTGTAGGGCTAAACAGGGCTACGAGTAGTCCGGCCAAAGCTGCGATGACAAAACTTCCAGCAAGTTTTTCGACTCCAAAACGCGCTTTTAGCTTATCACCCTGAAAGCGACCAAATGCGACAAATAGAGAAAAAACTGTAAAACTTGCACCGGCAACACCCGGCGATGCCTCAAAGATATCTGTCATGAAGATTGCAATCCAATCAGCCATGGCACCTTCTGTCATCGCGATACCGAATCCAAATAGTGAGATGAACACGAGCGGTTTTGTAATTGGTTTTTGTTCGCCCTCGGTTGGATCGGGCTTTGGCACCGAAAAGTCGGTGATTTGTCTGGCGGAATAAATAAGCGGTATTAATGAAATGAATGATAGAATACTCAATGAGATATTGGGTGCTAATCGTAATTCGGCAAAAATTGATCCTATGGCACTGCCTATTAAAACGCCGACACTCCAAAATCCATGGCAGCCATTCATGATTAATCGGTCAGCGCGACTTTCCACTTCCGCTGCGGTCACATTCAGCCCTAGTTCCGCTATCGCCAGCGCAAGGCCAGCAAGCGCGAGAGCGCCGAATAATAATACACCTGATCCCATAAAGGCCGGCAGCGGCATCAATATTAAGTAGGTAATTAAGCCATAAGTCAGAAGCCGACGTGTACCCAAAGCTTCAGCTAAACGACCGCCAAACGCGAGAGCAGCAAAGAGGCCGACGGGCAATCCCATCAGAGCAAATGCCAGTTGTCCTGCACTTAAATCAAGTGTGGCCTGTATTTGTGGAATGCGGGGAAACCAAGCGCCCAAAACGATCGGCTGCAAGAGAAAAACCAGCCGGATGGCACTTAAATCAGAAATGCGGTTTTTAATTGAATTTACTCCATGCTTAGCTGGATTATTGGTAGTCCATGTTGATGACGGAGTGTTTTTTACACAAAACCCGACATGCAGATTTAATTGGTGGTTTGCCTAAGGAATTTCAAGGAGGTATTTAGCAAACATTTGTGACATTTACTTAGTAATATGAAATTATGAACAGCGCATTTCTATGCAACCGGATGCGCGACAATAATTGATTTTCGATTTTTTACGCGCACTCTCCTTTGTATGAAAACGTGTACGAGATTTATGTGTTTTGCGAGCAAAGAACAGTTCACATGTATGAGCTTGATTATACAGACTTGGATTATTCACATTGCAGTTACAAGCCATAAAGACAGCCATGGGATTGTTATCAGCATCAAAAGACGAACAATATCGGCAAGCCAGAAAGGGAGGACTCCCCGAAATATAGTTCCCAAAGATACGTCCCTTAGAACGGATTTCAAGACAAAAACATTCATGCCGACAGGAGGCGTGATTAAACTTATTTCTGTGACAACGACGACGACAATTGCGAACCAGATCAGAGCAAGTTCCGGGTCTTGCAAAAGCTCATTGGCAAAGGGCAATTCATACATAAGCGGGTAGAAGACTGGTACAGTCAATAAAACCATGGAAAGGCTTTCTAGAACGCACCCGAGGATCATATATATGAGGATGATCATCATTATCACCACCCAAACTGGCATCTCTAAATCAAGCACCAGCGTAGCCAAAGCATCTGGTAGGCCAGCGAAATTAACAAAATTTGAAAATAACTCAGCGCCAATGATGACTGCGAAGATCATCGCGGTTGCACGTACACTATCAAACGTTGCTGTCAGAAAAGCTCGCCACGACATTGTACGTAAGGCAACGGCTATTAGTACCGATGCGCCTGCGCCCATTCCCGCTGCCTCTGTAGGTGTGAAGAACCCGCCATAAATACCTACCATGATGAAGGTAAAAAGACCAAGAACGCAAAGCACACCGATAAAATCTGAACGCCCCATTGGTGGGCGCTCAGTTTCAATATCTGGCGCTAAATTCGGATTGTGCCAGACTGCAATTTTCACTGCTAGCAGGTAAAGGATTACGCCTAAAAGGCCAGGCACAACGCCCGCGATAAAAAGCTTTGCAATATTGGTTTCAGTTAAAAGCCCGTAGATGATTAGAATGACCGAGGGTGGAATTAAAATGCCCAGCGTGCCACCTGCTGCAATGGAACCTGTTGCCAACCGATCATCATATCCAAATTTTCGCATGGATGGCATTGCGACTTTTGACATGGTTGCAGCTGTAGCAAGTGATGAGCCGCAGACCGCAGAAAACCCGCCACAGGAGAATACTGATGCCATTGCAAGGCCGCCTCGCGTGCGCCCAAATAGACGATTTGCTGCCGCAAAAAGACCGTGGGCTACGCCTGAACCTGCCAAGACATTACCCATAAAAATGAATAGTGGGATAACTGACAAACTGTAGGATAGGACAGAGTCAAAAGCGACCTGTCCTGTCATTGCCCAAGCTGGCTGCCAACCGCGCAAAAGGGCAAACCCGATACCGCCGACGGCTGCCATTGCAAAGGCAATTGGGACGCGGATGAGAATTAGACCAAGAAGAACAGCAAAGCCGATAAGCGATTCAACCATGCTCGTCTCGCTTCTTATCATCTGTTTCATTGGCAGGATATATGCCGCGCAGGAATGCAATAAATGCGCTCACGAGGCAAGAGAAGGCCGCCAGATAGCCAAATGGAGCTAACGGAATGCCGAGTGCATTTGTTGTTGCGCCATGTTCGGCTGTTGTCAAAGCGTGCGAAGCGAGACGCCAGGCAAGAGTGGTTAGAAGTGCTGCGGAAAAGAGCCCGGCGAAAGCCGAAAAATATCTTTTTATAGTGTTACTTAGAACAACATTAAGTAGATCAACTTCGATATGTTCTTTTCGTTCGGTGGTCAGGGGCAGGGCTGTGAAGACGAGCGCTGCCAGAAGGATTTCGGTGATTTCAAATGCACCGCTTAATGGGGCGGAAAAGAAATACCGCCCCACAACGTCAACACATGTGACTAGAATTAGGCTGAACAGTAAAAGAGCGGCTCCGACACCCAGTGTGTTTTGCAGAACGGCGCCAATATCCATATCGCCATCCCCACCTCTAAAACGATGTCGAAAACGCTCCATTAATCAATACTCCACGCCTGTTTGCGTACGTAGCTCTTGTAACGCGGCAGCGCCGTCAAATCCATCTTCTGCAATTGCACCTGCCCATGCAGCTTCACGCACGGTTGCGAGTGATTTGATAGATTCTAACAGTTCAGCCGGTGCATCGGTGATCTCAATTCCTGCCTTCTTAATGCCTTCGAGCGCTTTTTCATCTGCGCCATTCCATGCGGTGCCTACGCGTTCGGCAAAGGCTGCACCAGAGATCGCTTCAATAGCGGCATGATCTGCTTCGGAAATGCCCTCCCAAGTTCCCTTGTTCATCACAAGAAACCAAGTTGTGTTATAAAGACCACCCGGTACACGCATGGTGTATTTAAGGTCATCGGTCAATTTAAATGCGGTAAGCGCTTCATAGGTAAAAGTTACACCATCAATGACGCCGCGAGATAGTTTTTCAAACACCTCTCCGGATGACATGAACAGAGTTTCTGCTCCTAGATCGGACATCAGATCAGAAATGTATCCGCCGGGGACACGGATTTTTAATCCATCCATATCAGCTTTGGTTTCAATCTGTCTGACTTTGTTATGAAGTACGCCTGGTCCATGAACAAACAAGCCTAATAGCTTTACACCTTCATGCTCTGCTTGGGCATCTAAAGAGCCGGAATAGACATTCCAGAACGCCTTTGAGCCAGAGACAGCATCATCGCCC
Source organism: Lentilitoribacter sp. Alg239-R112 (assembly GCF_900537175.1). Classification (GTDB taxonomy): domain Bacteria; phylum Pseudomonadota; class Alphaproteobacteria; order Rhizobiales; family Rhizobiaceae; genus Lentilitoribacter. Next base: position 1,962,462 of record NZ_LS999833.1, on the reverse strand, counting down.
AGAAATGAGAATTGACCAATACGAGACCGTTCAAAACGATTGTCGGTTGTGAAAGAATGCAAGCCATAGGTAATGTCGGCAATGCCATCGGCTGCCATATCATAATGGGCGGGCGGCGGGCCGAGAGGTTTTGCAAGAATCCGTACTTTGACACGACCTTCCGTGACCTTGGATACTTCTTTCGCCCAGGGTTTTATAGCATTAATGACGATGGGATGGCGCGGTGGCAGCCAGCTGGACAAAGCAAGTGTTGTATCTGCAAAGGCCATCGTGGATGTCATGATACTTGAGCCTAATATGGCGGCAGCAACGGCTGACCCAATCGCCAAATTTTTAATTTTCATTATTCTTTCCTCCTGATTGAATGGTGTTTTGAGGTGCAGGGCGCCCCGCAGTACTCCTTAGAACGTCATTAAGAACCACAAGATATTTGCGTAGAAGTCATCGGTGGCAAATGGCAGGTGATTTTATACGTTAAAGATTAGCCTTGAAGTTGCTCCCACATTTCAAGATCACGTTTGTCGGTCCATATGCGGGGAGTGTCGATCCCTCGAGCTTCGTCATAGGCACGCGAAACATTAAAGGGCAAACAATGCTCATAAATTGCATAGTCTTTAAATTTTGGATCGCAAGCCTGTCGAACTGCATCCCATGCTTCTTTCAAGCTGCCACCACACGCTGCGACTTTGGCCGCTGGTTTGTAGGTGCTATCAACGAAATCTCGTGTGCTTTCAATAGCGCGTTCAACCGCATCCTTGCCAACTAAAGCTCCACCTCGTCCTGGTGCAATAGCATCTACATCGTAAGCCTTGATGTTGTCGAGCGTTTGGCCCCAATCGGCAAAATGTCCGTCTCCACAATAACAAGCGGAATGGTCTTCAACGATGTCACCGGTAAACATAACATTTTGATCTGGAACGTGAATAACCGTATCACCTGCAGTATGGGCGCGACCAATTTGTTTGATATCGATACGACGATTGCCAAGATAAACAGTCATGGAATCGCTGAAAGTCGTCGTCGGCCATGTTAGGCCCGGAATGGATTCATGTCCTTCAAACAAGCGTGGGAACCGTTGGAACTCGCTATCCCAGTCTTCTTGGCCACGCTCCACAACCATGGCGCGGGCCTTGTCTGACATGATAATATTTTCTGCCCCAAATGCACTAGCACCTAGCACGCGCACAGCATGATAGTGGGTAAGAACTACATGGGAAATCGGCTTGTCTGTGATGCTTCGCACACGGTCGATGACTTTCTGCGCCAGTCGAGGTGTTGCTTGCGCTTCCACGATCATAACGCTGTCATCACCGATAATTACACCCGAATTAGGGTCGCCCTCTGCGGTGAAGGCGTATAGTCCGTCACCGATTTCATCAAAAGTGATTTTCTTCTCTGTCATATCACCTTGAGAAGCAAAAGCTTTAGCCATCATACGTTTCCTTATTTATGTTGCTGCCATGACGGAAGCCAGATCGATAATAAGTTGAAAGTTGGACATGTATCCTTGAGGATATGCCTTGACTACTTTAAGTAGCCGTCAATTCGTTATGTTACAATTTTGTCCACTAGGACCTCCCATCCTATATGTGCAAATGTAATCGTTGCAATTGATATGACTATTCGTTACATTTGCAACAATGTCAATAAAATAATTGCACTTGCAACGACTTTGCTGTTTATATCAGTGTAAAAATTGAAGGTACAAATATGCCTAAATCTCTGCCGGATTTTGATTTGGAACGCTACTTGCCTTACCGTTTTGCGGTACTTGCTGGCCGATTAAGCTCTGAGCTGGCTCGGCAGTATAAGAGCAAATATGATATCTCGATGCCGGAATGGCGAGTGCTTTTAAATGTTGGTTATGCAGAAGATCCATCAGTCAGAGATATTGAAAAACGCGTCAGTTTAGAAAAATCAAAGGTCAGTCGTGCTGTCGCCAAACTTGAGACGAAAGGGCATCTGATCAAGCAAATCGATAGCAGTGACAGAAGGTTGCTTAAGTTAACATTGACCAAACAGGGCGTCGAGTTACTAAGTGAACTTATTCCCATTGCGCAATCCTTTCAATCAGAGCTCAATGTCATTCTGGGTGATCAGGAAGAAACACTTCAACTGGCGTTGGATCGCCTAATGGATCAATCTGAATAATCATCCGGCTTATCTACACTGTCAGGTTTTAGCGAATTTTGTGCATGAGCCAGAACCGCTTTTGCGAGGGCCTCTATGCCCTTGTTTAGCGCATTTCGATCGTCGGTACTCATGTTTTCAAGAATTGCATCGGCTCTTGTTTGAACCTTGGGGAATACATCAGAAAACAGATTCTGCCCCGTTTCTGTACAAGTATAAACGCGTAAACGCCTGTCCAATGCTGGCACAGAACGGCTAATATATCCCTTATCTTCCAATTTCTGAGCCGCTCTGCTGACCTGTACTTTATCGAGTGTTGTCCGTTGTTTGAGCTCAAGTGAACTGAGTTGTCCAGCTTCGGCAAGTAGTAATAATAAACGCCACTCCTCACGCGATAATCCATATGTGTGCCCATATACTTCAACAAGTTTACGCGAGAAAGCTTCTGCCGTGGCCGCTAGTTTGTAGGGAAAATATGTCTCTAGTTTCACTAAACATCCTTTCGGAAAAAAATATTTGTTACAAATGCAACGATTTTATCTGGACCAAATCCAAAAATTGTGATTTAACAATATTCATTGCAAATGCAACAAACTTGGAGGAGATTAACATGAATGTGCAAAATCTGAAACTGGACCAAATCCATCACGTAGCATATCGCTGCAAGGACGCCAAAGAAACGGTAGAGTTTTACACAAAGATGCTCAACATGGATTTCGTGCTGGCAATTGCAGAAGATCATGTACCATCTACTCATGAGCCTGACCCTTACATGCACTTGTTCCTGGATGCTGGCAACGGTAATGTGCTTGCCTTTTTTGAACTGCCTACAAAACCGGAAATGGGCAGAGATCTTAATACGCCGATCTGGGTGCAGCATATTGCGTTTAAGGTGAAGGATCGCGAAACACTGATGGGCTTTAAAGCACACCTTGAAGCTGAAGGCGTCGATGTACTGGGTGTAACAGATCATTCAATCTTCCACTCTATCTATTTCTTTGATCCGAATGGTCACCGTGTTGAACTTGCGTGTCCCGATCCAGAAGAAGAGGCTATGATCAAGCGTTTGGATGCTGTGAAATGGGATATGCTTGAAGAGTGGTCTCGCACCAAGAAGGCACCGCAACATGCCGATTGGCTACATTCGAAAGAGTTGGGGAAGGACTGATGTTAAATACGTATGATTTCCCTGAATTTGATTACGTTCAATCAATTGAACAAAAAAATGGTGAGGTCTTGCGGCATACCGTCGTTGTTGTTGGTGCAGGCCCTATGGGTCTCACCGCAGCACTGGATTTTGCAGCACGCGGTTTAAAAGTTGTTGTTTTGGACGACAACAATACTGTTTCGGTTGGCTCTCGTGCGGTTTGCTACGCTAAGCGTCCGCTTGAAATATGGGATCGCCTGGGTGTCGCTAAGCCGATGCTTGATAAGGGCATTGAGTGGAAACTGGGTCGTGTATTTTTCCGTGATCAAGAAGTTTATGATTTTGATCTTTTGCCTGAAGATGGACATAAGATTCCCGCTTTTATAAATCTTCAGCAGTATTATCTTGAGGAATATTTGGTCGCCGCATGCATGGAAAATCCGCTCGTCGACCTACGTTGGAAACACAAGGTTGTTTCACTGCATTCTCACAATGATCATGTGGAAGTAGCAATTGAAACGCCAGATGGAATTTTCAATATGGAAGCTGATTGGCTGCTTGCTTGTGACGGCGCCAATTCGGATGTTCGCCGGATGGTTGGAGCCGAATTTGTTGGCCAGTTCTTCGAAGATCGTTTTCTGATTGCAGATATTGTTATGAAGGCTGATTTTCCGACGGAACGTTGGTTTTGGTTTGATCCTGATTTTCATAAAGGTCAATCTGCATTGCTTCACAAACAATCAGACGATGTTTGGCGGTTGGATTTCCAACTGGGTTGGGACACCGACCCAGAGGTGGAGAAGTTACCTGAAAATATCATCCCGCGTGTCAAAGCTATGCTTGGCGAGGATGTTGAATTTGAGCTTGAATGGGCTTCGGTTTATCAGTTTGCTTGCCGACGCATTGATCAGTTTCGTTATGGCCGTGTTCTTTTTGCTGGTGATGCAGCACACCAAGTATCACCATTTGGTGCGCGTGGTGCAAATACAGGGGTTCAGGATATTGATAATCTATCTTGGAAGCTTGCTGCTGTTGTTCGGGGCGAAGCACCTGAGGCATTGATTGATAGTTATCACGATGAACGTGCATTTGCTGCTGATGATAATCTGCTTAATTCAACACGTTCGACAGATTTCATTTCACCTAAGAATAATGCATCTCGTCGCTATCGGAATGCAGTGCTGACCCTGTCCAAGGATCATGAATTTGCCCGTCCTCTGGTCAATTCGGGCCGCCTTTCAACGCCGACACCTTATGTCGACAGCTCTTTGAATGTAAAAGATGACAGCAAATGGGCAGGTAAGATGCTGCCAGGTACCTGCGCCGCAGATGCGCCTATAAAGGTCGCAGGCAAAGATGCATGGTTACTTCAACAACTCGGCGAAGGTTTTACACTCCTTGTATTTGGGTTAAATCCAGCAGCCGTTGATGCCGGTGTTTTTTCGCCTAAACTGATCGTTGAAGGTAAAGATTTCAATGATGATCACGGCTTTGCTGCTGAACGGTATGATAAGGGTGAGGGTTGTGTTTACCTCATTCGTCCCGATCAACACGTTGCTGCCCGTTGGCGTGAGTTTGATGTGAACAAAATTCGGGCTGGTATTGCTCGTGCAACTGCAGGAGCTTCCTCATGAGCCTCAATTTAAAACCGAATATCGAAAATCCGGATCTTTTCTACGAGATGTTAACGGATGCTCAGAGAGAAATGTCTGATGAAGAAGCCAATGATATGAACGCTCGACTTGTATTAATTCTCGCAAATCAAGTCGGTAACTTAGAAGATTTAAAAGACGCGATTGAACTTGCCAAGTAAGAAGCTTTGACAGGTTGAGCGTAAAAATCCGATAGTTTATTAATATCGGAATTACGGGTTGCTTTCGAGTTTTAATTTGTAGATTGCTTGATCAGTTTATTGCCAGCTTTGTCTAACACCTCGGGCTCTTTTGTTCGAGGTGTTAGATTTTTATGTGGGTGAGTTTATTTGTATGGAAGTGAAATTTGGTTACTTCTGATTAGAAAATTACATCTTTGCCGAACCAATGATATTGTTGCCTTAAAATGCAAGCTCATCATATGGGTGCAAGTCAACAACATCTTGAATTGTATCTAATATAGTGTTTCTGTTCTCCCTGTTGAATTTCAACTTCTTTTCTGTTCTTAATTCCATATGGAAGTTGTAAAAACTAAATTCTCGAACTCACAAATTGCTGTACGGCTTCTATCTATTTTGGCCATTTTGGCAATCATGGGTTTTTGTCTGACGATTTCGTATCAATATTCTCACCAGTATTTCCTGAAAAGCCAAGCGACAGAAGATGCGGAAACATCCAGATTGGTTGTGTCTGGATTGAGTGATTATTTGGAACGCTATGATTCAGTTCCAGCACTGTTGGCGCGTGATAGTACAGTCTTAGAGTTTTTTTCTGTTCAGACAAAAAATGATCGCCCGCTTGAGAAAATGAACATACTTTTGAAGAATGTTACAGTTGAGACCGGAGCGTCGGATATCTATCTGATAGACCTTTCGGGCACGACTGTAGCTTCTAGTAATTATGATAAAGCACATTCATTTATAGGTCGAAATTTAAGTTACAGGCCTTATGTGAAAAAATCTATCAAAGGTGAGAAGGCAATATATTTTGCTTTGGGTACGACTTCTCTGAGGCGTGGTTATTATTTTTCTGCTCCAGTAAAGATTAATGATCAAGTTGTTGGAGTTGTTGCTGTTAAAATCGAAATTGATGAGATTGAAGATGGATGGCAAAAATCTGGAAGTGAAATTGTAGCTGTCGATGGCCATGGGATCATTTTTATGTCTAGCCATAAAAACTGGCTTTTTAAGTCGATGAACTCCTTACCTCTTGGTGTGATCAATGCAGCCAGCGTAATAGAGAATATAAAAAGATCACGACAATACCCATTATCAAAATTGGGTATTCTTGATACGCAGTTTGTAAATGCCAGTATTAAAGATGTCGGACTTTTGACAATCTTGGATTCTGAAGACCGATCCCATAACGAAACATTTTTAGCTACCCCTGCAAATGTTATAAATGCTGGTTGGACTGTTTATGTTTTAAGTCCGATTACCAAAGTAGCTAAACTTTCTTACAGCGTTATGTTTGTCACGTTTTTACTTCTTCTACTTTTGTTCACCTTCGTTGGATTTATCATACATCGCCGAGCGCAGTTTATAAATAATGTACGCCAACAGGAACAAGCGAAGAGAGAGTTAGAAAATCGTGTAGACGAGCGCACTCGTGATCTGAAAGTCGCAAACAATACACTTTCGATTGAAGTTAACGAGCGCATTCAAACTGAGGAGAAACTACGCGCAACTCAACGAGAGCTTGTGCAAGCCGGCAAGTTAGCAGCATTAGGACAAATGTCAGCAGCTCTATCTCATGAACTTAATCAACCACTTGCTGCTATTCGCACTTATGCTGATAATGCGGGGGAATTTTTGAAGCGAAATAATACCACGCAAGCAAAAGAGAATATTGATTATATTTCAATGATGTCTGATCGAATGGCTGAGTTAACAAGACATTTGAGAAACTTTGCGCGCAAACCAAATCAGACAGCTTCATGTGTAGATCTTGAAAAAGTTTTTAAGGCCGTTGAAGTTATTATGAGTGGTCGGATCAAAGACAGCCGTGCAAAAATAAACTTTAATTTCGAGCGTAGACCGATTTACATATTAGGTGGAGAAGGGCGCCTACAGCAAGTGTTTGTAAATTTGTTGAGTAATTCCCTAGATGCAATGAAGGACAAGGATCAGCCCGCCATAGACATCTCTATAGAATATAGAGACCAAAAGTCGGTTGTCGTTCACTTCAGGGATTATGGAACAGGATTAAGCGATGAAATCAAGGACCGGGTATTTGATCCATTTTTCACAACGAAGGGTGTGAATGAAGGTTTAGGTTTAGGTCTATCAATTTCCTACAATGTTTTACAAGATTTTAATGGTGAGCTCAAATCAGAAAACCATGTTGATGGTGGTGCCATTTTTTCCGTGACCCTTCAGTTAGCAAACACAAAAGAGATAGCAGCCGAATGAATAATGAATTCGAAATTTTATTTATTGATGATGAAGAACATTTACGAAATGCGGTTTCCCAAAAATTTCAACTTTCTGGCTTAAATGTAAGAACATTTGAAGATGCAAATTTGGCTTTAGATATTATTGGTGAAGATAGCCCCTTCATAGTAATTTCGGATATTCGAATGCCGCTGATGGACGGATTCCAGTTGCTAAGTTCAGTATTAGATAAAGATCAGGACATACCTGTTATAATGCTTACGGGCCACGGAGATATTAAACTCTCAGTGGATGCCATGCGATCTGGTGCATATGACTTTATTGAAAAACCCTTTGACCCAGACCACCTTGTGGAAGTTGCTAAGAAGGCAATCGCAAAGCGTAAAATAATACTAGAGAACCGCACGCTTCGTTTAAGTCTTACCAAACAAGATAACTTGGAAAGCCAGATTACTGGCCAGTCCGCGTTTGCTACGGAACTTAGAAATTATATAAAAGTAATCTCGCCCATAGATACAGATATTTTGATCACCGGTGCGACCGGAACCGGGAAAGAAGTGGTGGCCCGTTCTATCCATTCATTGAGTAGGCGAAAGGAAAAGCCATTTACTGTGATCAACTGTGGCGCACTTTCCGATGACCAAATGGAAGGCACTTTGTTTGGCCATGAACAAGGGGCTTTTTACGGCGCAGTTCGGTCAAGGTTTGGAAAGCTAGAAACGGCGAGAGGAGGTACCGTTTTTCTCGATGGTATAGATGCTTCCTCACCCGAACTTCAATTAAAGCTGCTGCGAGTGGTTGAAGACCGTACTACTCAACGATTAGGCTCTAATGAGATTATTGAACTTGATGTCAGATTTATAGCCGCCGCAAGCGATGGAATAAATTCCTTTATTGAGAATGGAAAGTTCAGAGCAGACCTGTGGCACCGCCTAAATCAGATTGAATTAAAAATGTTACCGTTGGCTGAACGTACAGATGACATTCCGGAACTTTTTATCCAACTGATGAACGAAGCATCAGTGAAGTATGGCAGAGAAATTTCAACCATTCCCAGAGGTTTCATGTCCAAGGTTTTGTCACATGATTGGCCAGGGAATATCAGAGAGTTAAAGCATGAAGCTGATAGATATGTATTGGGCCTATCGAAATTAGGTGAGATAGATGAAAACACAAGTTCATACCTGCCATTAGCAGACCAGCTTATGATTGTTGAAAAGCAATTAATTATTGCTGAATTGAAATCAGCCAATGGTGTGTTGAAGTCCACACAAGAGGCATTGGGCTTATCTAGGAAGTCACTTTACGAAAAAATGCGAAAGCATGGTTTAGACAAAAATGATTACCGTTGATGTGGTGTTGGTAAAATGTGCGGTTTTCTACCCATCATAATCATCTGATGTTACGAAATTCACCCATCTTATGAAAATATTCAGTAAATTTGGTATGTCGTATGCTGTTTTCAATTTGCACAGAACAAATTTCCTGAGTTCATATGCTGATACTCGTAGTGAGTATTTATATGATCTTCAGGGAGGAACTCATGTTCAGAAGAACACTTATTAAAGCCGCAGCTACAATTGCAGTTCTAACAGCAACCGGTTTTACCGTACAAGCTCAAACAGCCGGCCCGGTAAATTATGTTATTCCATTTGGTCCTGGCGGTGAGTCCGATATCTCGGCCCGCTTACAACAACCATTTTTCAAAGATAAGTTTGGCCAAGATATGGTCATTTCCTACCAACCCGGTGGTGGAGGCGCTGTGGGCTGGGCTTCACTGAATGGTTTGAATGGCGACGGACAGACCATCATGGGAGTTAATCTTCCACATATTATCATTAAGCCAGCGCAAAAGGATGTCGGGTTTAAAACCGAAGATTTGAACACATTTTACATGTTCCATTTCACACCAGATGCAATTGTTGTAAAAGCGGATAGCCCGTATCAAACTCTTCAAGACTTGATTGATGATGCGAAAGAAAACCCAGGAAAGGTTACACTTTCTGGATCAGGGAAGGCTTCTGCAAATCATCTCGCACAAATTAAGTTCGATAAGATGGCAGATGTTAAAACAACATATGTTCCGTTCAAGGGTACAGGTGCCGCCGTTACTGCATTGCTTGGTGGTCAGGTTAAAGCAGAATGGGGTTATTCAACTGTTGGAGCTAAACAAGGCGAAGCCGTGCGGATGCTTGCCGTTGCAATGGAAGGTCGCCATCCATTATTTCCTGATGTCCCGACATTTAAGGAGCTTGGATTTGATATGATTGGCGGCGCATATCGCGGTATTGCATTACCAAATACAGCAAGCGACGAAACCAAAAAGAAATGGTCCGACATCATCGCTGATATCAATAGAGATGAAGCATTCATAAAGAAAATGCTTGATGGCGGGTTTGCCATGCTTGATGTTTCAGCTGATGAAATGGATGATTTCATGAAAGACCGTAGCGCAGAATATTTGAAGGATGCGCGCGAAGCAGGCCTCATAGAATAATAGATTAAGTTAACCTGGGGAGGTATAAATGGACTTCGGAAGCTTAATCTCTGCGTTTACACCAATGAACTTAATGTTGGCAATTTTGGGTGTTGTTGCAGGGACAGTTATTGGATCAATTCCCGGGTTAACAGCAACAATGGCTGTGGCGGTGCTTGTACCTATTACATTCACTATGGAGCCTGCCACAGCGCTCATTCTTTTGGGTGCCATATATACTGGCGCCATATATGGTGGCGCATACGCTGCAATTTTACTTAATACGCCGGGGACACCTTCGGCAATTGCCACAACATTTGATGGTTACCCGATGGCCAAGAAGGGCAAAGGTGATCTTGCTGTTGCAATCGCTTGTTTTGCGTCGGTATGTGGTGGTTTAGTGGGCGCACTGGCATTGCTGTTCATTGCACCACCCTTATCAGATGTTGCATTGGCATTTGGGCCAACCGAATATTTCTGGTTATCCATATTTGGTTTGTCTCTGATTGCATCACTATCGACTGGTAATCTTATCAAGGGACTGGTCGGAGGTGCATTTGGTATGATTTTATCAACCGTTGGTGTTGCGGAAATCTCAGCTGATATTCGCCTGACTTTCGGTAGCCAAACATTGATTGCGGGATTTGGTGTCGTTGGGGCACTTATTGGCCTTTATTGTATACCAGTCCTTATTGACTTAGTCGCCGTTCCTGATCGACATTTGGAACTCAAGGAAGAAGTCAGATCAGTTAAAATTGTAGAAGCCGCCCGAGTAGCCTGGAGATCAAAGTGGAATTTGATCCGATCATCTGTCATTGGGACTTTGGTTGGTATCTTACCAGGAGCCGGCGGTTCCGTTGCCGGACTGGTTGCTTATTCTGAAGCAAAGCGTAATGCGAGACCTGACCAAAAATTTGGTGAGGGTGAGCCTGATGGTATCATGGCCACGGAAGCTGCAAATAATGCGACAGTAGGTGGTGGTTTTATCCCGACACTTGTTCTCGGTATTCCTGGTACGCCTCCGGACGCCGTGATCTTAGGTGCGCTGTTGGTTCAAGGCGTACGTACTGGTCCTGCGTTGTTTCAATCAGATGGTGGTTCGATCGTTTACACATTTATTTACGGCCTGTTGATCGCGACAATTATTATGCTGCCAATTGGTTTACTCATTGGCAGGTATGCATACAAAACGATCGTAACAATTCCAAAAGCTGTTCTCGTTCCCACCGTTGGATTTATGACGATCATTGGAACATTTGCGATACGCAATAGCATCTCAGATGTAGTCTTAATGATCGGACTTGGCATCTTTGGTTGGTTGGTCGGCCGTTTTGGCTTTGCTGCATCTCCAATTGTTCTTGGGCTTATACTAGGGCCAATAGCAGAACAAGGGTTTGTGCAAAGTTGGATAATAGGTGCTGCAACGGAGAATTTATTTGGAATGTTCTTTGGACAACCAATCTCTCAAGCGATCATAGCGTTCACCATTTTGTCGCTAAGCTACCCGATCTACATACAATGGCGCGAACGTCGCGCAAGTCGTCACTCGGAGGAAAAGGTATGAGTACTCGTAATACAACAACACCTTCCAACTTTGGTACGCTTATAATCTCAGCATTTTTCATTCTAGCTGGAGCCGTTACTTTATATGACACAACTGGCTATTCAGATATTGATTCCCAAGTGTTTCCTCGCGCAGTGGCAACCGTTCTCGTAATATGCGCTACAATTTCGTTTATAACTTGTTTTCTAAAACCATCGGCTGATGATGGCTTTGGTAATGGCTCATGGGGGCGTCGCCTCCTTTTGGTTGGAACCATGTTGTTGGCCTGCTTTGCTATGCCGTTTATAGGTTTTCTTCTGGCCGGCGCTATCGGCTTTGCAGGCGGGCTAATTGCTGCGATGCATGATAGATGGTCACCAAAGACAATATTTGTATATTGGTTGTCGGGAGCTGTGATTATGACGGCCTTTTATGTGCTCTTTCGTTATGCACTTTTGGTACCCTTGCCATGAGTAGCGATATCACAAGTGAGCACTTGAATGCGTTAAAAAATATGGTTGATAAAAATGGCTGGGATCATGCGGATAATGGTGCTCAGTATTTTGATGATCCAAGAGGGCGTTTTCATGGAAATGGCCAGATAATTTTACGCCCAGTTTCAACAAAAGAAGTCTCTCAAATAGTTGGATATTGCAATGATCAAAGACTAGCAATTATACCTTATGGGGGAGGTACCGGCGTTGTAGCTGGGCAGCTATCAATTGATGATAAAAATGTGATTATTCTCTCTCTCGAACGCATGAATAAAGTGCGAGAATTGTCTATTGATGATGAGACAATAACCGTGGACGCTGGCTGTATTTTGGAGAATATTCACACGGCTGCAGAAGACAAGAGTTTTATATTTCCGCTTTCGATGGCATCAAAAGGTAGTTGCCAAATTGGTGGTAACTTGGCAACAAATGCTGGTGGGTTGCAGGTTTTAAGATATGGTAATGCGCGGGACTTGTGTTTAGGAATTGAAGCCGTCTTGCCCGATGGCTCAATCTATAGTGATTTAAACCCTTTGCGCAAAAATAACACAGGTTATGATCTGCGAAATTTACTTATAGGCAGTGAAGGAACACTGGGGATTATTACGGCTGCAACGCTCACGTTAAAGCCGCAACCTACAGAGGTTCTAACAAGTTTTTGCGCGGTTCCAAATGTGAAAGCTGCTTTAGTAGTATTAAAACGACTTTGTGCCAAACTTGGAGATACTGTTTCAGCGATTGAGTTGTTGTCTAATATTGGTTTGAAGATTGTTTCACAACATTTTGACCAATGTAAATCTCCTCTCAACACTCATTCGGATTGGTATCTTTTAATAGAGGTCGCAGGATCAAGAGCATTACAGCCTGATTTAGAGACCGTGCTTGCGGGCCTGTTTGAAGAAGATTATCTGAAGGATGTCGTGATAGCTACGTCGGGTGCGCAGCGTGAAAAAATATGGCAACTTCGCGAACTAATGGCAGAGGCAAATAAAGCCGAAGGCGCCATATGCAGTAGCGATACAGCGGTGCCGCTTTCAAAGATTTCAGATTTTATAGATGATACAGTTAGTGAAGTATCTAAAGTTCATTCAGAGTTGCGGATTAACAGTTATGGTCACATCGGAGATGGTAACATACATCATAACGTATTTCCGCCACTCGGCGAAAGCAAAGTCGATTTCATAAAAAAAAATTCGGATGTTGTTGTCGATTTACGTATGGCAATCAACGAAGCAACAGCGAGCAATACAGGATCCATTAGTGCTGAACATGGAGTTGGCCGACTTAAGGTCGACGATCTGGAGCGATATGCTGATCCAGTGAAGGTTAGAATTATGCGTCAGATAAAGGATGCATTAGATCCGCATAACATCCTGAATCCAGGTGTTTTATTAAAATAATTTCTATTTACCTTACTCGTTAAGGTTAAAATAACTATAAATCCACGCTGCTTATTTTTTGAGATATCTATTGAAAAAATCTTAGCAGGCGGATTAATGAAATGGCAGATTCTCAGCAAAACAATTCGAATAACAGCAACACGAATGAAGATAGAAATCGTACCTATTTAGACGAACAGACTCCCAGTTTAGACCCAATCAATATTGGCGACGAAAGTGTTGATGAGATCCAGCAATTTTTGGATTCGGGTGATCAGCGTACGTTGGATGGATATGGAAATAATGCAAATAATCCATATTTTAGTAATACAGACCAACCGCTCATTCGGCTTACTGATGCAGAATATGGTGAAAATGGGTCTGCGCGTGGGGTCGTTGATGGTCAACAAACATTAGCCAACGAGCGCGTGATATCAAACACAATTGCTGATCAGGATGATGATGGGGACGGGCAGGAGGATGCAACCGTCAGTCTTCACGGTACAAACCAGTTGCTGACTTCGTTCGGTCAATATTTTGACCATGGTCTCGACTTTTTACAACGTTCTAGCGATCCAAATGAAAAATATTACATTCCTTTGGATGAGAGCGATCCGTTGTATAAGTTTAGTGATGATGGCAATCCTTTTAATGATGTCACTTCAATCGCTATTAAGCGAGGTGAGGGCGCGATCAATCCTGAGACTGGTGAAGTCTATACACCACGCGCTCATATCAACAAAACGTCACCTTTTATTGATCAAAGTCAGGTCTATGGCTCAGACGATGCGATTGGCTACTATCTTCGTCAGAGCGCTACGGATGAAAATGGTAATGTCCTGTATGATGATGATGGTTTGATCATTAAGCATGCGCGTCTCAAAACTGGTGATAAAGATGTCAGTGGGTACGATGATCTGCCCACATATCGCGATATTTTAATAAACAATGGCATGTTGGAAACTGTAATCGATGCGGCAATAGCTGCAAATGACTTTGATATGTTACGGGCTGGCGAGCATTTCGTAGATTTCCGAAATGTTATCGATCCGGAGACTGGAAAACCAAGCGGGCATCCTTTGCTTGCTGATGTTGCTCACGATGCAAATCCTGCCGGTCATGGATCCTTCAATTTGGAGAAATTGCTTGATCACCACGTCGCTGGTGACGGCAGATTGAACGAGAATGTTGCCTTGACATCGCTCCATACGGTTTTTTTCAGGGACCATAATTTCTGGATTGAAACATTGCAGGAAAAGGCACCCCATCTCTCACAAGAGGAGCTTTATCAGTCGGCTAAATTAATTGTCGGTGCTGAGTATCAGCGCATTGTTTATGAAGAATTCATTCCAGCGCTAGCTGGATCGATACCAGGGCAGGGCCCCAACGGATTTAACGGCTATCAATCACGGGTTGACGGTCAAATCTCGGAAGAGTTTGCCCATGCCGTTTATCGTGTAGGGCATTCCATGGTAACGGAAAAAATTCCTTATACCACTGAGGATGGTACGATTAAGGAAATATCTTTGGTTGAGGCATTTCTTAGCCCCGCGAAGTATGAGGAACTGGGTGTAGATTCAATCATCGGCGGGTCGACCAAGTTCTCCCATGAACGAATAGATGAAAATATAGTCAATGCCATACGCAATCAATTGCTTGGTAGACCTTCCGATTTGGCGGCCATTAATATTGCACGCGGTCGTGAGGTGGGTATCCAAACACTCAATGATGTGAGAAGGGCACTCTACGATGAAGGTTCAAATGCAGAAGTAAACGGATCTGATGTAACGCGTGCACTAAAGGGTAATGAAGAACTAAAACCATATGAAAATTGGGAGGAATTTGCTGATAATTTGCGTGACCCAAGTTTAGTTGAGGTTTTCAAGGAAGTTTACGATACAGTTGACGATGTTGACTTGTGGATTGGTGGCCTTGCTGAAAAACCACGTAGCGCTACTGAAGGCCAGATGGGCACCACGTTTACATGGATTTTCTGGGAACAAATGGATCGCCTGCAAGATGGTGATAAATTCTACTACAATGAATATTTTAAAGATACTGAGATTTTAGCTATTCTGGAGCACCAGAATTTTTCAGATATCCTCATGCGAAACACTGGACAAGAGTTCCTTGCTGACGAAGTTTTTGCTCTTTCAAAGCAAGTCAAAATGGGCGCAACAGAAAAGACCGCAAATTTTGACGACATTTCAGAAACCATTGTTGCAAATGATCTAGATAATGTCATTCGAGCTGGTGGTGGTAATGATACCGTCTATGGACAAGATGGAAATGATATCATCTATGGCGAAGTTGGTAATGATGGCCTAAGAGGCGAGGACGGCAATGATTATCTTCTTGGTGGAGAGGGTGATGACCGGCTTGTAGGCGGTAACGGCAATGATTATCTCGACGGTGGTAAAGATAATGATTCATTGCATGGTAATGATGGTAACGACCGTTTGTTTGGTCGTGCTGGTGATGATGTTCTAAACGGTGATGCTGGTAATGACCGCATATATGGTGGTGCCGGAAATGATGAACTTAAGGGCGGCCTTGGTGATGATTTACTAGTTGGTGGCAAGGGTGATGATTTCATCCAAACCAATGGTGGAGATGACAAAGTTTACACCGGTACCGGCAAAGATATTGTTCTAATGTCTGAAAATGAAGGTCAGGTCACGATCAAGGACTTTAATATTAATAAAGATAGAGTTGATCTAACGCTTTTTGATGTGCGTAATATCGATGACTTGTTAGCTACTGTCAGTATCTCATCAGATGGTGGGAGCACGATTTTGGAAGTTGGAGACTCAAAAATCACGCTTAAAAGTGTGAGAATTGAGGACCTGTCTCATGGCAACTTTAAATTTGATCATGATGATCGAAATGTATTGTTGAACGGACGAATGGACGAACAACAAATTGTCGTTGTGGATGGTGAGATAAGCCTACGTGAGTTTGATGAAGACGGGAATGAAAATGAACATTCTGTGGGTTGGCGCAATGAAGCTGGTGATCGCGTTCATTATGGTCTTGATCAGGCAAACCAAGTCCTAATTATTGAAAAAACAGATTCCCAGAATGAAATATATCAGGATGTGCCAACAAGGTCTGGAGAAACCTATCATTTAACGTTTGACGCTGCCAAAGCTACACTAGATGTTGACGGTGCTGTGGAAGTTCTATGGAATGGAGAACTGGTTGGCACAATCGATCCAATTGATATTTGGAAAACATTTGAGATGGAGGTCGTTGGAACTGGTGGTAATGACCGTTTAACTTTCAGGTCAGATAGTTCCGTTTCTAATGACCAAAAAACAAAAATCGATAATGTCGTGTTGGCACCGAATTACACTGATGGAAACAACAACGGTGACGTGAACATCATCGACGGGACAGAATACAGCGACTACTTATCTGGAACCGATGAGAATGATCTTATCAATCTCAAAGGCGGTGTTGATGTTGTAAACGGGTCTGCAGGTGATGACATTATCAACGGTGGAGATCTAGGTTACAATCAGGTTGACTACGATGGATCTTCCTCCGACTACACTTTTGTACGCAATCAGGATCAGACAATTACGGTCACAAAGCCAACTGGAACAGATATATTGACCGATATTCGTGGCATATGGTTCAAAGGTGAAGCCGTATGGAAGCCGATTGAGGAACTTGTTACATCAGGCGGAGACATTATCGGAACTGACGGCGATGATTACATTATTGGAACTTCGGGAGACGACAACATTGATGGCGGTCTTGGAAGAGATACAATTCGTGGCTCTGATGGGAATGATATCATCAATGGTGGTGGATCAGAGTATAACCAAGTAGATTATGCTGGCAGTTCAAGTGATTATGTATTCGTCAAAAATGACGATGGTTCTTATAGCGTGACCAGCGACAACGGCTATGTTGATGTGCTAACAAATATAGACGGCATTTGGTTTGAGGGTGAAGCCGTATGGAAGCCCATTGATGAGCTTGTAACCACTGGTGGAGACATTATCGGAACTGATGGCAATGATTATATTGTGGGCACTTCCGGTGATGATAATATTGATGGTGGATTGGGAAATGATACTATTCGAGGCTCTAGCGGGAACGACATCATCAATGGCGGAGGACCAGAATATAACCAAGTAGATTATGCTGGTAGTTCAGATGATTATACCTTCACCAAAAGTGAGAATGGTTCTTACCAAGTAACCGATGATGAGGGTTATGTTGATGTGTTGACCGACATCGAAGGCATCTGGTTTGAAGAAGAAGAGCAGTGGTATCAGATCGATAGTTTAGTTTAAGATGAAAATCAGAATCTAAATTTTTACATCTAAGTAAGGTTGAGGACCCTCAACAGAATGAAGTAACATGGCTCGGCGCGCAAACCGTTGGGCCATGCTTTTAAGTTTGGTGATTATCGATTAACTCGTTAGGTTTTGCCAATGTCTCAAGGGCTGACAAATCATTGAGGTGAATTTTTGAGCCATCTACCTGCACTCCATAAGGTTTAAGCGTATTAAATGCTCTTGAGAGGTTTTCAGGCGTCATGCCAAGAAGTGATGCTAATTTACGTTTATCATGGTGGAGTTCTATGGAGCCATTAGCACCCTGATTTTTATGGTATCTAAGAAGACGGTTTGCTAACCTTTCGACGGCGGTTCGCAATTTTAGATCTTTGTATTCTTTTACCACACCTCGATAACAGTTCGCTAACTGAACAACGATTGAGCGTGTAAATGCATCGTCGGTTTCAAATGCTTCTCTTACATTTTGGGACGGTATCATCAGGACTCGGGACTTCTCAGAGGTCCTTGCTGACATCAGGTATACTGCGTCTTTTAAAACGGCAGCTAAGATGAATGCTCCGACGGGCCGTACATTGCCCATGGTTGCTTCGCGGCCATTGGATTTGGCAAACAGTTCTACGCTTCCTTCAACAACGATGTAAAGAAAATCAGCCGGATCGCCTTCGCGAATTAATTCCACATGTGCAGGGAAAGTCTGCAAATAAGACGCTTCCATCATAGACTGAAAATTGACCTCTGCCATTTCGGAAAACAGATTTAACTCTCTTACAATCGGCAAATCAGTAGGGCGCATGTGAACTCTGCTTGATATTTATCAATGAATGAATTGATATTTTTACCATGCAATGATGCATACTGCAACTGACTAAATTGACATGCACTTCTCAGGTTCTTGCAATAGTGTGCCACCTCTCTTGTTTCAAGCTCAATCGGTCATTGAGTTGATCTGGATCAAACCGGTGTTTTAATTTCAAGACAATTGTCCCCGCAAACGACCTCAACTGAGAGACCGCAAACTTGAATATCGGGACCTTGTTGATGGTTGGTCAATGTTGTTGCGCAAAGGGGATACTGATGGAACTACAAAACAAAGCAACAAGTCTGTGGGGAAATTTTTTCAAAATTTCCATGGTGCAAATAAGAACATTCCACATGACGTGGTTTGCATTTTTTCTTTGCTTTTTTGCCTGGTTTGGCATCGCGCCATTGATGAAAGTCGTACGTGATGAATTATCTCTTACCAAGGATCAAATTGGTTGGATCATTATTGCGTCTGTTTCTGTTACGATTTTTGCACGACTACTTATCGGGTGGCTGTGTGATAGGATTGGCCCAAGGCTTACATATACAGGTCTGTTGACGCTTGGAGCGTTTCCAGTGATGGGGATTGGCCTTGCGCAAGATTTTGAAACATTTTTGATATTCCGTCTTATGATCGGTGCAATTGGTGCATCTTTTGTTATTACCCAATATCACACATCAGTCATGTTTGCTCCCAATGTTGTAGGTCAAGCAAATGCAACATCTGCGGGGTGGGGTAATCTTGGCGGTGGCGTTACACAGCTTGCTATGCCGATGATCTTCTCCGTCTTTGTGATTGGATTTGGTTTCAGCGAAGCGCTCGGCTGGCGTTTATCAATGGTTGTTGTCGGGGCCGCAATATTTGTCACAGGTATTGCTTATTATTTCCTGACCCAAGATGCGCCGGACGGAAACTTTAAGGAACTTCGTGCAAAAGGCATGATGCCTGAGAAGAAGAAAGTTACCGGCGACTATTTTGAGGCTCTTAAAGATAGTCGCGTTTGGGTACTCTTCCTGATCTATGGCGCATGCTTTGGTATTGAGTTGACCGTTAACAACGTTGCTGCACTCTATTTTGCCGATTACTTTGACCTTGGATTGATTACAGCAGGTCTTGTTGCTGCATCATTCGGTTTGATGAACATTTTTGCTCGTACACTTGGTGGAATCTTCGGTGATAATTATGGTGCGATTTGGGGCTTGAAAGGGCGAGCATTCTGGTTGTTCATTTGCTTGTTCTGCGAAGGGTTGGCTTTGATGCTCTTCTCTCAGATGCAGGTTTTATTCCTCGCAATTCCTGCGCTGATTTTGTTCTCATTGTTTACGCAGATGGCTGAAGGTGCCACCTATTCAGTGGTTCCTTTCATTAACAAGAAAGCGCTTGGCGCGGTCGCCGGCGTGGTTGGCGCAGGTGGTAATGCTGGCGCGGTTGCAGCAGGCTTTTTGTTCAAAGGAACATTGAACTGGTCAGAAGCGTTTTTCATTATTGGCGTGGTCGTGACCATTGCATCCTTCTTAGCCTTCTTCGTGCGCTTTAGCACCAAGCAGGAGGATGAAGAGCGGGCAAACTTTGCAGCTGCCAATATTGATGTGATCAGGGCTAAGGCCGCAAAAGCAAATGCTGATCTTGAATTAGCGATGCAAAGTATCGCGAAGAAAACAACTTAAACTTAATGCAAAATCGGGCGGTCAAATCCGTGGCAGCCTGATTATGGTCCAACTTAAAACATGAATTGGAGAAAAGAGTGGGACAGGATCTTAGAAATTGGAACCCAGAAGACGAAAAATTCTGGAAAGCTGAAGGAAAGGCGATTGCAAATCGTAACCTTTGGATATCCATTCCGAGCCTCTTATGCGGATTTGCCGTATGGTTATATTGGGGCATCATAACGGTTCAGATGTTAAATCTGGGTTTCCCGTTTGAAAAATCGCAACTGTTTACACTTGCTGCTATTGCGGGCCTGACAGGTGCTACGCTTCGCATTCCGAGTACGTTTTTCATTCGCATCGCAGGTGGTCGTTATACGATCTTCTTCACAACTGCTTTACTGATGATACCAGCAGCAGGGGCGGGTTTTGCGCTACAAGATCCAAATACACCTTTATGGCAATTTCAAATTCTGGCTTTTTTATCAGGTATTGGCGGAGGTAACTTTGCTTCTTCCATGTCTAATATCAGCTTTTTCTTTCCGAAGAAGATGCAAGGCTATTCATTGGGTATGAATGCGGGTCTGGGTAATTTTGGTGTGACAACCATGCAGATCCTTATTCCTCTTGCCATGACAATGGGCATTTTCGGTGGTGAGTCTCTTACGCTTCAAAACGCAAGTGGTACACTTATCGGCAAAATTCCAGCTGGTGCTGAAACTTACATCCATAATGCGGGTTGGATCTGGCTTGTGTTTCTAATCCCGCTTGCTTTTGCAGGCTGGTTTGGAATGAACAATATTCGCGATGAGCATGTTTCTCCTGATGCAAATAGTCCAATAAGCGCATTTGCTATCATCACTTTCATGTTGATCATCGGCTTCTTCACAGCTGCGTGCGGGCTATGGCTTATGTTGCCAGCAGGTGTTGGCGGATCTGGCTTCATGATCAGTAAATGGATCGTACTTCCGCTTGTTATTGCGCTGACGGTATTGCTGCTAAAGATCATACCTGGTGCAGTTGGGCAGAACCTTAATCGTCAATATAAAATTTTTGGCAACAAACACACATGGGCGATGACCATCATTTACACAATGACCTTTGGTTCATTCATCGGTTTCTCTGCCGCATTTGCACTGGCGATTAAAGTTATCTTTGGTTTTCAGCACATCATGGTCGATGGAGTTTTGACCCATGACACGGTTAATCTTGCTGGCCCAAGCGCTCTTACCTATGCATGGATGGGACCATTCATCGGCGCGCTCATTCGCCCTCTAGGCGGTATGATTTCGGATAAGATGGGTGGCGCAAAGGTTACGCAAATTATTTCAGTTATCATGGTCGCAAGTGCACTAGGTGTTGCCTATTACATGCAGCAGGCTTACGCATCAGCTACACCGGAACAATACTTCGTTCCGTTCTTGTTGTTGTTCCTTGTGTTGTTTGCTGCAACTGGTATCGGAAATGGTTCAACATTCCGTACGATTGCCGTGGTGTTTAATAGAGAACAAGCTGGGCCTGTTCTTGGCTGGACATCAGCGGTAGCGGCCTATGGCGCCTTCATTATCCCCCAAGTGTTGGGTGAGCAGATCAAGGCAGCCACACCTGAGATAGCCCTCTATGGCTTTGCGATCTTCTACACCATCTGCATCGTGATTAACTGGTGGTTCTATCTTCGCAAGAACGCCTACGTTCAAAATCCATAAGAATAATAAAGATCCACTGGCGGGTTTTAGGACCCGCCGGATGGAGTGATCTTCAACAAGGAAATTACCATGAGCCTTTTATTAGATAGATTGAATTTTCTGAAAGCCAAGAATACTGGCACTTTTTCAGATGGTCACGGTGTGACAACAAACGAGAACCGCGATTGGGAGGAAGCCTATCGAAAACGCTGGCAACACGACAAGATTGTAAGATCAACACATGGTGTGAACTGCACGGGTTCTTGCTCTTGGAAGATCTATGTAAAAGGTGGCATTGTGACCTGGGAAACCCAGCAAACAGATTACCCTCGTACACGGCCGGATTTGCCAAATCACGAGCCGCGCGGGTGCGCCCGGGGTGCAAGTTATTCATGGTACATGTACTCAGCCAATAGGGTGAAATATCCTCTCATTCGTTCGCGCTTGATTAAACAATGGCGCAATGAGCGGGTGTTAAAAACGCCTGTCGCGGCATGGGAGGCTATTCAAAGCAATCCTGAAAAGCGGCAAGACTATATTCAAGTTCGCGGCCACGGTGGTTTTGTGCGCGCGACGTGGGACGAAGTCAATGAAATTATTGCAGCAGCGAACGCGTACACTGCAAAGAAATATGGCCCCGACCGGGTGATTGGTTTCTCACCAATTCCTGCCATGTCGATGGTTTCTTATGCGGCTGGTTCAAGATATCTGTCACTTCTTGGTGGCGTATGCATGTCCTTTTATGATTGGTATTGTGATCTGCCGCCATCATCGCCCATGACATGGGGTGAACAAACTGACGTTCCGGAATCTGCTGATTGGTATAATGCAGGTTACTTGATGCTTTGGGGATCCAATGTTCCCCAAACACGAACACCGGATGCGCATTTTTACACCGAGGTTCGGTATAAAGGCACAAAATCTGTTGTTGTGTCACCGGATTATTCTGAGGCTGCTAAATTCTCTGATATGTGGCTTCATCCTAAACAGGGCACGGATGCAGCGCTTGCTATGGCTATTGGTCATGTCATTTTGCGTGAATATCATTTGGACCGACAGGCAGAATATTTTGAAGATTATTGCCGTCGTTATACCGATATGCCGATGCTTGTTCGTTTGGAAGAAAAAGACGGTCAGTTTATTCCTGGTAATCAAATCCGTGCGTCTGACATTAAAGGCAAGCTAGGTGAGAAAAATAATCCTGAATGGAAAACTGTTGGTATTGATTCCAAAACTGGCAAGCTAGTGGCGCCTTTAGGTTCCATAGGCTACCGTTGGGGTGAGGAAGGCAAATGGAACCTTCAACAAAAGGATGGCAAAGGCAAAGATGTAGAGCTGGAAATGAGTCTCATTTTAGATGAGAACCATGATGCGATTACACCTGTTGCATTCCCCTATTTTGGTAATCGCGAACATGACCATTTTGAAGGTACTGATCATGAAAGTGTATTGGTAAGAAGTGTTCCAACCAAAAAAGTTCAACTCGCTGATGGTGAAGCGCTTGTTGCAACGGTCTTTGATTTGTTCATCGCAAACTATGGTCTCGACCGTGGCTTGAATGATGCAAATTCCGCAAAATCTTACGACGAAGATTTGCCATACACACCAGCATGGGCTGAAAAAGTTACAGGTGTTCCGCGTGAGAATATTATTACTGTCGCTCGTGAATTTGCCACCAATGCAGAGAAAACAAATGGCCGTTCAATGGTCATTTTGGGCGCAGGTCTAAACCATTGGTACCACATGGATATGAACTATCGCGGTATCATGAATATGTTGATCATGTGCGGCTGTATTGGTCAATCCGGCGGTGGCTGGAGCCACTATGTTGGTCAGGAGAAGCTCCGCCCGCAAACGGGCTGGTTGCCGCTCGCCTTTGGTCTGGATTGGAACCGCCCACCGCGCCATATGAACTCAACTTCATTCTTCTATGCGCACACAGATCAGTGGCGATATGAAACGTTGAAAGTCAATGAGATTATGTCGCCAACTGCACCTGACGGGGATTGGGGTGGAACGCTGATTGACTACAATATTCGTGCTGAACGAATGGGGTGGCTACCATCAGCACCACAGTTGAAAACAAACCCTCTGGATGTCGCAGCTGCTGCCGCGAAGTCGAAGAAGGAACCAAAGGATTATATTGTTGATCAGCTAAAAGCAGGCAAGCTGGAAATGTCCTGCGAAGACCCTGATGATGAAGCTAACTGGCCACGAAACTTGTTCGTGTGGCGTTCTAACCTTCTTGGTTCTTCTGGTAAGGGGCATGAATATTTCCTCAAACATCTGCTAGGAACATCTCATGGTGTGCTGGGTAAAGATTTGGGCGAAGAAGGTCGTGAACGAGCTCAAGAGGCCAAATGGCATGATGAGGCGCCAGAAGGTAAACTTGACCTTCTTGTGACGCTTGATTTTAGAATGTCAACGACCTGCGTTTACTCAGATATCGTTTTACCAACCGCAACCTGGTACGAGAAAAATGATCTGAATACATCGGATATGCATCCGTTCATCCACCCGCTAACAAGTGCTGCGGACCCTGCATGGGAGTCTCGGACGGACTGGGATATCTTTAAAGGCATTGCAGAGAAATTCTCTGAAGTTGCACCGGAGGTTTTGGGTGTCGAGAAAGATGTTGTACTTGTTCCAACACTCCACGATACACCGGGTGAACTTGCTCAGCCACTTGACGTAAAAGACTGGAAGAAGGGAGAAACTGAGGCTGTTCCTGGTTTGACGATGCCGAATTTCGTGGTTGTTGAACGGGATTATCCTAACCTTTACAAGCGATTTACGGCTCTTGGTCCTTTAATGGATAAGCTCGGAAATGGTGGTAAAGGCATCGCGTGGAATACAGAACATGAGGTTGAGCTACTTGGAAACTTGAATGGCGTTGTAACCGAAGAAGGCGTGACAAAGGGCATGCCCAAGATCGAAACGGACATCGAAGCTACTGAGGTAGTTTTATCTCTTGCACCTGAAACCAATGGTGAAGTTGCCGTTAAGGCGTGGGAAGCACTATCGAAGAAAACAGGGCTTGATCATACGCATCTGGCGCTGCCTAAAGAAGATGAAAAAATCCGCTTTAGAGATATCGTCGCCCAGCCGCGCAAGATTATTTCTTCACCAACCTGGTCAGGTCTTGAATCTGAAAAAGTTTGTTACAATGCCTGCTACACCAATGTGCACGAGCTGATACCGTGGCGAACTGTGTCAGGACGTCAGCAACTTTACCAAGATCATTTATGGATGCGGGCATTTGGCGAAGGCTTCTGTGTGTATCGTCCGCCAATTGATACTAAAACCATCAATCCGGTGATTGAGGCAAAATCTAATGGTGCGCCGCAGATTGTGCTCAACTTTATCACGCCACACCAGAAGTGGGGCATCCATTCAACCTATTCAGATAACTTGATGATGCTCACCCTAAACCGCGGTGGACCTGTTGTTTGGTTGTCTGAGGTGGATGCTGCCAAAGCTGATCTCGTCGATAATGACTGGGTCGAGGTGTTCAACTCAAATGGTGCAATTGTTGCAAGAGCGGTTGTGTCTCAACGAATGAAGGAGGGTACGATTTTCATGTATCACGCACAGGAGAAGATCGTGAACACCCCCGGGTCTCAAGTCACGGGTAATCGCGGCGGGATTCACAATTCGGTAACGCGTGCCATCACCAAACCAACACACATGATTGGTGGCTATGCTCAACTCTCATATGGTTTCAACTACTACGGCACCGTGGGCTCTAACAGAGATGAGTTTGTCGTCGTTCATAAAATGGAGAAGGTGGATTGGATGGAAGGCCCATACAAAGGCAAGCAGGAGGCAAAAGTATGAAAATTCGTGCGCAAATAGGTATGGTGCTGAACTTAGACAAATGTATCGGATGTCATACATGTTCTGTTACCTGTAAAAACGTTTGGACCAATCGCGAAGGCGTTGAATATGCCTGGTTCAACAATGTTGAAACTAAACCTGGTGTTGGTTTTCCAAAAGATTGGGAAAATCAAAAGAAATGGAATGGCGGTTGGACACGCAATAAAAACGGTAAAATCCAACCGAAAATGGGAGCAAAATGGCGCATCTTGTCAAAGATTTTTGCCAATCCGGATTTGCCGGAAATTGACGATTATTATGAGCCGTTTGATTTTGACTATGGTCATTTGCAAACTGCAAAGGAAGTAGAAGCCACACCAACTGCACGTCCACGTTCGCTCATCAGTGGTGAGCGTATGGAGAAAATAGAATGGGGTCCGAACTGGGAAGAAATTCTCGGTGGGGAATTTTCAAAACGGTCAGTTGATTACAATTTTGAAGGTGTTCAAAAAGAAATTTACGGTGAGTTTGAAAATACATTTATGATGTATTTGCCGCGTCTTTGTGAGCATTGTCTTAATCCAACCTGCGTGGCGGCTTGTCCATCAGGTGCTATCTATAAACGTGATGATGATGGCATTGTTCTTATCGATCAGGAAAAATGTCGTGGTTGGCGCATGTGCGTTTCTGGATGTCCATACAAAAAAATCTACTATAACTGGTCATCTGGTAAATCTGAGAAATGTACATTCTGTTATCCGCGCATTGAATCAGGTCAACCGACTGTTTGCTCTGAAACATGTGTAGGTCGAATCCGATATCTTGGTGTTATTTTATATGATGCAGATCGCATTGAAGAAATGGCTTCGACGGCAAATGAGCAGGATCTATATGAAAAACAACTGGAGATATTCCTAGATCCGAATGATCCGAAAGTCATCGAGCAGGCCCGTAAAGACGGTATCCCTGATGCGTGGCTTGAGGCTGCTAAAAAATCACCAGTTTATAAGATGGCAATTGATTGGAAGGTGGCATTCCCACTTCACCCGGAATATCGCACATTGCCGATGGTTTGGTATGTGCCGCCATTGTCTCCGGTTCAAAATGCTGCGGAGGCAGGTAAGATTGGAACAGAGGGTGGAATGCCAGATGTGCGTTCTCTTCGCATCCCGGTTAAATATCTGGCGAATTTACTGACTGCGGGTAAAGAAGAGCCTGTGATCAACGCTCTTGAGCGGATGATGGCAATGCGGTCTTACATGCGTGCAAAAACCGTTGATGGTGTTATCGATGAACAGATTGCCAAGAGAGTTGGTCTTGATTCCAAATTGATCGAAGACATGTATCAAATCATGGCGATTGCAAATTATGAAGATCGTTTTGTAGTGCCAACCAGCCATCGTGAAATTAGTGAGGATGCTTACGACGTACGCGGTTCTTGTGGTTTCTCCTTCGGCAATGGCTGTTCTGGTGGGTCATCGGATGCCGACTTGTTTGGTTCGAACCGCCCTAAAACGGTTCATACACCTAATGATTTATTCAAGGAGAAAGTGTAATGAATACGACACTTAAAATTATCTCATTACTGCTCACATATCCTAGTCGCGATATACAAAAAGAGGCCGGTGAACTTGCTTCTGCTGTACGAGATGATCAGGGTTTAAAGCCAGAACAAAAAAAATATCTCGTTGAACTTATCGAAGATATTGCTGGCCTTGATCTCTATGAAGCCCAAGAGCGTTACGTTCATTTATTTGATCGTACAAGAACCGTATCTCTTCACTTGTTTGAACATGTTCACGGTGAGAGCCGCGATCGGGGTCAAGCCATGGTTGACCTTATGACAATGTATGAAGACAACGGGTTTGAAATCGACACCAAGGAGTTGCCGGATTACCTACCGCTTTTCCTTGAATTTGTATCCACGCGATCCGATGTCGAGATTGAAGATTTGTTAGGGCAAACTTCTCATATCTATGCAGTTCTGAGTGAGCGATTAAAAAAACGCAAATCGATTTATGCAGGAATTTTCGACATTTTGCAGGATGTATCCGAGCAAAAACCGGATGAAAAGCTGGTTGCAGAAATCTTGAGTAATCCAGAAGACGATCCGGATGATTTAGAAGCTATGGACCAGATTTGGGAAGAGGAAGCCGTCACGTTCGGTGGCAATGCGGGTGAAGAGGCCTGTGGGCCTGATCGTATGCGTACGCAAATGCGTGCGTCTAAGCGCAAGCCAGTTGATCCACAATCTGCTCGCTCTCACCCCATGCAGGAGGTGTAATTATGTCTGAATATCTCAACACACTACTTTTTGGAATTTATCCTTATATCGCACTCGTTGTGCTCATTCTGGGTAGCATAATGCGTTATGATCATGAGCCGTATTCGTGGCGAGCCGGATCTTCACAATTGCTACGGCGTAAACAGCTGGTTTGGGGATCGGTATTATTTCACGTTGGCGTGATCGTAATCTTTTTTGGTCATTTGGTTGGTCTGCTGACACCAATACAGATATTTGATGCTCTCGGTATTAGTCATGGTGCAAAACAGCTCCTCGCTATTATCGCCGGAGGTATAGCCGGTGTTATGGCTATCATTGGTGCAACCATGCTGGTGCACCGCAGATTATTTGATGCAAGGGTGCGCGCTAACTCAAGCACGTCAGATACCTTAATCATTATCTTGCTTTGGCTGCAGTTATTGTTGGGATTGGCCACAATTCCTATTTCGATGCAGCATCTTGATGGACATGAGATGGTGAAATTTATGTCATGGGCGCAAGGTATATTCACGTTTGATTTTTCAGCATCCAACTATGTGATTGATGCATCGATCTTCTTCAAATTGCATTTGGTTTTAGGACTAACGATTTTGTTGATTTTCCCATTTACTCGGCTTGTTCACATGCTCTCAGTTCCAGTTCGATATTTTTGGAGACCAGGCTATCAGGTGGTTCGTGAGCGGAACTCTCGTAATTCGTCTGCAAAATCTAAAATGGAGGCGAATTAAATGGCAACCGTTATCAATACAAAGACTGACGGTTCGGCTGTAGGGTTAGTCGGTGACGGTTATTCCACATATAAAGAACCAGACACCAAAATCCCTCCAAAAGCCAAGCCCGTTCTAAATGAAGTAACTGTCAATGGTGTCGAAATCAAAGAGGCTGACATACTAGCAGAAGCACAAAATCACTCGGCCACAAACCCGGGTGAGGCGCTGCTGGAAGCCGCACGCGCTTTGGTTATTCGAGAGTTGTTGTGGCAGGAAGCCAAAACTCAAAACCTTGATTTCAAGCCTATTCTTGATGAGAATAATCGCATGGAAACTGAGCAGGATGCAGCGATCCGAGTGCTAATTGAAGCTGAGGTCGATGTTCCTTACGCAAGCGAAGACGAATGTCGGCGGTATTATGAACAAAACCCGCAGCGTTGCATGTCGGAAACAATTTCCGAGGCACGTCACATCCTAATTCCGGCGGCTCCAGATGATAAGGGCGTGCGGGAAACAGCGCGGGCTAAAGCAGATGAACTGATTTCCATTTTAGAAGATAAACCCGAAAATTTTGGCGACTTAGCTAAAGAGTTTTCTGCCTGTCCATCATCAAAGCAGGGTGGAAATTTGGGTCAGCTAACGAAAGGGTCAACTGTATCAGAATTTGAGAAAGCGATTGATATTATGGATGTCGGTTCGATATCAAAATCACCCATTGAGAGCCGTTTTGGATTCCACATCGTCGCACTTGATCGAAAAACACCAGGTGAGGTTTTACCATTTGAAGCAATGCAGGTGCGTTTGAAAGCATGGCTGGAAGCCGCGAGTTGGTCGAAGGCTGTTGCGCAATATATTGCAATTCTTGCAGGAAAATCCAAAGTGACCGGAGTTTCCCTTTCTAGTGCGGATAGTCCGTTGGTTCAATAGGAGTAGAAGGACATGAAAAAGCAGGATGAAGCGAGGCAAATGGCATTGGAGGCGCTTAATGATGCTCCGCCAACTCATTTGCTTCGCCATCCACTGGATTATGTTTTTGCCGATCATTTTCGGCAGCGTGTTTTATGTAGTGTGCTTGATCAAATTTTTGATGCGGACATACTGGATCCGGAACTTACACATGCGGTCTATCGGTTCCTCAAGGATGATTTGAAATATCATATAGCGGATGAGGAAGAAAATCTGTTCCCTATTTTACGCAAGCGAGCGGAGCCTGATGATCAGATTGATGAAATATTGGATCAGCTCAGTGAAGAGCATAAGTCTGATCATATCGACGCAAAACAGATACTTCGTGAGCTTGAGTATCTGCTTGATGGCACGAGCAGTTATCCGATTTCCTTTGAGGTGAACGAGATGGCCCATCGATTTACATCTAATGAACGGCACCACCTCATTTTGGAGAACGCGATTGTAATGCCTTTGGCGAAAGTTAGGTTTACATCCGATGATTTAAGCCAAATGGGTCAAGAAATGGCAACGCGCCGAGGCTTAGATTATCCGGAGGCAAGTGATGTTAACTGACCTACTTGAAACAAACGTAAAATGGGCAAGTGGTAAGCGTGAGCAAGACCCTGAATATTTCAAACGATTGTCCGCACTGCAACACCCGGAATATTTATGGATAGGATGCTCAGATAGCCGCGTGCCAGCCAATGTGATAACCGGTTTAGAGCCCGGTGAGGTGTTTGTTCATCGCAATGTCGCCAACTTGGTGCATCGAGGTGACCTTAATCTTCTGTCCGTGCTGGAATTCGCGGTGGAAGCGCTTGATATCAAACACATCATTGTTTGTGGTCATTACGGATGTGGCGGTGTTAAGGCTGCCATGGATGGTGTTCAGCATGGTGTTGTCGATCACTGGATTCAACCGGTTCGCGATGTGGCTGATCAATATCATCAAGAGTTAGAGGCCATTGAAGAAACTGAGTCTCGTCTGGATCGGTTGTGTGAATTATCTATTGAGGCACAGGTTAAAAGTCTTTCTCGAACGCCGATTATCCAGTCTGCATGGCAACGGGGCAAAAAAATTGAAATTCATGGTTGGGTTTACGGTCTCAGCAATGGCCTCATCCATGATCTGAATTGTGGTTGCAGTGGGCAAACATGTGAAATTCCTAACAACAAAACGTTATATTGAAAGAAGTAGTATGACACAGCGGTCAGATAAAATTTTTGCGGCTATACGTCTAAATGGTGGCGTAGATATCAATATTTTGTTGCAGTGCGTGGTTGATCGTTTGCAGTCAAATAAGCTTAGTGTGCAAGGTCATTTGCAGAAGGAAATTATGCTTCCCGACAGGTGTAAATGCGATACTTATCTTGAGAATTTGATGAACGGTGATCAGATAAAAATCTCACAGGATTTAGGCAATGGAGCAAGGGGATGTAAGCTTGATAATTCAATGCTGTTAAAACTCAGTGATATTGCAATGCGAGACTTAGACCTTATTCCGGACCTTCTGATTGTCAACAGATTTGGTCGGAGCGAAGCAGAAGGCGGTGGTTTCCGTGATGTGATAGGTAAGGCTATTTCAATGGGGATCCCAGTTTTAACTGCGGTAAAAGAAGAGCATTATCCCGACTGGAAATTATTCAGTGATGAGCTTGGCTGTGAGTTGCCATCCGATTGCGATAATGTATTGGACTGGTACGGTGGTATTCTACGAACAACGATTGCTGAGGCTAATAAGCATGTTTCAACTGCGCGCTAGTTCAATTTTTATCATCTGATTTCAGTTAATCTGACAATGCCGATCCACCCATGTTGAGCGGTAGATAACCAATAAATCCTGTGATCTTCCAGATGCTGTCCTCTTTGCGACAAAAATAGAGTGTTTGCCAATGCAAGATATCTGTACCGCCATCAGTGCGCTGTATCGAGCCGTCAAATTTTTTGTGCGCGACAGCAGAATTTCCATTAATATCAATTTGCTCTAAAGTTGTGGCACGAAAAATACCGTCTGTCCGGTCTTCTGTATATTCGGTCTTAGCACTTTCAGCAGCTTGTCGGAGCCATTCGTCTCGATAGATCGCAAGAGTGGCAAAATTGATTGCCCAATTATCAGGATTGTTTGAGCCTTTCGCATCAATGCCCAGAAAACCTTCCTGTATAAAGTCACAAGCGACCATGTTCCAGTCTTGGGTGACGAACGCCACTATGTCACGCTTAACAAGCATATTCCATATTTGGCTTTTCTCTGCGTTGTTATGAAATGGGTTTACTTGGCTCGACAATTGTAGCTCCTGAGTTTGTTTTTGAAAGAACTCAATATTGAAAACCCTTGATCGCGGTCGAATGTTTAGATCTTGGGTTTTCATAATTGTGTCATCTGTTTGTCATCTTTTGTGAATTGGCAGAGAACAAATCACCGAAACGCATGAAAATACCAATTGTGAAAATCATAATGTAATTTGAAGCTGTACTTAACTTATTCTGGTGTTGACATCATTGCTATGTCAAGCGTAACATTGAAAGTAAGTTACATTAATTCAGTTATTTTGTATGTATATTGAAATTAACTTACATAATTTATTGAATTTAGTTACATATTGAGACTAATAGTCAATTGCTTGTGGAGGAGCTCGTGAAGATTGGTGTTGTGGGGCTTGGGTACAGAATTGGATATTTGTCTCACATATTTTCGGTAGCTAAACCCGATTTATCCTTTGTCGCTTATGTTGATCCTCATCCTGCAGGCTTGCCCTATGCGCAAGAGCATGGGGTTTGTATGGGCACTCAATATACAACGCTTGAGCAGATGCTTGATAGTGAAGAAATCGACCTGTTGATGGTTGGTTCGCCAAACCATATGCATTTAGAACATATTCGTATTGGTCTTGAGCGCGGTAAAAAAATATTTACTGAAAAACCTGTCGTGATCTCTGTTGAAGAAACAATGGAGGTTGCCAAACTGGTTGCGCAATACGGATCTGACAATCTTATGGTCGGTCTGGTTTTGCGTTATGCGCCCCTTTATATTGATTTCTTACAAGCTCAAGCTGATGGTTCAATTGGAGATGTGACATCCATTGAAGCATCAGAGCATATCCCACCGTATCATGGTGCATTTTTTATACGTGATTGGCGTCGTTATGAGCGCTATTCTGGCAGCTTTATGTTGGAAAAATGTTGCCACGATCTGGATCTTTATAACGGTGTGATGGGGTGTCGTCCGCGTTATGTGTCAAGCTTCGGAGGACGTCGCACTTTTGTCCCGAAAAATGCGCCCGCTGTTGATGGTGCGAATGATATGGAAGTCTACCATCGTAAGCCAAGCGGCTGGATGGGAAGCGACAAGGTGTTTGATAGCGATGGTGATATTATCGACTTTCAAACTGCCATGGTTCAGTACGAAAACGGTGCGGCACTTAGTTTTCATACCAATCTGAACGTGCCGGATGATTTTCGTCGATTTGCCGTTATGGGCGCCAAGGGAATGGCGGAAGGCGATTTCATTCGTAATTTTCTGCGTATTACAGATTCTCGTACCTCAGATAGACTGGTGGATAAATCCTATGATGTATCTGGTTTATCGCAACATTATGGCGCTGACGAGCAGATGGCAGAAGATATATTAAATCATATGAATGACGGGCAACCGCTTCCAGTTTCCGTAACTGATGCTCTGGAGGCGGGTCTTTTGGCCTTGACAATGGATGAGGCTCGCCGAACAAATAGTGTTATAGATATGAGCCCGATATGGCAGCAATTTGATGCTGCTCTTGGCAAGGCAAGCTGAGGAGAATAAGATGAATAATACGCGTGGCGGTACAATGTTTGCGATAGTGTTACTTGCACCCGCGGTATTGTATATTCTTGGTATTGTTGCTTATCCACTTGTTGATACGATTAATCTGTCTTTTACGAACGCCTCACTACGCAAGACATATGATTTTGTTGGGTGGGCAAATTATCAGAAGATTTTCAAAGCAAATTTTGATGAAGTTATTGTTCGAACCTTTGTTTGGACGTTCTTCTCAGTCCTGCTTAAAATGACGATTGGCACATGTGGTGCCGTTTTGTTGAACGCTGCCGTGCCTGGCCGAGCTCTCTTTAGATTGCTGACGATGCCGCCGTGGATTGTGCCGATGGCTATTGGTATTTTTATGTGGGGTTGGATGTATAACGGTCAGTTTGGCATGATCTCTGGTCTTCTGCAGAACTTTGGTTTGGTCGACGGACCAGTTGCTTTCCTTGCCTACGGAAATTCTGCATTCTGGGCGACAATCATTACCG
The DNA here is from genome assembly GCF_900537175.1 of Lentilitoribacter sp. Alg239-R112. Taxonomy (GTDB): domain Bacteria; phylum Pseudomonadota; class Alphaproteobacteria; order Rhizobiales; family Rhizobiaceae; genus Lentilitoribacter. Next base: position 1,928,756 of record NZ_LS999833.1, on the reverse strand, counting down.
ATGTATGGATTGGTGTACCGCTTGTAACTATCTATTTCCTTGCGGCTATGCAGTCTATTCCACGTGACCTTTATGAAGCCGCATGGACTGATGGAGCGGGGCGGTTTTATCGCTTCCGGCGCATCACACTACCTATGATGTTGCCAGCAATCATCACCATGTCGATGATCTCTCTGATATTTACTTTTAATTCATTCGATATCATCTGGATTCTGACGCGCGGTGGACCATCAGGCTCGACGACAACGATGATTATTGACACATACCACACAGCGATTGGCTCCTTTAAATATGGTGAGGGTGCTGCACGAGCAGTGATGATATGTATTTTCTTATCGATCTTTTCTTTCGCTTACTTTCGTGTCGTTAGCAAAATTGGGGCAGGAGACAAATAATGAGCACCAAACCTATGATTGACAGGTATAGTTGGATTGAGCTTATTGCAATTTATGCCGGGATATTCCTGTTTCTGGCATTTATTTTAGCGCCGTTTGTTGAAGGTTTTTTGGTCTCCTTAAAGCCACTGTCGTTGCTCTTCTCTTCGCCATACAGTTTCATTCCAGAAAATGGATCATTTGACGCATATATTTCAATGTTGGAAACAGTGCCCGGCCTGTTTCGGTTCATCTTAAATAGTATCTTCATTTCAAGTGTGTGCACGATTGTTGTGTTGATTTTGGTTGTGCCCGCAGCTTACGCATTTGCGCGTTTTCCGTTTAGTGGTAGCGGTGCATTGTTGGGTATGTTCTTGGCAGTTAATATGTTTTCGGGTGCCGTCCTTCTTATTCCCTTATTCAGATTGATGCGGGCATTGGGACTGCTCAATACTTATTTTGCGATGATCGTACCAGGCGTAGCGTTTTTGATCCCAACCGCAATTTGGCTCTTACGTACATACATGATGCGTATTCCGCGCGAGTTAGACGAAGCTGCATGGGTTGATGGCGCAAGTCGCTTTTACACACTGCGTCGTGTTATTTTACCCTTGGCTATGCCCGGTATCGCGGTTGTCGCCATAACTACTTTCATTGGGGCTTATGCTCAGCAATTCATTTTTGCGCTGACGTTTAACTCCAAAACCGAGTTCATGCCTCTTCCCATCGGACTATTTGCCTATTTTGGTCGTCAGGAAGTGATATGGAACGAACTTATGGCCGCAAGCTTTGTTGGTATAGCGCCTGTGTTCATAATAATTATATTTTTGCAACGCTATCTCGTCGCTGGTTTAACCGCCGGTGCCGTAAAGTAGCACAATTCATCTCTGGATGGGATGATCTCAAGGGAGGACTTTGATGACTAAATACTCAAAAATATTTGGCAGTGCAATGTTTGCACTTCTAACGTCTGCGTCATTGGCAAATGCCGCGGACAAAGAAATCAGCTTCATAAATTGTGGTGATACTTTAACGCAAGGTTATGAGCAATATATCTCCGAGTGGGAAGCAGCTAATCCTGGTTATAAAGTTGCAGTTGAACTCGTTGGCTGGGGTCAGTGCCAGGATAAAGCAACAACGCTTGCCGTATCTGGCAGTCCGGTTGGGCTTGCCTATGTTGGTTCGCGCACGCTCAAGTCTTTTGCAGCTAATGATCTGATCGTTTCGATCCCGATGACGGACGAAGAGAAGGCCGGCTATTATAATTATGTGCCGGACACTGTGACATTTGATGGCACGCAATGGGGCATTCCAGTCGCATTCTCTACCAAGTCTCTTTATTGGAACAAGGATCTGTTCAAGGCAGCTGGTCTTGATCCTGAAACACCACCAAAAACTTGGGAAGAAGAAATCGCATTTGCTAAAGCGATTGAAGAAAATACAGATGCAGATGGTTTTGGTGTTGTTGCCAAGACATTCGATAACACCATGCATCAGTTCCTGCACTGGACTTATACAAACAATGGCTCAGTGATTGATGGTGATGGTAATATTACTCTCGATAGTAAGGAAAACCTTGAGGCTTTAACCGCCCTGCGTGATATTACTGCCTATGCTGAGGAAGGTCCGACCGCTTATGAGCAAAACGAAGTGCGCGCCATTTTCCTTGATGGCAAGCTTGGGATGATTCATGCATCGGTTGGTGCGGTGAATCGTCTTGAAGGCACCGATATCAACTGGGGTGTAGCTCCGCTGCCGCTTGGACCAAGCGCTAAGGGTCCAGGTACGCTATTGATTACTGACTCGCTTGCTGTGTTCAGTGGAACAGGCGTTGAAGAGCAGGCAATCAGTCTTGCTAAATATATCACCTCTCCAGATCGTCAGTGGGACGCTGAAATGGCACAGGGTTTGACGCCGTTGCGCCCATTGCAGCCGCGTACTGATGAGCTGGTTGCTGAAAAGTCTTATTGGAAACCATTCCTCGATGGCATCGAGTTTGGTGGTCCTGAACCGCTTTTCTTCGATTATCGCGGTTTGCAAAACGTGATGATTGAGATGGTCCAGTCAGTTGTTACTGGTCAGGCTGAACCCGCAGATGCTTTGAAAAAGGCTGCTGCTGATCTTGAACAGCACAAGTAAGTCTATAGTGGTTGTCGCTGCACATTGCGGCGGCAACCATTTTTGTTAGTTAATCCAAGTCATCGGATTGATCATGGCGGCAAGCGCGCCTTGTATAAAGACAGAGAAACGGAAACATGGCACAACTTCAACTTAAAAATATTCAAAAAAGCTTCGGTGATGTCAGCATCATCAACGGTATTGATCTTGAAATTGAAGAGGGTGAATTTGTCGTTTTTGTCGGCCCTTCCGGATGTGGTAAATCCACATTGTTGCGTATGATTGCTGGCCTTGAGGATGTGACGGGTGGCGACATTGTTATCGATGATCAGTCCGTGAATAATCTTCCTCCCGTTAAACGTGGTATAGCGATGGTGTTCCAGTCCTACGCTCTATATCCGCACATGTCCGTGTTCGAAAATATGGCCTTCCCACTTCGCGTGGAGCGTCTTCCAAATGATGAAGTTAAGAAACGTGTGGATGTTGCCGCAAAAGTACTACAGTTGGATGCGCGCCTAGAGCAGCGCCCGGGTACTTTGTCTGGTGGCCAGCGACAACGTGTTGCTATTGGTCGTGCGATTGTACGTCACCCTAAAATCTTTCTCTTCGATGAGCCGCTTTCAAATTTGGATGCAGCACTACGGTCCGATATGCGTATTGAATTGATGGAGCTTCATAAAACACTCGGGTCAACTATGATTTATGTAACCCATGATCAGGTTGAAGCCATGACGATGGCGGACAAGATCGTGGTAATGCGATCTGGTAATTTTGAACAAATTGGTTCGCCGCTAGATTTGTACAACAGACCGGACAATCAATTTGTTGCAAGTTTCATTGGTAGTCCTAGAATGAATTTTATTAAGGGTGAATGTATTTCTGCCGATGGTAAAACATTGAAAGTTGATTTGGGTGATTTGGGGACGATTGCCTTGCCGCGCAAAGCAGATCATTTGGCAGGACAGCAAGTCACCTTGGGTATCCGTCCTGAACATATGTTTTTGGGCGAGGGTGAATTTACTATCGAACTTAAGCCAAATATTGTTGAACATCTCGGCATCCATACGATTACATATTCAGAATTGCCCGGAAATGATACTTTCATTGCTTTGTTTGATGGTAATCCGGATCTTTCGGAAGATAAGCCTGCCAAAATGTCATTTACCTTGGATGCTGCGCATCTATTTGATGCCGATGAATTGGCTGTTCACTAATTTTTTTGGTATCCCTGCAGTTTCGGTTTTTTTACGTAATAGAAGTTGGTTCTGTAACGATCTCGAAGAGATCGGTTTGCATATTACTTGATCAATGACCGTGAAATTTTGAACTTTTATCTTGTCTGATAAGCGCCAAGATTCATTGGAGACAAACATGAATTACGCACATAACATCTCGCTGGAAACCAAATGGGTGCCGGAAAGTTCTGACACACCTTTATCTTATATTTTGGAGCTAACAAATGATGGTGAACACACCATTAGTGAGTTCAAACTGTGTTTTAGCGGGCCAGCGCGTATAGATCCGCTCGCAAAAATTGACGGCGCTAATTTAGATGTTCGATTGTCTAATCATACGCAATTATCTCCTCCGTCGGGTTTTGAGCTAGCCCCCGGTGACAAATGGACTATTACTGTACATGGATTGAGCTATCCGCTGCGACATTGGAGCGATGGAGCGAATACGGCCTATCTCGTTTCGGAAGATGAAAATATCGTGCCTGTAGATGTTTCTCCCACTCAGGCAATCGGCAATAATGAAGCTCTGCTTAAGGGTGCCGCACGTTTTCCTGTACCTGAAAAAACACCAGTTGCCGTGTCAATTATTCCATGGCCGAATTCAGTTTCAATAGAAGGTTCTCGTTCAGTACCTCAAGGTTTGGAATTGCAGCCGAATAGCGAAATGTCCGAGGCCGCAGCCCAGAATTTTACAACACTGGCAACGCGTCTTTTTCCAGTAGAGGGATTGGTGCGGGATGCGGCAGAGGGCGGCTTTCCCGTGCGCTTTGTAGATGAAAAAAATCTCGCGCCAGAAGCCTACGTAATTGAATTTTCAGAGAGTGATGTCGAGGTTTGTGCAACAACCCGCACCGGTTTTCTCTACGGGCTAATCACACTTGGTCAAATTTTAAGGGGCGCCCGCCAACACAAGAAAAACTTTGTGTTTCCTACCGCTGGTAAAATCGAGGATGAGCCAAGTCATCGTTGGCGCGGAAGTCACCTTGATGTTGCCAGGCAGTTTTTCAGTACCGCTGAGGTTGGTCAGTTTTTATGCATCATGGCGTGGAATAAGTTGAACCGTTTTCATTGGCACCTATCAGATGATGAGGCATGGCGTATCGAAATTGATGCCTATCCTGCACTGACCGAAATCGGCGCATGGCGCGGCCATGGATTGGTCATGCCACCTCTTTTAGGGTCCGGCCCAGAGCGCTCCGGTGGCTACTATACGAAAAGCAACATTCGCGAGCTTGTAGCGCAGGCTGATAATTATGGCATCATGGTTGTGCCTGAGGTGGATATACCCTGCCATAGTTACCCGATATTGCGGTCGGTTCCCGAACTTCTGGACCCCGACGAAACTGGGACCTATTACTCTGTGCAGGGCTTTCCCAATAATTGCCTGAATCCTGCTCGTGATGAGACTTTTCGATTTTTGGAAACTGTTTTCGATGAAATTATAGAATTATTTCCATCAAAAATAATTCATATTGGGGCTGATGAAGTGCCGATTGCGGCATGGTCGGGTTCCCCACAAGCATTGGCGATGTTGCGCAAGTTGGCTGGTGATGCGGTTGCAGATGGGCACGCAAAACTAACCAACACAATAAGCAATCATGAGGGGGCAGATGAGATTGATGGGTCTGGCGCTGCTATTTTGCAGGCTGCTTTTTTAGAGCGCATACAAACGTTTTTGGCCTCTCGTGGTTGCGTAACGGGCGGTTGGGAAGAAGCTGCCCATGGGGATGTGATCGAAAAATCGGAATGCTATTTGGTTGGCTGGCGTTCCGTTGAAACTTCTGCTTCCCTCGCAGGTGCCGGATATGATGTTGTCGTATCTCCTGGTCAGCGATATTATCTGGATATGGCCAATAGCACTGCTTGGTCGGAACCTGGTGCGGGGTGGGCTGGTTGGTCTGGTCCTGAAGAAACCTATATGTTCAATCCGACTGAAGGTTGGACAGATGCGCAACGTAAACAATTACTCGGAGTACAAGCGTGTATATGGTGTGAATCCATGACGGACAGGGCAATTTTCGACAGATTGGTTTTTCCAAGATTATCGGCCATTGCTGAAGCAGGCTGGACGCAGCACGAACGAAAGTCATGGCCGCGGTTTAAAGCTCTGGCGGGCATGATGCCTATACTTTATGGAAACTGGGCCAAGTAACTGGGTCAAGTAACTGTTCTGTAAGATGAGATCTTTGGGACTACGCCAATTCAATCGTAATTCATTGAATTATCTGTTGCCGCATTATGCTTAATGTTTAAGCTGGAGGATTGAGCTAATTTAGCATTGGGAATCTATTGTCGTGAAGCTACCCGGTGAGCAAGCCCACCGGGTAGACACATGTTATCTTAGATTAAACCGTCTGTTGAACTCCAGACTTCTTCATCAAGGAACCAGATACCATCGATATCTTCGTATGTATCAGTACCATATTGATCGCTTGATGATGTCATTGTTCCATCGTCGTTTTTGGTAAAGATATAATCTGATTTTGAACCTTGCAAATCAACCTGACTGTATTCCTCCGTCTGGCCAACAAAAGTCTGATCATCTTCTGTACCGATAAATGGGTTATGTTCTCCCTGATCGACTTCATCATTGCTGAATAGATCATTAATCGAGTACCATTTGTCTTCACCAGAGAACCAGATTCCATCAATATTATCTAGCGTATCAGTGCCGTGATCCGGGGTTATTACGGTTATTGTGCCATCATCATTTTCCGTAAACTGGAATTGCGAAGCTTTACCTAAATAGTCCACCTGATTGTAGTCGCCACCTTTGCCATCAATGTAATCATTACCTTTTGATCCGACAAATACATCTAACCCGTCGCCACCTACAAGATAATCATCGTACTTGGTACCGTGTATAGGATCGCAACTGTTGCCATCTGTATCTCCGCTTCCGCTACCAGAACCTTTGCCACTTCCGCTTCCACTACCGGAACCTTTGCCGCTGCCGGAGCCACTACCTGATCCAGAACCGGAGCCTGAGCCCTTGCCGCTACCAGATCCAGAACCGTTGTTCTGCCATGGATCCTGCCACGGATCGTTGTGTCCGCCGGAACCGGAACCAGAACCTTTGCCACTTCCGCTTCCACTACCGGAACCTTTGCCGCTGCCGGAGCCACTACCTGATCCAGAACCGGAGCCTTTGCCGCTACCAGATCCAGAACCGTTGTTCTGCCATGGATCCTGCCACGGATCGTTGTGTCCGCCGGAACCAGAACCAGAACCTTTGCCACTTCCGCTTCCACTACCGGAACCCTTGCCGCTGCCGGAGCCGCTACCTGATCCAGAACCGGAGCCTGAGCCTTTGCCGCTACCAGATCCAGAACCGTTGTTATGCCATGGATCCTGCCACGGATTGTTGTGTCCGCCGGAACCGGAACCAGAACCTTTGCCACTTCCGCTTCCACTACCGGAACCCTTGCCGCTGCCAGAGCCGCTACCTGAGCCAGAACCGGAGCCTTTGCCACCTTTTGATCCACTGCCATGATTGCTGTCATCATAGCGGGGATGATTACCCCAATTGTACCAGTTAAAAATTTTGTCGCTATTATAGGCCATCGTGACACCTCCAGTTCTTATGAGGTATCTCATCTACATCAAATAAGGGGGTGTGTGGAAATTGACCGATTTTAACCTTAAAGATTAAACTTAACTAGCCGGATTTTATTCAAATTTTAAATTTAACAACGGTCATCTTTGTTGTATAAATTGAAGGTGTTATCTATTCTGATAGATGTAGCTCAAGTTTCTTTGCGATATTATCAATCCAGACACGACAATCTTTTATTCTTTCATTACACCCTACAGAACCATTAGTAAGTCGGATTGCTCTATTTAAGAGCCGTGTTACTTCAGGTGGTGTTACGCCAACTTTATCGCCTGCCAAACATTTTTCGCGATCCCACCATTTACCTTCTTGCATCTTGTATTTTATTGCCAGTCGAAGCCGGAATGCGATTTGTATGAGAGATGCGATGGGAAAATATGTGTAGGCCTGGCCGGTAGACATACCACCAGCAAATTTTGGCAGATATTGTTCAATCAGTTTTTCCTCATTTGGAAAATCAATCATAGTCCATTCATCCATCATGAGGCAGATAAAGTCATCTAGAGCATTGCGTCGACCGCAATCTTCCCAGTCAAACCAGTATATTTTATCATTATACTTAAGTGCATTACCTGGACGCGAGTCCCATTTGACAAAATCCTGATGCTTACTCTGATAGGCGGCTTGCAAAAAATGTGGATCGATTTGAGGTAAAGGAATATCAAGTTTTTGAGATATGGTGGCCATGTTCCCGACTCTACGAGCAAGCCAGTCCGGTTTTGCGCCAATTTTTGGGACACGATGTTGCAAATTTTCCTGATGAGCAAAGTCACGGATTATAAGAAGCGATGTGATAGAGCTCTCTAGCAGTTCAACGCGCGCACTCATCTTTGTCTGATTGTTCATTGTTACTGGCACTCGAGCCCCAGATAAGCATTCTTGAATTAACCAGCGGCCAGATCGGGCAATAAATTTGGGTACGTGCCCGCAAGGTGATAACGTTTTAAGAACGATTGCTTCAAGTTGCGCATCTGCTTCCCTTTCACGTTTCGCAAGTACGTATAGCTCATTCGAAATTTCAGCAACAAATGCTGCTCGGTGTGCTCCGCCTGGAAATGCAACACGTGTTGGTGATTGGTCGAACACGTCTTTTGTTAGACGTTCAATCTCTTCAATGCGAGCCTCATCCAAGCGGTCCTTCGCATTCGTATTTGGTTTCGTGTGCGGCAAGAGTTCTAACCTTACTGTATCTCAAAAGAGTTTGCTAAATTGATTCTCAATGACGAGTATAAACAACAGTGTTGCTTTAATCTAAGTTATTGAGAGACTGAAAATCAATAATCAATAATCAATAATCAATGCATCGATCGTTATGTTCAACATCACAATATCTGGAGATAAAAGCAGCGAAAACCGCCGCAATAAATAAATATCAAGGGAGCTTATTGATTTAGAAGGTCACACCGACGAAATAGCGATTGATCTATAAATTATATTCTGTGATCGACGCAGGTGTACTTTGCGACTTTGATATGAAATCATACAACTTTATTGAGCAGGATGCATGTTTCGGCGCTGACAATACCCGGTATCTTATCAATTTTGAACAAAACTTCATCAAAATGCTGCAAGTCGGATGTTTCGGTTTGGGCAACTAATCCCCATTTTCCATTCGTGGTATAAAGGCTGATGACTTCCGGTATTTTTCGCAAATGTCGCTGGACCAGTTCCGATTTTAAGCCTTGAACCTCTATGTTGGTGATGGCGTGAACTATATTCGCTTCTGCCATTGTTGCGACTTGTACTGTGAATTTTTGAATTGCTCCCGATTTCAATAATTTGTCTATTCGCGCTTTTACCGTAAGACGTGAAATGAGAAGCGTTTTTGCAATCGAGGTGATTGGAATCCGACTATCATGTTTTAGCAGGGTGATGATTCTTCGATCCATTTCATCAATTTTTACGGCATCAAACATTATGATAATTTTCTATATAAATTGTATATAATATTAGACTTATTATACAATTTTCTGGCTCGTTTTCCAGCTTTATTCTCAGTAAGGTATGAAAAACAGGAATTATCATGTCGCCAAAACATTATCACATTATCGGCGCCCCTATTCAGGAAGGCGCCAGCCAGGCAGGTTGTCTCATGGGACCGGATGCGCTTCGTACGGCCGGATTGATCGATGTTCTCAAAGAATTGGGTCATCAAGTAACAGATGCTGGAAACGCCCGCTTGGATAGTTTTAAGCAGTACACCCACCCTAATGAAGCAATAAAAAACTTAAGTGAAGTCGCGAATTGGGCGAAAAACTTACAAAATATTGCGCGCTCTGCATGTACTTTTTGTGATGTTCCCATCTTCCTCGGTGGTGACCATTCAATGTCGATTGGAACTGTTTCCGGTGTTACAGAATATGCTAAATCACTAGGGCAGCCCCAATATGTATTATGGTTGGATGCACATCCCGACATGCATAGCCTTTCCTCTACCAAGTCTGGTAACCTCCACGGTACTCCAATTAATTATCTACTTGGGCGAGATGGATTTGATAATATTTATCCGAAGCTAGCTGCACCGATTGAGCCTGAGAATCTTTGTTTTATAGGATTGCGATCAGTGGATGTTTCAGAACGTGAACTTATCAATGAGCTACCTATTGAAACTTATGATATGCGGCGTATCGATGAGATCGGAATTAAATCTGCGCTCAAATCGTTTCTTGAACGTGTTCACACAGACAAGGGGCGACTGCATGTCAGTTTTGATGTTGACTTTTTAGACCCCAGCATTGCCCCAGCTGTAGGTACAACTGTGCCAGGCGGTGCGACTTTTCGAGAAGCTCATTTGGTTATGGAAATGCTTTTCGAAAGCGAACTAGTTACGTCCATAGATATGGTTGAGCTTAACCCTTTTTTGGATGAACGTGGGCGGACAGCCCAGCTAATGGTTGATCTTTGCGCTAGCCTGACAGGCCGCAATGTTCTTGATCGACCTACGACTAGATATTAATGGAGTTATAGATGTTTAAGAGACCACCTCAGCCTTCTGAGCTTGCGATGGTGCCATTCGTAAGTGTCGCTGATATGATGCGGATTGTTCACCACATCGGTATTCGTAACGCGATTGCTGGGATAGCATCTTATATTGAAAGTGATTTCAAACGCTGGCCCGATTTTGATAAAACGCCACGTGTGGCAGCCCATTCGTCCGATGGGGTTATCGAACTTATGCCAACATCTGATGGTGAGCTTTATGGGTTTAAGTATGTTAATGGGCACCCTGCGAACATGGCGCGCGGGTTTCAAACCGTTACTGCATTTGGATTACTGGCAAGCGTTGATAATGGTTACCCTGTCATGCTGTCGGAAATGACGGTTCTAACCGCGCTTCGCACAGCTGCAACATCTGTGCTTGCAGCGAAATATCTTGCGCCGGAAAATTCAAAGACAATGGCACTAATTGGCAATGGAGCACAATGCGAATTTCAAGCGTTGGCATTTCAGGAGATTATGGGCATTAACAGTATTCGCCTTTATGATATTGATCCAGCTGCTACTGATAAGGTTGTGCAAAATCTATCTTCAACAGGTTTGAACATCAAGGTTTGCAGGTCTTCAGAAGAAGCAGTACAGGGCGCCGATATTATCACGACGTGTACTGCCGATAAACAATATGCGACCATTCTAACGGATAATATGGTTGGGCGCGGACAGCACATCAACGCTATTGGTGGTGACTGTCCGGGCAAAACGGAGCTGCACAAAGATATTCTATTAAGGTCGGATATTTTTGTTGAATATCCGCCGCAAACCAGAATTGAAGGTGAAATTCAACAGCTAGACGATGATTACCCGGTAACTGAGTTATGGCAAGTTATCACAGGTGAAGTCGTGGGCCGTAAAGATGATAATCAGACCACGCTTTTTGATAGTGTTGGTTTTGCAATCGAGGATTTCTCTGCTCTTCGGTATATCTACGACCAGCTTTCAGAAACCGGCTATTTTTATGATCTGGATATGATTGCTGACCCTGATGATCCAAGGGATTTGTATGGGATGTTAAACCGAGCTAAACTCTAGCAAGTGTTCGGACCAAGTTAGTGATTGTAGCTTAAAAGTTAAGACGATCACGCCATTTGTAAAATAGGACTGATGGCGCCAGAAACCATGGATTGCCGCTATACAGTGGGCGTGTTGGAAATGGGATTTCACTAAAACCTGTTACATTTGGCAAGTTGCCAGCTGCTTGCTGACCGATTTTCATTCCCAAATAACTTGCCATGCCTACACCTGAGCCGCAATAACCCATCGCATAATATAGCCCGTTATCATTGCCAGCGTGCATCATTGAGTCAAATGTAAAACCGACTAACCCAGACCATGAATGGCTGATGCGGACGTCTGCCAGCTCGGGAAATATGCGAATAAGTTCATCTCGTAGCAATGGTCCGGTTTGTTTTGGGTCGGTCTCACTAAGAGAGACCCGCCCGCCGAAAAGAATACGTTTTCTATCTGGAGATGGCCGATAATAATAGACCAATTTTCGCGTATCCGACAAGATGCGATCTGTTGGCATTAATTGATCTATTGTATGCTTCGGTAATTCCTCTGTTGCAATAATGTATGATCCAATTGGGATAATGCGTCTTTGCTGCCATGGTGTTAACGTGCCTGTATATCCGTTGGTGGCGATGATTACGTTCCCAGCTCGAACTTGACCCAAACCAGTGGATAATTGAAATCCGTTCTTCTGTCGTTCAATGTTGGTAACCCGGCAATGTGATATGATCTCTGCACCTGCCTTGCGCACCACATTCAACAGGCCTTTGTGGTAAAGACCGGGATGAATACTTGCATGATGGGGGTAGACTGCGCCGCCATGATAGACGTCTGTTCCAAGTTCGCTATGTTGTTCTGCCTTGGTTACAACATAGGCGTCCGTTTTTACAATCCCCGTGACCTCCTCGCATTCTTTGGCAAGCCTTTCATAGGCGCGAGGAGTATGAGCGGCGTGAAAGCGCCCCGGTGTTTTGAACTCGCATTCAATATCTTCCTCAACCATAAAGTTTTTCATGTAATCGAGTGAAGCTTGCCCCTCGCGCAAGATATTTGTTGCAATCGTCGTTCCATACTTCCTGCAAAGTTTTGAGAATGACGGCTTGATGGATGTTGAAATTTGCCCGCCATTTCGACTGCTTGCACCGAACCCCAAAGCTTCTGCGTCTAGCACCAGCGTTGATTTGCCAGCGCGCGCAACCTGCAATGCGGCTTGTAATCCAGTGTAGCCAGAACCAATAATAACAACATCGGCGGATTGCGGTAGGTTCTGCGTTGTTTGCTGCTCAAGAGATGCAGCATCCCACCAAAAAGGTTGAGGTTTAAAATCATCGGTAAACACATTCATTTATGATCTTCCAATATCAAATCAGCACCCTTTTCACCCACCATGATTGTCGGTGCATTGGTATTTCCTGAAGTCAGTGTCGGGAAAATGGATGCATCCACAACGCGCAAGTTTTGTACGCCGTAAACTCGTAAGCGCTGATCAACGACATCACGTTTAGGATCACTACCCATTTTGCATGTGCTGACTGGATGGAATACTGTTCCAGCCCTTGCTCTTATGTCATCTATAAATTCACTATCGTTTTGTACCTCTGGGCCAGGTGAAATTTCTCTTTCAATGATCTCTTTAAGAGCCGGTGCTTCGGAGATTTTTCGCATGAACTTTGACCCTTCCAGCATCTCTTGAATATCATAGTCTGTGGCAAGGTAATTGGGATAAATTACAGGTGCATCGGATGGATTGGTGGATTTGATTTTCAGATGTCCGCGGCTGGTTGGGCGGGTCGGTTGATATCCTAATAAAAAACCTGAGAACGGGTCAGGATTCATCAATGGGCGCTTGCCTGGCGGAGCTTTGGTATAGCTGACTGGCGAAAAGAATAGTTGCATATTCGGTCGGGTTAAATCCGGGCGAGTTCGAACAAATCCGCCACCTTGATTCACGCCTGCCGATAAGGGACCGCCACGCGTTAAAACATAACGCATTCCCTGCCATAATTTGCCATGCCATGAATGTAGTTGGTCATTCAGTGTTGGTACTTTTGAGCGATATATAAAATCCAGACCAAGGTGATCTTGTAGGTTCTGTCCTACGCCCCTAGCGTTGTGAATGACGTCAATGCCCTTGGATTTCAAAAACTTTGCAGGACCAATACCGGACAACTGCAAAATTTGCGGGGAGTTTATTGCACCTGCAGAAAGTATGACTTCATGTTTTGCAAATGCTTGTCTGATCTTACCATTCTGGTTGTATTCCACACCGATTGTGCGCGTGCCATCGAACAAAAGCCGTGATGCCATTGCCTTCTTTATAATGTGCAGGTTTTTCCTTTTGTTTACTGGACGAATATAAGCGCGCGCTGTTGACATGCGCATGCCGTCTTTCATGGTATTTTGATATGTGCCGATCCCTTCCTGCTCAGCACCATTAAAGTCGGCATTATGCGGGATTTGTATTTGTTGACCCGCTTGGATAAAATTTTGACAAAGCGGATGCAGATGTTTGTCCATTGTTGCAACGTGAAGGGGGCCAGTCTCGCCGCGAAAATCATCCTGTCCCTTATCATTTTGCTCCGACTTTTTAAAATATGGTAGAACATCAGACCAACCCCAGTTGGTATTTCCCATATTTTTCCAGTCTTCGAAATCTTCCCTTTGCCCCCTAATATAGACCATCGCGTTGATGGAACTTGAGCCACCCATAACCTTGCCGCGCGGCCAATAGGATACGCGGCCATTTAACGCTGCATCCGGCTCGGTTTCATACATCCAGTTTACACTGCGGCGATAGAAGGTTTTACCGTAACCTATTGGCATCCAAATCCAAAAATTTAGATCGCTGCCTCCGGCTTCGAGCATCAAAACCTTATATTTTCCGTTCTCACTTAAACGATTGGCGAGAACGCACCCCGCAGACCCTGCACCTATGATTATAAAATCAAATTCCGGCATTTTACTTAGTCCGAAGATTTATCACGTTGAATGACAACACTGATCAGAGCGAGGAAACCAGAGCCGACAATAAGGAAAAATGATACGGCATTTAGTACTGGCGTCGAGCCAACTTTTGCCATTCGGTCGAACATTGTGATTGTAAGTGGAGATTCTGATCCGACAAGGAATAATGTCGTGTTGAAATTCTCAAATGAAACCAGAAACGCAACTATGCCCGCAGCGATCATTGCCGGTCTTAAATAAGGTAAAGTAACAGAACGCAATACCTGCATTCGGCTGGCACCAAGGTTGAGTGCAGCCTCTTCCATTGTGTAATCAAATTTCTTCAGACGTGCGGTAATTACCAATGAGGTTATCGTCGTAACAAAGGAGAATTGTCCCAAAACGACGAGAATGATGCCAGGTCTGAGAAATTCGAGTTCAAAGTTGAATTTATCTTCAAGGCCATTTGCAATGTTACTGGCCATGACAAGAATAGAAATACCCAAAATCACACCCGGAATAACCAGTGGTAAAATCATCAGGATATACAGGAAGTTCTTGGCAGGGAAATTTCCTCTTACAAACAAAAATGCATTGCAGGTGCCGACAAAAACAGACAGCGTGGAGACAAAGAAGCCAATGATGGCAGAGTAATATAACCCGCGAAGCAACCGCCTGTCATGAAACATCCCGAGTTTTGGTTCACTGTCATTAAAAAACCAATCCAGCGTAAAGCCTTGCCATGGGAGCGCAGGGAACAAGGAATCGTTAAATGCAAAGCTACCCGCTGCGACTAAAGGCGCTGCAAGGAATATGAAGAAGGCGATGACATAAAGTCGATATCCTAAAAGGAATGCTTCGTTTTTTGTTGATGATGCCATTGTTTTGCTCCTCAACTCTTCGCAACTGTGTTGGCAAGTGTTTGCCCTGTGAGTTTAAGGCCAAGCCAAATAACCAATGATGTGAAAGCGAGTAATAAGAAACCGAACGCAGCGCCAGACTCCCAGTTAAAGCGTGTGATAAACTGATCGTAAATCTGCTCGGTAAACCAGCTGGAATTTTTGCCACCCAGAAGAATTGGGGTAAGGTAACTACCTGCTGTCAACATAAACACCACAATGCAGCCGGATACGATACCTGGCATTGCATACGGAATGATGATTTTGCGCAAGACAGTTCGACCATTGCCACCCAAATTATAGCCGGCTTCAATCATAGCGTCATCCATACCGTCTAGTGTGGATACGAGTGGAACGATCATAAATAAAATAACCGTATAAACGAGACCAACGACAACGGTGATGTCGTTATAAAGAAATTCAATCGGTCCGCTGACTATCCCACTCCATTGTAAGAAAGTGGAGAAAACGCCAGTTTCACGAAGCAATAGGATCCAACCAAATGCTCGAATTAGATCGCTTACCCATAAGGGGATCAGACACAACAAAAACAATGCGCCGCGAGATCTTCTACCTGCTATTTTGGCGATGTAATAAGCAATCGGGAAACCGATAATCAATGCGAGAACTGTGACTAAAAGCGACATACTTCCGGTGCGTAACAATGTGTTCCAGTAGATAGGCTCATGAATGAAGTCGATGTAATTGCCTAATCCGAATTCATAAACACGGGGCGCAACTTTCTCACGTAGGGATAATACAACCATACCCATATGCGGCACTATGATCAGAAGAAGAATCCATAAGGCGAATGGTGCAAATAGCAAGATCAGGGAAAGACGTTTTATGTCACTTTGCATGATCGCCTTCCTAAGTCGCAAAACACATGGTTTGCTGACCAGACCAGGTCAGCTTAACATCATCACCCGCGCGTAAATCATCAGTGCCACCTGTGACAACTATATCGGCCTCAATCAATTCTTGCGAGGGTCCGCGAACAAGTGCACGACTATTCGCGCCGTTAAATAGTACGGAATCGACCTTTCCAAGGAGCTTATTTTCAGGAGCAGAATTTGCGTTTGTCTTAGTGTTTTGGACTTTCTGAGCGCCGATAAATTCAGGTCGAACAAATATATCAACGGCATCCCCTTGAGCCAGACCATCATCATCTCGGCGTTTACATGCCATTGTTAAGCCTGCATTTGTTGTTACTTGTGCAAAGTCTTTCCCCAAATCTGTAATTTTGCCGTTCCAGCGATTTGAATCTCCGACAAAGCCTGCGACAAAAGCTGTTTTGGGCGCGTGATATAGTTCCTCAGGTCGTCCAATTTGTTCAAATTTACCATTGTTCATAATAGCCACGTGATCAGACATCACCAACGCTTCAGATTGATCGTGGGTTATGTAAATAAAGGTTGTGTTGAACTGATGTTGCAGAAGCTTAAGTTCGATCTTCATTGCTTCGCGCAATTTTAGATCAAGAGCACCTAATGGCTCATCCAATAGTAAAACATCTGGATCAAGAACCATACAACGTGCAATCGCGATGCGTTGTTTTTGACCGCCTGATAATTGATGAATTTCGCGATTTGCAACATCGGGAAGGGCAATCCGTTCAAGTACATCTTTTACTTTTCGATCAATTTCGGCTTTGTCTGCTCCTTTACATTTCAGACCATATGCAATGTTTTCATAAACATTCATCATGGGAAACAGCGCAAGATGTTGAAAAACCATTTTAACATTGCGCTTGTTGGGCGGCGTGTTCAGCACTGAAGTGCCCTTAATATGAATGTCGCCGGAATTTGGATTTTCAAATCCTGCTATCATACGCATGAGAGTGGTTTTGCCACATCCAGAAGGGCCAAGAATTGAAAAAAACGATCCCTTTGGAATACTAAAGGAAACATTATCGACGGCACGAACGGCTCCAAAAGTCTTTACAATATTTGTGCATTCAAGATCATGTACCTGATCATCGGCATTAGACATCTACAAATCCAGACTGGGGAAATTTGTTCACATAAAATGTTTTAGAAGATAAAACATCGATATAAAAATGCGGTGATTTCTCGAAGAGAGTACAGAAACCACCGCACAAAAAGTCTAACTAGCCACCAGTGGCAGCTTTAATTTTTTCAAGTGTTTTACCTTCCATATCTTCAACACCTGCGGGAATGTTCGCAAAGAATTTAAGATTGGCAATGTCATCAGCTGAGAAGGCTGCGGTTACTGCAGCGCGCTTGTCTTCTGGTAGTAACTCCAAACCACCAGGAACGGCTGCAATTGCACCTGTACTTGCTGACATAAGGCTTACATTTTCTGGTTCAAGCACGAAGTTGATCCATTTATAGGCGGCATCATCGGCCTTTCCCTTACGTGGAATTGTAAAGGTGTCGATCCATGCTAGCGCACCAGTTTCAGGTGGAACAAACACAATATTGCTGTCTTGCGCAAACAGTTTGTAGGCTGTTGAATCCCATGTTTCAGATGCGACAATCTCGCCTGAAAGCATCATAGCTGACAAGTCATCGCCACCTTTCCAATAGGCTTTGATATTGGATTTGCATTCAATCAGTTTATCGGCAACTTGATCGAGGATAGACTGATATTTATCCAGATCAGAATAGGCTGCAAATGGATCATGTCCTAGTGAGAAGGCTGTACCCAAAAGAATAGTGCGTTTTAAACGCATGGATGTACGACCAGCATATTGAGGGTCACACAAATCACCCCAACCTTTAAAGTCTGGTGCTTTTGTTTTGTCAGCCATCAAGCCGGATGTACCCCATTGATGCGGCACAGCATAAACTTCACCATCAATTGTCGTATTGGCTTTTACGCCTTCCAGATGGGTGGGGTCCATTACCGATGTGTCAATCTTGGATAGATCTAAAGGCTTATAGATGTCATATTCAAGTTGAGCGGAATAAATACGGTCATGGCTTGGTTGCGCTAGATCAAAACCAGCACCGCCTGTCGCGCGAAGTTTTGCAATCATTTCTTCATTGTTTGAAAATGTAACTTCAACTTCTATATCTGGATAACGCTCCTCGAATTTTTGGACGAGCGCCTCAGGAGCATAGGAACCCCAGGTGAGAAGTCGCAATGTTTCTGCTTGCGCTATCGGTGCTGTAGACAGCATCAATGCGGATACTATTCCCGCTAATTTATACGTTGTTTTCATTATATTCTCCCAATTTTGACCGCTTCATTACATCAACAGTCTGCAAATGCTAGATTTCGAGCTTATGAATAGATTGGACTACGGTTTATATCCATTATGAAATATTTTTCAGACCAATTACTTGTGCAGTGCAGGTAAGGAGCCTAAAATATTCAAGCTCGCTTGAATGTCGCTTGGGTTGGTGCTCCCGAAACCAAGTACAAGTCCATTTTGGGCGATAGGTTGGAGACAATATCGGCTGATCGGCGCAATCGTGACACCTTTTTCAGCGGCTTGTGTGATTACTTCATCAATATTTACCCATTTGTCTAGATAGGCAGTTGTATGAAATCCGCTTGTTGTTTGCTGTACTTTTATGGTCTCTGGTAAGCTTTGACTTGCATCCATAAGCTCTTCATAACGCGTTTTATATAGTTTTCTCATCAATCGAATATGTGTGGCAAACTGACCTTCATCCATAAAGTCAGCGACAATTGCCTGTGTTGATGTGGGCGGCCCGCTTATCCATGAAGAAAATACTTGGTCAAAGATGCTAACAAGGTTTTGTGGAGCCAGAATAAAGCCAAGACGAAGCGAAGGAAATAGCGTTTTGGAGAACGTGCCCACATAGATGACACGGTCATAGGTGTCTATGCTTTTAAGCGGCGGTTGGGCGAGCTCACCGAAATAGAACTCACCGTCATAGTCGTCTTCAACGATGATCGCTTGTGCTTCGTTGGCTGCTTCAAGTAAAGCCAGTTTACGAGCAATCGACATCGTATGTCCAAGTGGTTGCTGGTGTGAAGGGGTTACAAATGCAAGCCGGAAATGAGGTTCTTTTGCCAGACCTTCGGCAACGTTCAAGCCTTCGGAATCTACAGGTACAGGCACAAGCTGAGCGCCACTTGCTATAAAGGCATTGCGCACACCCGTTGCGCCAGGGTTTTCATACCAAACGCGATCACCTGCATTGAGAAGAATACGTGCTATGAGCGAGAATGCCTGTTGTGCACCTGATGTTATAAATATCTGCTCCGGGTAGGCCTTTATTCCACGAGATGCATTTAGATGGGAGGCTATTGCACGACGTAGATCTTTATGCCCCTGTGGCTGTCCATACCCCATAACTTCGGCGCGACTGCTGCGAAGATGACGGGCGGAAATACGAGACCAATGTGCCATTGGAAAAGCATCAAGTGCAGGCAATGCCGTTACAAATGCTCGCGGGGTATGTGGCAACCAAGTGCGGGGACCATAAACGTCGGCCGCGTGACTTATCGCATGAGAAATGCGCGGTTTCTCAGGTGTTTTACCAGATAATCCACTTGTTGTAAGAATTGGTCTTTTATGCTCTAGAATATCACTGACAAATGTTCCTGCGCCCACCCGTGAGACAAGAATTCCTTCTGCAGTAAGCCGATCAATAGCATCGATCACCGTTGTTCTGGATATCATGAGTTCTTTTGCTAGTGTGCGGGTGGCAGGCAAGCGGTCACCAGCGGATAGACCACCAGACAAGATGATGTCGCGAAGCCCCATATAAAGTTGCACACCAATTTTTCTATTTGACCCACGATCGATATGAATGGACGAGAGCAACGCTCCGGCTTGTTTTTTCATGTCGTTGAGGCTTTCAAAATTGGTCTGACAAAAACGCCGTAATGGATCTTATTAAAAGACCAATATTAAGTATCGTCAAGCATAAATATGTAAGATATTTGTAAGGTTGTACCCGCATGAAAATCAAATCAATTGAGACTTTTACAGACGAATTCATCTGTTTTACACGCGTGACAACAGAAGATGGATCGCAAGGGTGGGGGCAGGTTGCGCCCTATTATGCGGATATTACGGCACAGGTTATCCAGCGGCAAGTCGCTCCTTATGTATTGGGTATGGATGCTTACGATATAGATTCTATTGTTGATATCGTGCGGGATCGAGAACATAAATTTCCCGGATCATATTTACGCAGAGCTATGGGTGGCATTGATACAGCCCTTTGGGATTTGCGAGGTAAATGCGAGGACAAGCCTGTTTGCTCTATGATCGGTGGTTCGCCCGGCGCTTTTAGAGCATATGCGTCGTCTATGAAACGCGATATTACGCCTAATGATGAAGCTGAGCGACTTAAACGTCTGCGAGATGAAAAGGGTTTTGATGCATTCAAATTCCGGATTGGTGCTGAAGTTGGTCGTAACATTGATGAATGGCCAGGACGTACGGAGCAGATTATCCCAACAATGCGTAAAGCGATGGGCGATGATGTTGCCTTACTTGTGGATGCTAACTCCTGTTATTCACCGGATCGAGCAATCGAGGTGGGTGGTATTTTGCAAGATCATGGGATTTCACATTTTGAAGAGCCATGTCCTTACTGGGAGTTTGAGCAAACCAAAGAGGTTACAGAGGCACTCGATATTGATGTGACTGGAGGTGAGCAAGATTGCATGATGGCCAACTGGAAAAAAATGATTAGTGATGGAGTTGTGAATATTATCCAGCCCGATATTTGTTATCTTGGCGGCATAAATCGTACACTTAGAGTAGCTAAAATGGCGGAAGAAGCAGGTATTCCCGTCACGCCACACTGCGCCAACTTATCTATGGTAACGTTGTTCACTATGCATCTTTTGCGAGCTATACCCAATGTTGGGAAATATTTGGAGTTCTCTATCGAGGGGCTAGATTACTATCCATGGCAAGACAAAATTTTTGTAAACGACCCTTATGAAATTTCGGATGGCAAGGCCACCGTTACAGATGCGCCGGGTTGGGGAGTAGACATCAACCCGGAATGGCTGTCAAAATCAACATATCAAATTAGCGAGCTAGACACTTAACATGCAACTTACCACTGCGGACATTTTTTCGGGAAAGCCGGTTGAGGGACTGCCGCATAATCATTTTATCGAAGGTGAATATGTAACTTCGCAAAGCGGTACATCAATGGACAGTTTTGATGCTGGACGAGGTGAAGTGTTTGCTCAGTTTACAAATGGCACTGTTGCTGATGTCAATGACGCTGTTGCGAGTGCGCAATACGCATTTGAAACAAAATGGCGAAAAGTTCCCCCGGCTGAACGCGCTCGAATACTACAGAACGCGGCGAAGCTGATTTTACAGAATGAAGAGCGACTAGCATTTGTTGAATGTCTTGATTGTGGAAAGCCATTGAATGAGGCTTTGGGTGATGTCCGTGGTGCGGCGCGAGCATTTGAATATTATGCTGGTGCCTGCGATAAACTACAAGGTGATACTTTCCCATTAACTCACGGTTATATTGGTTTTAGTCTGATTGAGCCTGTGGGTGTCACAGCGCATGTTATTCCTTGGAATTTTCCGATTTCTACGGCCGCTCGTGGAATAGCACCTGCGCTTGCCGCTGGCTGTACTGTGGTCGCCAAACCAGCAGAGCAAACTCCTTTTTCTGCTTTGTTGCTTGCTGAGTTATTGGTTGAGGCGGGATTACCTGCGGGAGTATGTAATGTTGTCACCGGTACTGGCGTTGATGTCGGTGCACCATTAGTTGCACATAAAAGTATAGACCAAATCACGTTCACTGGATCAGTGGCGACGGGTAAGTCGGTTATGAAAGTTGCAGCAGATTCTGTAACGCGGGTTGTGCTTGAATTAGGCGGGAAATCTCCTATCGTCGTTTTAAATGATTGTAATCAAGATAGTGCCCTTGAGGGCGTTTTAGGGGCGATTTTTGAAAATGCGGGACAAATTTGTTCCGCTGGATCACGCCTTGTTATCGAACGTGGCATACATGATGAATTTGTTGAGAAACTATGTGCGCGTGCGCAAGATTTGACGCTCGGACATGGGTTGCGAAATCCGCAAGTTGGGCCGGTTAATAGTGCTGAGCATCTGCAAAAAGTAGCCGGTTTTGTAGACCGGGCAAAAACACGTGGTGCTGAAATTTTAACAGGTGGTGCAGTCACTTCTGATCCACAAACGGGGAAGGGTTGGTTTTATCAACCCACAATCATTGCAAATCGCCCTGTAGATGATGAACTGGTACAGGACGAAATTTTTGGTCCCGTCCTAACTATTCAAATTGCTGAAAATGCCGAGGATGCACTGTCATTAGCAAACAATAGTAATTTCGGTCTGGCGGCGGGTGTATATACCAGTGATATATCAACAGCATTGGAGTTGGCGCGTGATATTGATGCTGGCCAAGTTTATATTAACGAGTATTTTGCAGGTGGTATTGAGGTCCCGTTTGGCGGCAATAAACAATCAGGCTTCGGTCGTGAAAAAGGTCTGGAAGGCCTGAAAAGTTATTGCAAGATAAAGAGTATTGCAGCGAAAATTTAAAGCGCTGTATCTTATGATACGTGTTTTCATCCAAGGTTTTAGGCATGGCAATTTATGTTTGAGTTAGCCTGGCTCAGGCAGGAAATCATAATAACCTTATAATATTAAAATAATACTTGACTATTTTTATCATGTTTGATTATTTGCTTTTGTAAATATGAGTAAAACACTCATATTAAAAATCGAGCCTTGAACTCGAACATGGAGATCATAATGATATTTAAATTTTCTCGTCCAGATTTTGGGCGAGTCATTTCACTTTTATTTGCAGCTTTCTTGACAATATCTGCCGTAGAAGTTTCTGCGATGGATAAAAAGACGATATCTGTAACAGATGTCGCGGGACGTACTGTTGAAGTAAAGAAGGGTGTTAAGAGGGTCATTCTGGGTGAGGGGCGTATGATGTACTCCGTTGCTATTCTTGATCGTGAAAACCCGTTCGAACGTATAATCGGATGGAAAGATGATCTTATTAAATATGACCCGGATGCGTTTGAGAAATATAAAGCGAAGTTTCCTGGGAAGACTGAAAATATCAAAAATTTTGGCAGTCCGTATTCAGGTGACTTCAGTATCGAAAGTGCTATTTCCTTGGATGCTGATCTTGTAATCCTTAATTTGGGTAACCTATTCAAAGCAGAAGAAACAGGGTTGATAGAGAAGCTAGAAAAGGTTGGTATTCCAGTTATCTTTGTTGATTTTCGTAAGCGCCCGACACAAAATACTGTGCCCAGTCTTATGTTAATGGGACGTGTATTTGATAAGCAAGACGAAGCGCAAAAGTTTGTAGATTATTACATTATGCAAATGCGCCGAGTAACGAACATTGTAGATAATATGGATAATGACCAGCGACCATTGGTGTTTATAGAAAATGCACCGGGTTGGAATCCTGAATTTTGTTGCAAGACATATGGTGGCGCTAATTTTGGACGCCTTGTTGATGAAGCAGGTGGCGTGAATTGGGGAACGCAAAAATTCCCAGGGTTTTCTGGTGAGGCAAGCTTTGAAGCGGTACTTGCAGATAACCCAGAAATCGTTATTGGAACAGGCGCAAACTGGTCTGTTAACCGCCCGTCTGTGACGTCTGTTCTTCTTGGTTATGATGCGACTGATGCGGCTGTGCAGGAGCGCCTCAAAGGACTTGCTGATCGTAAAGGCTGGTCATCTATGGATGCTGTCACAGGTAAGCGTTTCCACTCAGTTTATCACCAGTTCTATAATAGTCCTTATCACTTTGTTGCATTGCAAGCTTTTGCAAAATGGTTCCATCCGGAAGAGTTTAGTGATCTCGATCCAGAGGAAACTTTTAAGGAATTACACGACCAATTCCTGCCTATCGAAGCTAGCGGCGTTTTTTGGGCTACCCTCCAATAATGCGCAAGTAATGTAACAATGCCGGTCTGCTATGCTGATGCAGACCGGCTCTTTTTAGGGCAGTAAGATGTTAAAACAAGAGAAGTACCTTGTTTGTTTTCATCGGTTGCCAAGCTGCGAAATCAAAAATGACCATACAAATAGCACCAGATGAACTTGTGGTAGATGATACCGTAACCAAATTTATTATGCGCTCCTATAAGCGTAGAATTTTAATCCTGATAGCAACAGCATTGCTGCTAACCAGTTTTATTATTGATATAAGCTGGGGGCCAAGCTTCATGCCTGTAGGTGATGTTTTGGCGACAATTGCCAACCCCTCAAGTGCTGATGTTCAGACTCATGTTATTGTTTGGGATTTACGGTTGCCAATCGCTATAATGGCGGTTCTTGTGGGTGCTATGCTGGGGTGTGCCGGGGCTGAGATGCAAACAATCCTCAACAATCCACTTGCTGATCCGTTCACATTGGGCATTTCATCGGCGGCAAGTTTCGGCGCTGCGCTAGCTATCGTATTTCAAATTAATCTCATTCCAATTGCAGGTCCATTTCTTGTGACTGTCAATGCATTTGTTCTGGCGCTTTCAACTTCGTTTATTATTTATGCATTTACCAAAATGCGAGGTGTTACGACGGAGACAATGGTTCTTGTTGGTATTGCCATGATGTTCACGTTCAATGCGCTTCTAGCTCTTATGCAGTATGCTGCTTCGGAGATACAACTTACGCAAATTGTTTTCTGGATGATGGGCTCTTTATCGCGTGCCAGCTGGCCAAAGGTGGCGATGTGTGTTGGGCTTCTGGCAATATCTATTCCTTATTTTATGTCGCGCAATTGGGCACTAACAGCTTTGCGGATGGGTGATGATAAAGCAGCCAGTTTGGGTGTTAATGTAAAAAGACTTCGTATTGAAATGCTTGTGCTTATCTCATTGCTTGCTGCAACAGCTGTGTCATTTGTCGGCACGATTGCCTTTGTTGGCTTAGTTGGCCCACATATTGCACGAATGATTGTGGGGGAAGATCAGCGATATTTCCTACCACTGTCAGCAGTTTCAAGCGGCTTAATCATGTCTCTAACATCGATTTTAAGTAAAGCACTAAATCCGGGGGTGGTTTATCCAATCGGGATGATTACATCACTTATTGGGATTCCCTTCTTCATAAGTCTTATCCTCTCAGTAAGAAGAAAGAGCTGGCAATGAATCTGGAAATAAAAAACCTTTCATTTAATTACCCAGGAAAAAATGTTCTTCGTGATGTAAACTTATCGGCTGATACACGAGGCGAAGTCATCGCTGTTATTGGGCCAAATGCAACAGGAAAATCGACACTCTTTCGATGTATCGCAGGATTGCTAAAACCTGCGAAGGGACAAATTTCGTTTAGTGGAAACACTGCGCAAGAGCTCGGTCCAGCTATGTGGAGCAAGCATGTTTGCTTCACGCCACAGTTTTTTTCCAGCAATGCAGCTTTGACTGTTTTTGAGACGGTGTTGCTTGCCAAAAAACATATGAACGGCTGGCGGGTGCGTAATCGGGATATCGAAGCCGTGTCAGATATACTTAGTGAGCTGAACATAGAACACCTTTCTCAGACATACATAAGTGATTTGTCAGGTGGCCAACAGCAAATGGCTTCACTGGCGCAAGCATTTGTTCGTACACCTGATATTTTTCTGCTTGATGAACCAACGAGTGCACTTGATCTTAAGCACCAACTTCAGATCATGCACACAGTGCGCAAGGTAACTCATGAGCGAAATACAACAACATTTGTAGCCCTTCATGATTTGAATTTGGCAGCACGTTATGCTGATAGGCTTATTCTCATGCGCGAAGGAATGATTATCGAAGATGGAGCAGCGTCTCAAGTACTCTCTTCAACTCACCTAGCCGATACCTATGGTGTTAACATTGAGATGTATGAGACGAAAGGGGGCGTAAAGGCCATTTCTGCGAGTTTGTAGAAGATTAGTGAATTCAAAGGATTAAGTGCAATGAGATTTAAGAAAATCGTGCTGGTGATTGGGATTTTATTATCAGCAACATTCTGCTCGGTTGCAGAAACCCATCTTGTTGAGATGCGAAATACTGACCCCAGTGACCCCAATAATATCAACCTGTTTAATCCCCCTATACTTCGTATTGGAAAAGGTGACAGTGTGAAATTTGTCGCAATTGATAAAGGCCACAATAGTGCTTCCAAAAAGGGAATGTTGCCCGAAGGAGGAATGCCTTGGAACAGCAGGCTCGATGAGGAGTTGGAGATTACTTTCGATCACGATGGTACATACGGATATATCTGTATTCCGCATTTACATATGGGAATGGTCGGTTTGATTTTAGTCGGTGATTATCAGGTGAATTATGAAGAGGCAAAGAATGTGCGACAGAGAGGCGGCGCTAGGAAAGCTTTCAGTGCTTTGTTCAAACAGGTGGATACCGCGGCGGTTAACCAGGGGCGGTGATGAATAATCATAAAGCGAAGTCAAGCGACATATCAATTTCAGAATCCGGTTTAGATTTTCATGAGGAAATGATGCTTGCAATATTCAGGCAATTTCTTCTCGCTTACACGGATGCAACGCAACCACACTGGGAGCGAGCTTTTGAGATATCCATAACAGTTTATGGCGAAGCGAATGGAGCATATGCGGCGTATGGATTGTTACGTATTTTACAGGCCGTACGTTCATCTCGGCGAGCTGTTTTCCGTTTTGTAAATCCATGCTGCGAAAACTGTGCTGTAAATTTGTCCGATCATGAACGCCACCTTATGAGAGCAATCCGTTTTGTAGGATCGGGTGATATGGCTAGCGCTCAGATGGAAGCTCTTATTTTGTGTGACGGATTTGAGACAGGGGCTACGTTAAAAGCTATCAAGGATATTTATAACTCGTCAGCAGAAAAAGATGCTGTTTTTGATGATTGATAAACTTATTTGCGAATAATTTTTATGAAAATTTACTCCAGCCTAGATGAACTGCTCAAAGTCTTATCGAGCAGTTCCATCCTATAGCACCTTCTAGTCGAATGCGATGATTAATTAATAGTCTTGTTCTGGAACAAGGGTCCGGTTTTCAGTACGCGATTATTATCATCTGTTTGAGCATATCAGCGCAGTGATAAACAAGGCACTCGTTTTGCCGCACATTAACAATTGGAAAGCTCCTCCATGAATTCGCTCCATATGACAGAATGTCCGGAAGCTGCACTTTTTTGAGCGGCCATACCCATGACAACTGCTTTCCAACCATCTTCTAACGTAACATCTGCTTCGTTTCGATTGCCGCGGACCAGCTCTAAAAAACCCTCATGTTGATAAAATGTGGAGCCATTATGATCACCTGCGTCCAGTAGTGTAGGGTCTACCGGGATTTGCTGGGTTTCAGGTCCCTTTGGTTCTCTTTTGCTGATAACAACCTTTGGCACCGGAGGCGATCCAAGATGGTCAGGCCAAAATCTGGCAGGTCCGGGAACATGAGCTTCAATTTTCCCGTCCGGTCCGATCACACTGACTTCTTCTTGGTAGCGAGACCCTTCTGCAAACATGCACAGTTCAAGCATGGATCGTATACCATTTTCAAACTCCACAATGACATAACCATTGTCTAATACATCGGGTTTACCATTGCTGTAGTTCTCATCTAGATGATTTACATCCTGACCTGCGCTTGCGACGATGCGTGTGGGTTCTGACTTGGTGATTAGGCGCATTAAATCAAAAAAATGACAACATTTTTCGACAAATGTTCCGCCGGACATCGCGTTAAATCGATTCCAATCACCAACCTTTGGAAGAAATGGGAAACGATGCTCACGGATTGTCAACATTTTCACATCGCCAATTGCATTGTGAAGAGAGCTACAAAGTGCGGTAATGGGGGGCATGTAACGATATTCCATTGCCACCCAGATAGGCGCTGGATAGTTTTCTTGAAACCTAAGAACTCTTCCAAATGTTTTTGGGTCTGTAAATAAGGGCTTTTCAACTAATATGGGCAATGGGCGAGTTTCAGCGATTGTTTCCAATTGCTCTAAGTGAATGTGGTTTGGGCTAACAATAACCAAGCAATCAAGTTCGCTCAGTGCCAATAGGTCTTCAATACTATTGCAAAGTGTTGCGTCAGGTGCAAATTCTGTGGCTTTTTTCGCCATGCATTCGTCTGGTTCAAATAATCCTATGACTTTCGTGTCTGGCAATAATGCAATATTTCTGAGGTGCTCCTGACCCATCATACCGCCACCGATTACTCCGTACTTGGTAATTTTTGACATTCTTCTTATTGTTTCCCTATTTTAGACGTGCGATGTAAACTGATTGATCGGTATCAAACCAAGTTCTTGAATATTCGATAGGTTCAGGATCGTTTGCCCAGCTGAACCTTTCAATGAAACCACAAATTTCTCCGGGTTTTTTACCAAATTTGGATGGGCTCCATGCAGGGACCTGAGCTATGCTAACCCTGTCTTCTGCTCGGTTGATCCAAAACCCCAGTTGTTTTTTGTAAAATTCATAAAGAGAGTCGGATAGTTTATCTTCAGGTATTTCGCCTGAGTTTCCATCAAGCCAAATTTCTTCAACGGCGATGATTGACTGATCCAGATATCGCAAACGGCGTATTCTCGTTGCATGGTTTGCAGTACCAAATACTGGTAGATCGGATGGTTTTTCCATCGCGCCAACAGATAAAATATCTGCTTTAGGGAGGCCGCCTCCTTCAGGGAGTTCAAGCCGGAACATAGAGTATATGCTGTTGACCTCGTCGCTATGGCGTATGTAGTTGCCAGAACCTTGAACGCGTTCCAGAAGTTTTTTATCAACCAGTATTGCAAGGGCTTTGCGTAATGTGCGGACGGTCGTGTTGAGTGATTGTGCAAGTTCGCGCTCTGGCGGAAGGCGCTCTCCATCGAGAAGACGTCCGGCACTGATCTCTCTTATTAATAGCTCGCTAATTTGAACATACATGGGGAGCTGGTTTGGACTTGAGTTCAATGTTTTCAAAATGTGACCCCCTTTCATTTTTTAATTTGAAAAAATTGATACACTATTGATACTTTTCAAACAAGATGATAATGTCTTGATAGTAAAAATTATTTTTCGGAGTTTGCGATGACAGTCGTACCCATTTCATCGCCAGATTTAAAAGAAGCTGAAGTGTCGTGGTTTTCAGCGCTTTGCTCTGATGATTATCAGTTTCTGGGCGTTCCCGACGGGAATTTACGCTCGAGTTGGGATCATTGTAGCAACATTGTAAAAGTTGCAGAGGCGCAAGGATTTAGAAATATTCTTTGCCCTTCATCCTATCAGGTTGGTCAGGATACATTATCGTTTGTGGCTGGCTGCGCTCCAATCACCAAGGATATCAATTTTCTTGCGGCTGTTCGTTGTGGTGAAATGCAACCGATCATGTTGGCGCGCACGATTGCTACGCTTGATCACATGCTTGAGGGCCGTCTGACAGTTAATATTATTAGTTCTGATTTTCCCGGGCAGAAAGAAGACAGTCAGTATCGTTATCAGCGTTCGCGTGAAGTTGTCGAGATATTAAAGCAAGCGTGGACGCAAGATGAGATTAATTATAAAGGTGAAATTTATGACTTCTCTAAAGGTCTTACAACTGATCCTGTAAAACCTTATCAAAATGGCGGCCCACTTCTATATTTCGGTGGCTATTCGCCTTCTGCATTGGATCTTTGTGGTGAACATTGTGACGTTTATCTTATGTGGCCGGAAAAGCAGGATGAACTTGCGGGCCGCATGAAGGCGGTGAATGCTGTCGCAGAGAAATATGATCGCACATTAGATTACGGATTGCGTGTTCATATGATTGTTCGCGATACTGAACAAGAAGCCAATGAATATGCCGAATATATTACCTCTAAGCTTGATGACGAATATGGGCGCATGATCCGCGAGCGAGCGCTGGATGCAACTTCTCTTGGTGTTTCACACCAATCAAAAAATCGCGATGTTGCCGATGAGTTTGGCTATATTGAACCTAATCTTTGGACAGGTGTTGGTCGTGCTCGTTCTGGCTGTGGCGCAGCGTTAGTAGGGTCGGCTGATCAGGTTTTATCTAAAATTGATGAATATAAGAAAATGGGCATGCGCGCTTTTATCTTCTCTGGTTATCCTCATATTGATGAAGCAGAATATTTTGGCAAACTTGTTTTGCCACACCTTGAAACTTGTTCTCTGCCACATGCCTATAATCGTGTTCCTGCTTCTGCACCTTCAACACCACTTGCTGAGGGAGTTCGTCGATAATGAATGACGTGGTTCGATGTAAAAATCAAATACCAATTTTGAGCACCACCGTGCTTGAACGAAAGGGTTGCAATGCTTGTACAGAAAATTGAAAATGAATGTACAGAGAATATACATAATCATCAGCAAGATATTGATCCATCAATATTGAGTAATGTGCACGTTTTGCAGACAGAAAACATTAAACCGAGTCCGGAGACTGAACGAGCTTACCGAGATGCTTTGGGGTGTTTTGGTACTGGCGTTACGTTGATCACAACAAATACAGAACAAGGCCCGATTGGCATGACCGTTAATTCCTTTGCATCTGTATCGCTTGATCCAGCACTTGTGCTTTGGTCTGTTGCTAAGAAATCTGGGCGATATGAGGCATTTAGGAATGCCTCTCACTATGCAATTCATGTTTTGGCAAAGGACCAAAAAGACTTGGCTTT
Organism: Lentilitoribacter sp. Alg239-R112; assembly: GCF_900537175.1. GTDB lineage: Bacteria > Pseudomonadota > Alphaproteobacteria > Rhizobiales > Rhizobiaceae > Lentilitoribacter. The sequence continues at coordinate 1,897,993 of NZ_LS999833.1, read as the reverse complement.
ATCCTTCGCAAAACATGCAGATGGTTTTGATAAGCACGACTGGGATATGAAATCGGGTACGGTTCCGCTTGCAAAACGTGTCTTAGCGCGGTTTGAATGTGAGCGTGAGACTGTTCATGATGGAGGTGATCATTCTATTCTTATAGGAAAAGTTGTTCGCTTTTCACAAAGAGCAGGCCAACCGTTAATCTTTACAGCCGGCAAGTTCGGCACATTTTCAGATAATGATACGATCTAGGAGAGATTTAGCATAATCTGGAATTCAAAATAATCTGGGGAGGGTATTTTGAAACTACTATCAGTATTACTGACTATCTTAAGTAGAATAAATGACAAACTACTAAGTTTTGGTCGAAGCATCGCGTGCATCGCGATGGTCTTGATGGTCTTTTGTATTCTACTTCAAATATTTTTCCGGTACGCATTAAACAATGCGCTTCCTTGGCCAGAAGAAGCAGCACGTGCTCTGATGATCTGGATGATGGCTCTTGTTGCGCCTTCTGCATATCGCTACGCGGGGTTTGTAGCCATAGAAATGGTGCCGGACATGATGCCGAGGAAAATCCGTGCTCTACTCATGTTTGCAATATTGGTGCTTGCAACGATGGTGATAGCGGTCATGTTAAGTCACGCTTGGGCGCATTTCTCTGCCCCGCTGTTGTTTGATTCATCCGGCTTGAACCGATTGTTACAAGATAGCGGTATCAACCAGCTTTTGGGGACAAGTCTCGAGTTTAAAACGGCTTATGTTTATTTGGCTATGACGGTTTTACTTGTCGTCATGCTGATTGTATCGGCAGAGTTAATCTTACGCCAAGTTGGGCAGTTTCTTTGGTCTGAGGAAGAGTTCCCGACGCTGCAAGCTCCAGCAATCATGGCAGGGGGGTAATCATGTTAGCACTGTTTCTCCCTCTATTTTTATTGTTCCTACTGGTTGGTGTGCCTGTTTTCTTTGCTATGTTGGCGGCACCGGGATTACTATTATATTTCAATGGTCAAGAGCGCGATGTTGCACTCATGTATCGCAATATTTTTAATGGTATGGACAATGGTGTATTGCTGGCAATCCCATTCTTTATGCTCGCTGGCGAACTGATGAACCGTGGTGGTATTACCGAGCGTTTGGTGGGTTTTTGCCAGGCGATTATTGGTTCAGTGCGCGGCGGTTTGGCGCAGGTTAACATCTTGTCTTCCATGTTGTTTGCCGGAATGTCGGGGTCAGCAGTGGCGGACACGTCTGCGCTGGGTTCCATGCTTATTCCAGCCATGGAAAAAGAAGGATACACACGTAAGTTTTCCGCAGCAATTACTGCCGCATCGTCAGTTATTGGCCCGATTATTCCGCCATCAGGTATTATGATTATTTATGCATATGTCATGGAAGTTTCCGTTGCAGCCTTATTCGCTGGTGGGATTATTCCAGGGATTTTGGTTGGCTTGGGTTTAATGATCGTCACACGCGTTATGGCAAATCATTATGAATATCCCGCGGCCAAACGCGTTGTGTTGCGTAATGTCACTATTTCACCAATTGAAAATATCGCAGCACGCATTCTTGCAAGATTAATGCTGGCGGCTGTGCTTTATCCGTTGGTAACGAAACTTGGTAGTTTTGGTGACGAGATGTCTGGAGGAGCGACCGCTCTTGCTTTTGTTATTGCTCTGTTGGTGGGTGAGGTATTGGTCCAAATTCAACGACGCATGATGTCGCAAGATTTCCGAACGGTTACAAAACGAGCTGTGCTGCCGCTGTTAACACCAGTTATTATTCTTGGTGGTATATTGGGCGGTATAGCGACGCCAACGGAAGCTTCTGCGCTTGCGGTTGCCTATGCAGCGATCCTTGGCTTAGTTGTATTGCGCACACTCAAATTCAATGAGTTACCAGGTGTTTTGGTACGTTCTGCAACTACATCTGGTGTTGTGCTATTGTTGGTTGGTGCTGCGATGGCATTTAAGACAGTTGTCAGCTTGTCGCATGCTGCAGAAGATCTGGCGGTGTTTATTGTTTCAATCACGAGCGACCCGCTGTTCCTTTTGCTATTGATTAATATCCTTCTGTTTATTGTTGGTATGTTTTTGGATGCAGGGCCGGCAATTATTATTTTGGGGCCTATTCTGGCTCCGATCTTTATTAATATGGGAATTCATCCCGTTCATTTTGCGATGATCATGTCAGTCAACTTGACCGTTGGTTTAGCCACCCCGCCTATGGGGTTGGTATTGTTCGTTGCATCATCAGTTTCAGGCGTGAAAGTGGAAACAATTTCACGCGCAATCCTACCTTTTCTGGCTGTAGAAGTATTCGTGATTTTCCTGATTACATATTTCCCGATTATATCATTGGGAATACCTAAATGGCTGGGATTTGTGAAAGATGCAGACCTTATGGGCCCGTTGCTAGCGGCCATATTCTAGGTTTTTGAAAAATTATATCCCTGTTCATGGGGCTATATGTGTTTACTATAACGAACCATGGTGGTTTGATAATTGGAGGAAAAATATGAATAAACTTCTAAACAGTTTGGGTGCTGCTGCCCTTGGTCTGAGTCTTTTTGCAGGTACAGCGGTCTCGTCATTTGCAGCAGACATTAACATCCGCGCGACTGCAAATTCGAATGAAAATGACGAAGATTATGATGGTCTGGTTGTTTTCAAGAACTATGTTGAGGCAGCGTCAAACGGCAAAATCTCTGTTGAGCTTTTCATTGGCACTCAGCTTTGCTCAAAAGGTGCTGAATGTCTTCAAGGTGTCGCAGATGGTACGATTGATGTATACATCTCAACATCTGGTGGCGCTGCAGGTGCCTTCCCATATGTTCAAGTATTGGATCTGCCATATCTAATGGCAAATGATCGTGTTGCCGAAGCTGTCTTACAGAGCGATTTCACACGCACTGTGCGTGATATGGCTTTAGCTGATTCAGGAGACAAAATTCGTTTGATGACTGTTGGCAATACTGGTGGCTGGCGTAATTTTGCGAATACAAAACGTCGTGTTCAATCACCTACTGACATGGAAGGTCTAAAAATCCGCACAGTTGTTGCCGATCTTCCTCAGGAGTTGGTTAAAGCGCTCGGTGCTGCGCCTACGCCTATCCCGTGGCCAGAGCTTTTCACATCGTTCCAAACTGGTGTAGTTGAAGGTTCAAAAAATGGTATCACAGACATTATGGGCATGAAGTTCCCGGATGCTGGTCTTCAGTACGTGACATTAGATGGTCATGCTTACATGGGTGCTCTTTGGTGGATGAGCAACGACAAATTTAAGTCGATGCCTGAAGATCTTCGTCAAGTTGTTATCGATGGTTTCTCTGCTCTTCAGCAAGCAACGTTTGCATCTCCTAAGCGTAAATCAATTGCAGCTTACGAAGCATTTGTTGCAGGTGGTGGTGACCTGTATGTGCCAACACCGGAAGAAAAAGCAGCCTTTAAGGCAGCGGCGTCACCAGTATATGACTGGTTTAAGACAAATGTAAAAGGCGGCGAAGAAGTCTTCAATGCGCTAACATCTGCTGTTGCCGATGCAGAAGCTTCAATTAAAGAAGCGAATATGAAAGACCTCAACTAAGAAGGTCAAACATAACACTGGCCTCGCGATTTTCGCGGGGCTTTTTCGTCCGTCTTGTTGACGAAAAGTATCTTTCTTTTCATAAAGTAGCGTAAATTAAATAACGCAGTGATACACTGAATTATCTAAATGGATATAACCAAACTTTGTAATCATCGATTAAAATATGGGCTTTATCAATTTGTTCCTTGGTCATTTTTTTTACCACTTCTTCTTGCGATATCGCAGCATCAGGATCACCGCCGATGGCCGAGAGAACGTACCACATATAAGCGCGGGTAAGGTCGGGTGCCGGCATGCCGCGACCGACTTCATAATACCAACCAATGCCGCTTTGCGCCCCTGGATGCCCTTTAAGAGATGCACGCAAATACCATTCAAACGCCCGCTCATCATCGCGTTCAACGCCCAAGCCCAGCGCATACAAAACGCCTATCAATTCTTCTGCGTCTGCATTGCCGGAGCGTGCCAGCGGCAAAAACTCTTCCATCGCGGCTTTGAAGTCGTTTTTCTCCATAAAGTCGCGACCTTCTTCAAGTCCGGCAAAAACGGGCTGGCTCATAAAAAGTGCAGATACAAACGCAAATGTAGCAAATTTATTTTTCAATCGGGTCTCCTGTTGGGCGCTCTGGTTAGTTTTCTTAGTTCCGCGACTGCAGAAGTTCCAGCTCAATTAGGTTCACAAGATTTCATAAAATTTGATCGTCAGCAAGCCGCAATTGGCCAGTTGTTATTCTATGATAAAATCTTATCTGGCAATAGAAATATTGCTTGTTCAACTTGTCATCATCCAGATTTTGGTACAGCGGACGGATTGCCTTTGGGCGTAGGTGAGGGCGGTAAAGGTCTTGGTCCTGAACGGACAACGGGGATGGGCGATAATCGCATAAAAAAGCGTATCCCTCGAAATGCCCCAGCACTTTGGAATTTAGGCGCGAAGTCTATCCATACCATGTTTCATGATGGACGCCTTAGTATAAGCGAGCGCTATGAGAATGGTTTTGATAGTCCTGCGGAGGAATGGTTGCCTAAGGGGTTTAATTCGCTGTTGGCCGCCCAAGCTGTTTTTCCACTTGTTGCGCAATTTGAAATGGCGGGCAATCCAAAAGAAAATGAAATTGCCGGTGCTGTTCATGATCGAATTGATGCAGCCTGGCCGTTACTAGCTAAACGCGTTCGCATCATACCGGAATATGGCAAAGCTTTTGTTCAAGCATTTGACCATATAGAGCGTGCCGATCAAATTACTATTGTCGATATTGCAAATGCGTTGGCGGCTTTCATGGGTACTGAATGGCAAAGTTTTGATAGCCCTTACGATGACTTTTTAGGCGGGAACCAGCTCGCGCTGACGCCCGAACAGAAAAGCGGCATGGATTTGTTTTTTGGTAAGGCAAATTGTGTGGATTGTCATTCTGGAGCGCTTTTAAGCGATCAGAAGTTTCATGCGCTTCAATTGCCCGCATTCGGCCCGGGGCGTACGCGCCGGTTTGATCCCATTCCCCGCGATGTTGGGCGAATGGGAAAGTCAGATTTGTTGGAAGATGCATATCGTTTTCGCACACCAATGTTGCGCAATGTTGCGTTGACTGCTCCTTATGGCCACAATGGTGCCTATCCGACACTTGAAGGCATAGTTCGTGCACATGTGGAAGAAACCCCGATGTGGTCGCGAGCTTTGGTCAAATTACCAACTGCACCATGGATCCAATCTGTAGATTTCGCGATACAGGACGATTATCGGGAAATGAAGCGACAATCGGATGTGCGTGATACAGACGTAATCAATCTGAGTGATAATGAAATTGGTGAATTGGTTGCATTTCTCAATGGATTGACGGGTAAAACAGTTGATGCAACGCCATTTGGGATTCCGAAAGCTGTTCCGAGTGGTCTGGATTTAGATTAATCCAATCATGTAATGTTTGTTAAATTCTAAGAGCGCTATGTAAACAACGCATAGATCAACGTTACCATCGAGGTTCGAGATCTATGCGTTGAATGCTGATCTAATCGCGTTGACCTTGAACAATTCTGTTCAAAATCATTGCGCAGAAGAGAATTGCAAAACCTGCCAATATTCCTTGCCCAACGGAAGAGTATTGTAGGGCTTCAAGAACATCTTCGCCCAATCCCTTTGCGCCAATCAATGAGGCAACAACAACCATGGCTAGGCTGAGCATGATGGTCTGATTGATGCCAGCTAGGATCGATGGTGCTGCGAGCGGCAAATCGACCTTAGTAAGCAAATACCATTTGGATGCACCATAGGCTATTGCGGCCTCCCGAACAGCCTCTGGCACACCCCGCATTCCAAGAACGGTAAGACGGACAACCGGGGTGCCACCAAAGATCATTGTTGTAATGACCGCAGCAGGTTTGCCGACGCTGAAGAAAGCAATGACAGGGATCATGAAGACAAATGACGGCATGGTTTGCATGAAATCCATGATGGGTCTGATGATTGCATAAAATCTAGGACGCCTTGCACAGAACAGGCCTAATGGCACACCAAGTGCAATGGATATACATGCTGCTGTTCCTAAAAGAGCCAAGGTTGTCATAGCCTTTTCCCAGAACCCAAACAGACCCATATACGCTAAGAATGCGGATGAAGCGACTGCTCCTGCAATGCCCGCAGAAAGCCATGTTAAGAGGATAATGATACTTGCGATAACTGGCCATGGCGTTTCAACGAACAGAACTTCGAGACCATCAAGAACGACGCGAATTCCATAGCTTACAAAATCGAATAACCATTGTCCTGAAGATCGAATAAACTCGAATAATTGCTCAACAACTTTAATTGCAGTTAGGCGAATATTCACGTCCGTTGGGAAATCCGCAAGCCAAGGCATTATGCCCGGGAAGGCAAAATGAACGATACTGACAGCGAAGATAAGTAACACAAAAACGGAGCTAGTTATCGTTCGAAATGGATTTAGACCAGCTTTTATGGTTCGATCAGAAAGCCAGATGGAGAACCGACCTTCTAATGCGGCGTTCGCAATAATTCCTTCGAAAAATTTGGTGATCAATAGCAATGTTAGGCCAAATAGGGCGATCCAGACGGCATTTTGTTCGGCAACGAGTATTTCGGTATTAATGTCTACGATGGCTTGTTCCAATGAAGCAATCGCACGCTTGAAAACATCAACGTTGTCAGCACCCTTATTAATCGCGGCTTCCAACTGTTGATTTCGAAAATCTAAAGTTCCCTCGATTTGCGATATTCTTTCTCGTGCACCTGCGCTTAAATCACCGAAAGTACCGCGCGCGATCTGAATGAGGGCAAATGTTTCTACAATGACAAATGGTAGGCCCCAGTTCCAAATTCCCCGCATGCCATACCAGATTGGCCCAAGAAGAGCTGCCATCCAGTTGAAGGTGTAGGTAAATGAAGCTGATGCTCCAATTTTAGCAAAGTTTTTGCTGTAATAATCCGGACTACTTTGTACAAATTCTCGGAGCAACTCATCGCGGTTCTCTGCACGATCAGCAGCGAGCTCTTGTGCGCTTTTGTCTTCGATCACTGAATCCATAACCATTATGATGTCTCCGTACCTTCAATAACTGTTCGTAATAAATCACTTTGATCAATCACGCCCTGTATCTTTCCATCTGCGTCAGTAATTGCCATAGGCTCTTTGTGCTCAATGGCATGTTCAATCAGCACACTGAGCGATGCATCCAGTGGGAATGAATGGCTGGATTTTGAGAGCTTGCCATTATCTTGTTCGTATTGAGCTAAGGGTTGCATGACAGTATGAGCTTTTACCACCTTTAATCGTGATATTCCGGCAACGAAATCAGAAACATATTCATCTGCTGGGTTTAAGACGATGTCTTCCGGTGTTCCGATTTGAACGACGCGGCCATCGCGCATAATTGCAATCCTGTCACCAATCCGAACGGCCTCATCTAAATCGTGTGTGATAAACACAGTTGTCTTATTCATTTGAGAGGCGAGCTTCATAAACTCGTTTTGCAATTGTCTGCGGATTAGTGGATCCAGCGCACTGAATGGTTCATCCATAAGTAATATTTTAGGATCCGCAGCAAGTGCTCTTGCAAGGCCTACCCGTTGTTGCATCCCGCCTGATAGTTCATGGGCAAATTTGTTTCCCCATCCGGTTAATTCAACCATATCAATGGTGCGTTCTGCAATTTCATTGCGCTCATTCTTGTTAATGCCGCGAATTTCGAGCGGCATAGCGACGTTATCCAGAACAGAACGATGCGGCATCAATCCAAAGTTTTGAAACACCATGGAGATGTGCTCGTTTCGATATTGTCGCAACAGATCAGGGGGCATGGCCATTATGTCTTCGCCATTGACGAGAATTTGACCAGCTGTGGGTTCAAGAAGGCGATTAATATGTCGGACCAATGTTGACTTCCCACTACCGGAAAGGCCCATGACACAGAATATTTCACCGGGATTGATGCTCATGTTCGCATCGGCTACGCCGACGACACATCCGTGTTTTTCGAGGACTTGCTTCTTCGTAAATCCTTCATTCTTGATATCTTTTAGAGCGTTTTCGGCATTTTTGCCGAAAATTTTCCAAACGCCTGATATCTCGATAGAATAGCCTTGCTGTTTCATGTCGATCCTGAGGTGTTATATAAACGGGAATTGGTGCCCAACATTGTGGGCACCATGTCGAGTGTGGACTAATTTAGCCCAAGCCAGCCATCAACGCGGTCAGAATTTTCCGCGACCCATTTTTTGGCAACGTCACTCGCTGATTTTCCACCTTCAATTTCAAAAGCAAAACTGGATACATCTTCACTTGTCAATTTCATGTTTTTGAGCAATTCGGTGATTGCCGGTGAACGTGATGATAAAGATTTTGAATAGGCAATTTGCACTTGTTTCAAAGCATCTTCGGTCATGACTTTTGAATTTTCATACCAGTTCGGATCTTCGGAAGGCTGTAAAGCCTTATATTTTGCGGCATCAAAAGCAGGTTCTTCAAGTCTCACGACATCGTGCTGGAACCAGATGGCATGTGGTGAATAGCAGTAGAACGCATAACCAATACCTTTTTTGATGGAATCGCCAACTGTTGCGGTCATAACCGACTGATCAGCACGAACAGCATCCATGAACGGCAGTAGACCGTAGTCGCGTACTTTAACTTGATTGACATTTGCAGATGCCCAGCCCGGAGCGCCTACCCATATTTCACCCTTACCATTGCCATCAGCATCCATAAGTTTTGCAATTTCTGGACGTGCTAGATCAAAGATAGATGTGACACCATTTTTTTCAGAGAAATCTTTTGAAACACAAAAGCTCTGTTTTCCTTCATAGGCATTTTCAGAAAGTGCGACGTTACCTGTGCCGTCAACATATTTATCAGTGAAGCTTTTTTGGTTGGGCAACCAAACGTCTGGATGGACATCAATATCACCTTTCCCAGCGTCCATTGCAGCAAAAATTGCAGCATTGTCGCCTGGGACCAGCTCCGCCTCACTACCCATTTTACTTGTTACAACTTCCTGAATGAGGTGAGCAATTGCCTGCGCGCCGGTCCAAGCAGGTGCACCAATTTTAACGGTTTCCGCCATCAAAGCAGTTGATGACATTGCAAGTGCTGCCACTGCGCCAATAATAGTTTTTTTCATTTTATAGTTCCCTTTTTTATAGCAACCCATCTGTTGTCCGACGGGTATTTCGACATTTTGTTTTAGTTGGATTGTGTTGGCAAAAAATCCTTTACGATTGCGTTGAAAAATATAGGTTTTTCCATGTGCACATTGTGTGCACAGTTTGAAACGACGACCAAACAACTGTTTTCGATACCGTGCCAAAGTGCTTCGGGTTGGCTTTGGTTATAGGATCGATCACTTTCTCCCCAAATGATCAGTGTTTTAGCGCGAATGTTTTTTAATTCCTCTCGGCCATCCCAGTTCTCCCATGCGGTGAGACTGGCTAAAGCTGCTTGCATATTTGCTTGCAACCCAAGTTCAACACATTGATCATAACCTTCTGCATCTTCCCTGTGTAAAAACCAAGTTGCGGCGATACGTTTAACGGTTTTTTCTAACCCATCATTGTTCAATCGGTCGCGTGATTGCTCAATGGTTTCAAAGCGATCGGGTAGTACGCCAACAGGTCCAGTTCCGTAACATATCAGATGATCGATGCGATCGGGAGCAATTGCAGCCATTGCTTGAACAATCATTCCACCCATGGAATGTCCCATCAGGTGGAACTTATCAACACCTCTATCCGTAAGCTCTGACAATAACAGATTTGCTATATCAATAATAGAGTTCGGCGCTTTAACTTGCGCGCTATCTGCAAAACCGGGAAGATTAGGTACGATAACTTTAAAATGGTCTTTAAAAAATTCGAGTTGTTCTTGCCAGATATCAGCGCCTGCTAAATATCCGTGAACTAGAACCAGGGGAAACCCTTTTCCGGCAGTTTTAAAGACCAGTTCGTTCATTCAGCCGCCTGTTGTCTTGAAAACAGATGTTCATAAGCAAATAATGCTGCCGAGCCACCGGTATGAAGGAATACGACGTTCTCGTCTTTTTTGAAGTATCCTTTTTGTATGAGGCCTATAAGTCCAGCCATGCCTTTTCCGGAATATACGGGATCGAGGAAGATAGCTTCTTCTGTTGCCAACATGCTTATCGCATCGACCATTTCATCGGTAGGCTGACCATAACCCGGGCCAACATATTCATCATAGGCTTCTACTTTGCTTCGTGCGAGGTCGCCTTTTGCTCCGATCAAATCAGCCGTAGCACAAGCAAGTTTATGAACATTGTCGATTTGTTTTTCTTTGGCAGCTCTCACTGATATCCCGACGATATCGATAGGGGTGTTCATTGCATGAAAACCCGCAACCAGACCAGCCTGCGTTCCTGCGCTACCGGTTGCATGCACCAGTTTGTCGATGCGCAGGCCCTGTTGATCCGCCTGATAAACCAGCTCCGCCGCTGCATTTGCATATCCAAGAGCACCCACTGTGTTAGAGCCGCCGCCTGGTATGAAGTAGGGCTTTAAACCTTTTTCCTGAAGTTTATCTGCGTATTCCTGACCTTCTTTGTTCATATCTAGACCTTCAGGTCGAAATTCATATTCGCACTTAAGTAGATCGTCAAAGAATACATTTCCCGTTTGCGCATATCTATCGCCCTGATTGACCACGCGGTGTTCAAGCAATGCGAAACATTTCATACCCAACTTTCTTGCTGCTGCTGCTGTTTGGCGAACGTGGTTCGATTGTGTTGCACCTTGAGTTACCAGCGTGTCGGCACCCTTTGCTACAGCGTCAGCTACGAGAAATTCGAGTTTTCTTGTTTTGTTGCCGCCAGTGGCTAACCCTGTACAATCATCTCGCTTAATCCATAATTGCGGCCCACCTAGAGCTTTTGTTAAGTTTTCCATTTTTTCTAAAGGCGTTGGGAAGTGCCCAAGAGAAATTCGGTTAAAGCGAGCTAGATGCATGTGTTTTCTTTCTGGGTTATTTTTATTTTCTTTAATATTCTTGATATCTCAAAATTTTACCAATGTTATATTTTCATTTTGTTATTCCAAATTTGCATAACGTATAAAACTCTGTTTTTATAAGGCCTTAAAGGAGAGTAAATGGACACTAAATGGTTGGAAGACTTTGTCAGCTTTGCGCATCATCTTAATTTTACGAAAGCTGCCAATGAGAGAAATATTACTCAATCTGCGTTTTCACGTCGAATAAGGTCATTAGAACTTTGGGTCGGTGCAGATTTAGTCGATCGACGCTCATTCCCGGCTTTGCTGTCTCGAGCGGGAAAAGAGTTTTTGCCAATTGCAAAAGAGCTGTTGCAGAATTTACAACGTGGTAGAGAAGAGGTTCGGCAAACGATTGGGATTGAGCTGGATACTCTTCGTTTTGCTGCCCCCCATTCGATCTCCATTCATAACCTCATGCCTTTGCTTTCCGAACTTGGACATATTATTCCAAATTTAAAAACACGTGTTACGTCAGATAACCTTTATAATTGCTGCGATCATCTTTCGGAGCAAAATAGCGATTTTCTTGTTTGCTACAGATCTCCAGATGTTGCACTAACGCTTGATGAAGAGCGTTTTCAATTCATAGAGATAGGTGCAGACCGTCTGGTTCCAGTCCTATCTGCAAGTTTGTATCCGTCATTTGTGGAAGCTGAAAAAAAACCTCTGCCATATCTATGTTACTCTACGGGATCATTTTTGGGGCTCATAGTTGATAAATTGATTGATACTAAACAGCCAAACTTATTTGTTCGCCACACAGATGCATTTTCTGAATCTCTTAAAAGCTTGTGTCTGCAAGGGGCCGGTATTGCATGGCTATCAGAGGCTGCGATTAAGTCAGAGATTGCTAGAAAAGAGTTAATCGTAATTGGTGAGGATGATTGGCAAGTCGATTTAAAATTGGTCATTTATACAGAGCCAACATTGCACACTGCGCAAAGCAAAATCGCATGGAACTTTTTCAGTAAGATTGGACAATAGACCAAGGTTGCATTTATCTGTTTTGATGGAACGATGGGGATGTTTTTTTCTTGATAGACACCTCCTTTATTAAACTTAACTTGGTTTGAAGACGGAAGCTTTCAATAAGACTTCGGCTAAAACTGATATTGCTAGTGTTCTGGAGTCTCGTGTGGACGGAATAAGTCCAATGGGACCTTGTAAATTTGCCAACTCTTTACTCGAGGACCCTTGTAAGGTTAGTTCGTTCAATAATGTTTGTCTTGCTCGCTTACTTCCTTGTGCGCCAATGTAAAATGCTGGTGAAGAAAGAATGTTTTTCAGGATTGGGGGTTCCCAGTCATGGTCGTGGAAAAACAGCAAAATTGCGGTCCATTCATCTATCTCAACAGATTTAGGAAACTCAGGTTTAGTGAGATAGAATGTACCGCAGCCAATATTGTTTGCGTATTCAATCATCTGCCTGTCTGGTGATAATAACAGACTGTCGAATGACGCGGTTCGGACAAGGGACGTGAATGTAAGTGCTTCCGGTCCCTTGCCGAATACTAAAAATCGTAATTCAGGTATGATGCGGGCGTGGAAAAATTCTCCATTTCTCTCTGTTTTGGTTTTATCTGAAAATGACAAACTTCCAGTGTCGCAGTTGATTTGTAATGTGGTGGCGGAGCGGTTACGTGTTTTTGTTATAACCTGGCGCAAGATTGCCTGATCTGGCGCGTAGATTAATGTGATCTCTAATGTTCCCCCGCATGGCAGTTGAATATCGATGAATGGTGAGCCGTTGCCATATCGAACTGTTATTGGCTCTCCTTTAGATTTAGCTTGCTCAGCGTGATGTAGAAGATCAGATTCGATACACCCTGATGACAGGGTGCCGACATTTGAATCATCAGCCAAGATGGCCATCATTGCACCCAAAGGCCGATACGATGGCCCTTCGATACTGGTAATGATCGCTAGGGTTCCCGGTTCGTCGGCACTCGATAGTGCTTTGAGCGGATCTATATCTGATACGTAAATCATATGTTGCTTGACCGTAAGAGAATATTGTTTGTTTTAAGAGCTAACTAATTTACCCCAAAAGCCTTTCTTTTCATCTTGGTCATCTTCTGGATCACCGCAAACTACTTTCTCAAAGTTATCAAAGAAGTTTTTAGATAGTTTTTTTGCTGTGCTGGAGACGAGCCGACTGCCCAGTTGAGCTAATTTACCACCAATTTCTGCTTTGGCCATGTATTTTAACATCGTGCCGTCGTCTTGTTCCACCAACTCTACATCGGCCCCACCTTTTGCATAGCCTGCTACCCCGCCATTGCCTTTTCCAACAAGGGAAAATGTGTCTGGCGCGCCGCTACCATCAAGGTTTACTTCGCCGCTGAACTTGGCTTTAACTGGCCCTACCTTTAACACGACTTTAGCTGTAAGTTCGGTATCAGATTCCTTTACAAGTTCTTCGCAGCCAGGAATGCATTGCTTTAAAATCTCTGGATCGTTCAGTGCTGCATACACTACATCTCGGGGTGCATTGATAAAAATTTCGTCTTGAAGTTCCATTTTATTCCTCTAACAACATGGGCCACGCATCAGCAAGAAGGCGTTAATTTCTTCCTGCTCAGGTTGGTCCTCCGTTTCATGATTGGGATTAGTCTTCTGATTTGTAAATTTGTCAGTTACGAACGATATAAAGTTTTTAGGTTCAGGTTTTTCCGCATCTACAATCGCACTCGTTCCCGGCAAAGGAACACGCTTGGCCGAAGTGGCGCGTTTTTTCATTATGATTTCAGCAATAATGGAAAGGGCGATCTCTTCGGGAGTGACTGCTTTTATATCCAACCCCGCAGGTGCCTTTAACTGAGCGAAGGTGTCTTGTGACATACCAGCACTGATTAATTTTTCGCCTAAACGCGCAGCTTTCTTGCGGCTTCCGACAAAGGATATAAATTCAGCAGGGCCAGATAAGGCGGATTTGAGTGCTGCCTCGTCCCCACTTCCTTGAGTTGAGACAACAATAAATCTTTGACCTTTACGTTCTGGAAGTTCGAACCCTTCAATATGGCGGTCGACATTTGTGAATGCATGGTGATCAGCTTGTTTCGTGCAGACTGTGCATGTGTAGCCCATTGGCTTTGCAAGTTGAGCTAGCGCTATGGCGACGGGGCTTGCACCAAAAATCACAAGTTCAGGCTTAGGGCGAACAGCCTCAACAAAGATATCCATCGAGCCTTCGCTTGGACACATATTGGTTGCAAACTTTACACCATCCTTAATTTCACCAGATGTAATTCCTTGTTCGGAGAGAAGGTCTTCCGGTTGCACTGAAACTAGTCTTGGGTTTCCATCATCTAAGGCTTCGCGCGCTGCCTTTAATACCGCAGAACGTGCGCAACCTCCGCCGATCCAACCTTCTGAGATGGTGCCATCACCCATAATAATTGCTTTTGCGCCGGCCTTGGCAGATGTGACTGAAACAGTTCTAACAACTGTTGCCATGGCAAAAGCTTCACCTTTTGACTTCAGTTCCGATATGACATCAAGAATATCGGTTGGCGCATTTTTCACCATTGTCATATTCTCTCCAATTCAGGTTCAAGAGCGGCCAAATCATTGAGTGTCGTGGCTGCGGCAAAAAGATCGAGATAAGGTAAAGCTGCTGCCATGCCTTTAGCTATGGGTTCGTAATCTTTCCAACCCTTAAGCGGGTTAAGCCATATGATTTTGCAACCACGCTTTTTTAACCGCTTTAGTTGTTCAGAAATTATATTGGGCGGGTCGGTGTCATACCCATCGGATAAAATGATCACGACAGATCTCCCATTGACCTGATTTGCAGCATATTGTTCGTTAAATCTACGCAGATTTATGCCAATCTTGGTGCCGCCGCCAAAGCCTTGAGCCATCATAGACAGCCGGTTAATTGCGCGGAATGTATCTCCATCACGTAAAGCGTATGAAATTCGAACGAGTTGAGTATGAAATAGATATGCGTCCGTGTTTTGATCGGCACTCATTAGCCCCTTCAGAAAAGCCAGAAACACACGGGAATAAACAGTCATGGAACCGGAAACGTCTAGAAGCGCGACAATATGTTGAGGCCGACTGGGTTTGTTACGTTTTAGCAACCATAAGGGTTCGCCTCCTGTGGACACGCTTCTTCGGATGATTTTACGCAGATCGAGGTCAGCACCTTTTTGCGCGGCGCAACGGCGACGTGATCGGCGGTAGCGCATCGCTTTTGCCAAATCTTCAGCTACTTTCTCTGCGTGAATTAAGTCTTTAGGTTTCATAAACTCGCGAAGGTCAGTTTTCTCAATATTGGCAAATTTTGATGAGATTAATTTGCCATTTCCTGATTGACTAGCTTCGCCAGTGCGATCATCATCTGGCAAATCTTGTTCGCCGGTTGAGCTGGTATCACCAACAGGTTCAAATGGGTTTTTGCTAGTTCGACAATTTTTTTTCTCAGGTGCATGTTCAGTCTGTCGATCACGGTCATGAGTGCGACCTTTGTTCATCCAGTATGCTTTGAAAAGATCGTCAAATTTGGCGAACCGATCAGCATTATTTGCGCAGATTGATTTGAGTGCGAGCCTTGTTTCGTGAATATTGGCAAGATTAATGTGGCGCAGAGCAAGAAGTCCAGCTTCTGTTTCAGCAACACCAACATTGATGCCATTAAAACGTAGATGAGCCATGAAGTCTGTCATGCGTTCAGCTATATTATGCACTCTTTCTGGAAATTGAGTCACTGGCATTATGCTACCTTTCCCAATAGTCGCTCCGCAACCTCTGACGGAATGGCAGCTTGGTCTGATTGTGTTTTTAGCAAGCAAACGAGCGTTGCTTGCAGTGTAGCCGGATCATCAGATAAATCATTAATCCCCAAACCGGAAATAGCTGCTGCCCAATCTAGCATCTCGGCAATGCCAGGCTTTTTTTCCAACTCTTCTTTTCGTATTGCTTGAACAAATCCAACGATCTGTTTGGCAAGTTGTGTATTTAATCCTGGATCGCGCTTATTTAAGATGGCTAATTCAGTTTGTAGATCGGGATATTCGACAAATGAGTAAATACAACGGCGGCGAAGCGCATCGGATAAATCACGGGCGCCATTGGCTGTTAAAATAACAAGTGGCCGACTAGTTGCGTTGATGGTTCCTAGTTCTGGAATGGAGATTTGGAAGTCTGAGAGTACTTCTAGAAGGTAAGCTTCAAACTCTTCGTCTGCACGATCTACCTCATCGATCAGCAGGACGGGAGGTGTTTCTTGAGAGATTGCTTCTAATAAGGGGCGCCGAAGCAGGTACTTTTCAGAAAATATACGCTCCTCAATATTTTTCTTTTTGTCATTTCCAGTATCTGCACGAATGGCTAGTAATTGTCGCTGATAATTCCATTCATAGATTGCCGAAGCTGAATCTAGTCCCTCATAGCACTGAAGCCTAATCAAGTTTGTGTCTTTTATATCAGCCAGTGTCTTTGCAATTTGCGTTTTGCCGACACCCGCCGAACCTTCAAGCAATAAAGGACGCTCTAACTCAATTGCCAAGTGAAGAGCCATCGCAAGCGCGTCAGAAGCCACATAGTTGTTATCAGCCAACTCGGTTTTTAATTGGGTCCAGGTCATATGTTCACTTTGAAGTTTGCGGCCCAAAAGCTTAGTTTCGGGCCGTTGTCTACTAGTCGTGCAAGCCCAGTTTATTGGCAGTTTGCCAAATGCGCCAATGATCATGAGGCATATTTGTATGTCGCAGTCCAAAGGCTTTGAATGCATCTTGAACAGCATTTGAGAAGCAAGGTACACCACCAACATGAGGGCTTTCGCCAACACCTTTTGCTCCAATCGGGTGATGAGGGCTAGGTGTTACCGTGTGATCTGTCTCATAATTGGGTGTCTCCCAAGCTGTTGGCAAGAAGAAATCCATCAATGAGCCAGTCTTCACGTTCCCCATCTCATCATAGGCAATTTCCTGCCCCAGCGCGACGGCAAGCGCCTCAGTTAAGCCACCATGAACCTGCCCTTCAATGATCATTGGATTGATGCGCGTTCCGCAATCATCCAGAGCATAGAACCGGCGAACGTCTGTTACACCAGTATCAACATCAATATCCATGACACAAACATAGGCGCCAAATGGATAGGTCATGTTAGGCGGGTCGTAATAACTTACAGCTTCCAACCCCGGCTCTAATCCTGGAATGACTTGGTTATAGGACGCATAGGCAATGTCTTTCATCGTTTTGAAACGTTCTGGTGCACCTTTTACAACAAAGCGGTCTACATCCCATTCAAGGTCACCATCATGAACTTCCAGTAAATAGGCGGCTATCATCTGTGCCTTCGCTCGGATTTTACGGCCAGCCATGGCGGCAGCTGCGCCTGCAACGGGTGTAGAGCGCGACCCATAGGTTCCAAGGCCATAAGGTGCGGTGTCAGTGTCTCCTTCTTCAAGTGTAATATCATCCGCGGATAGGCCAATTTCACTGGCTAGGATCTGAGCGAAGGTGGTTGCATGTCCCTGACCCTGGGAGATCGTTCCAAGTCTCGCAATTGCTGAACCTGTTGGGTGAATTCTGATCTCGCATGAATCAAACATGCCCATGCCCAGAATATCACAATTTTTAACGGGGCCGGCGCCAACAATTTCGGTAAAGAACGATAGTCCTATTCCCATCAATTTACGGGTTTCCCCGCGTTTGAACGCCTCAATGCGTTCTGTTTGTTCTGCACGTAAGCTTTTGTAATCAACCGCATCAAGGGCTTTATCCCATGCGGTGTGATAATCACCAGAATCATATTCCCAGCCAAGCGCAGATTGATATGGAAATTGTTCCTTTTTGATAAAATTGATCCGGCGTAAGTCAGCGGAGTCCATGTCTAACTCGATTGCCAAAACTTCTATCATTCGTTCAATGAGATATACTGCTTCCGTTACACGGAATGAGCACCGATAGGATACACCGCCGGGTGCTTTGTTGGTATAGATGCCATCAACAGCTAGATAAGCAGTAGGGATATCATATGACCCAGTACAGATATTCATGAAACCCGCTGGAAACTTAGTTGGGTCAGCACAAGCATCAAATGCACCATGATCAGCAATAACATGAACGTCGAGACCTGTTATTTTCCCCTCTTTTGTGGCGCTAATCTTCCCTTTCATCCAATAATCACGAGCAAATGCGGTTGACGTCAGGTTTTCAATTCTGTCTTCAACCCATTTAACAGGTTTACCTGTCACAATGGATGCGACTATTGAGCAAACATAACCTGGATAAACCCCCACTTTGTTTCCAAATCCGCCGCCAATATCTGGCGATATGACTCTGATGTTGCTTTCGGCAATGCCAGATAAAAGCGATGCGACTGTGCGCACGACATGGGGTGCCTGAAAGGTTCCATAAAGTGTGAGTTTTCCATTTACCTTATCCATGCTGGCAACAGAGCCACAGGTTTCAAGCGGGCAGGGGTGGGTGCGGTGATAATACATTGTTTCTTCAGCCGTCACTTCAGCACTATCGATCACGCTTTGTGTTGCTTCTTTCTCACCAACCTCCCAAGTGAAAATATGATTGGGGTGACGGCGCGGCCCGTGGGCACCTGTTTTCTGATCTGCAATGTCTTCACGTAATATTGGCGCGCCTTCTATCTCTGCCTTGTATGGATCGACCAGTGCAGGCAATTCCTCGTATTCGACTTCAACAAGCTCAACTGCATCCGCCGCTGCATATCGATCATTAGCAACAATGAAGGCAACTTCTTGCCCCTGGAAAAGCACTTTTCCATCAGCAAGCACCATTTGCTTGTCGCCGGCAAGTGTGGGCATCCAGTGGAGATTAAGTGGTCGAAGATCGTCTGCAGTTAGCACGGCGACGACACCGGGTACTGCCATAGCAGCATCCGTGTTTATGTTTTTCACATAAGCATGGGGGTAGGGTGAGCGTACAAAGTCGCCAAAGAGCATGCCAGGCAGCTTTATGTCATCAATGTAATTGCCTTTGCCTTGTGTAAAACGAGCATCTTCAACGCGTTTGCGTGAACAGCCGAGACCATTTAGAGCGGCGGAACGTTCTTCTTTTGGAGGTGTCATCTCATTCATTGTGCTGCCTCCTTTGCGGCATTTAACTCAGCTGCTGCTGCCAAAATCGACTTAACGATATTCTGATAACCGGTACATCGACATAGGTTTCCAGCCATTCCAAACCGAACTTCTTCTTCGGTTGGATCAGGGATTTCTTGCAAAAGTCTATGTGCTCTTGTGATCATGCCGGGAGTGCAAAACCCGCACTGAAGGCCATGATGTTCTTTAAACATCTCCTGTAAGATGTGCAGCTTGTCGGGATTTCCAAGACCTTCAATCGTGGTGATGTCGGAACCATTTGCCTGAGCAGCAAACACAGTGCATGACTTAACTGATTTTCCATCCATATCGACTGTGCAGGCACCGCAATGTGATGTTTCGCAACCGATATGCGGGCCTGTAATGTCAAGTTTTTCACGTAGTACATGGATAAGAAGTTCACGAGGTTCAGCGAGTGTTTCAACATCTTCGCCATTTACTTTCATTTTGATGTGCATTTTTCCCATAATTATCCCCCGGCAGTTTTCTAAGCGCGTTCAATCGCGCGCTTGATGGCACGGAGAATCACGATTTTTGCTGCATGTTTTTTAAATTCAATTGGACCACGATTGTCCTCGCCAGGGTCACAGGTGTTGACTGCTGCAACTGTGGCAGCTTCTAAGACATCGGCACTTAAATCAGAGCCGTTGAGGATTGCTGTTGCTTCCTCGCAATAAATGGGTGTGTCCCCAAGGTTGGTTAATGCTATCGACGCATGGCTACATGTCGCGCCTTTTTTGGTAATCAAAACACCAGCAGCAGCGGTCGCGTAATCGCCAATTTTACGCTTTTGCTTTTCATAGGCATAACCACCAGATGGTGCTGAGAAGGAGATGGATGTTAGAATTTCTTCTTCTTCTCGAGCGGTAAAATATGCAGCCTCATAGAAGTCGCGTGCCGCCACGGTTCGAGAGCCATTTGGCCCTACGAGTGTATAGGTGGCGTCTAGGCATTGCATGAGGCCTGGCATATCATTTCCCGGGTCACCGTTGGCAACATTGCCGCCGATTGTGCCAACATATCTAACTTGCGGATCTGCAATTTGAAGTGCAGCTTCGACAATGATTGGTGCGGCTTTTGCGAGCTCTTTGCTGGCTATCATTTCATGTTGAGTTGTTGTGGCGCCTACCGTTACAATATTGCCGGCAATGTTGATGCCTTTCAGCTCGCTAATCGCCTGTAGATCAACCAGATGTGAAAGATCAGCCATCCGCAATTTCATCATGGGGATCAAACTGTGCCCACCTGCGATAACCCGCGCTTCGTCGCCATGTTCTACGATAATTTTAATCGCGTCATCGATAGAATTTGGGCGATGGTATTCAAATGCTGCTGGTATCATTAGTTCCTCCATCTAATTGATAGAGCAACATAGGATGAGATTTTTATCTATTGCATTCGCATATATTCGAAATGCGGAGCACTGCGCACGAGATGCGAAAAAAATTCATGAGATGCGAATTCTGATTACTATTAGAGCGCCAACTTCTCACGAACTTCCACGAGTTTGGAGCGACTAACTGGAACTTTTTCAAACGAGCTAAAAGCAGCAAAAAGCAGAAACCCATTGTCTTTTGTGCGCTCGAAGCTGCTTATGTGAACTGGATTAACCAAATAGCTGCGATGGGTTTGTAAAAAACCTTGATCGGATAGTCGCTTTGTTGTTTGTGAAATGCTCCATGGGCAAAAGTGTTTTTCATTGACTGAGTACAAAATTGTGTAGTGACCTTCAGCGCGCACGGCAGCCACGTCTTTGGCATCTATAAAATAGGTACTGTTGTTTTTTTCATACGGTATTTTAAACGGTTTTGGTGTCGCTAGCTGGTTCGTTTTGATGGCTTTTTGCTCATGTTGGCCTTGTGTGTGAGGAACGTCTTCGTTCGTTTTTTTTTCAATTGTACCAACTTCTTTTGTGACATTCGCGGGGAGTAGGCTAACACTCATGAGTAAGAATGATCCGCTTATTACAAAGCTTGAAATAGCTACTCCCATAGCCAAGAATTCGTTGCTTAGCCATGTGTTTGGTACTGATAAATCTTCGAGACTGTTGAAACTTGTACCCATCATTGCAACAAAATGTACGGTGAAAACCGCAATGCCAAATAAGACCGTACCGGCTATGATGTTCTTGTTACGTCTTTCACTATAGGAGATAAATACCATGCTGACGCTGAGAATAGTTGATGTAACAATAGCTACGAAAATACCGATGATGGAATATTGAGGTTGCACTAACCGAATGCCATACATTCCAAGATAGTGCATGACGAGAATGCCCAAACCAACAATCATACCGGCGGCTAGTTTGGTCTTTGTTGTTCTTGGTATAAAGTGCAAAATAATAAGTGCTATACCAACCACCAAAATAGCAACCAATGCGGATGCAAGGGTAATAAGCGCATCATAGAAAAAAGGTGCGGATAACTTCATTCCTAACATCGCGATGAAATGCATAGACCAAATTCCAGTTCCCATTGAAATTGCGGCCATAACAAGAATACGTTTTCGCTCTAGTATAGCTAGATTTGACGCGCCTTGCATGAGACTAAGACCTGTGAAGCCCGCCATCATAGCAACGAGTAAAGATGCGAAAATTAGTCCGTGATTATGTGTCATTTCGAGCAAATGCTCTTCTCCCAATAAAATAACATCTCCATTATATATTGATGACTTCCCAACTTGGTCAACGTTCTTCGCTCGAATTACGAAATTTGAGGTCGCGGCAATTGAGTTTAGATATCAATAGCGTACTTCACCTGATTGAGAATTTTGTGACAGATAGGTTTGTTGCCTGAATTTGTTCAGACGTAGATGAGAGCTTACATTGGACCGGATAGCTCCAGATAAAACGGAGTGGTTTTTCTGATTCTCTAAATTCATAGATAAATCATTAATGAGTCACTGCGGTTTTGGACTCAAGCCTAGACTTTAAATTCCCGGGTTCTTTTGTGAAGAAAACATTTATTACTTTGGCAGGCATATTGCATGCGCGCGGCGTTAACAGATGATCATATGCTACAAGAAAATTGCGAATGATTTAAAGCTGATCAAACGCTTCTCGCTGAGTAGGATATTACAACTCCCAATCGCGGTGCTCCGATATGCTTGTAAATACATTTAGTGCAATTCCAATATCTACACTAAATGTCTAAATGACCCCTAGGCGAACCGCTTTTGCGATCATCTGCATGCGGTTTACAGCGTTAAGTTTGCGACAAACGGCAGAAACATGTTTATCTACTGTACTTTCCGTAATGGAAAGGATTGCGCCAATCTCATTGCTGGTTTTTCCTTTTGCGACCCACTTTATACATTCAAGCTCGCGCGAAGTCAGTTCGAAATCTGGTTTGCTACACAACATCATAATTCTAACTATTTTTTCCATAAAGTGAGCGGCCATCATAGATTTGCGGATGGCTTCATTTGTTGGTGTTGCTCGGATCGGGGTTTCGCCAAATCCGATAAGGCATAAATTGCCGTCTGGCTGAATAGATGGGATCGTAACTTCGAAATCATCCTGTAATGTACTGAATATATTGAAGATTAAATCGCATAATCCAACTAATTTGATGTTATTACAATCGACCAGAACCCATTTGCTTGGAGCAGTTGCTGAATTCATCTCTTTTAAAACAGTAAAGTAATTGACATTGCTTCCAGTGTTGCCCGCTTCGCGATTTGGGTAGATGCTACCAAATGGAATAAGCGCTGCAATGTTGCTATCATTTCCACTTGTGTCGAATAACTTTATGTTATGAAGTGGATAATCTCGCATCAATTCATGCATGTAGCTATAAATGTCCGATCCGGTTTCAATCAGAAACGGGACGTCACGCTGCAGGTTTGTGTGCACGGGGGAATTCATAATTTATCTCAAATTTTAGGGAGTAGTTTCGAGACGGCTAGCTTTATTTCCTCTATAGTACTAGGTAAAGTTACAGAGTTTACAGTAAAATGGATGCAATATTCGAACTTAATCTGTGATTATTATGTGTTCGTTATCCGCAATTTCACCCGGCATAAATTTGGTGTTAGTTGACTCATTTGTTTATGCCTGTGTATTTATTATGAAGTAATTCTTTGAGGTGCCGCTTAATAGCGGTCTAGGCGCATGGAATCGTTTACAGATGATGAAATTGAAGCAGCACTAGAACGAATATTTTCCTCCGGTGTATTCAAATCATCTCCAAAATTGAGGCAATTTCTACGCTATATTGTTACGCAAAAAATCAACGGTCAAGATGACCAGTTAAAAGCATATTCCATTGCGATTGATGTGTACAAATATCCCACTGATTTTGACCCTCAAAATGATCCTATTATTCGCGTTCAGGCGCGCAGACTAAGATCTGCATTGAAGGAATATTATCTACAAGAGGGTGCAAGTGAGCATCTGAAGATATCAGTTCCGCTTGGTAGCTATCGGCCCGTATTCTCAAAGAACTTGGATCTGTATGAAAAAAAACAACTGAAGTTGATTTCGCAGGATAAGGAGAGGTTCACAAAATTAAAACAGCGTTACATATTGGCGGGTTTATTGGTTTGTTTAATGATAATTGGCCTGTGCATTGGTTGGATTTTGGGCGGGGCAGAGGGTCCCAATACCGACGATCATGACCCGGGTACAATTACCGTTGTAATAAGAGAAGAAAACGGCAACCTTTCATATGGCAAAGACAAAGAAGATGTGAAGTTTTTTTCGAGAAATATACAATCGTCGCTGGTTCGAAATTCGGCATTATCCATCATTTTACCCGAAGAGTTATTGTCTGATAAAGATGCAAATGGTGCTGATAATGAAGTAGACTTCATTATCAATATAAGAGGCCTGCAATCAGATTTTGTAAGATATATTGCGATTGAGTTGGCAGATGGCCATACCGGCAGACTTCACTGGACAAAAGCGCATAGAATATTTGATGTAAATGACAATACTATATTACAGATTGTTACTGAATTGAGCTCGCGTATTTTAGGAGCGTCGGTTCAAGCGTTGGATGGACGTGACCCAAGAACGCTTACAGCATCGCAGCTGTTTGTGCTTGCAACATGGATTCCCGGCCCTGCAAAAAGTACATTAACTTGGGAGAAAGAGCGCATTGATTTGGCCCGCTTGGCCTTGGAAAAAGATCCGGATTTCGGTCCAGCTTATTCTGTTTTGGCGGACAAATTGGCTTACCTTGCAGCCGTAGATGGCGCTTCCGATACAAAAGAATTTGTTGATGAAGCCAGGGTAAGTGCGACGCGCGCGCTAGAATTAAGCGCTGGAGATGGAAACGCGCTTTTCAATGTCGCTCAGCACTATTGGCATTTAGGACAACTTGACGATTCTATTGCGATGATGAAGCGGGTTCTCGAAGTTGATCCAAGTCATGGATTTGCGCGTTTTTTCTCTATTGTCCTTCCTTACACATGCTCTATGGCTCCCGATAAGGTTTTGGATGAAGTTGTAGATTTTGATCAGTCTCTTGATTCTGATAACCCTGCTCGTTGGGTTACGCTAACTTGGTTGGGTTGGCTACATCTTAACCGGGAAGAATATGAGGCAGCTTTGAAAGCTGAGGAACAGTCTGCGCAAATTTTCCAAATTCCTTATACAATCATGCGTCGCGCCGCCATTTTGAATTTATTGGATCGCCCTGAAGAAGCGATGGATTTGTTAGAAAGTCAGAAGTCTAACTGGCCAAATTTGGATCCAACGCATTTCGCAAAGATAACTTTCCCTAGGCTTTGTTCGGAACGTGAAAACTCTGGGAAGATAATAGGCTTCTACGAAGAGTTGCAGAAGTTAGTGAATAATTATGTAGACAGATAAATGCTGGATAAAGAGTCTACTTCAAGACGGCTCTAATGAAATTTCAGATTTAAGTAAGTGTAATCTGGTTTAAACAAAACTGCGGTTATGAAAATTTCCTAAAAAATCGTGTCTTATCAAACATCGTTTCAAGTTCTTCCATACGACCTTTGGTTTCACCCCAAAAAGTTTCTTGAACCTGCGCTATAATAATTTCTGCAATAAGCATACAGGTTACATTTGAATCCCAAGCCGAGGGTACAACAATACGGCTGCTAAAGCTGAATTCAGTATGTTGGCCGATAGGTGACTGCCATTGATCTGTAAACAGGATAATCTGCGCGCCTTTCTCTCGTGCCATTTCAGCCAGTTTTAGTGTGCTGTTTTCATATCTGCGAATGTCAAAAATAACGACAATGTCACCTTCATCTATGTCGAGAAGATAGTGCGGCCAGGCATTTGAACTCGAACTGATATGCGTAACGTTTTTCCTGATAACTTGCATATGTAGGAAAAAATAATCCGCCAGCGTACGGGTTACTCGCCCGCCAACGACAAAGATTTTTCTCTTTGGGTCGCTTAATAAGGCGCAGGTTGCATCAAATTTTGCAGTATCGATGTCGCCCAGAGATTGGCTTATATTATCGATTACAGCTTCTGTAAAACGGTTGAGTACGTGTCCTTCGGGCGCATCATTTGCCCATCGCTCACGTTTCGCGATAGGGCCGGAAATTTTTTCATCCAATTCAATGCGTAAATTGGCCTGAAAATCTGGAAAGCCGGAAAATCCAAGTTTCTGTACAAGGCGCGCAACTGTAGGTGTGGAAACCTCGGCGGCATGAGCAACTTTTGTAATGCTCCCAAGACCCGAAACCGGATAATTTTTAAGTATCGAATCTGAGAGCTGGCGCTCCGCACGTGTTAACCCTCCGGCCATATCTCTTAATTTTTCTGCAATTGTTTTTGGTGTCACTGGGTACCTCTTACTCAGCGAGTATAGTCATATAAATTTGGAATGAGAAGAAAATTTAAGAACAAATATTGACAAACTGATTTGAATTGAAGAGAATTTAACAGAATTGCAATTCTGATATGTGATAAATTTAAGGTAATCCGGTTAATGAGCGAAGAAATTGTTGATCATATCCGTAATAATTCGCAGGCTCCGGTCTTCTTTGTGTGTGAACACGCAAGTTCCTTTATCCCTGAATGTTTCAACGAACTCGGGCTTGTCGATCCAGCGCGTAGCAGTCACATTGCATGGGATCCAGGAGCAGAAGCGGTAACTCGTATACTGGCCGATCGATTTAATGCACCAGCTGTGATTAATCGTATTTCACGCTTAGTCTATGATTGCAATCGTCCGCCGGATGCGATTGATGCGGTTCCGCAAAAAAGCGAAATATTTGAAGTTCCGGGAAACAAAAATCTTTCTGGCGCTCAAATCACAAATCGCGTTGAGAACTATTATTTACCGTTTAAACGTACTTTAGAAAAAGCCATCGAAGAACATCAAGTCGCTCCAATGTTGGTGACTATTCATAGTTTTACGCCAGTTTATAATGGTCAGAAACGAGACGTTGAAATTGGCCTGCTGCATGATGATGATTCTCGTGTCGTTGATGCGATGTTAAATTCCATTGCAGGCTATCAAGAGTTCAATATTAGGCGAAATGAACCATATGGACCCAGTGACGGTGTAACTCATACCATTCGATTACATGGTGTTGAAAAAGGTTTGCTCAATGTCATGATTGAAGTGCGAAATGACCTGTTGACGTGTCACAAGGATTGCACATCAATAGCCGATACTTTGGAAAGCCTTATATCGGCTGCTCTTGGCCAGCTGGCAAAAGATAAAACGACGAAAGCGGTGGTTTTATGAGTTTTGCAAGATCATATATCCGCGTTGTCGATGCTGTGAACTATCGCATTGGTCGCATTATGATGTATGGTATTTTTGTTATGATCGCCATTTTGATGTGGTCATCAATTTCCAAGACTTTTTTTCTGCCATCTCTCTGGACTCTTGAAATTGCCCAATTTGCTATGGTGACTTACTACATTCTGGGCGGGCCATATTCAATCCAGATGGGCTCTAATGTTAGAATGGATTTGTTCTACGGCGAATGGTCAACAAAGAAGAAAGCTCAAGTCGATGCGATAACGGTTTTATTCCTGATGTTGTATCTGGGTGTGTTGCTTTATGGCGGTTTGGGATCAATGGCTTATTCACTCGGCCATTATAGCGACGAACCGATGCAATTTTTGGCCGGGCTGTTAATCGGACAGGAAGATGTTGGGCGTTTAGAGCGCTCACCGACGGCTTGGCGACCATATTTATGGCCAATCAAACTGATCATGTGCGTTGGAATTTTTCTAATGCTGCTTCAAGCCATATCAGAACTCTTAAAAGATATAATCAAGCTGCGTGAGGCAAAATCTAATGTCGTATGAGATGATTGCCCTCTTCATGTTTGCATCTATGATGTTGATGCTTTTTACCGGTCAACGCGTGTTTGGTGCAATTGGCGCTGTGGGTGCTATTGCCGCTTTAGCTCTGTGGGGGACTGGCGGTTCTGATATTGCATTCTCATCAGCCATGAAGCTCATGAAATGGTATCCGCTCCTCACTCTGCCGATGTTCATATTCATGGGATATGTTTTATCAGAATCTAAAATCGCTGATGATCTATACAAGATGTTTCATGTCTGGATGGGACCTGTTAGGGGCGGGCTAGCGATTGGCACAATTGGGTTGATGATCCTGATTTCAGCAATGAATGGATTATCGGTTGCAGGCATGGCAATTGGTGCCACGATAGCCCTGCCAGAATTACTTAAGCGCGGATATGATAAACGCATGGTCACAGGTGTCATACAGGCAGGGTCATCACTTGGTATTCTTGTGCCGCCTTCTGTCGTGCTTGTTCTTTATGCTATGATCGCTCGCCAACCTGTGGGTCAGCTATGGTTAGCAGGGGTGTTCCCTGGTTTGATGATGGCCGCAATGTTCATGATTTACATCTATATTCGTTGTCGCATACAGCCAGAACTTGGTCCTGCGCTTAGTGAGGATGAAAGAGATAATCTGTCTTTTGGCGAAAAAATGAAGCTCCTACGCGCGGGTTTGCTGCCGCTGTTCATTTTTGCGGTGATGATGGTTCCGTTTGTAAAAGGCTGGACTTCGTTGGTCGAAAGCTCCGCAGTGGGCGCAAGTACGGCCTTTTTAGCTGCTGTTTTAAAAGGTCGCATGAACCGAAAAGTCTTTGAGGTTTCTGTTCGTCAAACGCTTGCAATTTCATGCATGTTTATGTGGATTATTTTGGCGGCGCTTGGTTTTGGCGCGGTATTTGATGGTCTTGGTGCCGTTAAGGCAATTGAGACATTATTCACTGACCAACTTGGACTAAATCCGTGGGTTATTCTAATTCTGATGCAGCTTTCATTCCTGGTGATGGGAACTTTCTTGGATGATACGGCGATGCTGGTAATCGTTGCTCCACTTTATGTGCCTCTGGTTCAGGCGTTGGGTTTTGATCTTGTTTGGTATGGCGTGCTTTACACGATCACGACCCAGATCGCTTATATGACGCCACCATTTGGTTACAATTTATTCTTGATGCGTGCCATGGCACCACCAGAAATCACACTTAGAGATATTTATGGCTCCATTGCACCATTTGTTTTGGTTATGCTGTTCGCTTTGACTTTGGTCATCGTGTTTCCGCAAATAGCAATGTGGCTGCCAGAACAGGTTTATGGAAAATAATAAGAACTTCTAAAATGAAGCCAAACCGGTTGGGAACAACCACAACAAGGAGAAATGAAATGACGACTTCAAGACGGACCTTTATTAAGGGAGCTGCCATTGCAGCGCCAGCAGCTGCATTGGCAACGCCAGCTCTTGCGCAATCTAAGATCAAATGGCGATTACAAACTTATGCAGGTGCTGCACTTGCAGAACATGTGATAAAACCTGCGATAGACAGCTTTAACAAAATTGCTGGCGACGAGATGGAAATTGAACTGTTCTATGCAGATCAGCTCGTACCAACAGGTGAATTATTCCGTGCGATGCAAAAGGGCACTATTGATGCGGTGCAATCTGATGATGATTCAATGGCATCGCCAACGGAAGTGACAGTGTTCGGTGGTTATTTTCCATTTGGAAGCCGCTATTCGCTAGATGTTCCAGTTCTATTTAATCAATATGGTTTGGGCGAGATTTGGGATCAGGAATATTCAGCAGTTGGTGTGAAGCACATTTCAGCTGGTGCTTGGGACCCATGTCACTTCGCTACCAAAAAACCAATTAATTCACTCGAGGATTTGAAAGGACTGCGCGTCTTTACATTCCCAACGGCGGGTCGGTTCCTGTCCCAATTTGGCGTCATCCCCGTCACGCTACCTTGGGAAGATATTGAAACTGCCGTGCAAACTGGCGAGCTTGATGGTGTTGCGTGGTCAGGTATCACCGAAGATTACACGGTCGGCTGGGCTGATGTGACGGACTACTTCCTAACCAACAATATTTCTGGTGCATGGGCTGGTTCATTCTTTGCCAATATGGATCGTTGGAATGAGTTACCTCCACATCTTCAAGAACTGTTCAAAGTCTGTACAGATCAAAGCCATTACTATCGTCAGTGGTGGTATTGGGGTGGTGAAGCAGACCTTCGCGTGAATGGCACAAAGATGAAGCTTACAACTATTCCAGATGAAGAGTGGGCACCAGTAGAAGCTGCTGCTGTTAAATTCTGGGATGAAATTGCTGCAGAATCTGAAACAAAAGCAAAAGTGGTTGAAATCTTCCGCAAATATAATTCGGATATGCAAAAAGCTGGCCGTCCTTATAGATAGGCAATGTCCTAGCATAAATCAAAAGAAGAACAGCCGCTCGAAAACGGGCGTCTGTTTGCATCAAGTTTTAAAGGATTGACTGAAATGCCCGGAACCATATCATTTGACGAACTCATAAAATTGGCAGAAGATGGTACAATTGACACCGTTCTGACTTGTCTTGTTGATATGCAGGGCCGGTTAATGGGCAAACGTTTTCACGTATCCAATTTTTTGGAAAGCGCCTATAAAGAAACCCATTGCTGTAACTATCTGTTGGCAACAGATTTGGAAATGGCAACGCCGGATGGTTATGCCTCCACCAGTTGGGAAACTGGTTATGGCGATTATGTCATGAAGCCTGATCTATCATCCATTCGCATTGTTCCATGGTTGGAAGGTACAGCACTTGTGCTGTGTGATGTGCTTGATCACCATACGCATGAGGAAATTCCGCATTCACCTCGCGCTGTTTTAAAGCGTCAGGTTGAACGACTTTCTGCACTGGGTTTTGAGGCTAAAACTGCAACCGAACTTGAGTTCTTTTTGTTTGAAAAGAGCTTCGATGATATTCGTAAGTCCGGGTTCAAGGATCTTGAGCCGATCAGCGGATATAATGAAGATTATCATATTCTGCAAACCACGAAGGAAGAGGGCATTATGCGCCCGTTGCGTAATCATCTGGTTGCTGCTGGTATTCCTGTAGAAAACACCAAAGGTGAGGCGGAGGCAGGCCAAGAGGAATTAAACATTCGATATGGGCTTGCAATGGAGTGTGCTGAATATCATACGATAGCAAAACACGCTGTCAAAGAGATCGCCTGGCAGCAGGGTAGGGCAGCCACCTTCTTGCCAAAATGGCACCATGATAAAGTTGGTTCATCTTCTCATATACATCAATCTTTATGGACAAAGGATGGTGAAAGTGCGTTTTTTGACAAAGATAAAAAATACGGAATGTCTGACATCATGCGCCACTATGTTGCTGGACTTTTAACCCACGCAAGCGATGCAACATACTTTTTAGCTCCCTATATTAACTCCTATAAACGTTTTGCGCCGGGCACTTTTGCGCCGACAAAGATCACCTGGTCTGTCGATAACAGAACTTCTGCCTTTCGTCTTTGCGGTGAGGGGACATTAGGAGTTCGGATTGAATGTCGTATTGGTGGTTCGGATTTAAACCCTTATCTTGCGATAGCTGCGCAACTCGCTGCGGGCATAAAGGGTATTGAAGACAAACTCGAACTTGCGCCGCCAAGCGATGGTGATGTGTATAAAAGCGAAAAACTGGAAGATATCCCGACCTCATTACGGGCG
Organism: Lentilitoribacter sp. Alg239-R112; assembly: GCF_900537175.1. Taxonomy (GTDB): domain Bacteria; phylum Pseudomonadota; class Alphaproteobacteria; order Rhizobiales; family Rhizobiaceae; genus Lentilitoribacter. The sequence goes on along the minus strand of NZ_LS999833.1, from coordinate 1,866,866 downwards.
GCGGCTGAAATGTTGCGGAATTCCAAAATGTTGCGTGAAGCGATGGGTGATGACGTTATTGATCACTATGTTCGTGCGGCCACTTGGGAGCAAGAAGAATTTGATAGAGTTGTAACTGATTATGAAGTTGCACGTGGTTTTGAAAGGTCGTAACCAACAGTGTCTAAACTACTAAAATGTATATCCCCCATTGATGGGTCCATCTACGCGGAGCGTCCAGTTCTAAACGCATCAGAGGCTTCGCATGCCGTTGCCGTTGCAAAACAAGCGCAAATTGATTGGGCGAAACGCCCGTTACAGGAACGTATAGATCTCGTGATGGCTGGCGTTGCCGCTATTGGTAAGATGAATGATGAAATCATAACCGAGCTTGCATGGCAAATGGGACGTCCTGTTCGTTACGGCGGTGAGTTTGGCGGCTTTAACGAGCGTGCAAGCTATATGGCTGATATCGCTCATGATGCTCTTGCTGATGTATCAATTTCCAACGATGATAATTTTGCGCGTTACATTAAGAGAGTTCCGCATGGTTTAGTACTTGTTGTTGCGCCATGGAACTATCCATATATGACCGCCATAAATACCGTTGCTCCGGCGCTCATTGCGGGCAATGCTGTTTTACTAAAGCATGCAACGCAAACTCTATTGGTGGGTGAGCGCATGGCGAAAGCCTTTCTGGAAGCGGGGCTGCCGCAGGGGCTATTTCAAAATGTATTCCTTGATCATCAAACAACAAGTGATCTCATTGCTGCTAAAAATTTTGGTTTTGTAAATTTCACTGGATCTGTCGGTGGTGGCAAAGCTATGGAGCAAGCAGCTGCGGGCACATTTACAGGGCTTGGGTTGGAGCTTGGCGGTAAAGACCCGGGCTATGTCATGGAAGATGCTGATCTTGATGCGGCCGTTGAGACGCTGATCGATGGTGCCATGTTTAATTCAGGCCAATGCTGTTGTGGAATTGAGCGTATCTATGTGGCTGAAAGCCTGTTCGATCGTTTCGTAGAGAAAGCCGTTTCGATCGTATCGAATTATAAGCTTGGCAATCCACTTGAGGCTGAAACAACAATTGGGCCTATGGCACACAAGCGGTTTGCAGATGAAGTACGTGCGCAAATAGATGAAGCGATTTCTGCTGGCGCCAAAGCTCACATCGATAGGTTCGCCGAGGATGATGGTGGTGCTTATCTTTCTCCGCAAATCCTGACTAATGTGAGCCATAACATGCGCGTAATGCGTGATGAGTCATTCGGTCCCGTTGTTGGAATTATGCCGGTTCGTGACGATGATGAAGCTATAAAATTGATGAACGATAGTGATTTCGGTTTGACTGCATCTTTGTGGACAAAGGATGTTGATCGCGCGCAACGTATCGGTGATCAAATCGAAACTGGTACTATTTTCATGAACAGATGTGATTACCTCGATCCGGCTCTATGTTGGACTGGTTGCAAGGATACCGGACGCGGCGGCGGCCTTTCAATTATCGGTTATCATAATCTAACACGCCCAAAATCATACCACCTTAAGAAAGCTAATTAAATGCAACTCGTTGGAAACTGGTCATACCCTACAGCAATGAAATTTGGCGTTGGTCGAATTTCGGAAATTGCAGATGCTTGTATTCAATCTGGAATGAAGAAGCCACTTCTTGTTACGGATCGCGGATTAGCAAGTATGGATATCACAAAACGTACACTTGATATTCTTGAGGCAAGCGGTCTGGGACGGGGGATGTTCTCCGAGGTTGATCCCAATCCGACAGATAACAATGCCGAAGAAGGTGTTCGTATTTATCGTGAAGGTGGCTATGATGGAGTAGTCGCATTTGGTGGCGGATCTGGCCTGGATTTAGCTAAAGTTATAGCGCTCATGGCAGGTCAGACACGACCATTATGGGATTTTGAAGATGTGGATGATTGGTGGACGCGAGCCGATGCCGATGCAATTGCTCCAATTGTTGCCGTCCCTACAACAGCTGGTACCGGTTCTGAAGTAGGACGCGCCAGCATCATCACAAAATCTGATAGCCAAGAGAAGAAAATTATCTTTCACCCCAAATTGCTTCCAACTGTTGTGATTTGTGATCCGGAACTTACCGTTGGAATGCCCCAGTTTTTGACTGCTGGAACCGGACTTGACGCGTTTGCCCATTGCGTGGAGGCTTATTCTAGCCCCCATTACCATCCAATGAGCCAGGGGATAGCGCTTGAAGGAATGCGTCTGGTTAAAGAATATTTACCACGTGCTTATGCTGATGGTACAGACATTGAGGCGCGCGCGCATATGATGTCTGCTGCTGCAATGGGAGCCACAGCATTTCAAAAAGGTTTAGGCGCTATCCATGCGTTGAGCCATCCAATTGGCGCGATCTACCATACACATCATGGCACAACCAATGCAGTTTGCATGCCTGCTGTTTTGCAGTTTAATAAAGATGCTATCGAAGAACGTTTTAATTCGGCTGCAGCATATCTAGATATTGAAGGCGGGTTTAGTGGTTTCTGCACCTATGTGGATGATCTCAATGCTTCAATGAAAATTCCGAAAACCCTGTCTGAACTTGGAATTGAAAATCCAGATATGGATCGGCTCGTAAAAGGTGCTTTGGCTGACCCAAGTACCGGCGGAAATCCGATCGAAATGAACGAGCAGAATACGCGTAAACTTCTTGAAGAGCTTGTTTGATAAGCTGTGGCTAACCTTCTAGAGACGCTTCACTTGAGGGCATGGGTTATTATCGTTCTATAGTTCATGCTTCCAAGGTGGATTTGCACCTGCTCGAGAAACAGTAATGCTTGCGACCTTGTTGGCTAGATGGACTGCTTTTTCTAGATCGTCTTGCCCAATGGATACAAGCTTGTCTTTACGGAGAAGGTTTGCACGTTTAAGCCCTGATAATAAACCAGCATTAAATGTGTCACCAGCACCGACCGTATCAACTATTGTAGTTTTGATTGCGGGTGAATTGAAATGATAGTTCTTCGTGTAGACGTCTGCGCCATCACCTCCGCGTGTAATAATTACAATTGAGGCGGAGGCAGAAAGCCATTGATCTATTTGAGACCTTTCATTTGAAGTTTCCGCAATCCATGCCAAGTCTTCATCGGAGACTTTTATGATGTCGGAAGCTTCTGCCATGCGTTTTATTCGCGCCCGATGTTTCTCAGCATCCTTTATGAAGCTTATTCGGATATTGGGATCGAGAGAAATGACATGGGAGGGAGCTTGTTTGAGTAATAATGTTTCGTAAGTAGAACCACATGGTTCGGGGATCAAACTGATGGCTCCGAAATGAAGCGCCTCAACATCAGCACTTATTGTCGGTAAGTCTTGTTGGGAGATGTTGCGCCCTGCGCTTTGTTCATCAAAGAAAGAATACTTGGCATTTCCGTCTGTCAGCTTAACAAATGCAAGTGTGGTAGGCTGGTCATTTCGTATACAATAGCTTTCGGAAACATGCGATGCGTTTAAAGCCTCGACAAGCTGTGTGCCAAACATGTCTGTCGATATTCCGGAGATGAAACCGACGTCTTCGCCCAAACGACCAAGAGCAATGGCTGTATTGAATATGGCGCCACCCGGGACAGGTAGGAATACATCCTCGCTAGAGGTTAACTTTCTTGGAAGCATGTCAATTAATGCCTCTCCGCAACAGACGATCATTATTTTATCCTGATAGCTAGTTTAAAGTTTCGGCCCGCCTTTGCAATCAAACAGATAGATGTTCCAAAACTTGATCTCGAAATAAGAAGTTCATTTTTCTCTTCAGGCAGATAAAAACATATACCTCTAAATGTTGTGTCGGTTCAAGTGAGTGTTATCGTGTTGCAATAATAGGTTATGTAATTTGCAGTATTCGTCTAAGTTTGAATATTTGATGCGCTTAATTTTTTCTCTCGGAACCATATTAAAAGACCAGCTATGATGATGATGAACGCACCAGTAATTGTCCACATGTCGGGGACTTCGTCAAATACAAAGAAGCTCCAAGTTGTTACATACAAAATGAACACATACCCAAATGGCATGAGCAGATTAGGTGGGGCGTGCGCTATAGCTTTTGTGAAGAATTGATGCCCGGCCCATGCAAATACGCCCAAACTAAACATAACTAACCACTCAAAGTTGGATACAGGTGTTTGCCAATCTAGAATTGCAAATGGTAGGATCGCAATTGTTCCAATAAGCCCGGTCCAAAATTGCATCGTATTTGCCGGAACGGTACCGGACAATTTGCGTGTTATGATTGAGTAGAGCGCATAAGCAAATGCTCCGCTCAAAGATACAAGCACGGCCCAGTGAAAACTTTCGTCAAAAGGTCTGATAGCTATTAATATTCCGATGAAACCCAAACCAATTGCCATCCATCGGAATTTTCCTACTCGTTCCCTAAGGAGAGGCCAAGACAACGCGCAGATGATAATTGGTGAGGAAAACAGAATTGTTGATGTAAGAGAGAGTGATAGATAGCGAATTGCAAAGAAGTTCGCGATGGTTGCAAACATAATGCAAAGCGCTCGCAAAATGACTAGAAATTGTTTTTCGCATCTTATGACATTCCAATCGAAACCTTCTTTAGCGAAGAGCCCCAACGAAATTGCAAAATGTCCTACATATCGCATGAATGCGATCTGCAATGCAGACATCCCTAAGATGGCAAGCCATTTTGCTCCGGTGTCAACAAAGGAAAAGAGAAAATTTGCGATCAGGATCATTATGATGCCGACGAGTGGCCCACCTGCAGCAAATTTTTTCGAAATATTATTCATTTATGCCAATCGCTTTTTGATATCCAAGGGACTGGTTACATCTGCATTACTGAAATGCGAAGTGTCGGCGGAACGCTTTATCCATTCGACGAGACGGAGCGCTTCTAAACCGTCACGACCGCTACAGATTGGTTTTTTTGCCGTGCCGCGTATTAACTCCACAAAGTGTGATAGCTGGTCATAAAGTGGATCTACTTGGCTCACTTGCTGAGTTTGTGATTTAAGCTTACGGGACCAGTCTCCAATTCCGTTTTCGCTATCTGTCCAAATGTTTAGGTTTGGAAAATCGAAAGCCCCCTCAGTACAGCCAATTCTCCATGAGGAAATACCAGTTTCGGCAATGTTTGGGTTTTCACCACACGCGCCCTCAAAACTCCAAGGGGTAAGCGCAGTATCGCTCAAAACAACCGTCGCAATTACGCCTGTTTCAAACGTCAATATAATTGCAGCCGTATCTTCTACACTTTGTTTGCGCTGCCTATTTGATGTTGTGGCCTGAACATTAATAACTTTACCAAATATATAGAGGAGCAGATCTGCCTCATGGATAAAGTTTATTAAAAGTGGACCGCCGTCTGATTTGGTTCGCCAAACTCCCTGTTTGAAGTAAGAATCTGGTTTCCGTACCGCCCAAATTATGGACGCTAAAATAGGTCGCCCAAGTTTATTTTTTTCTATGATGTCCTTAGCTCGAGTTGAAAAATGATGATATCGACGGTGATGACCGATTAACAACGGAATGTTCTGATTTTCAAATGCTACAGCTAATTTCTCCGCATTTTCGACGGTGTCTGCGATTGGTTTTTCGATCAGGCAAGGCAAACCCATTTCAAGGCATTGGAGGCCTGACTTTAGATGGTCTGAATTAGGGGTTGCTATGACAACTGCATCGCAAATGTTGGGTGCAATGTCTGTCAGAGAATTGAAATGCTCACAATTCAATTCAGCGGCTAATGTGCTTTTTTTGGGGTCTGGATCAATAATAGCTGCGAGCTCCACATCTGGATGCGCCTCAGCAAGTCGCGCATGGCGCTCCCCAATTAATCCCGCACCCATGATCGCAATTCGGACGGCCTGCGTTTTATTGATTACATTATGCACAATAGGGACTATCAGAATTCCAGCGATGCTGAGGGATATGGTCGGCGTGTGCTAGTTTGTGACGTGTATCTTCCCACATTTTTTTCCAAACCTTCCAGTCCTTTAATTCTGTTTTTGGATTGTTTTTTGAACGTGCAACAAAACTAGGGAATTGGCTACGCCCGGTTGGTTGTCCTGTTACATTATATCGAAGATCAAACGACCACCTATATCCATCGCTGTTATTTGCCAATGAAGAATGTGGTGTAAGAGGGTGAAAAATCACAGCTCCACCAGCCTTAACAGGCGTAGGTGTTGTTTTGCCGGAAGGTATAAATTTATCTGCAATTCCAACTTGCGTTTTTGAGCAATGCGGCAGCATCTGGTCATAATTTCCAGCTGCAACTTGAAGACATCCATTCTCAATTGTTGCGTCTTTAATTGCGAGCCAAACGGTTACAAACTCTGTTTTATCTGCTTCCTGCAACGTAACCCCCATATCTTGGTGCCAATCTGTAGCGATCACGTGTGCTCGGTTTTCAGAATTTGACACCGATTGTTGTGGTGGTTTGATCCGCACATGTTGTATTGGGTTAGATGTAATTTCGGGGCCTATAAGCTTTTCAACCATATCAAGAATATTTTTGTGCGTAGCCATGGCAAACACTGCTGGACCAATATGTATGGGCGTTTTGTCGGTGATATTGGAATGAGGCAGGCTGATATCAAATGGTTGATACCAGTCAAATCCTCCTTGATAGGCACAATCAAGTTTTTCCCAGAAACTCAAATTATCTGGTGTTTTTTCAAGCTTTCCTTCGCGCCACCATGTTTCATATAGTTCATCCATCAACTCGCTATATTCCTGATGAATCGCACGGAGCGTTTTTTGATCCAATAGATCCTCGACAACAAGGTAGCCTTGATTTTTAAATGTTTCGACCTGACTTTCGTTAATCATCGAGCTTGTCCTTATATTAGAGCAATAACGTAACAATCGATGGCCATATGAGGAGGACCATCAATGCCAGTAATTGAACACCGATAAATGGTAAGAAACCTCTGAAAATGTCTGTTAGTGAAATATGCGATGGTGCAACTGATTTCAGATAGAAAGCCGCTGGTCCAAATGGCGGCGACAAGAAGCTAACCTGCATATTCATGCAGAACAGAACACCAAACCAAATTGATACATGTTGAGGCGAAAGTTGGCCGATAAAGCCAATCTCATCAATTGGTAATTTCTTCACGATAGGTAGGAAAACAGGAATGATGAGCAAGACAATTCCGACCCAATCCATGAAAGCACCCATGAACAGTAGAATGACCATCATTGTCAGGATGACCACCATTGTTGGCATTTCCGCGCCAACAATTAATTGTGCGATATAGGCCGGCCCACCTGCAAGCGTGTATGCGCCTGCCAAAGCTGCCGCACCCACTGTAACCCAAATAATTGTGCCGGTTGAACGTAGGGTGCGCATAAGGCTGACCCATACGAGTTCGACGGACGCTTCACCCCGTAATGCAGCAATGCCAAAGACAGCCAAAGCACCCATGCCCGCGGCCTCTGTGATGCCTGTTATGCCGCCATAAATTGAGCCGAGTACAATGCCGATAACAGTAAGTGGCGGAACTAAACCTTTGCCATGTTTCCAACCACTTTTTGTTTTTTCAATCCCGACAACAAAGAATATGAACGCCAATGCGATCATCAGTATACCGATCATATATGGCGCCTGATCTAGCATGCCTAAGGCTGGTGGTTCGAAATTCTCACCGGTGGGAACATTACGTTCGGTTAGGGTGAGGAAGGCTACTCGGGCCAGCAGTAGAGTCGTTGCACTGGCAACCAGAATGGATAGGAACCCACAGAACATAACAGCCTTCTCGCTGCCTTCTGGATCTCCTTCTTTAGGTTCAGGTAATGGTGCTTGTGAAGGATCAAGTTGTGTACGGATGATAATGTATAGGATAATGAAGCTTGCAAGCATGAAGCCCGGTAAAAAAGCGCCAGTGAATAGTGCCTTAATAGATGTTTCGGTTATCAAACCGTAAATGATCAAAACAATTGAGGGTGGAATCATGGTGCCAAGTGAGCCGGAAGCGCAGATTGTACCGATCGCCAAATTTTGATTGTAGCCAAGGCGCAGCATCTGCGGCAGTGCGATCAGGCCAAGTAATACCACTTCGCCACCAATAATACCTGACATTGCAGCCATTAAAACAGCCATAAGAGAGGTAACAATGGCGATGCCGCCGCGCATACGCGACATCCAGAAATCCAGACTATCATACATTTGTTTCGCAACGCCTGAACGTTCCAACAAGGCTGCCATGAATATAAACAAGGGGACTGATATGAGTACATATTCTGTCATCAAGTCATAGATTTTTTGAGTTAGAATATAGAGCGCACCTGTTCCCGGACGTCCCGTCAGCATGCCCTCACCAAAACTAAGAGGATCGACGAGAATATTTGGCTCAAATTTCATGATCATTACAAGCGCTGCAAGGACCGCAGATGCAAATCCAAGCGGCATGCCGATACCCAGCAGAAAGACTAGTCCGATAACCAATACTATTGATATAGTTCCTATATCCATTAACTTGCCCCTACGCTTTTTTTGATCGCTTCAAGTTCTTCTTCGTCGATAACATCTTTTTCGATAATCTCTGATGGATCTCGGTTCCAATCGGCTATCAAGTTAAGCAGCGCTTGCAAAGAAATGAGGCAAACAGTGATCAAGATCATTGGTTGAATTGTCGCTGGAATGGGTGGGTCAAACGCGGTTCCAAACGTCTGCCAGCGATAAAATTTGATGATGAAGACTTGATTGTAACTTCCAAAAACCAGACAGGCAGCAAAGAACCAAAGCAGTGTAACTGATATGGTGTCGCATACATGTTGAGCCCATCTGGGCATGATGTCATAGATGATAAAAATACGTATGTGGCTGCGCTGTTGCATGGCATAAATACCCGACAGCATAAAGACAAAGCCTGCAATCCAAAGAGTCAGCTCGTTGGCCCAAAGGGTTGGAGCCTCAATCGCATAACGTAGTAAAACCTCGTATAGCATGATCAATGTCATGGAAATGATCAAGATCATGGTGATGCGGCCAATGAACATTGCGAATTTATCGGCGCGACTATATTGTTGAAATTCCATTGTCGCTAGCATTAAAGATCGCATACCAAGATAGAAAAATACTGGAACGAGTAGAAGCGCAATCCAATCTATAATATCTGTTAATCCGCCGAAGAGGCCAGATAGGCCGGGTGAAACGTCTTTGCGCTGATGCAGTTCTGTCATCTGTGCAACCATGCTTTCATTATCATGGGGTACAAAATCAAGAATGTATGCAGGCCCGTGCCATATGACCCAACCAGCACAAAAAATGAATGCAAATGGGTATATCCACTCCTTTAGACCACCAGTTTTCTCGTCCAATTTAGCCCCTCCCATCAATGAATCTTATAATGGCGAATGAAATCTCGATCAGGTTCCACTCCTAACCCGTCTCCGACGGGCGCTACCACGCGTCCACCATTCTGTTTTACCTGTGATTGAATATCAAGTGGTGTTGTGAGTAACTCATCACGGAACTTGTTATCTGTTGTGTCAAATTCAAGCATTGGTTCCCAAGGGTGCAATCCACCCGGTAAATCCGGCATTGCCATCAGGAGATGCATATTTGTGGCAACTGCGATTGCCGAACCCCACACATGATTAACTACGGGTGTGAAATGCGCATGACATAGGGCTAGTACTCGTAGATATTCGGAAATTCCGCCCAATGCGCAGACCTCCGGTTGGGCAATGTCCAGTCCTCTTGCCTCTAGAAGGCCGCGCCAACCCCATCGGTTAAATTCAGCTTCCCCGCCAGAAATATTAACTTTCAAGCCTTGTCGAAGTTCACGATAACCGTCCAAATCCTCAGGTGCAATTGGTTCTTCAAACCAATAAGCACCTAATTCATCCAGCGCTCTGCCAACGTAGAAGGCGTCGCTTGTCGTGTAGCAATGGTTTGCATCAGCCATAAAACGAAAATCATCCCCGACACTGTATCGGACGGTTTCTGCCAGGCGAATGTCATCCTTCGGACCCATGCCAATTTTCATCTTGGTAGCTGAAAAGCCCATGTCCTTAATTGCGGCAGCCTCGTCCGCAAACCGAGAGATGAGTTGCTCTATGGGCTCTGGGCGCAGCATCATTCCGTAACCATATACGGAAATATCCTTTCTGTGCGCACCGCCAATGAGCTTGTATAATGGAAGTTTTGCAACCTTGCCTGCTATGTCCCACAAGGCGATATCTACACCAGATAGTGATTGCATCGGCATGCCTTTTTGCCCATGATCGCGCATGAGATTATAAACTTTATGCCAGATGACGTCTCTATCCATCGGATCATCACCCAAGATCATGGGTTGAATGACATTCTCAACAATGGATTTATTGGCGATTGCAATGTTTCCTGGCCCAAAACATTCTCCCCAACCCGTGATGCCATCATCAGTTTCTACTTCAACCAAATGCGCACTTCGCTTCGCATAATATTGTTGCGAATATCCAAGTTGCTCCGGCATGTCATATTGGAGAATATGACTGGTTACTTTGATGATTTTCATAGTTGGGGTGCCCATATAAAATTGGCGACAGTGTTTTGCAACTGCCGCCAACCTAATTTAGTTTGGCTGTTATTTCATTGCGCCAAGGTCTTTAAGGAAAGAAACGTGACTATCCAAAAGCTCTTTTGCTTCTGGTGTTGTCGCAAATTCTGTCCAAGCTTCTTGAACGGCACCACGATAAACTGCCATGTCGGAATCAGACCAAGTATTTAGTTTCACACCCTTTGCGGCCAGTTCTTTTGCTGTTTGAGCGTTTTGAACTTCGTTGATTGTTGAGTTTTTCAGGCCAAGTGCCTGCATACCAACTTTCAAAATTGCCTTATGGTGTGCTGGCATTGCATCCCAGATGTCCTTGCGACAAGCCAGGTGATCAGCAGGCATTGAGTGGAAACCTGGATAGTTTGTGTTATTCGCAATATCATACAAGCCAAGACCGACATTGTTGGTCAAGTTAGCCGCATCGGCGCCATCGATGATACCAGTTTCAAGAGCTGTAAAGATTTCGTTGAAATCCATCACAATTGGCGAAGCGCCAAGCTTTGTGAAAATGTTGGTAATTACACCTGGAGGTGAACGGAATTTCCAGCCCTTAAGGTCTGCAACGCCTGTAAATGGTTTTGTTGAAGATAGCGATTCAGGACCTGGAATCCACCAACCTACAAATTCCATATTATTGGCATTGTAGAGTTTGTTTAGCGCATCATAACCACCGCCGTGAAGAAGCCAGGCATATTGCTGATATGGGTTTTGGTAACCACCGGTTAAATCGCCAGCGAACTGAAATGCCGGGTTTTTACCAGTTTGATAAGCGCCACCTGTCATGTCGCAATCGAGGATACCGGTTGCAGCGGCGTCAAATGTCTCAGCTGCTTTAACAACGGCACCTGAATAGAACATTTCTATTTCAATTTCGCCGTTGGACATTGCCTTAACGTCTTCAATAAATTCTCCGGCCATTTTGCCAGATAGTGTTTCAGTTGAAAAGTGCGTTTGAATGCGAAGCTTTGTTTGTTCCGCAGCTGCGCTGCCAGCCATAAATGCCAATGCAGTTGCACCTGCAAGCAATGTTTGTGTTAGTATTTTAAGCATAAGGTTCCTCCCAGTTTTGCTTTAGTCATTTTATTGGCAGCTAAATTGCCGCCACATTGTTGGTCTTTGTAATGACCTTAAATTCCAAAGTTTTTCATGTATCTTTAGAATGTTTGTAATGTACAGGTTCCTCCGAACTGAACATTTTATATATTCAATTAATGAGTTCGTTTAAAATTGAACTGTTAAGCAACCCTCCGGATGTTCGCGGAGAGTAGATCTTCTTTTTCCAGCTTCTCCCAATTAAACGTCACGCCGGTTCCATGTGTGTCTGGTGCAATGGCAAGGCAGTCTTCGATGACCAGCGGACGCTCAGTATAATGTTCAATCGGGAATGCATGCACTTCTAACCACCCAGCATCTGGAATGCCCGACAGAAGGCTGACATGAAGTTCTTGCATGCCATGGCTACAGACAGGCACACCAAAGGATTTTGCCAAATTGGCGGCTTGCATGAAACCGGTTATTCCGCCGCAATTTGAAGCATCAAGCTGAATGTAGCTCAGTTTTGATTGGTTTAGTGCATAACCAAATTCATGAATTGTATGTAGATTTTCACCCATCGCTAATGGAACTCCAGTCATCGTAGCGATGTGTGCGTAGCCTTCATAATTATCGGGAATGATAGGTTCTTCGAACCATTTTATATCATAGTCAGAAAAAGCATTTGCCGCTTCGATTGCTTGGTCAACTTCCATTGAATAATTTGCATCGACCATGAAGGCTAAATCAGGTCCGATAAGCTTTCGTATTGCTTCTACGCGATCAATGTCTGTCTTTAATTCTGGCTGTCCGACTTTAATTTTTACGCCGTTGAAACCACGTTCAAGGTAATTCTCAACGCTACTTGAGAGCTTCGGTAGTGAAAATGCCAAATCAATGCCACCGCAATATGCTTTGCAACTGGAATTTGTGTTTCCGACCATCTGTTTAAGGGATTTGCCGAGTTCTTTACCTTTAAGATCCCATAAGGCTATATCAACTGCTGAGATTGCAAATGACGCGATGCCACCTCTGGCTACATAATGGACATGCCAAAGCATCGCTTCGTAGAGCTTTTCAATTGGTTCGGCATCTTTTCCAATTAAAAACGGTGCAAGGTCATGCTCAATCATTGCACTGATCGCAAAACCGCCTTTACCACCCGTGTATGTATATCCTGTGCCCTCGCGTCCGTCATCGAGTTGTATTGTTGTGGTGATGAGTTCGAAATGGGTGTGATTTCCATGCTTAGCGTCGACCAGCACTTCTGCTAGCGGAATGTGAAATAACCTAACACATATAGAGGTTATTTTTGCCAAACCAACTTCCCTTAATAATAATAATCTTATTTGGTAGAACCAAACTTGGGTGCAGGAAATCGGGAAAGTCTGTTTGAGTCAAGTTGTTTTTAATAGTTTTTCAAACGATTTCTTCGAATTTATTTATTATGTTATTGAAAATAAATAATAAAAATAATCGTCATTGACGATTCATGTCAATTAGTTTCATATCTTATAAATTTTTTTATATTTACAATTTCATTTTGGTTGTGCCAAAGTTGATCTGAATATGAAGTCGGGCGAGTGTTATGCGAAGAGCATCAGATGATCTAGTAGCTGAGATAGAGGGACGAATTGCCTCCGGACAATTTGAGAATAATAGACCTTTGCCAGCGGAAAGAGATCTGATGGAAGAGTTTAACATGAGTAGAACTGTTGTGCGTGAGGCAATTTCGACATTAGCAAATCGTGGTCTTATAGAATCGAGACCCCGATATCGACCGATCGTTAAGAAACCTGATTATGGCACGGTTCTTACTGCAACCGGAAAGATCATTACACATCTTTTAGATGAACCTGGTGGCGTTGCAAACTTATATAAAAGCCGGGAATTTGTCGAGAGAGGATTAGTTCGTCACGCGGCGCTTCATGCTACAAAAGATGATATTGCCAATTTAAAAGCTGCGCTTAATGCTAATCAGGCAGCAATTAATGATACACCGACTTTTTTTGAAACTGATATGCAGTTTCACGGGGTTTTATATCAGATTATGGATAATCCGATATTTTCGACAATTCACAAAGGTTATATTTCATGGTTGGCACCGAACTGGGGCAGAATGAAAAGACCTGCTGATCATAATCAAGTTAACTATGACGCACATAGAAAGATTTATGAAGCTATTTTAGAGCGCGACCCCACTCAGGCAGAGAATGCTTTAAGTGAGCATCTTTCTGTGGCATGGGTTCTTGTTAAAGATACGTTGGAGGCCAGACAGGCTAACGACTGATTTCGGGCAGCGGGTGTCTTCCGGACCCGCCCGACACTCCGGTGGAGTGCTTGAAACCCGCACAATGGTTGAGGCGAAAGCCTTTGTTTATTGTGTCCAAAACGGGAGCATAGAAGAGTTATGAAAAAAATTGGTGTCATAGGCATGGGCGACATGGGGTCGGGCATTGCCAAAAATCTTATTAGTAATGGGTATGAGACTTGGGGTTTTGATCTGAAACCAGAACGAATGCAAGCCTTCTCAAAAATGGGTGGTTATGCTGCATCGGATGTTTCTGAAGTGGGGTCCAATGCAGATGTAATTTTTGTCATGGTTATGACCGGTGCCCAGGCGAAATCAGTTATTTATGGCAAAGATGGATTCATTCATAAGATGAATGGTCAAGGTGCCATTATTTTAACTGCAACAATCAAGCCTAAGGAAGCGCGCGAGATTGGTGAAGCGATAGAACATCTAGGTGTTAAGTTGATAGATAGTCCTGTATCCGGTGGATTTCCGGGCGCGCAAGGCGGAACACTTACTATGATGGCAGCAGCACCCAATGATGTTCTTGATGAATTTGCGCCTGTTATGGAAGCGGTATCCGCCAATATTCACCGCGTGGGCTCACGGGCCGGAGATGGGCAAACGGTTAAAGCGTGTCTTCAATCGCTCATAGGGGCTCAATTTTCTGCCACGTTTGAAGCCGCAGCTCTCGCTGCGAAGGCCGGCGTTCCTGGGCAAGTTATTCTTGATGTATTCTCAACGTCATCCGCCGGCTGCGGTGTGGTAAATAATGCGCTTGAAAAAATTATCGATCGGCAATTTGAAGGTACAGGCAGTCACATCAATACAATGCACAAAGATCTGACAATATCGATGAATTTGGGTGAAGAGCTGGGTGTTCCATTGCACACGGCTGCGGCGGCGATGCAGATATTTCATGCGGGGAAATCCAAATTTCCAGACGGTGATAATTGGATCTGTACGAAAGTAATCGAAGATATTGTTGGTGCTGAACTACATCGTATGGAGGCCAGATCAAAATGAAACTAGGAGTGATTTGTGACGGCATCAGCCGTGATCTTAAGCATGCTATCGATGTGATGGATGAATTTGACCTTGAATATGCAGAACTTCAATTTGTCGACGATAAGGAAGTTGGCGATCATACCGCGGATGAAATCCGCGATATTGATTTGTTGTTGCGTGACTGCGGTAAGCCTGTTTCTTGTCTTTCGCGACATATTTTTGCAGGTATGACATCGGCGAATAAGCCGGGTGATGATTTGCACACTAAACATATGGACGCCCTCAAACGAGTTATTGAAATGGCTCATATAGTAGACTCGCCTCTTGTTCGAATAATGACACAAAAGAAGGAACAAATCCTTTGGGGCAAGAACGGAGCAGAAAAGTGGAACGTCGCCCATGGGGCTTGGGATAGTATGCCGCCTCTAATTGCACCTGCGGTGGAGCTTGCCAAACGGGAAGGTGTTGTCCTCGCCGTTGAGACCGGCAATGGGACAATGGTGAATTCCAACTATACGGCACGTAAATTGATCGACGACCTTGATGCAAAAGACACGTTAAAGGTTCTTTGGGATCCGGCAAATAATTGCTGGTGTCATGAATTAGCTTATCCAGATGGATATAATGAAGTTAGTAATGGTTATCTAGGTCATGTCCACATCAAGGATGTTCAGGTTGATACACCGCGTGCAACATTGGAAGTTCGCAAAATGGGCGAGGGGCAATTGGCAAACCATTTTCAACCAATTGCAGAGGCTCTTCAGCGTGATCAGTATGATGGTGTTGTTTCATTCGAAAGTGTTTACCATCCCGGCAATGGTGACTTTGAAGCTGGTTTCAAGCAGTGCATCGCTGAGTTTAAACGGATCTTTGGATAGGCTTTTAAACTTCTGTCTTTAAACAGCAGCGATGTTGATATGACATCTGCGTTCTAAATTGTAGAGAGATCTGGAACAAGCTACAGGTCTTTCTATGTGCCGCGTTCAGATTTTCATAAAGATTACTTTGATTGTTTTTCCCTGTCCAAGAGAACAGGCCTGATAAACGAGCTTTGCATCGAATAAGTCCAAAATGTCTTTCACAATGGAAAGTCCAAAGCCATTGGAGTTTCTCTTTCTCTCGTTTTTAACTTGCATTGCCGCGGTTTTTTCAAAACTAGGCATTTCAAACTGAGGACCATCGTCAGAGATTTCTAGTGCTATATGCTTTTCAGATCTTGTCACAGAGACGTCGATTTGCACATTGGCTCCTCCATGCTTCATTGCATTGTCTATAAGGTTGCGCACGACTTCCTGAATGAGCGTTTTATCGCCGATGATTTGAAGATCATCCTTGCCTGTATATCCTAGGTCGACATCAAGTCTGTTGCTATTTGAGAGTTGTAAAACCGTGTCTTCGCATACTTTTTTGGTGATGGATGTCAGGTTGCAAGTTTGACTTTGCATTTCTCTTTTTGAGGAGGCATCGATACGAGCCAGAAGAAGCATCTGAGACATAAGGCGCTCGGCGTCTCCAACTGCAATTTGAGCATCTGCTATTGCTTTCTTTCGAGCGTCGGGGTTTTCTTCGCGAGAAGCAATTTCCAGATGAGTTTTTATGATTGCTAATGGTGTGCGGAACTGATGGCTTGCATTGGACGTAAAGTTCTTTAAGGCTCGAATAGAGTTTGCAAACCTTGCAACAAGATCATTAATCGTGACAACTAACCCAGATACTTCTTTTGGCACTTTATGTTCAATAGGACGGATATCTTCTGGGCTTCTACGTTCTACGGCTGCTTCTAGTTTAAGCAGAGGTATCAGGGATCGCGTTACTGCAAACCAGACGAGAATAGCTGCTGCAAAAATGAGCGCCGACACTCGAATGGCGGAACTTATTAGCAAGTCCTCCGCAATCGCATTTCGCGCATTTGTGGTTTCCGCCACGGCTACAGTAAAACCTAGAGATTTTGTGTTAGAAGATGCTGCTGCTTTATAGGTCGCTATTCGTATTGCTACATCGCGAAATCGCCCGTCAGTGAAGGTTATCTCATCCGCAGATCTGTTGTCTAGGTCTGGGATATTGAGGTTTCGATAACCTGTGATGAATTCACCTGAACCGTTTTCAACTTTATAAAATACACGATCATCCTCTGATGACGTTAGCATTTGAAGTGCGACGTAGGGGATGTCAACTTCCAGATCACCATTTTCATTGACAAAAACGCGCTCTGCAATTGCGAGCGCTGACCCAGAAAGAACGCGATCTGAAACTTTGTCTGCAGTGGTTCGTGCCTCCCGATAGCCATCAAGTAGTGCAACAAACCCAATTATAATAAGTGGCCCAAGCAACCATAACAGCAATCTTGTGCGAATTGAGTAGGTCTGATTTTCGGTGTCGGGACTTATGTTGGGCCTGTTCAATTTAACTCTCTCAAATGATAGCCCAAACCTCGTGCTGCATGAATGGTCACACCGTGAGGTGCAAGTTTTTTGCGTACGCGGCTGACATATTGTTCAATCGCATTTTCACTGACATCTTCTTCGAAATTTGTGATGCTCTCGAGTAGTTGCGATTTGGATAGCAAACGACCGCTTGCCATCATGAGCGCCTGCAGGACCATGATCTCCCTCGGTGTCATCTCTATTGGTTCAGATCCGGACAATACGACATTGGATCGGACATCCAGATTGATTGCGCCAAACTCTAAAAGAGATGTTTTCTCCATTGATACCCGGCGAAGAAGAGCCCGCACGCGCGCTTGCAATTCGTCGATTTCAAAGGGCTTTGTCATATAATCATCCGCCCCTAAATCCAGTCCCGAGATTCGGTCATCGAGCGCGCCTCTGGCCGTCAGAATTAGAACAGGTGTGGATTTTCGATTGCTGCGAATTTCCTTCAGAACGTCCAGACCATCCATATCGGGTAGGCCAAGATCCAGGATAACTAAATCATAATCCTGCACGAGGATTGAAGAAATGGCATATTCGCCATTGTTCGCTTGATCTATTGCATAAGTTTTCCCAAGGAGTTTCATAATCCCCAAGCCGAGCTCTTCATTGTCTTCAATTAGTAAAATTCGCATTCAATCTCGCTTCAAAAACAATGAAAGATATTTTTCACCTTGTCATTGGTAAGAACTCATGCACATTAAACCTATGCGTAAGATCCTAATATTTCTATTTTCATGTTTTTTCTCAATTCATGCCCATGATATTGCTCACGGTCAATCGATTTTTCCAGCAAAAAGTGATCAAAATAGTTCGATCTTGACCATTTATTCATCGCTGGAAGAGGTTTTGGCTGAGCCTCTAATCGCTGTTTTCCAAGAACAAAATCCAGACATAGAAATTCAATATTACGACCTTCAAACATTAGATATTTATGAACGAGTAATACAAGAAAGTGATGGCGGTCAAAACACAGCCGACCTTGTTATTTCCTCAGCTATGGATTTGCAGGTCAAGCTAGTCAACGACGGGTATGCTCTTGCTATTCGCCCAACGGACCCACAATGGCCAAGTTGGGCTAAATGGCAAGATAGTGCCTTTGGATTAACGTTTGAGCCATCTGTTATTGTTTACAACAAAACAAAATTTAAGACGTCAAAACCGCCCGCCAATCGGTCGGAGCTTGCATTGCTTTTGAAGGACCAAAATTCTGATTTGTTTGGCCAAATAGGCACATATGACATTGAGCGGTCAGGTCTTGGTTTCTTGTTTTTAGCAAGAGATATCGAGCATGACAGGGATATATGGTCACTTGTAAATGCCATGGGCGCATCTGGTGTTAAACTATATCCAAGTTCTGCTTCTATACTCGAGCGTGTATCTGATGGTAAATTGTCTTTGGGATACAATATTTTAGGCTCCTATGCCCAGTCGTGGGCAGCTACCAATCCTGATTTGGGCATAATTTTGCCAGAAGATTTTACCGTTGTGATGACGCGCATAGCACTCGTACCAAAGGCAGCTGAAAATCCAGAGTTAAGTGCGCAATTTTTGCGTTTTCTTATGTCTGAAAAAGGCCAGAGAATAATGGCGGAGGATCTGGAGCTAGCAGCAGTTCATCCAGCCATTAAGGGGGATAATACCGCATCGGCTTTTAGAGAAAAGTTTGGTACAAGATTAAGACCGATCTCCATTGGACCTGGTTTGGTTGCTTATCTTGACCAAGTAAAACGAGCCCGGTTTTTTGAACGCTGGAACAGGGCGCTTCGCGGAGAATAGATGTACATTGGCTCATTGTCAGCTAAATGTCAGCTTCCTTTGCTCTACTTTGCGAACAGGACACACGTTCTGATAAGTTTTCGTGGAGGAAAATATGTTAAATACACTTAAAATCGCACTTGCTGCGAGTGCTGTTGCGTTTGGCGCAATGGGAGTTGCTCACGCTGATGGCCATAAAAAAGTCGATACTATCAAATTCTTGATCCCTGGCGGTGCTGGTGGTGGTTGGGATGGTACAGCTCGCGGAACTGGCGAAGCTTTGACAAAATCTGGCCTTGTTGGCAACGCAACATATGAAAATATGTCTGGCGGCGGCGGCGGTAAAGCAATTGCTCACATTATTGAAACCAAAGATCAAGACACATTGATGGTAAATTCGACACCGATCGTCATTCGTTCTTTGACAAAAGTGTTTCCGCAATCTTTTCGTGATCTAACGCCAATCGCCGGTACAATTGGTGATTATGGTGCGATGGTTGTGAACAAGGATTCTACTTTGAATTCTTTTGGTGATCTCGTTGCAGCCTATAATGCTGATTCAACAAATGTTGCTGTTGGTGGCGGTTCTGTTGCAGGTGGTATGGATCACTTGATTGCGGCTCTCGTTATGAAAAATGCTGGCGCTGATGCGACGAAAGTCAAATACATTCCATATGATGCTGGCGGTAAAGCTATGGCTGGCCTTCTTTCAGGCGAGATCAAAGCTCTTGCGACTGGTTTTGGTGAGGCTATTGAATTGGCACGCCAAGGTGAAGTTAAAATCCTTTGCGTAACATCAGAAGCACGCGTTGCTGCAATGGATACTGTTCCAACATGTGATGAAGCAGGTTCAAAAGGAACTAGCTTTGTGAACTGGCGTGGTTTCTTTGGGGCTCCCGGTCTTTCAGATGAGAAAAAGGCTGAGTATATTGCAGCTTTGAAAGAAATGTATTCAACCGATGAATGGGCAACTGTTCGTGACCGCAATGGCTGGGTTGATATCTTCAACGCAGATGCTGACTTTGTGAATTTCTTGGAAGGTCAAGAAGAGCAAATTGGTGGTCTTATGAAAGAGCTTGGCTTCCTCTAGGGAGTTGCCGACCAAATAAAGAATTGCCGGACTAGTCGATTGGTCCGGCAATTTGATTATAATGTTATATGAACATGTTCTGGGGAGGATGTGATGTTCTTTACAAAAGACCGCATAGGCGGCATGCTACTTTTGGCATTTTGCATCTTCTACTTTTTGAAAATTGGCGACATTCGCTTACTTCCCTTTCAAGCGGGGCAAGCTTTTACGCCGCGTACAATACCGCAGGCATTGGCCTATTTAGGTATGGCACTGTCCGTCGCGATCATCGTATTCCCGTCCAATACTGAGCGTTTTACTCTTAAGAATTTGAACTGGCCGTTGGGGCTAGCATTTCTTATCTTGATGTCAATCTACGGCTTAACTGTTCGCCCATTGGGTTTTCTTCTGTCAACATCGTTATTTCTAATGATTGGTTTTACAATGTTGGGTGAACGTAACGTGCTTAAGTTAGTTCTTGTGGCTGTTCCGCTCGTTGTTAGTTTTTGGGTCTTGATGAACTATGGTTTGAGTGTGTTTATCGAACCATTTCCATTCTTTTTAAGAGGTTAAGGCCATGCTAGACGGTATTCTAATTGGTTTAGAAACGGCCTTTACGCTGCAAAATATTGGGTTCGTTATCATGGGCTGCCTTGTGGGCACGTTCATTGGTATGCTCCCGGGCCTTGGTCCAATGTCGGCCATTGCGCTGATGATCCCAATTGCGGCAAGTCTTGAACCTTCGGCCGGCATCATCCTGATGGCTGCGGTTTATTATGGTGCTATTTTTGGTGGCTCAACATCATCAATCCTAATCAACGCACCTGGAGTGGCATCAACAGTGGCAACTTCATTTGATGGTTACCCGATGGCAAAGAAAGGGATGGCGGGTAAGGCTTTAGCTATTGCTGCTTACTCATCTTTCTCAGGCGGTGTTATTGCCGCATTATTACTTCTTGTTTCCGCACCATACTTGGCCTCTGTTTCCTTATCATTTCAATCAACTGATTATTTTGCATTGATGGTACTTGGCCTATCGGCGGTCGCTGCCTTTGCCGGAAAGGGTGAGGTTCTCAAAGCGCTCTTGATGACAATATTCGGGCTCATGTTATCAACCGTTGGGACAGACCAAACTGTCGGCGTACCGCGTTTTACGCTGGGGATGATTGATCTTGTTGACGGGATTTCATTTCTCCTTCTTGTAATGGCGACCTTTGCCTTGTCAGAAGCGTTGATGGCGATCATCAAGAAAGTGGATGAAAGTAAGCGCGAAGAAGAGCGCAAAGCTGCTGCTGAATTGGGGTCTATGGCCGTAAGTAAGGACGAAGTGAAAGAAATGGTGCCGGTTATTGGCCGCTCTTCCGTTCTTGGTTTCTTGATTGGTGTTTTACCTGGTGCCGGGGCTACGATTGCGAGTTTCCTTGCTTATGGTACCGAACAACGTATTGCAGGTGCTGAAAAGGGTAAGCTGTTTGGCAAGGGATCTGTGCGTGGATTATCTGCTCCGGAAACCGCGAATAATGCAGCTGCGACAGGTTCATTTGTGCCGTTGCTTACACTTGGCATTCCGGGGTCTGGGACCACTGCCATCATGCTTGGCGCATTAATAGGTTATGGAATTCAACCTGGGCCGCGACTGTACATCGATCAGCCAGATGTATTCTGGGCTGTGATTGTGTCGATGTGGCTGGGCAATATTATTCTGCTTGTTCTTAACTTGCCATTGATACCATATATTGCGCGCGTTCTGGCTATTCCGGCAAAGTTCCTGCTGCCGTTGATCTTGTTTTTTTCGCTAATTGGCGTTTATTTCGTCTCCTTTAATACGTTTGATATTCAATTGATGGTGTTGTTTGGCTTAGCTGCAACGGTTCTACGGTTGCTTTCTTTCTCGCTTGCCCCAATGATTCTGGGCTTCATTTTGGGCGGGATGATGGAAGAGAACTTGCGACGCGCATTGTTGATTAACAATGATTCATGGTCATTTCTTTGGGAACGTCCGTTGACGTTCACTATTTTGGCAATCGCTGTAGCTTGTCTTTTTGTGCCAATGCTATCGCCATTGTTTGCGAAGATGAGGCGTAATACGAAGGATGCACCAAGTGCGGACTAAGGTGCTTAGTTAGCGATTGTTCGTTATGAGGTTTCGGTCGTTTAGTCTTGCTCTTTAAATTGTTCAGCTTGCTGCAACAGAACATCAGAAGCGGAACCAAAAACCTGCTGAACAATATGCAAATCGCATGTTGCTATAAGGCGAAGACCCAGTTCACGAAGGTGGACACGTTGATAGTAATGTTGTGCAATCATTGCCCGTGCGCGCTGTGGTAGCTTAAGACCTGCGTCATACATATGGTCGTATTTAAATGTTGTCTCCTCTGGAGAGACAAATTTTGCTATATTGCTCTTAGCATTCGGTTTCATCTTCCTTTTCCTCTCGATAAAGAGATAGGTTTACTAAACCTAAACGCTGATGGTTACCCGAAGCTTAATAAATTTCGATTTTGTTTACTTGTAAAGTTTTCTGCGCTTTCGGTGAGTTAAGCGCTGGGAAGAACGCCCTTCTTCAAAATAATATTGCCGTAATGTCGGGTTTCACCAGTTTGGACAATTGCAAATGCGTTCTTTGCATGTTCGTAAAATGCAAAACGTTCGAGCTGTTTGATATTGTGATTAGAACTGCAGACATCATTTATAATTGTCTGGAACGTTTGAACTGCAGCGGGAAAGTTATCGGGATCGCCTGCATCTTGCATAGAAAAGGCTGCATCCTCGACGTAGATATCTAATGGTGTGATTGAAAGAACTGCCTTTAATGCCATCGGCGCATCCACACCATCTAGACGAATGAGCTGCTCAGTTGAGCTACTGGCAGGATAATTTGCGTCGACAATTGCGATTTCATCTCCATGCCCCATGGCTCGAAGTGCATAGAGAAGTTCGGGAGATAAAATTGGATCCAATCCGATGAGCATGAATTTTCCTTACATTACTTGTTTTGGAGACTTGTTTATTCAATGGCATAGAACTCACGTGCGGTTTCACCAAGAATGCGTTTTTGTTCTTGCGCACTTAAATCAGTGATCAATTCCAGTATACATGAGAACCATTGAGTGTAAGAGCCATCGAGTTCTAATACGGGCCAATCACTGCCCCACATTATTCGCTTTGGCGAGAACGTATCTAACAGGTGGTGAGTAACAGGTTGTAAAGCTTTGGCTGACCATCCTGCACCGTACTCTGTTATAAGACCTGAAATTTTGCAGTATATGTTTGGATATTCCGCTAGTTTCGCAATTCCTTCAAGCCATTGTTGGTCAGGAGCTTGTCCATTTTTGATGATTGGTTTCGCGCCGTGATCAATGACTACAGATAGATCAGGGATCTGACGAGCCAAGGTTTCCATCGCGTTCAAGTGACGAGGTTGGATAAGTGCATCGAAGCGCAGGTTTAATCTCGGCAAGCTGCTCAGATTACGCATCACTTCATCCCGCAATATCCAATTTGTATCATCAATACCTTGAAGAACGGGTCGTATTCCCTTGATGATTGGTTTGCTTGCTAGAAAATCTAGTTCTGAAGCGCAGGTATCGGACAAAAGGTCCACCCATGCAACGACACCTCCAATGAATGAGTTGTTTTCAGCGGCATCCAGCATGAGCTCATTCTCTTTGAGTGTTTCCGCAGCTTGAACTAAAATTGTTTTGTCAATTTTCAGGTGGCTAAGGTACGGCTGTAAATGTTCTGGTTGATAATCTCGCCTGATGCCTGAGATCTCATCTCCAATCCAATCGTAAATACCGTGTTCAATTTTCCAAAGGTGGTGGTGCGCATCGATAATCATTTGTTTGTCACTCAACGTGCTAGACTTAAGTTCCGTCACTCTGTTTTATCTTGTTCATCTTAATGGTTATCCACATCAAGAATAGTTTTCTGTTTATAATTGATAAAAAACATTATTATTGCGAATTCTGTTTTTATTGCATAATGTACATATTTGGAAATTTCAAATTTTTAGGCAATGATTCTGTGTTGAATTTCGAAAATTGTGAAGTTGCTCGTTTTTGCCGACCAATTTTGGTTATGCGCATATTTTTGAGAAGGTTTTTGTATGTCGATAGCTCAATCTAAAACGTTACATTTAAATTCTGATGATAATATTGTTGTTGCGTTGGAGAATTTACGTATTGGGGATAAAGTTTCTCCCCATGAAATTGAGCTTAAAACGCCTGTTTTAAAAGGGCATAAATTATCTATTCGTCAGATTGATAAGGGCGAAAATGTTATTCGATACGGGCAGATAATTGGGAGCGCAACAGAAATAATCCAATCAGGTTGCCATGTGCATTCGCATAATTTGGATATGTCTGATCACACGCAGGACTATGCCTATGGAACAAAGGTTGTTCCGCTGGAGGCCCCAAAAAGTCCGCGAACATTTATGGGCTATCCACGAGCAAATGGTAGATTTGGAACTCGCAATTACATTGGCATTCTTACATCTGTAAATTGTTCTGGTTCTGTTGCACGTTTTATTGCCGAGGCAGTTGAAAAAAGCGGTGTGCTTGATGAGTATCCAAACATTGATGGCGTGGTGCCTATTGTACACTCGTCCGGTTGCGGTATGGCGTCAAGCGGCGAGGGGTATGACACACTGTTTCGAACTCTTTCGGGCTACGCTCAAAACCCGAATTTTGGTGGTGTCATACTTATAGGGCTTGGGTGTGAGGTGATGCAATTGCCATCACTGGTCGGTGATTTGGTTAAGCGGAAAGACGGGACTTTTCACTATATGACCATTCAACAAACCGGCGGAACACGGAAATCAATTGAATCTGGAATTACTGCAATCAAGAATATGGCCACGGTGGTTAATGAAGTTGAACGTGTTGAAGCGCCTCTGTCCGGTTTGATGCTTGGTATGCAATGCGGCGGATCAGATGGTTATTCAGGTATAACTGCAAACCCAGCTCTTGGCGTAGCTTCAGATTTATTGGTCAAGCATGGTGGTACAAGTATTCTATCTGAAACTTCTGAAGTGTATGGTGCAGAGCACCTTCTAACCAGAAGAGCGCTGTCGGCTGAAATTGGTGAAGATCTCATAGAACTTATTCATTGGTGGGAAGCTTATTGCGAGAAACATGATGGTTCAATGGACAATAATCCGTCACCTGGAAACAAAAAGGGTGGTTTGACCACCATTTTGGAAAAATCGCTAGGTGCTGTAGCAAAGGCAGGATCAGCGCCGCTTGCCGGTGTTTTTAAGTTTGGCGAGCAAATAAGTACACAGGGTTTAGTTTTCATGGATAGTCCAGGCTACGATCCTTGTTCTGTAACTGGCCAAATAGCGTCTGGCGCTAACCTTATAATCTTTACGACCGGACGCGGTTCCGTCTCTGGTTTTAAGCCATCTCCCTGCATTAAACTTGCAACAAATTCAGATATGTTTTCACGTATGGAAGAAGACATGGATGTTAATTGTGGTGACATTATTGAGGACGGTATTTCGCTTGAAACTAAGGGTGAAGAGATCTTTGAAGAAATCATTGCAATTGCCTCAGGTAAAAAATCCAAAAGCGAGAGATTAGGGTTTGGTGGTGTTGAGTTTGTACCCTGGCAACTAGGTGCAGTTATGTAGGAGAAGGTGATGTTGTTACCTCAAGTTTCTTTGGGTACGGCCAATATCGCAGGTATGTATAGCACGGTTAGCCGTGAACAAGCAGATGAAGTTCTGCAGGCTGCATGGAATGCCGGAATTCGTTATTTTGATACCGCACCGCATTATGGCCACGGTTTAAGCGAGCGAAGGATAGGAGATTTCTTGCGGGAGAAGAACCCTGATGAATGGATATTATCTACCAAAGTCGGGCGTATCTTAAAACCGAGCGTGGAAATTCATAGCGAAATAAGTGGGTTTAAGAACCCACTTAGCTTTGATCAGCATTTTGATTTTAGCTACGATGGCATAATGCGGTCAGTTGAGGATAGTTTCCAACGACTTGGTTTAAACAAGATTGATGTTTTGTTTGTGCATGACCTTGGCGACATTGGGCATGGATCAAACAAGCAAATTTACTATGATCAATTTGAGGATGGTGGCCACAAAGCGTTATCGGAGCTTAAAAGCCAAGGCGTGATCAAAGCTATGGGACTGGGTGTCAACCAAACGGATATATGCGAACATCTGCTTGGTAAAGTGGAAATAGACTTAATCCTATTAGCAGGGCGCTACACTCTTTTGGAGCAGGAGCAGGCATTTCCGCTATTTCAGAAGTGCCGCGAATATGATGCAAAACTGGTAATTGGCGGGGTCTTCAACTCAGGTATTCTGGCGACAGGTCCAGGACCTAACGCACATTTTGACTATGAAGTTGCGCCGAAACAGGTACAGCAACGGGTTGCCGCAATTATGGAAATTTGTAAGAAGCATGAAATAACACTTCCTGCCGCTGCCCTTAATTTTCCAAAGAAACATGAGCTTGTGGCGTCTATTCTAATCGGTACGGCAAAGGCGAGTTCACTTACTCGTAATATGGATATGCTAGAACAACGAATTCCAGATGCCCTATGGGATGATCTTACTAAAGCAGGGTTGATTGTAAATGAAGATGTATAATAGATGGTGATTGGTTACTGACACCTCCAAGGGACGCTATTTTGTCACGCGCGAAGAACCTATATAAAGAATGTTACAATGAATTGTTGTCAGCTATTGCTGAGCTGGATTGTGGTGCAAACCTACCTTCTGAAACTCAGCTTTCGAAAGATCTAAGAATCAGCCGAACGACTATTCGCTCTGTTCTGGAACAATTACACGACGCCAAAATAATAAACTGGGATGGCCGAAAAAAGACAATCCTTCGTAAGCCACTTAAGCGAGATCACTTTCCGATAGAGGAGACCCGTGCATCCAGTGAGAAGGTAGAGATTGCCTTTATTGAGTATGTGCTCAATGGAGATTTGAAACCCGGTGCGATTATTAGGGAGAGTGATCTTGTACGAGAGATTGGTGTCAGCGCCTCTGTTATTAGAGAATATCTGATAAGATTTTCGCGGTTTGGGTTGATTGAAAAAGAGCCTAACCGTCACTGGATATTACGTGGATTTACTCGCGCCTATGCAAATGAACTATCTGATGTACGAGAAATGTTCGAATTTAGCGCCTTCAGAAAACTTTGTGCTGATGTGCTGTCGGATGAAGATAGGCAGCTTTTGCTCAATGTAAAAGCAGAGCATGTAAGATATATCCAAAGTGGAGAAGTCTCTACGACCGAATTTGGTCAACTTGATGAAAGAATGCATTCTCTAATCACACGTAAACTTGGCAATCGATTTGTCGATGATTTCTATCAGATAGTAGCAGTGATTTTTCACTATCATTATCGGTGGAATAAATCGCAGGAGGTCGAGCGGAACCTTGCAGCCTTGGCGGAGCATCTGGCAATCATCGATGCATTGTTAGAAGGCGACAATACAAGGGCGTTGCGAGAGTTCGAGATACATTTGGCATCGGCACGCCGGACACTAAATGAATCTGTTATCTGGGATAATGAGTAATGCTGCTCCGAATTTAGTCTATGATTTGCTAAAGTCAGCGCCATTATCCCCCGCAATATAGATTGATAACCAGAATATAATTTCAATGTTGGTTGAGAGAGCCATTCATTGTGTTTGAGATATGTTCATTTGAATTTCATATGCGCGAATATGCGTCTGAAAGTTGATCTTAGGTAGACTTTTGCAATTTCATATGTAATGTATTGAACAATTAATGTTCATTTGAATGTATGGAAGATATGTTTAATTCTCGCCAAGAGAAAATTCTCGAAATTCTAAACAACTCTGGGTACGTGGAGGTGGAGATGTTGGCATCTTCATTTGATGTTGCCACACAGACCATACGCCGAGATTTAAGTGAATTGTGTGATCGTGGTCTTGCGTCCCGCGTTCATGGTGGTGCCAGGCGTGCAATATCAACGTCTATGGCAACATACGAAGAACGGCGATTAGCAGCTAAAGCATCAAAGTCGAGCATCGCCAACGCCGCTTCGAAGTTAATTCCTAACGGAAGTTCGGTTGCTATCAATATTGGGACAACAACAGAACAAGTCGCAGATGCCTTGCAACTTCATAAGGATCTGACGGTCATTACAAACAATATTAATGTTGTTCATATTCTACGCAATGCGAGATTGAAATCTCTATCTATTATCGGTGGCGAAGTTCGATTATCTGATGGAGCCATTGTCGGGGCTGATGCTGTCGATGCCATTCGTAACTACAAAGTAGATTATGCGATCATCGGTGCCTCTTCATTAGATCACGATGGTTCTGTTTTGGATTTTGATCAGCGAGAGGTTGCTGTGGCTCGCGCGATTATCGCCAATGCACGTACTAAAATATTGGTTTGTGGCGGTTCAAAATTTGAAGTCTCGGCCCCGCACAGAATTTGCGATATTTCTCAACTGGATATCATTGTCACCGACACCGCTCCTCCATCCAGTTTTCAAGAAATTGCAGTCAAGTCAAACACGAAAATTATTATGACGGAAATGAATAATGAGTAACTCAGCAGATCACGAGAATGAAGTATATGATGTATTTGTTATTGGTGGAGGGATAAATGGCTGCGGTATTGCGCGGGATGCTGCAGGGCGCGGTTATCGCGTAGCTCTTGCTGAAATGAATGATTTCGCATCTGCAACGTCATCGGCTTCGACCAAGCTTTTTCACGGTGGATTGCGTTATCTTGAATATTTCAAATTTCGTCTCGTACGCGAAGCGCTCATAGAGCGGGAAATATTGCTTTCTGCCATGCCACACATCAGTTGGCCTAAACGTTTCGTGCTTCCGGTTTATCCCGAAATGCGGTTTGAAAATAGCACTCCCACGTCGAAATTGCTTTCAACCTTTATGCCATGGATGAAGGGCAGCCGACCAAAGTGGCTCATAAGATTTGGTCTGTTCTTATATGATCATCTTGGTGGTAGAAAAATTCTCCCGGCGACAAGCTCAATTGATCTGACGTCTTCGGTCGAGGGTGAACCTTTATTGGATAAGTATAAGAACGCCTATGAATATTCCGACTGCTGGGTGGAGGATTCGCGTCTAACGCTGCTCAATGCCATAGATGCCCAGAACAGGGGTGCAACTATTCTGGATCGAACCAAGGTTGTGTCCGCAAAACAAGAAGATGGCATTTGGGAAATTCATACGCTTGATGCGAATGACAATGCGACAGTGCATTACGCAAAAATGATTGTGAATGCCGGCGGTCCCTGGGTCGGCAATATTATTCAAGACACGGTTCGTCTTAAAACCAATGAGGGTGTCCGTCTTGTTCGTGGCAGCCACATCATTACCAAAAAATTGTATGACCACGATAAGTGCTACTTTTTTCAAGGTGAAGATGGTCGTATCATGTTTGCGATCCCTTATGAAGAAGATTACACACTTATCGGTACCACTGATGCTGAACATTTGGATCCATCTATCAAACCTGAATGTTCTGATGAGGAAGCTGACTATATGATTAGTTTCGTGAACAATTATTTTAAGAAAAATCTCACTCGGGATGACGTCGTCTGGAGCTATTCAGGTGTTCGTCCACTTTACGATGATGGTGCGTCATCTGCATCGGCAGCGACACGAGATTATGTATTAAAGATCAATGATACAGCTGGTGCACCTGTTTTGAATGTTTTTGGAGGGAAAATCACGACCTATAGAAAACTAGCAGAAAGTTCCCTTGAGAAAATCGATGGTGTTTTGGATAAGCAGACTGCCCCTTGGACTGCTGGTGTTAGTTTGCCTGGTGGAGATTTTCCGGTTGATCAGGTCGCAAATTTGCAAAATGAACTTGCGGGCCAGCTGCCATTTTTAAACGGCTTTACCATTAGAAGGCTTATCCGGCAGTACGGCACGCAAGCGGCAAACATATTTGGCGAAGTATCATCTATTGAAGATATGGGCATTGATTTTGGTCATGGTATTTATTCTCGAGAGATAGATTGGGCGATTAAGAACGAATGGGTTCACAATGCGCAAGATTTTCTCTGGCGTCGCTCTAAAATGGGTTTGCGTTTTGATGCTGGAAAGCACGAAAAGTTGGAGAAATACATAACTCAAAAGTTGAGTTAGCTCGTTGTAGGTTTTGTATCAGTTGGAAATTCGACAGGTCCATCGGCCTTTACCCATGATGAAAAGCCATCTTTGATATGAGATGCTTCAAATCCCATATCCCTCAGTGTTGCCACTGTTAGTGCTGAGCGCCAGCCGGATGCGCAATGAAAAACAAATTCTTTGTCTTCTCCGAAGATTTCCTTGAAATAAGGGCTTTCGGGGTCGACCCAAAATTCGATCATACCTCTGGGGCAATGTATGCTATTTGGGATATAACCAACTCGTTTTCGTTCACGTATATCCCGTATGTCTATAATCACGACATCAGGGTCACGTGTCATCTCAATTGCATCTTGAGTTTCGATTTCAGTTATCCGTGCTCTCGCTTGAGCGACCAGTTCCGCAGAACTGACTTTCAACTTGCTCATTTCCCACCCCTATTATACTACTGATTTTTGAAGTTTGTATCCCGAATTGGCAAGCGAACTTGTATTGAAAAGCCCTTGCTATTCATAATTTCAACTTCCCCATTGTGTGCATCAACTATTTGCTTCACCAAGGGTAATCCAAGCCCGTAACCTTCCACATTTTGACGATCAGAACCTCTATAGAAACGTTCAAATATTTTTGTGTGTTCTTCTGGAGAAATTCCGTTTCCGCTATCTGTAACTGTAAAGCTTACAAAGTCCTCACTTTGATCCAGTTTGATTTCTACGGGAGGCGCACCATGTTTGAACGCATTGGCGATAAGGTTTTGAATAACACGGCGAAGTAGACGCCCGTTGCCATGTACTTTTTCCGTTGTACCATTGACAGTGACGTCTGAATGGTGTGCAGCTTCCTCAGTGATGATTGCACTCAGGTCGACTTCTTCTATTGTCATGCCTGTTGAATTGTTATCCAAACGGCTCATTAGCATGATTTCTTCAATCAGTGAATCCAGCTCGAGTATGTCGCTCTTTAAGGCTTTTAGTCTTTTCTCATCATGGGTGTCTTGGTACATCTCCAAACCCAAGCGTATGCGAGAGAGAGGAGTGCGCAACTCGTGAGAGGCGTTCGCAAGCAGTGTTTTGTGTGATGTCACCAAACGTTCAATTTGTTCGGTTGAATTATTGAAGCTATGCGCAAGACTTGCGATTTCATCTCTTCCTTTAACATCCACTCTCACTGTCAGGTCGCCTAGGCCAACTTTCTCGACGCCGGATTGAAGTATTTCCAGTCTGCGGGTTAATTTGCGTACGAAAGGGTATGATGCGATGCCAATACCGAGTGCGACTGAGCTGAGCAGGAGAAGCAGCCATAATATAGCATCCATTGGACCATGATTTGATTTTTCGCCGACAATCAGCCAACGTCCGTCGCGGAATTCAATGAGCCATCCGTTATCAATGCGAAACCGTTTCCAACCTTCCAACTCATTCACGTTTTCAGGAAGCTTCAACATTTTTCCTTTTGAAGCGATTAGCCTGCCATTTTGGTTATAAAGACTTGCGTCGATTGCTATCTCATCGAGAAGTTCAAGCAATGCAGCTTGTTGTTGATCGTCAGAGCTCGATGCGTCAGGTAATGCATTCATGACAAATGTGCCGATGGTTTTTCGAAGCTCTGGCTCGGATTCGTCTTTGTCGACTATCCAGAACGTCATCGCGGAAATAATTACCACAAGCACAAGGCTTGATATGACTGTTGCATATATTTGATGATGTAAGCGTTTGCGGATCATATTTTAATCCTGCTTGTTTGCAAAAACATAACCGGCACCGCGAACCGTGACAATGCGTCTTGGGTCTTTGGGATCGTCTTCGATTTGCGTGCGAATTCGGGAAATATGCACATCAATAGAACGGTCGAAGATATCGAAATCCTCTCCCTTCAATTGGTCCATTAATGTGTCTCGGCTTAGTATTCGACCTGCCGATTTAGCGAGGATATGGAGAAGTTGGAATTGATGTGATGTTAAATTGAGGTCTTTCTCATTTAACCTTGCAACCATACTGTTGGGGTCGATTTCTAAACGGCCAAAATATAAAACCTGCTGTTCTGCTGCTGCACGTCCGCGACGTGTAATGGCTCTCAATCGGGCAAGTAGTTCTCTTGGTTCAAACGGTTTGCCCATATAATCATCTGCACCCAGTTCCAGTCCGACAACTCGATCCATTGGCTCACCTTTCGCGGTTAGCATAATAATAGGAACATCTGAGCTGCTTTTTATAATGCGGCAAATTTCAAGTCCATCAATGTCTGGCAACATGAGATCTAAGATAATGGCATCGAATTTCTGATCGTTTTGCTTGGAAATACCAGTCACACCATTTGGCGCGATTTCCACAGCATAGCCATTACTTTCAAGGTAATCATGCACCATTTCTGCTAGGCGATTATCGTCTTCAATAATGAGAATAGACTGAGGCATGATTTTAAACTGCGCATTCGTTTGATTTGGTTAGTATTACAATTAATATCCCTCCAACGAAACCCAATATTTGGAGCTTCACTGGAGGTGTCTTGGGAGACTATCTGATTTCAACTGGAGAATGAAATCAGTCGTCGCGCATTGCACGGAATTGGTCGAGACGCATTGAAAGGCCTTCGCGCTGTTTTGGTGTTAGGACTTCGGAGATTTGTGCCACTGCATCAACAACCTTTTTGCTAACGACATCGGTCGCAGCTAAACGTTCAGCGCGAAGGTTTTCAATAGCTTGACGGTCAATTGTCTCGGCAGTTAAAAGATTTGCTAGTTCTTCACCTGCTGCTCTAAATTCAGCGCGGAGTGGCTGTAGATCTTTTGCAGTCGCTGTGGTGATCGCGACAATCAATTTTTCTTGGTCTTCATTTGCATCGATCTCAATTGATAGATGCTTGACCATTTTTGTCACGCGCTTTTCAATTTCAGCTTCACTCATGTCAGCAAAGTGAGAACCTTTACGATGGCCACCCCAGCCAGCCTTATAAACACGGAAGTCGCCATCATCAGACATCGCTAACTTGGCATGCTGAGCCATGTTGCTTTCGGCTATTGCAGGAACTGCAACTGCGGAGCCGATTACTGCAACACCACCAACAATAGCTGCAATAGTTTGATTGCGGGAAAGTTTGAATTTTTTCGTTTCGTTGTTCTTTGTCATAATGTGCTCCTAATGATAGTTAGCAGTTGAGCAAGTTTTCTAAGAGAGGTTTTTTGTAAGTCTCTTAATCTTGCGATGACAAATAAATACCAAGGCTATGTTTCTGTGGTTTGTTGGGAATGTAAAGTTTTGTAAAGTCGGAATATATACAGATTTTTCCGGTGTTTAGGCTGAGCTAGAACTGAGTATGCAAGGCTCCCAATTCGTTTTGCACCTGAGTTCTATCAATTTTATGCAGTTGTTCAAGAACCTGCGTGGTGACGAAAGCCGCGATTATTTCTGGCCGCTTGTCATACACATTTACATTCCCAATAGGGCAAACCAATCGGTCATGATTAAGTTCAGTCCCGCTCTCACGTTTAAGCCAGTTTTTGAATGTGGCACGTTTTGTTTTGGATCCAATCATACCAACATATGCTGCATCATCACGTTCGAGGGCTTCTTTAGTAATAAGGAAGTCTAAAGAATGATCATGCGTCATTATAATGAAAACGCTGTTTGCTTTAGCTTCGCGAACAATGGATTCAGGCAGAGCAGTTAGGTGAGTTTGAATATATTCAGAAACCTGATCTAACTCCTCATTTCTACTGTCAATGAGCATTGTATTAAATGGCAGAAGAGATACAGATTCTGCTAGGGCTTTACCAACGTGGCCAGCTCCAAAAATATAGATATTCGGCTGCGCAGCGATTTCCTTGATAAAAATTTGTTCGCAATTCAGGCGCCCAGCCTCATCAAGAATTTCGAATTTGAGGTTCACCACACCGCCGCAGCATTGTCCAATGTGTGGCCCCAACGGGATCTGCATGTCTGTTTTAGCATCGTTAGCGCCGGAGAGCATATCTCTCGCGTGATTGATCGCTATGTTTTCCAGTTGCCCGCCACCGATCGTGCCATAAATTTGTGTATCGCTAACAAGCATCCATGTGCCTTGATCACGTGGCGTTGAACCGTGAATCTGATCAACTGTGATCATCGCAATGTTGGTGTGATTTTCAATAAAATTTTGAAATGCTGGTCGTGTCTTACGCATTGCGCTCGCCCCTCAAACGCTCCAGTGTCATGAGTACACGTTCAGGCGTTGCGGGTGCATCCAACCGAGGACAGTTTTTGTAATCATTCTCGGAAGCAATCGCCATAGAGAGTGCCTCCAGCACTGATATTGCAAGCATGAAAGGTGGTTCACCAACCGCTTTTGATTTTTTGATTGTCATTTCCCGATTTTCGGACCAGTCAGCGAGTTCTACGTTGAATATACGAGGGCGATCAGAGGCGAGGGGGATTTTGTAGGTCGAGGGTGCATGTGTACGAAGTCGACCTTCTTTATCCCACCATAATTCTTCTGTTGTCAGCCAGCCTTGCCCTTGTACAAACCCACCTTCAATTTGTCCCTTGTCAATTTCCGAATTTAATGAGTTGCCGACATCGTGAAGAATGTCCGTTCGATCTACCTGATACTCGCCCGTTAATGTGTCGATGCTGACTTCTGATACCGACGCGCCATAAGCATAGTAATAGAACGGTCGACCTTTACCTGATGCTCTATCCCAGTGAATGTCTGGCGTTTTATAAAACCCGGCAGCTGAAAGTTGAACGCGCGCCATATATGCTTGATGTATGAATTCTTTAAAAGTGAAGCTTTTATCACCTATATTGACGGTATTTAGTGCGAAGGATACATCATCTTTTTCTACCTTGTGTTCCTTGCAGGCAAATGTGACCAATCGTTCTTTGATTTGTTCAGCTGCATTTGCTGCGGCCATTCCATTGAGGTCGGAGCCTGAAGATGCTGCTGTTGCCGACGTATTTGGAACTTTTTCCGTGTCCGTTGCTGTAATTTTGATTTGATCAAGATCTACTTGGAATTCATCTGCCAGTACCTGTGCAACTTTGGTATTTAATCCTTGGCCCATTTCTGTTCCACCATGATTGAGGTGGATCGAACCATCGGTGTAGATATGTACAAGCGCACCTGCTTGGTTGTACCAAGTGGCGGTGAAGGATATGCCAAATTTAACGGGCGTGAGAGCAATCCCTTTTCGGATTATGCCCTTCTTATTATTAAATTCCAAAACTGCATCTCGACGGTTTTGGTAGTTGCTGGATTGTTCTAGCTGATCGACCAGTTTGGCGATAATGTTATCATCGACTACCTGATGATAAGGCGTGATATTTCGATCAATGGTACCGTAAAAATTTGCTTTGCGAATTTCAAGCGGATCACGCCCAAGTGCGTAGGCAATCTCCTCGATCATGCGTTCGCCACCGACCATGCCTTGCGGGCCGCCAAAACCTCTAAAGGCGGTGTTTGATACGGTATTGGTTTTTAAAGGTTCAGATTGAAGAAGTACGTTAGGAAAGTAATAGCAGTTGTCTGCATGAAATAATGCTCGATCAGTCACGGGGCCAGAAAGGTCTGCTGAATTGCCGCATCGAGCTGCATAATTTGCATGTACGGCTTCTATCTTCCCATCTTCATCAAAGCCAACATCATAATCAATGACAAAATCGTGCCGTTTGCCCGTTGCAACCATATCATCATCTCTATCGGGGCGGATTTTCACAGCCTTATTAAATTTTTTGGCAGCGATTGCTGCGACTGCTGCAAAAAGGTTCGATTGCGTTTCTTTGCCACCAAAACCGCCACCCATACGGCGTATTTTTACGTTCACGGCATTGGAAGGAACATTTAATGCGTGCGAGACCATGTGCTGGACTTCGCTCGGATGCTGGGTTGAAGAGTACACTAAAACATCATCATCTTCACCGGGGATTGCCATGGCAATATGGCTTTCGAGGTAGAAATGATCTTGCCCTCCAATACGCATGGACCCCTGAATACGCTTAGGTGCCTGTTCAAGGGTTGTTGGAGCATCGCCTCGTTTAAGTGTAAGTGGTTCTGTCACATGCGGGTAACTTTGCTTTCGCGCTTCCAAAACATCGGTTAGATGAGGGAGTTGTTCATATTCAATCTTCGCCAAAGTTGCTGCATATCTTGCCTGAGCACGTGTTTTAGCTACGACGGCAAATATCGGTTGGCCATAAAAATTGATATCTTGAGCAAAGATTGGATCATCATTTTTGCCTGTTGGGCTTATATCGTTAGAGCCCGGTACACTGTCTTTTGTTAGCACTCCAATAACGCCAGTTGCGGATTCTACCGCAGACAAGTCCATCTCTATAATCTTACCGTGGGCAATTTCAGATAGTCCGAGATATGCATGCACCAGTCCAGTTGGTTCAACCATATCATCAATGTAGATTGCTTCACCTGTTACGTGTTTATGGGCTGAATCGTGGTTTGATTTTTTCATGCCAAACCCTCCAGAACTGCTTCACGAGTAAGTTGGTGTTGTTCGCCTTCTGATGTCATTTCTTTAAAGAAGCGCAGTAGTAGATTTTTAGCCACAAGCATCCGGTAGTCAGATGATGCGCGCCAATCGGATAGTGGGGCATAATCTTCTTCAAAAAATACCATGGAAGTGGATATCGTATCCATAGACCAAGATTTTCCTATGAGTTTTTTTTCCACATTTGTTGCGCGTTTTGGTGTCGCGGCCATCCCTCCGAATGCAATCTTTGCATCGCTTATCATGCCATTGGAAATTCGCACTTTGAACGCGCCGCAGAGAGCTGAAATATCCTCATCTCGACGTTTTGAGATTTTGTAAACAGCGAAAAAATCACTTGGGTCAGGAATCGGGATATTTATTTGTTCCAGAAAATCGCCTGTTTTGCGGTCTTGTTTTCCATAGTCGATGAAGAAACTTTCGATTGGTAGACTTCTTTGTTTTCCTCCGCATCGCAGCCGCAGCTCTGCTCCCAATGCAATGAGTGCTGGAGGTGTATCACCAATGGGCGAACCATTTGCAATGTTGCCGCCAACAGTACCCATATTGCGTACTTGCATTCCGCCAATGCGGTTCCAGAATCCTTTGAGTTGGGGAATGTGTTTTTCAACTACATCCTGCATGTCATTGTAGGTGACGCCGGCGCCGATGGAAATTTGGCTCGCGGAGACGTTGATCTTCTGCAATTCATCGAGATTGGATATGAATATAGCTGGTGTTATAGGTCGCATATTTTTCGTAACCCAAAGCCCAACATCGGTGGAGCCAGCAACTATGGTCGAGTTGGGATATTTTACCCGCGCGTCTGCAAAGTCATCAAGTGAAGCAGGTACAATAAAATGTTCTTCTTCGAATTTGATGTCTACTCGTGCATTATCATTGAATGATTTCAGTCGGTTTTTAATTTCATCTCGTTCTGTTTTAAGCGGGTCATTTTCCGGGGTGTCTATGGATGAAATAGCTTGCGCAGCGTGTATGATTGGCTCATATCCTGTGCAGCGACATAAGTTTCCCTGCAGAGCAATTTCTATTTCTTGATTGCTAGGGGTGGGATTCTCCATCCACAGAGCGTAAAGCGACATAACAATGCCAGGTGTGCAGAAACCACATTGACTTCCGTGATGATCAACCATCGCCTGTTGTACCGGATGTAATGACCCATCTGACTTTTTCAGATGTTCGATCGTAACAATATGGCATCCATCAAGTGAGCCCAAAAAACGGATACAAGAGTTTACTGTTTCATAAATAAGTCTGTCGTTTGAAATTCGGCCAACTAAAACTGTACATGCCCCACAATCACCTTCTGCGCATCCTTCTTTTGTGCCTCGAAGGCGCTGTTCCAACCGTAAATAATCGAGCAAGGTTGCAGATGCTGGAATGTCAGTTAATCGAACTGATTTGTCGTTGAGCAGAAAATTGATGTGATCGCGTGTTTTGGGCAAGTGTTAGCTTCCTTTATAAGTCGAATAACCAAATGGAGAAACCAGCAAGGGTACATGATAGTGTGAATTTACGTCTGAAATTCTAAAACGTACGGGCACAGTCGTCAAAAATGCATTTGATTGAGTGTTGCCAAAATAACCACCTACGTCGAATTCCAACTCATAAACTCCGGTTTGCATAGCTCCTCCCTCAAGAAGGGGTGCATTGCAGCGTCCATCGCTGTTGGTTGTCACGGTTTTGATTTCTGTGCGATCTGTGCCATCAATTTTGCTAAGTTTAATCACCAATGATGCCGCAGGATTGCCGGAGGCTGTGTCGAGCACATGTGTTGTTAATCGACCAGTATTTTGTTCAGCACTCATATTATCATCTCCAAATTTTGAACCGATCAGGATTTATTGCCCGTTGCTGCAATGTACCATTCTGTGAGAAGTTTGCGTTCATGGTCTTCCATTGCAGTGATATTTGCCGGCGGCATCGCATGACTTCTAGCGGCTTGCAGGTATATGCTTTTTGCATGCCTAGCTATTTGGGCGTCAGTTTCGAGCAAAACGCCTTTAGGTGCGTTCAAAATGCCTTCCCAAACGGGTTCTTGCGCATGACACATCGAGCATCTCGTTAACACGGTATCTCGCGCTTGTTCAAATTCAACAACATTTGCAAACTGCTTTTCATGGTCAGTCATTCCCAGCGTAGCTTCATCACCAGATAAAACTTTCGGAACCGTTGAAAGCCACATGATGATAATGAAAATGACAGCAGTAGCAAGCCAAGTCCAGCTCGGGTTGCCTTTGCGAGCGTGCTTTGTGTTGAAGTAATGACGGATGGTGACACCCATTAGGAATACCAACGAAGCTATTATCCAGTTATATTCTGTCGCGAAAGCGAGCGGTGCATGATTGGATAGCATGAGAAATATAACAGGAAGCGTGAGATAGTTATTATGCGTAGAACGCTGCTTTGCCTGAAGGCCAAGGGCTGGGTCGGGCTTTTTGCCTGCTATTAAATCCGCAACAACAATTTTCTGATTAGGGATAATGATGAAAAACACATTTGCAGACATGATTGTTGCAGTAAATGCGCCAAGATGCAGAAGCGCAGCACGACCTGTGAAGAGTTGAGTATATCCCCAAGCCATAGCGACAAGTACAAAATATAATAGGATCATCAACCGAGTGCTGTCATTGCCCAGTGGTGATTTACATAGCAGATCGTAGATGATCCAACCAACGGCGATTGATGCCATTGAAATCAAGATGGCTACAGGTGTTGAAACATCAAGAACAGCGCGATCAATTAAAAACAACTCTGCACCAGTATAATAAACCAGACACATAAGAACAAAGCCGGAGAGCCAAGTGGTGTACGCTTCCCATTTAAACCATGTCAGATGTTCAGGCATGGTTGCAGGCGCGACCATGTATTTCTGGATATGATAAAAGCCGCCGCCATGAACTTGCCATTCATCGCCAGCGGCTCCAGCAGGCAGGTTGTCGTGTTTGAAAAGACCTAAATCCAAAGCGATAAAGTAAAATGAAGAGCCAATCCAAGCGATAGCGGTGATAACATGGAGCCATCTGGCGGCAAATGTTAGCCAATCCAGTGCAATTGCGAATTCATACAAACTAAGCTCTCCTCTTTTCCTCATTTTCGCAGGCTTTGTTATCAGATTGAATAACAAGAAAATACAAGGACTTTCAAATAATAACAGATAATGCTAGTTCTACCATATGTCTTATGTAAATAATCTCAAAACATTTGTTCGTGCCTATGAATTGGGTAGCATGTCTGCTGCCGGGCGCGACTTACGTATCTCCCCTGCCGTATCAAGTAGCCGGATCTCGGAATTGGAGAAACACCTTGGTACACGTTTGTTTAATCGAACAACGCGAAACCTGACACCCACCCAACAAGGGGAGTTGTTTTATAAAGGGGCAGTCAAAATACTTGATACCATCAACGAAGTTGAGGGCAGTATTAGCGAAATCACATCGCAGCCAAAAGGGACGATCTTCATTTCTGCTCCTCTTGGTTTGGGAAAGAAGTTGATTGCACCATTGGTGCCTTTATTTCAGGAGCAATATCCAGATGTAAATGTACGTTTGCGCCTATCAGATCGAAAGGTTGATATTACAAACGAAGGTCTTGATGCAGCTTTTGTGCTCGGGAATCTCATTGATTCAGAGCTTCGTGTATTGCCTATTTTCGATTTTGACCGAATTTTGTGTGCATCACCTGATTACATAAAAAGGCATGGTATGCCGGATGGTGTGAATGAATTGTTTTTGCATGAGCATAAATGCCTTCTTTTGCGCTATCCCGGGTTGAAGGAGTTTTACTGGAGTTTGCAGGTTAAGGATGAAGTTCGTAGATTTGAGTTTGAAAGCCCGCTGGAAAGTGATGATAGCGATGTTTTAACATCATGGGCGATGGCGGGTTGTGGGATTGTAAACAAGCCAATCTTCGAAGTGCAGGAATATCTTGACCGTGGTGAACTTGTCGAGGTTTTGAAGAACAACCCGCCAACGAGCCTGCCATTCTCTTGCGTTTATCCGCACAAGAAGCTTCAAGATCCGAAAATTCGTCTATTTATAAACTTCATCGCGCAAGAATGTAAGAAGCAGATCAGGTAGTTTGAAATCCTGTAATCTTCTTCAAAAATATAAAGATAGTTAGAATGAAAATTTACGTTAGATTGGGTCAAATTCTGGAGGTTTTATCTTGAAAAGATATCCGCGTGATATGCAAGGGTATGGATGCGAAGCACCGAAGGCGAATTGGCCAGGCGGAGCACATGTTGCCGTTCAATTTGTGATCAATTACGAGGAGGGTGGTGAGAATAATATTCTGCATGGAGATGTTTCATCTGAAGCCTTCCTATCCGAGATAGTCGGCGCTGCGGCCTGGGAAGGGCAACGCCATTGGAATATGGAATCGATTTATGAATATGGAGCAAGAGCTGGTTTTTGGCGCCTGCACCGCATGTTTACATCACATAATATACCCGTAACGGTTTATGGTGTGGCAACAGCCCTGCAACGTTCACCCGAACAGGTTAAGTCGATGCTTGACGCTGATTGGGAAATTGCTTCGCATGGCTTGAAGTGGATCGAGTATAAAGATTACGCCAAGGAAGATGAACGTTCTCATATGGATGAAGCTATCCGAATGCACGAAGCCGCAACGGGCGAACGACCAAGAGGTTGGTATACGGGGCGCTGTTCGGTCAATACAGTAGATCTGGTCGCTGAAGAGGGCGGTTTTGAATATGTATCCGATAGCTATGCTGATGATCTGCCATACTGGTACTCTCATGAAGGGCGGGATCAACTTGTCATCCCGTACACATTAGATTGTAATGATATGCGTTTTGCCACTCCGCAAGGATTTAACTCAGGAGATCAGTTCTACACGTACTTAAAGGATACATTTGATACCTTGTATGCGGAAGGTAAGTCGGGTGCGCCGAAAATGATGAACATCGGCTTACATTGCCGATTGATAGGCAGACCTGGGCGTGCTGCCGCGTTGGAAAGATTTCTTGAATATGCGAAAAGTCACGACAAGGTCTGGTTTGCTCGCAGAATTGACATTGCCCGATATTGGAAGGTCGAGCATCCGCCACTTGATCAAAAAATCTATCCATCTAAGATTGATAAGAAGGAGTTTTTGGATCACTTCGGTGGTGTTTTTGAACATTCTGCGTGGGTTGCCGAGCGTACCTACGAGAGTGAGTTAAATCCTGCACATGATTCTGTTACTGGTATCCATGCGGCAATGGCTATTCAATTTCGTTCAGCAAGTGATGAGGAAAAACTTGGTGTATTAACCGCTCACCCGGATTTGGCTGGAAAGCTTGCTGCTGCGAAACGTTTGACCAAAGAATCCACTTTAGAGCAGGCAAGTGCCGGTTTAGATGCGCTGACAGATAATGAGCGGCGAATATTCACCGAGTTGAATGAAACGTACAAAACAAAATTCGGATTTCCATTCATCATAGCGGTCAAGGGCCTTACGAAATCACAGATTATGGATGCCTTTAAAAAGCGGATCGATAACTCACGCGATGATGAGTTTAAGACGGCGTGTCGGCAGGTGGAGCGCATTGCACTTTTACGAATTACTGATTTGTTAGATCCAAATAATTGAGAAAATTGATGAACAATCCTACATACTACGCCCCTAAGGGTGGACTTTCCAAACAAACGGATATGTTGACTGGTCGTGCTGTTTTTACCGACGCCTATGCTGTTATCCCTAAGGGTGTCATGCAGGATATTGTGACCAGTAAGTTGCCGTTTTGGGATAAGACGAGGGCATGGATTATCGCGCGACCGATGTCCGGGTTCGCTGAGACCTTCTCGCAATATATTGTTGAAGTCGCGCCTGGCGGGGGCAGTGAAAAGCCTGAACTTGATCAGAATGCTGAAGCTGTACTTTTTGTCGTTGAGGGTGAGATGGCACTTACGCTTGATGGCGAACAACATCAATTGAAATCAGGAGGTTACGCATTTATCCCTCCAGCTTGCAGATGGGCTGTTCTGAACAATGGTCATGAGCATGTCCGTTTTCATTGGGTTCGTAAATCGTATGAGGCAGTAGATGGCATAGATGTACCAGATGCTTTTGTAACGAACGAAAAAGATGTGCCGCCAACACCTATGCCTGATACGGATGGGAAATGGGCAACAACGCGCTTTGTTGATCCTGACGATATGCGCCATGATATGCATGTTACTATCGTTACTTTGGCGCCGGGTGCCGTTATACCATTTGCTGAGACACACGTGATGGAGCACGGTTTGTACGTGCTTGAAGGCAAGGCCGTTTATCGGCTCAATCAAGATTGGGTCGAAGTAGAAGCTGGTGATTTCATGTGGTTGCGCGCTTTTTGCCCACAGGCGTGCTATGCGGGCGGGCCGAGTAATTTTCGCTACCTTCTATATAAAGATGTAAATCGCCATATGAAGCTTGGTTAGGGTACAGCATGCAAGTCATTAAGATAAAGCCGTTAGATGAAAAGTCCTTTGCGCCCTATGGTGATGTGATTGATTTCAATCGTAAGCCAGATTTTGCGATTAACAATGGCAAGTGCGATCGTTTTCATGATCTAGCTCAAGTCTCTATTTTAGGTGACGATGCGAAGCTTGGAATAAGTTTAGGTCGTGGCAGACCATATTCGTTGCCTTTGGAGCTCAAAATGATGGAGCGACATCCGCTAGGTAGCCAGGCGTTTATTCCCCTGGATAAAAAACCATTTCTTTTGATTGTAGCTGCTGACAAAGATGGTGCACCGGATGTCCCAATTGCTTTTATGGCAGAGGAAGGTCAGGGCGTGAACTACCATCGCAACACTTGGCATGCCGTTTTGACGCCGCTTGATGAACTGGGTGACTTCGTTATTGTTGATCGTATTGGCGAAGGGAATAATTTAGAAGAGTATTTTTTTGATACTCCTTATTTGATCAAAAATAGGTAATGTTGGACATTTCTAAACACTGTATATTTTTTTAACGGTTGAAATAAATAATAATCTGTAGAATAACATCCTCTTGCTCCTGTAAATATTGAGGATTGTAAAATGAGCTATTTGGGAATTGATCTTGGGACATCTGGTCTAAGGGCCTTGTTGATTGGCGAAGATGGTAAATCTATTGGCTCTGCGGAAAAACACTACAATGTTTCAAACCCTCAAGCTGGTTGGTCAGAACAAAATCCACAACACTGGATCGACGCACTCGATGGTGCAATAGGCGAGTTAAAAAAACAACATTCAGAATTTTCCGAGTTAAAGGGCATTGGCGTTGCAGGGCATATGCATGGTGCGACTTTATTAAGTGCCGATGGCGCTGTATTGCGCCCATGTATCTTATGGAATGATACCAGATCCTACAAAGAGGCGGCTATTCTGGACGCGTTACCCAATGTCAGGGAACTATCTGGAAACATAGTTTTCCCCGGTTTCACCGCACCAAAACTTGAGTGGGTTAAAAATAATGAACCTGATATTTACGCTAAAGTTGCGAAAGTTCTATTGCCAGCAGCTTATTTGAACTTTTATCTAACTGGTTCATATGTTGCTGATATGTCCGACAGCGCAGGGACATCCTGGCTAGATTGCAGTGCAAGAGTTTGGTCTGATGAGTTGCTCAAGGCGGGGCATATGCGTCGTGATCAAATGCCCTCACTCGTCGAAGGGTGTGAAGTTTCCGGCGAATTAAAATCAGAGCTTCAGCAAAAATGGGGGCTTTCGAACACAGTTATTATTGCTGGTGGCGCAGGTGATAATGCGGCGGCGGCATGCGGAATTGGTGCATTAGACGAAGGGCAGGGCTTTGTATCGCTTGGAACGTCTGGCGTTATACTTGCTGCGCGTAACGCTTATGTCCCAGACCCTGCCACGGCGGTACATACATTTTGTCATGCCGTACCTGACCGGTGGTATCAAATGGGTGTGATGTTATCTGCGACAGACAGCTTGAACTGGTTGGCTGGTATTACTGGCACGAAGCAATCGGAGCTAACC
Source organism: Lentilitoribacter sp. Alg239-R112 (assembly GCF_900537175.1). Lineage (GTDB taxonomy): Bacteria > Pseudomonadota > Alphaproteobacteria > Rhizobiales > Rhizobiaceae > Lentilitoribacter. The sequence goes on along the minus strand of NZ_LS999833.1, from coordinate 1,822,188 downwards.
AGTGCGTTGGGCGATAAAGTTTTACCCCCGAGTTCTGTTAGATTTTTACCTTATCTTTCTGGCGAACGCACGCCGCATAATGATGCTGAAATACGCGGTGGGTTCACCGGTCTCGCAACATCAACAAACCACCACGATATGACCCAAGCGGTCATTGAAGGTGTTTCATTTGGATTGCGAGACTCGTTGGCAGCGTTACAATCTACAGGTGCCAAGCTTGATGGATTAACAGCAATTGGAGGCGGGAGCGCATCTCACTATTGGTTGCAGTTACTTGCAACAATTCTTGGCCTGCCGCTGCATCTGCCAAAAGGACACGAGTTTGGAGCTGCTCTAGGAGCCGCAAGGCTTGGTCAAGTCACTGCGAAATCGATAGCGCCAGAAGATGTTATTGTCGCGCCTGAAATTAGCCAAACAATTGATCCGGTATCAACCCTTCAACCGCAGTTTGATGAAGCCTATCAAAACTTCCGTCTTGCCTATTCCGGATTAAAGGCGATCCAATAATGTTTGGTATTATCATTTATTCAGAAGTGACAGGATACCAGTAATTTGCAGCATCATTTCCACGTTTGATAACAACATGGTTATTTGCAAAGACTTTGTATGGATGGCTCCAGTCGCCGTTTGGCCATTGAACTCGAATGGTGGCGCGCTCTGCAACACCAAGACCAAAATGAGAAAAACCAGCTTGCCCGGAGGCATGACCGCCACCAATTTGGATTGTTTTGCTTTGGTTTAGATTGCCGGTTTTAACGCTGATTTTTGCGCCCACCGCGCTAGGGTTGATGTCGCCGTTATCAAGCTCAATCTTAACCCAATTACCCATCGGGCGATGCCCCCATTCAGTTTTCGCACCTTCGTTCAGGAAAAGACTGATGTTTGATTTGCGATTAATAACAACTAAATCAAGCATACCATCTGCATTGAAATCTTCAATAATAGCACCGCGCCCAACGGTATCTAATGCAATGCCCGCTTCATCACCTTTCTCGGTGAAGACACCATTTAGGCCGCCAAGAAGCATATTGTCGGGATCAAATTTTGCAAAATCGGGCATGGCTTCAACGTTGCCTTTAGCAATGAATAAATCACGTCGTGCATCATTATTAAAGTCAGCAAACTGAGAATGCCAACCCGTCGAAGGTTTTAAATCATCACCAATATAAGGACGATGAGCTGTTGCACCCAGATCATACGCTATATCTCGATAGATAGGGCTTTCTTCATCCGCTTCCTGATCTAAGGATTGGATTTTCGTATCGCCCATCGATGTTAACGCATATTCAGGGAAACCATCACCATCAAGGTCTGCTTCGGCAATCCCCATTCCCCAGATTTTTAGTGTTTCCCATCCATCCGAACGCCCATAGATTTTTGGCATCTGTCCATCGGATATGTTCCAAAGTTGTTCTTCGCCGCCACGGTAATATTGCCTGTCGTTTGTAATACGCAAATCGGGCTTGTTTGACTTATTCCAATCGGTAAAAATCATTGATAAAGAACAGAAACCTGGTTCGAGAGATATTTGTTCACCGTACTTGCCCGTGCCATCAGGACGTAGAAGTATGTTTGGAGAACATGTTCCCCAAGGTGAACCGGGAGCACTGCGGTCGACATAGTTGCCAAAGGCGAGGGTGGGAAAGTCGTTTTTGCCTTCCCAAATAGCAGCAAAGCCTGTGCTCCATTCGCGTCCACCATTGAATGAAAGTCGATTGTTGTATTTTGTGAAGCTGCAATCAGGACCACCTTGTAGTATTTGGTTCGATCCAACGCGCAGAATGACGACATCCATATGTTCATCATTATCAATGTTTAATGGGTATGCTCCTACTACTTTAGTAAGGCTTTTGCCGAGATCGAGTGCTTGCTTCTCAAAATTCAAATTACCTTCTGGCTTCGATCGATTGATAAATAGTTGAGCGTCATTGGTGCCGCCAGCAAGAAACAGGTCAGGCATTCGATCGCCGTTGCAGTCAAAGCTAGCGCCGCCGCCGCCAACAAAATATTCCCAAGGACCATCATATTGATGTTTAATGCCTGCGGTAGCAGATTGTTCATTCATCGATGGAACATCAAATGGAAAATCTGTTTCTGCAAACGTAGGGGACGAGGTAAGTAGGAGCGCGGCTGTGAAGGAGATGATGTATTTACGCATTACTTGATCTCCAATGTTCGTAAAAATGCAATCAGCTGGCTTTTTTCACTTTCGGATGCAGCAAGATAAGCATCTCGAGATTTGCGCGCTGAACCGCCGTGGGCATCAATGACACTATGTAGATCGGCAAAATCGTTACGATGGCCATAGGGTGCCGTAGATCCAAGCCCCCAAAGCTCTGCAGTTATAAAAATATTACGATCTACAAATCGTTGTGACATAAGTTCGTTGCCAAACCCATCTACTTGGTTATCCGTCATAACATGACGCTTTAGATCACCAAATAGAGGAACAAGAACCTGACCTTTTTCGTTTCGAGGTAGGCTTTGTGCCCACTCAAGCATAGCCAGATCATAGGTCGCCGGAGCTTCAACCTGAAAAGATTGTAGTGTACCTGCTACATCGAATATACCAGGGTCATCGAATTGCAATGAGGTGAGTGGTAAAGCAGGCACATGGCAAGAGGTGCAGCCCAAGTCATCAAACTTTGTCTCACCTTTGAGTGCAGCTTCTTTCCAAAGAGTATTTTCAGGTTCGACCTTAACAGGAGGTCGCAACGTTGCTTGCCATGCTACTAAGGCCGAGATATCTGCATGACTAAGTTCGAATTTATATCCATCCTCATCAAAATCAAGTTCACCTGTCCAGCGTGTTCCAAAGCGTTCTGTAGCTTGCATGCCGTGGTGGTGATTTGCTGCATTGACTGTAAACTGGCGAAGGGATGTCATGACGCCTTTTTGACTAAATGGTCTGATAACAAGATCGCTGTCGATGCCGTCTAGCTCCGTCAAGTCTATCAAGCCATCTGAATGAGCGGTTATGAAGCCGAAAGATATGCCTTTTGATGCGAGTTTTTGGCGGATGGACTCATTTTGATTTTTTGCCTTGCGAAGGGCTTGCGCGCGTATCTCGATGAGTTCTGAACTCATCTCTCTTGCCAACAATTCAATCAGGCCCGCGCCGAATAAGTGATTTGTTCCTCGCTCATTTGAGAATTGCGGGTTGGTTGAATCAAAGTCAGAATTAGTAAAACCCTCGGAGACAAAAACGTTGGTTACAAAATCTCCGGCACCGCCTATGAGTGGTTCATTGTGGCAAGCAGCACATGATCCAGAATCCGATCCTGATGTTCTGGCGAATAAATTTTGTGAGATTCTCCGCGCTTTGGTGGGAAGTATTGCCGCTGTTGCTTTGGGTCGCCCAACGCCATCTTGTGTGGTAAACTTCGCCGCAAAGAGATCCTCACCAGTTTTGACAAGTCTATCCAACTCCGCACGTCCAAGAAATCCGCGTGGCATTTTTTTAATGCTGCCAATTGCTTCGGTGCGCTCTTCCCACGGGGTAGCGTTTTCCGCAAAGGTGGGTTGAGCTGATAAAATGGCGGCGCAGCTGAGAAGAACAATATGACGCATTACGTTTGTTTCCAATAGATTGCAGTTCGATCTGAGATAGTATTATTATCAAGGTCACTCAGGCAGCTCTGGGCATTGCCATAGAAAATTAATTCACTTTCATCGGGATGAAGCGAAATTTCCGGCATTTTTTCACGCCGAATTTGTAAGTTGTTTTTAATGCCGTTTAAGATGGCTTCTTGCATAAGGTCGTAAAAGGAAATTCCAGCGCCAGTAATAGCTATTGGCATGGGGCCTAAAAGCGTGAGAAGTCGACCTATGCCAAGCCCTATAGCTTCTCCGGCCATTCGAAATGCGTATTCGCTCATGCGGTCACCTTGACGAGCACGGACTGCAATTTTTTCGATTTCAGCTGACGGTATGAATTTTGCCGGAATGGTGTTTTTATCGACCTCAAATGCTGTTCGCAATATTCCGTAATACCCCGCATAGGCTTCGATACATCCGTGTGAGCCGCAACGGCAAACTGGACCATTGCTTATATGCATCATATGCCCAAAAGGGGGAGCAAATGCCGTTATCCGGCCATCCGGTTCTTGTGTCGCTATGCCAAGACCAATGGAATGATTGAGTGACAGAACAGCAATTTGTTTTCTTTCTTGAGCAGATGGGTCTGCTGCGATTTTGCGCATTACCGCTTGTGCCGCAAATTGGGTGTCGTTGGTTAAGCGGATCTGACCTGACCAATCCTTTGAAAGTAAGGCTTCAAAGTCGATCGTTTGATCTTCAAAAACGGGCGACCAGTTTAACTCTGGTTTGCCGCGCGTTACCAAACCTTTGGTCGCAATAGATATTGTCAAGATTCGATCATGATTAAGTTTGGCCCGTTCTGCTAATCTTTTAAGGCCAGCCTTAAAACGGGCGCAGAATTCATCGACGCCTGTTTCTTCGGGAGGACGCTTTTCTTCAAATCGATCCTTCATTACGCCTGAATAGTCTATCAGGGAATATTGGAGTGTCTCCGAAGTGATTCTAACTGTAGCAATATAGGCAGCTTCAGGGTTTTGACGTAGTTTAACACGAGGTCTTCCGCGTCCTGATGCAGGAGCCTGTTCAACGCGTTGGAGAACGTTTTCCTTCTCCAGCTCTGTGGTTATGGCTGAGATCGTTGCGGAGCTAAGGCCTGACCATTCAGAGATTTCAGTGTGAGAAACCGCACCCAAACGACGCAGGGCCGATAAGACAATACCGCGGTTTTGCATTCTTAAAGATTCGGTACTTGCTTTCATTAACATACGACGTTTTTGCCTGCTAAATTTTTTTCGAAACTATATCCAACTTTTTCATAATGTCAATTTTCTCGATACTCGAAATAAATGCTGTTGACTCCCAATTAAAACTCTGGCAATTATTTTCTTGGCTGTCGAGAAAAATAACTTCTTCGGTCGATTTTTTAAGGTAAATGTAAAATTGCGCAATGTGCGCTCTTTACAAAATAGTCATTTGGGAGGGATTCAAATGAAAAAATTCGCAACTATGTTGCTTGCTAGTGCTGCTTTGTCTGCGGCTCTACTTGGTGGTGCTATCGCTAAAGACAAAAAAATTGGTGTATCTTGGGCAAGTTTCCAAGAGGAGCGCTGGAAAACAGATGAGGCGGCTATTGTTGCTGCAATCAGCGCAGAAGGAAACGAATATGTTTCTGCTGATGCTGAATCATCATCTGCAAAGCAATTGACTGATATCGAAGCGCTGATTGCGCAAGGTGTCGATGTTTTGATCATTAATGCATGGGACAAAGATGCAATTGCTCCTGCAATTGAAGCTGCTGCCAACGAAGGCATCCCAGTTATCGGTTATGATCGTTTGATCGAAGATGTCCGTGCATTCTATCTTACATTTGATAATATTGGCGTTGGTCGTATTATCGCTAAATCAGTTCAAGCTGTTCAACCGACAGGAAACTATGCGATCATCAAAGGTGATCCGGGTGATCCAAATGCGGCATTCTTGCTGCAAGGTATGATGGAAGTTATCGGTGCGGATGTTGATGCTGGCAAAATCAAAATTGTTGGTGAAGCATTCTCAGATAGCTGGAAGCCGGAAAACGCTCAAAAGAATATGGAGCAAATTCTAACTGCAAATGATAACAATGTTGATGCTGTACTATCCGAGAATGATGGCATGGCCGGAGGTGTTGTTGCTGCATTGAGTGCTCAAGGTTTGGTAATCCCAGTGGGTGGCCAAGATGGCGATTTGGCTGCGATTAACCGCGTGGCACGTGGTACTCAAACTGTTTCAGTTTGGAAAGATGCACGTAACTTGGGTAAAGCAGCAGGCGAGATTGCATCAGCTTTAGCTGAAGGTGCATCTATGGATAGTATTGAAGGCGCTGTTAAATTTACCGGTGGGGAGAAAGGTATTGCGATTAACGCAATTCTTCTTGAGCCAACTCCTTTGACAAAAGATAACTTGAGTATCGCAATTGATGGCGGTCATATCTCCAAAGAGCAGGCATGTGCTGGCGCTCAAGATGGTGTTGATGGCTGTTAATTAATCCAGGTAAATTCTCCGCGCTAGCGTCCGCTAGCGCGGAGTTTTTTATGAAATTCAAGTTACAGGATATGTCCGGTGAGCGAACCAGTTAAAAAACATGGCGCTGAAGAGATAGATAACCCCAGCGTTTTTTCTCGATTTTTACAAGCAACCGAACTTGATGTTCGGCTAATTGGCATGCTTGGTGCCCTTATCATTATATGGGTGGGATTTCACCTTTATGGTGAAGCATTCAATGATGGGGGGCGATTTTTAACCCCACGTAATCTATGGAATCTATCCGTTCAAACCGCCTCGATCGGTGTGATGGCGACAGGAATGGTTTTGGTTATTATCACACGTAACATTGACCTTTCAGTTGGGTCCATGATCGGAGTGATCGGCATGGCAATGGGCCTGCTACAGGTTGAAATTCTTCCGCAGTATTTGGGTTTGGGGCATTGGTCCATTTGGATAATAGCAGTGTTTTCTGGTCTGATCCTGGGTGCAGCAATTGGTGCATTTCACGGATGGTTGATTGCTTATCGCGATATTCCTGCATTCATTGTCACTCTAGGTGGATTGATGTTTTGGCGGGGTATGGCGTTCCAGGCGGCTGATGGACGGACGATTTCACCTGTTGACCCAACCTTCGCATTATTAGGCGGCGGGCCATACGGTTCCATTGGCGCCACTGCGAGTTGGATTGTCGGTTTGCTAGCCTGTATCGGTGTGATCTATATGCTCTATTCTGCGCGCCAGTCGCGTAAAAGGCACCAGTTTAAATTGCGACCAATGTGGGCTGAGGGCTTTCTGGCAACAGTTGGCTGTATTGCCATTGTTGCATCTGTGATGCTGGTGAATGCTTATCCTTTGCCAAAAGGTATCTTGAGAAAGATAGGCCGTGAAACAGGTCAGAACCTTGAGGGCGCATTTATCAGTCATGGCTTTGCTATCCCAGTTTTAATCTTGGTTGCAGTTGGTATTTGTATGACATTCTTGATGATTAGAACCAGGTTCGGGCGATATGTTTATGCCATTGGTGGTAATCCTGAGGCAGCCGCTTTGGCTGGTATCAACACAAAGTGGATGACTTTAAAAATATTTGCTTTGATGGGAATGTTAACGGGAATAGCAGCCGTAATTGCTTCGGCTCGTTTGAATTCCGCAACCAATGCTCTAGGCACTTTAGATGAGCTTTACGTGATTGCAGCTGCCGTAATCGGTGGAACTTCGCTAGCCGGTGGGATGGGGACTATTTATGGTGCCATTTTGGGTGCCCTGGTTATGCAAAGCCTACTCTCGGGCATGGTTCTGATTGGGTTTGATTCATCCATTCAGCGCATGGTTGTTGGTTCGGTCCTCGTTGTCGCCGTTTGGGTCGATACAGTTTACCGCAAAAGAGCGAAGTAAGGAGATTATGATGTCTAAAGAAACAAATAATGCGGTTCCGCTGATAAAAATGACAGATATCTCCATTGCTTTTGGAGGCATTAAGGCCGTTGATCACGTTGATATAGATTTATTCCCGGGTGAGGTGGTTGCTGTTTTGGGCCACAATGGTGCGGGCAAGTCTACTTTGATCAAAATGCTGTCAGGTGCTTATAAGCGTGACACGGGAGATATTTATGTAAATGGCGAGTTAGCCGACATAAAAAATCCACGAGATGCAAAGAAATATGGAATTGAAACGATTTACCAAACTCTAGCTGTGGCCGACAATGTAGACGCTGCTGCTAACCTTTATCTGGGTCGAGAAATTTTGACGAATTTTGGAACTTTGGATGATACTGCAATGGAAGCAGAGGCGAGGCGAGTTATGGGTCGTCTTAATCCAAACTTTCAACGCTTTAAGGAGCCGGTAAGTAAATTATCCGGTGGTCAAAGGCAATCAGTTGCCATTGCTAGAGCTATTCTTTTCAATGCTCGAATCTTGATTATGGATGAACCGACGGCAGCCCTTGGACCTCAAGAAACTGAGCAGGTTGGCGAGCTGATCCATCAACTTAAAAAAGATGGCATCGGGATATTCCTTATCAGCCATGATATTCATGATGTGTTTGATCTGGCAGATCGTGTGGCTGTGATGAAGAACGGGCAAGTGGTTGGTTATGCCAGAACAGAAGATGTAACCAAGGATGAAGTACTTGGTATGATCATTTTGGGTAAATGCCCTCCTGCTGCAATACCGGGACCAGGCGCAATGAAAGAGTAATGGTAGAGCTTTCTTTGTGCTAGTTGTCACGAAGATCTATGAATAAGGAACGGCTGTTTAACGTGAATGTTCTCGTTTAATGGCCGTTTTTTGTGATCTGTTCATACCAAACATACACATTTTAGCGAATCTATTGCGGCATATTGATAAACGCCGATGCATCGATGATATCGATAACACATTTTATTCACAGATCGTGTATTTTATTTTTTTAAATTAAAACAATAAGTTAAATCGATTAAACAAAATATTTAGAGACATTAAGTTCTGGCGAGTTGTTGTTATATGCCGAAAAAATGAATATTAACCCCTTGAGTTTATTAATGAGTTAGACGAAAACCATGCGTAAGACAGGGCAATGTTGGATTATGATGTTGCCTCTGGAAGTAGTCATCTACTGATATTTTTGGGAATATAACGATGTGCTTGGCACTTTAATAGTCGAGCAGATGTAGGAGTTTGATATGAAACTGGGCACCCCTGCTGAAACGGTTTCGGGCGAAAATCGTGTTGCGATGACCCCCGAATCTGCTGTTCAGCTACAAAAACTTGGCTTTGAGTGTGCAATACAAACTGGCGCCGGTAAAGCCGCTGGATTTGCAGATAAAGATTATAAAGCCGTTGGCGTAGAAGTTGTAAAAACTGCATCAGCTCTTTGGAAAGACAGCGATATTATTGCGAAAGTTCGTCAGCCAAGTGCGGCTGAGTTGAAGCGCCTTTCTAAAGGTCAAACTTTGATTTCCTTCTTCAATCCCGCTGGTAATGAAGATGGTATGAAGCTTGCTGAAAAGCAGGGCGTCAATGTCATTGCGATGGAAATGGTGCCACGTATTTCACGTGCGCAGAAAATGGATGCTCTATCATCCATGGCAAATATCGCAGGCTATCGTGCCGTTATTGAGGCTGGTAACAATTTTGGCCGTTTCTTTACGGGTCAAATTACAGCTGCGGGTAAAGTACCGCCAGCAAAAGTTCTTGTCGTCGGCGCTGGTGTTGCCGGCCTTGCGGCCATTGGTACATCTACGTCGCTTGGCGCTATCACGTATGCCTTTGATGTTCGGCCCGAAGTTGCTGAACAAGTTGAAAGCATGGGCGCAGAATTTGTTTATCTTGATTTTGAAGAAGAGCAAAAGGATGGCGCTGCAAGCGGCGGGTATGCATCTGTGTCTTCTCCAGAATTTAGAGAAGCGCAGCTTGCCAAATTTCGTGAACTCGCGCCCGAAGTTGATATCGTAATTACAACGGCACTTATTCCAAACCGGGAAGCGCCTGAGCTTTGGACGGAAGATATGGTCAAGGCGATGAAGCCCGGTTCGGTTATCATCGATCTTGCTGCTGAGAAGGGCGGCAACTGTAAACTTACGGTTATGGATGAGAAGATTGTTACAAAAAATGGCGTGACAATTGTTGGTTATACCGATTTTCCAAGCCGCATGGCAACGCAAAGTTCGACGCTTTATGCAACAAATATCCGCCATATGATGACAGATCTTACGCCAGAAAAAGATGGTAAGATCAAACATGATATGGAAGATGATGTGATCCGTGGTTCAACGGTGACTTTCAAGGGTAAAGTAACATTCCCGCCGCCGCCGCCGAAAGTACAGGCTATCGCCGCCAAGCCAAAAGAAGTGAAGCCTGAGCTTACTGCCGAGGAAAAAGCTGCTGCGGAAGTTGCCGCTTTTAGACAAGCAAGCAAACAACAGTTCACATTGCTTGGGGCAGGTGCGGTATTGATGGCAATTATTGGTATGTATGCGCCAGCGAGCTTCATGCAGCACTTTATTGTGTTTGCTCTGGCATGCTTTGTTGGTTTTCAAGTTATTTGGAATGTATCACATTCACTACATACGCCTTTAATGGCTGTCACCAATGCGATCTCCGGGATCGTTATTTTGGGAGCGCTCTTGCAGGTTGGTTCAAGCAATTGGCTTGTTCTCGCATTATCGGCAATTTCAATCTTAATCGCATCGATCAACATTGTTGGTGGCTTCATGGTCACGCGCCGTATGTTGGCAATGTTCCAGAAGTCTTAAGGGGAGAGATGACATGAGTATTGGTATTGTATCTGCAGCTTATATTGCTGCATCTGTTCTCTTTATCTTGTCTCTGGGCGGTTTGTCTGGACAGGAAAGTGCAAAACGTGCCGTTTGGTATGGCATCGTTGGTATGGGCGTTGCGGTAGCTGCGACATTCTTTGGCCCCGGGATGGCAAATTACATCATCATTATTGCGATGATCGCCGTTGGATCATACCTAGGTATGGTTGTTGCCAAGAAAGTCGAAATGACTGAGATGCCGCAACTTGTGGCAGCGCTTCATTCCTTTGTTGGCCTAGCTGCGGTGTTTATTGGCTTTAATGCTGAGATCGAGCTGCAAGATGTTCTGGCGTTGAAATCCGCCATGTCGCCCGATATGTCATCTGCGGAGAAGCTGGCATTCTTTAAAGAGTCAGGTCTTGCTGGGTTTGCAGAAAAACTTGCGAAGAAAACGGCTACTGAAATTTCCATCTTGAAAGTCGAAGTTTTCTTGGGTGTATTTATCGGTGCTGTGACATTCACAGGTTCGGTAGTGGCCTTTGGTAAACTTGCAGGCAAGGTTGACGGTAAAGCAAATAAATTGCCGGGCGGTCATATGCTTAATGCTGCTGCTGCCATTGCGTCGCTTATCTTGCTTATCATGTATTTCAATGGTGCTGGCATTTGGACACTCGTCCTTATGACACTCTTTGCATTCTTTATCGGGTACCATTTGATCATGGGCATTGGTGGTGCGGATATGCCTGTTGTTGTATCCATGTTGAATTCTTACTCCGGTTGGGCCGCTGCAGCCATCGGCTTTACGCTTGGCAATGATTTGCTGATTGTTGTTGGTGCGCTTGTAGGTTCATCTGGTGCAATTTTGAGTTACATCATGTGTAAGGCTATGAACCGTTCGTTCATTAGTGTTATTCTTGGTGGCTTCGGTGGCGGTCAAGCCGGTCCTGCGATGGAAGTTGATGGCGAACAGATTGCTATCGATGCAGATGGTGTTGCATCAGCTCTGCAAGATGCTGATAGCATCATCATCATTCCAGGCTACGGAATGGCAGTTGCGCAAGCTCAGCAGTCTGTGTCTGAATTGACAAAACGACTTCGTGCAAAAGGTAAGAATGTGCGTTTCGCCATTCATCCGGTTGCAGGTCGTTTACCCGGTCATATGAATGTTCTACTGGCTGAAGCAAAAGTACCATATGATATTGTTATGGAAATGGATGAAATCAACGACGATTTCCCTGAAACTGATGTGGCAATTGTTATCGGTTCAAATGACATCGTAAACCCAGCTGCACAGGAAGATCCAAACAGCCCGATTGCAGGTATGCCTGTGCTTGAATGTTGGAAAGCAAAACAAGTGTTTGTATCAAAACGTGGGCAAGGCACTGGCTATTCTGGTATTGAAAACCCACTCTTTTACAAAGAAAATACTCGCATGTTCTATGGTGATGCGAAGGCTAGCCTCGATTCACTTCTAACAAAGATTGATTAGAGGGTTTTAATCCTCGTTCAATTGTAGCGAACTATAAGCTCTAAACAGGCGGCATTGCGACAGTGATGCCGCCTGTTTTTTGGTGTTAAAACCTCAATTTAGTTGCGTTGCGAAATGCGCGTCTCGAGTTCTTCTACCATTGCGTCGATGCGTTTTTTATTCGCACCTAAGTCTGATACACCCATTTTTGCCTGTGCGTAGATTGCCAAGGTTGATTGTGTATTAGAAATTTCAATCACTTCAATGTTTGTAGTGTCGGGAAATCTCAATACCGGAGAACGTGTTAGAAAACGTAGCGTTAGCTCGCGTTCATCAGAAGAGAGTAACTCTGATTTTGGATTTGCTTCCAAGAGTAAAAGAATTTCTGCGAACAACTCTGAAGCGGGGATGTCATAGGTACTTGCAATAGTATCTGGCGTTTCCGCACAATAGTCTTCCGGGCAAAGGAGATATTGGTTTGGTTCTGGTGCTTTTTCTAAAGTCTCAATATTAATGGCTCCCAAGTCTGGGTTTCCCGATGTGAACTCCCAGACCCTCTCCAATCCGACAAATATATAGATGAATAGAATTACGGTTACGATTGCGGCGAGTGCGATAAGGGTTATTTTCATAAACAGAGCTTCTTAGGTATTTTGCATATGTGCAAATTAATTTGCAACTTCTATCTAGGAATTCCTGCGCTCTCGATTAAGAGCATAAATTGCCGCACCGCGCGCACCGCTGGCATCTCCGCCTTGAGCCGTGACGAGCTTCGGTACGGTTGCTCCCGGGAGTAATTTAGGTTTTAGCAGGCTCCCAACTTTTTCGGTCACGATGGGTAATGCTCCCAGTCCGCCGCCAAACACGATAACTTCCGGATCATTTGTTTTTGCAATAATGGCGAGGAGATCGCTTAGTATCTCAAACCAGATATCTAGCAATGGTGCGTATTTTTGATCGGAAAATATCTCGTATGTTGTGGTTTCAGTACCAGTTTTATGTTTGACAAGTTTAACCAAACCCGGTCCAGCTAGAAGCGTTTCAAAACATCCGGGTTGTCCGCAACCGCAGTCTATGATGGGAAGGTCGTACTTATAGGCAGTTGATGCGGGAAACGGAATGTGGCCGATTTCCCCCCACTGGCCGTTGGCGCCTTCTATTACGATTTCTTGTGAAAATACCTGACCGGCGGCAACGCCTGTTCCAATTATAAGTCCAACAATATTGTTAAATTGTTGTGTGTCTTTGAAGTTTGCCTCTGACTGCGCAAATGCATTGCTATCATTCAAAAGAGGAACGAAACGGCCAAATTTCTGCTCAATGTCAGATTCAAGATGCTGTTGATCAAAGGGAAGGTTTGATGCAAATATCTGGCGAGTGGTTGGGTTGATTATTCCCGCGCTTGCCAAACCAATTGGGCAGCTAGGTGCCTGTTTTTCAATCCAGTTTAATTGCTCTAAGATACCCTCCAGCAGCAGAGCATAGCTGGTAACAGGTGTTTCAATCCGTCTTCGGTTTTGTTCATTGAAACCTTGATCAAACAGTCTCGCTTCGATCTTTGTTCCGCCTAAGTCTATGCCTGCACAGAATTTCATTTAATTTCTTCTTACCCAAAATTGATTATCATCTCGATTTATAGGTAACATATCGAGAATTTTTGTATTGAAAAGAACATTTTACTTGCCAAACGATCTATATTCCGACAAGTGCGAAAAGTGCAACTAAAGAATTGACAGGGAAATCGCATTTATGAGCGAAATTGATGATTCAGATATTTACGGTGTTGATCGCTGGGGCGATGGGTATGTAACCAAGTTGGATAACGGTGAGCTTGGCCTTCTGAACCCCTTATCGCCTGATCAACCTCCGATCAGTCTTCCCTCAATTATAGCGAACTTGGAAGCTCGTGGCATTCAGACGCCCGTTCTTATTCGCGTTGCATCTTATTTGAAACATTCACTCAATAGCCTGAATGACTGTTTTGCAAATGCTATCAAAAATTACAAATATAAGGGCGTTTATCGCGGCGTGTTCCCAATTAAGGTTAATCAGCAAGCGCAGGTGATCGACCGAATTACGGAATATGGCAGACCTTATAATTTTGGGCTTGAGGCAGGCTCAAAGCCTGAATTGGTCATAGCGCTCAGTCAGAAATTTGCACCGGATGCATTGATCATCTGTAACGGCGTTAAAGATAAGGAATTTATCGAACTTGCTATTCGGGCGCGGCAGTTGGGATTTAATGTCGTTATTGTTCTCGAAAGTATGACAGAGTTAAATCTTGTTATCGAAGTTGCCAAAGAACTCGATCAGGAGCCACAGCTTGGTGTTCGAATTAAGCTAACCCATCAAGTAGGTGGTAATTGGGCGGAAAGCTCCGGCGACCGCTCAACTTTCGGTTTGTCTATCAGTCAGCTTGTAGACGTTATTGATCGCCTTAAGAAAGAAAAGCTGCTGCATTGTTTGGTCTTGCAACATTCTCACCTTGGATCTCAGATACCTAACGTGAATGATGTTCGGCGGGCGGTAACTGAAGCCTGTCGCGTTTTCATAAGCCTTTCTGGGGAGGGGGTTCCGCTCTCTTTTCTTGATCTCGGCGGTGGCCTGGGTATTGATTACACTGGTCAGAAAACGAGTACTGTTAATTCAACAAACTATACAATGGCCGAATATTGCACCAATGTGGTGGAAGCTGTCGGCTATGCTATGGATGAAGCGGGGTTGGCCCACCCCACATTGGTAACAGAGAGCGGTAGGGCTGTTGTTGCTCATTCATCTTTTTTGGCGTTCAGTGTGCTTGAAACGACAGATTATCAACATAGTGATATGCCGGAACTTCAGTCTGATGATCACCACTTTTTATCGGATCTCACCGCTATTAAAGGCTATCTTTCAGTTGACAGGTTGCAAGAGTGTTTTAATGATGCTCGGTACTATCGGGATGAGCTGCGCACACTGTTCAGCTATGGCAATATTTCAATTCGAGAAATGGCGCGGGCAGAAAAGATATTCTTGCATGTCGCTTCACTCATTAAAGCTTTGGCAGATAAAGAGGATGTTACATCTGATGAGATGGAGGAAAAATTTGGTCAGCTTGTAGATATTTATCATTGTAACTTTTCTTTGTTTCAATCTCTGCCAGATGTTTGGGCAATTGACCAACTTCATCCAATCGTACCACTACAGCGCTTAAATGAGCCACCAACCCGGAAGGCCATTTTGTCCGACATCACTTGCGATTCAGATGGGAAAATTGATAATTTCATAATGGAATCTGGAGATGTCAGTGCTTTGCCACTACACGCCATAGATGATGATGAAGCTTATTATTTGGGTGTATTTTTTATCGGTGCTTACCAAGAGACTTTAGGTGATCTGCATAACCTGTTCGGCGATACTAATGTCGTCACAATTGATTTTGATGGCAAGGGTGGTTTTAATCTACTTAATGAGGTGGAAGGTGATAGCATCTCTGATGTCTTGTCTTATGTTGAATATGATCCAAAGGATTGTATAGATGCATTCAAAGAAACGTTGGAGCAAGCTGTTGATGCAGGTAAAATCAGCGTTAAAGAGCGCAAAAGCATTATGTCGATTTACAAGAATTTGATGAACGGTTACACATATTTCGAAAGCGCAGATACGCTTTAACTCCGTATATTGGGAAGGTTAGTCATGTCAAAAGTACTCGTTGTTGGCGCAGGTGGCGTTGGTTCAGTTGCTGTCCACAAGATGGCAATGAATTCAGAAATATTCTCAGAAATCACTTTGGCAAGTCGCCGCAAATTTAAGTGTGACGAGATTGCTACAGCTGTTATGGAACGCGTTGGCGTTACCATTCACACGGCGGAACTTGATGCCATGGATGTATCGGCTACGGTTGCTTTGATTAAAGAAACGGGAGCTGAACTTCTTGTAAATTTAGCACTGCCGTATCAGGATTTGGTTTTGATGGATGCTTGTCTGGAAGCTGGCATTAATTATCTTGATACCGCAAATTATGAACCGCCAGAGGAAGCTAAATTTGAATATTCCTGGCAATGGGCATATCAAGATCGTTTTAAAAAAGCAGGCTTGACGGCAATTCTTGGTTCTGGTTTCGACCCTGGTGTGACAAGTGTGTTTGCAACTTGGCTCCGTAAGCATAAGCTTGAGACGATCCGCCAGATCGATATTTTGGATTGTAATGGGGGAGATAATGGCAAAGCCTTTGCCACAAACTTTAATCCTGAGATTAATATTCGCGAAGTAACAGCGCCGGTTCGTCATTGGGAAAATGGGGCTTGGATAGAATCTGCAGCCATGTCGACTAAGGTTGCATTTGATTTTCCAAGTGTTGGCGAGAAAAACATGTACCTCATGTATCATGAGGAGCTTGAGAGCATAAAAACGCACTTCCCTGAGGTGGAACGCGCACGTTTTTGGATGACGTTTGGTGATGCCTATATCAACCATGTTACTGTACTGCAAAACATAGGTATGACGAGCATAGAACCTGTCAATCATGAGGGTGTTGAAATTATACCACTACAGTTTTTAAAAACTGTTCTACCTGACCCAGGTGAACTTGGTGAGTTAACCAAGGGTAAAACCTGTATTGGTGATATTGCAACTGGTATGAAGGATGGTGCTGAAAAGACTTATTATATCTATAACATTTGTGATCATGAAGAATGCTATGCGGAAGTAGGTAGCCAAGCGGTTGCCTATACAACTGGCGTTCCGGCTATGATTGGTGCAGCACAAGTTCTTAAAGGTAATTGGGCTGAAGCCGGTGTTTGGAATACCGAACAACTCGATCCTGATGATTATATGGATATGCTTAATCAGCACGGGTTGCCGTGGCAGGTTCATGAACTTGATAAGCCTGTCGACTTTTAGGTGATCCGTTGAGCAAGCCACCAAAGATGATGGAAACACAGTCGGGCGGCGCAGGCCCGTTTGCGGATTTTGATTTATCTCGTGTCCAGTCTCCTTGTTTTGTTATTGATGAAGCAAAGGTGGAGCAAAATCTTAGTGTGCTTGCTGATATTGCAGACCGGTCAGGTGCTAAAGTTTTGTCTGCCCTTAAGGCATTTTCCTTTCCCGCACTTGCGCCTTTAGTAAGCAAATATCTCTCCGGCACATGTACATCTGGCTTGTTTGAAGCAAAACTCGCGAAGCAATTTTACTCTGGGGAGATCACAACGTTTTGTGCTGGATATAAAGAAACAGACCTACCGGAAATTATTGAGATATCTGACCATCTTATTTTTAATTCGCCTCAGCAGTTGAAACGTTTTACGCCTTTAATCCAAGGGTTTTGCTCGGATGTTGAAATTGGGTTGCGAATAAATCCTGAACACTCCGAAGGGCTTGTTGAAAAATATGATCCATGCGCGGCGTTTTCCCGGCTTGGAACTCCTATATCATCTTTGAGTGCTGATATGCTTGAAGGTGTTGTGGGATTACATTTCCATACATTATGCGAGCAGGAGTTTGAGCCGCTTGAGCGGACTTGGGCAGCGATCGAACCTCAGATACAGACGTTTTTGCCTCAGCTAGAATGGTTGAACTTTGGAGGTGGACACCATATCACACGCGCGGATTATAATCGGGATGGATTGGTTCAACTCATTCAGGAGATCAGATCTAAAACTGGGCTGGATATTTATCTCGAACCGGGTGAAGCTGTTGCGCTGGATGCCGGCATTTTAGTTGGTGAAGTGCTTGATGTGGTTGAAAACGGCATGCCAATAGTAATTACTGATATATCTGCAACCTGTCATATGCCTGATGTTATTGAAGCTCCATATCGCCCGGACATGATGGGTGAAGCTAAATCCGGGCCTCTTCATCGTTTAGGCGGGCCCTCATGTTTGGCAGGTGATGTCATTGGTGATTATAAGTTTGAAGGCTCACCAGATGTTGGTGACCGGATCGCATTTCTGGATCAGGCACATTATTCATTTGTGAAGACAAATACGTTTAATGGTGTACCACTTCCAGCTATTGCGCTTTGGAATTCGGAAACGGATGATCTTAAAATGATTTGTGAATTTGGTTATGAGGATTTCCGTATGCGGTTACACCAATGAACAAAGTATTTTTAGATAGCGAGTTGTCCGATCAAGAGCGTCAGCGAGAGGATGCAAAGTTTGTCATTATTCCAATGCCACTTGAGCGAACCGTCTCTTACGGTAGCGGTACACGGTTTGGTCCTGATGCGATTTTGGAAGCAAGTGATCAATTAGAGCGCCTGTGTTTTAATCGAGAAATATGTGCGGAAGGTATTTTCACTGAACCGTCAATAAGTTGTGATGGTGCTTTAGCAGATGTGATGCGACGTTTGAGTGAACGTACAAAGCTTGCTGTAAGCGAAGGCCGAATACCAGTCACATTGGGTGGTGAGCATAGCTTATCTTATGGAGCAGTTGTTGGTGTTCAGCAAGCTTTAGATGCCCCTGTTGGTGTTGTACAAATTGATGCGCACGCAGATTTGCGGAAAGCCTATCAAGATGAGAAATATTCTCATGCATCAGTGATGCAATTGCTGGCGGATGAAGATGTTCGCCTGGCACAATTCGGTGTACGTGCACTTTGTCGGGAAGAGGTTGATCGTAGGCTCGAGAAGCATGTTTTTCATATCGATGCAGAAGAGCTTGTCAGCAAGTCAATTTATGAGATCAATTTACCAGACGACTTTCCCGAAAATATCTACGTTTCATATGATGTGGATGGTTTAGACCCATCTGAAATGCCTGCGACCGGAACTCCGGTGCCAGGCGGGTTATCTTACTTTCAATCAATCCACATTGTTAAAAGCGCACTTAAGGGGCGTAATCTTGTAGGGCTGGATGTCGTAGAACTAGCACCCATTAAAGACATGGATGGTTGGAACTTTACAGCAGCACAGATTGTCTATGCTCTTATGACTCTCATTAAATAACATTACTGGAAGTAACATTACTGGCAGTTGCCGCAAATGCCGCGTAATTCGATGGCTGATTTTTGCAATGTAAAATGTTGCCTTTGAGCTATGTTTTTTAGTTCGTCTGATAAAGTATCATCTGAAAGCTCAGCAACGTTTCCGCAATTATTGCAAATTGTAAAAGCAATGGTCGTGTGCATGTCACAATTTGGATGCTGGCAAGCAACAAATGCATTGAGACTTTCAAGGCGGTGAACGACACCAATTTCTATCAGCTTTTCCAATGCTCTATAGACTTGTAAAGGGGCACGAAACCCATCATCTCTCAAATTATCAAGAATAGTGTAAGCTGTTAGAGGCCCCTCTGAATCTTGCAGTGTCGACATCACAAGGCTTTGGTTTTTGGTTAAACCATCCAGACTATGTTGATGCATCTATTCCTCCTCTCGGTTCGTATTATGTGAAACTTTCACAAGATTCGCAATTGGCGATAAAGAGATCATGAAAAATGCGAATGCAGCAACGACAATGGATGGCCCTGCGGGTGTATCCCATGATAATGATCCGTAAAGTCCGCCAAAGACAGCGAACATTCCAATAAATGCGGCGATAATTGCCATTCGTTCTGGTGTCGTTGCAACTCGTCGTGCTGTCGCCGCAGGTATAATGAGCAGCGCTGTGATGAGAAGCACACCAACGATTTTCATGGCAATTGCGATTGTTGCCGATAAGAGCAGCATAAATGCAATATTGACCTGCATTGGGTTTATGCCTTCGGCTTTAGCGATTTCAGGGCTAACGGTGCTCGCAAATAATGGCCGCCAAATATAGGCCAGAATAGCCAAGATGATGAGAGCGCCAACCCAGATAGTGATGATGTCAGTATGTGATACAGCCAAAATATCACCAAACAAGAGACCTAAAAGATCAAACCGGATCCATGTCATAAATGCCAGTGCCACGAGACCAAGAGCTAAAGCTGTGTGCGACAGAAGACCAAGAATTGCATCTGCTGATAATGATGCTTTTCTTTGCAAGACGACAAGCGCTAACGAAATACATGTTGATACCGCAAAAACAGCAAGCGTGATGTTGACCTCAAACAAGAAGGCAAGAGCTACGCCTAATAGTGCGGCGTGTGAAAGTGTATCGCCGAAATAGGCCATCCGCCGCCATACAATGAAACATCCAAGAGGACCAGCAATCAATGCTACACCAGTGCCAGCTACAAGCGCACGTACAAAGAAATCATCAAGCATGACCGTGCCCTTTATGTTTATGCTTGTCGTGTTGGTGATGCCCATCATCGGGATGGCAATGTTGAGTTATTGATCCATCAGCGTGACGTACTGTGCCATCCGGTAGATGGGTGTGATCATGGTCATGCTCATAAATTGCCAATGCCTCGTCATTCCTATTGCCAAATAGCGCTTTATATCCAGGGTTGGAGGCTACAGAACTGGGTGTTCCTGAACAGCAAACATGCCCATTAAGGCATATTACGCGATCGGTTGAGGCCATAACCACATGTAAATCGTGTGAGATAAGAAGTACGCCACAGTTCAATTCATCTCTGATCTTGGTAATCAACTTATATAGAGCGATTTCGCCTGCAAAATCGACACCTTGAACTGGTTCATCCAATACCAGAAGATTAGGCTTTCTGGCGATAGCACGTGATAACAATACACGCTGAAATTCACCACCAGAAAGATTTCTGAGTTCGGAATGAAGGAGATGGGAGGTTTGCGTGGCTTCAAGTGCATGTAGGCAGTCTTTTTTTGAGATCGAGCCTGTCAGGCGCATGAAACGGCTAACATCAAGAGGCATTGTCCAATCAATATGCAGTTTTTGCGGTACATATCCAACCTTAAGATTTCTATGACGTGTTGCAGTTCCTTCGCTAGGTTTATGAAGCCCTAGTGCCAATTTTGCTGTGGTGGATTTGCCCGATCCGTTGGGCCCAATCAGAGTAACAATTTCACCTTGTTTGAGAATAAGGTCAACGCCACGGACAAGCCATCGACCATCACTTTCCACACTTGCGCGATCAAGCTTTATAAGTGGATCATCATATTTCATATGTCTCATGTTACTCGTCATTAGAATCAGGTTGCGGTTACCAAGCTGGCATGTTATATCATTACAAATTTGTTATAAAATAACATTACCAATTTCAATGTAGAGGTTTTCATTCGTGTTTTCAATAAAATCATTCTCAATAGCTTCACTTTTCCTTCTTCATGCGACTACCGCTTCTTTTTCCGCTCCCAAAGTGGTTACTAGTATAAAGCCTATCCATTCGCTTGCTGCGTCTGTGATGGGTGAAGTTGGCAAGCCAGCACTTTTGGTTGGTGGTGCATCGTCTCCGCATAGTTTTTCATTAAAGCCTTCTCAAGGAAAACTACTTCAGGAAGCTGATCTAATTTTTTGGGTAGGTCACGAGCTTGAGACTTTTCTAGAAAAACCGCTTGAAACTCTGACTGGTAATGGGCGTCCTATTTCGCTAATTGATGCAGATGGTATTCGACTTATTAAGTTCAGAGAGTTGGACAAATTTGGTGTAGTAGATGCACATGACGACCATGATGATCATGCAGAGCACGAAGATCATGATGATCATGCTAAGCACGAAGACCATGATGATCATGCCAAACATGAAGATCACGATGATCACGCCAAGCACGAAGACCATGATGATCACGCCAAACATGAAGATCACGATGATCATGCCAAACATGAAGATCACGATGATCACGCCAAGCACGAAGAGCATGATGATCACGCCAAGCACGAAGATCATGATGATCATGCCAAACATGAAGATCATGATGATCATGCCAAGCACGAAGAAGCTGGACATGGTCATGATCACGCGCATGATCACGCGGGTGGCGTCGATCCACACATCTGGTTGGATCCAGAAAATGCTAAAATTATTCTTGTAAAGATTAGAGATGAGCTTTCACGTCTTGATGCTGACAATGCGGCAATCTATGCCAAGAATACAGAAGCTGCATTAAAACAAATTTCAGCGCTTGACGAACAGCTTGTTGCGCTAACTGATCCAGTCAAAAACATGAAGTTTGTTGTTTTTCATGATGCTTATAATTATTTCGAAACAAGATACGGTCTGGCGGCAACCGCTGCGCTTCGGATATCCGCAGATGTTGCACCAGGAGCTAAAAATGTTCAGAGAGTGCGAGAACTGTTGGAAAAATCGGACGTCGGCTGTATTTTCACCGAACCTCAGTTCAATTCAAAAATCATTGACAATCTAGCAGATGGGCTAAATGTAAATGTTGGATTGATTGATCCTTTGGGCGCTGGTCTGGATGATGGAGCGGGTCTTTATAATAAGCTAATGCATAATGTAGCTTCATCATTTAGCGGATGTTTGTCTGCTTCGAACTAACGTTATAACTCAAGTTGTGGTGGAGATTGTCGTCTATAATGAAGCAGAATATGCAAGGCCGCGCCTAATGCATAGGAACTTGCGAGAAAGACGACAACTCCATTTATACCAAAGCCGGAGTAAGCGGCCAGCAATATAGGTGTTCCTAAGGTGGTGCCAATGTTCCCCATTTGCGCAATACCACCATTGGATTTTGCTTGATCAGTAATTTTATCGTTCAGTTCTGGGATTGCTGCAAAGCCCGCACTTTGCAGCAATCCAAGGAGAAAGAATAAAAACAGCAGGGTGATAAGTACTTGATCTTGAACAGTTAGTGATAAAATTGCAAGGCTTGACCCCAGAAAGGCAAAGATCAGGATCTGAATTGTCGAAAAGTGTCTGATCAATATTGCACCACAGATGAATGAAGAGAATATGGCGATCAGTGGTAGGACACCAGCGGCTAATTTTACTTCGTTAGAGGGCAGCAGAAGAGGAAGTGCTGTGAGTATGGCTACGAAGGTAAGGGTATAAAACAACCACCCAAAAGCCGGCGCTGATATCGATGGTGAACGATAGGCTTCTACATGTTCTCGGATTAGGTTTTCGATAGATAAATTGAATTTTGAAGCGATATTTGTTTTGGTGTCTGGAATTAATTTCCAAATAAAAATTGCAGCAATAATCATGCATCCCGCATGGGCAAGAAATATGCTTCTAAGTCCAAAATTTTCAATCAGTGGTAAACCTAAATAGGACGTTATAACAAATGATACGCCGAAGAATGTGCTCCATAAAGTCATGAGGGCTTTGGCATGTTCCTGCCTGCTTGTTTGAACCATGAGAGTTGGGGTTGCTACGACGATTGCTAGATGAGCCGCGCCTTCAATGATACGTAAAGCAATCATTACTTCCAATGGCAATAAGTTTGATTGAATAATAGACACGATAGCGCCGATTATTAATCCCCAGATCAGGGTTTTCTTATAACCCACTTGCGAAGCCATGACGCCTGCAAACATTCCAAAGAAAACACCTATAAATCCAATAAGCGATACAAGTAATCCCAAGCTTGTATCTGTATTTGGGTATTCCAATTGCAGATGTGAGAATGTTAGACTCAGTTTCGCAAATTGAGCCGCAGCGGTGATGCCAGCAAACCACAGTATGAGCACACGAATGGCCGCATTGAATGTAAAGGAATTTTCGGACATTTGGTGACACTAAGTGAGTCTGTAGATTCGAGCCAGTACCAAAAATGATATTTTCTAAGGCATAGTTTGCTTGGAAACAGTCGCATGTTGTTATAAGTCAGTTTGTAAGTGACGCTTGAATACTCCCGTATTCAAAATTATTTGTGTCGAATATCGAATTATCTAAAAGTGAGATGAAACTTGGAAAATAGCCGTTTTGACCAAATATTAGATGGTTTGAACGCATTGGTAATTATTATTGATGCTAATCGCCGAATTAAGTTTGCAAATAAAGCCGCGAAGAAAAAATTTGGTGATTCTGTTGTTGGAGAATCATTTGTTCGTATTGTTCGTCAACCAGATTGCCTTGCGGCTATTGATGCGGTGATGAATGGAGAAGGTGAACGGCGGGTTGAAATTACGATAGGAGCCTCGCCTTCTGCGACGTTTGAGATCAATATTAATTCTGTGGGGCAGGGGGCTTCAAATGAGACCCGCGTGGCACTTACGTTTGAGGATGTATCGCAAATAAGGGATGCGCAACTCATGCGTAGCGAGTTTGTAGCTAATGTTAGCCATGAGTTAAGGTCACCGCTCACGGCTTTAGCCGGTTTTATTGAAACTCTGAGCGGGCCGGCAAAAGATGATGCTGGCGCGCGGGAACGGTTCTTAGGTCTTATGGATAAAGAGGCAGCCCGGATGAAGCGTTTGATTGATGATCTTCTATCACTCTCAAAGTTACAAGGTAAGGAGCGCATTCGCCCATCAGGTCATGTCGATGTTCACCTGTTGGTGCAGCGAGTCATTGCAACGCTTACACCGATTAGTGAACAAGAACAGAAAAGCATCGACTTTAAGAATAATAGTAAAATCACGACGATCCTTGGTGATGAAGACGAGTTGATACAGATTTTTCATAATATAATCGAAAACGCGATTAAGTATGGAGCATTTGATACAGAAGTCTCGATTGAAATTTCGGACTTGGATCATGTTGCCGGGATTGATGGAAGGGTATTGGCTGCCTCTGTCTCAGATAAGGGGGCGGGAATTGCTGCTGAAGATATACCTCGCCTTACGGAGCGGTTCTACCGGGTAGATAAGAGCCGATCTCGAATCAAAGGCGGAACGGGTCTTGGTCTTGCAATTGTTAAGCATATTCTAAACAGACATCGAGGGCGTCTCCAGATTGAAAGCGAAGTAGGGGCCGGTTCGACGTTTACCATATTCTTACCTATCGGTGAAAAATAGCTCCACAACTTCCATATTTGTCCATTGTCACATAACTGTCATGTGAATGTCATATAACGGTTAAACAGGAGCTATAGAGAGTACCCACCGCACTTAAGATGCGGCATAAATTTTCTGACAGGAGAGACAAATGTCAAAATTGAATAAGCTTGTTGCTGCATTCGCAGCTGGCGCATGTGCACTTGCAATCAGCACAGCAGCAGCTTCTGCGCGCGACGAAATCCGTATCGTTGGTTCATCAACCGTATTCCCGTTTTCAACAACTGTTGCTGAGCGCTTCGGCAAAGAAACAGATTTCCCAACACCTGTTATCGAATCAACTGGTACTGGTGGCGGTTTGAAACTTTTCTGTGCTGGTGTTGGTGAAGCTCACCCTGACATCACAAATGCTTCTGCGCGCATTAAACAATCACAAATTGATGATTGTGCCGCAAATGGTATCAAAGACATCGTTGAAGTAAAAATTGGTTATGATGGCATTGTTATTGCAAATTCACGCGAAAGCGATGCTCTTGAACTAACACTTCAGGATGTTTTCTTGGCACTTGCTAAAGATGTTCCAGCTGGTGAAGACGGAAAAACTCAGGCTAACCCATACATGATGTGGTCTGACATTCGTCCTGAGCTTCCAAAAACAAAAATTGAAGTTCTTGGACCTCCACCAACATCAGGTACGCGTGCTGCGTTTGTTGAAATTGCTATGGAAGGCGGATGTAAGTCTTTCTCATGGATCAAAGACCTTAAGAAAGCTGACAAATCAGCTTACAAGCAACTTTGCCACACAATCCGTGAAGATGGCGCTTTCATCGAAGCTGGTGAAAATGATAACTTGATCGTACAAAAGCTACAGGCTGCACCAACTCAGTTCGGCATCTTTGGCTTTAGTTTCCTTGATCAAAACTCAGATGTTCTTCAAGGTGCTCTTGTCGATGGTGTTGCTCCTGAGTTTGAAAAAATTGCCGCTGGCGACTACCCGGTTTCTCGTTCGCTTTTCTTCTACGTGAAAAAAGCACACGTTGGCGTAGTTCCTGGTATGGAAGAATTCCTTGCTGCATTCGCTAATGACGAAGCATGGGGTGACGAAGGTTACCTGACCGAAAAAGGTCTCATCCCAATGGGTGACGAAGAGCGTGCTACTGTTGCAAAAACAGTTGCTGATCTAGCTCCAATGTCAATGTAGTTGATAAATACCTGATTGCGGGGTTTGAGATATTAACCCCGCAGTTTTCCTTCCTGATTTTTCAATTTTATTTCAATTCTGGCATGAATGTTTGACCCATGAGCGATGTCCAATCCAAATTTCAAATAGGCGCAAATCCTTTTGTTAAGAAACGTTCCGGTTTTGGTAATGCAGCCATTTTAACTTTGTTGGTCGCCTGTTCTTCAGTCGCGATTTTGGTTACAATCGGAATTGTTATGTCTCTTATTTTTGAGACTATTCGTTTCTTCAAGCAAGTACCTATTACCGATTTTCTTTTCGGGCTTCACTGGAGCCCTCAAACAGCCATTACGGCAGAAGTTGTCGGGTCAAGTGGCGCGTTTGGTGCTGTTCCGCTCATTACAGGTACGTTGCTTATTAGTTTTATTGCGATGCTTATCGCCACCCCACTTGGCCTTGCCTCCGCTGTCTATCTTGCAGAATTTGCCAGCAAGCGAACACGTGCGATAGCCAAACCTCTCCTAGAGATGCTGGCGGGCATTCCATCTGTGGTTTATGGATTTTTTGCTGCATTGACGATCGCGCCTTTTATTCGCGATAGTGGCGCAGCAGTTGGGTTTCAAATATCATCTGAAAGTGCATTGGCCGCTGGTATTGCTATGGGCATTATGGTCGTTCCATTGGTGTCGTCTTTATCTGATGATGTGATTAACTCGGTTCCTCAATCATTGCGTGATGCCTCATTAGGTATGGGCGCAACGCACGCTGAAACGGTTCGCAATGTTGTGTTACCAGCTGCGATCCCCGGTATTGCAGGTAGTTTGCTTTTGGCCACATCAAGCGCTATTGGCGAAACGATGATTGTTGTTATGGCGGCGGGTCTTGCGGCAAACCTTACTCTAAACCCATTTGAAGCTGTTACAACAGTTACAGTGCAGATTGTGACATTGCTTACAGGGGATCAAGAATTTGACAGCGCTAAAACCCTGTCCGCTTTCGCGCTGGGCCTTTTCCTCTTTGTTATCACGCTGGTGCTGAATGTTATTGCACTTAAGATAGTCAATCATTTCCGAGAGCAGTATGACTAATTTATTCTCTTCCCAAGCGCCTGAACTTAAGCGTCGTCGTGCATCTGAGGCTAGGTTCAAATTTAGTGGGCTAGCTGCAATTGTATTTGCAATTGGCTTTCTTATCGTCATGGTTGGGTCAATTGCCTGGACCGGTTCTGGTGCATTGCGCGAAAGCGTTATTCAGATAAGTGTTGATCTTGGTCCTGACAATGTGGATCCAGAAAATCTGGCGAAAGCAAAATACTCGACTATTGTGAAAGACGCCTTAAAAGACCGTTTTCCAGATATTAAGAAGCGCAAAGACCGCCGGAAATTATATGGAATTTTGAGCCCTGATGCGAGTTTAGAGTTAAAACAATTTGTATTACAAAATCCGCAAGTTGTAGGCGGCGTTACAGATGTTTGGCTTCTGGCTTCAGATGACGTTGATTTGTTTTTCAAAGGCAGTGTGGATACGTCTTTAGCTGAAAATCGTCGCAAATTTAGTGACTTGGAAATTGGTTTGGTCGATTCACTTTCAGAAAACAACCAGATCGTTCGTCAATTTAATACACGTTTCTTCTTAAATGGAGATTCAAGAGAGCCGGAACTTGCCGGTATATTAAGTTCTTTAATGGGATCGGCATTTACGCTTCTGATTTGTTTTGCAATTTCCTTCCCTGTGGGCGTGGGGGCTGCAATATATCTTGAAGAATTTGCGAAGAAGGATCGAGTAAGCGAATTTATTGAAGTAAACATCAATAATCTTGCAGCGGTTCCGTCAATTGTATTTGGACTTCTAGGACTCGCTATTTTTCTAAACTTTTTTGGGCTGCCTCGTTCATCACCGCTCGTCGGTGGCATGGTGCTTGCCTTGATGACGCTGCCAACAATTATTATTGCGTCCCGTGCTGCTCTTCGCGCGGTTCCGCCATCCATCCGGGAAGCAGCTCTTGGGTTGGGTGCCAGCAATATACAAACAACATTCCATCATGTAGCACCATTGGCTTTACCTGGCATGTTAACTGGTGCAATTGTGGGTATGGCAAGAGCTTTGGGTGAAACGGCACCATTGCTTATGATCGGTATGGTGGCCTTTATCGCGGATGTACCAAAAGGCATAATGGATTCTGCAACGGCTTTACCTGTACAGATTTTCCTTTGGGCTGATGCGCCGCAACGGGGGTTCATGGAAAAAACCTCTGCTGCTATTATCGTTCTTTTGGTTTTCCTTGTTTTAATGAATATACTTGCCGTGATTGTGCGCCGGAAATTTGAGCGTAGGTTCTAGGTTGATTGGAGCGGACAATGTTAAATAATACTGTCGAGAGTGAGAAAAAAATGGCGGAAGTCGAAGACGCGCTCATGGGGAATGGGCCGATTATCAAAGCCAAAGATGTACGGGTTTTTTATGGTGAAAAACAAGCTTTGCAAGATGTAAGTATAGATTTTGCAAAAAATCAGGTTACCTCACTTATCGGCCCGTCCGGTTGCGGTAAATCCACATTTTTGCGTTGCATCAACCGTATGAATGATCTTGTTGACATTGCGCGGGTCGAAGGTGAAATTCTGATTGAAAATCATGATATCTATGCCAAAGATGTTGATGTTGTTGCCTTACGTGCTCACGTTGGAATGGTGTTTCAAAAACCCAACCCGTTTCCTAAATCTATTTATGACAATGTTGCCTATGGTCCCCGTATCCATGGAACATCGCAATCCAAAGATGAGCTTGATCATATCGTTGAAACAAGTTTGAAACGTGCGGGTTTGTGGAATGAGGTCAGTGACCGTTTAGACCAGCCTGGCAACGGTCTTTCAGGTGGTCAACAGCAACGGCTATGTATTGCACGAACGATAGCGATTGAACCTAAAGTACTTTTAATGGACGAGCCGTGTTCTGCGCTTGATCCCATTGCAACAGCCATAGTTGAAGAGCTCATTGACGAGTTGAGTGAGCGCTTTACAATTATTATTGTGACTCATTCAATGCAGCAAGCCGCTCGAGTATCACAGAAAACCGCATTCTTTCATTTGGGTAACCTCGTTGAACATGGCGATACAGACCAGATATTCACAAACCCTAAAGATGAACGTACAGAAAATTATATTACTGGCCGTATTGGTTAGTGGAGAAAATTATGGTGAATGATCCACATATTGTCACATCGTTTGACGCAGATTTAAAGGCGATTGAGAGCCTCGTGCTTGAAATGGCGGGATTGGTTGAAGCACAGGTCAACGATTGCGTAACGTGTCTTCTAAAACACGACATTGAGCTTGTTTCAAGTATTCGCGCTTCTGATAAAAGGGTTGATGCTCTTGAGATTGAGATTAGCGATATGGCGATCAGAGTGCTAGTGCAGCGGCAGCCAATGGCTCAGGACCTGCGTGCCGTTGTTGTGGCGTTGAAAATGGTCAGCAATCTTGAACGTATTGGTGACTATGCAAAGAATGTTGCCAAACGCGCTTCGGTGGTCAATGAAGTTATCTCATTAGGATCGTCGTCTGAAACAATCTCGCGTATGAGTGCAATTGTACAGGAAATGGTTCGCGGCGTGGTCGATGCATACGTGTCTCGGGATATTGAGATGGCAAATCTATGGCGTGCTAAAGATGAGGAAGTTGACCTCATGCACAATACGCTCTTCCGTGAATTATTGACCTACATGATGGAAAATCCGCGTAATATTACATCTTGCATGCACTTATTGTTTATTGCCAAGAACTTTGAACGAATGGGTGATCATACGACGAACATCGCTGAACAAGTTCATTATATGGTTAGCGGTGAATTGCCGGATGACGATCGCCCCAAGAGTGATGTGACATCGTCAATTACAGTCGAGTTAGACGGTTAATCTAGATAGGAAAAGTCATGTCTGATTTCGGTACTGCCAAAATTTTGGTTGTCGAAGATGAGCCAGCGCAAATGGAGCTTTTGGCTTATAATATTGAAAAAGAAGGTTTTTCTGTTGTTCGCGCAATGGATGGCGATGAAGGCCTGTTGGCGGCTGAAGAATCTAGTCCTGATCTCATCGTGCTTGATTGGATGCTTCCTAATGTTTCGGGTATTGAAGTTTGCAGACAGTTGAAACGACGCAAAGACACATCTGATACGCCTGTGATTATGTTGACTGCGCGCGGTGAAGAATCTGATCGCATCCGCGGTCTAGACACAGGCGCTGATGACTACATGGTAAAACCATACTCCGTATCTGAGTTAATGGCACGGGTTCGCGCGTTGTTACGGCGTAGTCGTCCGAGCACATCAACACAAGTACTTTCATACAAGGAAATTAATGTCGATTTGGAACGCCATCGTGTCAATTATGGTGATGACACCGTTAAATTGGGGCCGACCGAGTTTCGATTATTGGTGTTCCTACTAGAAAAGCCTGGCCGTGTTTGGAGTCGTGAGCAACTGTTGGACCGTGTTTGGGGTATAAACAGCGATATCGATCTGCGCACAGTGGACGTTCATGTCGGACGCTTGCGTAAAGCGCTTAAACAAAATGGAAAATCTGATCCAGTACGCACGATCAGAGGTTTTGGTTATTCTCTTGATCAGGATGATTAAGTTAAGGGTAAATACCCTTAACTATCAGTCACGCTATATTTCTGTTTAAAGAACGTGACCATTTCGGGAACAAGATTATCTGCATAACCATCTTCGATAGCTGCGCTCATCGCATTTTTGGCTGCCTTTGACATGATGCTGTCCACACCCAGATCTTCTGCCATCTGACCGTAGTAGCCAATATCTTTTGAACCGTTTTTGATGCTGAACGCTAGATTTTCAGGATTGCCATCTATCGCATATGCTTTGATAAAATCCATCATCATGGAATGAAGAGGCCCAGCCGACATGACATCATAAACTTTTTGAGGGTCAACGCCGGATTTTGCAGCCATCGCGAAGATTTCTGACATAGCGGACGCTGTTGTCATGGCAAGGAAGTTATTGAAGAGTTTGATTGTATGACCTGTTCCAAGTTCACCAAGGTGAAAAACATTTTCACCCAGATCATTTAATACCGGTTCAATTCTATCGTAAGCGGTTTTATCGCCGGCGGCCATAATATTTAATTTTCCTTCCATAGCATGAGAAGGGGTACGGCCAAGCGGGCCATCCAGATAATGAGAGCCGACGGCCGCTACCTTTTCGCCAAGCATCTTGGTGGAACTGGGCAGCGATGTGCCGAAGTCAACGACGACGGTGTTTGGCTTTAAGCCTGCAATCACGCCGTTGTCACCTAACATGCGAGACTCAACATGATCAGATGTACCCATACATAGCATGACTATATCGCTGGCAGAGGCAAGTTCCTTTGCAGAATTTGCTTCTGTTGCGCCCTTGGCTAAAGCTGCTTCTATGCCTTTGCGGGACTTGTTGCCCAACACGATAACTTTATGATTTTTAGAAAGAAGACGATCAACCATAGCTGCACCCATAAGGCCTAAGCCGATAAATCCTATTGTTTGGTCTGCCATGTTGTTTTCCCTCTATAAGATGCGTTACGGAATGTGTTTTGTTGAAAATACTCTATTTTCACGAAAATACTAGAATTAATCGTGAAAATATGCAACTTAGTTTAACGATACTCGTGAACCACACTGGCGTTAGTCAAATGAAATGGAAATTTAGTGACAGCTCTCATTATTGATAAGGTTGCAAGTTCGTCTGATATCTATTGGGATATTCGGCAGCGTTTGATTTTTGCACACTATGTTCCAGGTTCTAAATTGAAACCTGAAGAGCTTCGTTTGGCATATGGATGTGCAGCAAGTACCGTTCGGGAAGTGCTATTTAGACTTTCATGCGACAAACTTATAGATTTTGAAGAGCATAAGGGATTTAGGGTCCCGCAAGCATCGGAACAAATGTGCAACGAAGCGATAGAAATTCGCATTATGATCGAGTGTGAGGGTGCCAGTCTTTCCATCGCCAAAGGTGGCCTTGAATGGGAGGCGAAATTAACAGCTGCTCACCATAAGCTTGCGCATGTTGAAGGCAAGTTTAGCGATGCACAGAATGACCGAGACTTATTTGATATCTGGTGTAAATGCGAATGGGAGTTTCATGAGACACTTGTGTCAGGATGTGGATCGACTCTTTTGCGTGAACAGCACCGAGACATATACGATTTACATCGGATACATATGATTGGTCTCTCGGGTGGTACTGGTTTCAGGCAGGATAATATTGCTGAGCATCGTGCAATTATTGAAGCGGCGATAGAGCGAGATGTGAGTGTATGTCGAGAGAAAATTGCCAACCATTTACATAAATATGGTTGAGCAAAACCATCATTCGCGTAAAAAATGTATAAGGAGCAGGATATGGGTGAACGATTAAAAGGTAAAACAGCTCTATTAACAGCTGCAGGTCAGGGAATTGGCAGAGCAACCGCAGTTGCCATGGCAAATGAAGGCGCGCAAGTTATTGCCACTGACATAAATGAAGACGCGTTGAATAGTCTTTCTGCCGAAACGAATGGAAATATTACGATCACAGTTCTTGATGTTCGCTCAGATGCTGCCGTGGAGCAGGCAGCGAAGGATTATTCACCTAATGTATTGTTTAATTGCGCTGGCTTTGTCCATTCTGGCACCGTTTTGGAGTGTACGGATGATGAGTGGGATTTTGCGTTTGATCTGAACGTTAAGTCTGCGTTTAGAATGATCAAGGCATTTTTGCCAAGCATGATTGAACAGGGAAATGGATCAATCATTAATATGGCATCGGCAGCGTCCTCAATCATTGGTGCACCAAATAGATTTGTCTATGGTGCAACTAAAGCAGCGGTCATTGGCATGACAAAATCAGTCGCGGTTGACCACATTAAAATGGGTATTCGTTGCAATGCAATTTGCCCGGGGACCGTGCAAAGTCCGTCGCTTGAAGACCGTCTTCATGCAATGGGGAATTATGAAGAGGCGCGCAAAGCCTTTATCGCTCGTCAACCTATGGGGCGAATTGGAACACCAGAAGAAATTGCTGCATTAGCAGTCTACCTAGCATCCGAAGATAGTGCATTTACCACCGGTCAAGCAATGTTAATTGATGGCGGTTGGGCAGGATAATTATTGGAGACGTAAATGACAAAGCGTGTCATTAAACCCGAAGACTTGAGATCACGTAATTGGTTTAATAACCCTGATGATCCTGAGATGACAGCACTCTATTTAGAGCGCTATTTAAACTATGGCCTCACACGCGATGAGCTGCAGTCTGGCAAACCAATCATTGCTATTGCGCAAACAGGCTCTGATCTTTCACCTTGCAACAGACATCATATTGAGCTTGCGAAGCGTGTTCGTGATGGAGTGATTGCGATGGGTGGTACGGTGATTGAAATTCCCGTTCACCCTATTCAAGAAACAGGCAAACGCCCAACTGCGATGCTTGATCGAAATCTCGCATACCTCTCATTGGTCGAAACGCTGTACGGTTATCCAATAGATGGTGTTGTCCTTACAGTTGGATGCGATAAGACCACGCCGGCTTTGTTGATGGCTGCTGCAACAGTTAACATTCCAGCGATCGCCTTATCTGTCGGACCGATGCTCAATGGATGGTACAAAGGTGAGCGAACTGGTTCTGGTACGATAATGTGGAAAGCGCGTGAACTCCGCGCCAAGGGTGAGATCGATGACGCAGGTATGATTGAACTTGTTGCATCCTCTGCGCCATCGGTTGGTTATTGCAACACAATGGGGACAGCGACAACGATGAATTCGTTGGCCGAAGCGCTGGGTATGCAACTTCCAGGCTCTGCGGCGATTCCAGCGCCATACAGAGAACGTGGCCAGATGGCGTATGAGACCGGTAGGCGTATTGTTGATATGGTTTGGGAAGATCTTGTTCCAACTAAAATCATGACGCGCGAAGCCTTTGAAAATGCGATTGTTGTAAATTCAGCTATTGGTGGGTCTACAAATGCACCTATTCATCTAAACGGTATCGCTCGCCATCTGGGTGTTTCTCTTGATAATCAGGACTGGCAAAATATAGGGCATAAAATTCCGATGATTGTGAATCTGCAGCCTGTTGGTGAATATCTTGGCGAGGATTATCATAGAGCAGGGGGTGTTCCTGCTGTCATATCTCAATTGCTCGCACATGATCTTCTACCTTATCCAGATGCTATCACAGCCAATGGTAAAACCATGGCTGAAAATTGTGCAGATGTGCAGATCGAGAATCCTGATGTCATCAAGAAAATTCCGGAGCCTATGAAGCAAGATGCAGGTTTTATCAATCTATCTGGTAATTTATTTGATTCTGCCATTATGAAAACAAGTGCGATATCAGAGGCTTTTAGAGAAACCTATTTGTCTGACCCAGATATGCCCAATGCATTTGAAGGGCGCGCTATTGTATTTGATGGTCCGGAACAGTTCCATGCAACCATTGATGATCCCAAGTTAAATATCGACGCAAATTGTATTCTAATCATGCGTGGCGCAGGACCGATTGGTTATCCTGGCGGTGCTGAAGTTGTGAATATGCGTGCGCCAGATTATCTCTTGAAGAAGGGTGTTGAGGCTCTGCCATGTATTGGTGATGGTCGGCAATCTGGTACATCGGGTTCACCATCAATTTTAAATGCCTCACCGGAGGCCGCAGCAGGCGGCGGATTAGCACTTGTGCAAACTGGCGATATGGTCAAGATTGACCTGAATGCATGTTCTGCTGATATCTTGATCAGTGATGAGGCGTTGGAGACACGCAGACAGGCACTTACTGCTGGGGGCGGTTTTCCTCATCCTGCAAGTCAATCACCTTGGCAGCAATATTTTCGTGAGATGGTAGAGCCTTTTTCTGAGGGTATGGTCTTGCGTGACGCACCGAATTATCAATCTATTGCGAAGAAAAACCTACCTCGCGATAATCATTAGTTATCCGTTTTAAACAATTATTCTGGGAGTTTATAAATGAAACTTGTTCGTTATGGTAAAGTGGGAAGTGAAAAACCGGGCTTAATTGATAAGGAAGGCCAGCTCCGTGATCTTTCAGACCATGTTGCTGATATTGATGGTTCAATGCTTTCGCCATCTTCCTTGAGCAAACTTCAAGATTTGGATGAAAGTTCATTGCCAAAAGTTGATGGTACTCGCCGTTTGGGTGCCTGTGTTGGATCTGTTGGTAAGTTAATGTGTATTGGCTTGAATTATTCTGACCATGCTAAAGAATCTAACCTTCCGATACCTGAACATCCAATCCTATTTATGAAAGCAACCTCGGCTATCGTGGGGCCGAATGATACCGTATCCATTCCAAAAGATTCTAAAAAATCAGATTGGGAAGTTGAGCTTGGCGTTGTTATTGGAAAAGCGTGCAAATATGTAAGTGAAGCTGATGCGCTGGATTATGTGGCGGGTTATTGTGTTTGTAATGATGTCTCTGAGCGTCACTTTCAAACCGAATTAACAGGCCAATGGACAAAGGGAAAGTCTTGCGACACATTTGGGCCACTTGGTCCGTGGTTGGTCACAAAAGACGAAATACCTAATCCTCAGGGGCTAGATATGTGGTTGGATGTAAACGGGTCTAGAATGCAAACCGGGAATACATCCACGATGATTTTTACTGTTGCGCAGATCATCTCACATCTTTCTCAGATGATGACCTTGCACCCCGGTGATGTGATTTCTACGGGTACGCCTCCTGGTGTTGGAATGGGTATGAGACCTCCTGTTTATTTGAAAAAGGGAGATGTAATGTCCTTATCAATCGACGGACTTGGCACACAGATGCAGGATGTCGACGAAGATTCATAGACAAACAGTAAAAGTCGGTTAAATGAATAATGCCAGACTTAAGGCGAATAATCATCTGGCATTATTCCGATTCCCTGATATTTGACAAAAATTGCCACGTCATGTTTTAAATATGAGAAAAGGGGTTCACTTTTCTTAGAATTGTTCTAAATTAGAAAGAACATAAAGTTGGGATGATTTCATGCGATTAACACGACAAACAAATTATGCAATGCGGATGCTGATGTACTGTGCTGCAAATGATGAAGATTTAAGTCGCATTGCAGAAATTGCAAAATCCTACTCTGTATCAGAATTATTCTTGTTTAAAATTTTGCAACCTTTGGCAAAGGGTGGACTTGTTCAGACAATACGAGGCCGAAATGGTGGTGTACGGCTGGCTCGTCCCGCTAAAGACATTTCATTGTTCGATGTTGTTCGGGTGACCGAAGATAACTTTGCAATGGCAGAGTGTTTTGAAAATGATGCAGCAGAATGTCCACTTGTGAATAGTTGTGCATTGAATACTGCTTTGCGTGAGGCGTTGAACGCATTTTTTGATGTTTTATCTAAGTATTCTATCGATGATTTGGTAAAAGCTCGCCCAGATATTAATGCACTTCTAGGTCTGGATGAATTGCTGGACGACGTTCCCGCCGCCTAGCATAATTTTGGACGATTTAACCAACGGCTTTGAGCGTGCTGAAATAGTCAGCGCGGAACATATTGATGTCTGTGTCGACCAATACATTGAGATCCGGGCGGTCTTTAAATGCGTCTGATAATGTCATTTTACCCGCTGGCAAACCTATTGATTGCCCAATCGCCGGTCCTTCGGTCACTACACTTACGGCACAACGTCTAACGGTAAATGCACCTGGTGCTGTTACCCACATCAGTGCCATGACATCGTGAGGAACCAAACCATCAAGACCTGCAACATTGCGGTAGAAGTTGATGTAAAACTGCGACATTTCTTTAAGCGGTATGCCCATTTTTTCATTGTCACGTGCGATCATGTCCATGTCATGCTCATTGAAGATTACCGGCATTGTGCAATCCATCGGAGCTAATGTCATGGGCCAACTGGCCGCAAGTACCTGATCTGCCGCGTGTGGATCATTCCAAAAATTGGCTTCGGCGACGGGTGTTACATTGCCCGGATAGAAAACAGCACCACCCATAATCACAACCTCTTTCACTCGTGATGTGATTGTTGGGTCGAGCTTAAGCGCAAGTGCTAAGTTCGTTAAAGGACCAACAGCACAGATCGTGATTTCCCCCGGATGCTGTTTGGTTTTTTCAACCAGATATTCGGCAGCTGAAAGTGCGACTTCTTTTTGACCAGATTCTGGGAAGTCATATCCGCCGAAACCGTTAGCACCGTGTACATGATGGCTTGGTGTATTGCCCTCGATACTGATTGGATTGGCCGCGCCCCGCGCCACATCTGCTGTACCGCCGAAGGCAGGTAGAACTTGTAAAGCATTTGTTGTTGCCTGATCAATCGTGACATTGCCAAAAATAGTTGTCAGGCCAATAAGGTCGATTTCTGGATGTGCTATAGCATATGCGATAGCTAGCGAATCATCGATCCCAGGATCAGTATCAATTATGATTTTATGCACTTTGTTACCTTGTAAGAGTTTAAAAAATCACGGAAAATCGTGAATTAAGTATAGAAAACAGCCACTTAGATCGCAAGATAGAGGCAAGTTTCATATGTCAAATTGTCCTCGACCGGCGGCACTTCGGGCCCTATCCCGTGGTGGCACAGAGGGCGCGCTTTAGTCAAGCGCGCCCTTGCTTATTTTAGGTTTTCACTATTTGTTAGAAACGCGATAGCATCAGCTGGACTGATGGCTTCACTCATTGGTACTTTGAACTCTCGTCTGTCGATGATATCGCCGTTTGCTACATCAAACCCATCGCAATCTATGCCTATTAATCGCCAGCCACTTTCATTGTTTTTGGCATGATTTGACAGGAAATCTTTATGCTGATTATTGATAATATTGATAATCTCGCTTTCCATCATTGATAATTTCGTTTCAATCGATAGAAAATCATTCGGCTTGAGATGAAATGCCTTACCGAAACCACCATTTAAATTTGCCGATTTCGCATCAATTTGGAAGATCTGAAAATCAGCAAACCCGATGTAAAGTTCGGACTTCG
Source organism: Lentilitoribacter sp. Alg239-R112 (assembly GCF_900537175.1). GTDB lineage: Bacteria > Pseudomonadota > Alphaproteobacteria > Rhizobiales > Rhizobiaceae > Lentilitoribacter. The sequence continues at coordinate 1,784,524 of NZ_LS999833.1, read as the reverse complement.
GGTGACGAGCAATAAAGCGTGCTCGAATATTTGAATATTGGTCGCTTTCTTTCGGAATTAGTCGGGCATTCCCCTGCAATGAAATTCGTGGATGGGCGACCGGGTCACCCTTCTTAGGTTCACCCAACAGCAATGATACCTGATTGTTTTTTTCGATTGCCTTTGTGTGCTCAGATAGTTCTGAAATTAAAATGACAGGATTTCCTGTTGCTTCTGTTCCGACCAGAACCCGACTTACAAGCGGAGAGCCATCATCTTGCAAAACACCAATTGCTCCGAACCTTGCCGTTCTAATCAGTTGGCGAGCGAGAACACGAGCATCGTTGTTGGTTTCGTTAATTGGGTTCACTTGTTTCTGCATTTTATTCGGATACCTGTTGATAGTTATAATTTTGGCTAGCAATTAAACGTGATGGTACGCATGTGTTTGAATACTAATATGGGAGATGTAAAGTGGCAAAACTCTATTTTAGCTATGCGTCGATGAATGCTGGAAAGTCTACGCTGCTGTTGCAAGCATCATATAATTATCAGGAACGTGGCATGAGGACGGTCTTGCTCAATGCATCGCTCGACAATCGAGCAGGTAGTGCAGGCAAAATTGGCTCCCGTATCGGGCTTGAGAGCGAGTCGACTGCATTCGAAGAAGATGACAATTTATATGAGATTGTTAAGGCTAAACTTGCCGATGGTAACATTGCATGCGTGTTTGTTGACGAGGCAAATTTTATGTCAGCGGAGCAGGCTTGGCAGTTGTCAGATGTTGTTGATGATTTGAATATTCCGGTCATGGCCTATGGTCTGAGAACAGACTTCCAGGGAAAGTTATTTCCGGGATCGAAGATCTTACTGTCGATTGCAGATGAAATACGAGAAGTGCGAACTATTTGTGACTGTGGACGCAAAGCAACGATGGTTGTGCGTCAAGATGGAGATGGAAATGTTGTTAAAGATGGCGCGCAAATCGTGGTTGGCGGTAATGAGAGTTACGTTTCCTATTGTCGACAGCATTGGAAAGAGGCGATAGGGTATAAAAATACCAATGATTGATTGAAATATTGGGTATTCAGATTGATTTTTTCGTTTCTAATCCTAGATTAGAGGCACTTATTATTAATTTTGGCATTAGGTTCAAATAAAGGTCGGGGAAATTTTATGGCATCACTTGTTTCAATGGATAAAGAAATTGAGCAAACACGCGATCAGGTCAAGGAGATGCGCGATAAGATAGATGCGTCCGGCCGTGTACTCGATCAGTTAGCAAAGGCTGACACAAAGATCGGTGATGCTGAATTTGATATCGAAAATGCGCGTATTGATGATGTGCTCAAGCAACAAAAGATTATGGAGAGCAATATTGCTGACCTGATCATTGGCCTGGAAGATGCAACAAATGTTTTCGGTTCTGAATTTGAAAGCATGAAAAGCTACACTGGGTATGAAAAGTTCATTGGTTTGTTTTCAAAGCAAAAAATGCAGCGCATGCGCTCAGATCGCGTGCGTAACATGTCACTGGCCGGCAATTTGCAGGAGCTTCTTACAAAATCTGATTCAATTGTAGGGATTTTGACGGACCAGAAGGATGTGCTTGAGCTTCGCTATAAGACATCGGAGAAAAGCCTGACTGAAGTTATTGAACGTCGTAAAACAGCGATGAGTTCGCTTGAAGCAACGCAATCCCGCATTGATGAGTTAAACCCGATATTGCTGGATATTGAAAATAAAATTGCTGCCTCTACGGATCAAAAAGAGCGCACAAGTCTTGAGGCTGAGCGAGCGAAAGTTGCAACTGAGTATAACGAAGCACAAGCTAAAGAACAGGAACTGCTGGCTGAGAGCCAAACATTGGAACGCTATACGTCCATGTTTGAGACTTTTGTTGATTCATTGAATAACCAGATTGCTGCACAGAATACGTTGATTAACAAGCTCACGATCGATACAGAACAGCGAATTGTCCTTTACAAGGCTCTGGAAGATTCTTTGAAAACAGCTGCGCAGCAGGACGTTGCTCACAAGATCAATACACTCGGTAGTGCCGTTGATACAGCGGCGGAAGAAACAATGGCTGGAATTGGTGCCGCAGCCCAGCGCCACATAGGCGACCTACTTGAAATGCATGAGAAAAATATGCTTTCAACGGATGATATTCAGCGCCGGAAAAAACTTGCTGACGAAGCATTTTCGCGCCGTTTTCAAGCGGTTATGGATAAGCATAATGCTGCAGATTACGTGAAGCCTTAGAGCCGATCCGAGGGTAAGATATTGAACGCACAAGCCGGACAAAGTACGGTTCAGCGATATTTTCAATCTATGAATTTCGCTTTGGATGGTCTGCGAGTATTTCTCTCAGATAGTAGTTCTCCACTTTATGGCCATGAGCTTGTTGGTAAAACCATCGAGCCATACTTATCAAAACTCACAACGACGTTTTCTTGTTGGGAGCATCGATTAGCGCTTAAGTCAAAATTTCGGATTGATCAGGCGGAAAGTGGTTTTCCCGTATTCCAAAATCTTTTGGAATTGGAAGCTGATCGTAAAGATGCAGACCGTGAGCTTGCCAAGCTGCGTGATCCAGCTCTTATTAAGAAGGAGATGATTGACCACATCTTTCGCCGTAAAGGGTTTCCTAAAGAGCAGCAATCCGAGATTGCAGAATATCATTATTTAAGCCAGATTCAGAAGGGCGAGATATTTAATTCACATATCTTGCCAGAAACTATAAAAGTGTCTGTGAACCCACGAAACGGTCGACCATTTTACGTGCTTCACTGGGGTGCATTTGACGGCTCTGCGACGCTTCCGATTGTTTATATGGCAACGATTGAAGACTCGAGCCAGAAGATTTCAGAAATGCTGGTTGGCAGGAATGGTAAGTTGAAGCCAAATTTGAATATTCCATTGCCTGTGGGCGGCCTTCTTAATCCTGAGTTTGCTGTTCAATTTGATGAGTTTACTGGAAAGAATAGTTCATATTCTTTGAAGCCAATAACAATTGCACAAAACTTAGATGAGGATTTTGAATATCTCCACCTTAAGCAATTGCGCCGTTTTGTCTTAGGCCCGTTTTATGGAGCAGGATTTACTGCAAATAGTGACAGGGTATCGCAAATATTATCGAAAGTTAGAAAACCTCAAAATGCATGGGTGCTAACATGGACAATGCAGGAAGTGTTCTCAAAAGCTGAGCGTCCTGCAAAACGTGGATTATGGTCGTCTAGCCCCGCGCGTGATGAGTTTCATATCAATACCGATGATTTAGAAGCAACGCGGCAGGGTGTGAGTCATTATGAAAAACATGCATTGGTGCCGCACGAAGCTTATCAGGCGCTTTATGCTGATGGTCAGGCATCCGAGTTGTTTAATGGCTTCACCGTGCATGTAATTTCTGGCAATCAAGTGATAGGGGTCTAATCAATGGAACAAAGTAGTGGCCTGACAACAATCCATGAAGATGCGATTAAATCTCATCTTTCAACGGCTCAGATGCTTATTACAAGATTTATCACGCTTGAGCAGAGCGATGCACGTTCATCGACCCCGCTCGCAGGGACAAGGCGAAGATTTGTATCAACCGTTTCCAGTCGCGGGACACGAAAAACTAATGAAGTTGAATTGGCGAAAACGTTAAAGGGGATCAGCCCTGAAGATGATTTATTATCTGTAGCTCAACATAATTTGCTATTTCGCACACGACGCGGGGCAGCTGTGGCTCTTGCGATTGCGGATAATTTTGCGAAATCGACTTCTCTAGAAGATCTGAAATCACAGAACGCTACGTCTCCTTTATCGGGTGAAGATGCCAAAAATTATAAAAATCTTCTGGCTGCATCGGCTTATGTAACAGCGTTTACTGTAACTTGTTATCTCATGCGTCATTTACCAGTGGATACGGATGCGGTGAATGATGTTGAGGCTCCGGACTTTAATTTCGATACTCCGCAAGATGTACTTAAATCAATCATATCTGGTCTAGAGGATGTTGCTGATGGCGTATCATCTGATGATACGCTTGTTTCTCGATGTAGAACTTATATTGAACAAACCCTTCAAGCTTTGATTTCAAGACGTAAAAGATTTGTTGCCCTGCAAGGCTTTGCAAATAGCCACATTCGTATCGAGCAAGATGATTTCACAATTGATGGATTTGAAACGCCACCAGGTAAAGCGCGCAAGCAACTGGTGATGAATTTCAAAAAACCAAATGAAATTATCGGAAACCATATTGCCAAGTATCAGGCGCTAAAACTTGCTAAAATGTTGATGGCGTATGATTTTGATCGACAGATGAATCCCTTTGTGGAGCAGGGCGGTTTTGTGTTTACCTTTATTGGGGACGGTATGCCGGGTACGGGTAAAACAATCCTTATTCAAATGCTTGCAGGTATGATCAATGATTATTGTCAGGTCGCGGGTTATCCGTTCCATTATGAAAATTTCGGCGTAGATCAAATCTCATCTTATCAGGGTAAATCTGGTCAAAACTGCAAAGAATTTGTCAATAATGTGATTGATCCTCGGGCTATTTCTTTGGGTACGGTGGATGATATTGATCAGATTGCGGCAAAACGATCTGACGATAAGGCATCTGCCGGACAGCAAGAAGTAACTGCGGTGCTGATGGAAAGTTTTGCAGGCGCATCAACGGTTATTCGCGGAAACTGCGCATTTGGCATGTTCTCTAACTATCCGGAGAATGTGGATGATGCATTGCGTCAAAGAGCAAGCGCGAGATGGCTCGTTGATGGCCCCCAATCAGAAGATGATTATGTCGATATCTTTGTTTTATTGGCTGGTAAAAATCATTCAATCGAGTTGGGTGATCATGATCTTTTTGAGGGGCAGCAAATAAAAAAAGCTGTTGCGCAGAGTTATGAAGGTCACAGCCGCCCAAAGGAAGAGGGGTTGTTGAGGGTTTGGGATCGTTTTGAACAAGAAAATGGTGCGATCGAAAACATGGCAGATGTGGGTGGTTATCTACATGCTATCAAACAGGCGGAATCACGCTTTACCGGTCGTGCAATTAAAAATATTACTGACGCAATAAAGATGCGGTCTATGGATGTAGAACTTCCTGATGAATGGTTTGAAACACCAGAAGCATTTATGCATAAGTCTTATGACGAAAAATCAGATATGATTTCAGAACTTCGCCAGCCATTTACAATGGAAATGGTTTTGCAGGAAATCAATCGATACGCGGATTCAGAATTCAGATACACCGATAAAAGTGATGCGGCGGCTGTGGAAGAGATTATTCGACGTGAACGCCAGCGTGAACGTGCTATCGGTGAGATTGAAGCTATGCGTGCAGATGGCAGGTGGGCTGAATGAAGCTACTTTATGAAAACGATCTGATTTATGGGCGCTTGTTGGATGTCTCACAAGATTATCTTGTCGAACGCTATAGAAAAGCAATGATTGGTTTTGGACTAAAACCAACCGCATTAGATCAATTTCATGTTGATATGACTGGTTTTTCACCCGAAATTGCGAACGAGATGGATGATCAGAATTACCTTGACCCACTTGGTGTAAATCGACGATTTGTTATTGTTTCTCCAGAGCAGGAGCATTTGCCTGTTGTCCATACCCAGTTCTCGAATACAGGCGAGCTGATGCATCGGTTCTTTCGGGCAAATGAACGAGCACTGAGGGCTGTTACAATTAAAGACGCTCTTTATGGCGAGATTGATGATCCGATTGCGCGTGTTGAAGATATTGAAGATATTTTATCCATCGAAGAAGTTCAGTTTGATGTGAAATCTGCCGATGAATTGCTTGATAAGGCCAATGAACTTCGCACTCTTGCTGATCGTTTGGAGGTTAACGAACATGCCTGGCGGGATGATGCTCTGATTGATCGCATGGTCGAACTAGCAGCAAAAACCGGAGATATTCGCCATAATAAACTTGTTCCGGATCATTTGGTTTTTGATCAAGGTTCATTTTGGGCAAACCATTTCGGTGGGATTTTTATTTTCAAAGACGAGCGAACAACAACAGTCATTTGCGATTCAAAAGCACCTGGGTTTCGCCGATCTAGACCGTGGCAAGTCAGTTATATAGATATTGATGACTACAAAAACATTTTTCAGTTCTTGACGTCCTCAGATCGGTTGCAAAGGCCAAATGATAAGTGGGCTTTGAAATCAGGTTTTTTTGATCACCGAGCCGAGATGGCTGTTCGAGACATTCTTGCGGAAAAACAAGCTTATCCATCCTTTAACTCACTTGCGGACCCTGCAATAAAATCATGGTTACGGGACAATAGAAAATTGGTTCGCAAAGATGGCCGATTTGATATTTATCAAGACGCTGCCGAACGAATTGATGATGTTGGGAAGCTAGCCACGCATGAACTGAATGCGGAAAACTGGCTTCGTGTTTCGCGGGGCAACCCAATGCATGATGAGAAGTGGCTTGTGAATCGTTTATTGTCACGTCTTAATCCATATGATTTTGTTTCGCGGTTTGTTTTTGATAAGCAAGGCTTCTATGAAGCTTATCAGAACTATAATGATGAGTTTAAGCAAGTGGTTGTAGACGTGCTCAAGAATTCCTATCTCAAAGATAAGGCAGCTTGGCGCCAGCGCTATTATCAAACAGAGGGGACATCAGGTTATGCTTGATCCTGTTATAGAATTTTTCGGAAAAATATTCTCAGCTATCAAACGCGGTTTCTTGGCTGTTATAGCGTTTATCTTAGCCCCATTTGTCGCGCTGATTGCTTGGTATAAAGCAAGCGGTTGGATTTTACGGATTGTTATCGGCTTCGTCGTTTTCTTTATTTTCGGCGGGTATGGTTATTTCACCTACAATACGCAAGTGTGGCATGGTTTTGATCCGCAATATACTGACAAGTATGAATTTTCAGAAGCAGCTATTCCTGGCACTGTGGTTGGAAATGATCTTTGTGCGCCATCTGGCATTGTGACAGTAACTGGCGATCTGATTGATTTTAATGTTAATCAGAATGCATGGGTTTCTTCAAGCCTGCTTTATAAGGCCGGTTTTTTTGGTATCGACTGGGACCACACACCGTTCTTTGATAATAAAGCCTCGTTTCAAAGAGGTGTTAATCAGGCGATCCGACGAACAACTGCGGAACTGGTTGATACGCTTGGTCGTGTTCGTGGCACCTCACAAGTTGATAATGACTTACAAGAAGCGCGTGGAGTTATGCAAACTGATGAGGAACGTTGGTATTTTAGTACAAACCCGTTTGGTTTCACGACGCCATCTCAGAGCTATTACCGCACGGGTCAAGGGCATTTGAACGGCTATAATCAGCGATTGGTTAAGTGCGATGCTGTGTTTGATGCGCGAGCTGACAATCTCATTCGGTTTTTAGATCGTATTGCATCTGATATAGGCTCAACATCCGCAATTCTTCGTACACGCTCAGAGTCGAGTAATGCTGGTTGGTTTGATACGCGCGCCGACGATCGCTTCTGGTTCGCTTTTGGTCAGCTTTATGCCTATCATGGTATCTTGCAGGCCGCCCATGCCGATTTTGTAGAGGTTATCAGTCAACGTAATCTTGATCGTCCGTGGGATGAAATGGAAGAGCAGCTCGTCGCGGCGTTGCGTATTCAACCTGCTGTTATCTCAAACGGTAATGAGAGTGGTTGGATTATGCCAACTCACTTGGCGACAATGGGTTTTTATATCCTTAGATTTAGGTCAAACCTGATAGAAATCCGTTCTATTCTTGATCGTTAATATTGTTATTTCAGTTCCGCGAATTGCGATTATAGAATTGTTTGCATGTAGACACTTGCATGTTGATCTTAGCTGAGCTATCCAATGTGTCATGAATATACAAATGCAAAATGGTATGTGGTGGTGGGCTCGCTAAAAGCGGCCGTTGCATATATTTGCTTTTTGTTTGAGGTCGCGTTTTGAAAAATACGCGGCTTTTTTTGTGCGCTGAATTAAGATGGATTATAAAATTATGAGTGCTGAAGCTGAGACTTACGTCACAAAAGGTGGAGTGACAATTGCAAGGACACGCAAACCGCGATCCTATAGTGATGCGACTTCCACATATATCAACGCGCTTGATTCACGTCGAGGTGCAGCATTCTCATCCAATTATGAATATCCCGGCAGATATACCCGGTGGGATACGGCCATTATCGACCCGCCATTGGGCCTGTCTGCGAAAGGGCGCAATATCTCGATTGACGCTTATAACCAACGTGGGACGGTTTTATTGTCGATGATCTTGGCGGCACTAGATGGAAAGGCTGACGTGCAGATTCTTGAAACGAAAGAAACTCATGCAGAAGTAGTTGTTGCGGAACCTCACCGCCAGTTTACGGAAGAAGAACGATCAAAAATGCCGACTGTGTTTACGGTTTTACGTATTATTGTGGATCTCTTTCACTCAGATCAGGATGGCAATTTAGGCCTGTTCGGATCATTTGGTTATGATTTGACATTCCAATTCGATCCTATCGAATACAAAATCGAGCGCTCCGATACTCAGCGGGATCTTGTGCTGTTTTTACCCGACGAGATTTTGGTAGTGGACCATCATTCAACAGAAGCATGGGTGGAAAGTTATGAATTCTCTACCGACAAGCTGACTACTGAAGGTAAAGATGCCAGTATTGAAGAAACTCCATTTTTGCCGGCCGAAAAAACACCACCTCGCGGTGATCACAACCCAGGTGAATATGCAAAACTCGTTGAGAAAGCAAAAGAGAGTTTTAGGTGCGGTGATCTTTTTGAAGTTGTTCCGGGGCAAATGTTCTTTGAAAAATGTCAGGATAAGCCCTCTGATATTGCACGTAGATTGAAAGAAATAAATCCGTCTCCCTATTCGTTTTTCATCAATCTAGGTGAGGGGGAATATTTGGTTGGTGCTTCGCCGGAAATGTTTGTTCGTGTGAATGGTCGTCGGATTGAAACATGTCCGATTTCGGGAACAATCAAACGGGGTAAAGACGCGATAGAAGATTCTGAGCAAATTCTGGCACTCTTAAATTCTAAGAAGGAAGAATCTGAACTTACCATGTGCTCGGATGTTGATCGCAATGACAAAAGTCGTGTTTGCGAACCAGGTTCGGTTCGCATGATTGGACGTCGTCAAATTGAGATGTATTCACGGCTTATTCATACGGTGGACCATATTGAAGGGCGCCTGCGCAAGGGAATGGATGCTTTTGATGGGTTCATGTCTCACGCATGGGCGGTGACGGTCACTGGTGCGCCGAAATTATGGGCTATGCGATTTATCGAAGAGCATGAAAAAAGCGCCAGATGTTGGTATGGTGGCGCTATTGGCATGATTAATTTCAATGGTGATATGAATACCGGTCTTACGCTTCGTACGATCCGCATTAAAGATGGCATTGCAGAAGTGCGGGCAGGCGCAACCTTGCTTAATGATTCTGTACCCGAAGATGAAGAGGCGGAAACTGAGTTGAAAGCATCGGCTATGTTGGCAGCGGTTAGAGGAGATATGGCAAGCAATAGTGCAAGTACGTCGGCAAGAGGAAACGCTGTTGGTAACGGTGTGTCCATACTCCTCGTGGATCATGAAGATTCATTTGTGCATACGCTTGCCAATTACTTCCGCCAAACAGGAGCCGAGGTGACTACTGTTAGGTCACCTGTTGCTGATGAAGTTTTTAAAAAGTACAAACCAAACTTAGTGGTGCTCTCACCTGGTCCAGGGAACCCATCTGATTTTGATTGTAATCGCACAATCAGGCTTGCGCAAAGCCACGATGTTCCGATTTTTGGGGTGTGCTTAGGTATGCAAGCAATCGCCGAATTTTGCGGCGGCAAACTTGGTCAGCTGGATATCCCGATGCATGGAAAGCCGTCTCGCATTTCTGTTAATACCCAAAGTGCTGTTTTTTCAGGATTAGAAGATGAAGTTGCCGTAGGGCGATACCATTCTCTTTTTGTAGACCCTAAGAGCTTGCCCGATAGTATAGAAATAACTGCCCAGACGAGTGATGGTGTTCCTATGGGAATTGAAGATTTGGATAATGGCCTTGCTGCAGTCCAGTTTCACCCAGAATCAATCATGAGTTTGGGGCAAGATGCTGGTATTAAGATGATTGAAAATGTGGTGGCGCACATAGCAAAAAGATAATTTCTGCTGATTAGCACTTGATATGATCTTTGGCGTTTAGTTTTCGTCAAACTTTAGTTTATATGGGCACAAATTCCCATAAACTAAAGTTGACCATTCGACAAAACGCTTATAGTTGGCGATTATCGTTTTGATCATGATTGGGTTTCGGATGCGTCCTTTTGGAATTTTACTTATACTTGCTGCTATTCTAACTCCTCTATATTGGTACGCAGAGTGGATTATTGGTCGTGATGGGACGGCGATGTTCAGCCAATATATTGCCTCTGTTGCCATCATTGCGATGGCGATAACTCAGTTGCTTGCTACTCGAATGCGATGGCTTGAATTCATTTTTGGTGGTTTGGATCGCATTTATGTTATCCATAAATGGCTGGGCATTTTGGCGATTACATCACTGTTGATCCACGATACAGTAGATGCAGAACTTAAAGGGCAAGAAACATTTCTAACCGACCTTGGTGAAACACTCGGTGAATTAAGTCTTTATGGTTTGCTGGCCTTGGTCGTGATTACTATTGTAACATTCATTCCTTATAATTTGTGGCGATGGACCCACAAGTTGATGGGTGCTTTTTTCGTCTTTGGTGCCATCCATTATATTCTATTGATGAAGCCACTCGCACCAGTCCTGCCGATCGGTATCTACATGCTGGTGTTCTGCGCTCTTGGAATTATCTGCTATATTTACACCTTACTCCCTTTCAGAGGAGGTAAATCCTTCGTCGTGGAAGATGTCAGAGATTTGGGTTCGGCGTTATCTGTTACTTTGAAGCCTGAAAAACGAGGTATCTCTCATCGTGCAGGTCAGTTTGCATTTCTAAAATTCAGCCTGCCTGGGTTTGAAGAAGTTCACCCATTCACAATCTCACAAGCTCCAAAGCAAGATGAGACGCTGCGCTTCACAATTAAGCGACTGGGCGATTATACCGGCCGAATTGGCCAAGCGATTAAAGTGGGAACAAAAGCAAAAGTGTCGGGCGCATTTGGCCATTTTAAACGACGCGGTAAAAATCCAGAAATTTGGATTGCTGGTGGTATTGGCATTACGCCATTTTTGGCATGGCTAAGCGAATTGGAGAAAACGGATAATCCCATTCACCTGTTTTACTGTGTGCGAGAGGAGAATGATGCGATCCATCTTGAGGAATTGAAGTCCAAAACGAAGTTAGAGGGTTTTCATCTGCATCTCGTTGTTTCCTCAAAAGGGCAGAGGCTCTCGGGTAGCATGATTGCTTCAAATGTCGATTTTTTGATTAAAAGTGCAGATGTTTATTATTGCGGACCAGAAAGTTTGCGAAAAGCCATGTTGCACGGACTTAAGCGGGAAGGGTTGTCGTCACGCCGATTTCATTATGAGGAGTTTGAAATTAGATCGGGTATAGGTATCCGAAACATTGTTGCGTGGCTTCTTGCGCGGTTCCGAACAGGATAGTATCTACTCCTGCATGGGAGACGTGTGATGAATTATTTTGACTTTCCTGATAATCGTAAAGGTATTAGGGCACTTTTTATCGCCCAGACCCTATGTGTTCTATTCTTCATTGGCGATGCAATTCGGGAATTTACTAACGTTCCAGAGAAGATTGGCTTCATCAATTTTGAGGTTTTCGAGTTTGTCATCGTCATTGTTATGGTTATCAGCATGATTGCAACTGGTCGGCAGTTAGTAAATCTTCGCGCTGAATCTGGTCAATTAAAAGAGAAGTTGCGGGCAGCGTCCGGCGAATTCAATGCGGTGCTGCATCAATCATTTCAAGAATGGGGCCTTACCAGTTCTGAAAGTGACGTTGCTTTATTGGCCGTTAAAGGTCTCGGGATAAGCGAGATTTCTGTTATGCGAGAAACCAAAGAAGGTACAATTAAGGCCCAGTTGAACGCCATTTATAAAAAAGCGAATGTGTCTGGACGTCCTCAACTTATTAGCTTTTTTGTCGAAGAGTTGATGACAGGAAATTTTGCTGATGGTGCGAAGAGTTCAAATACTATCTGAGCTAATTTGAACATTAGATCAATTTCTCTTGCTATTTTGGTGAGCCAAGTTTAATTATCAACCATTATGATCTTGCCAGTATTAAAAATTCAATTTCTTTTGAACATTAGAAGCGCTGCTTCCAATGCTGGTATTCAATCTGTTCTTCTGGGTCTTCTTCTGCTTATTGGCGGTCGTCGGGCTCATTAACGGGGCGTCCGGCGGTCGATGACCAAGCTGCTCCTTAAGTCTTTACATATTAAATTGAATATTCCATATGAGGACACCCTGTGTTCTATGGCAAAATGTGCCTGAACGGGTGGTTATTACGAGAGAAGAACCATGACTAAAAATGCGAACCCATCATCTTCAAGTAACAAGGGTATGCCCTTTGCATCGGGCAAATATCAACCATATGCGCCAGTAGCGCTAACGGATCGAACATGGCCAAACAAGGCTATAACAGAGGCACCGACTTGGTGTTCTGTTGATCTTAGAGATGGAAATCAGGCCTTGGTTGATCCAATGGGGCACGACAGAAAAGCAAGGATGTTCAAGCTTTTGCTTGATATGGGCTTCAAGGAAATCGAGATCGGGTTTCCATCTGCATCGCAAACAGATTTTGACTTTGCGCGTTGGTGTATTGAAGAGGGTGGGGTGCCGAATGACGTGTCCCTTCAAGTATTGGTGCAGTGCAGACCCGAGTTGATCACACGGACTTTTGAGGCGTTAAAGGGTGCCAATAAGCCTATTGTTCATTTCTATAATTCAACTTCAGAATTACAGCGCCGTGTGGTGTTTGGTAAGGATGTTAAGGGCATAAAGCAAATCGCTGTTGACGCAGCCAAAATGATTATCGATATGGCTGAAGAAGCAGGTGGCGGTTATCGTTTTCAGTATTCGCCTGAGAGCTTTACGGGTACAGAGTTGGAAGTATCGCTTGATATCTGTAATGCGGTTGTTGCTGAAATACAGCCAACGCCAGAAAATAAGTTGATATTAAATTTGCCCGCAACCGTTGAAATGTCGACACCAAATATTCATGCTGATCAGATCGAATGGTTCTGCCGAAATGTGGACCGCAGGGACAGCGTTACTATTTCTCTACACCCGCATAATGACAGAGGTACTGGAATTGCAGCAACAGAGCTTGCGCTTATGGCTGGTGCCGACCGTGTTGAAGGAACGTTATTTGGGAATGGTGAGCGAACCGGTAATGTTGATGTTGTAACATTGGCATTGAATATGTTTACTCAAGGGGTTGATCCCAAACTTGATTGTACGGATATCGAACGTATCAAAGACGTGTATGAATATTCCAACCAAATGAAGGTTCCTCAACGCCATCCGTATGTGGGTGAATTGGTTTACACTGCGTTTTCCGGATCACACCAAGATGCTATCAACAAAGGTATGAAATCTATCAAACAAGCGAATAAGCCACTTTGGGAAGTGCCTTATTTACCGATTGATCCGCAGGATGTTGGTCGTACATATGAAGCTATAATTCGTATTAACTCTCAATCAGGTAAGGGCGGTATTGCTTATATTCTGAATGAAGATTACGGGATTAATTTACCGCGTGCACTTCAAATTGAATTTAGTAAGGAAGTACAAAAAGTTACAGATGACGAAGGTGTTGAATTGCCAGCGGAACGGATTTACGAACATTTCATGGGCATCTATGTACATCAAGAAGGTAGTCGCCTTAAATTCAAAGATCATACAACGCATACTCATCCGGAGAACGAGAGTTTAAGAGAGATCATTGCTCGAATTTCTGATGGTGGTGTTGAACACGAAATTAAAGGTGTAGGCACTGGTCCAATTGATGGTTTTATCAACGCTTTGTCCAAATATCTTGGTGTTGAAATGACGGTAGCCAACTATTCTGAACATTCGCTTCAACATGGCTCTAATGCATCCGCTATTTGTTACATGGAAGTTGAGACGGCAGGTAAAAAGATACACGGTGCTGGTATACACACAAACATCGTGTCTTCATCGTTATCGGCAATTGTTTCTGCTGCTAATCGAATCTTGGAAAACTAGGTATATTTCCTCTGAAATGAGGTGAGCGCAATTATCGCGCTCGCCTATGTTCATGTTTTGTGTTAAGCTTCTGTTAACCATAATTTTTGGACAAAAACCATGTCAAAGAACAAAGATAACATAACAAATGATCGTCGGCTTTCTGATGTCGTTCGTGAGCGCAGGATAGTTGCTGCGGAACGTGAAGATGTCGTCATCGATATGAAAGAGGCCGATAAGGCTCGTCTTGAACTTTTGATGGAGGAGTTGGAACCTCTCATTAATGATGTTGATCAGGAGGACGATAGGTTCGATTTTTCAATATCTTCTGGCGAACAACCACGGTTTTGGATTGATAGCGTAACGCACGTGCACATGGGGCGTGACAGGAGAACTTTTCGTTTCGTGCGCGATAGTCGACTTGGACGAGTCGTTTTGGCTGAAGATAGCGATTTGAAGACGATAGCGGGCCAAATTGGTAACTACGTCGCGGATCGCGTGATTGAACGAGAGAAAATTATCGAGGGCGATCTCGAAGATTTCAAAGATTATTATTCTCGTATGACGAATGAGAGTCTTGGTCGTAATATAGATCAAGAAGAGACCGATGATACGGAAGTCTTAATCGATGAAAAACGCAGTCAGTCTGGTTCAGCAAGCATGGTTATTGCGATTATCTGGTTTCTTATTGGTGGTGTTTTAGGTCTTGCTTTGACGGTCAATTATTACGACGAGATTATCGCCTTTATTCAATCTGTTTAGAGATTAAAATAACTGATTTTTCTCTATTAGGTTAGCTGAGTTTGTAGTGGATTCAACCGCATATCTTCTATGCAGGCATTTCCAGCCATTGGTTTGTTTTTCTATATCAAATAAATTAAATCCAGCAACGGGTTTCTTGTCTCCAGAGGCCTGACTTGCCGAGGATATGCCCACCGCACACGCTGATCCCTTAGGCAGTTCAATATTATGGACCGTATTTAAATGAGTATGGCCGTGCAAAATTAATTCAACACCCGTTTCCGATATCATTTCTTGAAACCGATTTATGCCGATCATTCTTTTCATTGGATGTGTAGCATTGTGATAGGGAGGATGGTGGATAAGAATAACTCGGAAAAGACCATCCGCTTTTGCTTGATTTAATAACTGCCTTCCCAGAACCGCCTGCATCTTCGGAAAATTTCCAGTGGCGTAAAAAGGTAGAGTCGCATTCGAGGTTGAAAACCCTATGATCGCAATGGAACCCCTGATTTTTATATAGGGGAATTGGTTGTTCGAGCGAGCATTATTACCTGATATCCAAGGCCTCCAGGAATTAGTTGCACTTTTAAATGCACCGGGAACATACGCGTCATGATTCCCCGGGACGAGGCTAGTATGACTTTTGTCGCAATTATTCTCAAGCCATAAGCGAGCTCGGGAAATTTCACTTTGCGTGGCTATGTTTACAAGGTCGCCCGTTATGGCTAAGTGGTCAGGTTCAAAGCCTTTAAGCTCATTCATAACCGTTTCAAGAACAGCTACATGGTGAAATGCTTTCCTATGCCTGTGCCAATTGATATAGCCTGTAATGCGCTTTGATAATAATTCATGCCACCGCATGCTAGGCATAGGGCCTATGTGGAGATCAGATATATGAGCAAGACGAAACATAACAGGCTTGATATAGTGGGTTACCGCTTTGGGCAAGTTCTCAGACGCTTGAATATTCCCTCTTTATACATCGCTCGTCTTTTCCATGTATGGCATAAAATGAGCCGACCTATGACATTGGGTGTGCGTATTGCAGCGTTTAATGATCAAGACGAGGTCTTTCTAGTCAGGCACACCTACGTCGATGGATGGCATTTCCCAGGTGGTGGGGTCGAGCGAAATCAGACGATGCTCCAGGCAATGCGAAATGAACTTCGTGAAGAAGGTAATCTCGTCTGTATTTCTGATCCCAAAATTATCGGTATGTTTCATAATAAAAGATATTCAAACCGAGATCATGTGGCGTTTTACTCTTGTCAGGTAGAACAAACTCAAATTAGATTGCCTGACGCCGAAATAGCTGAGAGTGGCTTCTTTAACGTTGATAAGTTGCCTGAAAATACAACCAAGCCAGTGCTTGCTCGCCTGGCAGAGTTGAAAGGCGAGCAACCGATTTCCGAAATTTGGAGTTAACCTATTTGTTCGCGACCGTGCGGTGCATCTAAGTTAAGCTCCGGCCCGTTAGGCACAATCCGAGTTGGATTTATTGTCTCATGGCTCGCATAATAATGTTGCTTGATGTGAAACATATTCACTGTTTCTGCAACGCCTGAATATTGGTAGAGTTCGCGAAGATAGCCTGACAGATTTTTGTAATCATCGATCCGCTTTTTGTTGCACTTAAAATGACTAACATAAACCGCATCAAAACGGACAAGCGTTGTAAACAATCTCCAATCAGCTTCTGTAATCTGATTGCCAACGAGATATCGGGATGTTCCTAAACGTTCATCAAGCAGGTCGAGTTTTTCAAATAGGTTTGCAAAATTTGTTTCATAGGCTTCTTGTGTGGTTGCAAAGCCGCATTTGTAAACCCCGTTATTTACATTGCTGTAAACGAGTTCATTGATTTTATCGATTTCTGATTGAAGTTCTTGGGGGTAATAATCGTAGTCAGAGTTGCTATATTCTGCAAATTCCGAGTTCATCATACGGATGATTTCAGAAGATTCATTTGAAACAATCGTGTTTGTCTTCTTATCCCAAAGCACCGGGACTGTCACACGCCCTGTATAATCTGGCATTGCCTTGGTATAGATTTCATGCATGAAATTCGCACCGTGAACATGATCAACGGTTCCACCATCACGATCATGGAATTCCCAGCCGTTTGTTCCCATAAAATGATCAACAACGGATAGGCTGATTACATCTTCAAGGCCTTTTAGTTGTCGGAATATCAAAGTGCGGTGTGCCCAGGGGCATGCATATGAAACGTAAAGATGATAACGATCCTTTTCAGCCTTAAACCCGCCTACACCTGTGGGGCCTGCGCTGCCATCCTTGGTTATCCAGTTACGGAAGCTTGCGTCCTTACGCTTAAAATGGCCGTCAGTTTCTTTGGTATCATACCAAACATCATGCCATTTTCCGTCGACTAATTTACCCATCGTCTTATCTCCTATAATCTTGTTTAGGTATATGGGATAGATGGATAAGCTAACAAGCCACATAATCCGGACCAGATTGTATCGGAATTTGCAATGATCATGATATTTCACATCCTGTGAATTTTCTACGGTTGGCAAATTATTCGTTGGACGTATGTTTTTTTTGCTGCTAATGGAATTTTGATAAAGGGATTTATTTTGATGAGTATTCTAAAATTACGACGACGATAGGTAACTAACGATCTGCTTGGCAGGTCGATTTATCTATTTTGTAATTTAGGATATTAACATGCTCGTTTCCCAGTTCACCTACCTTAATGAAGACCCATGCCATCATGATGCTATTGAAAAGCTCAATGCGGAGACTTTTGGTCCTGGACGTCATGCGAGAGCCGCTGCGCGTGTTCGAGAGCAGGGTCCGCATGATAAAGCACTATCGTTCGTGTGTTTAGACGGAGTTGAACTAATCGGTTCTGTCCGCATGACATCGATTGCTATTGGGGAAGTTAATGCTTACTTGTTAGGACCTCTCGCTGTCGATCGCAGTTTTAAACGTAAAGGAATTGGGAGAGAGCTTCTTAAGCACGCTATTCATGCGGCAAAGGCGACCAATACCGCTGGTGTGCTGCTTGTGGGTGATGAAGCCTATTATGCACCCTCTGGATTTTCGCGAGCGGGGAATGATGTGCAGCTGCCTGGACCGGTTGATCGTGACCGTCTTCTATTTCTTCCATTTACTGAGATAAAGCCTATGGAATTGACCGGTAAAGTACGTTTTTGCACAGTCTAGCGACCCTCTCGATACCAGGTTGACGAAAGAACAAACAATATTGCGGCTAATCCAAGCAAGCCGCTAAGAAGTGGAATTTGTGTAATTCCTTTCAAGACCGTCTCGTTTGAAGTACGCAGATACATCCGTTCGCTGGTTCGATTTGGTAGTTGGCGCACCGGTACAATTTGCGGCAGTGCAACGGCACCATTTTTCATAACGCGTGCAACAATTCCTTTGGTTTCTTCGACTGTTGGCAACAGTAGATCAGTTGTCGAGACACTTGCTTTAAACTCTGGTGCATTGAGTGCTCCGACATGCGCGAGTGCTGTAAAATCTCCATCAGAAATCTGATAGAGACCATTTTCTGCAAATTCCCGATTAAGTTCAAAACGGCCTGTTTGCGACGGTACCATTTCAAGGATTTCTTGCTTGCCGGAAGGAGAAACAATTGTAACCGTTGGGGTGTTTTCTTCCATCGTTTGGCGGGTTATCTGGATTTCATTGCCATTTGTTTCGGCAAAGAGGGCTTCTTCTTCCAGTAAAGGTTCCTTCATGAGCCAGTGAGCAATGCGTCTGTAGAGCGAAACATGCGGCCCGCCACCCTCAAAACCTCTCGACCAAAGCCAACCATGATCAGATAGCAACATAGCTACGCGGCCTTCGCCTTCACGGTTTAGTAGTAACAGCGGATTCCCGTTAGGCCCGTTTAAGACATTGTTGCCTCGAACATCCGAAACTTCGATTGACCTGAACCAGCGCCCCCATGCAGGTGGCTCCACATTGCCCCCTTGTAGATCACGACTAACAGGATGTCGTTGTCCAGTTTCAGAAATTCGTGGGTAGAAACCAACTTGCTCCACATTCCCCGTCGGAAACGCAGGAAGTACTGGAGCCAATGGAGTTGTTGCTATTGACTGAATGCCGGCAAACTCTGGACCTGCTGCCACGAGCAGAGCGCCACCTTCTTCCACGTAACGTGCGATATTATCGTAATAGAGAATTGACAGAACACCCAAGCGTTGATAGCGGTCGAAAATGATGAGATCGAACTCATCAATTTTCTCTATGAATAATTCCCGTGTCGGAAAAGCAATCAGCGATAATTCGTCAATTGGTGTGCCGTCATTTCTGTCCGGTGGACGTAAAATCGTAAAGTGAACCAGATCGATGGATGTATCCGATTTGAGTAGATTTCGCCAAGCGCGTTCCCCCGAATGAGGGGCACCGGAGACAAGTAGAACTTTCAGGTTTTGGCGAATGCCCTCAATGTCTGCAAATGCGATATTATTGGTCGTGCTAACTTCGCCCTCAATTGGTTTGACTGATAATTCAACAAGATTTTTTCCACGGCGTGGAATATCAATAAAGGCACTTGCTGATTGATCAGCATTGGCAAATTCAGTGGAAACGAATTCGCCGTTAAGTTTCATCTCGACCTCAAACTCCCGTTCAACTTCCGAAATTGGTTTTCCGTCAACGTAGATTTGATATGTTAGTTCTTGGGTTTCATCGACGATTGCAAATCGGGGTGCTTGCTTGATTTCAATTCTGATATCAAATTCATTCTCGTTACCTGTAACGAGAGCATGTAGGGGTGATTTTAATCCCAGGGTCTGAATGTCTTGTGGAATATCATGAACTTGACCGTCTGTGATCACAATGGTTCCGGCAAGCCGGTTTGATGGAATATCTGAGATTTCATCGTTGAGTAAAGAGAACAGGTCACTTGAAGGCGAACCTGTTTTTTCATTCTTAAATTCGCGTACCTTAACTTCAATATTATCAAACTTTTCCAATTGGTCTTCTAGTTTTGATAAAGTGGAATCAGTTTGGTTTTCTCTGTTTTGTAACAATTGACTTTGGCTCTTATCAACAAGCACAGAGACGATGTTCTTAACTGGTTCTCGCTCCTCATCTGTCCAAATCGGATTGGTGAGAGATAGCAGCAAAAGTGAAAATGCCGTCGCACGCAATCCCCACCCTCGTTGCGACGAAATTGCACTATATATGACTAACAATGATGTAAGCGTAAACGCTGTTGCGAGCACATAAATTGGGAAAAGAGGTGCAAAAGTAATACTCATTTATTGCCCCAGTCTTTCTAAAAGGGCAGGGATATGAACCTGATCAGCTTTATAATTTCCCGTCAGCATATACATCATGATGTTGATGCCTGTGCGAAATGCTAAGGTTCGCTGTCGTTCATTTTGCGGTATAATTGGCAATACAGATTGCCTGTTTTCATTTAATGCCCAAGCGCCAGCAAAATCATTGCTTGTGATGAGGATAGGGGAAACACCGTCTCCTGAGTGAACGGGCCGGTCACCATTATCCCTATCGGGTGAAAGAGCCTCTACCCATAGGGGGCTGCCTGAAAACCGTCCAGGGAATTGATCAAGCAAATAGAAAGATTTGGTTAGTACGTGATCTAGAGGAACCGGTTCTAACGGGGGTATGTCAAGATCAAATAATATTTCGCGGAGCTTAAGCGTGCGGCTGGAGCTGCTGGATGAAGCTCCGAAACTTGAATTCTGATCTCGTGTGTCAAACAAGATTGTGCCGCCTTGTTTCATGAACTTATCGATATTTTCGACAGCCTTTTTTGATGGGGTAATTGCGCTATCACTTATTGGCCAGTAAATGAGCGGATAGAATGAAAGATCATCACTTTCAACATCGACACCGACAGGCTCGCTAGGTTCTAGTGCGGTCCGCGTTCTTAAGTAGAAGCCAAGACCATTTAGTCCTAACCGACTTATTCGATCCACTTGTTGATCGCCTGTAATTGCGTAGGCGAGTGTCGTGCTTTCAAGTTGTTCGATGATGAAGGCATCATTTGGCTTGGTGTCCTGCGCTTTCACAGGCGGTGGAGTTAGGACGCTCACAGTTGCTGCAATCAGCAAAACCTGTATTGCACCGTTGTTGGCGACGTTTATGAGTCGCCGTTTTGAAAAAGCACCCGACATCCATAATATGATCACCGCATCAACAAATAGTATACAAAGTCCCGCTAGCAGAAGCCACGGTTTGAACTTAAAAATATCTGAATTCTCAAGCTGTGTGACAGTAATATTATCGCTGGTAATTGGAATTTCAGGGTGGGAAAGTTTATCGCGTTCGTTAAAAAGATTGACAGCTTGCCATCCGTCTTCTGTGCCATAAAACCCGGGAGTGACGGTGTTTTGCTTTAACACTTCACCATTGTTTGCAATTTCCATAGGGTTAGCGTCGCCCGAAGCATTCGTGAGTTTTCCGTTAGATGTAAGTAATTTGTAAGGCGGCAGAAAGCTTGTTTTTGTTTTGAGCGTAGAGTCAGTTGTGATTGCTCCGGTACTAGACCGTGCAAGATTTATTGTGCGTCTCAACATTTCTGAAAACTGGCCTGATAGAGGTAGATTTGACCAACTTGTTTCTGCACTGGTGTGGAAAAATACGATACGGCCAGCACCCAATGTCTGGGTTGTTACAATAGGTGTACCGTCAGTTAGGCTGGCCCATGTTCTATCGGATAAATCCAGACTTGGCTCTGCAAGTACCTGCCGTTGAATTTTTATTTCATCTGAGATTTTTATATCTGAATAAGGTGAGTTTTTCGGAAATGGTGCTAAAGGCTGGGGCTCGCTCCAAGATAATGCGCCGCCAAGTTGCCGTTCTCCAGCTCTGAGCTTGACTGGCAGAAGAGAATGTTCGCTTGCACCTGCAATTTTTGGTCCTGCAAATTGGATGAGCAGACCACCGCCTTCTACCCATTTTTGAAGATCTTGAGCAACCGCACCTTCGAATTTTCCTATGTCTGACATAATAATCGCCGATGGCTTACGCAAAAGCAGAGTTTCAAACCCTGATGTTAGATTGATATTAGTCAGGTCGATGAAATCTGCGAACGGTGAAATTGCACGCGTAATAAAGTGCGATGGGGTAAGCAATGGATTAACAACGTCATTTACGTTACTTGTAAAAAGTGCCACACGACGGCGTTTAAAACTATCATCTAACAAGTAGGTGGCGCCCGCAGTATTTTGTCCGTCAATTGAAATTCGGACGACTTCATTGAGGAGTTCAAATGGAGCTTCCAATCGAACTTCTGCGTTATTTTGATTGCCTTCAAATGTTATATTATTTGAAACAAGCGGTCGTGATTGTAAATCATAGCCAGTTATCTCAAATTTCGCCGTCTGTTCCGATGGAAGCTTTATAATGTTCGCAGATAAATAGTTGGAATTGTTTGTTGCTGAATTTATCGCTGCCAGTTGTGTTTGAGATGATTGAACAAATCGAATGTCTTTGGCATCGAGTTTGGCTAATGATTCTAATGAGGTCGACTTATTATCTGATGCAGAAGGTGAAAGGATAACGGCTAAAGTGCCAATGTCTTGTTCACCAATTGCTGTTCGAATAAAGGAGCTTAGTTCTAGTTGAACATTTTTTGATGGAAGCGGTGCTAGGGCAGCTAGTAATTTTCGAGATTCAACCGCTGAGCCGAGTGTAAGGTCAGCAGCGAGTGTACTTGATTTTGCTATAAGAACAGGCAGGTTTTGCTGTTCAGCTTGATCTATGAGTATGCTCGCAGAATTGACCCGTTTTTGCCAATCAGGTGCGGTCGACCAACCATCATCAATAACTATGACGAGAGGGCCAGAAGCAAGTTGTCTTTGTTGATCAGGATTATAGATTGGTTCAGCTAATGCTAAAATGATTACAGCACAAAGTAAGACGCGGATGAGGGTGAGCCACCACGGGCTTTTTGCGGGTGTATCTTCCTTTTTTAAAACGCTTAACAGAACCGCAAATGGCGGGAATGGTTCTCGTGTAGGTTTAGGTGGCGTTAAACGATTGAGCCACCATATGACAGGAAGTAGAGCAAGCGCTGCTAATATCAATGGCGAAGCGAATGTGATAGAGAATAAGCTCATATTGTGCCAGTCTCAAAGTGTAATTTGTTTTTGGCTTCGATTTGACCAGCTAAGAAGCGATGAACTGTAACTAATATCTCCGATGCGGGGCGGTCGGTGCGGTGCGTGTTATAGCTCCAGCCAATTCTCCTGATTTGTTCGCGCAGCGCAGCTCGTCTGTTTGCAAATGCCTGTTTATAATCATCTGCTAGCATGCCGGCTTTACCTGCAACGATGCGAGAATTGGTTTCTGGTTCTGAAAATTCCACCCGTCCGGAATAGGGAAAGACCTCTTCAGCAGGGTCATTAATTTCAACCAGATGACCACGAATATGATGCTTTGTTGCTGGAGCAATACGCTCGAAGAGCTTTTCGGCATCACCTAAAAAATCACTGATGAGAATAATATCCGCAATATTCGTAATTTTTGAGAGGTCTGGTAATTCATTATCAGCCTTAACTAGCTTACGTGCCATGAGCGCTTGCGCCAATCTTTCAGCACCGTTTCTTGCTAGCGTTGGTTCCATTACGCCGGGCATGGCTATGCGTTCGCCGGATCGTGATAATATCTCGGCTAGTGCGAACAAAATTACCAAAGCTCGGCTATCCTTCGATACATCGCTCATATCTGACTGGAAGAACATCGAAGGCGATAGATCAGCCCAAAGCCAAACGGTGTGCGATGTTTCCCATTCGTTATCTCGTATATAAAGATTGTCGTCTCGGGCGGATCTGCGCCAGTCAATTTGAGATACGCTTTCACCTTCGGTAAATTGACGCAACTGCCAGAAATTGTCACCTATGCCGCGTTTACGCCTACCATGCCAGCCGGCAGTCACGATATTTGCAACACGTTGTGCTTCAATCAGACAATCGGGTATCAATGCCGCTCGCAGCCGCCCGCGCGCAAGTGTGTCGTTTGCCAAAGCAGGTTTCGTGAGATGACCGATTGCTGGCATTACATTACCTGATCCGTTCAACTAATGACGTGATGATATCATCGATATGAGTGCCTTCAGCGCGGGCTGTAAAGCTCAAGGCCATGCGGTGTTGAAGAACAGGGTGCGCCAGTTCAGCAATATCATCAATGGATGGCGCTAACCTGCCATCATATAGTGCCCGAGCACGGGCACATAACATCAATGCCTGCCCAGCACGTGGCCCTGGACCCCAGGAAACGGCATTATCTATTTTTTTGTCGCCATGCCCGGGGCGTGCTGATCTGACCAGTTCCAATATCGCTTTGACGACATTTTCGCTGATAGGCATTGCGCGGACAAGTTCTTGAATTTCAGACAATGATTGAGTTGATAAAATAGTCTTAGGTTCTTTTTCGTTACCACCTGTCGTTTCCATAAGGATGCGTTGCTCGGCTTCAACGGAAGGGTAAGGTACATCAACTTGCATCAAAAAGCGGTCGAGCTGGGCTTCAGGCAGAGGATAGGTGCCTTCTTGCTCTAAGGGGTTTTGTGTTGCTAAAACATGAAACGGCTTTGGCATGTCATGTCGTTGCCCCGCGATTGTAACATGGTGCTCTTGCATAGCTTGCAAGAGCGCGGATTGTGTACGTGGGGAGGCACGGTTGATTTCATCCGCCATTAAGAGTTGGGTGAAAATCGGACCAGATATAAAGCGAAATTTGCGCTTTCCATCTTTATCAGAGTCCATAACTTCGGATCCCAGAATATCTGCTGGCATGAGATCAGGTGTAAACTGAATTCGGTTCGACGAAAGGCCTAAGACTGTGCCAAGAGTTTCAACCAACTTGGTTTTAGCTAGGCCAGGCGCGCCAACAAGCAGAACGTGGCCTCCCGAAAGAACAGAAACAATGGTTCGCTCAACCACAGATTCTTGACCGAAAATGACTTCGCCAACCTCGCGACGGGCTTGCGCGAGTTTGACAAGTGCTTTGTCTGCGCGCTCAATAATTTGCTTGTCATTCAACTCTGATGATGGTTTCTCGGTTTTTCCCATTTGTTAAACTCCTCAATCAGGCCTTGGATGTCGCGCTGAATTTCCTATTTATAGCTTATTCTCTTCTCCACTGCTGACAAGTGGTAGAGAATGCACTATTTCGTTATCACCAACTTATGGACAGAAACGTGACATCTCGACAAATAAGCGAAATAAAAGATACAAGCGGTCTTGAAGACCTTATACGCAAGGCAGCAGGCGATGAGGGCGGTAAGAAGCGCGGTTTGCCGCCTGTACATCTGTGGAATCCACCGTTTTGCGGTGATTTGGACATGGAGATCAGAGCTGATGGAACCTGGTTTTACTTGGGAACCCCAATAGGGCGTCAGACGCTTGTTAATTTATTTTCCTCGGTTCTTCGAAAGGATGAGGATGGTCATACATACTTGGTTACACCAGTTGAGAAGGTTAGAATCAGGGTCATTGATGCGCATTTCCTGGGTATCGATTTAATTGTATCTGAAAGGGATGGACAACAGGTTTTGAGTTTTCAGACTAATGTTGGCGAAACTGTTGAGGTTGGCGAAGAGCATACATTATGGTTTGAAGTCGCCGGTGAGCATGATGAATTGAAACCCTATTTTCATGTAAGAGGGCGTTTAGAAGCTCTCGTTAATCGCGCTACAATGTATGAATTGATTGAGCTGGGTGAAGAGATTGAAATTGACGGTACGCTCTTGTTTGCTGTTAAATCTGGTGGATCAATTTTCCCAATAATGTCTGTAGCTGAGTTGAATGCACAGATATGACGGATAATGTAGGTTTTAATTTCAGCTCAAGAGAATTCGCTCAACTGGCGAAGCAAGATTTGCTTGATCTACAATCGCATGATCAAGACCAACTGGCGATGGCTTATGGGGATCATAGGCTCAATCCAGACCTGGTTCACGAATTCAAATTATCTGATGCACGCGCAGCTGCTGTATTGATTGCAGTGACAGAAGATGGGTCCGACGTTATTCTTACCAAGCGAACAGAGGCTTTACGTAAGCATTCCGGACAAGTGGCCTTTGCAGGTGGTGGCATAGATGAAACTGATGTATCTGCCGAAGCCGCAGCAATGCGCGAAGCCCACGAAGAAATAGGTCTTGAAGAGCATTACATTGAAACAGTTGGTCGATTACCAATTTATCATACCCTAACGGGATTTTCTGTAACGCCCATTCTTGCTGTTGTAAAAGATGGGTACTCTCTTCAAGCGAACCCTCATGAAGTTAGTGAGATCTTTTCCGTTAAATTGTCTGAACTTATGAATCCACAGAACCATGTTCAGGACAGTTTAATCTGGCAAGAAAAAACCAGATACTACTATACGATCAAACATGATACGCACAGAATTTGGGGTGTGACAGCGGGCATAATTCGCACGCTTTATGAAAGGCTATATGTATGAGTTTACGTCTGTCCGTAAAAGATCAATCATGGTTTAAGGATGATGGTTTGCATGAGCTGTTCAAAATCTTGAACCATGACGGTGAAGAAGTACGGATTGCTGGCGGCGCTGTACGTGATGCTTTGATGAATTTAGATATTGGCGATATCGACCTTGCAACAACATGGCTGCCTGAAGATGTAAAACGACTTGCCGAAGATGCGGGCTTTAAAGTTGTTCCGACTGGTATCGAACATGGAACATTGACGCTTGTTAAAGACGGTGGTGTTTTTGAAATTACGACATTGCGTGAGGATATTTCTACCAATGGACGACATGCAGAAGTCAAATTTGGTAAAGATTGGCAGAAAGATGCTGAACGTCGCGATCTAACAGTCAACGGAATGTATGTGAATTCCGAAGGGGATGTTATCGATCTTGTCGGTGGCGTTACTGACATTGAAAGTAAAGTCATTCGCTTTATTGGAGATGCGCAGACACGGATTGAAGAGGATTATTTGCGTGTTCTACGGTTCTTCCGTTTCTTCGCTTTCTATGGAGAAGGCAGGCCAGATGCAGAAGGTTTGAAAGCTTGTGCCAAAGCTCGTGACCATTTATCTTCTTTATCAGCTGAACGGGTTTGGAAAGAAATGCGCCGCTTACTCGAGGCCAAGGATCCGTCACGAGCGCTTTTATGGATGCGAACTACAGGCGTATTAACTGAGATTTTTCCTGAGACGGAAAAATGGGGTATCGATCTTGTTGGTCCATTTGTGGAAACTCGTGAGGCGTTGGGCTGGGAGAGTGATCCAATGCTTCTCTTGGAAGGAATGATTCCGCCTGATGGAGATCGTGTCGCTGAATTAACCAAACGGTTGAGAATGTCTCGTGCTGAGGCCGGTCGGCTTTTAGATTGGACTAAAACTCCGAAGGTTGCGCATGATCTGGCTGAAACAGCGTTGGATCGAGCTCTTTATCGCGGGTCGGTACAGGGGTATAAAGATGTTCTCCAGTTGTCGTTGATAACAGCTCGTTCTAAGGCTGGAGTAAATGACGATGCTATGCTGGAGGCGGCCGGATTTTCCAAGTTGTTAAAAAGGCTGGATGTCTGGAAGAAGCCGAATTTTCCTATCTCAGGAAAAGACCTTATGGAAAAAGGATATGAGGCTGGCACACAACTTGGCGGTAAGTTGCGTGAGCTGGAAGATAAATGGATTGAGAGTAATTTTCTGATTGAACGAGAAGATTTACTCAAACAAATTTAATGCTTTAGGTTATGGAAATTCAACAATTGGTGGAAGCGATGAAAGTATCGATTCAACATTGCCTCCGGTTTTCAAACCAAAAATCGTGCCTCTATCGTAAAGCAAATTGAACTCCACATAACGCCCGCGTCGAACCATTTGTTCTTTGCGTTGTTCTTCGCTCCAGCTTTTTTCTGCATTTGCATTGACCACTTTTGGATAAACAACTGAGAATGCGCGGCCTACATCTTGTGTGAATTCAAAGTCTGCATTCCATCCACCATTGTCTTCGCTGGAATGAAGCCAGTCATAGAAAATGCCACCAACGCCACGAGCTTCTTTGCGGTGGGGGAGGTAGAAGTATTCATCACACCATGCTTTGTAATTCTCGTAATCCGCTACTTTATGTCGATTGCAGGCAATTTCCATAGCTTTGTGGAAGAGCTGTGTGTCGGGATCTTCTTGTGTTCTGCGATTATCAAGAACAGGCGTAAGATCAGCGCCGCCGCCAAACCACTGACTTGTCGTTACCACCATTCGCGTGTTCATATGTACGGCTGGAATGTTAGGGTTTTTGGGATGGCAGATTAGTGAAATGCCAGATGCCCAGAAGCGAGGGTCTTCTTCTGCACCTGGGATTTGTTTGCGAAACTCTTCTGAAAATTCACCGTGAACAGTGGAGGTATGTACGCCGACTTTCTCAAATACCCGACCCTTCATAACTGACATGAGGCCACCGCCGCCATTGCCTTCGTCGCGTTGCCAAGGGGTTTGTTTGAATTTACCGGCTTTGCCATCATTTTGTGGATTTTGAACAGATTCTTCAAGCGCTTCAAATGAAGCACATATTACATCCCGCAAGTTTTCAAACCAAAGACGTGCTTGATCTTTTTTTGCCTCGATGTCGTGCGGGAGTTCTTTTGGTAATTCTGGGCGTTGTCGCATGTTCATGTCCATATTTATTTGGCGCGAAGATATCAGGATAGTAGACGCAACGCCATAATTGTTTGTTAGATGTCCAGTTTGATTTGTCGCAAAGCCTCACCGGTTATCATTGCAACAGACATAGCCAAATTGAGAGATCTCATCTCTGGCTGCATTTCGATGATAATGCGTTCATCAGATTTTTCGTGTACATGATCTGGAACGCCAGAACTTTCTCGTCCAAATAAAAGTATATCATTCTGGCCGAACTCGAACTGAGTATATGGGGAGGCGGCTTTAGTGGAGGCAAGAACCAAGCGTTTGCCATTTTGTTCTCGCCATTTTTCAAATGCATCCCAAGACAAGTGGCGCGTGAGATTAGCGGTTTCAAGATAATCCATACCTGCTCGTCTTAGTGATTTCGCTGATAAATCAAACCCTGCAGGCTCAATAATGTTAAAACGAACACCAAGGCATGCGGCCATGCGCATGATGGTGCCGGTATTGCCAGGAATGTCTGGTTGGTAAAGTGCAATTTCGATCATGACCTGGACATATGTCGATTGATGCAATTGCGCAACAGTTGGTTTGATTATGGTCAAGGATTTTACAACAATTACTGGCCAGCAGAATTTTATATGTTAGCTTTGTAAATACGAAATATGATTCTAGACAACAAAAGGAGAAACTAAAATGGACTACATTATGATGACCAGCTCTCCAATTGTTCGCTCACTATTTGGCACATCGCGACCGGCATTGGTTGGGTAAGTCTTCTGCGCTTTAGGCGCCAACGGCTGAATTTCGTTTATTACAGTCGTCTTCTTTAAAATAATCTTTTCGCATCTTGTATGCGAATATTTTTATAAGCGTTATGCGTGCTCCGTTTCCAATGGAGGCCGTAATGCATTTCTAAAGGTAATATGAAAATGTTTTCTTGGTTTGAAACACGCCTTGATCCGTATCCTTCGCGGGAGCCTGTTCTGCCGCCGGAAGGTCTGTTCGCGTTTTGCTGGCATTATTCGCGGCATGCTTCGCCGTGGCTACTTGTCGGAACTATCCTTGTTGCGTTTATAGCAATAGGTGAAGTGGTTTTGTTTGGCTTTATGGGCCAGGTTGTTGACCTCATGACAGGCACAGATCCTCAGAACTTCTTTGAGGAAAATGCGAACTATCTATGGTTTATGGCCGTGGTTGTGATTCTTATTCTACCTATAATTTCCACGGTACATTCACTTGTAACGCATCAAACATTGCTCGGTAATTATCCAATGTCGATTAGATGGTTGATGCACCGCCGGATATTACAACATTCTATGAGCTTTTTTGCAGATGAGTTTGCTGGTCGTGTTGCGACAAAGGTCATGCAAACATCGCTCGCTGTTCGTGAATCTGTGATGAAGATGCTTGATACATTTGTGTATGTTGTCGTGCAACTTTTATCTATGATGGTCTTGCTTGTCGCAATTGATTGGCGGATTGCCATTCTCTTTGCTGTTTGGCTGGTTATTTATGTATGGCTTTTAAAGAGTTTTGTTCCGAAGTTACGCGTTGTTTCACAGGCGCAAGCCGATGCACGTTCGATTATGACGGGACGAATTGTCGATAGTTATACAAATATTGGCACGGTGAAGTTGTTCTCACATGCTCAACGGGAAGAGTCTTATGCACGAGAAAGCATGGACCCGTTTCTGGTAACTGTTTTCAAACAAATGCGTTTGGTTACGAAACTTGATCTTGGGGTTACTTATAATAATAACCTCTTGGTTTTTGCCGTTGGTTCTCTGTCTATCTGGCTTTGGTCACAAGGCACGTTGAGCATAGGGGCGATTGCGGTTGGATTTGCTATGGCAGTTCGCATGAATGGTCTGTCCCACTGGGTTATGTGGGAATTGGCAGGCTTCTTTGAGCAAATAGGCGTTGTTCAGGATGGTATTAATATGCTGACGAAGCCTATCGATATTGAAGATGTAGATAAAGCTGTTGCACTATCTGCCGACAAAGGCGCGATTAGTTTTGAAAATATCCGCTTCCATTACGGCAAAGATGCTGGCGTAATTGATGATCTTTCGCTCCATATTAATGCTGGTGAGAAAATTGGCCTCGTTGGACGCTCGGGTGCTGGCAAAACGACGTTGATTAATCTGCTTCTTCGTTACTATGATCTTGAGAAGGGACGTGTTGTCGTAGATGGCGTTGATATATCGCAAGTTACTCAGGATTCGCTAAGATCGCAGGTTGGTGTGGTGTCGCAAGACACCTCTCTGCTCCACCGTTCTGTTCGTGAAAATATAGCTTACGGCAAGCCAGATGCCTCGGATGAAGAAATCTTAAAGGCAGCTGAACGAGCCAATGTACTTGAGTTTATTCATGATCTTGAGGATTTAAGCGGACGAAAGGGGCTGGATGCCCATGTTGGGGAGCGCGGTGTGAAACTCTCTGGCGGCCAGCGTCAGCGTATCGCTATTGCCAGAGTGTTCTTAAAAGATGCGCCAATTCTCGTTTTAGATGAAGCGACGTCCGCATTGGACTCCGAAGTGGAAGCAGCTATTCAGGATAACTTGTTTGACCTAATGCAAGGGAAAACAGTGATCGCAATTGCGCATAGACTATCGACAATTTCAGCAATGGATCGACTGATTGTTCTTGATGCTGGTTCTATTTCTGAGGAGGGCACTCATGATCAGCTTGTTGCTAAAGGTGGTATCTATGCCAAGCTTTGGTCAAGGCAATCAGGTGGCTTCATCAATGTCGACAATGAACAGAAGGAGGCAGGGGAGTAATTCCCTGCCTCTTGAAAACTTCATAATGCGGCTAATTTTTAGCTGCTGTTGCTGACCAAAAGCTGGCGCTCGCCTTTGTTCGTATCGCCTTTAAGATGGACGACCTTGAAGCCAGCTGCCTTTAAGTCTTGCAGGAAGCCTGGAAGAGCTGCAACAGTGCGTGCATGAATGTCATGAAATAAGATAATGCCACTGCCGTTACGTTTGACGCGGTCGATCGTGCGATTTGCGACTGTGGTCGGAGAGTCTTTAAAATAGTCTTTTGAATCAATGTCGACATCAAGAACAACGACGCCACGCTGTTCAAGCCAATTTCTCAGTTTTGGTGTGCTTGCTAAGTAGGGAAAACGGAAGAAAGGAACTGAAGAAAAGCCAGTTTTACTTTTAATAGTCTTCTCTCCGGCTCTGATTTTTGCCCGTGCAGATTCAAATGATACTTTTGCAAGGTTCGCATGGTCAACAGTATGGGAGCCAATAGAATGTCCACGATTTACGACGGCTTTGACTTCTTTCGGGTAGGAATTGACCATGCTTCCAACCATCAGGAAGGTCGCTTTGACACCAAAGTTATCTAAGGTATTTAAAATTGCTTTGGTTTTGCCTGGAACTGGACCGTCATCGAATGTCAGTACAACCTCACCAGGACGCAGGCGTATATCTGAGATAGATTTTGCGTGGATAGTGCGGCCAGCTAGATTACCAGTTGGAACAACGAGTTTACCTCTGGCCAATGGTGATGATTTAGGTGTTTCGGGAAATTCAATCTTTGATTTGTCTCGACGAACAACATGAGGAGATTGCTTGATCGGTGCATAACTTGTGAGACCCCTAATGTTCTGGTCTTCTTTAACTCTCTTGCTGGCACATCCCGCCAATAAGATAACACTCAATAAACTCAGGACGACAACACTACGCATAAAAACACCATACAAATAAAATTCAATTGCAAGTGTTATTTCATTTTATGGTTAATTTTTCTTTTATAGGCGTAAATCGTTTCTGTGAGGCGATATCTACGATAATATGGTTTTATGATTCCAAAATACATTTTCCAAAAGTTTGAAGCGATTATTGAACCATTTGAAAACGTGGATAATGGTTTGCCGCCTTCCAACGCTTCCGCTTTTGTTTGGCATTATGTGCGCCAGGCTAAATGGGTGTTTGCAGGGATGGTCGTTTTTGGCGGACTGGTCGCCCTTCTAGAGGCTGCTACATTTTACTTCATTGGCCTTATCATTGATCTATTGAGCGGTATTGAGCCTTCGGCTGGTTGGCGGGGATTGATCGAAGCACATGGGTTTGAATTGTCTTTAATGTTGTTCGTAACTCTTTTTCTCAGAGTTGTTGTGACAACTGGCGGGGCGATCCTTGAAGAGCAAATTATTATTCCCGGGTTTTTTAATCGCGTACGCTGGCAGGCGCACAGGCACATCTCTCGCCAGAATTTACCGTTTTTTCAAGATGATTTTGCAGGGCGAATAGCGACCAAAGTAATGCAATCGGGGCAGGCGACGGGAGATCTCATGATCACCGCGCTACAAGTTGTCTTGTTTATTGTAATTTATGCCATCACAACAATGTCCATGGTGGCGAGCTTGGATTGGCAATTATCGGCACTTGTGGGTTTATGGATTGTTGTGTTTGGCTGTCTTGCCCGATATTTTGTTCCCAGAGTTCGAAGATCTGCGCGGGAAATGGCAGAGATGGGTTCCATGCTTAATGGCCGTTTCACCGATAGTTATGCAAATATTCAAACGCTTAAGCTTTTTGCGACTGATGAACAAAATGACCATTTTCTAAAAGATGGGATAAAAACGTTCATTGCCAGTCTTATTAAGTTTACTCGAAATATCACGGCAGTCAGATTTTCACTTTCACTCCTCTCCGGAATTATGATTTCAATGATAGGAGCAATGTCAATTGATCTTTGGCTTTCCGGCTCAATTACAATAGGAGAAGTCGCGTTCAGCCTGGCTCTCGTGTTGCGCTTAAGTCTTCTGTTAGGCCGATTGATGACACAACTAAATGCATTGATGCGAAATTATGGAACAATACAAAATAGCGCTGAACTGATATCAAAGCCAATTGGCCTCGGGGATAAAGATGATGCAAGTGAGTTAAGCGTAACAGATGCTCACATCAATTTTGAAGATGTTTGCTTCAATTACCAGAAGAGCAAGTCTGTTATTCATGATCTTTCGTTAGATATAAAACCAGGTGAAAAAGTTGGTTTAGTCGGTCCATCTGGCGCTGGTAAATCGACTTTGGTCAATCTACTTCTTCGTTTTTATGATGTCGACAGCGGCACAATCAAAATTGATGGGCAAGATTTAAGAGATGTTACACAAAGCTCCTTGCGTTCGCAGATAGGTGTCGTGACACAGGATACGGCTCTGCTTCATCGGTCTATTCGTGATAATATATTGTTTGGTAATACAAACGCATCACCTGATGAGCTTCAGCACGCGATTGAGCGCTCTCAGGCGAGCGAATTTATTTCGGAATTAGAAGATTTCAAGGGACGAAAAGGTTTGGATGCGTTTGCTGGAGAGCGCGGGGTAAAGTTGTCCGGCGGTCAACGTCAAAGAATAGCGATTGCCCGAGTTGTGCTAAAAAATGCGCCTATATTGATCTTGGATGAGGCAACTTCTGCACTTGATTCTGAAGTGGAGGCAATTATTCAAACTCACTTGGAAAAACTGATGTCCGGAAAGACAGTGATAGCGATTGCTCACCGTCTTTCAACGATCGCAAAACTCGACCGATTGGTCGTCTTGGATGGTGGGTGTATTGTCGAGCAGGGCTCACATGATGAGCTGCTATTGAATAAAGGGCTTTATACGCGTCTTTGGGAACGCCAATCAGGCGGCTTTTTAGCTTCAGAAACACTTTAGTATTTGTTTTTGTGATTCCATTGATCTTGATTGAGCTGCCTAATTTCCATCTGTTTTGCCAGCAAAAATAAGTTTTCCACTGCTTAGGGCAGTCTTGCATAAGCTTGATGTTGTTTTACCGCGACAATGTGCCATCCTTTGGGAGTTGGGACTAGACTTATTGTCTCAACGGGCTTAGAACCCGCACAATTGGTAGCCCAGCTTCTAAGTTGTGCTGATTCATGTCTTGACCATTTTAACGTGGTCATTGGGGAGCTTATAAGGAGACGTTGAGCCGTGAGCGAACAAGACAACGAAAATAAAGGTCAAAGCGAGCCGACTCGCCGCGATTTTCTTTACTTAAGTACAGGGATAGCTGCTGCTGTTGGTGCCGTAGGTGTCGCAGTTCCGCTTGTTCATCAAATGAACCCTGATGCGGCAACTCTTGCTGCCGGTGAACCTGTTGAAATTGATGTTTCGTCAATTGAGCCAGGTGCTGCAATTATCGCTAAATGGCGCGGTAAACCATATTTTATTCGTCATCTGACACAGGATGAGATCGATACAGCAGATGTTCTCACAGATGATGATTTGAAGGATTATACGCCACTTGTAGATCGCATTGGTGGTCCTGCAGATGCCGATAGTAAATGGGTCATTGTGTCTGCGAACTGTACGCACCTTGGTTGTGTTCCAAAAGTTGTTGATTCAAAACCTGAAGGTTGGTTCTGCCCATGTCATGGTTCAGTCTTTGATACGACTGGTCGAATTATTCGCGGGCCTGCACCGATTAATCTTCCTAAACCACCATTCGTATTTGCAAGTGAAACAACACTTGTTATCGGCACAGACCAAGCATAAGGGGATATTTTATGAGTGGAGATCATTCAACATATGAGCCTTCTTCGGGCTTGGGAAAATGGGTAGACCAGCGCTTGCCGCTTCCCCGTTTGGTTCATGATAGTTTTGTATCATATCCGGTTCCGCGTAATCTGAACTATGCATATACATTTGGTGGAATTCTTTCCATTATGCTGGTTTTGCAGATTATTACCGGCATCATTCTGGCAATGCATTATACAGCCTCAACATCGTTGGCGTTTAATTCTGTTGAGCATATCATGCGTGATGTGAACTTCGGTTGGCTTTTACGTTATATGCATGCCAATGGGGCATCATTCTTCTTCATTGCTGTTTATCTGCATATTGGCCGTGGCTTGTATTACGGCTCATATAAAGCTCCACGTGAGATTCTTTGGATTTTGGGTGTTGTTATCTATCTTTTGATGATGGCGACAGGCTTTATGGGTTATGTTCTTCCTTGGGGGCAAATGTCTTTCTGGGGTGCGACGGTTATCACAGGGTTCTTTACAGCATTTCCAATAATTGGTGAGCCAATTCAACAGCTGCTTTTAGGTGGCTTTGCGGTTGATAATCCAACTCTTAATCGTTTCTTCTCTCTTCATTATCTGCTTCCGTTTATGATTGCAGGTGTTGTTATTCTTCACGTTTGGGCATTGCACGTTACTGGGCAAACAAACCCAACAGGCGTTGAAGTGAAGAGCAAATCAGATACGCTTCCATTCACGCCATATGCAACAATTAAAGATGCACTTGGCATGGTGGTATTCCTTCTGATTTTTGCATATTTCGTGTTTTATATGCCAAACTTCTTGGGCCATGCAGATAACTATATTCCTGCAGACTCATTGAAAACGCCAGCGCATATTGTTCCTGAATGGTATTACCTACCATTTTATGCGATGCTTCGTGCGATTACTTTTGATGTTTGGTTTATCGATTCAAAACTGGGTGGTGTTTTGGTGATGTTTGGTTCAATCATCTTGCTCTTCTTCCTACCATGGCTTGATACATCCAAAGTTCGCTCTGCTGTATACCGTCCTTGGTACAAGCTGTTTTTCTGGCTATTTGTTATCGATTGTGTCTTGCTTGGTTGGTTGGGTGCAAAGCCTGCCGAAGGTGTTTACACCGCAATGGCGCAAGCTGGAACACTCTTCTACTTTGCATTCTTCTTGGTTATCTTGCCAGTTCTGGGCTTGATTGAAACACCAAAGAGATTGCCAAATTCGATCACTGAAGCTGTGCTTGATAAAAACGGTTCAGGAAAGCCTGCAGATGCAGCTGCTTCACCTGAGAGCCGCGGCTAACTGGCGACAGAAAGGAAATTAGATATGAAAAAAATACTTTCAAGCATCCTTCTGCCGTTGACTTTGGTCGGTATGGTTGGTGTTGGTGCAGCTTCTGCAGCAAGTGAATTCCCGATTGAGCATCCTAAAGAACTTGATTGGTCGTTTGCAGGCCCATTTGGCCATTATGATCAAGGTCAATTGCAGCGTGGATTGAAGGTGTATGTTGAGGTTTGTGCAGCATGCCACTCCATGGATCTCGTTGCTTTCCGCTCTCTTGAAGATCTTGGTTATTCAAAGGAGCAAGTTAAGTCTTTTGCTGCTGAGTATAAAGAAGTTCCAGGTGAGCCGAATGCTGATGGTGATGTTGAGGACCGTCCTGCTAAACCGACAGATTTCTTCGGTTCTCCTTATGAGAATGTCGAGCAAGCAGCTGCTGCCAACAATGGTGCAGCTCCGCCGGACTTCTCATTGATCGCGAAAGCTCGTTATGTTGAACGTGGCTTTCCGCAGTTCGTCTTTGATATTTTCACTGGCTATAATGAAGCGGGACCGAACTACATCTATTCATTGCTAACAGGTTATGAAGATGCGCCTGCTGATGTAGAGGTTGCTGAGGGAACTCACTACAATCCATACTTCATGAGTGGATCATCTTTAGCGATGGCGGCGCCAATTTCAGATGAGCAAGTGTCATATGATGATGGCTCGCCTGAAACGCTTGATCAATATTCTAAGGATGTATCTGCATTCTTGATGTGGGCTGCTGAACCTCATTTAGGCGAGCGTAAACGCATTGGCTTCATGGTCATCAGTTTCATGCTTCTTCTTACAATATTGGTGTATTTGACTAAGAAGTCAGTTTACTCTCGAATTAAGCACTAAGCTTTATTCTATGTAATTTTGAAACGCCGACTTGATTTTTGGATCTAGTCGGCGTTTCTGTTTGTCGCTGGTAATAAAATGAGCTGGGAACTTTCATGAACGATCTACAACGCCAACTAAAAGCTTCGATTCGCACAATTCCTGATTATCCTCATGAGGGAATTATGTTTCGTGACATTACGACATTACTTTCAGACCCCAAAGCCTACCGCCGCGCGGTTGACGAGTTGGTGCATCCCTATGTGGGAATGGGGATTTCGCAAGTTGCTGGTATTGATGCCCGAGGATTTATTTTTGGTGGGGCGATGGCTCATCAGTTGTCTGCGGGATTTCTTGCACTACGCAAGAAAGGTAAACTGCCATTTGAGACATACTCCATCACGTACAATCTTGAATATGGAGAAGCAGAGCTAGAGATACACGCCGATGCTATTCAGAAGGGTGAGAAGGTCATTCTCGTAGATGATTTGCTGGCGACTGGTGGTACTGCAGAAGCAGCAATTAAACTTCTTCAGGGTCAAGGGGCTGAAATCGTTGCGGCTTGCTTTGTGATTGACTTACCTGATCTGGGTGGACGAAAGAAAATCGAAGATCTTGGCGTCGCAGTGCGAACACTTGTGGAGTTTGAGGGAGAATAAGCTGGCTTGTTGCATTACGTGCCACAAATAGCCCTCTACCGTTCTATCCATTCTGTTTTGGTATTTCGTTGCCAATCTTCTTCATGCAACTCAGGTGTTTTCGAGTTAAAAGATGGATACCCCAGGCATAGATAAGCTGTGAACTGCCATTCTTTCGGTATGTCTAGCATCTCGGCGAATCTATCTCGCTCAAGAATGGATACCCATCCAACGCCAATATTCATGGAGCGTGCTGCTAACCAAAGATTATGGATAGCAATAATTGTGGAGTAAGTTAGTGTTTCCGGCATGGTTTGGCGTCCAAGGCCTTTACCTGCGCTTGGCTCGGTATCAGTGAAAACAGCTAATTGAAGCGGTGCTTCCTTTAGTCCTGCAAGCTTCAGTTTGTCATATTTTTCGGCATCTTCGCCAGAGTATGCACCTGCAGCGTCAGAGTTTGACTTCAAGAAATTTTGGTAAATTCTGTCACGTAACGTATCACTTTGAACTCTAACAAACCTCCACGGCCGACTGTTTCCAACAGAAGGTGCCAGATCAATAGCGTCCAACAATTTTGCAATCTGCTGTGCCGTCAGGGGAGCCCGTTCAAAGTGCCTTACATCCCGGCGCCAAGATAATAGCTGTAATAGAGCCTCTGTATCATCTTGGTTGAACTTCATGTCGCTGTAACTTACGTGTTTCTATGTGTTGAATTTAAATAACATCACATCGCCATCCTGTGTGACATATTCTTTGCCTTCATCACGCGCTTTACCTGCTTCTTTTGCAGGTACTTCTCCACCAAGAGAAATATAATCATCAAAGGCAATTGTTTGCGCACGGATGAAGCCTCGCTCAAAGTCTGTATGGATAACACCAGCGGATGCAGGTGCTTTCGTACCCTGCTTGACCGTCCACGCACGCGCTTCTTTCGGTCCGACGGTGAAGAACGTTATCAAGTTAAGCAAGTCATAGCCTGAACGTATCAGGCGATCGAGACCAGCTTCATCAAGCCCAAGTTCCTCTAAGAACATAGCTGCTTCCTCGTCTTCCAACTGGGCAACTTCAGCCTCAATGGCCGCGGAGATAACAACACTATGCGCACCTTGTGTTTCCGCCATTGCCTTCACAGCATTTGAGTAGTCATTTCCAGTACCAGCATCGCTTTCAGCAACATTGCAAACATATAGTACTGGTTTTGATGTCAAAAGATTAAGACCCATTAGGATGCGATGATCTTCAGCATCAATACCGTCAAGCATATGCCGGACGGGCTTGCCATCATTAAGTAGCGCAAGGGCCTGATCCAAGACAGGCAATAGTGTTAGGGCTTCTTTATCTTTACTCGACGCTCGTTTGCGCATTTGTTCTGTACG
The DNA here is from genome assembly GCF_900537175.1 of Lentilitoribacter sp. Alg239-R112. Classification (GTDB taxonomy): domain Bacteria; phylum Pseudomonadota; class Alphaproteobacteria; order Rhizobiales; family Rhizobiaceae; genus Lentilitoribacter. The sequence continues at coordinate 1,745,402 of NZ_LS999833.1, read as the reverse complement.
GCGTTCAAGGCTTTCAAGATCAGACAACATTAACTCTGTTTCGATTGTCTCTGCATCGGCTACCGGATCGATTTTGCCTTCGACATGCGTGATGTCTTCATCTTCAAAACAGCGTAGTACATGAACGATTGCGTCGACTTCTCGGATGTTTGCCAAGAACTGATTGCCGAGGCCTTCACCTTTAGAGGCTCCTCTGACAAGACCTGCAATATCAACAAATGAAATACGAGTGGGTATGATTTCTTTTGAACCGGCAATGTTTGCCAGTTGATCAAGGCGTTTATCAGGAACAGGTACTTCACCAGTGTTTGGTTCAATCGTGCAAAACGGGTAATTGGCAGCTTGCGCTGCTGCCGTGCGGGTTAAAGCATTGAAGAGTGTAGATTTGCCCACATTTGGTAGACCGACAATTCCGCATTTAAAACCCATTTGATGCACTTTCTGTAGAAGGAAACTTATTCAAATGCGTATGCGGTAATCTATCTGTTGGGTCAAGTTAATTTGGGCAAAAACCAGATAATCAAAAGTCAGAAAACCTATTCTGCAGGAGGTAGGGGTGCTTTACCCCCCACCGCTGGTTCTATCGATTAGTGACAAGAAGGACGGCTGCCGGGTAGAAGAACTTTATCAACTACATGGATGACGCCATTATCAGCTTTGATGTCTGCAATAACGACATTTGCCAGTTCTCCGGTGCTGTCACCGATTGTAACACCTGATTTGTCCTTGGTTATGCAAAGCCGATTGCTTGCTAAAATTGGTTTAATGTAAATTGATGCGTGCGGAAGCATACCTGATGTTAATTTTCGATCATCTACATGATAGAGAAGAATGTCTGTCAATTTTCCCTTGTTCCCTGGTTTAAGCAATGTTGCTACGGTGCCTGCTGGCAGTGCATCAAACGCGGCATTTACGGGAGCGAAGACCGTAAAATGACCTTTGCCTGCGAGCGTCTCTGCAAGGCCTGCGGCTTTAACAGCAGCAACGAGTGTTGTGAAACGATCGTCATTTGCAGCTATATCGACAATAGACGCAGCGTTTGCGGCAGTTGCTGATAAGGCGATAAGAGAGGCTGCAAGAGTTTTTTTTATCAATAATTTCATTTGTATCTCCACAATTAAGTTTAGCTATGTGGGAGATAACGAGACTAAGACGCTATTAGTTTCAAAATAAAATAAAAAAATGCATATTCAGGAAATAATATCTGTAGATGTGCAAGTTCGCTTGCAGTAGGCGTAGTAACTTAAGTCATTAAAAAAGTTAGAAATTCAGTCTTCTTCTTTACCAAGTAATTTTTTAAGCATTTCGGCCATCGGGCCACTTGGTTCAGGTTTCGTTGTCTTCGGTCGTGCCTGGTGGATATGAGATTTTACTTTTTTACTCTGATCTTTCATAGGTTCAGGTATTTGCTTTTGTTGCGGTTTAATGGCCAGTGAAATTTTATTCATCAATCCGGCATTGTCACGTTTGGCAATTAATTCAGCATTTTCGGCCAACGCAGTCAGTAGCGGCAAAAGCCAGTCAGCGTCGGATTTTGCGAAATCGCCCAATACATGAGAATTGACACGGGCCTTATTTCCCGGATGACCGATACCAAGACGAAATCTGTAATATTCTTTACCACAATGTGCATCAATTGATTTTAGTCCATTGTGGCCGCCGGGGCTGCCGCCTTGTTTGATGCGTACTTTTCCAGCTGCCAAATCTAGTTCGTCGTGGATGACAAAGATATCTTCAGGGCCAAGCTTATAAAACCGCATAGCCTCACCGACGGATTCGCCAGACAGGTTCATAAAAGTGTCGGGTTTCAGGATAAGTGTTTTTTCGCCAGCCAGTTTGCCTTCAAATACATTTGCTTTGAATTTTTTTTGGCTTTTTGTAAAATTATGACGATCGATAATTCTATCGACCGCCATAAATCCGACATTATGTCGGTTTTTTTCATACTTTGGTCCAGGGTTTCCAAGTCCTACAATGAGCAACATGGGTCCTAAACCTCAATAGTACTATTCTTCAGCTTCTTCGCTAGGTGCTGCGTCTGCTGCAGCTTCTGCTTCAGCCGCATCATCAGCTTCATCTTGCTTGCCGCCCGGTGAGGCGATTGTTGCAATTGTAAAGTCACGATCAGTAATCGTTGGCGTTACACCTTCAGGAAGTGTGATGTTGGAAATGTGTATACCATCACCCATGTCCAATTCAGCCAGATCAGCAGTAAAGGCTTCAGGAATTGAGTTTGCAGGGCAATTCACTTCAACAGTGTGACGAACAACGTTCAATACGCCGCCGCGTTTAATACCGACGCATGTGTCTTCGTTTTCAAACTGAACAGGAACTTCCACGACAACTTGTGTGTTTTTAGAAACACGAAGGAAGTCCACATGCATGACGAAGTCGCGCACAGGGTCCAATTGATAGTCTTTTGGCAGAACAGTGATTTTGTCGCCATCAACGTCAATTGTGATAAGGTTTGTCATAAAGCCACCTGCGTGAATACGCTTGGTTGCTTCTTTTCTTTCGATAGCGATAGAAACAGGGGACTGTTTATCACCATAGATACTTGCTGGAATTTGACCATTACGACGAAGTGCCCGGGCGGACCCCTTACCAACCCGTTCGCGCGCAACAGCTTTGAGATTTTCTGAATTGCTCATAGCATGTCCTTTGCATAAAATGGAGTTGAAGAAATGCTCGTTAAACGAATATTTCAACATCAGGTATTTGACGCCTGAATCCATGGTGCCTCCAAGGGTGTCTACATGGATAGCGCGCTATTAAACCATTGTGATGATTGTTGCAAGCCTATGTGCTGTTTAGAGTCTATTTAATGCCTAGTTGGACCGTAATAATTCGATTAGCCCACTTAACCGTTTCTTCTGTCCACGAATTTCATCTCGTTCGAAATTATTCTGTGCTCGATTTCGTGCTCTTTCGCTTTGCTTTGATAGAGCATTAATCTTCTTTTTCAGTGCCTTACAATTGCGTTGAGGCTTAATATTTAAAATTGCCATTTCTAACGCTTTAAATGAGCTCTCCGCTATCGACACGTGCTTTTCTTCGTGGCGTTTGACATCGCCAGATAAAGCTTTCCAGAAAATCCGCATATCTTTGTCAGATCGAGACTTATCCACCCACTTTGGAAGGCTAATTGTGCTTCTAAGTTTTATCTCGACTGATGTGAGTTGACACTTGCCGTTTTTGTTAGAATATCGATACGGTATGTCCAGTTTGAATGTTGTAAGGCCAACAACTCCAAATTTCCGATTTGCTCTGGGTCCATATAAGGCGACATTTCTCCAAAAGTCTTCAATGGTTGTTCCGCCAATTTCATAATATTTATATGACTTGGAGAAAGAGGTTTTCGCATAACTAGTCTGCTGTAACAAACCCAGAGTTAACAGCATTAAAAGAAATGCCAGCAACAGTTTTCTACTATGTTGCTGAAATATATTCATTGCTAATCAAACAAACCGGGTTAGTCAAACAGACTGGAAACCGATTTCTCGGATGCTGTTCTGTTAATGGCTTCGCCGATAAGTGATGATGTTTCAATAACACGAATATTGTTTGCGCTATGTACTTCGGGTGTTGCTTGAATAGAATCTGTGATCACCAGTTCTTTTAGCTTGGATGCTTTAATCCGAGCAATCGCGCCGCCAGATAATACGCCGTGTGTGATATAAGCTGTAACGGATTTAGCTCCGTTTTCCAAAAGAGCTTCAGCAGCGTTACAAAGTGTTCCGCCAGAATCTACAATATCATCAGTCAACAGGCAGTCCTTACCACTAACATCACCGATAATGTTCATGACTTCTGACTCGCCAGGACGATCACGACGTTTATCAACAATGGCAAGAAGTGCATCATGACGTTTGGCCAGAGCACGAGCCCGCACAACACCGCCAACATCGGGTGAGACAATCATAAGACTGCCTTTCTCATAGCGCTCTTTGATATCACGAGAGAAAACTGGAATTGAGAAAAGGTTATCTGTCGGAATGTCGAAGAAACCTTGAATTTGACCAGCATGGAGATCCATGGTCAAAACGCGGTCCGCCCCAGCTTCCGTTATAAGGTTTGCAACTAATTTTGCAGAAATTGGAGCACGAGAACCAACTTTTCTATCCTGTCGCGCATAGCCAAAATATGGTATTACTGCTGTGATGCGTCGAGCAGATGACCGACGGAATGCGTCGATCATTATCAGGAGTTCCATCAAATTGTCATTTGCTGGGTAGGATGTTGATTGGACAACAAAAATATCTTCGCCGCGAACGTTTTCTTGAATTTCTACGAAAATCTCTTCATCAGCGAATCGCCGAACACTGGACTTACCCAGATGAAGGTTTAAGTAGCTGCAGATGTCTTCTGCAAGTTGCTGGTTGGAATTGCCTGCAAAAATCTTCATCTTATGTACCCATATCGCCAGAAAAATTGGGTTTGACAGCAAACATTATCGTTTGCTGCGGTTTATCAGATGGAAGCGACGGACGCCGACAACTGATAGGGTGCTTGTAACGGCCTTTGTGACGATTTCAAGAACCTAATTGCAGATTCGATAAGTTTTTTACAAAAGAATGCGAGTAAGGCGTAATCAACTGATATTTAAATCGATTAGCCAGCGTTTAGTATCAAAATCTAATCAAGTTTTATCAAAGATAGCTGTCGCCCATAGTCTTTTTCGTTTCTATGCGTGGTCCGGCGATATGAAAAATAGTTTTCGTCTTCTTCATAAGTGCAGATACCTAGATCTTCAGCATGTACGTTTGATTGCTCCAAACAGTTCACAATAAAGGCGTGTAGGTCGTATAAAAAATGACCTGGTTTATCTGCTTGTTTGAAATATACAGACAACTGTTTGTTCTTTTCAATGAAGCGGGAGTAAAATTCCGGTCCGACTTCATAATTTTGTTGTGAAATTGTAGGGCCAAGACAGGCTGTAATAGAGCTGCGCTCGGCTCCAAGTTTTTCCATCTCTATGATTGTATTTTCAAGAACGCCATCAAGTGCGCCACGCCAACCGGCGTGGGCGGCACCAATAACTGCGTTTTTGTGATCAGAAAATAAAACAGGCCCACAATCAGCGGTTACAACACCAATGGCAACTCCGCTTGTGTTACTAACTATGCCATCTGCTTGCGGGCGATCTGAAGATATTCCGCTGTTTGCTGTGTGAACACGATTTGAGTGAATCTGGTGCAATGTTGCAAGGTTTTGAATATTGATATCTAACGTCGAACAGATATCTTTGCGGTTTTGCTCAACGCAATCCCGATCATCACCAGATCCTAGGCCAGCGTTTAAGGAACTGAATATTCCGTCTGAATGACCGCCTCTGCGGGTAAAAAAACCGTGCTTGATACCCTGTTCTGTAATAAGTTTGCTGGTAATAAATTGAGGCGAACTCTGGCTCATTGATTTGCTTTTCTATCAAGAATTCTAGTTAAGATTATTCGCTGATTCCGGATCATCCATTTGAGCAACAAATGGTGCGAGCTTTACCTCTTGCCCGCTCATTGCCAAGACTTTGAACAATTCGCCCATATTGCCGCTACCTTCACCAACAAGCCGCTCAACAGCGCTCCGTATTTCCTGCTGTGTTTCATGATCTTTATCCTGACCAAGCATTCCTGCTCGCTGGAGCAATCCCAAACCTACAAGAAAATCACCTTGATACATCACGCCATGAATATGGGCGCCTGCGGCATGAGCTGTGCGCATAAGCATTTCAAAGTCGACATGGCTTGTAAGGTCGGCCTGACCCGGGTTCGCAAGAGGTGGGTCGAATTCATGTTTGTGGATTGCTTGTAGCGTATCTCCAAACCCTGTTGCCAAATAACCGTAATCTATGACCAAAGCACTGCCACCTTCTTTTACAAGGCGGGTTGCGATGGCGGTCATAACATTTACACGGGCAGGGGCTATTTCGAACACCGTACCCGCAGGTTGGTCTTTGTGATTGGACGGCAAAAGGTCACTATCAATTCCTGCAACGCCTACAGAAAAGGCCAACTCATCTGACGCATTAACCGTGACTGTTCGTTCTCTAAAGCCTATATCCGTTTTGATAAATTGCCTTAACGGAATAGCATCGAACAATTCATTCGCTAAGAGCAGAAAGAATCCACTTGGTACGTCTTCAAATGAGTTGTGCCATGAAAGCTTATCTTCATAATTAGCTAAGGTTTCTTTCTGGATTTTACGCAGTTTAGGGCTTGTTTCTACCATATGAACAGTTGCCTGTTCCAGCAAAGAAGGCGCAAGCTTTGCGATAACTCGAAGAGCATCGGCCATCAGTGTGCCACGACCAGGCCCAATTTCAATAATTCGAATAGGACCCACTGGCGCTTGAGTTTGCCAAGATTGAACGAGATATACGCCAATCATTTCGCCAAATAATTGACTGATTTCAGGGGCTGTTGTGAAGTCGCCTGCAACGCCAAAAGGATCTTTGGTCATATAATAACCGAATTCAGGGTCTGCCAAACATATTGCGAAATAATCAGCAACGCTGATAGGGCCTGTTTGGGTAATTAGATCTCGAATTTTCTTTTCCAAAGGTGCAGGCATTCAGTTTCCCGTTATTCAATAAATTTTGCACGTTTGCTGGCAGTTATCATACTCCACATACCAACTGCAAGTAATGGCAGCGAAAGAAGCATTCCCATGGTCAGCCATTGGCCCAGTAAAAAACCGATATGCGCATCGGGTTCTCTGAAAAATTCTACAAATATGCGGGAGCAAGCATAAAGGGCTAAAAATGTCCCAGCAATAAATCCAGGTTTACGGAGCATTTTCATATTCCATGCTAGTATGGCCAATACCACAAACAATATGATGCCTTCTAAAATCGCTTCATAAAGTTGGGAGGGGTGGCGTGCGAAGGGACCACCATCAGGAAATACAAATGCCCAAGGTACGCCAGACAATCTGCCCCATAATTCACCATTGATAAAATTTGATATACGCCCGAAGAAAATTCCTATCGGTGCTGCCGCACATACGACATCAAACAGGTGCCACATGTTTATTTTTCGCAACTTTGCGAACAAAATCATAGCTGCCAGTGTTCCCAGTAACCCGCCATGGAAAGACATCCCGCCATTCCAGACCTGAAAGGCTCTGGTAGGTGATCGCATGACAGCCGATAGATCATAGAATAAAATGTAGCCGATGCGGCCGCCCGCGACGATGCCTATGGCTGCCCACAGAATAAAATCATCCAAATCTATAATTGTCATCGGTGCTTTATTGTTTGGCCATAGGTCAGCTTTGGACGCCAGTGCCTTTGCATAGATCCAGCCAAGCAAAATTCCGCAAACATAAGCAAGCCCATACCAACGTACATCAAATGGGCCGATGGAAAAAATGATCGGATCTATATCCGGGAATGTAAGGATCGAAAATAGCTGCAAGTACTGGTCCAAATTAAGTTACCTTGGGATGGTTGTTGTAATAAAATGCCGCATTATCTGCGTGCTTGGATAATGTCTATACATTGTGGCGCGGTGAAGGTGAAGACTGTATTGCTTGCGCCTATTTGTCCATTGGGTGGGACTTGAAAAAAAGCAGGCTAAAGCCTACTTAATTTACATGAGTTAATGGTAAGTTAGATCCAATCATCTGTGAGGTATTGAACATGACACAAGGTCCTAATCGAGTATTTGATGAGTTTGCTAAACTTATGACGGATGCTGCTGGTGCCGCACAAGGCGTTCGGCGAGAAATGGAAACTGCTTTTCAAAGTCAGTTCGAACGTTTTATTAACAGTGCTGATCTAGTCAAACGCGAAGAGTTTGAAGTTGTTCGCGAAATGGCAATTAAAGCTCGAGATGAAAATGATGCTTTGAACTCGCGTATTGAGATTTTGGAAAAGCAACTGGCCAAAAAAACAACAACACGATCTTCTGCTAAGGCATCTAAAACTGCTGACTAATCGTCAAGCAGATATCATTTCTAATTTATACATAATTTTTTTCCACAGACTGTGAGTGGAATCATACCGGCAAAAAACCCTTATTCCAGAGTCGGTTATCAGCCCTTGTGGAATCTAATTCACAACCCTCAAAAATTCTATCACCAGAAAAATCAATGTAAGGGGATGGCATCGTGAATCCGCTCTTATACACTGATTCATATGGATGATTCGGAATGCTGTTCGGTAAGCTTCACAAATGTTTACTGGTTCAGAATTCAAATGAACATGATGAGAATTAGTTGAATTTATAGTCCTTGCAGGTTTTGAAGGGCTTTAGAAAGTACGGGGTATTGGCATGGAGCTGGTCGAAATAGATATCGAACGTCATTCAAATCCGGTCGACATGATCGAATTTGTAGCTGCCAATAATGATTGGTCGTTTGAACGTTCAGGCGATGATGAAATAGCCATGATTGTCGAAGGTGACTGGGCGAATTATCAGGTTTCATTCTCTTGGATGGAAGACCTGGAAGCTGTTCATTTGGCTTGCGCATTTGACTTTAATGTCCCCGAACATCGTTCAGATGAGTTGCTAAAGTTGCTATCTCTAATCAATGGGCAAATTCTAATGGGCCACTTTGATATTTGGGCAAAAGATGGCGTTGTAATTTTTCGTCAGTCGCTTCTACTTTCGGGTGGTGCCGAACCTACGAACCAGCAAGTTGAAGTTTTGCTTTCGGGTGCTGTGGAAGCGTGTGAATCTTATTTTCAAGCATTTCAGTTCGTTGTGTGGTCTGGGATGGCGCCGAGACAAGCTTTGGATCTCGTGATGTTTGAGACGCAAGGGCAAGCCTAATGTCGCCAGATAGACCACTTGTTCTTGTTGGCGCAGGTAATATGGGTGGCGCTATTTTGCGAGGATGGGTTAAGAGCGATATAGATCCTGCCACTATCTATGTGTCAGACCCAGGATTGTCGTCAGAGCTTCAGCAATATCTCGATAAGCATTCTATCCGGCACGGCGCTGCAATGCCTGACGATATGATCGCTTCTATTTTGATGGTCGCTATAAAACCCCAGATGATGGAGAATGTTCTTCCAAACTTTGTTTCCGGTGTGGATGATGATACGTTGATCGTAAGTATTGCCGCAGGTACGACTATTTCCAAAATGAAATTATTTCTGCCATCCGGAAAAATCGTCAGGGCAATGCCAAATACACCGGCAATGGTTGGGCGCGGCATCACAGGAATTGCAGCGGAAGATGGTGTTTCTACGAATTCACGTGAAGAAATTACAAAGTTACTTGAAGTTTGTGGCCCGGTTGTCTGGCTAGACAATGAAGAGCAAATTGATGCGGTGACAGCGGTATCAGGTAGCGGTCCTGCATACGTCTTTTTGCTCGCAGAATGTATGGCAGAAGCTGGTTGTAAGGCTGGCTTGGATCATGAAATTGCAATGCAATTGGCGCGTGAGACCGTGTCTGGCGCTGGTGAGTTGATGCGTCAATCAGAAGATGCCGCAAATGTTTTGCGCGAAAATGTGACCTCACCTGGCGGAACAACGGCAGCTGCATTATCTGTATTGATGGCAAATGAAGGTATGCAGAAGTTGTTTGATGCTGCGATTGCAGCTGCGAAATTAAGATCTGAGGAACTTGCTAAACAATGAGTAACGAAATTTCATGGTCTGATTTTGAAAAAGTAGATATTCGTATCGGGACGGTGATTGAAGCCACGCCGTTTCCTGAAGCACGCAAACCTGCCATCAAGATGAAAATCGATTTTGGCGATGAAATCGGCATAAAGAAAACATCTGCACAAATCACCGTTCATTATAGTCCAGAGCAACTTGTTGGTCGGCAGGTGTTGGGTGTGGTGAACTTTCCGCCACGTCAGATTGGGCCCTTCATGTCAGAAGTACTGACACTTGGTTTTGCAGATGATAGCGGTGCCATTGTGCTAGCCAATACGGATAAACCTGTTCCAAATGGCGAGCGGTTATTATAGTCAGCTAGACAGGCAGTCGTAGTGTTGCTTTTAAGCCGCCTAATTGGCTGTTTGCTAATAATATATCACCGCCATGTCCCCGTGCAATGTCTCGCGCAATCGATAGACCAAGACCAGTGCCTTGTTCATCCTGGTTTCGTGCCTCATCCAATCTGAAAAAGGGGCGGAACACATCTTCACGCGCTTCCTCCGGAATACCAGGACCATCATCATCAAACGTGGCGACTAGCCAATTGTCATCACAGTGAATTGAAACTTCGATATGTTTTCCGTAACGACAGGCATTTGAGAAGAGGTTGTTGATTACACGACCAAATGCGTTGGGTCGCATTTCCGCCTTCTTAACTCCAGAGAGTTTAATTTTCACATCTCTGCTTAATAGTTGGCCATCGTGTTTTAGTTTTTCGAGTAATTCATTTAGATCAATTTCGCCAACATCCTCTTCAGCCTCGCCTTTGGCAAAAGCAAGATAACCCTCAAGCATAGACTGCATATCATTGACGTCTTGATCTAGGTTCTTAACCTCGGGATCATCACCCAATAGTGCGAGTTGGAGGCGAAATCTTGTTAGAATAGTTCGCAAGTCATGGCTGACACCCGAAAGCATTGCTGTTCTTTGTTCGATCTGGCGTTCGATACGCTCGCGCATACGAATGAATGCAAGGCCCGCGCGCCGAACCTCATCCGCACCTCGTGGTTTAAAACCTTCGGGCGTTGGTTGGCCTTTACCAAATCTTTCCGCTGCATCGGCAAGCCTTAAGATGGGGCGTATTTGCCCCCGCAGGAATAGAATGGATATCAATAACATCACCAGCGATGTACCGACCATCCATAATAGGAAGATATGCGTATTTGACGCATAGGCCTGACTGCGCCGTGCAAAAATTTGAAGCACTTTCCCGTCGAGTTGAACTCTGATCTCCACCAGATTTGAATTTCCAACCGTATCTATCCAAAAGGGAAGCTGGACTTGCTTGGTTATTTCTTCACTTAAAATCTCGTCGAGAATGGAGAAAAAAGGTTTGGGACGTGGCGGAGGAAGGGTGCCTCCTGTTTCAATGGATATATTTAGATCCAGGCGATCACGCGCGATCCGAATGATGCTCTCATAACCTTCATCTTGTGGGTAGGTTTCCAGAATATCTACAATGCCAGCAATATCACGTGTAACAGCAGTCGAGAGACGTTGGGTTACGGTTTGCCAGTGGCGTTCCATAAAAACAAAAGCTATCACCGATTGAAGCAGAACCATAGGAACAATGATGATGAGCAGTGATCTGGCGTAAAGGCCTGTTGGTACGCGTTTACGGAACCAGCGGGTATATTTTCGGATACCTGTTGGGGGATATCTTTCATATTCACGCCTTATGGACTCAACACTTGCCATTTATCTCTCGCCAAAATTATAGACCAAGATAGCTATAACCTGACTTTGGCGTGAGGAAAACAGGCTATTCTATTCAACGCACAATCGATAACCCACGCCGCGCACTGTTTGTAACCAGACCGGTTCTGCAGGATTGGTTTCAATTCGCCGTCTAAGACGATTGATTTGAACATCAATTGTCCTATCGCCAATTGTCTCCCCATCGCCGGAAAGATCTGTTCTCTCAACGGTTTCTCCTGGTTTTTTGGAGAATATTGTCATCAATTCTTTTTCGCGATCTGTAAGGTGTATTGGATCACCTTCCTTTTTCAACTCACGTGTTTCAATAACAAATGTATATGGACCAAACATGATTTGTTGAATTGCCGGTTCATTTGTAGATGTCTGTCTTTTCAGTATCGAGTTGATGCGTAAGACGAGCTCTTTTGGATCAAATGGCTTGCCCAAATAATCGTCTGCGCCTGCCTCAAGTCCTTCAATTCTTGATTCAACTTCTGAAAGTGCTGTGAGCATTAAGATGGGTACATCTTTGATATGGTTGAGAGATTTAGTAAGAGATAATCCACTTTCTCCGGGCATCATGATGTCCACGACAAGAAGATCAAAATCCATTCCGCGTAACTTGCCACGCGCTTGTTCGGCATCTGAGGCCGTTGTTACACGAAAGCCACTCGTGCTGAGATAACGGCGTAGTAGGTCGCGAATTCTTGTATCATCATCCACTACCAGAATATGTTTTGCGCTGTCTTCTATGAGCTCTGCATCCATTGTCGCCACCTCGGTAACTCCCATTTACTTATCGATCATGCCGTTCAGAAATTTCAGGACTGCCTGTCTATCTTCTGGTTTCATATCTTTCAAAGCAAGTGAGATTCGTTTTGATTGTTGCTGCGAGAGGGTTAGAGCAAGTTTTTGTCCATTTTGTGTTACATATAGGTGCCGTTGCCTGCGATCATCAGAATTGGTTTCTTGGCTGATATAACCCGTTTCGATCAACTGCTTTAAAACTTTAGCGAGGCTTTGCTTGGTTATTTGCAGAATTTCAAGCAGTTCGGCAACGGTTAGTCCGGGTTTGCGATGTACAAAATGGATGACCCTATGATGGGCACGGCCAAATTTGAATTGTTTTAGAAGTATATCAGGATCAGAGACAAAACTTTGATAGGCAAAAAACAAACCTTCAATTACTTCATAATCTATTTTAAGGTCCTGATCGGGCATATCAGACATCAGCGGACTCCGGATGCGTTTAAATATGTCAGCCTTATTGACACAATTTTGCATGATTGTTAATCTCAACTCAGCAATTGAGACTGTTTTTTGTGCTAAATCTCAGAATATGTCTTAGGAAATGAAATTATCCGGTCCAATTTGGATCGGATTTATATTATGGCTACGTGCCGGAGAGAATGTCATGGCTTCCAAATCGTTTGATCAACTTGATGGCGAAATTTGGTATAATGGTGAATTTGTTGATTGGCGGGATGCGAAAGTGCATGTGCTGACACATGGTCTTCACTATGCGAGTTCCGTCTTTGAAGGTGAGCGCGCATATGGTGGTGAGATTTTTAAACTTCGCCAACATACGGACCGTTTGATTAAATCAGCTGAGTATCTTGGTTTTGAAATCCCTTACACGGCTGACGAGATCGATGAGGCTTGCATTGCGACATTGAAACGCCAGGGTTTAACTGATGCATATATCCGCCCAATTGCATGGCGTGGCTCTGAAATGATGGGTATTTCAGCCCAATCTAACAAAATTAATTTGGCGATCGCTGTTTGGGCATGGCCGAGTTATTTTGACCCGGAAGAACGATTAAAGGGTTTGCGTCTCGGAATGGCCGAATATTGTCGTCCTGACCCGAGAACGATACCAAGTTTTGCGAAAGCTGCGGGCCTTTATATGATCTGCACATTGTCAAAACATAAGGCAGAATCGGAAGGTTATACTGATGCATTGATGCTTGATTGGCGTGGACGTGTTGCGGAAGCAACAGGTGCAAATGTCTTCTTCATCAAAGATGGAGAGATCATAACACCTGATCCTGATTGTTTCTTAAACGGTATTACACGCCAAACGATTATTGATTTGGCAAAAAAGCGTGGCATCAAGGTTACCGAACGCGCCATTCTTCCAGAAGAAATGGAGGGATTCGAAGGTTGTTTCCTAACAGGAACCGCTGCGGAAGTGACACCAGTATCTGAGATTGGGTCTTATAAATTTGTTGTTGGTGACATCATCAAAACTTTGATGGAAGACTACACGAAAGAAGTCACACCTAGCTAAGTAGTGGAAGATTGCTATTCAATCGAAAAGGCGGCATTAGCTGCCTTTTTTATTTTTTGAGCATTCCAAGTATCGCGCCTAGACCACCGGACATAATCGCGCCACCTGCTGCACCGCTGACGGCACTGCCCGCCAAAGCACCCATGGCACTTGTAAGATCTCCGCCTCCAAGCAAGCCGAGAATAAACGTGCCGCCAACACCGCCGATTGCTCCTGCTAAAGTTCGACCAATAGGGCCAAGTGCAGTTTGTTTTAGGATCGAGCTTACCGAATTTCCGGCGATTACACCTGTTACAAATTGTATAATGATAGGTAATAATGATTCCATATTTTTCCCCTATGTACTAATCCCTATTGCTTGTTCATATTGTACATGAATAGTAAGTAAGGCAAAGACGTATTTGCTTCAGGCAATGAAGCATCCATCTCGTAAGATTGAAAGAAATCATGACAAGTCTCCAAGCCATCATTGTTCCCGTTACTCCTTTTCAGCAGAATTGTACTATCTTATTTGATCAAGATCAGAAGAAAGGCGTTGTGATTGACCCTGGTGGAGATGTGTCGGCCATTATCGAAGCTATTGAAAACAAAGGACTGTCTATAACCGAGATCTGGTTAACACATGGTCACATCGATCATGCTGGGGGAGCGGAGGAGCTCAAAGATATTCTCGATGTAGAGATTATTGGGCCACATAAAGATGATGTACCTTTGTTATCAGGATTAGAAGAGCAAGCTAAAATGTTTGGCGTCGACATGGCTGTTAGAAATGTAACGCGGAACCAATGGCTCAATGAAGGTGATAGAGTTTCTTTTGCAGGGCATGAGTTTGAAGTTTATCATTGCCCTGGCCATGCGCCTGGGCATGTGATTTTCTTTAATAGAGCGCAGCAATTTGCGCATGTTGGTGATGTAGTATTTGCTGGATCCATTGGCAGGACCGATCTGCCTGGTGGAAATCATGAGCAACTTTTAAAATCAATAAAGGAAAAATTGTTTCCTCTTGGTGATGGCGTTGGTTTTATATGTGGCCATGGACCTGGCGGTCAAATTGGTCAGGAACGGAAGAGTAATCCATTCCTAACCGGTCTTTAATTTCAGTTTATCTTGCCACACAGAAGTGATCTCGACCATCGTAACCGCGGAAAGTACCTGTACGTGGGTTAAATGAGCGATATCTATTGTCGCAATAATTGTACCATCCTTTTGTCCAAGGCTCATATCCTCCTGTGTGTCGGCTATGTTGATACCTACGCTTTTGTCTATAAGAATGGCGCGGGGCCTGAGGATAATGATTTGCACCAGGATAATGGCGCTGAGGCGTAACTACACGGCGATGTGACTGCTGGTTGTTCACAGAGCCTGCAATAATGGCGCCGGCAGCAAGCCCAAGAATACCCCAAACAATGGCATCATCAGAATTATTATTTCTTTGAACATGTTTATGATGATGATGTTGCACATATATATCGTGTGCTTGTGCAGTTGAAACGGATGTAGCGCTGATGGCTGCAATACTGGCTGCGATAACAAATGAATTGATAAGTTTCTTCATGATTGACACCTTAGTTAATGCATTGCTGCATCTTATTTTTAAACATGGTGTCACATTACAAAATCCAACCTGAATGAAAGATGAACGAATTTAGCTGGTCAATACTTTGCGTTTTATGTGTGGAATAGTTTCCGTTAATATCATGGCTGTGAAAATCAACAGCCCACCTAAATATCCGATTGCCGGAATGCGTTCACCAAGAAGTATCGCGCCAAATAATGCTGCAAACAAGACCTCTGATGACATGAATATGGCTGTTTGAGGGGCGGTTGTATATCTCTGCGCAACTGCCTGAATTGTAAATGCCAGGGCACTTGAAAAAATCCCTGCATAGAGAATTTCGGGCAAAGCTGGGAGCAGGGATGTCATTTCGGTGGTTTCAAACCCAAGCCCAGAGATGCTTCCCAGTATGGCAATTGTTGCAAATTGCATAAAGCTGAAGGTCAGTGGACGGGCATATTTGATTACGTATCTTGTAATCAATATTACCTGCAATGCATTTCCAACAGCGCACATGATTGTGAGTATATCTCCTTTTGTGAGTGCGGATAAATGCCCTCCGGAGAGCAGGAAAATACCGGAGAATGTTAAAACAACACTGGGCCATATAATATAGTGGGGAATCTCTCTAAAGATGAGTAATGCTAGAATTGGAACAATAACTACATAAAGACCGGTCAGAACCCCTGAATTGGTAACAGTGGTGGTTAAAAGTCCAACCTGTTGCAATGCCATAGCTGCAAAAAGCACTGCACCGATTATAATGAATTGCAGGTAGGCTATTACAGGAAGTTTTCGTGTCGCGCGTTTACTTTCATAAATTGCGAGCGGAAGTAATACGATACTTGCAATTACAAATCGCGCACCAACGAATGTGTATGGTCCGATATCATCCATTGCGGTGGATTGCGCAATAAAGCCCATGCCCCATACGGCACCTGCAAGCAAGAGAAGAAGGTTTGCATTACGACGTGTCATTGAGAAGGCTTTCCAAAAATGAGATGTTAGTTCGCAAGAATAATCCAGTCGAAATATTCTTCTCTTTAATTTTTTCTAGGTAGATGCTTCACTTGCAAAGTTTGACGCATAAACTAGTCCTTGCTCTACTAAACCAAAATGCAAGAAGCAATTGGCTACCAGCGAATATTCGATAAATAATGTAAAGTGATGAACTGGATTATAGGTGCAAGGACAGGAGAAGTAAGCTTATATGACTCATTTTGAACCCAATATTATCGGTCAGTTTTGCCAGCTCTTACCAATATTATGGCTTTGGTTTGCTGGTTGGTTTGCCTAATCTGGCAAAGCGATTTGTGTCGTAGGGATTAATCGTCCAGATCAGCTCAAACCAATGTCTGATGATGCCTGTGCAAAATTATTAGGGTAATTAATCTCGTTCACGCCCTGATAATCTGTTTTCCCAATGCTCATAAGGAGAGCCATGGCGATAAGAAAAAATGCCGATAAAGCGATTGTTTTTCGAGCTTGATGTTTTGGTTGTGTCCGGCGACTAGATTTAACAAACTGATCCATTATTCCATTCCTTATTTCACCTTCCTTTTCTTGCAAAACAAAGACAGCAATTCGACGTAAATGTGGTTTTTGCGTGTTGTTTGGTGGTCTTTTCGTGGCATGGGATAATCAATGGCCATTTTCCAATAATTTTCACAGCAAATTGGATTTTGAACTTGCATGAATTTTCACGGTGCGACATACCTCCTTCGTAACTTTAATATGGAGCTAAAAATGGCCTTTCTTGCTGATGCCCTCTCTAGAGTAAAACCTTCTGCGACCATAGCTGTGGCGCAAAAAGCACGCGAACTAAAAGCTGCTGGACGCGATGTTATCGGTCTTGGCGCTGGTGAACCTGATTTCGATACGCCTGAAAATATTAAGAATGCGGCTAAAGATGCAATCGACCGAGGCGAGACGAAATATACGCCAGTCTCCGGTATACCTGAACTTCGCAAGGCGATTTCCGAGAAATTCAAGCGAGAAAATGGTCTCAACTATGAGCCTAATCAAGTTATCGTTGGCACGGGCGGTAAGCAGATATTGTTTAACGCATTTATGGCGACTTTAAATGAGGGCGATGAGGTTGTTATTCCAGCACCCTATTGGGTTAGCTATCCTGAAATGGTGGCGATTTGTGGTGGTACACCTGTTCCCATTGAAACAAAAATAGAAAATCAATTTAAGTTAACAGCTGATGCGCTGGAAGCGGCGATAACACCTAAAACTAAGTGGCTGATTTTTAACTCGCCAAGTAACCCATCAGGTGGTGCTTATTCACATGATGAGTTGAAGGCGTTGACGGATGTTCTTGTTCGTCATCCGCAGGTCTGGATCCTGACGGATGATATGTATGAACATCTTGTTTATGATGATTTCGAATTTGTAACGCCTGCGCAAGTTGAGCCTTCGCTATATGAACGAACATTGACCATGAACGGTGTATCAAAAGCCTATGCTATGACGGGCTGGCGCATCGGTTATGCAGGTGGTCCGCTTGAGTTGGTGAAAGCGATGGATATGATCCAGGGTCAACAGACATCAGGTGCGTGTTCTATCGCGCAATGGGCTGCTGTTGAAGCATTAAATGGCCCTCAGGATTTCATTGAGAAGAATAAAGCTATCTTCAAAGGTCGCCGAGATCTTGTTGTATCGATGCTTAATCAAGCAAATGGAATTAATTGTCCGAGCCCTGAGGGTGCATTTTATGTTTATCCTTCATGCGCGGAATTGATTGGCAAGAAAACACCAAGTGGAAAGATTATTGAAACTGACGAAGATTTTGTGACTGAATTGTTGGAAGCTGAAGGTGTAGCCGTTGTTCATGGTTCTGCATTCGGCCTTGGTCCAAACTTTAGAATTTCATATGCAACATCAGATGAACTATTGGAAGAAGCCTGTAAACGTATTCAACGTTTTTGCGGTTCTTTGACTTAGTAGCAATATCTAAATTTCAAATAACGCGCGGCGCATTCAATGTGTTGCGCGTTTTTGTTGCCTAAATTAATGCCATTGATCGCCGTTTAAAGAAGCTGACGCCTTATCTCTAGGCAAAAAAAAGCCGTAGCATGCGCCACGGCTTATAAAATTGAAGGTTTGAACCTTCGGAGGGAACAGCTCATGCGATGGATTGGGAGGAAACCATCTTTATGCATTCGCTGACTGTGATATGAGGCTTTCTTAACAAAATATCAATAAGTAGAATTGCATACCTGTCATGCATCTGACGCATAACTGTGCAGTAACTTGCATAAAATCTAATCTTTTGAGTGATTTATATCACCTTGTGTACGATTTTTTTTCCACAAAACCATGCTTAGAATTCCCATTTTCTTGCCTTGGCAACCAGAAAATCACGGAAGACTTGGAGTTTTGCTACATTTTTCATCTCTTCTGCATAGCAAAAATAGGTATCAAAGGATGGAATATCGGCATTGATTTGAAGCTGTACCAAACCATCTGATTTGCTAACCATATAGTCGGGTAAAAGAGATAATCCTATCCCA
This sequence comes from Lentilitoribacter sp. Alg239-R112, assembly GCF_900537175.1. GTDB lineage: Bacteria > Pseudomonadota > Alphaproteobacteria > Rhizobiales > Rhizobiaceae > Lentilitoribacter. Next base: position 1,726,728 of record NZ_LS999833.1, on the reverse strand, counting down.
TGCATGCAGGCTCTGCGGACAGCTGGCAGGCTATTGATTTGAAGTTGGGGAATTCTCGGATTATCAGCGCTGCGCCCAATTGATTCCAGCCAATTCATTTCAAGCAAGTAATGTGGTGCGGGTTCACCAAACGTAATAATTCTATGGTTGTCTAAATCTTCCAGTGATTTTAACTCGCCATATTTATTGAGGTAATGAGGAGAGGCGTAGATGTGAAAATGCACGGTAAAGAGTTTGCGCTGGATAAGGTCGGATTCTTGAGGCTGGCGAAGTCTAATGGCGCAGTCAGCCTTGCGCATGCCTACATTTATCTCATCATTATCGAGCAATAATTGCAGTTGGATATCTTCATAAACAGATAGGAATTCATGAATGTTCCCTGTTAGCCAGCCTTGCCCCAAACCCACTGTTGTTGTGACACGCAGACTGCCGCTTGGTCTGTCGTTGGTTTCTTTAAGGCGCATACGTGCTGTTTCAAGTTGATGCAGCACATCATCGGCGGTTCGAAATAATAACTCGCCTTGTTCGGTCAGAATCAATCCACGGGCATGCCTATGAAAAAGTTTAGAACCTACCTCATATTCGAGGGCGCTCACCTGACGACTAATTGCGGATTGAGATAAATGAAGTTTATCTGCGGCATGGGTAAATGAACCAGCTTCTGCTGCGGCATGAAAAATCCGCAATTTATCCCAATCTAACGACATATCCGCTAGCTCCTCCCGATTCCGACGAATTCAATATCTTCTGCTAGCATAAACAAGGAATTAAAAACATCAATGTAAACAAGGAGGAGAGTTTACTTAACCCAAGAAACGTTCTGCTTCTAATGCTGCCATACATCCCATGCCAGCAGCTGTAACTGCTTGTCGATAGATATCGTCCGTCACATCGCCGGCAGCAAATACACCTTCGACATCCGTTGCGGTTGAATCTGGTGCAGTCCAGAGATATTTGTTTGGCTTTTGCTTTAACTTGCCTTCAAATAGAGAAACCGCAGGGGCATGCCCAATGGCAATGAAAATTCCATCTATTTCTATAGAGCTATCTTCATTTGTTTTTCGGTTGTGCAAATTCACACCAGTTACTGATGGAGGCAAAGGTGCTTTGGATGTATCGCCTGTGATTTCAGAAACTTCAGTATCCCAAATGATTTCAACATTGTCTTTTGCAAATAGACGTTCTTGCAATATCTTTTCGGCGCGAAACTCATCTCTGCGGTGAATAACTGTAACTTTATTGGCAAGGTTGGAGAGGTAAAGCGCTTCTTCAACAGCCGTATTTCCCCCGCCAACAACGGCGACATGTTTATTGCGATAGAAAAAGCCATCACAGGTCGCGCAAGCAGATACACCGCCACCCATAAAGGTTTGCTCAGATGGAAGCCCCAGCCATTTAGCTTGCGCACCTGTCGCAATGATAAGGGCATCTGCGGTGAAACTATTGCCCGAGTCTGTTGAAACTTTGAAAGGTCTTTCACTGACGTCTACGTCTGTAACTGTGTCAATTATGATCTCTGAGCCAACATTTTTGGCTTGTTGCAACATCTGGTCCATCATCCAAGGGCCTTGTACGGCATCTGCATAGCCGGGATAGTTCTCGACCTCGGAGGTAATCATCAATTGACCACCTTGTTCAAGGCCTGTGATCATGACAGGCTTTAACATGGCGCGCGCTGCGTAAATTGCAGCTGTGTAGCCTGCAGGGCCTGATCCAATAATTAACACAGGGACGTGACGGTCAGACATTGGGTTTCCTTCGAAAATAAGAATGATTTATGCTTGTGATACTTAGTGACTGCCGGGTCTTTGTTTCAAGGGGGTGATCTTGCTTACTCACAGTTCATCATGGTTTTGGCGATCAAACTATCGAGAGAATGATGTGTTGCGCATATTTTAAGTGCATTTACGGTGATCGTGATTTACAAAGTTTTCTGTGGTTTGAATGTTTAGACTTCCCATCTATGAGGGTCCAAAGATATGGCACGTCGACAAAAGACGCGATTTGAAAAATTTTTTTCAATTAATCAGCATAGGAAACGCTTGGGCGCAGTAAGAAGTACATCCGACAATGTCGATCTAATGATGTTAAAGAAGCAAGTTATTGATGAGGGTGAACCAGAACAAACATATGGTTCGGATAAATCCTTGGAAGCGCATTTAAAGAACCTTCGTCTCGAGTTTTCCGGGCAGTCAGAACTTTTATTCTACCATGCCAAATTAATTGTGCTTCTAAGGCGTGAATTTCAAATCCAGAAGACATACGCATCTTATGTAGAGCTTTGGCAGCAGGAAGGTGCTTTTTTGATTAATGAGCTAAATTTGCGATGGCTTGTATCGGCTTGCGAAACATTTGCAGATCATGATGAAGATTCAACGGTACAGGCTGTAGCTATACAAGGTTCATTGCTTGCCAATATTGTAAAGGTTTATGAGACCGAACGTACGCTTAGTAATGCGAAAAACCTGATGTATGATGAGGCGAAGATTTCTCAATTGCACGATAATTTAATGCCGTTATTTGGAGGTATGTCGTGTTTTGCTGTTGGTACCGATGATACTTTGCGAAATTTGCGCTGGCGGTTAAATAAAATGTTTAAAACGCCAATAGTAGGCCGAATCTTGGAAGAGATCTTTTTAAGATTACAGGACGAAGATACCGCGTTTAAGCGGTTGCGGGAGGCTCACCATCGCGATCGAACAAGTTGGTGGTGATTAGCCTTTATATTTTGCAAGATAGTCAAAATCATCTTTGACAATTTCAAGATATTTCTTCTCAGAGCTGAAATAGTTGAAGACCATCGGCTGTGCTAAATGCAATTGTTCTAGGAAACGCCGGAAACGGAACTTGAAGTATTCAGAGCGGCCGCTTGGCTTGTCGCGCGGGTGAATTTCATCGGTCGCAATGGATGATCGTGTTTCCAATGGGTTTGAAATTCCATAATTCTCACATTTGTCCGATTGTAATGCTAACGCCGGGTTCATCTGGTAAGCATGAAGTTCAAAGCTTGTCCAGAGCATCGCATCAGCGATGCCGGCCTTCCTATTCGTTTTTTCTATCATTTTCTGTGCCCCGCTTGGCCACAAAAGGTATGCAGCAGCACCATCTCTATTCAAAAGTAGTTGGTACAAACCCGATAATTGTTCAGGGCTCTTTTTCAATAACACTCGTCTATGTCTGGTTTCAAGATTAAGTATATCTATTCCGGTAAGGTTTTTGATGGCGCGTAAGAGTTGAGGCGTTTTGATTGATAAAAACGCATCATCCTCCAAGACTAACATTGGTTCATTGGCTTTTACTATCTTATTCCAACAGTTCCAATGGCTGATAAGGCATGCTTTCTCTGTATCTTTGAGTGGTCGAACGCCTGTCATCCAATATTCTTCGGACCGAAGTGTTGGTGCTTTACTTGCTGTCTCTGCATCCGAAAACTCAAATTCAATGCCTAACTCTTTAAGTTGGTATAGCTGGAACTTTCTGCGTTCTGGAGCCGTTTTGAGATTTATTACGAGCGCTTTCATTTTTAACCTTTGAAAGAATCCGAGGTTTCTTGATAGGTGTTATTTATTGCCGTGGCTTCTTTCTGTAATGAGAATTCTGTCTCCATATGATGTCTGACATGTTTCCCGTGTTTGCTCAGAAGAGCTTCATCTTCGATGTAGAACTTAGTAAGCTCGATCATGCGTTCAGGATCATTGATTGGGGTCATTGCACCTGTTTTGTTTTCAATAATGATCTCAGAAAAGGCGCCAACATCTGCAGCAATTGTTGGAACCCCGCAAGCGCCGGCTTCTAGGGGAGTAAGGCCAAAGCCTTCCCATCTTTGCGGTGCGATGAACAGGTCAAGCGCCTGATACCAGTTTTCAATATTGGTATGTTCACCGACAAATAGTATGCGATCTGCCAAATTTGCATTGTCGATTTTGGATTTAAGACTCTTTTCGAAGTCGATATGTTCTGCTGTTGTGCGGCCTGCGATTATTGCAATCCAATTTTCGTGTTGGGGTAAAATCTCAATCATTGTATCTACGAAAATATCGGTGCCTTTTTGTTTGCGAATTCTGCCAAAGCAACCGGCAATTTTTTTTGTAGGATCCAGCCCAAGTTGTCGCTTGGTATCTTGCTTGTTTTTGGCCGGGCTAAACCTCTCTAAATCAATTCCATGCATAATCACGGTGTTGGGTACTTCAAGATATTTTGCCGTTTTATGACTGGTTGCGATGACCGAATCCATTTTTGAAATGAGCCATTTTGTATATTTTTTATGTTGGCGCTGTGATGCCGAAGTGAATACGATTTTCAACTTCATTCGTAGTAAATCGCGCATGATGATCGCTGGCAGCATCTCGATATTACGACGTGCATGCCAGATACGATGGTCACCGCTTTTTGTCGTGAACCACAATTTCCAAAAGTCTCGTATTCTGACATGAGGTAGTTCAGCAGGCAAACCAGCGCCGCAGACAGCAATATTTAGGCCAAGTTTTCGCTGACGTGGTACCAGTTGAATAATTGTAGACGTAACACCAGACAAGCGTTTTTTGAAATTGGGTGCAATGACCTCAACATCGTCTAAATTAATGTAATTGGTCATTAGAGCTTACCGACAAAAATAAAGTAATTCTGTTGCTAGTTGCCCCAGCTTACAGCAAGAATCTCATAGCCTCTAGAGCCACCGGGCGCATTAAACTCTATGGAATCGCCAACAGTCTTACCAATCAAAGCACGGGCTATTGGTGAGGAAATAGAAATTTTACCAAGTTTAACATCTGCTTCCTGATCGCCGACAATCTGATAAGTTTTTTCTTCATCAGTATCTTCGTCAACCAATTTTACAACAGCACCAAATTTAACAGTGTCACCAGACATGTTGCTCAGATCAATAACTTCAGCGCGCGAGGTTAAGTCTTCAAGCTCCATGATGCGACCTTCATTATGGCTTTGAGCTTCTTTTGCCGCGTGATATTCGGCGTTTTCGGAAAGATCACCATGGGCACGAGCTTCTGAAATAGCATCAATAATGCGCCCACGTTCAGTTTGAGTCCGCATGCGAAGCTCTTCCTGAAGAGTGGTATATCCTTCTTGGGTCATGGGTACTTTTTCGACCATGGTATTGCCCCTAACTAACTTGGACTGCGTAAATTTACGTCAGTCATAAATAACATTATTGATTCTCAACTGAGACGACATCGAATTCTATACAATAAACCCGAATTTTAGCAAATCATTGCTGCTTTATGAATGTATGGAAGCCACTCACTCTAACTGAAATAGTCTTGAAGAGGTCTGACTTCAAGGTTTCCTGCATTTAAAGCTTCGATCGCATCAGCAGCAGAAGCTGCGCCTGCCATTGTCGTAAAATAAGGAATTTTATTAGTCAGAGTTGCAAGTCTCAAAGATTTTGAGTGTGAAATCGCTTTGGCACCAGATGTCGTGTTGATTACCATTTGTACCTGTCTATTTCGGATGGAATCCTGAATGTCAGGACGGCCTTCACTCACTTTATTGACACGAACAATGTCTAAATCATTTTCTTCAAAATAATTTGCCGTGCCTGTTGTTGCCATTATTTTAAAGCCAAGGCCGGATAGTTTTTTTGCAGCGCCTAGTACCCGTGGTTTATCTTCATCTTTTACTGAGATGAAGACACAACCGCTGCGCGGAAGTTCGACGCCAGCGCCAAGTTGGGATTTCGCGAAGGATAGTGCGTAATCGGTATCAAGCCCCATAACTTCACCAGTTGATCGCATTTCAGGACCAAGCAGAGTATCGACACCGGGGAAGCGTGCAAATGGGAATACAGCCTCTTTAACTGCAATATGGTTGAGTTTTCTTGGGTTTGGTTTGTCACCATAAGCAGAGAATGAATTGTCCAGCTTTTCACCAGCCATAATTCGGGCAGCAATTTTTGCAATTGGTGCACCAACTGTTTTTGCAACGAAGGGTACAGTCCGCGATGCGCGCGGGTTCACTTCAATCACGTAAATCGTGTCGTCTTTTATTGCATATTGAACATTCATCAATCCGCCAACATTGAGCGCTCTTGCAAGTGCTTCTGTTTGTTTTTCCAGTTCATCCAGAATCTCATCGCTTAGGGAGTGCGCAGGAAGAGAGCATGCGCTGTCACCTGAGTGAATGCCCGCTTCTTCGATATGTTCCATAATGCCCGAAACATAAACACTATCGCCATCACATAGACAGTCAACATCGACCTCAATTGCATTTGTTAGATAGCTGTCGAACAATAGCGGATTTGTGCCAAGAAGAGTATTGATTTGCCCCGTTTTGTCATTTGGATATTTAGCTTTGATATCTTCAGGAACAAGTTCGGGAACAGTGTCCAGAAGGTAGCGTGACAGGGTTGCTTCATCACGAATAATTTCCATCGCGCGTCCGCCAAGAACATAAGATGGTCGAACGACGAGTGGGAACCCTATTTCAGCGGCGATCAAACGTGATTGCTCGACAGAATAGGCGATGCCATTTTTCGGTTGTGTTAAATCAAGTTTAATCAGTAACTTTTGGAAGCGGTCACGATCTTCTGCAAGATCAATTGCATCAGGGGCCGTGCCAAGAATTGGAATACCTGCTTTTTCGAGCGCATTTGCAAGTTTAAGCGGAGTTTGACCACCAAATTGTACAATAACACCCTCAAGAGAACCATTTGTCTGCTCAGCGAGTAGAATTTCCATGACATCTTCTTCTGTCAGCGGCTCAAAATACAGGCGATCCGAGGTATCATAATCTGTTGAAACCGTTTCAGGGTTACAGTTAATCATGATGGATTCGTAACCGGCGTCATTGAGTGCATAACACGCATGGCAGCAGCAATAATCAAATTCGATACCTTGGCCAATACGGTTTGGTCCGCCGCCAAGGATGACGACTTTTTTCTTATCCGATATATCGGCTTCCGAACGAAGTTCTCCTGCAAATGGTGTCTCATAAGTCGAGTACATATAAGCCGTAGGGGATGCAAATTCTGCAGCGCACGTGTCAATGCGCTTATAGACTGGTATGACATCAAGCTCACGACGCATTTTTGAAACGTCGGCTTCGTCTTTCATGATTAGTGACGCAAGACGCGCGTCTGAAAAGCCCATTGATTTGAGCGTGCGAAAGTTATCCTGATCTTCAGGCAGGCCGTGGGCTCTCACTCGAGCTTCCATATCGATAATAGCGCGGAGCTGTTCAAGGAACCAGGGGTCAATCCAGCATGTATCGTGGATTTCTTTATTTGACATACCAAGACGCATGGCTTGTGCGACCATGCGAAGTCGATCTGGTGTTGGTGTGCTGATTGCAGCTTTGATGGCGTTTTGATCATCATCTTCACCAAGTCCAGGTATATCAATCTCATCAAGACCAGTTAGGCCAGTTTCAAGACCGCGAAGTGCTTTTTGCAAGGATTCGTTGAATGTCCGGCCAATGGCCATAACTTCACCAACGGATTTCATTGCGGTAGTCAATGTTGGCTCTGAACCTGGGAATTTTTCAAATGCAAAGCGTGGAATCTTTGTAACAACATAATCAATTGATGGCTCAAATGATGCAGGCGTTGCGCCGCCCGTAATGTCGTTTTCCAGTTCATCAAGCGTATAACCGACGGCAAGTTTAGCCGCAACTTTGGCGATTGGAAACCCAGTTGCTTTGGATGCAAGGGCAGATGAACGCGACACGCGTGGGTTCATTTCAATAACGATTAAGCGTCCATTTGCAGGATTAACCGCAAATTGAACGTTAGAACCACCTGTTTCTACACCTATTTCGCGCAATACTTTAATCGATGCATTACGCATGATTTGGTATTCTTTATCCGTTAAAGTAAGGGCCGGTGCCACAGTGATGGAATCGCCAGTGTGAACACCCATAGGATCAAAATTTTCAATGGAGCAGATAATGATGCAATTATCCGCTTTATCGCGGACAACTTCCATTTCATATTCTTTCCAACCAAGTATGGATTCCTCAATAAGGACTTCCGTTGTCGGAGAAGCATCCAGGCCGCTTCTTACAATTTCCATATATTCGGATTGGTTATAGGCAATCCCGCCGCCTGTTCCACCCATTGTGAACGAAGGGCGGATAATTGCTGGTAAACCGACAAGATCAAGCGCTTGGGCTGCCAATCCCATTGCGTGCGATATGTAGCGTTGTTTACGGTCAGTTTCGCCAAGGTTCCAGGTGTTTTCAAGCGCGTCTAACTCCTTGTCGAGTGCTTCACCTTGAAATTTTTTGCGCAGTTCATCTCGTGCAGCTTCGTGTGTTTCGCGATCTGCGTTCTTGATGTCAGTTGCATTTGCAAGCATGGACGTTGGCGTGTCTAATCCAATTTCGGTCATAGCTTCGCGGAACAGCGAGCGATCTTCGGCTTTGTCGATTGCATCTGGTTGAGCGCCAATCATCTCCACATTATAGCGATCCAAAACACCCATGCGCCTTAATGAAAGAGCGGTGTTCAGTGCTGTTTGACCTCCCATAGTGGGCAGCAGAGCATCTGGACGCTCTTTTGCAATAATTTTTGCGACAACTTCCGGCGTGATCGGCTCAATGTAAGTTGCGTCGGCCAGCTCTGGATCCGTCATGATCGTGGCGGGGTTTGAGTTGACCAGAATGACCCGGTAACCTTCTTCTTTAAGTGCTTTACATGCTTGCGTGCCGGAATAGTCAAATTCGCAGGCTTGCCCGATAATAATCGGCCCAGCGCCAATAATGAGAATTGATTTAATATCTGTTCTTTTACCCATGGCGCTTATCCGTATCATTTTGCACAATAAAACCGGCAGGGGCCTCCTACCAGCTTGGCATATAAAAATTCAATGGCTAAGCGTGCCTTATAGGGTATGATGGATAAATTGTAACCCCTTAGATATGGAAAATTGTGGGCAAGTCTTGAGATTAGTTTGATTGTTTTAGCCCAAATGAAAAAGCGGCCTGAAAACAGGCCGCTTTAACGTGAATTTTGTCTACATAATTGTATGCAAAATTAGTCAGTTTTTGTAAGACCTTCAATAGCCTTCGCAGCATCTTTAACAGCGTCGACAGTCTCGCCAACCTGATCTAATTTTTTCTCAACGTCAGATTTTGCAGCTTCCGCTTCCATTTTAGCTTTTTCCGCAGCTTCATCAGCAGCCTTTTGTGCCGCCTCAGCTTCCATCTTCAATTTCTCAGCTGCTTCTTCGGCGGCTTTCTTGGCTGCATCTGTTTCGTTATTTGTGCTTTCTTCCAGAGCTTTTTTAGCTTCTTCTGCTTCCATTTTCAACTTTTCAGCAGCTTCCTCAGCCGCTTTAAGGGCAGCCTCAGCTTCCATTTTAGCTTTTTCTTCTAGGGCTTTAGCAGCTTCTTCTGCTTCCATCTTAGCTTTTTCCATAGCCTCATCAGCAGCTTTTTTCTCAGCGGCAAGCTTGTCATCGGCAGCCTTCTTCTCAGCTGCGGCTTTTTCTTCTGCTGCTATTTTTGCCTTTTCAGCAGCTTCCGCTTTTTTCTTTTCTTCATCGTTGCAACCTGTCAAAGCAACGGCAGCTACTGCAGACATTGTGAGCGCAATTAGTATTTTTTTCATTGGTACTTCCTGATTGAGATAGGGCATAAATTGCCACTATTAGGCTAATTATATGCCGATAATAAGACGCGCATTACGGTATTTGTGAGGCCAAACCAAGGTTTATTTTTTGCATTGCACACAAAATTTAAATTTGTGGGCTTGATTTTCAACTGTCCTACTTTTGCGTAAGGCTTTGAATATTTTTTGAAAAACTTCTGCTTACCGGTACTCTTGTTTTGTTGGTCAGTTGCAGGAATTTTTTGCCGTCTCTCGACAGAATTTTGACAACATGTTTTCTTGCAACCCACCATGAACGATGGATTTGAAGGCCCTCATGGTCGGAAAGCTCCGCAATTGCGTCGTTCATTCGCATAAGAATCAATTCACTGCCAAGCGTTGTCCGGACTTCCACATAGTGATCTTGAGCATTGAGGCTGATTATATCGCGGCCGAGTTTTTTCGGTAATCGATTGAAGAACAAATCGCTGGATTTTGAGCCTTTAACATTCGCAACGCTGGGTGTTTTGTTTTGAGATAGTGAGGCGTAGGCCATGGTGATGGCAAAGGTAATTGGAATTGTATTTGATATCATCGTTGATAAAAAATTCCAATCAGGCGCAATTTGATTGTTCAGTAGAAGATGAAATGCCCAAACAGAAATGCCAACAGGAATGCCAGCGGCTATGCCGGCTATCCCGTGGCTGAGCCATTTCCCACTTCCTAGTTTTGACAAATAAACTACAATAAATGTTGCGCAGAAACTTGCGATTAGAAAAGTTATAGGCGTGAGTATGAGCCAATAGGCAAAGCGTTCTAATATATTGAAAGAGCGGAGGGTCCCAAAGGGACCGGCTATTGTCAGAATCGTAACCGCGGCGATCATGCAAATTACAAATTTGATGTTCAAAAATCCGGACTGCATTTCACGAAGCGTCAAATGTAGTAAATTGTTACTCGCGTTTTTTATCATGTGTTTCACGAAGAAGAAGTTTGCTCATGGCAAGTCGTATCATAAATGCGCCTTTAACATTATTCAATGATAGGGATACCTAAATGCCTAATTTTCAGCTTCTTTTTGAAACTTCGCTGATCATACAAATACACACTTATGGAGCGATTGCAGCATTGTTTGTTGGTGCATTTGTTCTCAGTACAAAAAAGGGCACCCAAATACATAAAAATTCTGGTAGATTTTGGGTTGGATTAATGGTCGTGGTTGCCATAACCAGTTTTTGGATTTCCGGTATTAAGATGATTGGGCCCTTTAGTCCTATACATCTTTTGTCTGTCTTTGCACTCTGGAGTGTCTACCAAGGTATAAAGCAGGCACGATCGGGCCAAATATCTGCTCATATGAAGAACATGAAAACATTATATTTTTATGCCATTGTTGGTGCTGGTTTTTTTACACTTCTTCCCGGGCGTTTGATGTTTAGGGTCTTTTTTGGATAATTGGATTGAATAGTCGCGCTCAACGCCAATTGATTATTTTCCTTAGAGCTATTACGAATGGGGAAAATAATATCAAGATCGGGAGTGATCATGCGCTGGAAAGGCCGTCGTCAATCAAGTAATTTTGAAGATAGAACAAACCAGTCTTCCGGGCGTGGTTCGCGCAGTCCGTTTGGGCGAGGTGGTATTAGATTGCCATCACGAGGTAAAATGGGTGGTCGAGGAGGTATGAGCTTTAAGTCGATGCTTCTACTGGGTGTCATTTTCTTGGGGCTTTGGGCGTTTGGTATCGTTTCTCCTGCCGATATTCTCTCAAATATGGGTGGAGGGTCAGCGTCCAATTTTGAGACAACTCAAAGCCAGTCCTCTACCGCCGAGCAAGATGAAATGACGCAATTTGTCCGTACCGTTCTGGCTGAAACAGAAGATGTATGGAATGGTATTATGAAGTCTGAAGGTGTCGATTACCCTGAGCCTACACTCGTAAGTTTTCGTGGTCGTGTGAACTCTGCCTGCGGTACCGCAAGTTCTGCTACCGGTCCATTTTACTGCCCGGGCGATAGCCAAGTTTACATTGACTTAAGTTTTTATGATGAACTTGCTCGCAAATTTGGTGCAGCGGGAGATTTCGCTCAAGCCTACGTTCTTGCTCATGAGGTTGGTCATCATGTTCAAAATGTGATTGGTGTTCTTCCAAAATTTAACCAGATGCGTCGATCAATGTCGAAAGTCGAGGAAAATAGAATGTCTGTCCGAGTAGAGTTGCAGGCAGATTGCTTTGCCGGAATTTGGGCACACTTCACCGCACAAAAAGGCCTTCTGGAGCGTGGAGATATCGAAGAGGCGCTTAATGCTGCTAACCAAATTGGTGATGATACTTTGCAAAAACGTTCGCAAGGCTTTGTTGTGCCTGAAAGCTTTAATCATGGGACTTCGGAGCAGCGTAAAAATTGGTTTACGCGTGGTTTTGAAACCGGGAAACTTGCATCTTGTGACACGTTCAACACAAATATTTAATCTTTAAATATTTCAAAGTGATATCTCTGATATGGCGTCATTTTGCTGATGCTGACACGAATATATCTATCGGATAGAGCATTCCCGCGTTATGGTGCGAGTCTTTTTGGTCAATTTGCGGTGAGCAATTTAGATCTACTCATGCTTATAAGATATTACGATGAACTTTTCTCAACATGTTCAGCGAACGCTGTTACTAAGCGTTCCTTTGGTTGGAAGCCAGCTCGCTCAAATAGCGATTAACACAACTGACACGATTATGCTTGGTTTGGACGGGACATTCAGCCTGGCTGCCGGAGTTTTGGGCACACAAGCGATATTCTTCTTTTTCATTATAGGAGCAGGATTTGGCCACGCAGTGGTGCCGCTAGCGGGTAATGCCCACGGACGTGGTGATAAAATAGCCTTGCGTAGAGCTGTTAGAATGGGGCTGTGGTTGGGTACTATTGTAGGGTTGGTCTCAATGCCGATCCTATGGAATTTTGAACAGGTTTTTATATTCCTGAACCAGGAACCTGAAATTTCAAAACTTGCAAGTGATTATATTCGGGTTGCTCAATGGGGAACTTTTCTAAGTGTTTGGGCATTGGTATTACGCAACTTCTTTTCTTCAATCGAACGTGCTCAAATTGTTTTTTGGTCAATTATACCTGGAATTTTTATAAATATATTCCTCAATTACATATTAATTTATGGAAATTGGGGTGCGCCAGCTTTGGGAGTCGTCGGGGCTGCATGGGCTTCGCTTGCGACGAACCTTATTATCATGCTCATTGTTCTTGGATGGATTTATGCGCGACCTGAATATCGTGAGTACCAGTTGTTAGCTCGTATTTGGCGTTCGGATTGGGAAGTTTTTCGTAAAGTGGCAACTTTAGGTGTTCCAATTTCTATCTCTATTTTGGCCGAGATTACAATGTTCGTAGGCGGCTCAATATTGATGGGTTGGCTTGGTGCGCGCCAGCTTGCAGCCCATGGAATTGCAATGCAGTTAGCTGCGATTGCATTTATGATCCCGTTAGGAATTTCAGGTGCCGCCACGGTACGCGTAAGCTCAGCCTATGGAAGAGGTAATCTAATGGATGTGGGGAATGCCGCAAAAGCCGCATTATTTGTATCTATCGGGTTTGCTATGCTGACAGCGGCGATTATGGCGCTTTTCCCAACGGAACTCATCTCGCTCTTTTTAGATGAGACTAAAGTAGATGCCGTCGACGTGGCAGCACTTGCCTTACCGTTGTTATTGGTTGCTGCAGCATTTCAATTTGTTGATGCAGGGCAGGCTATTGCTGGGGGTGTGTTGCGTGGATTTCAAGATGCTACTGTGCCGATGCTTCTTGCCGTTACATGCTACGGTCCTATAGGTCTTACATCTGCCTATATTATGGCGTTTGTTTTTGAACTTGGCGCGGTTGGTATTTGGTATGGCCTAACACTGGGACTCGTCTTTGCGAGTATATTCTTGGCAGGGCGTTATCTTTTCATTATCAATCGTATACGGCAAGAGGTAGATCCTGCCGTATCGTAAAGCTGTGATGTTAGTTAGCCTTTTTGAGATTGAATTAAATCAATAAACCTTTGGAAGAGATAATGACTATCTTGTGGGCCAGGTGAGGCCTCTGGGTGGTGCTGTACCGAAAAGATAGGTTTGTCTTTCACGCGTAGACCACAATTTGTTCCGTCAAATAATGAAACATGTGTTTCTTCCACTTCAGCTGGCAAACTTTCGCTATCAACAGCAAAGCCGTGGTTCATCGAAACGATTTCCACCTTGTTGGTCGTGTGGTCTTTTACGGGGTGGTTTGCGCCGTGGTGACCCTGATGCATTTTTACTGTTTTAGCGCCAAGTGCCAGAGCCAACATTTGATGACCGAGGCAAATGCCAAAGATTGGAACTTTGCTTTCCATCAATTTTTGAATAGTAGGAACTGCATATTCACCCGTTGCAGATGGATCGCCAGGACCGTTGGATAAGAATATCCCATCAGGGCTGTGCGCTAGAATTTCTTCTGCAGAAGTCTTGGCTGGAACGATGGTTACTTTGCAATTTAGTCCGCTGAATAAGCGTAGGATATTTCGTTTTACGCCGAAGTCTAAAGCCACGATGTGCAGATCTGAAGCGGTATTGGTGTCGTATCCTTTATTCCATACCCATGGTTTTTCGTCCCATTTGCTGGATTGTCCGCTGGTTGCTTCGATTGCAAGGTCAAGATTTTCTAGACCAGACCACTGAGCCGCTTTTTGTTTTAGAGCTGCAACATCAAAGTTTCCATCGGGAGAATGCGCTATCACGGCATTTTGCGCGCCATTTTCGCGAATCCACACCGTGAGCGCACGTGTATCGATGCCGGAAAGAGCTATAATGCCGCGTTTCTTAAGCCAAGCATTAAGGTGTTCAGCTGAGCGATAATTAGAAGGGTTGGTAATGTCTGCCTTGAATATGGCGCCGACCGCTCCACGGGCAGCGACGGGCGTTAGGTCTTCGATATCTTCATCGTTCGCGCCAATGTTTCCAATGTGTGGAAAGGTGAACGTGACGATCTGTCCGAGATAAGATGGGTCGGTTAAAATTTCCTGATAACCGGTGAGGGCGGTATTAAAGCACACTTCTGCTTCAACTTCGCCGGTTGCGCCCAGTCCTTGACCTTCGATCACCGTGCCATCGGCCAGAACGAGCAATGCTGTGGGTTTGGTTTTTGGCCAAGCAAGATCAATCGTATCAGTATTTGTCATGGAAATATCCCTTGGAGTTTTAATGCTGATAAACGAGCAGTAATTGCGGGTCAACTTGCTTGCGTATAAAAATTTTTTCTCATTAACAGTCTTCTGGTATTAAAGTTATAGGATTTGAGAAATGTTGAATTACATTTTGATCGTAGGTCACTAAATTTATTCATTAATTCGTCATTTGATATGAAATCCGACAGTTTCGGACAAGTTGCTTCCAATAGGTTGGTGTTAGCAACAAAATAGATAGGTGGTTTTAAATGGGGCAAGTCGCCGAAATAACAAGGGACGTCTTTACCCCCGATTTCAGAGCGGATATTGCGACTGTTTTCGATGTAAAGCAAATATTACGGGCGACTTGTGAATCCTATGGATTTAAACATTTTATCCTCGCGCAAATTCCTCATTCTGAGAATGAAAAACTGTCTATTGGATCAATTGCCATTACCAATAACTGGCCGATGGAACTGCTTGGCCATTATGATGTTATGGGACGCGCTGAATGTGAGTTCATAGTGGATATTGGTCGCACCAAACTTGCGCCAGTTATAGAAGATATCCCATTTGCAAACCTAAGCGAAGAGCATGGGAAACTGCTTAAAAGTTACAACTTCGAGCGAAATGCATATTTCCCTGTTAATAACGGCGATGGCTTGCACCTTTTGGTTTTAACGGGAACTAAAAATGTTGTGTTGTCAGATGAACAGCTGGCAAACATACAACTATTTGCAACGAGACTTGTAGAAAAAACGCTTGAAATTATTCCTGGGAACCATGCAGTGGATTCTAACATTTCACAGCGTGAGAATGAAGTTTTGCAGTGGATCGCCGAAGGAAAAACAAGCGCTGAAATTGCGACGATCATGACACTGTCTGAGCATACTGTTAATCACTATGCTATGCTGGCAGTGCAAAAACTTGAGTGTGTTAACCGTACCCAGGCTGTTGTGCGCTCCATGCGTCTCGGTCTTATCAGATAATTTAAAAAAATCATACAATTTTGCTTGACCAGTTTTAGATGACTGGCCTAGACCGCTCCTTCTAATATATGCTTGTTGTTTTAATGTAGCCTATATCGGTTCAAGGAGGGGCTTTTGCGTTTTTCTAACTCATTTTTAGACGAAATAAGGGATCGGGTACCCATATCCGATGTCATCGGTCGTCATGTAACGTGGGATAGAAAGAAAACGAATGCGCCTCGCGGTGATTATTGGGCATGTTGTCCATTCCATGGTGAGAAATCACCAAGTTTTCATTGTGAAGATAAAAAGGGCAGGTATTACTGCTTTGGTTGTGGTGAAAAAGGCGATCATTTCAAGTTCCTGACCGAATATGAGGGGCTCAATTTTGTTGAGGCTGTTTCTCGTCTTGCTGATCAGGCGGGTATTGCATTGCCGGCACCTGATCCTGAGGCAGCGAAAAGGCAGGAAAAAAGAGCGACGCTTGAAGATGTTATGGAGATGGCAACCAGCTTTTTTGAAATGCAACTTCAAGAATCTGTTGGAGCTAAGGCTCGGTCTTACTTGCGAGATAGAGGGCTTTCGGGGCGAACCATATCAACGTTTCGGTTGGGTTTTGGACCTGATAGCCGCAATGCTCTTAAAGAACATTTGTCGCAGAAAGGTATTGATAAACAGCTGATAGAGGCTTGCGGTCTGGTTGTGCACGGCCCAGATATCGCAGTTTCCTATGATCGATTTCGTGACCGGATCATGTTTCCTATTCCATCCTCAAGAGAAAAAACAATTGCATTTGGCGGGCGCGCAATGGACCCAAGTGCGCCTGCAAAATACCTCAATTCGAATGAGACAGAGCTTTTTCATAAAAGTAATGTTCTTTTTAACTATGCCCGAGCGCGAAAAGTGATCAAGAATGATGACATCTCAATTATTGCGGTTGAGGGATATATGGACGTCATAGCGCTTCATCAAGCTGGGATAGAACACGCTGTCGCTCCGCTTGGTACTGCGCTTACGGAAAACCAGTTGCGTTTGATGTGGAGAGTGTCCAGCCAGCCAGTATTATGTTTTGATGGAGATGGTGCAGGGCGCCGCGCAGCGGAGCGTGCAATTGATCTCGCATTGCCGCATGTAAGCCCAGGTAAATCGCTTCGTTTTGCGATGTTGCCAGCGGGAAAAGATCCTGACGATCTTGTAAATGAGGAAGGGCGCTCTGCTTTTGATGCGATTATTGGTAATGCCAACAGTCTGGCCGATATGGTTTGGAACCGTGAAACGAGCACGGGCGTGTATGATACGCCGGAAAGCAAAGCCGAACTTGAAAAACGGTTTGCGCAACTAACGAACACAATAACTGATGAAAACATCCGCAGACACTATCAGCAGGATATCCGTGATAGGTTGCGTGGTTTTTTTCGAAGCAAGTTTACGAACAGCACCAACTTTTCTAATCGACGCAATCAGAACTCGGGCCGGGGCAAACAAGCCGAAGCAAACACTAATGTCGGCGCTTCTGATAGATTAAAGAGATCAGGATTGGTTTCGGGTCGGTCTAGTTTACCCGCCCTTCGGGAAAGCTTGCTTGCCTATACGATCATCAGCCATCCGCATATGTTGATAGATGATTTCAACATGTTGAGTGAGCTTGAGTTTGAGAACCGTGAGTTAAACGAGTTGTGGAAGGTTATGCAAGAAGCATGTGCAGATGGCAGCCGGTTGAGCAGAGGGGAAATGATCAGCCATCTTTTACAGAAGAGTATGAATGGGATGGTCGAGCAACTTGAAAAGCAAATGCGGCAGCTCCGCTTATGGCAAGCGCTCAGTGATGCAGCGCCAGAAGATGCGCGCGAAGGTTTTCTGCAGGCTTTTTCACTACAGCAACGTACCCGCTCATTGAAAAAGCAAAAAAACGAACTGGAGCGAGATATTGCCAGTGTGACGGAAGAGGGTGATGAGGCATCTGTTCCCGGATTAATGTCTGCACTAAATGAAATTCAAATCGAAATTGAACGTCTTGAAAGCCAAGAAGCAATTATTGAAGGATTTGGCGTATTGTCTGGACGTGGTCGAACTAATTCTTGATGAAAGTTGGAGTTGGATAACTATTTTTCGTCTCTTAAGCTCTAGAAAACTGAGAATCCGTCTTGTAATTTAAGTCATTCAATCCCAAATCAATTAAGATTTGAGAAGCGTGTAGTAGATTAAACAGGCAAAAAGACGGTAGATGTGGTGTTTTTTCGTAAAAATACTTGACGTGGCGCATTTTTACAGGAATCACCAACACATGAATATCCTAAAGTTAATCAGGAATTAAGCATCGACTGGTCAAATCGCCTTGAAGTGATTCTCGGTGTGGCTCCAACTCGTATGTTGGACATTGGGTAAAAGTTCAGTTTGCAAGGAAATGGCTGGCTTATGGCAACAAAAGCAAAAGAAAAAAAAGACGAAAAAGATAATGAGCGTGATGGTGGTGCAGATGGCCCACTAATTGATCTGTCTGATAATGCAGTAAAGAAGCTTATCAAGGCGGTTAAAAAGCGCGGTTATGTTACTATGGATGAAATTAATTCGGTTCTGCCGTCTGAGGAAGTTACCTCAGAGCAGATTGAAGATATTTTGTCTTTATTTTCTGAGATGGGCGTAAACGTCGTTGAAGAAGAAGATGTCGCTGAGGAGGAGGAGCCGGCTGCTGCAGCTGCTGCATCGAACTCCAGCAAAGAAGTAGCTACTGCTACCGGCACGGCTGTTGAAAAAGCAAAGAAAAAAGAGCCAACTGATCGTACTGATGATCCGGTTCGTATGTACCTACGTGAAATGGGTACTGTGGAATTGCTCTCCCGTGAAGGTGAGATTGCGATTGCCAAGCGTATCGAGGCTGGTCGAGAGACCATGATTGCTGGTCTTTGCGAAAGTCCTTTGACATTCCAGGCTTTGATTATTTGGCGCGAGGAACTGAACGAAGAAATTACGCTATTGCGTGAAATCATCGATCTTGAAACGACGTACTCTGGTCCGGAAGCTAAAGCTGCACCGCAATTTCAAAGCCCTGAAAAAATTGAGGCTGACAGGAAAGCTGCGGAAGAGAAAGAAAAGCGTCTTGCCGAGCGCAAGCGTGCTGATGATGTTACTAATGTTGGCGGCGAAAGCTTAATTGAAGATGATGATGAAGATGACGAAGATGAAGCCAATCTATCGCTTGCGGCGATGGAAGGTGAACTTCGCCCTCAAGTCATGGAAACACTTGATCTAATTGCTAATACCTATTTTGGTCTGCGTGAATTGCAAGATCAACAAGTTGAATCTAGCTTAAGTGAGAATGATGACAACGAGTTGTCGCCTGAGCAGGAAAAACGCTATAAAGCGCTTAAAAATCAGCTCGTTCAGGCTGTGAAGTCACTAGCGCTTAATCAAAACCGTATTGATGCGCTTGTTGAACAGCTTTACGACATTAATAAACGACTTGTACAAAATGAAGGTCGTTTGCTTCGTCTTGCTGAGAGTTATGGTGTTCGTCGAGAAGATTTTCTTGAGCATTACCAGGGTTCTGAGCTTGATCCGAATTGGATGGAGACAATTTCAACGCTGACTACCAAAGGCTGGCAGGAATTGGCTGCGGCTGAAGAGCGTAAGGTAAATAACCTGCGTGGTGAGATTCAAAACCTTGCGACCGAAACCGGTATTTCTATCGCTGAATTCCGCCGTATTGTACATATGGTGCAAAAAGGTGAGCGTGAAGCACGTATTGCTAAGAAGGAAATGGTTGAAGCAAACCTACGTTTGGTTATCTCAATTGCGAAGAAATACACAAATCGTGGTCTTCAGTTCCTCGATCTTATTCAAGAAGGCAATATCGGTCTTATGAAGGCGGTTGATAAATTTGAATATCGCCGTGGTTATAAGTTCTCGACTTATGCGACTTGGTGGATTCGTCAGGCAATTACACGTTCGATTGCTGATCAAGCACGTACGATCCGTATTCCTGTGCATATGATTGAGACAATCAACAAGATTGTCCGCACATCGCGTCAAATGCTTCATGAAATTGGTCGTGAGCCAACACCGGAAGAATTATCTGAAAAACTTGCAATGCCACTTGAGAAAGTGCGTAAAGTTCTCAAAATTGCAAAAGAGCCGATATCACTTGAAACACCTGTTGGCGACGAAGAAGATAGCC
Source organism: Lentilitoribacter sp. Alg239-R112 (assembly GCF_900537175.1). GTDB lineage: Bacteria > Pseudomonadota > Alphaproteobacteria > Rhizobiales > Rhizobiaceae > Lentilitoribacter. Next base: position 1,706,855 of record NZ_LS999833.1, on the reverse strand, counting down.
ACTTGGGTGACTTTATTGAAGATAAGAATGCTATTCTTCCGATTGATGCAGCTATTCAGGCTAACCTTCGTGAGACAACAACTCGCGTTCTTGCATCGCTAACACCTCGTGAAGAACGCGTTTTGCGTATGCGCTTTGGTATTGGAATGAACACTGACCATACTTTGGAAGAAGTTGGCCAACAATTTAGCGTGACGCGTGAGCGTATTCGTCAGATTGAGGCGAAAGCATTGCGTAAACTTAAGCATCCAAGTCGTTCACGTAAATTACGTAGTTTCTTGGATAGCTAGTCACGATTATATAGAATTTAGGAACCCGGACTCAGTCCGGGTTTTTTTATGTTCTATAACTGACAAAAGGTGTCAGTTGGACTAAGGTATACCCGTTATTGTCAACAAATAGGAGATGACAATAATGACAAATGTAATTGAACTGGTAGAGTTCAAACTCAATTCAGGAATTGATGAAGCTACTGCGCTTAAAGCTGCAGAGAAAGTTTCCCAATTTGCGAAGGATCAATCTGGCTTCATAAGTAGGTCTCTTACCAAAAACTCTGATGGTATTTGGATTGACATTATTAAGTGGCAAAATATGGAAGATGCAAAACTCGCCGGAAGTAAATTTGGTGAAGATTCTCGAAATGCTGAATTTGGTTCCATGATTGATGGAAAAACTGTTCGGATGTTACATCTGGATAGTAAGCTAACCAGTTAGGATTTCATGAGAAAAGTAGACCGACTTTTCGAAATTGTGCAGCTGTTGCGTGGTAAAAGATTACGCACAGCTGAGTTTATCGCAGCTGAGTTAGGTGTTTCACAGCGCACAATATACCGCGACATTTCAGGCCTGATGGCATCTGGCATCCCAATCGAAGGTGAGCGGGGTGTCGGTTATTTGATTAATCAGCCAATAGATTTGCCGCCATTGCATTTTACACCGTTAGAACTCAAGGCCCTTCGTCTGGGCGCTGACATGGTCAAGGCAATCGCTGATACTGAGATGGCAGCTGCGGCAGAGGAAGCCTCGTTTAAAATTATTGACGCGTTGCCTACCAACCGGCGAACAATGTCCATAAGGCCATCAACAGCCGTTTACATCGAGAGTGAAGCAGAGTTAAGAGAGACGTTAGGGATAATTCGAGGCGCTGTTGATAATCATGATAAAGTTGAGATTGATTATCGCGATAAAGCTGGACAGGCGACCAATCGTGTAATGCGCCCCTTAGGGCTGGAATATTGGGGGCATGTTTGGACATGTACAGCTTGGTGCGAGCTGCGCGATGATTTTCGTGTTTTTCGAGTGGACCTTATTGAAAGATGTAGTCTAACGGGGCAAAAATTTAAGCTTGAAAAAGGCAAAACCTATAAGGACTACGGTGAACGTATGAGACGTGATGATATCTGACCTTGAGTATGCTTTCGAAACTGAGATGTGGCGTAGTTCTGGTGGTTCATGGTATTTTATGACTGTACCACAAGAGATATCACAGCATATTAGTTCTTTCTGTGTTGATCAGAAAACCAGCTTTGGTTCTGTCAGGGTTAAAGTGCGAGTTGGTGAAACCTCATGGAAAACATCACTTTTCCCCGATAAGGCAAGCGGATGCTATTTTTTGCCCATAAAGGCAGATATTCGTAAACGTGAAAAGCTGGCTGTTGGTCCGGTATTTAACATAAATGTAAGCGTGGATGTCTAGGCACCCACGCTACTGAAATTTAATGCCCTAGACCTTGTTCGTTCAAAAGCTTGCGTTGGTAGCGTGTTTGCACCACTTCGACCAAAACCAGTGAGAACAAGACAAAGTAGAAAGTTGCTTTGGACATCGGTTCGATTGGGAAACCGAAGAATGTAAGGTGTGCTATATGCCCACCTTCTGCAATAAGCACGATGCCCACCAATAGTAGAACGAATAGTCCGAGTACTTCATACATGCGGTTTTTTGATAAGAAGGTTGCAACACTATCAGACATCACGACCATGAGGATACCTGAAATAACAATAGCTGATGTCATTACTATGAAATTGTCTGTGAGTGCGACCGCCGATAACACAGTGTCGAATGAGAACACTACATTCATGATTACAATCCACAATAATGCTTTTGCGAATGAGTTACGTCTTGCGCGCGATCCCTCGTCCACCAAATCCGATACACCGAGCATATGGTAAATTTCCTTCATGGCCGTATACATAAGGAACAATCCACCTGCGAGTACGATCAGTGAGTGTCCGCTTACATTTGCAGTAAAGAAAGACCAGTCAACAGAGAATATGGGGTCTTGAAAAGCCTGAATGAGCTGAAGTACGACAAATAACAAAACGATGCGCAGAGCAATGGCCAGTATAATGCCCCACCTTCTGATCAAGCGTTCTTTTGCCGGGTCAACTTTTTTCGCTTCGAGGGTGATGTAAAGAAGATTGTCAAATCCAAGTACAGTTTCTAAGGCTGTTAAAATAAGAAACGTGGTTAGATTATCGAGAGTGAGTAGCCCTTCAAGCATAAGAAGCTCCATTGGTTTGGGATTTTGTAACTCGTAACAAAACTCATTGGGTTTTGCCAAGCGCAAAGATATGTTTTATTTTTTAAGCCATGAACTTATTTGCCCAAAGTACAAAGTCATCCATCGCTATTTTTCGATCAAAATCATTTAAGGTTTCATGGCGAGCATCTTTGTAAATTCTGAAATTTATATTGCTGAGGCCGGTTTTTTTTAGTCTGTCTGCAAGCCAACTAACGGCTAACCCTTTGTTGGTTGCAGGGTCTTCGCCACCTCCAACTAGGTTTATAGGTAATGTTTTTGGTAAGCGTGCAATTGTGTCCACTTTGGCACCACGCGACATGAAATTAAAAACATCCTGCCACATTGAAATGCTTGGCTTCCATCCAGTTAAATCGTCATCGGCGATCGCGTCAAGTTGTTCACGATCGCTGCTTAGCCAGTCGGTGCCAGACACTGCGCCGTCAATCGATTTTGACCATCGTTGAAATGTTAGTTTTGGAATGATTGCACTTGGGACATCAGACCCTAAGAAAAAAGCTTCAAATCCCAATATGAATTGTACAAAAGGTGTGAAATCACTTGCTTGAAAATTGGAATTCCATATCGCAAGGGCATCAATCTTATGGGGATGTCCAGTGGCATAATTTGCCGCGATTAGTCCACCCATAGAGTGACCAAAGCAAATAATGGGCGTATCAGGAAATTCAGACCGAATGTAATTATTTATAAAATCGACATCTTTCAAAACTTTCCTTGAACCATCACGCGTTGAGAATTGTCCTTTTGGAAGTTTTTCCGCTTCTGTTAAGCCATGCCCTCGATGATCATGCGCAATTGCGGCATAATCATTTGCCGACAAGTGCTTCATAAAGTGTTCGTAGCGACCTGAATGCTCAGTGAGACCATGATTGATCTGCACTACGGCTTTCACTTTGCCTTTCGGCTTGGATCGCCGGAGGTAGAGGTTTGCACCCGAATTGGAGCGCAATTGCAAGGTTTTGATTTTTACCATGTCAATTTTCGTAATGTTAAGCCGTTGAAACGGGTGGTACCAGTGGAATATTCGTAACTATCCATATCATCCATTGCCCGCAGCTTGCAAATCTCTTACATGTGCAAAAACAATTCTATTAACAGGACGGATCAATGGCGCGTCAGTTTATCTATCATATGGCAGGGCTTAATAAGTCTTACGGCACTAAAAAAGTTTTAGAGAACGTACATCTTTCATTTTACCCCGATGCGAAGATCGGCATTTTGGGACCAAACGGTGCCGGTAAATCTACCGTACTACGTATTATGGCTGGACTTGACAAAGAGTTCACAGGCGAGGCGTGGCTGGCTGATGGTGCTACACTTGGCTATCTTCCGCAAGAGCCACATCTTGACCAGTCAAAGACTGTTGCTGAAAATGTGATGGAAGGTGTTGCTGATAAAAAGGCAATCATCGATAAGTATAATGAATTGATGATGAATTATTCTGATGAGACCGCTGATGAAGGTGCTCGACTTCAGGACATAATTGATAGTCAAAACCTTTGGGATTTGGATAGCCAAGTTGAAATGGCGATGGAAGCATTGCGCTGCCCGCCAGGTGATAGTGCTGTCGATAAGCTTTCCGGTGGTGAGATTCGCCGTGTGGCGCTTTGTAAATTGCTACTTAGTCAGCCAGATTTGTTACTCCTTGATGAGCCTACCAACCATTTGGATGCTGAGACGATTGCATGGCTGGAGAAACATTTACGGGAATATCCCGGTTCTGTTCTCATGATTACCCACGATCGTTACTTCCTGGATAATGTTACGGGTTGGATTTTGGAACTCGATCGCGGGCGCGGTATTCCATATGAAGGTAATTATACTGCCTATCTGGAAGCTAAAGCAAAACGTATGCAGCAAGAAGGCCGCGAAGAAGCGTCTCGCCAACGTGCGCTTTCAAGTGAACAAAGCTGGATTTCGTCTAGCCCGAAAGCGCGTCAGGCCAAATCTAAAGCACGGATTAAAGCCTATGATGAATTGGTAAAGGCAGCGGCGGATAAGCGCCCTGGTGATGCGCAGATCATTATTCCGGTTGGCGAGCGTCTCGGTAACGTTGTGATCGAGGCTGAAGGTCTATCGAAAGCATACGGTGATAAGCTTTTGATAGACAATTTAGAATTCAAATTGCCTCCTGGTGGCATTGTTGGTGTGATTGGCCCCAACGGTGCGGGTAAATCAACCCTGTTTCGGATGATAACTGGGCAGGAAACACCAGATTCTGGCTCAATTACAATCGGTGAAACCGTTGAAATGTCGTATGTTGATCAGAGTCGCGATGCGCTTGATGGTAAGAAAACTGTTTGGGAAGAGATTTCTGAGGGTAACGACATTATCAAACTTGGAAAACATGAAGTAAACAGTCGTGCATATTGTTCTTCATTCAATTTTAAAGGTGGGGATCAGCAACAAAAAGTTGGCGATTTATCAGGTGGTCAACGTAACCGTGTCCACTTGGCAAAAATGCTAAAATCTGGCGGTAATGTTATCCTTTTAGATGAACCAACAAATGATTTGGATACTGAAACGCTCGCAGCCCTTGAAGATGCGCTTGAGAGCTTTGCTGGATGTGCGGTAATTATCTCTCACGATCGCATGTTCTTGGATCGCTTGGCCACACATATTCTAGCTTTTGAAGGCGATAGCCATGTCGAATGGTTTGAGGGTAATTTTGAGGATTATGAGCAGGACAAGATTCGCCGTTTGGGCGCTGATGCTGTCAATCCAAAGCGTGTAACGTACAAGCCTTTAACACGTTAGTATTTCCATTTTGCCTGATTTTGTAATCAGATTAATAAGAGTGCCTTAGTATAGGCGCTCTTTTTTCTATATATATCAATTCGTTATCAATTTAATCTCGATACCAACTTGGAATTTTACCTCATTCGTTATTTACGCTTCCTCAATTCAAACAGGATAAATTGCTTGCAAGGAAGTGGAAAATCATATAAAGATATCTTTATATCTTTTTGAGGTTATCGCATTGAATCATTCTAATTTTGAGATGGAAGACGCTGTTGATGTGCTGAAGGCTATTGGTGAGCCAACGCGTATGAGGCTTCTTATTTTGCTTTCGCAAAGTGATTTAACCGTTTCAGATTTGACAGATATTTTGGGTCAATCACAACCAAGAATTTCACGCCACTTAAAACTTTTGGCAGACGCTGGCCTTATTGAGCGTTATCAAGAGGGAGCTTGGGCCTATTTCCGGTCAATAAAAGAAGGGCGTAATGCGAATTTGTTACGTCAAATCATCGAAGGATTATCTCGTGATGATAAAATTCTTAGCCATGATCATGAGCGATTGGTTTCAGTGAAGGAAACACGTGCAGCAAAAGCGCAAGAATATTTCTCATTGAATGCCGAAAGCTGGGAGGAAATTCGCCGCCACCATGTTCCCGAAGAGCGTGTTGAAAAGGAATTATGCAATATCATTGGTTCCGCTCCAATTAATTCACTCTTGGATTTGGGTACTGGTACGGGAAGAATTCTGGAGTTACTACAAGGTCAATATCGTCGCGGATTAGGAGTTGATGCCAGTCATCGGATGTTGACAATCGCTCGTGACAAATTGGATAAAGCTGGCATTACGCATGCGTCTGTTCGTCAGGGAGATATTTTTAACCTATCTTTTGAGCGGCAAAGTTTTGACCTCATTATTATTCATCAGGTCCTGCATTTTTTATACGATCCAGCTCCTGCCATCAAAGAAGCTACAAAAATGCTTTCTCCGGGCGGGCGAATGGTGGTGATTGATTTTGCACCTCATGATCTTGATTATCTTAGAAGTGATTTTGCGCATGCAAGACTTGGTTTCCCGCACGAAACAGTCGCTGAATGGATGAAGTCTCAGGGGTTGGATGTAGAAAAAATATCAGATTTGACACCGCAAAATGAACAAGACCAAAAGTTAACTGTGACCATATGGATGGGAAAAGACCCTCGTTTATTAATCGCAGAGCAAAGTGAATCGGGCCTGGCTCGAGTATAGGATAAGTAGATGGCGTCGCCTCATCATATTGAATCATCTGTCAACAATGACAACATCAAGGTGTCATTCGAATTTTTCCCTCCCAAAAACGGGAAGATGGAAGAACAGCTTTGGGAAAGCGTAGTTAAGCTTGCGCCATTTAATCCTGAATATGTGTCGGTGACTTATGGGGCAGGTGGATCTACGAAAGAACCTACACTTAATACGATCAAGCGAATAATTAATAGCAATGAAGTTGACATTAATCCCGCGGCGCATTTGACATGTGTTGAAGCTTCAAAGGAAGAAGTACATAATGTTGTGCAGGAATTTCGTGATGCGGGCGTGAAGCATTTTGTAGCGCTTCGTGGTGATCCATCTAGTGGAATCGGCACAAAATATCAGCCGCATCCAGATGGCTATGAAAATGCTGCAGCTCTTGTGCGTGGCCTGCGCGATATAAGTGATTGCGAGATTTCAGTTTCGGCATACCCGGAAAAACATCCTGAAAGCCCTGATTTTATGACCGATCTGGATATGCTCAAGCGCAAAGTTGATAATGGTGCGACCCGCGCAATCACGCAGTTCTTTTTTAATAATGATGATTTTGAACGTTATGTGGAGCGCGCGCGTAAAGCCGGCATTTATATACCAATTGTTCCGGGCATTCTTCCTATTCATAATTTTACACAAGTGCAAAAATTTGCGGCAATGTGTGGAACCTCAATCCCAGATTGGCTTGTTAGAAGATTTGATGGTCTTGAAGATGAACCAGAAGTCCGCTCAATGGTTGCCTCAGCGATAGCCACCGAACAAGTTGTCGATTTAGCAAATCGTGGGTTTGAAGAATTCCATTTCTACACTATGAACCGAGCGAGACTTGTGTTTGCAGTATGCCAGATGCTTGGCCTTAATCAGAATGGAAATTCCAATGGTGACGAAAACCGGAATGCTGCCTAAAGAGTAAATAATTTATCATTTCTGATAGCTGTTTCGATAATATGGGCGATAGATAAGAGTTTTTGGTCTGAACCGAATTTTCCAATCGCCTGTATTCCAAGTGGCATTCCATTTTTTGCACGAAGACCTGCAATATTCACCGATGGCGTTCCCAATAGTGTCCAAAGCTTATTGAATGTTGCAATGCCTGTAGTCTTAAATCCAATCGGTGCTGATGACGGAGCTGATGGAGTAAGCAGTATATCTACTTGAGCAAAAATATCTTGAGTTTTACGACGAGCGATTTTACTTGCGCGCCTTGCAGCGTCGTACTCCTGGGGAGATATATTTGCACCGGTTTCTATGGTTCTTGCTAGTTTATCGCTCAGTTGATCTTTGAAAAGCACATAGTCGGATGCGCAAGCCTGAGCAGCTTCAAAATTTTGGATGATTTCGTGGGCATTGTAGGCTTTACGTAGCTCATCCGGCTCGGTGATATTTACGACTGTAAATCCTGTTTGTTCAACAATTTGCGCTGCATGCTGTAATGCTTGTTTCATTTCCTCAGATGCTTCTTGAGAAATGATGCTGGAATAGATGCCAATTCGAATATCTTTGGGGTTGATATCTATGACTGATAAGTGGCGGTCAGTAAGAAGGGTAAGGAAGTGGGAGATGTCTGCGATAGATTTTCCATATACCCCAACTGTATCTAAAGTTTGTGCGAAATATTTCATCCCAACAGTTGGCAGCATTCGATAGCTAGGTTTGAAGCCAGCAACACCGCAAAAGGAAGCGGGGCGGATCATAGAGCCACCCGTTTGTGTACCAATTGCTACGGGTGTCATTCCTGAGGCAACAGCAGCTGCAGAACCCGCCGACGAACCTCCAGGGGAATATTCCAGATTATTCGGGTTCTTGGTTTTAGTAGGTTTAAAGAAGGCAAATTCTGTGGTTGTTGTCTTGCCGATAATGCTAGCACCCTTTGCACGCAGCATAGAAACGATTGCAGCATCTATTTTTGGTCTATGTCGCTCGTAGATGGTGCTTCCGTAGGAGGTTGGCATGTTATATGTGTCAAAGATATCTTTGACACCAACACTTATACCTGAAAGTGGTTTGTTATTGGTTATTTCGATATCATCATTTGCAAAATGTTCGAATGCCTGAACTTGTTCTTCTATCTCACCAATACGGCTTACGGATAGAGCAAGCATTTCTTCGGGTGATGTTTTTCCTAGTTCACGTTCTGATATCAGTTCGGAGAAAGAAACAGGTTTAAATAAGGACATGCCAACCAACCCTGATTAGAGTTTACTCAGGAGTTTTGCCGTTGGCCAGGCGTCTGCTGGTAGGCCAAATTTTGCTTGTTCAGCTTGTACGGCATCGCGTGTTCTTGCGCCTAAAATCCCATCGATCTTTCCAACATCATAACCCTTGGCCGCGAGTTTGTTCTGAAGTGATTTCATCTGAGCGTCAGAAAGACCTTGTTCTGGCTTTCCCGCATTATAACGCGGTGCACCTGCAAGCCGCGTGGCAAAATATGCTGCAGATGTTGTATAGATGAAGGATTGGTTCCATTCTAGATAAATTGAGAAATTAGGAAAAGCCAAAAATGCAGGACCTTTTCGCCCTTGTGGTAAAAGAAGATCGGCAGGAAGACCTGCATTTGGAAGGTTGCCCGATGTTGGTTTTACACCGAGGTTAGCCCAGTCTCCAGATGTCATACCTTTTTTAAGGCCTGAACGCTCATATGGGAAATTACCGGAAGGTAATTTGACCTCCATTATCCATGGTTGTCCGCGTTGCCATCCTAAACTTTGGATAAAATTTGCCGCTGTAAGAATGGCATCTGGTGAACTTTTTTTGAGACGTACATGTCCATCGCCATCGCCATCAGTGCCAAATCGTACAATATCCTCTGGTAGCATTTGGACTTGGCCAATTTCACCAGCCCAAGCACCTGTTGTCTGTGAAGGGATGAGATCACCATTTTCTACCATTTTGATCGCAGCTATTAGTTGCGGGCGAAAAAGGTGAGGTCGTCTGCAATCATGAGCAAGTGTTGCAAGTGCATTGAGTGTATTAAAGTCACCTTGAAATGCACCAAAATCTGTTTCTAATCCCCAAAATGCAGCGATGACTGCTGCGGGTACACCAAACTCTTGTTCTGCTCGCTTAAAAACAGATGCGTATTTTTTCATATTCTTTGCGCCATGCTGCAGACGGTTTGTGCTGACAGAGCGTTTTGAAAATTCTAGAAACGTTTGCTTGAAAACGCCTTGTGCCCGATCACGCGAAAGCACTTTCTTGGTTATACGAGCATTTTTTAAAGCAGAATTAATTGCCCGTTGACCAATTCCCTCAGACGCTGCTTCTTGTTTTACACCTTTGAGAAATTGGGAGAAATTGCCTCCGCATTCTGTTGCGTTTGCTGTTATTCCTGTCGTAAGTAGTAAGCTTAGAGTGAGGGCAGGGATACGAATATATTTTAGCAAGTGTCTGCTCCAGTTTTGATGCGATCATAAATTTGATTATTTTTGACGATTCTTTTGCCAAAAATATACATATTGATCAGATCAATGGCCATAGATTTCTATTTTGTTCATATGAAGGCTTGAAGTCGCAGATTAGCAGCGTATTAACCTTAGTTTGAGATCTGCTCAAAACCCTCAATTCTTTGCACTGCCGAGTAAGGATTGCTTAATTCTCAGCGTGATAGTTTTTGCACAAATAGGAGCTTTTAACATGAAGTTAAAATGGTTTCCGTCAGAATTAATTGTGCGTCATGAGTTCGCACGACTGACGATGATCGTATTGAGTATTGGCGCCCTCGCAGTGTTGTTTTTGGCTGCGAGCACCTTTGGTTTAGGTGAATGGAGTGCCGAAGGCCAACAAATATTGTTCGCCTCGCTTGCATTTCCTTTGAAATTTGAAAAAGCTGAACGAAAATCTGACGAAGATTTTGTGTCTAACTTGCAGACAATTGCTTTTCTTGATCCATTAACAGGTTTAAAAAATAGACGAGGTCTAGAAGGCTATGTCTTATCCATTTTCGATGAAAAATTTGATACTCAAAATCGCGTAGCTGTCATGTTGCTCGATCTTGATAGGTTTAAGCTGATAAATGACACGTTTGGTCATGACGCTGGTGATCAGATTTTAAGGGACCTGGCCCATCGTCTTAAAGATTTAACTAGCGATAAGTCCGATATGGCCTGTTTTCGCCTGGGTGGCGATGAATTTGTCATCCTTTGGACCGGTGGACCATCATTTGCCGAAGTGGATGCATTTTGTATCGATGTGAAACAATGCCTATCCGTGCCGTATTTCATTGACCGTTCCGAGGTCGAAGGTGGATGTAGTATTGGAATTACTTGGCAGAATGAAGCTGATACAGGCTTGGGAACTATGCTTAAGCGGGCGGATATGGCGCTTTATAAAGCTAAATCGATGCCTGGATCTGCGCATCGTTTTTTCTGCAAGCAAATTGAAATTGAAATGCAAAGCAAGCGCGAGATGGAAGATATAGTCAGATCCATTGTTGTCGATCAAAGTTTTGATTTGAGTTATGAGCCTATCGCCTATGCTGATGACCTTAAAGTAAATCATTTCGAAGTTAACATCTTACGGCAGGGGTTTGATTGTTATCTATTAGCTAATGATGATTATGTGAATGTTTTAAATGAAACTGGACTGATAATACCGTTTAATAGAGTTGTTCTTGAACGTTTAGTGGAAGATATCGCTTCTTGGAGTAAGCAAAGCAAGGTGGTCATCAATATGAGTTCAAGCCAGCTACTTGATCCAAATTTTGTGTCCTATCTCTCAGAAACGCTTCGTAAGAATAAAGTTGAATGTAATCGGTTGGTCGTTGCTTTCGATACTTTGGAACGTACAGAAAACCCTGAACTAATTGGAACCAATCTGCAGGGACTGGTTGATTTAGGTGTGAGGATCGCAAGCTATGGTCTAGGCGGGAATATAAGCGATTTTATTTCCGGCGAAAAAAATCAGCATAAATATCTAATTTTAAAAAAGAATTGGGTGAAAAATGTTACGGAAGATGCAGGTTCTTTTGAATTATTGGAAAACCTTATCAAGCTTGCACAGGGGCTGGGACTTAAAATAATTGTGCAAGGTGTTGAAACGGCGTCCCAGATGAAACATTTATCTCAGTTACCTAACATACTAATTAAAGGTAGTGCTGTTGAGAAGATTAAATCCTCAGTTTAGACAGTTTGTTTCGTGAATGTGGCAGCTATTTCTATGTTCACGATAATATGATTAGTTTTATCAAGAATAGTTTACGAATTTGGATGTTTTCGCTCGAATTTTTTTTCCAAATGAAGTAACGTCCCGGCCATGTTATCTATATGTAAAATATTAGAGGCCGTTGGCGAAGCGGCCCAAAGCTTTGTGTCACAAATTGTCGAGGCAGTTAGAACAGTCTTTGAGGGTGATCCTGAGACTCGTCGGCAGGTCGCTTTTTCGGTTGCTGTTATTGCGTTATCTGCAAAAATGGCGAAGGCTGATGGAGTGGTCACGCAAGCAGAGGTGAGCGCCTTCCAAGAGATTTTTGAAATCCCTCAATCTGAGGCAAAAAACGTCTCTAAACTATATAACTTAGCCAAACAGGATGTCGCTGGTTATGATGTTTATGCTCGCCGTTTGTCGGGCCTTTGTAGTTCGGTAGTATCCAATTGCGCCCTTTTGGAAGACGTGATGGATGGCCTTTATCATATCGCAAAGGCCGATGGTGTTATCCATGAACATGAGAATGTGATGCTCCAACATATCGGTGAGATATTTGGGTTGGATGAAGAGCGATTGGCGCAGATAGCGGCTCGACATGTACATCCTGAAGGGCTTGATCCCTTTGTTGTGCTTGGTGTTACAAAAAGCACGCCCTTTGATGAGATTAAGAGGCGTTATCGCGAACTGGCCAAGAAAAGTCATCCTGATAATTTACGTGCACGTGGTGTTCCTGATGAGTTTATGAGGATTGCTGGTGACCGTATGGCAAAGCTAAATCTTGCATTTGAAGCTATTGAAAGATTGCAGGTGCGAGCTTAATGACATTTGCGCCGGATTTTGATCGTGCAATTGTTGTTCCATCACCAAATTTTGGGGAGCGTAAAGGTGTATCTAAGCCCGATATGCTTGTTCTGCACTATACTGCGATGGAAACAGCAAAAGCGGCATGTGATTGGCTTTGTGCGGAAGAAGCAGAAGTTTCTGCTCACTATCTTGTTGATGAGAATGGCGAAATTTCTCAACTCGTGGCGGAAGAAAAAAGAGCGTGGCATGCAGGTCAGAGCAGTTGGCATGGCGAAGTCGATATTAATTCAAGGTCAATCGGAATAGAAGTTGCTAATCAAGGCCATGAAGCTGGATGCCCAATTTATCCTGATGTCCAGATGCAATCTGTCATCGGTTTATCTCGATCAATTATTGCTCGTCATAATATCGATCCTAAACGTGTTCTGGCACATTCAGATATTGCTCCTTTACGTAAGCGTGATCCAGGTGAATGGTTTTCTTGGAAAGCACTTGCCGATCAGGGAGTAGGGCATTATGTGGACCCATCTCCTATTTCTGGCGGGCGTTATTTTATGCGCGGTGAAAGTGGTCAACCGATAGAGGCATTGCAATCCATGCTCGGCCTATATGGATATGGTTTAGAAGTGAACGGTCAATTTGATGAGTTGACTGAGGCTGTTATCATTGCGTTCCAGCGACATTTTCGGCCGGAGAAGGTCGATGGCATTGCAGATATGTCGACAATCGAAACTTTGCATCGGCTTTTGGCAGAAAACTAGAATTTGAAGCAACTAATGTGTCAGTTCTGTAACGGAAATTGAATCCTTTGACACATTTTTGACTAGATTTCGCCGTTTAGAGAGCGCAACTAACGCTTATCTTCCTCCCAAGGAAATTCAAAAATAACAAGGATCTTCTATGAAGCTCAATATCGCTGCTGGCCTGACGGTCAGCTTATTATCTCTGTCTGCGTGTCAGACAGCAAATAGTGTTGATAAATCAACAAAAACTTCATCTGTTTCAAAATCAACTAAAAATAGTGCGCCATATAATAAGCTAATTTCCAAACATGCCAAAAAAAATGGCGTGCCTGTAAAGCTAGCACATGCAATTGTAAAAATTGAGAGCAATTATAAAGCCAGCGCTCGTGGTCGTGCGGGTGAAGTTGGTTTAATGCAGATTAAGCCCGCAACCGCGCGCGGCATGGGTTATACTGGTTCAACGAAAGCGCTATATAATCCGGAGAATAACATCGCTTATGGCATGAAATATTTGGGTGAAGCTTATAAGCGCGGTGGCGGAACGACCTGTGGTGCGATCCTCAAGTACAATGCAGGGCATTATGCTAAGCGCATGAATCCAGTTTCCGCAAAATATTGCCAGAAAGTAAAAGCAATTCTTCGCTAATCATTGTAACTATTATTGCTGGATATTCCTGCGCGCTTGGTATAGGGCTTTTTTTGCCAGTCGGCTGGGCAACCGCTTGTAGTTCGCTAATTTTAGCTTGCTGCGAGAGGAAAGTCCGGGCTCCATGGAAAAACGATGCCGGATAACATCCGGCGGGGGCGACCCTAGGGAAAGTGCAGCAGAAATTATACCGCCTGATACTACGTCGCTTTGCGGCAAAATATTGGGTAAGGGTGAAATGGTGGGGTAAGAGCCCACCGCGTTATTTGGTAACAAAGACGGCAGTGTAAACCCCATCGGGAGCAAGACCAAATAGGGATGATGTGGTGCTTCGGCACCGGCTTTTTCCAAGCTAGTCATCCGGGTAGGTTGCAGGAGGCAGTGCGTAAGCTCTGTCCCAGAGGAATGGTTGTCACGCTGCTGCGAAGGCAGTGGCCATACAAAACCCGGCTTATAGGCCGACTGGCATTTTAAATTTTTTTTGGTGTGTTTGACTGGTTGGTGAGCTTTTGATCCAAACCTATCAGATATTCTCGAATTTTTCTTCTTAAGAGCGAATCCTAACTGTTCATTAATCATAAAGAGTCATGAATGGGTGAATTGGTAATATGATTTATTAACAAACTGTAAAATCCCATTGACGCCCAAATATGCCCATGATATCCCAAAGAAGGTCAAAATATTCGGATTTGTTATCCCACAGTGTTCGTGAAAGTGCGGAACGATATTTTGGGCGGTTTGGTGAATTTCAGACGGCTGTAACTTTTGCAGGTCAGCAAAAGTCTGGTCGCTTGGCAGGTAAGTTAGTCGTGCGTCATGAACAGGTTTTTGTCACAGGTGACAAAAAAAGTGGATGCCAAGGGTCGCGTGTCCGTCCCATCGGTATTCCGCAATGTGTTGATGCGCTTGAATATAGACGAACTGTACGTGTTTCAGGATTTCATATTTCCCGCGATTTCAATCGCTGGACCAGAGGTTTTGGAGCGGTTCGAAAGGCATATAGATCAAGGCGATCCATTTTCGATGGATGCCAACAAGATGTCACTTCTTATTCACGGCGGCGGCGTGTTTATGAAGCTCGACGGAGAGGGGCGCCTGGTGATAACCGATTTTATTCGCGATTTCACTGGGATAGAGGATCAAGTGACCTTTGTAGGTCGCGGCGATCATTTTCAGATTTGGGAGCCGTCTGCATTGTCGAGGATGCAAGACGAAACCCGGCAAGAGCGGATAGACAAAAATATTCGTTCAACCTGAGACGAGGAAACGGGATGGTGACGAGTTTTGACGGCAATAACGACGTCGATGGCGGACCAGTCGATCATATCCCGGTTCTTCTCTCTGAGGTTATTAAGGCACTTGAACCTTCAGATGGAAAACTAATCTTTGATGGCACGTTTGGTGCCGGTGGTTATAGTACCGCTTTGTTGGAGCGAGGCGCAAATGTTATTGCCACAGATCAAGATCCAGATGTAATTGATAATGCATCCCATCTTGTTGAAAAATATGCCGAACAGCTTTCGTTAAAACATGCCAAGTTCTCTCAAATTTCTGATTTTTGTGAAGATGGCACACTTGATGGCGTCGTGCTGGATATCGGCGTATCTTCTATGCAGATTGATCAGGCAGAACGCGGGTTTTCATTTATGCAAGATGGTCCGCTTGATATGCGCATGGCACAAGATGGGGTAACCGCTGCTGATGTTGTTAACCGTTTGAAGCTTGGCGACCTCGCAAGAATTTTTGGATTTTATGGTGAAGAGAAAAAGGCTGGTCGTCTTGCACGTGCGATAGTCGATGCTCGTGCAGAGCAAGAGTTTCATACGACTGGCGAACTTGCAAAACTCATTGAAAAAACATCGCCAAGAAAAATGAAGGATCGTATTCATCCAGCAACACGTGTTTTTCAGGCGTTGCGAATCTACGTCAACGATGAGTTGGGTGAGTTGGCGCGATCTTTGTTGGCCGCTGAAAAAGCATTGAAGCCTGGTGGGCGTTTGGTTGTTGTTACCTTTCATTCATTAGAGGATCGAATTGTGAAGAAGTTTTTCGCAGATCGTTTTGGGCGGATTTCAGGTTCGCGACACCTTCCTCAAGTCCATGTTGTTGAGGCAAGTTTTGAGGCGATTGGTAAAAAAGGTGTGATAAGTGCCAGTGATGAAGAGCTCGCGATCAATCCTAGATCACGCTCGGCGAAGCTGCGAGCTGGAATTCGTACTCATGCTCCCGCAGGCGCATCTGATATGAAGGTCTTTGGTTTGCCTGATTTGTATCCATTGCATTTAGTTTTGAGGAGTTCCTAGATGTTTAGAGCATTTGAAGTTATCCTCATGGCCCTGATCCTCAGCGCGTCAGCCTATACGTTTCATATTAAGGGGCAATCGGAGGATCGTTTGGCGGAAATTAAACGCCTTCAGAGTGAAATTCGTGATCACAAAGATACGATCGATTTATTAGAAGCTGACTGGAGTTTGCTTAATCAGCCAAGTCGAGTTCAGAAATTAATTCAGGCATTTCAAGAGCAATTGCAATTGCAAACAACTGAAGCACAACAGATTGTAACTGCTAGTGAATTGCCCCGATTTAGGCCGGAGCCTGAAGTAGATGCAATTGCTGATGCAATTATGACAGGCTCGGTGGAATGATCATGAAATTATTCCGTTCAACATTTTCTGGATTAAAAAATGCATCTCCTGAAAGCGCTATCGTAATAGATGGAAATCATAAGGCAGATGCAAATCGTGGCGGTAATCGTGTCGCACTAGCTATGATAGCCTTCATCTTAGTATTTGCCACAATGGGTGGACGACTTATTGAGTATGGTCTTCGATCACCAGAGACAGTATCCTCCATTCCACCAAGCAATCGGCTTCTTGCCTCCCGCCCTGATCTTCATGATCGCAACGGGGAAGTATTGGCAACGGATATTCGAACTGTCTCTCTATTTGCACAACCACATAAAATTATTGATCCTGATGAAGTGGTGGAGCAGCTTGCATTGGTGTTGCCGGATCTTGATATCAAAAAAACATATCGGAAACTGTCGTCCAAATCCCGTTTTCAGTGGTTACAACGTCAGCTTACACCAGGCCAACAAAATGCGATTCTCGCTAGAGGGATTCCAGGGATTGGTTTTAGGCCAGAAAAGCGCCGCTTTTACCCTGGTGGTCCAACCGCTTCTCATGTTGTAGGGCATGTCAATATCGATAATGTTGGCATTGCGGGCATGGAGAAGTTTGTTGACGGGCAGGGACTTGGCGATCTAGCGCTCGCAGGGCTAACAGTGGATGAAGCTTTAGAACCTGTTCAATTATCATTGGATCTTCGTGTTCAGCACGTTTTGCGCGATGAGTTATCTGCGGCAATGGAGCGATATAAAGCAATTGCGACGGCAGGTGTTGTTCTCGATGTGCACACTGGAGAAGTGATTGCGCTATCTTCACTACCTGACTACAATCCGAATGATCCTGTTGATGCGCTGAAAAAAGATCGTTTGAACCGGATGACGGCGGGAGCCTATGAAATGGGCTCGACGTTCAAGGCATTTACCACTGCAATGGCACTTGATTCTGGTCATGTTACTATGAATAGTCGTTTTGATGCACGCAAGCCGATCCGCATCGGTGGTTTTACCATCTCTGATTTTCATGGAAAGAAACGTGTTCTGTCTGTTCCTGAAATCTTCATTTATTCGTCCAATATTGGCACCGCAAAAATGGCGGATGTTGTAGGTATCGAAGGTCATCGGGATTTCCTAAAACGTTTAGGCCTTCTTGATCGTATGAAAACGGAACTCCCAGAAGTTGCCAGACCTTCTGAGCCGGCAAAGTGGAAGAAAATCAACTCTGTCACCATTTCATTTGGCCATGGTGTGGCGACAACACCGTTGCAAACAGCTGTTGCGGCAGCTGCATTGATGAATGGCGGCAAACTTATTTCGCCAACATTTTTGCCAAGATCACGCGAAGAGGCCGACAAAGTTATGCGGCACGTGATGACCGAGAAGACCAGTCAATCTATGCGAACACTTATGCGTATGAATGTTGAAAAAGGGTCTGGACGCAATGCCGAGGTTGAAGGCTATTGGGTTGGTGGCAAAACGGGAACGGCTGAAAAAGTCGTCAATGGTCGGTATTCTTCGAAAGTAAGGTTTAATGCGTTTTTATCGGCGTTTCCAATTGATGATCCGCAATATGTTGTCCTGGTCATCGTTGATGAACCAAAGCCAGAAGAAGGCAAGAAATACGCAACCGCTGGTACAAATGCAGCTCCGACGGTACAAGCTGTCATCAGGCGCTCTGCTGCTCTTTTAGGTGTTCGCCCAAAATTCGGGAAAAACGGTGAAGCTTTACTTCAATCATACTAATAAACCACATTTTGAACGCAAGTTTGTGGTATAGATTCGGCCTGATTGCGGATATGAGGGTAGCATGAAATTAGACGACATGATTGAATTGGTGGGTTTAAAACTTACCAATCCGGAGTCTCACAAATCAAATCCTGTTATTGTTGGAATTAATACAGATAGTCGTAAGGTTAAGTCCGGCGATGTCTTCTTTGCTCTATCCGGCAGTCGTGCAGAAGGTGCAGACTTTGTTGCTGATGCTATTTCGCAAGGTGCGATAGCGATTGTTTGCGAAGATAGCTCTAATATAGCTGATAGCACTGTTCCAGTGTTGCGTTCAGAGAATGCACGCCTTGCATTGGCGCGGATTTCAGCGAAATTTTATCCTAATCAGCCGCGTTGTATCGTGGCGGTAACTGGAACAGCGGGCAAGACATCAGTTGCTTCTTTCGTTCGCCAGATTTGGGAATTTGCAGGAGATCAGGCCGCGATGATCGGCACCACCGGAGTCATTTCTCCAAAGGGTACCGAATATGGTAGCTTAACGACGCCCGATTCAGTGACACTTCATAAACTGCTTGATCAACTGGCGCAGGATGGTGTTACCCATTGTTCTATGGAAGCTTCAAGTCATGGTCTTGATCAATATAGACTTGATGGGGTTGAGTTAACCGCAGGGGCGTTTACGAATTTAGGCCGTGATCATATGGATTATCACCCTACTATAGAGCATTATTTGGATGCGAAGCTTGAATTGTTCAGGCGTGTTTTACCAAATGGTGCTCCGGCAGTGATTTTTGCAGACGATGAATATTCGCAAGCAACCATTTCCGCGGCCAAGGCTGCCGGAAATAATGTGCACACCGTGGGGCGAAATGGCAAATATTTGACGGTTAAACGTGTTGAACAATTGCGCCATAGTCAACGAGCCGAAGTTATGTTTGATGGCCAATTGTTTTCATTATATTTGCCTTTGGCTGGTGATTTTCAACTTTCCAATGCGCTTGTAGCTGCTGGTTTATGTATCTCGACTGGTACATCGGCTGAGAGTGTGTTTAAGGCGCTTAGCCAGATTAAAGGGGCTCCCGGTCGGTTAGAGTTAATTGGTAAATCTAAGTCTGGTGCCCCTGTTTATGTCGATTATGCACATAAACCGGATGCACTTGAACAGGTGTTAAGCGCGGTTAGACCGTTTACCACTGGGCGTATTGTCTTAGTCTTTGGCTGCGGTGGTGATCGAGATAAGGGCAAACGCCCGATCATGGGAGAAATCGCGCACCGTTTATCTAACATCTCAATTGTGACAGATGATAACCCGCGTACAGAAAATGCTGCTCAAATTCGATCTGAGATTCTTAAAGCCGTGCCCGATGCCATTGAAATAGAAGGACGAGGCGAGGCCATAGAGCAAGCAGTTAGAATGCTGAAAGAGGGTGATACTTTGGTTATTGCAGGAAAAGGGCATGAAGAAGGACAACTTGTCGGAGATGTAACCTTGCCATTTTCGGATCATAAAGAAGCATTGAAGGCTATTAAGGGTGCTTACTGATGGATCTTCTTTGGACAATTTCCGATATGATCTCGGTTATGCATGGTCGTGCACATGGTAATATGCCTGAAGGTATTACAGGCATCTCAATTGACAGTCGTAATATGGATCAAGGTGGCGCATTCTTTGCTATTAAGGGCGATCGATTTGATGGGCATGAATTTGTAACGTCAGCGCTTGCAAATGGTGCAGGTGTCTTGGTTGTCGCAGAGGAAAAAATACCTTCACTTGTGAGCCTAACCGCACCGATGATAATTGTGGAAGACGTTTTAGTCGCAATGGAGGCTTTAGGCCGAGCTGCCAGAGCCCGAGTAGCAGGTAAAGTGATTGCTATCACCGGATCTGTTGGCAAAACAACTGCCAAAGAAATGTTGCGAACAGCGCTTAGCCCATCAGGAAAAGTTCATGCTTCTGTGGCTTCATTTAATAACCATTGGGGTGTTCCCCTAACTTTGGCTAGAATGCCAAAGGATACTGATTTCGGTGTTTTTGAAGTCGGAATGAACCATACAGGAGAGATTAGAACACTTATAGATATGGTCCAACCTCATATAGCTTTGATCACCACCGTTGAAGCTGCACATATGGGCAATTTTAACGATATTACAGAGATCGCAGATGCGAAATCTGAAATTATGGAAGGTGTTATTTCAGAAGGTTCTGTTGTTTTAAATCGAGATAATGATCAGTATGACCACCTTTTAGAGCGTGCAGAAGAACTAGGCATGGCTCAAAATTCAAAGTCTTTTGGTCAAGATGAGCGATCCGATTTTAGATTGATTTCTTGTAAGAGCCACAGCGATTGTTCGTGTTTCAGTATGATTATTGACGGCGAAGAAGCTGCCGTCAAACTCGGCGCCCCAGGCGATCATCTCGTACAAAATGCACTTGGTGTATTGGGTGTTTGCTCGCTTGTTGGTGCTGACATGGCACGTGCTGCCTTAGCGCTTGCTGATTTTTCTGCCGAAAAAGGTCGAGGTGCTCGCACTCAATGCTCAATTGGTGATGGAACATTCACACTCATTGATGAAAGTTACAATGCAAATCCTGCATCCATGCGTGCAGCCATTTCCCTTCTTTCATCCACAGATGTGGGGCGCGGGGGGCGACGAATAGCTGTTTTGGGTGATATGTTGGAGATGGGCCGATTCTCAGAGGCGCTTCATGCAGAACTTGCGGAGCCATTGTATGATGCGCAGGTGGATATCGTTGCTCTTTCCGGTCAAGATATGAGCCATTTGGCTGATGTCTTGAGAGGTGAAATCCAGGTTTATTATCGGTCTGAAATCAAGGCGATAATTGATTGGTTGGTTACTAAATTGCGCCCGGGCGATGTTGTTATGGTTAAATCATCACTTGGTGTTGGTTTTGGAAAAATAGTTAAAAAATTGCTGGAACAATTTCCTGAAAGCAATGAACAAGAATAATCGCCAATTCGGTGATAAGGGGGATTTATGTTTGTTTGGTTGGTTGAGTTTTCGGATAGTTTTCCTCTCTTTAACTTGTTCAGATATATAACATTTAGAACCGGCGGGGCGTTATTTACCGCTGCCTTAATCGTCTTCCTATTTGGTCCTAAAATGATTGATTCACTCAGGGTTCGGCAGGGGCGAGGGCAACCCATTCGTGCTGATGGACCTCAGACACATTTCAAAAAGGCAGGTACACCAACAATGGGTGGCCTGATGATTTTGGCCGGTATCATTGTTGCCTCTCTCTTATGGGCGGATCTTGCAAATACATATGTTATTACAACGCTACTTGTGACTCTAGGTTTCGGTGCGATCGGGTTTTATGATGATTATTTAAAGGTTTCCAAGCAATCAGATAAAGGTTTTTCCAGTCGTGTACGATTATTGCTTGAATTTTTATTCGCAGGAGTTGCAGTTTATTTCATTTTAAATCAGTCGATGATTGCAACGTCGGACCAAAGCAACACGTTTGCGACATCACTGTCATTTCCGTTCTTTAAGGATTTTCTTTTAGATCTAGGTATCTTTTTCATTCCATTTGGTGCGTTTGTTATCGTATCAGCCGGTAACGCTGTTAATCTGACGGATGGTCTTGATGGTTTGGCAATTGTTCCTGTTATGATAGCTGCGGCTTCTTTCGGTGCGATTGCTTATCTTGCAGGTAATGCTGTTTTTGCCAATTATCTGCAGATCCATTTTGTTCCAGGAACGGGTGAACTCGCAGTTATACTTGGCGCTGTCATTGGCGCTGGTTTAGGCTTTTTGTGGTTTAACGCACCGCCCGCTGCTATTTTTATGGGGGATACTGGGTCATTGGCGCTTGGCGGTCTTGTTGGTACAATTGCAGTTGCGACAAAGCATGAAATTGTTATGGCAATTATCGGTGGTCTGTTTGTACTTGAAACAATGTCCGTGATCATTCAGGTGGCATCTTTTAAGTTAACTGGCAAGCGTGTATTCCGAATGGCACCAATTCACCATCATTATGAGAAAAAGGGATGGACTGAAAGTCAGGTTGTGGTGCGCTTCTGGATTATCGCGGTTATGCTTGCGATGGTTGGTCTTGCTACCTTGAAATTGAGATAAGTGTATGATTGCGGCCACATCATTTAATGGTAAGAAAGTTGCCTTGTTTGGGCTTGGTGGATCGGGTGTAATCACTGCGCAATCACTGCAAGCTGGTGGCGCTGATCTTACCGCATGGGATGATAATCCTGCACAGGTGAACGTTGCTAAGAATCTCGGAATATCAACAGGCGACTTGCGAAATGTAGATTGGTCATCGATTGACACATTCGTGCTTGCCCCTGGTGTTCCTCTTACACACCCAAAACCACATTGGAGTGTTGAGAAGGCGAATGCCAATAACATACCCATAATTGGCGACGTTGAAATATTTTCGCTAGAGAGGGCAAATGTAGCACCAGATGCACCTTTGATCGCTATTACAGGAACAAATGGAAAGTCAACGACGACAGCCCTTATCGCGCATATTTTAGAAACTGCTGGTAGAGATGTACAAATGGGTGGCAATATTGGAACTGCCATTCTTTCATTGGACGAACCGTCCGGCGATAAATATTATGTGGTTGAATGCTCATCCTATCAAATTGATCTAGCACCATCTCTTCATCCAACAGCTGGGATATTATTAAATCTGACACCTGATCATCTGGATCGGCATGGTTCTATGGAGCATTATGCGAGTGTGAAATCACGACTTGTTGAGAAAAGCGATACGGCAATTCTTGGCGTTGATGATGTGTGGTGCCGTGACATCATTCGAAAATTATGTGAGGCAGGACGAAATCCGAAGCAGGTTTCCGTTCAAACTGAGGTTGAAAGCGGACTATATCTAGAAGGTTCGCATTTGATTAAACCAAGCAATGCTCATAAAGATGTATTGATCGAACTTGATGGAATCGAAACCTTACGTGGGCAACATAATGCTCAAAATGCAGCGGCCGCGACACTCGCGTGTATGGATGTTGGTTTAAGTACAGAGCAAATTCAGAGCGGAATGCAATCATTCTCCGGTTTGCAACATCGAATGCAGCCAATCGCAAAGTTGGATAATGTCATATTCATTAATGATTCAAAAGCCACCAATGCGGAGGCTGCAGCGCCCGCACTGCAAAGTTATGAAAATATTTTTTGGATATTAGGTGGCCTTGCAAAGGATGAAGGTATTCGACCGCTTGCGCCATTGTTTAATCGTATTAATAAGGCATTTCTTATCGGCGAGGCTGCACCAGAATTTGCGGCTGAGTTGGGAGGGCGCGTTGATTTCGAGATTTCAGAATTAGTAGATCGTGCCATTCGCGCGGCTACTCATGCAGCTGTTGAATTTTCCAAAAATACAGGGCAGGCATCTGCCATATTGTTTTCTCCAGCTTGCGCTAGCTTTGACCAGTTTCGGAATTTTGAAATTCGTGGTGATTGTTTTGTAGAAAATGTTGCACGAATTCCTGGTATAGAAATGCTGATTCCATATCAAATGAATGAGGATGCGTGATGGTTAGCCGTATTGAACGAGGGCCTGTTGCCAATTGGTTTTGGACAATTGACCGTTTTTTATTGCTCGCATTCATTATCCTTATTTTTTTAGGTTTCATGATGTCCTTTTCTGCCAGCCCCTCCGTTGCTGAACGCATTAATTTGGATGGTTCTCATTTTATAAAACGTCATGCCGTTTTTATGATTCCGACATTAGCGGTGCTTGTCTCGCTATCCTTTTTAGAAGCGCGGATGGTTCGGCGGATGTCAATTCTTTTGCTTCTCGGGGCACTCGGGTTAATGCTTTTAACGCTTTTTATTGGTGGTGAAGTTAAGGGTTCTCGGCGTTGGATATCTTTGTTTGGTTTCACACTTCAACCATCAGAGTTTATGAAGCCTGCATTTGTCATTATATGCGCGTGGCTGTTTTCAGAGCGTTCTCGACACCCTGAAATTCCGGGAAACCTGTTTGCTATTATTTTGTTTGGTATCGTTGCAGCATTATTGGTTGCTCAACCCGATTTGGGGCAAACGATGCTTGTTACAGCTGTTTGGGCATCCATGTTCTTTCTCGCAGGCATGCCATGGGTTTGGATTATAGTTCTTGGCGTCCTGGGTATGGTTGGCTTTGCCGTTGCCTATACAATATTTCCACATGTGGCTGGCCGCATAGATAGATTTTTGACAGGCGAAGGCGACACATTTCAAGTCGACACCGCGCGTGAGGCTATTATTAGAGGCGATTGGTTTGGGCGAGGCCCAGGTGAAGGTACAATCAAAAAGATTTTGCCGGATAGTCATACAGATTTTGTCTTTGCGGTTGCAGCTGAGGAGTTTGGTATAATTTTCTGTTTGGTGCTGGTTGCCATCTTTGCATTCATCGTTTTGCGCTCTTTTGTTCATGCAGCCAGAGAAGAGGATGAGTTTACAAAGTTGGCGGTGTCCGGATTGGCGCTTTTGATCGGCGCTCAATCAATGATTAATATCGGAGTAAATTTAGAACTACTTCCTGCAAAAGGAATGACACTTCCGTTTATATCGTATGGTGGTTCATCGATGTTGGCGATTGCTATATCAGTTGGTTTCTTGCTTGCACTGACCCGCCACAGACCGGAAAAACGAGCGCGTAATCATGTCGTTCGACGATCAGGTTCGATGGTCTCTTCAGTCACAGAATAGGTGTAATATGGAACAAAAAACCTATCTATTAAGCGCAGGTGGCACAGGCGGGCATTTGTTTCCAGCACAAGCTCTTGCAAATGAATTGCGTTCTCGCGGCGCGAAAGTGCATCTTGCGACCGACAACCGGGCTGCAAAATATGCAGGTGATTTTCCTTGTGATGAGATGCACGTCATTCCATCTGCAACTTTTGGATCAAAGAACCCTGTTAAGATGCTTCTAGTCCTATGGAGGCTTTATTCCGGCATAAAGCGTGCAAGCAAAGTTCTTGCGAAAGTTAGACCGCATGCTGTTATCGGCTTTGGTGGATACCCGACTATTCCGCCGCTAATTGCTTCGACCAAATATGGCTATCCATCTATATTACATGAGCAAAATGGTGTTATGGGCAGAGCCAACAAGTTTCTTGCTGGTAGGGTTACCGCAATAGCGGGTGGTTTTTTGCGCGATGATGTCGGTCCATTTTCTGACAAAATATTCGCGACAGGTAATCCAATTCGTCAGGCCGTACTTGATGTTGAGGGTATGCCTTATGTGGCATCTAAAAAAAATGAACCATTTAATCTTGTTGTATTTGGTGGAAGCCAAGGCGCACGTTTTTTTGGACGCACATTTCCTCAAAGTTTGGGTTTACTGCCAGAAGAGTTGCGAAAGCGAATTCGTCTGACGCTTCAAGCGCGACCGGAAGACTTAGAATATGCGAAAGAGCAATGTGCGGCACATGGTGTTGATGCCTATGTTGCACCCTTTATTGATGATATGGCATTGAAAATTGCAGAAGCTCATCTCATTATTTCAAGATCTGGCGCATCTACGGTCACAGAGCTTGGCGCAATAGGTCGGCCTTCAATTCTTGTGCCGCTTCCCCACGCTCTGGATGATGATCAGGGTGTAAATGGCCAAAACATGGTTGGTATCGGTGGTGCGACAATGGTTCGCCAACCGGAATTAGATGAAAACAAACTAGCAGGACTGCTCGAAAATAGTATGAATGCGCCGGATGAGCTGACGGAAATGGCAGGAAAAGCGAAGCTTGCAGGAAAATTGAATGCGACAAGCTTGCTTGCTGACATGCTAGAAGCTATTGCGGATGGTCAAACGATTAAAGAATTTAAGGAAACACACGCATGAAAATGCCAGAGACAATCGGCCTTGTTCACTTTGTTGGAATTGGCGGCATCGGGATGAGTGGGATTGCCGAGGTGCTTCATAACCTTGGATATAAAGTGCAAGGGTCTGATCAATCAGATAGTGCCAACGTTCAGCGCCTTCGAGAAAAGGGCATTGACGTTTTTATAGGGCATTCCGCTGCCAATTTAGGTGCGGCAGAAGTGTTGGTTGTTTCAACGGCTATTAAACAAGATAATCCCGAGCTGGTGGCAGCGCGTGAAAAACTGCTTCCCGTTGTACGACGAGCTGAAATGCTTGCTGAGCTGATGCGGTTTCGCAATTCAATTGCTATTGGCGGCACGCACGGCAAAACGACCACAACATCCATGGTTGCGACGCTTCTTGAAGCGGGCGGATTAGACCCAACTGTTATCAATGGTGGCATTATCAATGCTTATGGTACCAATGCGCGGATGGGTGAGGGCAAGTGGATGGTTGTCGAGGCGGATGAGTCTGACGGAACATTTTTAAAGCTTCCGGCCGATATTGCTGTTGTGACCAACATTGATCCAGAGCATTTAGATCATTATGGAGACTTTGACGCAGTTCGTGCAGCGTTTGCGCAATTTGTCGAAAATGTCCCATTCTATGGTTTCGGCGTGATGTGTTTGGATCATCCGGAAGTGCAGGCCCTTACAAGTCGTATTTCAGATCGCCGCGTTGTGACATATGGCGAAAATCCGCAAGCTGATGTGAGATTTATTAATCTTAGGCAAAAAGGTAGCATGTCAGTGTTCGATCTTGAAATCAGAGATCGCAAGTCTTCCGATATCGTATTGGAAAAAGATTTGAAACTTCCTATGCCAGGTAAATATAACGTTTCCAATGCAACGGCTGCGATTACGATTGCGCTGGAACTGGGTTTAACGACTGAGCAAGTTAAAGAAGGTTTGGCCAAATTCGGCGGTGTAAAACGTAGATTTACGCATACAGGTTCCTGGAATGGAATGGATATTTTTGATGATTATGGTCATCATCCCGTCGAAATTAGTGCCGTTCTGGGCGCGGCGCGCGAAGCATGTAATGGACGTGTTATTGCTGTTGTTCAACCTCACCGTTATTCACGCCTTGAAAGTCTGTTAGATGAATTTTCATCTTGTTTCAATGATGCGGACACGGTTATTCTTGCACCAGTATTTGCTGCTGGAGAAGATCATATTGAAGGAGCAGATTCTGCCGCTCTGGTTTCACGTTTAAAAACTGCTGGTCATAGAGACGTTAGATTAATTGATGGTCCTGCCGATTTAGCGCCGCTTGTGAAAACAATAGGTCAAAAGGGAGATTTCCTTCTTTGCCTTGGTGCCGGTAGTATAACACAATGGGCCGCAGCATTGCCGAAAGAACTGGAAGCACTGGAAAAGAGTTAGAAATGGCCGGATATGATTGTACGAATTTAGTAGAGGAACTTGGCGATAAGCTCTCTGTTATTCGTGGGCGCATAACAGAAAATGCGCCGATGTCCCAAATCACTTGGTTTCGTACCGGTGGGCCGGCTGCTATCTTGTTTCAGCCTGCGGACGAAGATGATCTTTCTGCTTTTTTGTCTCTTCTGCCACAGGAGGTGCCAGTTTTCCCCATCGGTATGGCGTCCAATTTAATTATTCGTGATGGTGGACTTAATGCAGTGGTTATTCGTTTGTCGGCGAAGGGCTTTGGTTTTGCTAATCAGATTTCGGACACTGAACTTGTCGCTGGAACGGCTTGTCCGGATAAACGCTTGGCAGCAAAAGCGCTGGAAGCAGGTATCGGTGGAATGCATTTTTATCATGGTATTCCGGGTTCAATAGGCGGAGCACTGCGAATGAATGCCGGCGCTAATGGCCGAGAGACAGTTTCATGTGTTAAAGAAATTCATGCTGTAGATAGGTCAGGAACGAAGCATGTTCTTAGCAATGCTGACATGGATTTTTCCTACAGAAAATCAGGTTCATCACGTGATCTCATTTTTACAAAAGCTGTGTTTGAAGGTGAACTAACCTCAAAGGACGACATTCAAAAAGCTATGGATGAAGTTCAGCACCATAGAGAAACGTCTCAACCGATCAAAGAGAAAACAGGCGGATCAACGTTTAAAAATCCAGAGGGATATTCAGCTTGGAAGCTTGTTGATGATGCGGGTTGTCGTGGTCTGACAATCGGCGGCGCACAAATGTCACCGATGCATTGCAATTTTATGATCAATATGGGGCAGGCGACATCTTATGATTTAGAGCGTTTAGGCGAGACAGTCAGGCAAAAAGTACTGATAAATTCTGGCGTTCAATTGGAATGGGAAATCAAGCGTTTAGGCGATTTCCCATCCGGCCAGAGTGTTGAGCCGTTTTTAGGTCAGTTGCTTTAGGCTCCTCTGAAAAATTCGTTTCCCCGATAGGGTTTGCCTGTTTTATTTATCACAAACAGTGTCTCACAGTGAAATTAATCTTTTCCTCGAATTATCAAACAGAACTTGAATTCACCTCAATCCTCTGATTCTTATGGTATAAAGATTTGCTAAGTGAGTCGGCGTTTAAGCATTTCTAGTTCCAGTAAAAATTGGGGGAATGTATGTCAAAAAAACATGTCGCAGTACTCTATGGTGGCTTTTCATCTGAAAGACAGGTTAGTTTATGGTCGGGCGAGGCCTGTGCCAATGCGTTAGAACGTGTCGGTCATAAAGTAGCGCGCATTGATGTTGATCGAGATATTTCGAACACTCTTACGGAGATTAAGCCGGATGTTTGTTTTAATGCGCTTCATGGACCGTTTGGTGAAGATGGTACTATTCAAGGCTTACTGGAGTTTTTAGCTATACCCTATACCCATTCAGGTGTTTTAGCGTCGGCGCTTGCAATGGATAAGCAGCAATCGAAAATCGTAGCAAGTCATCACGGTATTCCAGTTGCTGAGGCCAAATACATGGACCGGCATGACTTTCCGTCCACACACCCAATTGAGCCGCCATATGTCGTTAAACCAGTTTCAGAAGGTTCGAGTTTTGGCGTGGTTATGGTCAAAGAGAATCAACGCCATCCACCGCAAATCATAAAATCGAACGAGTGGTCCTATGGCGATCACATTATGGCAGAGAGATTCGTGCATGGACGCGAATTAACCTGCGCTGTGATGGGTGATAGGGTTCTCGGCGTTACAGAAATATTTGAACAAGGCTCCAGTTTCTACGACTTTGACGCAAAATATAAAAAAGGTGGGTCAAAACATCAATGTCCTGCAAAAATTTTACCAAATATTTACCAAGAAATTGAGATATTGGCTTTGAAGGCCCATAGAGCGATTGGTTGTCGCGGTGTGAGTAGGTCAGATTTTCGATTTGATGATCGTTTTTCCGAAGATGGAGAGCTCATTTGGTTGGAGGTTAATACTCAACCGGGAATGACCGAAACGTCTTTGGTGCCAGAGCTGGCCCAACATGCGGGTTACAGTTTTGAAGAATTTGTTAATTGGATGGTGGAAGACGCTTCGTGCTCTCGTTAGGTAAAAGAAATTCTGCTCAAGCTAGCATCGCACATCGTGGCGATGGTGAGCATTCTTTTATCAATCGTATGTTCCGTCCCGTTCTTCGCCGGACCCGCAAATATTCTGCTGGATTTACTTTAGATGAAATTATCGTTCCTAAGCATTTAGGATCTGCTTTGACGTTAGCTTTTTTTGCTGGTGTTTTGAGCTACGGCACATTTATCGGTGGTCACAGCAATGTGGCCATGCGTACAGTGACATCTGCGGTTGGGTTTGCTGTCGAAGAAATTCAAATCTCCGGCAATGCTGAAACATCTGATATTGATGTATTGCAGGAGCTAGGCTTAAACGAAACGTCTTCTCTGCTAACGCTGGATTTAGCGGCCGCACATGCAAAATTAATGTCATTGCCTTGGGTTAATCATGTTGAACTGCGCAAAATCTATCCTGCGTCGCTTCAGGTTAAACTGGGTGAGCGCCAAGCATTTGCGATCTGGCAGCATGGTAGTCAGCTGTCACTCATTGATAATGATGGTGATGTTATTACGCCTTTTGATGGCGTTACTGGCCAAGGCCTTCCATTATTAGTTGGCGTCGGGGCAGAACAAGGTGCGAGTGAGTTTTTAAATAAACTTGCCAGTTGGCCAAGTGTTTCAACTCAATTGAAGGCCCTCATTCGTGTGGCTGAGCGTCGTTGGGATGTGCGACTTGATAATGGTGTAACGCTTAACCTCCCTGAAAAAGATGTTGATGTTGCTTTGGCTCAGTTTGAGGAGTTGAACCAAGAGCAGGATTTACTGCGCAGAGATATAGCGGAAGTTGATTTGCGTTTGTTAGACCGTGTAACGGTTAGATTAACGCCAGAGGCGCAAGAGCGTCGGAAATCTGCACTTCTAGAGCGCGCAAAGATGTTGAAGAAGGAGAAACGCTCATGAGTTTCTTTAAACAATCATCTTCGCTTCCAAGGCTAAAGCCGCTATCTTTGAAACGTCCTAGTATTGTGACTGTTTTGGATATTGGTTCCTCTAAAACTGTTTGTCTTATCGGGCGCTTGACTCCCTTGGCTTCCGCAGAGGTTTTGTCTCAGCGAACCCATAAAGTTGATATCATTGGAATAGGGCACCAAAAATCGCGCGGCATTAAAGCTGGCGTGATTATGGATCTTGAAAAAGTCGAAAGCTCAATTCGTTTGGCCGTTGAAGCTGCGGAGCGCATGGCTGGCGTGACCGTTGACTCGCTCATTGTAAATGTGAGCGGTGGACGGCTTAAGAGTGAAGTGTATACTGCTGCGGTTGATTTAGGTGGCCATGAGATTTCACAAAGTGACATTTCAAATGTCGTCAATCTTGTAACGCAGCGCACACTAAGTCATGAAAGATCCATACTACATTCATTGCCAACAAGTTATGCGCTGGATGGCGAGCGCGGTATAAATGACCCTGAAGGGATGTTTGGCGATAAGCTTGGTGTTGATCTGCACGTATTAAGTGGTGATCGTTCGCCTCTTAAAAATTTGGAGCTCTGTATTAATCGCGCTCATTTGACTGTTGAAGCTATGGTTGCCACACCCTATGCCTCTGGTCTTGCGTCAATTGTTGCAGATGAAGCTGAAATGGGTTGTGCTGCGGTCGATCTTGGCGGTGGGACGACAACGATTTCTGTCTTCAACGAAGGTAAATTTATCCACGCAGATGCAATTGCCCTCGGTGGGCATCATGTCACAATGGACTTGGCGCGTGGTTTAACGACTAAGTTTGAAGATGCTGAGCGCATTAAAGTTATGCATGGTTCATCGCTTCCATCGGCTTGTGAAGATCGAGATATGATTTCAATACCGCCAATTGGTGATGGTTCTAACGATCACTCCGCACAAGTTTCAAAAGCTATGGTTGCCAAGATTGTTAGAGCACGTGTTGAAGAGACGCTTGAATTGGTTCGCGATCGTATTCAACAGTCAGGTTACGCCTCCATAGTGGGGAAGCGAATAGTGTTAACGGGTGGCGCAAGTCAGTTGACTGGTTTGTCGGAAACAGCGCGAAGAATATTAGCGCGCAGTGTACGTATTGGTCGACCACTTGGCGTTTCAGGTCTTCCTGCTGCGGTAAAAGGCCCCGCCTTTTCTGCAGCAGTAGGATTAATGATTTACCCGCAAGTTGCTGATTTTGAAGCTCATGCTTCTCATTCATATATGTCAGCAGCAAGCGGGGCAGGCGGACGGCTAGCTCGGGTTGGGCACTGGCTTAAAGAGAGTTTTTAATTTTGAAACTGCTGCGGCGAAGCAGTATTAACTAAGGAAGGGACGGCTATCATGACCATCAATTTACAGAAGCCGGATATCACAGAACTTAAACCACGCATTACCGTGTTCGGTGTCGGCGGTGGCGGCGGAAACGCTGTTAACAATATGATCACTGCTGGATTAGAAGGCGTTGACTTCGTTGTAGCAAATACCGATGCGCAAGCATTGACGATGTCAAAATCAGAACGCATCATTCAGCTTGGTGTTGCAGTGACTGAAGGCTTGGGCGCTGGCTCACAGCCTGAAATTGGCGCTGCAGCCGCAGAAGAATGTTTTGATGAGATCAATGATCACCTCAATGGTACGCATATGTGCTTTGTAACTGCCGGAATGGGTGGTGGTACCGGTACTGGTGCTGCACCAGTTGTAGCCAAAGCTGCTCGTCAAAAAGGTATCTTGACCGTTGGAGTTGTGACCAAACCATTTCATTTTGAAGGTCAGCGACGCATGCGTCTAGCTGATCAAGGGATTGATGAGCTTCAGAAAAATGTTGATACTCTGATTGTTATTCCAAACCAAAATCTATTCAGAATAGCCAATGAAAACACAACTTTCGCCGATGCGTTTTCGATGGCTGACCAAGTCCTTTATTCCGGTGTTGCTTGCATCACCGACTTGATGGTCAAAGAAGGACTAATTAACCTAGACTTTGCCGATGTTCGCTCTGTGATGCGCGAAATGGGCAAAGCCATGATGGGAACCGGTGAAGCTTCGGGTGAAGGTCGCGCAATGGCAGCGGCAGAAGCTGCGATTGCAAATCCGCTGCTTGATGAAACATCAATGCGCGGTGCGGGCGGTCTGTTGATCTCCATCACTGGTGGTAGAGATATGACGCTGTTTGAAGTTGATGAGGCTGCAACGCGCATTCGTGAGGAAGTCGATCAGGAAGCAAATATTATACTTGGTGCGACGTTTGATGAGTCACTTGAAGGTGTTATTCGGGTCTCTGTTGTTGCAACTGGTATTGATGTTACAGCCACGCAAATGGCGGGACGTCCGGAAACAGATATGCGTCCGGCAATGGCATCAATGCAAGCTCAAATGAATCAGTTGAAAACTGAGGCGAAAGAGCCTGCGCCTGTTGTTGCACCTGCTCCAACGGTTTCTGAGAAAACATCTGAAGCAAGTTCTTTGGATAGCATGCTATCCGATGCTGAGGCTAAAATTGAACGTGAGCTAGAAGTGGCTGCAACACCAGCTGAAGAAATGCCGCGTAATCGTTTGTTCTCGCCTGAAGCTAAAACTGAAATGGCAACAGAGGCTGTAGTGAAAGTAGCTGAAACACCTTCTGTTTTACGTGCTCCTGAACCTGTTGCACCATCTCCTGTTGCTCCGGCACCAACTGTGGCTGCGCAAGTTTCAGAAGAAATGCCGATGGCTCCAACTCGCATGCCTCAAATAGAGGACTTTCCAGCAACTGTGAAGGCTGAGATGAATGAGAGAGCATCTGTAAGAACTGAACCAACTGAGGAAAAAGGTGCAAAAGGCTTGTTTAAGCGCATTAGCTCAAGTTTGGGAATGGGAGATGAAGATCTCGGTTCTGCGGCGCAACAGGCTGTTGAACAGGCTGCTCCTCAGCCTCGTCGTCCATTGACACAAGATCCAGCTCATTTGGCCGCAAAGTCAACTCAAATGGATGATCATGGTCGTGCGGCTCCAAAACCAGCGCCAATGACGGAAGACGAGCAACTTGAAATTCCTGCCTTTCTTAGAAGGCAAGTGAGATAGATTACTGAAATGTTCAGTGAAATGACGCAACCGCTTACGAGCGGTTGCGTTTTGTTTTTAAAGCATAATTCGGAAATTCTGATGCAATGTTACAGTTGCGTTACAATTCGAAATAAAGCGTGATTTGGAAAGAATCGAAATAAGGCTTATTTTTAGCTTAAGGCAGGGGACGCCTTGGATATTGTAAGCGGCAACTCAGTGACAAGGTGTTTCGCTAAAAGCGCGTTGCGTTTAGGCTGAAGCGAGTGTGAATAAATGCAGAATGATTTGTATGAATTTCAGGCAACAATTGCAAAAACTGCAAAATTGTCTGGCGTAGGTGTACATTCTGGACAAAATGTAACCATTACTCTTAACCCAGCGGAAGCGAATACCGGTATTGTATTTCACCGTATTTGCGAAGGCGGTGAGGTTGTTACGCTTCGCGCCGTTGCTTCTCAAATTGGCTCCACGGATTTTTGTACGTTATTAGGTGATGCTCCTGATCGCTCTGTGGCGACAGTTGAGCATTTGATGGCTGCTTTGTATGCAATGGGTATCGACAATGTTGTTGTCGAAATTGATGGCGGTGAAGTGCCTATTATGGATGGCAGTTCGGCGGTCTTTATTGATTTACTCGATGCAACAGGAACAATCTATCTTGATGAAAAACGCCGTTATATTCGAGTGAAGAAGCATGTTCGTGCAGAGATGGGCGGTTCCTGGGCTGAGTTTGTCCCACATGAAGGAACACGATTTGAAATTGATATCGATTTTAATTCGGATGTTATTGGTCGTCAGTCATGGTGTGGTGAAGTAACATCAGATAGTTTTCGCAATGAGCTTGCGCGGGCCCGTACATTTGGCTTCATGAGAGACGTTGAGTTTTTATGGGCTTCCGGTCATGCATTGGGTTCATCATTAGAAAATTCTGTGGTTATTGGTGAAGATGACAACGTCATTAATATGGAAGGCCTTCGTTTTAAGGATGAATTTGCTCGTCATAAAACATTAGATGCCGTTGGTGATTTGGCGCTCGCCGGTGCTCAGTTCATTGGTTGTTATCGATCATATCGGGGGGGGCACAAGCTTAATTCTATCGCTTTACGTAAGCTCCTTGCACAAACAGATGCTTATGAGATTGTTGAAACAACGCAATCGTACCGTAAGGGTGGATATGGTGAATTGGTTGCAGTAAATGCACCTGTTTTTTCACCTTGGACTATTTAAAACCCTCGTTACTAAAACAATATATAAAAACACTTTCAGGTGATAATCTAATTTTGCCACAAAAAAGCAATAATGCTGGCAGATGACAGCGTTGATGTATGGATTTTATTGGTAAAACCCGTTAGACATTGCTTTCAAGGTTTTAAGTCCTAGGGCGGAAAGAGGTCTTTTTGAATATGTTGTTTAAAGCCACGCTAAATCATTGCGTTGAAAAAGGCCGCGTTATTGGCATAATTACCATGTCTTTGTTGATGATGGCTTTAGCTGGATGTCAATCTGACCCAGATATAGACATTAATTCACTTGTTGATTCGGTTGAACCTGCTGATCTTTTATACAATCAAGCGTTAGCAAATTTGGATGCAGGTAAACTTAGAGAAGCTTCTAATAAGTTTGATAAGATTGATCAGCAGCACCCGTTTTCGGAATTTGCGCGCAAAGCATTGGTTCTCAATGCATTTACGAAGTACCGCTCTGGTCGCAATCAAGAGGCCATAACCGACGCGAAGCGTTTCTTAAATTTATATCCCAACGATCAAGACGCCGCATACGCTCAATACATCATTGGTCTCGCTTATTTCAGACAGATACCTGATGTTACGCGCGATCAGAGGGCTTCAAGTCGTGCAATTAGCGCTATGCAGGAAGTTATAGATCGCTATCCTGATTCAGAATATGTGGATGATGCACAGGCAAAATTGCGCAAGGCTCGCGATCAGCTGGCCGGAAAAGAAATGCAAATTGGGCGTTACTATCAGGAACGACGTGAATATGTTGCAGCAGTGAACCGATATAAAGTTGTTGTTCAGGAGTATGGTAACACGCGGCAAGTTGAGGAAGCGCTTTCCAGGTTGGTTGAAAGTTACTTCGCCCTTGGCCTTACAGGTGAAGCGCAAACAGCGGCTGCGGTACTTGGGCACAACTACCCGGATAGCGAATGGTATGCGGATTCATACAAATTATTGCAATCTGGTGGTCTTGAGCCGAGGGAAAACAGAGGTTCCTGGATATCTCGTGCTGCGCGACGTGCAGCCGGATTTAAAACCTAGTCGCCTGCAGGGGGACAAATGCTTGCACAGCTTTCGATCCGTGATATCGTTTTAATCGAACGGTTGGATTTATCATTTAACGAAGGTTTGTCTGTGTTAACGGGCGAGACTGGTGCAGGTAAATCTATATTGCTAGATAGTTTAGCTCTCGCTCTCGGCGGGCGTGGTGATGGAGATCTGGTTCGTCAGGGTTGCGATAAAGGGCAAATAGTTGCTGTATTTGATCTAGCGGCAAACCATCACGTACGTGATATTTTAAAGCAGAATGATATTGAAGATGAAGGTGATATCATCATCCGCAGAGTTCAATCAGCTGATGGTAGATCACGTGCTTTTATAAATGACCAACCTTGTAGTATTTCCCTGCTTCGCTCCATAGGGCCACATTTTGTTGAAATTCACGGACAGCACGATGATCGTGCTCTTATTGATGTTGATGCACACCGTCTGCTGCTTGATGCTTTTGCGGGTTTGGAGAAAGACTGTGAGGATGTTGCCAGCCTGTTTTCTTCCATGAAGGTGGCAGATAGGCAGCTAAAGGAGCACCGACAAAAAATTGAGACTGCCGCAAAGGAGGCGGACTGGCTTCGTGCGTCTGTCGATGAGTTAGAAGTGCTTTCTCCTCAGGATGGAGAAGAAGAAGAATTGGCCGAAAGCCGCAGTCATATGATGAAGGCTGAAAAAATAGTTTCTGATATCGCCGAGGCACAGGATTCGCTAAGTGGACACCATTCTCCCATACCATCTCTGAACCAACTGCTAAGACGTTTGGAACGTAAAGCTGCTGAAGTGCCTGGAATGCTTGATGATACGATCGAGGCGCTTGGTCGCGCGCTGGATGGACTGTCGGATGCGCAAAACTCAGTTGATGCCGCATTACGAGACAGTGAGTTTAACCCCAAAGAGCTAGAAGATACAGAAGAACGGCTCTTTGCATTGCGTGCAGCTAGCCGAAAATATAATGTTCCGGTCGCAAATCTTTCAGAACTTGCATCAACAATGATTTCGGATCTTGCAGCGATTGATGCGGGAGAAGATAAACTTCACGAGCTGGAGCATAATGTTCAGCAGATACGTGCAGATTTTTTTGCTGCCAGCCGTAATCTCTCGGAAAAGCGTATCCACGCGTCACAAGCATTAACACAATCCGTTATGGCCGAATTGCCTGCGCTTAAGTTGGAGCGCGCGGAATTTATTGTCGATATTCAAACTAATGAAGAAATTGCTGGTGCCAACGGCATTGATCAGATTGAGTTTCATGTACGCACAAATCCCGGTACGCGAGCAGGCCCAATCATGAAAGTTGCTTCCGGCGGAGAATTATCTCGCTTTCTTCTCGCCATAAAAGTTGCTCTCGCAGATCGAGGGTCAGCCCCAACGCTTGTGTTTGATGAGATTGATACGGGTGTGGGTGGCGCAGTTGCTGATGCTATCGGAGCACGCTTGGAAACACTTTCTAAATCAATCCAAGTGCTTTCAGTTACCCATGCGCCGCAAGTTGCAGCGCGTGCCAAAACCCATTTGTTAATATCTAAATCCCAATCGAGCGAAGATAGTGTTCTTTTATCGACGAATGTAAGGGATATTGATTTGCAAGAACGCCAGGAAGAGATTGCGCGGATGTTGGCCGGCGCGACGGTTACAGACGAAGCGCGGGCGGCTGCGGCTAAACTTTTGTCAAATACTGGATAGAAAATGTCAGAGTCTGAGAACATAGATATCAACGATTTGACTGAGTTGCAGGCAGCCAGCGAGCTTGAGCATTTAGCCAAGGTTATGGCGCATCATGATAAGCTTTATCACGCGAATGATGCACCAGAGATATCCGATGCCAAATATGATGCGCTAAAGCGACGAAATCTTGAAATTGAGTTGAAATTCCCTCAACTTAAACGGGCGGATTCACCATCTGAAAAAATTGGCGCACCGGTCGCTCTGGGATTTTCTAAAATCCAGCATCAAATTGCTATGTTGTCATTAGATAACGCGTTTAATGATCAGGATGTAAAAGATTTTGCTGCTCGAATCCGTAGGTTTTTGTCACTCACATCATCAGATGTCATTGCATTAACGGCTGAACCTAAAATTGATGGTCTTTCGCTGTCTTTACGATATGAAAACGGGCACCTTGTTTCTGCTGCAACGCGTGGTGATGGTGCTGTTGGTGAAAATGTAACTGCAAACGTTTTGACAATGCAGGATATACCAAGGGAATTACCCGATGATGTTCCCAATGTCGTTGAGGTTCGTGGGGAGGTATACATGCGCCGCGATGATTTTGCGGCGTTGAATGAGCGGCAATTGGAGCGCGGCAAGCAGACATATGTTAATCCACGTAATACAGCTGCGGGTTCGTTAAGGCAGTTGGATTCTAAGATAACTGCGTCTCGACCGCTTAAGTTTTTTGCGTATGCTTGGGGCGAAATTAAACCTGAAACTCCTGCGACAACGCAGATGGAGATGGTTGAGAAATTTGCGGAATGGGGTTTCTCCGTTAATCCGCTGATGAGGCGGTTTGATAATGTCGATGATCTTATCAATCACTATCATTTCATTGAGCAAGAGCGCGCAAAGTTGCCCTATGATATTGACGGTGTCGTTTATAAGGTGAATGATTTAGCCCTTCAGCAGAGATTGGGTTTCATATCTCGTAGCCCTAGGTGGGCAATTGCGCACAAATTTCCGGCAGAAAAAGCGCAAACTCTTTTGAATGATATCGAAATTCAAGTCGGTCGAACGGGTGCGCTGACGCCGGTTGCAAGACTTGAGCCTATTACCGTTGGCGGCGTTGTGGTAACAAATGCAACTTTGCACAATGCGGAAGAGATTGAGCGCTTAGGTGTACGTGTTGGTGACACGGTTAAAATTGAACGTGCTGGTGATGTGATACCAAAGGTGCTTGAAGTCATATCTTCAGTTGAAGGGGCCAAGGACTTTATTTTCCCAACAGTCTGCCCGTGTGAGTTAAAAACTGAAGTTGTTCAGGAAGAAACAGCAAGTGGTGAGAAGGGGGTTATTCGTCGATGTTCTGGTGAATTCGCCTGTCCATTTCAGCGCAAAGAGCACCTCAAGCATTTTGTATCGCGCAAAGCTTTCGATATTGATGGTCTGGGCGAGAAGCAAATTGAGTATTTCTACGATGATGATGCTCTTCCGATTAGAGCACCTGCCGATATATTCACGCTAGCCGAGCGGGATGCAAAGGGTTTGACCAAAATCAAAAACCGAGATGGTTATGGTGAAACTTCTGCGCAGAAACTTTTTACTGCCATTGAGTTGAAGCGTCAAATCCCATTAGAGAAACTGATTTATGCTTTGGGTGTGCGCCATGTTGGCGAGGCAACAGCAAAAACACTCGCACGAGCTTACCTAACCTGGTCTGATTTTAATTCAGCGGTTTCATCTATTGCAAATGGAGATGAGACGCTTGTTCAAGAGTTCATTGCGCTTGATGATATTGGCCCTGCTGTCATCAATGCTCTTCGGCAGTTTTTTCTTGAGCCTAAAAACCGTAAAATGGTAGATGATCTTGTTGCTCAACTTGATATTATTGACGCGGAAGCGCCTTCTGGGGATAGCGTTATATCTGGCCAAACCGTTGTGTTTACGGGTAAACTCGAGCGAATGTCGCGCGATGAGGCGAAGGCAATGGCTGAACGTATGGGCGCAAAGGTAGCGGGTTCCATATCCAAGAAAACAGATTTGCTTATTGCTGGTCCCGGAGCCGGATCAAAACTCAAGAAGGCAACGGACTTTGGTATCAAAACGATTACTGAGGACGAATGGTTTGAGCTTGTGGAAGCTAATTAGTAGTCAATCATCGATCCATCCCAGGCAAATATCTTACCGCTG
Source organism: Lentilitoribacter sp. Alg239-R112 (assembly GCF_900537175.1). Taxonomy (GTDB): domain Bacteria; phylum Pseudomonadota; class Alphaproteobacteria; order Rhizobiales; family Rhizobiaceae; genus Lentilitoribacter. The sequence continues at coordinate 1,667,157 of NZ_LS999833.1, read as the reverse complement.
TCTCGAAGTTCAAGATTATCAATCACGTTGATAAGGCGTTCAGCTGCGTATTCAGGTGTAAATAATTTGTCATCTGGTACGAATGTTTGAAAGGGTTTGGAGAGGGAACTATCCACGGTTCCTGGATGCAGGCCAACTATAATTGTTTGTTTGAAGCGCCGCGATGCTTCGATGCTGAGGTTTTTCAACGTCATGTTCAGGGCTGCTTTTGAGGCTCTATATGCATACCATCCGCCCAAGCGGTTGTCTGATATGCTGCCAATGCGCGCGGAGATGCAGGAGAAAACACTTTGGTGTTCTTTTGACATTAAAGGCAGGAAGTGTTTGGCAACTAAGGCTGGACCAATTGTGTTGGCCATAAAATTTTTGATGAAGTTTTGATGAGACAGATCCTGAATTGATTTTTCAGGTGTTGTGTCTTCGTTGTGCAGGAAACCAGTTGCAATTATGACTAGGTCTAGCGGATTATCTTTACCGATTATTTTAGCGGCGTTGTGAATGCTATCTTCATTTTTATAATCTAGCACTGCAGAGACTATCTTTTTAGATTGAAACATTTTGCCTTGGCGCGAACATGCGTAAATGCGCTCAATAGATTGATCCAAAACTAATCGTTCAGTTATTGCCTGACCTATCGCGCCTGACGAGCCAATGATTGCTATATTTCGGTTTTGATGTCTCATATTCTTATTACGCATTAAATATGGTTCTGGTTTGACATAATAACGTGAGGTAGACTCATAGCGCTAGAAGCGATTCTGCTTGTTTACTCGGTGATTATTTGTCTAACTCTTCTCAATTTTTAACAGGTTTGAAAGAAGGCTTTCCTGTCGTTGTGGCAGCGGCTCCCTTTGGCTTGCTTTTCGGAGCTCTTGCTTCGGATAATGGGCTTTCTGCGCTTGAGGCTGTGTCGATGAGTGCCTTCGTTTTTGCCGGTGCCAGTCAGATGGTTGGTATAGAACTGTTTGGGCAATCCATTGCACCTTGGATAATCGTTTTTTCTATTTTTGCAGTTAACTTTCGTCATGTTCTTTATTCGGCTACGTTAGGTCGGTTTCTTCATAATATGACCTTTACACAGAAGTATGTTTCCTTATTTTTTATGACGGATCCGCAGTTTGCTATGGCTGAGCAAAAGGGGCAGGTGGAGGGCGCTGTACCATTTTGGTGGTATATAGGGGTTGCTATGCCGCTATATGTATTCTGGATTATAGAAGCATGGATCGGTGTGTTGTTCGGCCGTTTGATTGAAAATCCGCATGCACTTGGAATAACCTTTCTTTTATCTGTCTATTTCTTCGCTCTCCTTATGACATTTCGTAAGCGCTCTAAATTTCTGCCAATTGTTTTGATTAGCGGATTAAGCTCGGCTGCAACATATCATTTTATTGGGTCGCCTTGGCATGTTTCAGTGGGCGCGCTTTTCGGAGTTTTGGTCGCTTTTTTCTGGCCTATTAATATAGATCAGAGTGAGGTTGAATGATGGAGCACGAGTTTCTTTTCTCGACCAACTTTTGGATTATCATTTTTGCAGCGATCGTAACCTATCTTACGCGTATAGGCGGGCATATCATCTTGTCACGATTTGATACTATCCACCCGCGTGTTGAAGCAGGACTTAACGCAGTTCCTATTGCTGTTATAACAGCAATAGTCATACCTTCACTTGTAACAGGAGGCTGGGCAGAAACCATTACGCTTCTCATCGCAGGGCTTGCAAGCCTACGATTCTCATTGTTGCAGGTATTCTTTATTGGGTGGGTATCAATTGTTTTTCTAAGAGCGCTGGGCCTTTAATGAATTTTAGCTGTAGCTGACTTTAGCCATTCTAATGTTTTATTATTTTCAATGAGTGGGGATAGTTCATCATATACCGTTTGATGATAGCTGTTTAACCACTCCGATTCATCCGAACTCAACAGATTTGGTAAAATTAGATTGCGGTCAATTGGGCAAAGAGTAAGTGTATTGAAGCCAAGCATAGCTATCTCGCCACCGTCAATATCCTGAGGGGCATCGACCGTAACTAGGTTCTCAATGCGTATGCCAAAAGCATCATCACGGTAGTAGCCAGGTTCGTTTGATACAATCATGCCTGTTTCAAGCTCTACCATTGATCGCTTGGAGATTGATTGTGGACCTTCGTGGACAGATAGATAGCTGCCAACACCATGGCCTGTTCCGTGAGCATAATCCACACCAGCTTTCCAAAGAGCTATGCGCGCAAAAGCATCGATATCAACACCACGTGTGCCTTTAGGGAATTTTAGAAGCGAAATATTGATCATGCCCTTCAGTACAAGCGTAAAGAAGCGCTTTTGCTCTTCTGGTACGTTTCCGAACCCGATTGTCCTTGTGATATCTGTTGTACCGGCTTCATATTGGCCACCGGAATCAATCAGCATCATTTCACCACTTTTGAGTTGTCGATTGCTAGTCTCATCCACACGATAGTGAATGATTGCTGCATGGGGGCCTGAACCGGAAATAGTATCAAATGAAATTTCTCTGAGCGGCATTTGAAATTTCTGACCTATTTCTTCTCTTGTATTTTCAAGTTTTGTTGCGACCTTAATTTCATCGAGTTGTTCTGGGGTTTGAGCATCCAGCCAGGCTAGGAAGTATACAAGTGCCGCGCCATCTACTTTGTGTGCTTCGATGGCTCCATCAATTTCTGCTTTGTTTTTGATGGCACGAGGTTTTAATGCGGGGTCTGATTTATTTATGACCTTGCAGCCGCTACCAGTAAGTATCGTTGATATAGCGTGTGAAGAAATCTGTTGGTCAAGCAGAACATGAGCATTGTCTTTGCCTAGATGTTTGAGAGCTATTTCAAACTCATCGATTGGATGGATTTCTGCAAGCTGAGTTAAATAGGCTTCGGTCTGCATATCTAATTTTTTTGCATCTATGAATATTTTACATTCAGAATCCTTATATATGATCGCGCGAGACAGGGTGAGGGGCGTATGGGCGACATCTTGCCCTCGGATATTAAAAATCCAGCATACAGATAGTGGATCAGCGATAATAACGGCATCTGATTCTTTTGTTTTTAAATCTAAACGAATTGTCGCGATTTTATCCTTCGCCAATTGCCCTGAATATTTTTCTGGTTGAATTGATATTTTTGCAGAAGGTTCCTCTGGCTTATTATTCCAAATTTGATCCACGGGGTTTGAGCGTAGAGTTACGATTTCACCTTGGGTGGCGTTTAATGCTTTTTCGAGGTTTTTAATGCTCGAACCTGGAAGCGTCCAAGGATCAAGCCCTAATCTTAAACCTGACGTATTTGTTTCAATCCATTTAGATGGTGGATTTGTTATCAGGTCCTCAATTGAAAATATATCCAGATCACATTGTTTGCTGACTTGAGATGTATACCGTCCGTCTGTGAAGATTATCGCCTTGTCTCGCAGTACAAGTGTTGTTCCTGCAGAGCCGGTAAAGCTGGTGAGCCATGCTAGTCGTTCGGCACAGGTAGGCACATATTCTCCCAGATATTCATCGCTGCGCGGAACTAGGATGGCATCGACATCCAGTTCATCAAATAGGTTGCGGAGTTTTACAACACGCGCTGATGCTGTTTCTGGTTTGGAGACGGTAACAAATTTCTGAAACATGAATATTCCTCAGGCGATGAAAAAGCTCATAGACTCATTCAAAAGTTTTCTTATGGCGCAACTTACCTACCTATGTTCTCTATGCATAGCTCTATTGACGAGATAGCGCTCCAAATATTTTCATTATGCACTATATTGAATTTGTAAGCAGTGGTTAGCAAAATCCACACAAAGGAAAAGATAAAATGGCAAATTCAATATTCAAATCTGCATTCGAAAGCATGATCTCAGCACGTGAACGTCAAGTTCGTCGCTATGTCAATGGTACTCTAATCGGACTTGATGATGACACATTGAAGTCTATTGGCCGTACACGTGATCAAATCCGTAAAGAAGGCTATCAGCCTTACGGTGTATAAGGCAAATCAATCTGATTTGACAATGTATGATGAGCGGTCCTTTCGGGCCGCTTTTTATTTGAGCACGATGGTTACCCAACCATTTCGCCAGATCGTTTTTTGATGATAAAGGCCTTGGTTATTGAAGGCGGACAAAACCTTCCATCGCTGCTCGGCAAGTATTCCCGACAAAATGACTGTACCGCCTGTTTGAAGATTTTTTGCGATCTTGGGTGCCATTTTCATAAGAGGCCGTGCCAATATATTGGCAATAATCAATCCGAATGGTCCTCTTTCGTTAAAAACTTTTGATGCAAACCCATTGACCGTGGCAAATTCGATGTAATTTGCAGCCTTGTTTAAAACGGCATTTTCCTCGGCAATTTTAGTGGCAATCGGATCTATGTCAGTCGCCAAAACATAAGTACGAGCTAATTTAGCTGCGGCAATAGCCAATACGCCAGACCCTGTGCCTAGATCTAAAATTGGTGCAGTGCTACGCAACTTTGTATGCGATGTTTTGCTGACATGCTCGATCATCTCCAAACAACCCGCTGTTGTTCCATGATGGCCTGTACCAAATGCCTGCGCTGCGTTAATTTCAACAGGAATATGATGTGGCTGAACGGAGTTTCGATCATGTGATCCATGCACAATGAAACGTCCGGAAGTGACCGGTTTTAAACCTTTGAGCGTGTGCGTAACCCAGTCAATATCTGGTAGTACTTCATGCGAGATATCTAAAGTAAGCGAGTTTTGAGCAAAGATCTCGTTAAGGCGTTCAATCGTGGTCTGTACATCTTCGGGATTTACATAAACGGACGCTTCCCAGATTTTGTTGACTTCATCAATTTCTGTCGTTGATGAAGCAAAACCATCTTCTTCAAACGTTACTTCAAATAAATCTGATAGAAAGTCGGACGTTTTTTCGTCAGTCGTTACATAAAGCCTGGTTTGGGTCATATTGTGCCTGAATGAGTGAAAGTGATTTGCAAATTGCATCTGCGTCATTGAAGTTCACAAACCCATAGACCACTAGCTGCCGCTGATCAAATTTTTAAGCTTCTGAATTGCAGTTTCCGGGTTTTCTCCATATGCAATCGTACCTTTAAAGCGCCCACCATCCTTTAGGAGGAATATTGAGGCCGTGTGATCCATCGTATAATCACCATTTGGTTCGTTTGCATCCAATGGAATTTTTTTGAAGTATATGTTGAAGCCTTTGAGCATTTTCGAAATTTTTTCCGGCGCACCGGTTATACCAGTCACGCGTTTGGTTACATTACCTACGTAAAGGTCCAAAATCTCGGCGGTATCTTTTTCAGGGTCAACAGATACAAAATATGCGGAGATTTTATCACCATTTGGATCGACTTGCTCGAGCCACGAATCTAGTTCGTATAGTGTGGTAGGGCAAATTTCCGGACAATGTGTAAAGCCAAAAAATACAGCGGTAGGCTTTTCTCGAAACGCTGCTTCAGTGATTTCGTTGTTTTTTTGATCGATGAGCTGAAAAGCAACTCCATAGGGTTCATTATTTGTTGTTGTTTCTTTTTGCCATCCGAAGCTTATCACTCCCAGAGTTACAACAACTGCTATTGTTACTGACCACAATATAATTCGAAATATTTTCATTCTATTCTCCATGCTCAGCATTAGGCATAAGTATTCTGGCTGAAAAACGCCCTAGGGCAAAGTGCCCCAGTAGATCACTTAATAGTGAGGCGTCGCTTAAATGTTGACGTGAGCGCAGATCCTGTCAGGAATACGGCTTGAAAATTATTGTTGTTATAAAAACAAAGGTGAATGATTTGCAATCGCTACCTATACTCTATTCTTTCAGACGGTGCCCATATGCTATGCGTGCGCGGTTAGCGTTGTATTCCAGCGGGCGAAGCGTTGAATTGCGTGAGATTATATTGCGAGAAAAACCTCCATCAATGTTGCAAGCATCACCTAAGGGAACCGTTCCTGTTTTGATTCTAACGGATGGTCAAGTTGTGGATGAGAGCCTTGACATCGTGCTGTATGCTCTGGGCCAGTCAGACCCGATGAATTTATTGATGCCAGAACAAGGCACATTGGATGATGCCATGTCGTTAATTGCAGAAAATGACGGACCGTTTAAATCAGAATTGGATCATTACAAATATTCAAATCGTTATGAGAGCGTTGATAAAGAGACATCTCGCCAGAACGCTAGCGATTTTCTGTTCAAACTTAATGATCATCTATCTGAGAATGGGCCGTTTCTAATGGGATCAAAATTCTCTATTGCTGATTTGGCTATCTTCCCTTTTGTAAGGCAGTTTGCCAATGTAGACTTTGATTGGTTTGAAGCCCAGAAGTGGACAAAACTGATTTCTGCCCTCGATCAATTCGTTAGCTCTCCATTGTTTTTGTCGGTGATGACTAAATATCCTTTGTGGAGGGAAGGGGATGCGATCACGGTTTTCGGCCAAGAGAGCATCAAGAGCGATTGATATGCAGCAAGTTCTGACCATCGAAACCTATGGACAAGCACTTTACGAGTTTACTGATGATGTAAAAAGCTTTGTAGGAAAGCGAAACATTGAAGCTGGGTTACTAACACTTTTTGTTCGCCATACCTCATGCTCGTTGCTTATTCAAGAAAACGCTGACCCTGAGGTGCAGGTGGATATGAAGGAGTTTTTCTCTCGCCTCGTACCCAGTAGTGATAGCCCAGAGATGTCGTGGATAACTCATACATATGAGGGGCCGGACGATATGCCCGCGCATATCAAATCTGCATTGCTGCCAGTTTCGCTTTCGATCCCTATTATTAATGGTTCGCTTGGCCTTGGAACCTGGCAGGGAATCTATTTATTTGAGCATAGAAATATGCCTCATCGGAGAGATGTGATTTTACACATTTCATGAATATAAAAGTAATGACTTTTCTGAACGGAATATGAACAAGTGGTTCCGATTGGGTTCAGAAGAACAAGGTTAATTTGATCTCATATTGAAACACATGGAGGTCGTCATGCAATCTAAACTTAAATCATCAATAGCTGTTCTCTTAATAGCTGCAACAACATCGCTTGCAGGCGCAACCGTTGCTTCAGCTGGAAATTTTGGATTTGAATTACATTTCGGTGGTCATCATTCATCACCGCAATTCCGCTACTACAACACACAGCCTAGATATCATAAATACAAACATCACAGCAGAAAACGTTGTCGTCCGCGCAAAGCACTAAAGAAGGCGCGTCATAAATACGGAGTTCGCCATAGTGAAATCACACGTGTAAATAAGCGTAAGGTGGTTGTTAGGGGATATAATTATGGACACCCAGTCAAATTGGTGTTCGCTAATCGGAAGGGTTGTCCATTAATTGCATATCGTTAAGTTTATATGCTTTACAAGCCTCTGGGATGATCTCCCAGAGGTGTTTTCTTACTATTGTTCAATTTCAAATGTCACATTTACCGTTATACGATAGGCGTTTTCGCCACCAGCAATTGGTACCGGTGCGCTATCCGCCATTTTTGCCATTGCCATTTCGGCACGCATAATTGGTTGTGGCTCAGCATGAAATGAGTTCTCGTTTATTTGTTTGATGTTTCCGATATCTACGCCAACAGCTTTTGTTAGCACCTCTGCTTTCCTAAGCGCATTCTTCATTGCCATGGCGCGGGCTTGCATTTGCAATTCTGCAATATCTGAATTTCCAAAGATGATATTACCACCTTGGTTTACGCCGAGCGTAATTGATTGATCTAAAATCTCACCCACTTTGTCTAGATCAAGAATACGGACTGTAAGAGAATTGGAGACTTGGTAACCAACTATTTTGGGAGCTTGTTGGATGCCATCTTTATGTTTTGGATAAATATAGCGCGGGTTGATAGAAAAATTCGATGTTTGAAGGTCTTTATCCTCAATTCCAAATTGCCTCATCGCAGTCAATACATCTGACATCGCTCGAGTATTGTCGTGCAATGCTTCCTTTGCAGTTTCAGCTTCACGCAAAACAGTCAGGTTTATTGTGGCCATATCTGGAGCTGTTTTCACTGTGCCAACGCCTGTGACGTTAATAAGGCCGACCTCATCTTTTTTCTCATCAGCATAAACAGGCGAGGCGACGACTAGGCTGGCCAGCAGTGCTGTCGCGAGAAAGGTTGTGTTTTGCTTCGTCATGAAATGCTCCGTTTTCCTTGCGTTCAATTACACAATTGGCAGTAGAATGTGAACGGAATAGGGCGAAGTTTTTGGAAGATCGCATTTTTGGACTAGACGAATGAACAAACGTGCGGCATAAGCGGTTTTCATCACTACCTTAAAAGGTAAAAGGTGGGGCCTGTAGCTCAGTTGGTTAGAGCCGGCGGCTCATAACCGCTTGGTCGGGGGTTCGAATCCCTCCGGGCCCACCACTCCTTTTGATATTAAGGTAATGTTTTAGATCCTTTGCCATGTAACAATCTTGCAATCATCATATCAACTCAATACATTCTGTATTGGTATGTATGAACTTGCATAGGGCTGGGGGGCTTCGTATGCGTATAGAAACACTTATCATTCATCTCAAGCGCGCTGAACAAAGATGTGCTCATGTAAAAAATGTCATCTCTGGTTTGCCTTTTGAAGGGCGCATCGTTGATGCTGTGGATGGGCAGACGATTACCGTGGATGAGATAGAGCCGCACTATCGACGTAAACTGCACAGGCCGTCATATCCCTTTGTGATGAGTCGCAATGAAATTTCCTGTTTTCTTTCTCACCGCAAAGTATGGCGAGAAATATTAGAGAGTAATCTTGATGCTGCGCTTGTGATGGAAGATGATGCTCAACCTGCAAGCAGTTTTCACGATAGCCTTGATTTAGCTGTTAAACATATTGAAGAGGCTGGCTTTATTCGTTTTCCGTTTCGTGATGGACGGGAACGAGGTGAAGTGATCAATAAAGATGGTACGGCTCAACTGATTAAGCCAAACTGCACAGGTCTTGGTATGGTTGCGCAACTGATCGATAGGCGCACCGCAGAACAATTACTGCGTACAACAGAGCAGTTCGATCGTCCGGTAGATACTTTGCTACAGATGCACTGGGTAACTGGTGTTCATCCCCACTCAATTGTTCCTGGAGGTATTATGGAAATTTCTAATACACTCGGTGGGACAACGCTTGAAAAACGAAAGGATAGGTTGATGAAACTGAAACGGGAAATTCTTCGGCCAATTTATCGTTCAAGAATATCGCTTCGAGCGCGACAGTGATGTTTAACGGGTGAGGGGCGTCAGCTGTATATCTATAGTTGATGTACGGCTAATTACTAAACAGCATCCACATTTGATGATAGATACATTAGAAAGGGGTAAACCTTAATAGAAGAGACTTTGCAATGATGGACAAAAAAAATAACGAGTTGATTAAACCATCGTCAGCCATTCCGATTCTTCTTTACCATAAAATTGAACCTCCCGCGCCTACCGGAACGCCGTCGAGAAGCCTTAGTGTTCATCCCAAGCGGTTTGAATCGCAGATGCGCTGGCTGAAAGCGTTTGGCTATCAGGGGTTGTCGATTTGCGATCTAATGCCTTATCTTGAGGGGAAGAAAGCAGGGCGCGTTTTCGGCCTGACTTTTGATGATGGTTATCGTAATGTTTTGCAAAATGCGGCTCCGATACTCGGCGATCTTGGCTTTACGGCCACCAATTATTTTGTGTCAGGCCAAATTGGAGGGTGCAATCAGTGGGATGTCCCCCGAAAAATTCCTAAACTACCACTAATGACAGAGTTGGAAATGCGTGAATGGGTTGACAATGGCCATGAAGCTGGTGCCCATACGATATCCCATCCGGTTTTAGCTGACTTGTCGCATGAAGCGGCACAGCAAGAAATTACCGATTGTAAAAAGGTAATTGAAGACGCAGCTGGCGCACCTGTGAAAGCTTTTTGCTACCCTCATGGTTCTCATAATACCAACATTCGAACCCTGGTTGAAAACGCTGAATATACCAGCGCAACAACTACAAAGAAAAGCCATGTTCGCACCGGTGACGAAAGGTTTTCGTTGCCGAGAATAACAGTTCGCCGCACAGATCCCGGTCTGAAAGTACTTTTTCGCTGTCTAATTTAAGTAATTTTCAGGTTTATATTACTTTGCTGTCGGATTTTCCAGAATATCAAGCTCCTTTGCCTTTAGACGTTTGATCTCGTCGCGAAGACGTGCTGCTGTTTCAAAATCAAGGTCCGCAGCTGCGTCACGCATTTGCTTTTCAAGCGCTTCAAGGTGGGTTTTGAGATTCGCTCCAACCATATGGCCTTCTTTTGCAAATCCTTTGCCGTCTTTTCCGGTAACATCCGCACTCACATGATCTTTTTCGTAAACGCTGTCCAAAATGTCCGAGATTTTTGATTTTACACTTTCCGGTGTAATCCCATTGGCTTCGTTATAGGCAACTTGTTTGTCGCGGCGTCTACCGGTTTCTTCCATGGCTCGCGTCATGGAGCCAGTCACTTTATCTGCGTATAGAACAACCTTGCCGTCGACATTACGTGCGGCACGGCCAATTGTTTGTACAAGTGATGTTTCCGATCTGAGAAAACCTTCTTTATCTGCATCAAGAATAGCGACAAAACCACATTCGGGAATATCCAAGCCTTCGCGAAGCAAATTGATACCGACAAGAACGTCAAAAGCACCAAGACGAAGATCACGGATGATTTCGATACGCTCAAGAGTATCGATGTCAGAGTGCATATACCGAACGCGAACGCCTTGCTCATGAAGATATTCCGTTAAGTCCTCTGCCATACGTTTGGTCAACACGGTTACAAGGGTTCTATAACCCTCGTCCGCTGTTTTGCGAATTTCATCAAGAACGTCATCAACTTGATTTGTTGCTGGGCGAACTTGAACTGGCGGATCAATCAGGCCGGTGGGACGAATAACCTGTTCGGCAAAAACACCTCCCGACTGCTCCATCTCCCAGTTGCCCGGCGTAGCCGATACACCAATCGTAGGAGGGCGCATCGCATCCCATTCTTCAAAGCGCAATGGTCTATTATCCATGCAGCTTGGAAGGCGAAAACCATATTCTGCAAGAGTTGCTTTGCGGCGAAAATCCCCTCGGTACATCGCACCAATCTGTGGGATTGTAACGTGGCTCTCATCAATGAAAACCAATGCATTATCTGGAATATATTCGAATAATGTTGGCGGCGGTTCGCCTGGTTCGCGCCCGGTTAGGTAACGAGAATAGTTTTCAATCCCCTGGCATGCACCAGTGGCTTCCATCATTTCAACGTCAAAACGTGTACGTTGTTCAAGTCTTTGTGCTTCGAGTAATCGTCCAGCATTTTCAAGCTCTTGCAATCGATGCTTAAGTTCATCTTTGATGGACTTTATAGCTTGATTCAACGTCGGGCGCGGTGTCACATAGTGTGAATTCGCATACATCTTAACGGATTTTAGATCACCAAATTTCTTGCCCGTAAGCGGATCGAATTCTGTGATGGTTTCAATCTCGTCACCAAACATGGATATGCGCCAAGCAGCATCTTCCAAGTGAGCAGGAAAAATTTCTACCGTATCACCGCGTACTCTAAATGAGCCACGTTGGAAATCCATGTCTCGCCGCTTGTATTGTTGTGCAACTAAATCTGCCAATAACTGCCGCTGATCAATCTGCTCACCAACGGAGAGTTCAAAGCTCATGGCTGAGTATGTTTCAACTGAACCAATACCATAAATACAAGAAACTGACGCGACAATGATAACGTCATCGCGCTCTAAAAGCGCTCGTGTCGCAGAGTGACGCATTCGGTCAATTTGTTCGTTAATTGTTGATTCTTTTTCTATGAAGGTGTCCGTGCGCGGAACGTAAGCCTCTGGCTGGTAGTAATCGTAGTAAGATACGAAATACTCAACAGCGTTGTTTGGGAAGAAGTTTTTAAATTCCGAGTAAAGTTGTGCTGCGAGTGTTTTATTGGGCGCTAAAATGATAGCGGGGCGCTGCGTTTCTTCAATAACCTTGCCCATTGTAAAGGTTTTACCAGAACCTGTTACACCGAGAAGCACTTGCGTTTGCTCATTTTCATTTATACCTTCAACGAGATCGGCGATAGCTGTTGGCTGATCTCCCGCAGGCTCATACTCAGTTTCCATTTTGAGCGAATGACCACCTTCGGACTTTTCTGGTCGTTCAGGTCTGTGAGGTGCCCATAATTTCCCATTTTTAAAGAGCGGATTTCCTGATGTAATGAGATCAGTGAGTGCTTGAACTGTTGCAGTATTTGCGCCCTCAGACAGAACGCCAGCTTCTTCTACCGATACATCTAAACCCGCGACAGGATTTAAACCTGCGGCGGCGCGTTTTTTAGGGTCATTGGTACCACCAATTGACGTTCCGCGTGCCGATCTGGATTCAGTTGGCTGTGCTGCGGCACGTTTTCGATGTTTGCCTGCATCGGATGCGACTTTGCGCCGGTTAGGCACAGTTTCTGCTTCAGCAAGTTTTTGCATTTCATCGGCCCAATCAGATACGTTTTCCGAAAGCGGAACGCCCTCAAAAGGTGCCTGTGGGGCTTCCTCAAATCCAGAGGATGATTTGGGTGAATTTTTGTTCGATTTTGACATAAGAACAATATGGTATGCACTGACAAAAATGTGAAGAGGTTCAGGAATGTTTTCCTTTCCTAATCAGTAGATTTTGTTAGATTTGTTGCTCAACAACAACGAGTTTTTTAATGATAAAAATATTCTTAGCCACTTTGTTATTTCTAATGAGTTTGAGCGGCGCATCCGCATTGGAGTGGAGTGTTAAGCAGATTAATGCAGAGAAATTCCCATACGAGATAGTAGAGGAAACTCGAACCCAGGCGATTGATGGGTTGCCAGATGGATTGATTGCAACGGGTGAAGGTGACTCTGACATTTCATCAGCTTGGTACGGTGAACCCACAACGCGCTATGCTCATGGCATTTTAGGCGACGCAATTGAGGCAGGTGCGCTGTTAGTTGAGACAGCTGATAGTTCAGTTCAAATACTTCACTTGCCCAAAAGTGAGGTTTTTGAAGATCGTTATCCGCGTTTGGTAGATTTAGATGGCGATGGCACGACTGAGGTCATTACAATCAAGTCTTCGGTCAATCAAGGCGCATCTGTTACGATATACGGGCTGGATGATGGCAAGCTCATCGAAAAAGCGACCACTGGTTATCACGGTTTAGCAAATAGGTGGTTGAATATTGCAGGAATTGCCGATTATCGTGGGACAGGCTTCAAGGATATCGCATTTGTGCGGACACCACATATTGGCGGTACATTATTTTTCTATAGTTATCGGAATGGTTCATTTAGGCAGGTCGGTGATGTATACGGTTTTTCCAATCATTTTATTGGCTCGCGAGAAATGCGCTTATCTGCAACTGCTGATTTTGATGGTGATGGGGTTTTGGATCTTGCTGTGCCGTCAAATAACCGAAGAGACCTAAGATTTATAAGCTTTAAAAACGAAGCCGTTTTGGAGCTAAGTTCGGTCAGTTTTTCATCAAGCATAGATAAGGCTGTTCTAGTTGATAGTTCCAACAAAGCTTTAGTTGTGGGTACGGCAGATGGTGCCGTCTATAGATTGGACCGGAAATAGATCGATATGAATCTGAAAGAACAATTATCTAATTGGGATGGTAAATCAACGGACTATCTGGGCAATTTATATGATTTGATAAAATCAGATTCGATTTTCGTCGATCAGCTATTTGATGTGCTTGCCGAAGAAAACCTTCAAACTGCAGCGACTTGGCTGGTCAAACATGCACTTGAGAATGGTGCTTTACTGGATCAAAGCCGAACATATGAATTTTATAATAATGCTGATGCATTAGCTACCTGGCAGGCAAGACTTCATCTTTTACAGATTATGCCGATGCTTAGAGTACCGGAAGAACTTAGATATAAATTAGCCAAATTTTGCCGATTTGCAACCGAAGATGAGAATAAATTCGTTAGAGCTTGGGGCTATAATGGACTTTATGAATTGGCCAACCTTTATCACGAATTTCGAGATGGCTTAGATGTGGTTATAAATTCTGCAATGGAAACCGAGCCTGCATCCATAAAGGCGAGGCTTCGGAACATCAAAAAGAACATCAATGCCAATTGGCAATGACACTACATTTTGGCTTCGGCATTTTTGAATATTACAGTCGAGCGGGCTCCTGAACGACAGTAACCAAGCATTGGTTGATCCATCTCTTCAATTGCATCCACCATCTCAAGAACGGCTTCCATTGTTAGGCCGGCGCTTGTTACTGGGATATGGCGGATTTTCAGTCCCGCCGCTTCTGCCGCATGTTTGATGTCATCAAAACGAGGTTGATTTGGCTCTTCATCGTCTGGTCTATGGCAGACAATGCATTTAAAGCCTTGTGCTTTGATTTCGGCAATATCTTCAACAGTGATCTGCTCTGAAACAGCATAATTTTCGGTAACTTGACGAATATCCATAATGCATCCTTTGTTTCCGTTTTATTAGAATGTCAGCTGGAGAAGGTCAACAACAACTCTTAGTGACAATCATATCAGTTGACGCTAAAACATGCATAGAATAGTCAAGTATTAAAACCTGTTGGGTTCTTTTGATAGGTTCATTATCTGATTGATTGTTTAGTGCTGGGGTTTATTTGCAACATCGTACGTTAAAATCTGCCGCATGGGCTGTATCCGCTATATGCGTGTTGCCAATGATTGCTGCTGTTATAGCGGCCGCTAATGGTACGTTGGAGACATGGGGGAGCCTATTTGCAACGGTGCTTCCGGGGTTTATATGGAATACGGTTCTGCTGGTTGTATTTGTTGGTATTGGAACCGCAATTATTGGAACCGCGACTGCTTGGTTAACCGTCGCCTATAAATTTCCGTTCCGCCGAGTTTTGGAAATTCTGCTGGCTTTGCCGCTTGCTTTTCCCGCATTTGTTCTTGCATATGCCTATACAGATCTGCTGGATCATCCCGGTTTTGTGCAAACAGCTTTACGGGATTTTATGGGGTGGGGCCCACGTGACTATTACTTCCCAGAGATACGATCACTTGGTGGTGGTGCTACGATGTTGATATTTGTATTGTACCCTTATGTTTATTTACTTGCGCGAACAGCATTTGCAAAGCAATCCGCCACAGCATATTTCGCTGCGCGAACCTTAGGTTCATCGTCAATTTCTGCGTTTTTGCGAATATCCATACCAATTGCACGGCCGGCAATAGCTGGTGGTGTTTTGTTAGCATTGATGGAAACAATTGCGGATTTTGGGACAGTTGCGCATTTTGGTGTTCAAACTTTTGCTACAGGAATTTATGCAGCATGGTTTGGATTGGGTGATCGTGCCGCTGCTGCTCAATTAGCG
Source organism: Lentilitoribacter sp. Alg239-R112 (assembly GCF_900537175.1). Lineage (GTDB taxonomy): Bacteria > Pseudomonadota > Alphaproteobacteria > Rhizobiales > Rhizobiaceae > Lentilitoribacter. Next base: position 1,651,824 of record NZ_LS999833.1, on the reverse strand, counting down.
CTTTGCCTTTTAACCGTTGCTCTTTTATTTGCTGGCCTTGAGCGAATTCAGCGCGGTGCAGCAAAACGGCATTCAGCGGGAGCAAAGCTCGAGCGCCATCAGCGCGAAATACTTCATGGAGCCAAGGCATGGGGTGCGACAGTTGTGTGTTTGGTACCTGTTCTTGTTGGTTTTATTATTCCGCTAATTGTTCTGGGTAACATGGCACTAACGGGGGATCATTCTCCATTCTCAAAGCGCTATATGAACTTTATGGAAAATTCTGGAATACTTGCTGGAACAGCGGCGGCGGTGACAGTGATTGGGGCGACAATCATTGGCTTTTGTGCCAGAATAGCACCAAGTTTGGCGTCCCGTTTTGCAACGATAATAGCAGGTATTGGATATGCAGTTCCCGGCGGAGTTATCGCTGTGGGGCTTCTTGTGCCGTTCGCTCATCTTGATAATATTATAGATGCTTGGGCTAGGGAGCATTTAGGATTTTCAACAGGACTGTTCTTTACAGGTTCCATCACGCTTTTAATCGTAGCATATATGGTTCGTTATATGGCTGCCGCGCTTAATGCTTTTGATAGTGGAATATCAGGGATTAAAGTCAATATAGATGCGGCAGCGCGCGTTTTGGGACGAACCCCTAAAAAAATGCTATGGCAAATCCATCTCCCGCTTTTGAGGCCAAGCCTTTTAACAGCGCTGTTGATTGTCTTTGTTGATGTGATGAAAGAATTGCCTGCAACATTGATCATGAGGCCATTTAACTTTGATACGCTTGCTGTTCAAGCATATCGATTGGCCTCTGACGAAAGATTGGAAGCTGCCGCCGTTCCATCACTGATGATTGTTTTCTTTGGGTTGTTGCCAGTTATTCTGCTTTGCACAACCATTAATCGATCGCGATAAGTAATCGACTGCTCCCTCTTTGTAAGGCAATAAAAAACTGGCTCTGAGACGTTATCAGAGCCAGTCAGAAGAAGCTTCAGTAATTTAGAAGCTTTGGGGGTTACTTGTAGCCAATTTCATTATAGATTTTTTGCGCTGCTGCTTGGTGTTTGCCGAGCTCTTCAAGACCCAAATTATCCTCTTTGAAAGTACCAAGTTGTTGTACGGATGATGAAAGTGCAACACCTTCAACAACCGGGTATTCGTCATTACCAGCAGCAAAATAGTTTTGTGCTGATTCACTCGTTAGATATTCAAGCAATTTTACTGCATTTTCTTTGTTTGGAGCATTTTTCGTAACACCTGCACCTGAGATGTTTACGTGCGTACCATTGCCCTCTTGATCTGGGAACACCCAGCCAATCTTATCCGTGCTACCAGAAAGGTTTTTGACATCTTTACGGAGTGCGCGAGCAAAGTAGTACGTATTACCAACGGCAATAGCGCATTCGCCGGATACAATTCCACGAAGTTGATCTGTGTCGCCACCTTGTGGTTCGCGTGCAAGGTTTGAAAGAAGGCCTTCTGCCCATGTTTTGGCTGCAGCTTCGCCATTATGTGCGATTTGTGACGCTAGTAATGAAAGCATGTAGATGTTTGTGCTGCTACGTGCGCAAACCATACCTTTATATTTAGGGTCAGCTAGATCAGCGTATGTCATTGGTGGTTCAGTGACTTTCGCTTTGTCATAAAAAATGACGCGCGCGCGTTTTGAAACACCGTACCAATAACCTTCTGGGTGGCGAAGATTTGCGGGAACTTCTTTGCTCAATGTCATAGATTCGACTTTTTGCAAAAGTTGTTCTTGCTCCAGTTTATACAGACGGCCAGCATCTGTTGTAATCATAATATCGGCAGGGCTATTTGTGCCCTCTGCCTTTACACGTTCGATCAATTCGTTGATCTTACCTTCAATAAGGTTGACCTTAATGCCAGTTGCTTCTGTGAAATCAGAATAAAGGCGATCATCTGTGTCATAGTGACGTGATGAGTAGATATTTACTTCGCCATCTGCATAAGCTGCGCTTGCGCTTAATGTGATCGCCAAAGCCCCAATAACTGAAGTGACTAGATTTTTTGCTCGAATATGCATGCTAATTTCCTTATTTTACAAACATGACTTAATTTATCATGTTTAAATACCAACTTGAATCGCAAGTCAAATACTTTCCTTAAATACTCAAGTTTAAATTCGGAAAATTGATTAAACGGTTTCTACAAAACTGTCTAGGACACGCTTTTGCCCTGCGCGATCAAATTCGATTGTAAGCTTATTACCATCGATATTCACAACATTGCCGTTGCCAAACTTCATGTGAAACACGCGATCACCATTAGAAAAGGGAGAAGGGGTGTCTGTGCTTGATTTAGCAACCAGTTCGCCTTCAATGGTTTTAGCGCGTGGTCCACTTTCCCCATAAGACATGCGTTCGACTGAATGGCCGGAGCGACTGCCCCAGTTATTTTTCAGCGCATCTGAGTTGTTGGCTTGCGCGCGTTTCCAGCCCGGTGTCTGATAGCTACTTGATCCAAAATTGTCCTGTTTATCAAACCGCGATGAACCGTAGGGACCACCTGATTGCCCACGACCATAACCGCCGTAAGATGAGTCCATTTCGGCCACTTCGACATGGGCTTCGGGTAGCTCATCCATGAAGCGTGAAGGGATTGTGGATTGCCATAGGCCATGAATTCGCCGATTTGAAACAAACCAGATATGACAACGTCTTTTTGCACGTGTTATACCAACATAGGCAAGGCGTCTTTCTTCCTCAAGACCTGTACGACCACCTTCGTCCAATGATCTCTGGTGGGGGAAAAGACCTTCTTCCCAACCAGGGAGGAAGACGGTTTCGAATTCAAGTCCTTTGGCGGAGTGGAGTGTCATGATATTAACAGCATCCAAATCCTCATTCTTTTCAGCATCCATAACGAGAGAAACGCGCTCAAGAAACCCGCGCAAAGATTCTTCATCTTCCATTGATCGGATGAGCTCTTTAAGGTTGTCCAAACGGCCGGGTGCTTCTGCAGAACGATCCTTTTGCCACATTTCTGTGTAGCCGGATTCTTCTAAGATTTGCTCAGAAAGTTCGGTGTGTGGTGTCCTATCAAGTTCAGCCTGCCATCGTTGGAAATTTTGGACAACTTCTGTTAGGGATTTTCGAGGGCGCGGCTTTAACTCATCCGTTAATATTATTTCAGCGGCTGCGGCAAACATTGGAATATTTCTGCTTCGAGCATAATCATGAAGTTGCTTAATTGCAGCGTCGCCAAGACCACGCTTTGGTGTATTTACAATGCGTTCAAATGCAAGATCGTCAGCTGGTTGGCATACAACGCGGAAGTACGCCATAGCATCGCGAATTTCCAATCGCTCGTAAAAGCGCGGCCCACCGATAACTCGGTAATTCAGTCCCAATGTGACGAAGCGATCCTCAAACTCTCGCATTTGGAATGATGCTCGCACTAGAATTGCGATGTCGTTGAGTTTGTGGTCATTGCGTTGGAGTTGTTCAATCTCGTCACCGAGGTCGCGAGCTTCTTCCTCTGAATCCCAAGCTGCATGAACCTTGACCTTGTCATCGTCAGGGTCTTTTTGTTCGGTGAAAAGCGTTTTGCCAAGCCGACCTTCATTGTGGCTGATGAGATGGCCCGCAGCGCCCAAGATATGTTCAGTTGAGCGATAGTTGCGCTCAAGACGAATAACTGCGGCTCCGGGGAAGTCTTTCTCAAAACGCAGAATATTTTCTACTTCGGCCCCACGCCAGCCATAAATGGATTGATCATCATCCCCAACACAGCAAATGTTAGCAGGACCATCATCCGGGTTCGGGCGCTGGGCAAGAAGACGAAGCCACATATATTGTGATGTGTTTGTATCCTGATACTCGTCTACCAAAATGTAGCGAAATTTACTCTGGTATTCTTTTAGAACATCGGGATGGCCACGCATAATGCGGATGGGGTGACACAAGAGGTCACCAAAGTCACATGCATTGAGTGTTTTAAGGCGATCTTGGTAGGCAGCGTATAACTCGCGCCCTTTTCCATTTGCAAATGATCGCGCATCGCCTTCAGATATTTCATGTGGCGCAAGGCCTTTGTTTTTCCAACCGTCGATCATCATTGCAAACTGGCGTGCAGGCCAGCGCTTATCGTCGATGCCTTCGGCTTGGATGAGCTGTTTAATGAGACGGATCACATCGTCTGTATCGAGAATTGAAAAATCAGAACGTAAGCCGGCAAGCTCACAATGTTTACGCAGCATCTTCACGCCAATAGAGTGGAATGTGCCAAGCCACGGCATGCCTTCAACAGCATTGCCCACAAGATCGCCGATACGAACTTTCATTTCTCGGGCGGCCTTGTTGGTAAATGTTACGGCTAGAATTTGAGATGGATATGCTAGTCCTTGGTTTAATATATGTGCAATTCGTGTCGTAAGAACACGTGTTTTACCAGTACCTGCGCCTGCAAGAACTAAAACAGGTCCTCGTATGGTTTCAACAGCTGCAGTTTGCTCTGGATTTAGGCCATCTAAATAGGTCGGTTTCTGACGTGCCGCCATGGCACGCGCCGCAATACCCAAGCCGCCAGATGTTGGCGGGGTTGGGGTTTCATCATCGAAAAAAGGTATGTCGTCGTCATATCCACTCATCCCTACTAATTTAGTGATTCGAGCCCAAATTGCTAGGGGCGGCGAGAGATATGATGCCTAATCTTCGCTTCCATGCAGCTTTAATCGCAGTCTTCGAACAGAATACCAAACGGTGAACATAATTACAGGTACTGCAGCGGCTAATATAAGCGTGTATGACACCGGTAGGTGACCTGCTTTATCGAAAGCCTTGAGAAAATAAGATAACAACCCGATAGCATAATAGGTGATTGCAATCGTCGACAAGCCTTCAACGGCTTGGGAGATGAGCAATTGTTGTTTATATCGCCCATCTAGCGATTTCAGTAACGCTTGATTGCCATGATTCATCTTAATATCTATGCGTGTTCGCAGTAGGGCAAGTGCTCGACTTATATCTTCCGTCAGAGTTTTTTGACGACCCTCAACGCTCTTGATCGTCGCTCGAGCGGGTTCAAGCCTTGATTTTAAAAAACCGGATATCGTTTGGAGGTCCCCACGTTCCTGCTCGACAAGGGTTTTTATTCTAGCATCGACGATATCAAAATAGGCATTGCTCGCAGAAAAACGAAATCGCGTCTCAGATCGCAAATTATCCAATTTTCCAGATAAGATAGATAGTTCCTTAAACAGATCTTCGTCAGAGACATCTTCATCGCTGCTTGCTGCCTCAAGTTTTGATGTAATCTGATTGAGTTGGTCTTCAAGTTTGGTCAGGCGAGACGATTGACGTCGTGCAAGCGGCAGCCCAATAAGGGCCATGATACGATAGGTTTCCAGTTCATATATGCGCTGAATTCGACGCCCAAGTTCGTTAGGGCCACTTTTCTCGGACATAACGGTATAATTTATCGTGCTCTGATCGTCGGTTTCCAGCGTTGAGTGGACTTGTAGCTCTCCGCGCATGGTCCCGCCATAAAAGCGCTTACCAAAATCACTTTTCTTAGCCAGCTCTTTTGCAGTTGTGACAATTGATATCTGACACTTTGATAGCACTTTAACGTTTTTTCTGATGAGTAGAGATCTATATGCCTCAATGAGTTCTGCGCCATCACTGTTATTGCTTGCAACAAAAGTACAACTGGTAAACTCGGTATGGCGTTCTATTTTGGTGTCTATGTTTCCGTTTTTATTGATGACGTGGCGACGAATTTCTGCTGATGTTTTACCGCTAACTTGTGTGAAAAGTTCTGAAATCGTGTCACTTTCGCATGTAAATGCGATGTGCAATACAATCGCGGGAGCGATAATTTCCATTGCAGGACGCGCATGGACTTCATCGATAGCAGCCTGCCGATCGTCGTGATATGCCCACAAAGTTTCAACATCTGGATTTTGCATAGTCAAAATAGGTTCCTCTGACGGTTGAAGATGATCGAGACTCTAAGCTGATGCAAGGTGTAGATAGGTTCAAATTGTCGCTATTTTCGCCTATTTTGCTTTAAACGAAGACTTGTTGCAATGAGACCGAAGTCATGGGTGATGTTTTCCAGAGTGATTTTATCCCGAATATTTGAGATTTTGAATATTTTATAGATCAGCAGGATTACAATAGCGCTAAAAAGTGCGGCCAAAAGGGAGTCGCTCATAAAATGTCGACCTTTGACAAATCTAAGCCCAATGCCTAAGGCACTTAGCATTGTAATAAGCGTGATAATCAACTTTCTTTTGTGAGGAAGTGCTGTCCAAGCGATGATGCCAAGTAAAATGCCGGATGTGGCGATAGCGCTACCTTCGCCAGATACAAATGAGCAATTTGATTGGCACTGGTCAGAGATATAATAAGGCGGGACAAAATCTGATGTTCCGCCGAACTCGGCGATATGTGCAGGCCGTGGGCGGCCCCAGTAGCTTTTCAAGATCATATTAACAAGCACAAGGGGACCCGCGATAAAGCTTGCGATTATTAAGTCCCAAAATTGATGAGGAGTTTTAGTAATATCCCGATTTTGGCGCGTATATAGTGACATCGACACTGCCGTGACGCACAGGACTGTAATTTCAACATTATACAAAAAGCGGAGAGCAACGAGGAATTGGCTTTGATTTAACGGGAACCCATTCTTGCCATCAGCGAAAAAACTTGCCAGATAAATGTCTAATTGCGGATAGATTAAGAAAACGACAGACACAGCGATAGTCATCGCAATAACGAATATCATTGTGATCGCGTAATAATTTGGGTGATCGGTCATGCACGTTTTCTAATGAGTTAGAACTAGTTTTGTTCTAGTTCATGACCTTAGGAATGGCAATCCATCGTCCGTCGGGACCTTCAAACCCAAAACTCTCATAAAGGACAAGAAAAACATGCACTGCCGGTTCGCCAAATTCGTCTAGTGTCACGACGCCTCCGATATTATAATCTTGTGGACACCGCCTGCTTTTGGGCAGGCTTTTATCTTCATAAATTGTTTCGGATGCTTCGTCGGGTGAGGGGCGTAACTTGAGCCTGAAAATATTGATGTCTAGACCACCATAGTTTTGACAATCATGACCAGATGGTAATTGAGCTTCAAATGTTTCTAATGATATTGTGATTGGCTCGCCCAGATTAACTTTATACTGATTTGGGAAGTAAGTGATGCTTTTGCTATCATTGACAACTTCCGTTGAGGGGTTGAACGCAACTAAGCGACCCGGCTTGGTCCCAATACCCAAGGCTTTCATTTTTACATCGCTCTTTTCAGCAACCAATTTGCGAGCTTGCAAAACGCCTGCTTCCTCATCTTCAATGCGCACTCGGAAGGGAGTGCCTTTCACATAGGTATCGCTTTCAACATTAATAAGAAATCGATCTGCGTAGGGGAAACCGGAGCCGTCCATGATGCCAAACTGTTCAAATGCATAGACCTTTCCGTCAGCAGAAAACCCTAATGAGTGAAACTCTGCGAAATCGCCGGCAATTACATGGTTTAATTTAAATAGTAAAAGTACAAGTGACAGTGATGCAATTCTGAATTTATTCATTGGGTAACCTCCAGCGCTCTGATTATTCTATCGAACAATGGTCAATTTTTCCACTGCACGTGTGATTGCTGTATATAACCAGTGCACTGAAGTATCTCTAAAAGCCCAGCTTTCATCAAACAATACAACATTGTTCCACTGCGATCCTTGGGCTTTGTGTACGGTTAATGCATATCCGAAATCAAAATCATCGAACCGTTTTTTTGTTGACCAAGGAATTTCAGTATCATGCTCTTCAAAGGCGGCTTTTAGAAGGCGGACCTTTGCAGAACCACGCCCCATATCATCATCTTCTGGTCGGAGTAGAAGATTTATCCCTGGTTTTGTGGTCTCTTTTGATGATGTCATGACTTGCCATAGCGAACCGTTAAGCAGTCCTTTGCTTGGGTCATTTCTCAAGCAAACAAGTTTATCTCCGCTTTGAGGATGAGGCCTGTCAAAACCCTTGAGAATCCTCAGACGTTGATTGTACCGTTTTCTTGTCTTGTTGGTTCCTACCAAAACCTGATCGGCATCTAACACAAGATCCTGATTAACATCCTGTTTGGAGATGATTTGCGTCGTGCCATAATCGCCATAAGCTAGGTCACGTCCCTCACGAACTTGCATTGCTAGATCTATGATTGGATTATCTCGCGCCTGACGATGAATTTCCGTTAAGAGAAAATCTGGTTCATGCTCGGTGAAATAGCCTCCACCTGATATCGGCGGCAGTTGGCCCGGGTCACCTAAAACGAGAATGGGAGTCCCAAAACTTAACAGATCGCGACCCAGTTCTTCATCTACCATTGAGCACTCGTCAATGACAATAAGCGCTGCTTTTGCAACAGGACTTTGCCGATTGACGGAGAACATAGGAGCGATTGTCGTTTTACCGGTCGTTTCGTCTTCTACCTCTTCTTCACCTCGCGGGCGATAGATGAGGGAGTGAATAGTATTGGCATTTGAGGCACCGCGCGAACGCAATACCTGAGCTGCTTTTCCTGTAAAGGCGGCAAACAAAACATCGCCATCTACATGTTCCGCAAAGTGCCGTGCCAGCGTTGTTTTCCCCGTTCCTGCATAGCCGAACAGGCGAAAAATTGGGGTTGAACCTTCTTTAAGCCATTTTGCAACGGCTTTAAGAGCTTCATCTTGTTGAGGTGAAAAATCCATTGCCATTCCGTTACAGGATTCGCACGATTTAGCAATAAGATTTTAATCCTAGTCGAACATTAACTTGGTTGCTCGCTGCCCCAGATGCCTTCGGAACCTCTATTCATCGCTGTGATACCAGTTCTGCAAATCTCAATAGCACCAAGGTGTCGCATAATTTGGATAAACTGCTCGACTTTAGAAACGCGTCCTGTGATTTCAAAAATAAAATGCTCAGTATTCGCATCAACAACTTCTGCTTTAAAAGCATCGGCAATCCGTAATGCTTCGGACCGGGCTTCACCCTTACCTTTGACTTTAACCAACGCAAGTTCCCGTTCGATGGGTTTTTCAAAGCCTAGTTTGGCTGCAGTTTCATCCAGATCAATCACGCGGTGAACAGGAATAATTCGCTCTAGCTGTGCTTTAATCTGCTCCAGCACGTGTTCCGTTCCACGCGTAACAATCGTGATGCGAGACAGATGGCGTTGGTGTTGGGTCTCAGAAACGGTGAGGCTTTCAATGTTGTAGCCACGGCCAGAGAATAGGCCGATAACGCGTGCTAATACGCCCGGTTCATTATCCACGACAACAGAAAGTGTGCGTGTGACGATCTCATGCTCAACAACTTGGTGAAAATAGGCTGAGCCTGTTGGCTTTTCTTGTGCGTTCATAATAGCTCCTCCTTATACCAGTCCACGACCAGTGGCATCAATTGCATTGGCAACAGCTTCATCAGTGGCCTCGTCCGGTAACAACATTTCGTTATGTGCTTTGCCAGACGGGATCATTGGGAAACAATTGGCAAGAGTTGCCACGTTGCAGTCAAAGATAACTGGTTTGTCAATTGAAATCATCTCATTAATGGCTCCATCAAGATCTGCTGGCTTAGAGCAGCGTATCCCCACACCACCATAAGCTTCTGCTAGTTTGACAAAGTCAGGCATGGATTCTGTGTAAGAATTTGATAGACGATTCCCGTGTAATAGTTGTTGCCACTGGCGAACCATACCCATGTAATTGTTGTTCAAAATAAATATTTTAACGGGTAAATTGTGCTGAACTGCACACGACATTTCCTGGATGCACATCTGTATGGATGCATCGCCTGCAATATCGATTACCAAACTATCAGGATGGGCCGCTTGTACACCTATGGCTGCTGGAAAGCCATAACCCATCGTACCGAGGCCACCTGATGTCATCCAACGATTTGGCTCCTCAAAACCGTAGAATTGTGCTGCCCACATCTGATGTTGACCGACTTCGGTGGTGATATATGTGTCCTTGTCCTTGGTTAACTCGTACAAACGTTGAACGGCATATTGCGGCATAATCACATCTTTATTGTCCGCATATGCGAGCGAATTACGCGCCCGCCATGTATCAATTTGCGCATGCCATTTAGCCAACCTGCTTTTTTCCAGTGAGGCTGCTTCTGCGCGCCAAATACGGACCATGTCTTCAAGTACAGGCACCACATCTCCAATAATAGGGACGTCCACATATACATTTTTATTGATTGAAGATGGATCTATATCAATATGAATCTTTGTTGAATTGGGTGAGAATGCATCAAGGCGGCCTGTTATACGATCATCAAATCGAGCCCCAACACACAGCATAACATCGCAATCATGCATGGCCATATTGGCTTCATAAGTGCCGTGCATGCCAAGCATACCAAGCCAGGCTTCACCAGAGGCCGGGTAGCAACCTAAACCCATCAACGTTGATGTAATTGGCGCCGATGTTAAAGATACCAAATCTCTAAGTAATTTTGACGCTTCCGGACCAGAATTCACGACGCCGCCACCTGAATAGATGACTGGGCGTTTGGCACCTTTCAATAATTCAATAGCTTTCTTAATCTGGTTCATATCACCAGATGTTGCATGTTTATAGCTTTTTCGACTGGCCATTTTTGCTTTTGGTACATATGTTCCAGTGGCAAACTGAACATCCTTTGGAATATCAACAACAACTGGACCGGGGCGACCACTGCTTGCAATATGAAATGCCTCGTGCAAGGTCTTAGCCAGGTCGTTTACATCTTTAACCAACCAGTTGTGCTTTGTGCATGGGCGCGTAATGCCAACTGTATCACATTCTTGGAAAGCATCAGATCCGATCAAGTTGGTTGGCACCTGACCAGTGATGCAAACCATTGGGATAGAATCCATCAAGGCGTCCTGAAGCGCGGTCACAACGTTAGTGGCGCCTGGACCAGAGGTTGCAAGGCAGACCCCCGTTTTTCCGGTTGAGCGAGCATAGCCTTCAGCCATATGGCCAGCGCCTTGCTCATGACGAACGAGAATATGTTGAACCGCATCTTGCTGATGAATTTCATCATAGATTGGCAATACTGCACCGCCCGGGTAGCCAAAAATATGCTCGATACCATTTTCTTCCAGCGCTTTAAGTACCATTTCGGCACCGGTCATATGGTTTGCATCCTCGGACAATTCGTTGTCAGTTCCAGTCATTTTTTTGTCTTCTTTTACTCTATTAAGTCAATTTTGATGGCATAAAAAAAGGCTCCTTTAGGAGCCTTCGTATCGCGCATGGGATGCTTTCGCCAGATGGTTACACCATCTTGCCCATACGCTTTCCCACCACCAGAATTTCAATTTTTTGTTTCATAGCTAACTTTTAGCCTTATTTGAATAATGCGTCAACGAATAATTCAAGCGTCGTCGTATAGAAGAGAAGGTGAGTATCTTGTTATGATTTAGACCCTTTGCCTACATTTTTTTTTAACGTTCATTGGTTAGACTGAACATATTACCTTTTTCATTTGTTCGGGGGCGAACTTGTCTGACTTAACAAACAGCACTTATGATTATCATTCTGTAGAACGTCGTGCGCCCGAACCAGTGGATCGCCTTCTCGGTCATGTTGTTTCATGTACCGGTTCGAAGATCGAGATATCAACTTCCGTTGGCCCTGATGATGTGGCGGTTGCTGCTGGTTGGTCTGTTGGTCGTCTCGTCACCATTGTTGTTGATCAAAATCGGGTTGTTGCTCTCGTAAGCTCTATGGAAACACCGGATGCAAGTTGGGATGTTAATGGTGTTAATACACTTCAAATTACCGCCGAACTTGTCGGAGAAGTTCGCCAGCATGAGACAGGCACAACTTTCTCAACTGGAATAACTCGTTATCCACATTTAGGTGCCGATGCTCATGATATTCGTGCGGAAGATTTGAAACTCATTTATGATGCTGGAACTGATCATCCTGTTGTCGTTGGAAAACTATCTCAAAATCAGGATATGGACGCGACGATTTGCATTCCGTCTATGTTATCGCGACATTTTGCACTTGTTGGAACCACTGGTGTTGGCAAATCAACGGCTCTCTCTTTGCTCGTTAACAAGGCTATTCAAAGCGACCCGAAATTGCGAGTCCTTATCCTCGACCTGCATGATGAATTTGCTTCAGCTTTTAATGGCATATCTGTTGCGATTGGGCCTGATACTTTGGACTTACCGTTTTGGCTTTTCAAATTTGAAGAATTTGCAGAGGTCATTTTCCGCGGACAGCCTAAAGTCACCAACGAAATGAATGCATTGCGTGACCTCATTGGTGAAGCCAAACGAGCATTTAAAGGTGATAGCAGCAGTGGCCTCAGCCGGAAGAGAGAAAATAAATCCTTCACGGCTGATACACCTGTTCCGTATCGAATTGCAGATCTCCTTTCGTTGTTAGACGATAGGATTGGTCGGTTGGATGGCAAAAGTGATAAACCGCATCTAATGTCGTTAAAGGTTCGAATCCAATCTGCTATTAATAATCCGCGCTATGGATTTATGTTCTCCTCAAGCACAATTAGCGACACAATTATGCAAACCATCGGTACTATTTTCAGAATACCCGCGGATGGCAAGCCTCTAACAACGTTTCAACTTGCTGGTATTCCGTCTGAAGTTGTTGATTCAGTGGCATCGGTTCTTTGTCGTTTAGCGTTTGAAATTGCGCTTTGGAGTGAGGGGGCCGTTAAGATATTGGTTGTTTGTGAAGAGGCACACCGATATATCTCATCCGACCCGAGTATTGGTTTCCTACCAACGCGTCAGGCTATTTCCCGAATTGCGAAAGAAGGCCGCAAATACGGCGTAAGTCTTGGTATTATTACACAAAGACCAGGTGAACTTGATCCGACAATTCTTTCGCAATGTTCAACCGTATTTGCTATGCGATTGGCAAATGATCGAGATCAGGAAATTATTCGTTCGGCACTTCCGAACTCGTCCAGCTCTACAACAAGTTTTCTTGCATCTATTGGTAACGGGGAAGCAATCGCTTTTGGTGAAGCTGTGACTGTTCCTATGCGCATGATGTTTGAACGTATTCCAAAGAATGAGTTGCCGTGCGCGACAGGATTAAGTGAAAGCAATGTAACTTCGCTTAACCTGAGTTCCATCGTCGAGAAAATGCGGTCTACAGAGGGTGGGAAAAAGGCATCTGATGATCTCGATTTTCCGAATATGGATGGCTTTTCAAATGCACAGAATAAGTCTACCGCCGATGCGCAATTTAGAAGTGCAAAACTTGCAGGTGAGAGAAAAGACGCGGCCACTCCTACGAATACGCTACGCAAAATAGCATCACCAGCCTCTGCACCATCAGATAAGACTTTTGCCAAGCCTGCTACTGAAAATACAACCAGTGGCAATGACCTACAACGTGAGATGAGCGAACTGAGAGCGCGTTTATTGGGGAAATAGCAGGTTAAATATTTGTAATACGCAACCAGTCACTATCGAGTTGATTCCGAAACCATGTGGATTGCCGCTTGGCATATTGGCGTGTCGCTATAATTGATCTCTCAATAGCTTCGTCTTGAGTCATTAGACCTTTAATATACGCTGATAATTCTCTTACACCAATTGCTTTCATGCTGGTGTGATTTGTATCGATTCCCAGAGTGAGCAAATGCTCCACCTCTTGTAGAGCTCCGTTTGCGAACATCTTCGTAAATCGATTTTCTATACGTTCATGAAGGGTCGGGCGGTCGGGCAGCAAGATAATTTTCTTTGATGTGGATGTATCAACGAGAGTTGGTCCCGTATTTTGATAATAGTGTCTAATGGATTTTCCTGTAGCATCATACACTTCCAACGCGCGGGTGATACGTTGTTTATCTGCTGGCTTTAAATTCTGAGCGCTTTCAGGGTCCAGCCTTTTCAGTTCGCTATAAAGTGTTTCGATGCCGTCTGTTTCCAGTTTGCCACGCCATTTATCTCTGATCTCGGTAGGTATTGATGGAATGTTTGATAGACCGCCATTTAAGGCTTTGAAATAAAGGCCGGTTCCGCCCACAAAAATTGGTAACTTTCCCCGGCGTTGTATATCGGTCTGTATTTTCTGCACGTCCTTTATCCAATGGCCGGTGGAATATTCATCTCCTGGATTTACATGGCCATAGAGATGGTGTGGTGCACTTTTTAGTTCGCTCACAGATGGGCGCGCAGTCAGGACATCTAGAATCTTATATATTTGCATGGAATCAGTGTTGATAACTTCACCATTATGCAATTGGGCTAACTTAACGGCCAGTGCAGACTTGCCGCTTGCGGTCGGGCCAGCTATTTGGATGGCAGTTTGATTATTTATTTCGAGAGACTTTTCCATGCCCTTCGTTGCCACGCTTCTAGCCCCGCCGTCAAACCCTATTCTTGTTCCGCAGTTGGCAGAAACAATTGCCAAGCAGCTTGATGTATCTGGTCTATACTGGCTGGCTGATGACATAGCGTGCGATATGGCGCTGAAGGATGGTGCCGATTTAGATGAATGTGCGAAAGTCATAAAACTTGCGATAGCTGATCAACCAATTGATTTTGCTATTCAAGATGCTGAAACGAGACGAAAGAAAATACTGATTGCAGATATGGATTCGACCATGATCGATCAGGAATGTATTGATGAGCTGGCGGCGGAAGTTGGACTCAAAGAAAAAGTATCCGGTATAACCGCACGGGCAATGAATGGTGAGATTGAGTTTGATGCTGCGTTGCGCGAACGGGTAGGGCTGTTGTCAGGGCTCCCGATCAGTGTAGTTGATGACGTTATTGCAGGTCGAATAACACTTAAATCAGGCGGTAAGACACTTATCGCCACTATGAAAAAGAATGATGCATATTGTGCGTTAGTATCTGGTGGATTTACCGTGTTTACGCAGAAAATTGCGGATATCATTGGATTTGATGAAAATAGGGCTAACGTTCTTTTGGAAGAGAACGGTGTTCTTACTGGTCAAGTTGCCGACCCAATCTTGGGGATGCAAGCAAAAGTAGACGCATTGAATGAGATTTCAGATCGGTTAAAGATCACGCCTGCGCATGCAATTGCTGTGGGCGATGGTGCTAATGACTTGGGTATGCTGGGTATAGCGGGAAGTGGCGTGGCGTTGCATGCCAAACCAAGTGTTGCCGCGCAGGCTAAAATCCGCATTGACCATGGTGATCTAACTGCGCTTCTGTACCTTCAAGGTTATCGTAAGTCAGATTTCATTGAAGCTTAGCGCGCGCTAAGGGCTACTCTATTCGTAATGTTACAAATCGAAGTTCACCAGTTTGATTTGCGATCATAAAGAACGCATTTCGGCGACCATCGGCCTTTAATTTATCTATGACCTTCTGAACATCTTCGGGTTTCTTGACCTCCTCCTGTGCGACCTCAACGATCACTTGGCCAGCCTCTACTTCTTTGTTGTAGGCTTTAGAACCTTCATCAACGGCATTAATAAGCACACCGTTTACATCTTCAGAAATACCGAACTCCTCGCGAAGTGCTTCCGTAATCTCTGTTAATTCCATGCCCATTAATTCAAGAACCTGACGCGTGTCTTCTTCCGCCAAAGGTTCGTCTACCCCATTTGCTTCAGCAAGTTTTTTCTCACCATCTTCAAGGCGTCCGAGTTCTACCTTTATAGTCTGCATCTCGCCTTTGCGAAGAATTTCAACATTAACTTCCTTACCCACTGGGCTTTCTGCAACAATACGTGGCAAGTCACGAACGGTAACTACATTTTTATTATCGAATTTTATAATTATATCGCCAGCTTGCATGATGCCGTCTACCGGTCCATCTGTAATTACGCCTGCAACGAGAGCTCCTTTTGCCTTGTCCATCCCGAGGCTTTCAGCAATATCTTCTGTTACAGGCTGTATACGCACGCCCAACCAGCCGCGGCGCGTTTCGCCAAAGTCTCGAAGTTGTGTGATTACGTTTTCGGCTAATTCGGTAGGCACAGAAAAACCAATACCAATTGATCCACCAGATGGAGAGATGATTGCAGTGTTAATGCCGATAACTTCGCCATTCATATTAAAAAGCGGCCCGCCTGAATTGCCTCTGTTGATGGCTGCATCTGTTTGTATGTAATTATCATAGGGGCCTGAATTGATATCGCGGCCAATGGCTGAAACGATGCCAATAGAAACGGAGCCGCCTAAACCAAACGGGTTGCCAATAGCCATCACCCAGTCACCAATGCGCATGGATGTGGAATCGCCAATTGGCACGGATACAAGCGGTTCTTCTGGTTCTACCTTCAAGACAGCTAAGTCTGTTTTTGGATCTGCACCTAGAAGCTCAGCTTTTAATCGGCGACCATCTGCGAAAATAACTTCAATATTATCAGCGTCTTGAATGACATGATTATTAGTGACAATCGTCCCGTCGGGATCTATTACGAAACCGGAACCTAAGGAACTAACATTTCTCGAAGGGTTAGACCCGCCTTCACCTCGATCTTGGAAAAAGTCATCAAAAAACTCTTGAAATGGTGCCCCATCCGGACTGTTGCGTGGAGGCTTGTTGCGAGAAGGGGTTTCGACTGATTGTGATGTTGAGATGTTGACAACCGCACCCATTAAGCCTTCAGCAAGGTCAGCAACGGATGCCGGCCCATTTGTTGGGGGCGACTGTGCTTGCACCAAATTTATCGTCAATAACATGAAGAGCAATGATAAGGATAATGTAGCCATTTTCGCAACGATTGACATATCGGGAAAATTTATAGCACGAGCTTTCATTACATATCCTTTTTGCAACCGCTTAAGCGAAGATCATCCGCGAATAAGCCAAACTATACCAACACCTAAGATGATGGCAATAACTCCGAAGTTGCGCAATTGTTGGTTTGGGATTTCCGGTAACATTTGTGCGAGTTTTTTCACAGATCCGGGGGCAAGGGCATAGATAAGTCCCTCAAATACGAAGAATAAACCCACCGCCACAATAAATTCAGACATGACGGTGGGCCTTTTTTAATTTGCTGGAGGCGTTTTAGGCGCACCAAGCGAGTTTTTGAAGAATTTAAAGAATTCTGAATCTGGCGACAAAACCATTGTCGTACCATCAGGATCGATAGCTTTACCATAAGCTGTCATTGAACGATAGAATTCGAAAAAGTCTCGGTCACGATTATAAGCATCCGCAAAAATTGCATTTCGCTCAGCATCACCTTCACCGCGGATAATCTCCGCATCTCTACCAGCGGCGGAAACAAACTCAACCACTTGACGATCAGCAATTGATCTTAGACGTTGACCCGCTTCAATACCACGAGCACGAATGGCTTCAGCCTCCGCAAGACGTTCAGCTTTCATACGCTCATATGTCTGCTGTGAGACTTCTTGCGTAAGGTCTGTCCGTCTAATGCGCACATCATCAATAGTCACACCAAGCGCTTCAGCTTCAGGGCGAAGTTGATCACGAACTTCACGCATCATAGATGCGCGTTCCGCTGAAAGAGCAGCTTCAAATCCACGAAGACCATAAACTGTACGAAGCGCAGAGTTTAGACGTGTTCTAAGTCGGGATTCGACGGCAACCACATCACCAGACACTGTTTGTCTAAAGGTTTTTGCATTTGAAATTTTGTATAAAACAAATGCATCAACTTCGTAGAACTTACCGCCGGATACCTGAACTCGAATATCCTCAAGATCAAAACGTAAAGTTCTATCTTCAACATACTGAACACTATCGAAGTCTGCGAATGTAAGTGGGACTTTGAAATAAATACCTGGATCCGTTTCAACGCGTTGAATTTCACCAAAGCGAATGACAATTGCCTGTTCTCGCTCATTGACGACAAATATGGATGAATATGCCGCAATAGCGACAACCGCCAGAACACCAAGAAGGAAAGGAATACGATTAGCCATAATTAGTTGCCTCTCGATTTTGAATTAAGTTCATTAAGCGGAAGGTAAGGGACCACACCTTGTGCATTACCACCTTGCTCGATGATAACTTTATTTGAACGCCCTAGAACGCTTTCCATAGTTTCAAGATACAATCGCTGACGGGTTACGTCAGGCGCTTTTTTATATTCGTCATAGATGGAAATGAAACGTGCAGCTTCACCGTTAGCTTCGTTGACGACACGGTCTTTGTAACCTGCAGCTTCCTCGCGAAGTTTGGCTGCCTGACCTCGTGCCTGACCAAGCTTTTGGTTTGCATATTGGTTTGCTTCTTCAACAAAACGATCTTCGTCCTGCTCAGCTCTTTGCACTTCATCAAACGCATCAGCCACTTCACGCGGTGGAGCGGCATCCTCGATAGAAACTGTGTTGATGGAGATACCAGCACTGAAACTATCCATGCTATTTTGAACAATTTCCTGAACTTCGTTCGCAATTGCATCACGATTGTCACGGAAAATATCTTGTGCGGGACGACGCCCTACAATTTCACGCATCGCGCTTTCAGAAATCTGACGCAGCGTATCTTCCGGACGGGCAACATTAAATAGATAAGCTGCTGGTTCTGACACATTGTATAGAATTTTAAATTCGACATCTACAATGTTCTGATCACCGGAAAGCATCAAACCTTCTGTCGATCCAGAGCGACCCTTGCTGCCTGACGTGATTTCACGTTCTGAAATGTTCGCAATTTCTACAGTCTCGAGAGGCCACAAAATTACATGCAAGCCGGGCATTGCGACTTCTTCTTTGGGTTTACCAAAACGAAGTTCAACACCACGTTCATCTGGCTGTACTGTGTAAATTGCTTGCATTCCCCAAAAAATAGCAAGAGCTATGAAAGCTAAGATAAAGATAAAGGGCGAGCTGCCGCCGCCTACTGCTTTGTTAAACTTATCTTGGGTTTGGCGCAGCATCTCTTCTATGTCTGGTGGGTTTCCGCCACCGCCATTTGGACGTTTGGGACCGTTGCCCCATGGACCTCCGCCATCGCCGCCATTATTTCCGCCGCCGCCCCAAGGGCCTCCGCCGCCACCATTTTGATTGCTCCAAGGCATCCAGATCTCTTTCTGTTGGTCAAAAGTTACGTATTACCCCTTTTTATAGGTATCGCGACCTCTGCTTTCAACGCGTCAAAGTGTGTGTTTTCAATTTATTGTCGTTTTATAAAGCTTTTTACGTCTCTAAGCGATCATAGATCACATATCGCGTCGCGTAATTATCTTTTTCACCTGTTGGAATATACTCTTCATGAGATATTTTCCAGATATTCGAATCAATTTTTGGAAATTTCGTATCGCCATCAATCTTG
The DNA here is from genome assembly GCF_900537175.1 of Lentilitoribacter sp. Alg239-R112. GTDB lineage: Bacteria > Pseudomonadota > Alphaproteobacteria > Rhizobiales > Rhizobiaceae > Lentilitoribacter. The sequence goes on along the minus strand of NZ_LS999833.1, from coordinate 1,632,611 downwards.
GCATCAATGTGGGTAATGTATAAACGACTGGAGTACTCCAGAGCTAGCTCGTATATTTGACCGCCGCCGGCAATAAAGATTTCGTTCTTATTGGTTTTCTTAGCCGTTGAACTTGCAATCCCAATAGCATCTTCGAGTGAGTGCGTATTGGTAATGCCTTCCGCTTCAAACGGGCTTCTAGAAACAACAATATTTTGTCTTCCAGGGAGGGGGCGACCACCAAAGGACTGAAAAGTCTTCCGGCCGATAATAATAGGGCAACCCATAGTTACCTTCTTAAAACGTTTGAGATCGGTTGAGAGCCGCCAAGGCATATCACCATCACGGCCAATAATACCGTTTTTGGAGACGGCTGCTATCATTGATATCGTCATATTATTCATAAAGATGATCCGGCAGTTGATATGTCTTACTAAACAGCAATCGGTGCTTTTATATTCGGTTCAGCGTCGTAGTTCTCCAATTTGAAGTCTTCGAATTTGAAATCAAAAAGGTCGGTGATGTCTGGATTAATCCACATCGTTGGCAACTGTGTTGGTGTTCGCGTTAATTGCAACTCTGTCTGTTTGAAATGATTGTGATAAATATGAGCATCTCCCAATGTGTGGACAAATTCACCTGGTTTGAGGCCTGTGACTTGCGCAAGCATAAGTGTCAGTAATGCGTAAGAGGCGATGTTAAACGGGACACCCAAGAATATGTCCGCGGATCGTTGGTAGAGCTGGCAAGACAGTTTGCCATCAGCAATATAGAACTGGAACAAGCAATGGCAGGGTGGTAGCGCCATCTCATCGACCAAAGCTGGATTCCATGCGGATACGATATGTCGGCGTGAGTTTGGATTATTTTTGATGCTATCAATAAGTTTTGTTATCTGGTCGATACTTTCTCCATTTGGAGTGGGCCAAGATCGCCATTGTGCACCATAGACAGGCCCAAGATCGCCGTTTTCATCGGCCCACTCATCCCAAATACGTACGCCGTTGTCTTTAAGGTACTTTATGTTCGTATCGCCTTGCAAAAACCATAAAAGTTCATGAATTATTGAGCGCAAATGCAGTTTCTTTGTCGTTAGAACAGGAAACGTTTCTGAAAGGTCAAATCGCATTTGATGGCCGAATACCGAACGCGTACCAGTTCCTGTGCGGTCACCCTTGTCATGCCCATTTTTCATTACATGCTTTAACAGATCGAGATATTGCTGCATTGTCTTCCTATCAGGATAGAATCATTGTTGTTAAGCTAAGGTAATTGATGTTTGAAACAAGTAGGATGGTTGGTTTCCAACAAAAAACCCCGCACTGGGGCAGGGTTTGCTGTAGTTACAAAATTGGACGAATTAGCTTGCTAACTCACCTAGTTTGCCAAGTTCTTTGGCAACAAGGTAGTAAAATGTGACGCGAGATTTTGAACGATCATCGCTCATTGTTTCGCAAGTTTTTGAAACAGCGTCCTCAGCTTTATCACCTGTGACACCTAGTTTTTTGCCACACCATTTTTCAACAACGCGATCAAGTTCACTTGTGTCTGAGCACGCTACCATTGATGAATCTTTGTTGCGAAGCGCAATGCCAAGATGACTTACGATCTTCTTTACAACGGCTTCGTCCGCACCGGAATCATATTTTTGTACGTCTGCTAGATAATCACTCATAAAATTTCCTCACCTATTCCCCATAATCGCAAGTTATTTGCTGTTCTATCTGCTAATAAACACATGTTTTATGACAATTTTGCAAGCAAAAACCATTAAAATTGCGATGAATTCTCCCTGATTTCTGAATTTTAATCTGATGACCCTTTTCATGAACTTCATAAGGCACTATATATAGGAGGCTACCTTGTGTAGCTATGGTAATAAATTGGCAGTGTAATAAACCATTCGGACCCGGGGGCGGTACCCGGCGCCTCCACCATAATTTGATCCTTCTGATCAAGATAGATCTAATTATGATGGGGGCGAAATAGGATCGACGAGGGCGTAAAGATTGTACTTTTACTCGGCATTGTACCACCGTTATCGGACTAAACTTGTAGTTGCAAATGATAACAACTATGCGGAAGCACGTCTAGCTGCTTAATTGCGGTTCGATAGTTTCACATTAAGTCCTAGTTGTTCGCACGACTAGGCGGGGTTCGAAGGCACCTGGCAACAGAAGCCTTCACTTTTTCTTCAAAATTTTGGTAATTGTTTGGTTTAACGTAATATTGCGGTATATTTAGTTGAAATCGACTCGGTTTATTTCTATAGCGCTTTAAATATTTTAGGTGGCGTTGAGATAAGTTGGCGCAAGTTTGGGGATAAATATGTCGCAAGATCAAATTCGTTATGACATCTTGGCACAAGAAGCGCTTAGAGGCGTTATAAAAAAAGTGCTGATCGAGACTGCTGCTGCCGGGCAATTGCCCGGGGAGCATCATTTTTTCATAACCTTTCTTACGACAGCTCCTGGTGTTCGAATTTCAAGCGCTTTGCAAGAACGTTATCCGGATCAGATGACTATCGTTGTTCAACATCAATTTTGGGAGTTGAAAGTTACGGACACATTATTCGAAATCGGGCTTTCGTTTTCTGATCAACCGGAAAAGTTGGTTGTGCCATTCAGTGCTATTAGAGGGTTTTATGATCCTTCGGTTAATTTTGAGCTAGAATTTGATAACTTGATAACTGAAGAAGAGCAGGCAAGTGAAGATCAAGCAGATGCTGATGTTCAGACGCTTGAAACAAAGCCCGTTGTTATTGAAGATAAAACTTCCGATGATGATGATGAAAAAGAGCAAGGTGATGCCAGCGCAGATGTCGTGTCGTTGGATGCTTTTCGCAAAAAAACTTAGATATTGAGCACTCTAATGGCAGATAATGTTGTTAATCTCAGATTAGTTCGAAAACAAAAGAAGCGCTCGGACAAAGACAAGGTCGCTGAGCAGAATAGAATTAGCTTTGGCCGCACAAAAAGCGAAAAGAAGTTGACCGACCGATTAAATCAGAAAGCAATTTCAGATATCGATAAAAAGAAAATTGAAGATTGAGTCTATTTGAAATTACTCACTGGTTGGCGCATTTAAAGGTAAGACAATAATGCCATCAATCGTGGCCGAGTCTTGATCACCTCTTAAAATTCGTTCGACAGAATTTTCCCAGTTTTCGGTCTTTATCTTAGCCTTCTCTTCTTTTGCGGCAGCAGCTTTTTGTTCTTGCTCTTTCGCCAGCCTTTCAGCCTCTTCTGCAGCTAACTGTGCCTTAAGTTCAGCGGCCTTTTCTTCCTCCTCGGCACGTTTTTGTGCTTCGGCTAAACGTTTTGCCTTCTTTTCCTCCTCGGCAATGCGTGCTTGCTCCAAGGCCTTCAAACGTTTTTCCTCTGCTTCTTGTTCGGCTTTCTCTTTTGCCAATCTCAAAGCTTCTTGCTCGGCTAAGATACGAGCTTCTTCCTCTGCTTTTAAACGTGCCTGTTCTTCGCGTTTGAACTGTTGGTCTTTCACAAGTGAAATTTCGCGTCGCAGACTTTGTTTTTCCAAGATGCTGGCTTGAAGCAATTCGACGCGCCTGCGTTCTCGCTCATAGGCGCGAATAGATAGAAAGTTACTCATCGCATTGGCATCCACCGAACGCGAAGGGGCTTCAATGGGACCGTCAAATATGTAGGTTAGTTCAGAGGTTGCGCCTGTCTGTATTTCAAGTTGGGGGTCGTGAAGTACATCTACTTTTACATCCATTTTTCTGGTTGGAATGTTAAATTTGGCTTCGCCTGTGAGACTAAATAAAGCATCGTCAACTTTGAAGCTTGAAAGCCGTTGTTGTCCACCAGTAATTGTAAAGGGCAGGGATAGGCTCTCAATGTTGTAATCGCTCTCCGATACGAGCTGACGACTCAGATCAGCTATTGTTTCGGGTGTAATCTCAAGGCCTTGTTTGTCCACATTGGTCAGCAATCCATCTAAAATATCAGGGTTGAAATTTGAGATTTTAATATTGCTGATCTTGTAAAGCCCTCCTCCATTTAACGATTCCGTGATGGTTGATAAGCTTGTGCCGGCGCCCTCTATATGGCCTAAAATATCTATCTCGCCTTCAAACACCGGTTGTTCGTTATTGATCCAGGTGAAATGATTGAGATCAGCACCGGTGAGGGTGCCTTTTAAACTTGCAAATGCTTTCCCGTCTGGGTTTGAGATGGACAGGTCTCCAAGAAACTCTCCACTAAACCATTGGCCGGATATATCCGATATGGCTATATCACCCGGTCCGATGGCTATCTTAGACGAGAAATTTTCTACTGTTTCAGTGTTAGGTATGAGCAATTTGTTTGCAGATAATTTCAATTCTGCATGAGGTGTAAACTCATATGGTGGAAGAAAAGATGTTGAATTCCAGGTCTCATCAGACAAGGTTTGAATGCGAACGCCGAGCGCTAGTTCATAGAACCATTCTAGCTCTAGTTGGTCTACATTAAGATGACCGTTTACGCGCAAATTTCGTTTGCTGCTATCGAATACCAATTCACCACTAAATTCGTTTCCGTCTGCGTTACCTTGAATGTTTTTAAGTCCAATGACCTCACCAGAGGTTTGCATATCTGCACTAAATTTTAGCGGTTGTCCGGTGCCAATCGCAGGAGGGTTTTGGCCTAAAGAGAGTAGGAGTGGTTCAATGTCGTCAGAGTTTACTTCGAGTGCGAATTCACCAGTAGCAAGAGAAATATCCTCGTTCTCGTCAGATAGTAAAGTTCCTTCAAGGGCGACTCTTGTAGAGCCGGATGTTAGTTTTGCTGCTACATCAGTGTTAGTAGAATTAAGTTGAGATATTTCAAGATTAATTTCCGCACTTTCTTCAAAATCAAACGGTAGAACTTCAAAACCTAGTTGCGATAATAGTTTTGCGCTTTGTGGATTGCTTGCGGTAACATTTGCTGCAAAGGATGCGGTGGATGGACTGGCCAATATCGCACCGAAATTTTCTGCTCCTTTGGCTATGAGAGTTATTTCACTTTCGTTGATCTTGCCATTTAGTATGAATTCCGGAATTTGATCGTCTGCGATTGTAAGATTTCCGGTTAAGTCCATGTTGGAAAAATATGATTGATTTCTTCGCAACCGTTCAACAACTGGATGTCTATTTGATATGCTTCCTGCGAGTGAGAAGATATCGTTTGCACTATTGGCAGAAAAATTGAAATCGATACTCCCGGTAGGTTTTTCAAACAGGTTCTCAAGCGAGCCAAACAATCTACCCTTAGCGCCTGCAAAATTGCCGAACGTAATTTTATCAAGGTTTAAACTTCCCGACCTCCAAGTTGCTATCGCTGCAACCTCTTTAGCGGAAAGGTGGGTATATTTCATGACTTTTGCATCAACTTGAACCGCTACGTCATGGTTAAGAAGACCACCGCTTTCATCAATTGTTTTATCCAAATTTATAAGTCTTGCTACGGCAGCTATTCTGTCTAAGTCAATTTCATCACCAATCAAATTTACTGTCAGTGATGGTTTCCGTTTAGGAAGACTTTGTCGTTCTGCCTTGCCGTTAATGATAGCGGTGCCGAGTATCAGTTCCAGATTTTCCAAGCGTTGAATTTTTTCATTGATCAGGACATTTGCTGAAAAGCCTGCTGTGCCCATTTTTCGTATAACAGGGTCCACACTTCCGATTAGCCATGATGAAAATCCTGATGGTTGGCGAGAAGCGACCAGCATGTTTCCTTCAAAACTAGGGCTTTCGCTAAGTTGAAGGCTACCTCTTGCTTCGATGCTCGTTCGGCCAGGTAATTTCGCTTCAAATCGGTCGAGATACCAGCCTCTGTCCATCGGTCTTGCTCGTAGTTCAACCTCGCGAATAGTGGTTTGCCCTGCGACAACGGCTGGAAGGGATAGATCTATTTGACCAGGCATGTCTGGGATAGGGATATCTTGGGCGATCTCGCTCAATCGAATAAAGCCGGACGTGATATCTGTATGTGGTTTTTCTTGGTTTTTTGTAGCGGCAAGTTGGGTTAGATCTATTTGTTGTCCCTTCGCCGTTATTGAAAATTCAGGCTTGGAGCCGGTATCAATAAGCGCCTTACCTTCGACAATGTAAGGATCGGATGTTTTTCCTGATGTTAGCCTGTAAGTGGGGATATCAAGTCGCTCGCTATTGGCTTTGAATTCACCTTTGATATTTAATGAAAGTAACGATCTGAATTCTGCACTCGTATTAAGAACATTCTTATCTGATTGTTTTGCTACGGAAAATTTACCAAGGTAGGAAGGCTTATTGTTAATGATTTTGGCATCGCCTTCACTTTCTAACTGCAATGGAAAGCCATCGATTGATAGTTTGGATCGCAATCGAATATGACCATCTTCATTGGCTATCCCCGTGTTTAATGTGTAGTTGAAGGTGTGATCTTCAAGTATAGCTGAACCGTTGATATTCCACGGACCGGAAATTTCTGGTGCAGCAAGTGTCGCGTTAATACCGGAAACACGTTTTCTACGTTGGTTTTGTAGATCAACAAGGGTGATCTTACCGTTTGATACTATGATATTTTCTAGAACCAGCGTGTTGCCCGCGAGTTGTTTTTCGCTCCTTAAAGCCCAATCAAGAGTTCCATCTTCAAGCAGAGTAACTGTCAAATCAGGTTCAACAATCTTCATGTCGAAAATTAGAATTTCTCCACTTAAAAAAGGAGTAATTTCTAAATCGGCTTCGAATTGCTTGGCAGTCATCATTGGTTGACCGGAGGCGTTTTCTCCGACAGTTAAGTCATTAAATGTGAGGGACGGGAAAGGGAGTATCCGGAGCTCAGCATCACCATTAACAATGACTTTTTGCCCTAATATGCGGCTTGCTTGTTTTTGAAAGTCTGATCGATAATCTGACCAATCGATAAAATACGGGCCGACGAGAAGTGCTATTAGCCCAAGAGCGAGCAAACCACCAAAAAAAATAAACAACCGAACTAAAATCATGGCTCTATGTTACACTCTTTTGTTCTCGCTATGACAAGTTTAATATGATGAGATTGCGCTAGATGTTACTTTTAGTACTTAAGTGCGGTGAATTTAAGTAACGCAACGGTTTCATTTTGTTTGTCCGTTCAATTGAAAAACCTTACCCGGGTTCATTATATTTTTTGGGTCCAGTGCTTTTTTAATCTGTCGCATAATATCCACACTATCTCCAAGTTCTAGATCTAAATATTTTTGCTTTCCCTGTCCGATGCCATGTTCACCCGTGCAAGTTCCATCCATCTCAATTGCCCGCTTACTTACGCGTGAGGCATATTCTCTTACTCGAACAAGTTCATCATCATCATCAGGATTGATCATGACTTGAGTATGAAAATTTCCATCTCCGGCATGTCCAATAATTGCGCCGAACAGGTTCAATTCAGCTAGATCTTGTTGAGACTTTACAACACATTCAGAAAACCGGGATAAGGGCACACATGCATCCGTCGTAATCATATCAGTATTTGGTTTAAGGCTTTTCATTGCCCAATAAGCATCATGGCGTGCTTTCCAGAGTTTGTTTCTTTCTTCCAAAATAGACGAAAATTGTGGGTCTTGTGCGCCAAAATCCTTTGCGATTTCAGCGAACATTTCTGCTTGTTTTTCAACATCTTCCTCCTCTCCGTGTAATTCGATAAAGAGCGTAGGTTTCTCAGGATTATCCATGTCAGAATAAATGTTTGAAGCTCTAATTTGCACGGCATCCATAAGCTCTATTCTTGCAACAGGGATACCCATTTGGATGGTCATGATCACCGTGTTTGTAGCTGCTTCAATGTCGTCAAACACGCAAGTACCGCTCAATATACTTGACGGGGCACTATGTAGTTTCAGCGTTATGGCTGTTATTACACCTAAGGTGCCTTCGGAACCAACGAAAAGCCGTGTTAAATCATAGCCTGCGGATGATTTGCGAGCGCGATTCGCTGTCTTGATCTTCTTTCCATCTGCCGTGACAGCTTCAACTGAAATTACATTCTCGCGCATTGTACCGTATCTGACAGCATTTGTGCCTGAGGCGCGCGTGGCAGTCATTCCGCCAATTGTTGCGTTGGCTCCAGGGTCGATGGGAAAGAAAAGGCCTGTGTCCCTTAAGTAACTGTTAAGCTGTTCGCGGGTTACCCCGGGTTCGACTGTGCAATCCATATCTTCTGAATTAACTGAAAGGATTTTATTCATGCCGGATACATCGATTGAGATGCCGCCGTTTGCAGCATTTATCTGTCCTTCAAGAGATGTACCAATTCCAAACGGTATAACTGGTACTTCATATTTAGCGCAGGTGTTAACAACTATAGTAATGTCATCAGGATTATCTGCAAAGACAACTGCATCTGGAAGTTGGGAAGGGAGAGATGTCGTTGTATGAGAGTGCTGTGAACGTACGCTCTCACCTGTGTTGATTTTTTCTCCTAACTGCTGCCGCAATACATCTATCACGAGAGAGACTTTTTCAGACCGTTGCTCGGAACTTGCCGCAGGCATATGTTATCCTTCCAAAAAGCTTTGATTCTTTATGATAGGGTTCGTCTAACTTGTCTAGATTTTAGTGATTTAGTGCACGAAATTGAAGCAATATAAATGGATGGGGAATATAATTGCTCTTTGAAATCACCAGTAAAACCATAGGGCTTTTTTCTCAGTGGATACGGCCTAACTTATCCAGCTTTACAACACATCGACAGCCTCTAATTTGGATGCTTGGCATTATAATCGGTATTGGCGCAGCAATCCTTGTTGTCTTGTTCAATGAATTTATCGGTTTTGTACAATATGTTTGGTCAGGTGAACGGAGCGAAATTTTTCTTGCTAAGCTTAAAAATGTACACTTCCTCGTTATCTTACTAACGCCAGCTGCCGGCGGGTTAATTGTAGGTCTACTGTTGCAGTTTGTATTGAAAATACACCGCGCTGGAAGTGTAGCTGATGTTATGGAAGCTCGACATGTTTCTGGTCGTAAATTGAGTTTTCGAGAAGGTGTTTGGTCAGCAATTGTAACTGTCATTTCTCTTGGGGCAGGAGCAAGCGCAGGTCGTGAGGGGCCAGTCATTCATCTTGGCGCATCATTTGCGAGTTCACTTGCAAGCAAGATGAAATTGCCAGAAAAATCGAGTAGAACATTGCTGGCTGCGGGAGCTGCATCTGCCGTTTCTGCTAGCTTCAATGCGCCGATTGCTGGCGTATTATTTGCTCATGAGGTCATACTGGGGCACTATTCTGCTCGTTCTTTTGTTCCAATTGTATTGTCTTCGGTATCAGGTACTGTCATTTCCCGACTTTGGTTGGGTGAAGATACGGTATTTTCTATTCCAAGTTATGAAATTATCTCATATTTTGAATTTCCGGCTTTCTTCCTTTTGGGAATGGTTTGTGCGTTTGTTGCTATTATCTTCCAATTTAGTCTGTTCCTCGCGGACTATTCGGCGAAAAAGCTTGACCTTCCGTTGTGGATCAGACCCGTTCTTGGTGGTTTAGCATTAGGGATAATCGGTACTTACTATCCGCAAATATTGGGCATTGGTTATGAGACGACAAATGATGCTCTTTGGACAAGAATTCCCGTTATGCTTATGGTCGTTTTGATCACGCTAAAAATATTTGCATCGGCTCTCACGTATGCCTCCCGATTTGGTGGTGGTGTGTTTTCACCAGCTCTTTATTTAGGTGCGCTTACGGGTGGTGTATTCGGTATTACTGCGGCAGGAATATTGCCAGAGATGGCCTCTGATCCAGGTCTATATGCAATTTTAGGCATGGGGGCGGTGGCTGCAACTGTCATTGGAGCTCCGATTTCGACAACGGTGATCGCGTTTGAATTGACGGGAGGATATACACTTTCTATAGCATTGCTTCTTACAATCGCGGTTTCTCACGGGATAAATCAGGCTATCCATGGTCGCTCCTTTTTCCATTGGCAGCTTGAGTTGCGTGGGTTGGATGTAAGACACGGGCCGTACCGCGCAATGCTGAGGAATCTTTGGGTTTCTGATATCATGATTGAGCTTGATGGATCTGCAAGTGGCCAAGGTGATGATGTTCTTGCTGAGGGCGATGTTTTGGTTTTGAAGCCGACAGATAATTTTGAAACTGCATTGAAATTGTTTGATGAAACAGGTGAGATGCGGTTGCCTGTTGTTGGATCAAATGATCACAGAAAAATCATTGCATGGGCAGAATATACCAACGCGATCGACCTTATTAATCAGTCGCTTATAGATGTTCAGGAAGAAGAACATCAATGATGTTGTCGGAGTATGAAACCTGACATGTGATGAAACTTGAGAACAGTTTAGTTTACTGTATCAAATTGCAGCGCCTTGCGTTATGCAATCTCAGAATAAAGCTGTCACACATGAATTTTTTAACTGGTTACATCAATTTATATTGGTATTCATAGACAATGTACTAGCGTATATTAAGATAGTGTTTGAAGTGGAGGTTAGTGAAATGCCTGCTAAATTATCTGTAAATTTGAATGCGGTCGCCTTGCTTCGAAATAGGCGTGATCTGCCTTGGCCAGACGTCGTTGGTTTAGGGCGTATTGCGTTAAATGCCGGGGCTCATGGTTTGACGGTACATCCAAGACCTGACCAGCGGCATATAAGGTTTTCAGATTTGGCCCCGCTACGTGCGCTTATTGATGATGAATTTCCCGATGCTGAATTGAACATTGAAGGCTACCCAACAGGTGAGTTTCTGGAGTTGGTCGAAAAACACGAGCCCGACCAGGTGACGCTTGTGCCAGATGATCCATCTCAAGCGACATCTGATCATGGATGGGACTTTATTTCAAACCACAATGTTTTGGTGCCGATAATAACGCGCTTAAAAACAAAGCAATTTCGCGTATCGTGTTTTTGCGACCCTGATGTTGATGAAACCCAAATTATTGCAGCTAGTGAAGCTGGTTCTGATCGGATTGAGCTTTATACTGGTCCCTATGGCAGTACTTTTGACGATTCGGATGCTGCGGAGAATGCTCTCGCTGATCTTTCTCATACGGCAGGTTTTGCAGCCAAATATGGGATGGATGTTAATGCGGGGCATGACTTAACCGTCGCAAATATGCCAGGATTGGCAGGTGCAGTTGATAATCTTTTAGAAGTTTCAATTGGAAATGGTTTAATTGCAGACGCACTTGAATTTGGGATGGAAGGAACCGTAAAGCGGTTTTTGTCTGCTAGTGGCTGGCCGACGACTTAGTCTGGGTAACGTTTAACGACAGGCGTTACCCAGACATATTGATTATTATTCCGCAGCGTTTGCTGGTTCGGCATTTAGCTGGCCGTATTTCTCAACGCCAATATTTTCCAATAGCTCAAGTTGAGTTTCAAGGAAGTCGATGTGACCTTCTTCATCGGCCAATAGATCATCGAAAAGACGCATCGAAACGAAATCACCTTCAGCTTCGCATATTTTGCGAGATTCTGAGTAGGATTTGCGTGCACCATATTCGCCTTCCAGATCAGCCTCTAAAACTTCCTTGATGTTTTGGCCAATTTTAAGTGGTGCTATGGTTTGCATATTCGGGTGTCCACCGAGAAAAATAATGCGGTCGATCAGCTTGTCAGCATGTTGCATCTCTTCAATTGACTCCTCGCGTTCTTTCTTTGCAAGCAAAGCAAATCCCCAATCATCAACTAGACGATAATGTAGCCAATACTGGTTTACAGCTCCAAGTTCTAAAAATAGAGCTTCATTCAATCGTTCAATAACTTTTGCGCTACCCTTCATGGCTAACCCCTTCTCTTTAACATAGGTTGGATTCCAGTGGAATCTACAGATTAGAATAATTCTAAAGTAGTGATTTGCGTGAGTTTGTCTAGGGGGAAGGAGTGGTTTTTTAAAGAAAAAAGAAACTAAGCTTGTTTGCGGGTCTTTAGTTGACGATGCCGAGCAATCATACGTGCTGTTTCACAGGCATCATGATGCTTTTTCAATTTATCCATGAAGCAAATAATCTCTGCTGAAGGTGTCTGTTGTTCTTCATGAAATTTTTGAGTTGTTGCGACGATGATGTCCACAACACCAGGGAAGCATCCGCAGCATTTCCCACGTGCATTCATCGCATGGTATACAACACCGGGGACAATTAGGCGCCAAGGGTCATCTTGGAGAAGCTCAATTATGACTTCTTCAATTTCTCGTTTGGAAATAATATTGCAGCTACAAACAATCATACGCATCAACGTTATTTAACATGAATAATTAAGTCACCTTATTATCCAGCCGCGCGTTGGAGTCAATATATTTTGATCCAAGATGACGATTCCGCTCATTAATTGGCAAAAATGGTTGACGACGACATAAACTTGAAATATTGAAGAACCGTACCGTACGGTACTGGAGAAATTAATGTTGCAAACTGATCATTCAGGTGTCCAAGATTATGGACAATCCGAACTGACAATACGTCAGAAAGAAGTGTTGGAAAACGCTCTGGATTTGCTTGTTTCCGGCGGCGGGAAGGCGTTGACGACTGCAAACATTGCGCGGGCTTCAAATTGTTCCAAAGAAAGTCTCTATAAGTGGTTTGGTGATCGCAATGGTTTGCTTGCTGCAATGATGACGGTTCAAGGCAGCAAAGTAGGAGCTGTTTTGAATAATGATGTTTTTAAAAGTACGGCTGCATTTAAAGAATATCTCGTACGTTTTGCAACCGAGTTGCTTACGGTTTTGTCGGGTGAAATTTCATTAGCATTAAATCGGCTTGCCATAGGGCAGGCGAGTGACGAGGCTTCTCAGCTTGGGCCGCTTTTGATGAAGAATGGTCGCGGATTGATTGAGGCGCGTGCACACGCATTTCTCAATTCGGCGAAGGATAAAGGCTTTTTAAAATTTGCGAAGGTCGATGAAACTTATCGAGTTTTATACGGGCTTATCGTTTCAGATTTTCATGTGCGTTTGTTGCTCGGCGATAACAATAATATGAGCGCAGATGAAATAGAGAATACTGCCAACCAAGCGGTTGAACAGTTTTACAAGTTGTTTGGCTCAATAAAGAGCTGAGTGAGAAAATAATTAATAGAAAAACAGACATAAGTCTTGTTATTGGAAGGATATAAAATGCGCGTTTATTATGATGCTGATGCGGATCTAAATCTCATCAAATCGAAAAAAGTTGCAATCATCGGTTACGGTTCACAAGGTCGTGCTCATGCTATGAACCTTAAAGATTCTGGCGCGGAAGGTATTGTTATTGCGCTTCGTGAAGGCTCTCCGACAGTGAAAAAAGCTGAAGCAGATGGTTTTGAAGTTAAATCAGTTGCAGACACAGCTGCTTGGGCTGACTTTATGATGATGGCGGCTCCTGATGAGCTTCAGGCCGATATCTATAAGGATCATATTGCGGCGAACATTCGCGATGGCGCTGTGATTGCGTTTGCCCATGGTCTTAATGTTCATTTCGGTCTTATTGAACCAAAATCAACAGTAGATGTTGTTATGGTTGCACCGAAGGGTCCTGGTCACACAGTGCGCGGCGAATACATGAAGGGCGGTGGCGTGCCATGCCTGATCGCTGTTCATCATGATGCTTCTGGTAATGCACATGATCTTGCATTGTCATATGCTTGTGGCGTTGGCGGTGGTCGTTCAGGCATCATTGAAACAAACTTCCGTGAAGAGTGTGAAACTGATCTATTCGGTGAGCAGGTTGTTCTTTGTGGTGGTCTTGTTGAATTGATCCGTGCTGGCTTTGAGACATTGACAGAAGCTGGTTATGCGCCTGAAATGGCATATTTCGAGTGCTTGCACGAAGTAAAACTCATTGTCGACCTTATCTATGAAGGTGGCATTGCAAACATGAACTACTCAATTTCCAACACTGCTGAGTGGGGCGAGTATGTTTCAGGTCCACGCATCATCACAGACGAAACAAAAGCTGAGATGAAACGTGTTCTAACTGATATTCAAACTGGTAAATTTACATCCGATTGGATGCAAGAATACCGTGCTGGTGGTGCCCGCTTTAAAGGTATCCGTCGCTTGAACGATGAACATCAGATCGAAGAAGTTGGCGCAAAACTTCGTGGTATGATGCCTTGGATTGCCAAAAATCAGTTGGTTGATAAAGCTAAAAACTAGAGCGATTTTCAATTTTGATCTCTTTTGCCAACCCCATCCAATTATTGATTTTATTAAATAATTGGATGGGGTTGGTTTTTTTGTGCCAAATGGTGCATTGCATCTACATTACTTTGTAGTTTTGACTATCTATTTCTTATTAAGCCAAAAGGCTTCAAAATCTTAGGGACTTGCAGATGATTAAACGTTTTTTTGTATTACTTATTGTTCTTGTTAGTATTACTGCCTGCCAAACAAAGCCAGATCCAGCCACAGTGAATGCGGTTTCTAATTACTACGCCCAGTCGGTTGTCGTTAATAGATCTTTGCGGTTTAGCACAGGAGTTAAATCACTCGGAGATGAGTCGTCCGAGGTTTTGGCACAAAAATTTTCGGATCAAGTCAAAGCGCGTGTTACTGCTGATTTACCAAATTTGATGACTGGGCAAAAGCCAGCCCGTCTTGTTATTCTTTTGGATAAAGCCAGCATAGCTTCTGGTGTTGGTCGCGTTGCGCTGGCTTCTGATTCCTATGTCAGCGGTGTCGTAAGCATTGTTGATGTGGACACTAATGCGACTATTGCTGCGCACAAAATTAGAGGAGAGGATCGAGGCAGTAATAATGGCTCTTCAATCAATGGTATCCCTGTTGGTTTAATTTATTCCGCTATCAAGAATGTCTCAACGGCTAAGACGGACAAGCGTATTGATTTAATTGTTACTTCCTTTTCTAATAATTTAAAAAAATGGCTCAAAAATGCGCGATAGGCTTGCCGTCTGATTGTTAATTTTATTTGCGTCATTCGCAAGTTTGTCGAATAATTAAGCCCTGTGCATTTGCTCAGGGCTTAATTATTTATGAGAATAGTTTGCTATTTATTTGAGTGCAAATTTGCTCAAGGGGGCTGTTATGGTTTCCCAAATCTTAACGATATATCGCGATTTCTGGCAATGGTAAGTTAAGCCGCACTTAATACTAGAGAGGTATTCTTGATCGTAGATGGTGCATGTTTTTTTAAGGCATGCCATATTCAATTTGTGTTCGGGGGGACACGGAGTAACGGACAAGTATTATGATTTCAGCATATGCAGGTTACCAACAGTTTGCCAATGTATCACTCCAACAATCTGGAAGTGATAATGGCGGGCAGCAAAAATCGGCACCTCCTGGCCCTAGAAATGTATTAGGTGCGCTGCAGGGGCATACTGATGGTGCCAGACAGGCTTTTGATAAAGCTGCGTCGCAGATCCTTACCTCCTTCCTAGATAGTATGCAGAACCGAATTTCGGATGAACCTGTAAAGGGTGGGAATAATGCGGGAAGTCTTACCCAGCTTACAAGCGCCGAATTTGAGAGTTCGCTTTCTGTATCTGCATCCAAAAGCGATGGCCGTGGCAACAGCGCGGGTCTTGATTTGGAGTCTTATGCAGGACTTTCATTCGATATGGAGCAAGTCGACGGCAAGTTAACAAGTTTTAATCTTGATTTTGAGATGTCGACTGCGTTCTCGTTCGAGGGCTCCAATGCTTCGGGTGGATATCAAAATATTTCTTATTCAAACACCCAATCGTTTAGTATCAGTTTCTCTGTAACCGAAGATGAGAACGGAAATTCAATTTCCACATTGTCTTTCGAGCGGTCGGAAGTAACGCAAGCATCTTATATGGCCTATGGTGACCAGCGCGGCCTCGGGTTTGGCGGTGGTCCTGCAAGTTTAAATGATATGGCGAGCCTGTTTGATGGTGGTCCAAGCGGTTCTCTCGGTCCTCAACCTGCCGGACAAAACCCATTAACTGCTGAAGCTATTGTTGATCTAGAGATGGAAGCCGCGCTTGAAATTATGAAAACAATTGCAGAAAATGCGCGCGAGCAGTTGCCAAGTCTGTTTACTGACTCATTTTACAACGATTACTGACGCAAATTCCTACAAGTAAATAATTGGGTTCGCTTCTGTTATGAAAGCGGACCCTTTTTGTATGGGTAAGCCCGACGCAATTAGAATATGTTTTTGATGAGATGAATTATCCATTCTATTTGGGGAGAATGCATTGGATCATCATGACCTTATTGTTATCGGCAGCGGGCCAGCTGGGCGCCGTGCGGCAATTCAAGCCGCTAAACTGGGGAAATCAGTCTGTGTTGTTGAAAAAGGCAGACGAGTGGGTGGCGTTTCAGTTCATACTGGTACAATTCCATCAAAAACTCTACGAGAAACCGCGCTGAATTTAAGCGGGTGGCGAGAGCGCGGTTTTTATGGTCGTGCATATCGTGTGAAGGAAAACCTTTCGGCTGATGATTTGCGCGAGCGTCTGCATATTACGCTTAATCACGAAGTTGAGGTGCTTGAGCATCAATTCGCACGAAACCACGTGGATACAATCAAAGGTGAAGCAAGGTTTATTGAAGAAAAAAAGATCTCGGTGCATGGAGAGGATGGCGAAATTAGTGAACTTGCAGCCGATAAATTTCTTCTCACAGTAGGAACAAAACCATTTCGGCCAAAAGACTATCCTTTCGATGGTAAAACATTCTTGGATAGTGATGAGATTTTGGATTTGGTGAACCTGCCGCGTAGTATCGCCATTATTGGTGCAGGCGTGATTGGTGTTGAATATGCGACTATTTTTAATGCGCTGGATGTGCATGTTACCTTGATTGAGCCGAGGGACTCTATGCTCGATTTTGTCGATAAAGAACTAATCAGCGATTTTACTTATCAGTTGCGTGATCGCGGAATGATTCTACGATTTGGCAAGAAAGTTGAAAAAGTGAAGAAACTCGATGGAGCTGGATGTCAGATTGACATGGAAGATGGACGCTCAATTAAGTCGGATATGGTGTTATTTGCTGCCGGCCGGATGGGTGCAACAGATAGTCTAGGTTTGGAAAATTGTGGGATTGAGTGCGATCATCGCGGGCGTATTTCCGTTAATGCAAATACCTTTGAAACAAGTGTTAATGGCATATATGCCGCTGGTGATGTTATCGGGTTTCCTAGTTTGGCTTCGACGTCAATGGAGCAGGGTCGAATTGCTGCGTGCCATGCGTTTGGAGAAAAGGCGCATGAACCGCCAGAATATTTCCCTTATGGTATTTACGCTGTGCCCGAAATTTCGACTATTGGCATGACGGAAGAAGAAGTTAACGAACGTAATATTCCCTATGAGTGTGGCATAGCGCGTTTTCGTGAGACATCGCGCGGACATATTATGGGTCTGGAAACAGGCATGTTAAAAATGATATTTTCATTGAAAACACGTCGATTGCTTGGTTGTCATATCGTGGGTGAGGGAGCTACAGAGCTAATCCATGTTGGTCAGGCGGTAATAAATCTTGGTGGCACGCTTGAATATTTTGTTGAAAATACATTCAATTATCCGACGCTCGCAGAAGCTTACAAAATTGCCGCGCTGGATGCTTGGAATAAAATGCCACATTAGTTGGCGTAGAATTGTGCCCATAATGCTAACCCTACAACGGCTATGAGCGCTATGGCCATGCTTATATTGATAAAATGCTGAATTCTCGCGGATAAACTAAGCCTATGTATCGTTACCCCCATAGCTAACCACAATATGTGGATACATAGCCAAATTAGATTTAATGCAAAGAATTTGAATGTAATCTCTGTAGTGAAACTATCAGGCCAAATTGAGAAGCCCGTAAATAGGCTTGTATTAACGACATAAGCTTTGGGATTGATGATTTGCAGAATAATGCCGCCGCGTATTCCAGGTGATTTGCTGGCGCCAATAAATGCAATTTTTGAACCTGAGAATGCAATCTTATATGCTAAAAAGAACATATAAGATACGGATAAAACGAGTAGAATATTTCGAATGATTGGCGCTGCTAGCAATATGGCCGCTAGACCTGTAGCAACTGCAATGGCAACAATGTTTTGACCGATAAGCAGACCGATTAGATATCGAAAGCCATGTCTGTAGCCATATGCTGAACCAACGCCGGCGAGCGTCAAAACACCGGGACCTGGTGTGGTTAGAAGAAGAAACACTGCAATTATAAACGTAATCAAATGTTATTCCGCAAGTTCAATTTCATATGAAACAAAGTGTATGAGTTCCGTTAAACCTTATATCTATTTTTCCAAATAGGAAGTTCTGCACATCAAACAAAAGAAAAGTGTTGCAATTTTCAATACGTCAATATATCTGACTAGGTCAGTAACACTGACATAATGAGAATCCGATGAATATATCAGACCTATTCGCAAATCGCATGAAGAATATGCAAGCTTCAGAAATTCGTGAACTTTTGAAAATTTTGGATCAAGATGATATTATTTCTTTTGCAGGCGGGATTCCTGATCCAACATTGTTTCCCAAGAAGCGATTTGAAAGTGCTTTTAGCAAAATTCTTAGTGGCAAGAATGCAGAACAAAGCCTGCAATATTCGGTTAGCGAAGGGTATTTGCCACTGAGACATTGGCTTGTTGAGTATATGGCGAAGCTGAATGTTGATTGTGATGTCGATAATATTCTCATAACGTCGGGATCGCAGCAGGCATTAGATTATCTTGGAAAAATGTTTCTCTCTAAGGATGATGTAGCCGTTGTCGATAATCCGACATATCTTGGAGCATTGCAGGCATTTAGGCCTTATGAGCCTGAATTCGAACCGCTTCAAATCGAGCAAAAACGGAATGGGCGAGCAAAGTTTATTTATACTGTGCCTGATTTTGCAAACCCAACGGGAGTTACACTAAGTGAACAGGAGCGGCGCAGAATTCTTGAGAGTGCCGAGATATCAGATTCAATTATTATCGAGGATGCACCCTATAAGGCCTTACGTTATTCTGGATCAGACCAAACCTCTATTTTGGCGTTGGAAATGGAAGATGGGAAACCTGTCGATGATGCGCGAACGGTATTTTGCGGAAGTTTTTCGAAGACTCTCAGTCCGGGTTTACGAGTAGGGTGGGTCTGCGCATCAAAGGAAATCATCGAAAAGCTGGTGCTCATAAAACAGGCTGCGGATCTACATTCGCCAACAATAAATCAGATGGCCGTTCATGAGGTCGTGCAACATGATTTTAATGAACATGTTGAAGGTCTCAAGTTGGTTTATTGCCAAAAACGTGATGCCATGTTGGGCGCGTTGGATGTAAATATGCCAAACGGCGTAAGTTGGACAAAACCAGAGGGCGGTATGTTCATTTGGCTGAAATTGCCAGCGACAATGGATGCGACAAAGCTGCTAAAACATGCATTGCATAAGCACAAAATCGCATTTGTGCCGGGGCATGCATTTCATGCAAATGGAGAGGGAATAAATACATTGCGGCTAAATTTTTCGCATCCAAGTATTGAGAATATCCAAACGGGAATAGCTGAACTTGGTCAATGTATATCAAACTTCACTTGACCTTGAGTGCAAAAAAGCCCAACCCTCATTTCAGGATAATGAGGGAATGTGGTCAGTATGGTATTGAGAATAGCGACGTTTAACGCTGAAAATCTATTAAGTCGTTTTGATTTTTCCGGTTTCGAACGAGATCATCGTCAAGATCGTGTCAATCAATTGTATGATCCGAAAGACAAAGAACAATATAAGCAGATGGAGATTGCTCGGATTGTTTCTCTAACAGATGATACACGACAACTCACTGCGCTTGCTATAGCAGATACTGACGCTGACATTGTCTGCCTGCAAGAAGTTGAAGATATCGATACATTGAGTGCATTTGAGCGTGGCTATCTCTATAAGATGGTTGGTGAAGGTTATCGCCAGAAATACCTAGCGGAAGGCAATGACCGTCGGGGCATCGATGTTGGTGTTATGATGCGCGAGCAAACCAGAGACGGGCAGGACATAGAATTTGTACGTATGCAAAGCCATGCCCATGTAACCTATGAAGATTTTGATCTATTTACCGAAGAATTGTCAGAAAGATATAATCCTAAGGATCGCATTTTTAAACGTGATTGCCTAGAGATTGACGTGCTAGTTGGTGGTAAACCGTTGACCATTTATGTCGTCCATTTTAAATCAATGGGATCTTCACGAAATGGGTTGGATGGAAAAACCTATACGATGCCAGTGAGGGCGGCGGAGGCAAAGGCAGTTCGCAAAATCATTGAAAAGCGTTTTGGTAAGGGGAAGACTGACAGTAAACGCTTTATCATTTGTGGGGACATGAATGACTACGATGAGCGTGTTGTCGTAACTGGTGATCGAAGAACAGGTTATGATTTTAAGGTTGAGCACGAAAAACACAGTGCAATAGATGTTTTTCTATCTGATGGTTTTACAGAAAATGTAATGCTACGTAGAAATGAATTGGACCGTTGGACAGTTTACCATACACGTGGACCAGATGTGCAGCATTTGTGTCAACTTGATTACATTTTATTATCTCCAGCCCTCGCAAAATCGTCTGCAAGCATAAAGCCGGATATAATTCGCGCCGGCCAGCCTTGGCGTACAGTATTTCCCGATGGGCAGGACGTAGAGCGTTATCCACGTGTCGGTTGGGATAGGCCGAAAGCTTCGGATCATTGTCCTTTAGCGATGTCGATCAATATAGTGTAATTTTTTGAAATTCTGATTGGTTGATTGGGAAGATGATGATCGTTTGTTATTTTACAGACCATCCAAAAGAATGCCGCTCCATCTGAAAACAATGTTGGATTGGTGTTTTTAAAAAACTATATGATAAAGTAACCTTAAATCTAAAGAAGCACTTGATTCCAAAGGCTAAGATATGAGTAATTTTTTGCGATTTTTCATTGCAATGTTGTTTGTTAATTTCAGTGTGCTGACGGTTACATCTGCGCAGAATATTTCTCCGTCTTTTGAGCGAGATCAAAAGCAAATCGAGTCTTTTGAGACCCAGATACAAATTTTGGAGCGGCGGTTTACCGATAACCAGGAAAATGAAGATGAGCTTATTAAGTTACGCACGGATACAGAGGATTTTCTAGCACCTGTTTTGGAGATGCTTGATCGACTGCGTGCCGAAGGCGTTAAGGACAAGGAGCGCCTTACCGCGCTTGGCGATGCACCCGCTGATGGTGCAGAACCCGAGGCTGAGGCGATCACGGTAGAACGCAATAAACTAACCGAAAACAGTGCGCTACTTACCGTATTTATTGGGAAGTTGGATGGAGTTGCTGCTGCCGGTGAGGATTTAATTTTTGATATTGGTCTTCTGCGTCGGGATATGTTCACCTCGCAAGTGTTTGAACGCGTGAAGATAGATACGATTTCGTTTGAAAATATTACCGCAGCATTCTCGCGAGAATTTGCCGTATTTAAAGCAAAGACATTTTCTTGGCTTTCATTCGTCTGGCAGTTTAAAAAACAAAGTGTCCTGATTTCCATTGCATTGTCTATACTTGCGGGTATGGCGATTTTTTTTGGTGGGTACAGGTATTTTGGCCAGTTTATACATAATGAGAGCACTCGTGCCGAACTAAGCTTTGGAAGTCGGCTCAATTCGGCTTTTTGGTCAGCTATTATTCCCACCCTGTCGGTCGCAGCTTTTGGTGTAAGCACGTATTTTCTGTTGTTGAACTTCGGTGTGTTGCGAGTGGACTTTGCGTCCCTATTCGCACGCGTTCTTCAGGCTATTGTTTTGCTCGTTCTCGTTTTGAAGCTGGCGTCAGTTATCTTGGGGCCGTGGGCACCTCGTGGGCGATTATTGAATTTGACAGACCAAAGCGCAAAGGCTCTTTATGGTCTGGCAGTTTTCACGTTTTTAATTCAGACCGTCAGTTATCTTGGTGCTGGTGTGCGTGAATTGTTGAACTTACCTATCCAGAGCAGTGTTCTTCAAGCATTTGTCGAAACAGTACTTTTTGCACTTATATTGATTATCACGTCGCAACTGAGACCGCTGGTTCCGAAAGACGAGAGCTCTGGTAGTCATGGCGAACCTTGGCCGCTATGGGTTCGCCTGCCAATGTTGATGACAGGGGTTGGATTAATTTTTAGCTGTTTGGCTGGTTACGTTGCATTGGGTGCGTTCATGTCATCGCAAATCATTGTCACGGGCGCTATTTTGATTGTAGTTTATTTTGGATTGCTATCTGGAAAAGCAATTATGCAGGAAAATGCTTTCGCCGAATCTCTTTTGGGTAAGCATCTGATTACAACTTTTCAGTTTTCACAGAGCCTATTGAATAGTCTTGGTCTTGTTACAGGTATTATTATCAACATCCTTTTATTTGGGCTTGGTCTGTCATTTGTGCTCTTGCAGTGGGGGTATCGGCCGCAGGAGTTGATTACTGGGGGGCTTGATCTTTTTACTCGCATACAAATTGGCGGAATAACAATTTCGATTGTTAATATCGGAATTGGCCTCATCCTCTTTGCTATAGGTTATTTTGCGACGCGCCGCTTCCAACAATGGTTGGATCGTAATATTTTAAGTCGTGGTAAGGTTGAGTTAGGTGTTCGTAATTCTGTTCGCAAAGTTATCGGATATTTTGGAATAGCTGTTGCTGCGATGATCGCGGTGAGCGCCGCAGGATTTGACTTATCCTCGCTGGCACTTGTAGCTGGTGCGCTTTCATTGGGTATTGGTTTTGGACTTCAAACTATTGTTAGTAACTTTGTATCTGGTCTTATTCTTCTGGCGGAAAGACCCTTTAAGGCTGGTGATTGGGTAGAGACAACCAGTGTGCAGGGCATTGTAAAAGAAATATCCGTTCGTGCTACTGAGATTGAAACTTTTTCCCGTAAATCAGTTATCGTACCGAATTCAGAGCTGGTAAATGGTGCTGTGGGGAACTGGACCCATCGAAACTCTATTGGACGTGTTGAGGTTCCGATTGGTGTTTCATACGATAATAGCCCCAAGAAAATCATGGATCTATTGCTGGAGATTGCGGATGAAAATCCAAATCTTCTTAAAATACCTGAACCAAGTGTTGAATTCGTTGACTTTGGAGCGTCATCACTGGATTTTTCTTTAAGGGGATTCCTTGCGGATATTAGCAACGGTTTCAACGTTCGTAATGAGCTGCGTGTCGCAATTTATGATCGTCTTCAGGCTGAAGGAATTGAAATTCCATATCCTCATCGGGAGGTTTACTTACACGGGCCTGAAGAATCTGAAAACTAAGATGGTGAGTTATTTTATTTGACGCACCCCTTGTGTATTGAAATTTATAGATAAAGTTATCTTCTATAAGTCTGATAACTCATCTTTTGCATAATTTTTTGTTGAGCTATCGCTATTTTGACATTTTATTCTGTCAAAAAATCTTACTTGCAATTTTAATCTAATTGGCTAGTTTATTTTTGTGCAGTTTCTGGAAGGTCTCAAACCGTTAGAGGTGTCTGATCGCTGAGAGATTGCGAGCGGGCAATTCTTGGTCGTTTTGCTTGCTTCTTATGATTGGAATATGGAGTCGAGTTTTATGGCAACCGGTACAATAAAGTGGTTTAATGCAACTAAGGGCTATGGTTTTATCGCGCCCGATGATGGCGGAGCGGATATATTTGTGCATATTTCTGCGGTGCAAGCGGCAGGCCTCTCAGAATTGCAGGACAATCAGAAGCTTTCTTATGAGTTGGAAGAGGGTCGAAATGGTAGATCCGCAGCTGCTTCATTGCAGTTAATAAACGATTAATTATTTGGCGGCTTATTTTACCTAGGCCGCCGATTACGCCCACCTCGTCTGCGGGACTGCTGAGTCTGATCCGATTGTTTTCTCTGCACGGAATTCATTTCTCGCGGTGGTAATATGACTGTTTTTTCAAGCTTTGGAAATGGATCTACCTTGTTAGGAAATGCCATTGCATTGACAAAATGTTCCTGAAAGCTTGGCTCCAAAGCCGTTTCGATTTTTTCAATATCCCGAACTGTTTTCTCAATTTCGCGTCTATAGTCGCGGTTGAGTAGGGCCATGCGTGCGCCCGTTCCTGCCGCATTTCCAACAGCTTTAACATTTTCAACGATGCAATCGGGGACCAGTCCTAAAATCATTGCATATTTAGGGTCGATAAACGAACCAAATGCACCAGCCAGACCGATTTTATCTACTGATGTGACTTTCTGCTTGTCCATCAACAATTTGACGCCGGCATAAAGAGCTGCTTTTGCAAGCTGGATTGCCCGAACGTCATTTTGCGTTACGATAATGCGAGGCTCGCCTTCTTTTACGAGGTAGGAGAATGTACGGCCATCTTCAAAAATTCTGTCAGACTTTTCTGCGAGTTTCCCATTTAAAACACCATCTTCGCTAATGATGCCTGCTAGATACATTTCGGCAATAACTTCGATAATACCGGAACCGCATATGCCCGTAATGCCGATTTCTTTTGCGTTTTCCTCAAAGCCATCTTCATTTGACCATTGTTCAACACCGATGATACGATAACGCGGTTCTAAGGTTTCAGGATCAATTCGAATGCGTTCGATGGCTCCAGGTGCTGCCCGCTGACCACAAGATGTCTCAGCGCCTTCAAATGCGGGGCCAGTTGGAGATGACGCTGCAACGGCATGACTACTGTTTCCGAGAACGATTTCAGCATTTGTACCAACATCAATAAGTAGCATCATTTCATCTTGACGATGCGGTCCTTCGCAAAGCGTGGCAGCTGCGGCATCCGCGCCAACATGGCCGGCAATACAGGGTAATATATATGTGCGAGCACCTTCATTCAATTCGATATCAATCTCTTTTGCCTTCAGGTGAACTGCGCCAGAAACAGCCAGAGCGAAGGGCGCGCCGCCAAGTTCTGTTGGATCTATGCCCAAGAAAAGGTGATGCATGACGGGATTGCCAACAAATACACTGTCCAAAATGTCATGACGGTCTATGCCGCTATCTTCGCATACTTGATCGATTAATTCATTGATAGATTTTCGTACCGCTTTCGTCATGGCTTCTCGGCCATCTGGGTTCATCATGACATAGGAAACACGGCTCATCAGATCTTCGCCAAAGCGAATTTGTGGATTTGATGTGCCAGCAGATGCTATATTCGAGCCTGACAGTAGGGATGTCAGATGAAGCGCAATCGTCGTTGAGCCGATATCACAGGCTATGCCATAGGCTTCATTTTTAAGCTCAGGATAGATTGCAATAATTTCTGCCTGAGACTGTTCAGTTTCTTGATGGACAGCAACAGTTACGCTCCATTTCCCAGCACGTAGGACCGATTGCACCTCGGAAACAAGGTGAGAGTCTATTCGTGGGTTAGAAATCTGCCAGTCTTTCTCTAACCCATCGATCAACCTATCCATGTCACCCGAAGGGCTATGCATATCTGGTTCTTCAACCTCTATATAACACATGCGAACTGCTGAATTGCGTTCAATAACACGTTGATCTGCATCTTTGCGTACCACTTGTGCGTTGATCACTGTGTCTTGCGGTATATCGACAACCAGATCACCCAGGATGAGGGCCGAACATGAAAGACGCCGATCTTCTTTTAGATCACGTTTTTCAGCATAACGAATTTCTTTGGCACCCAGCTCGGAAATGCTGCTTTGTTCAGACGTAATACCATGTTTTGCAAAGTGCCCGAATTGTGTTTCCACCTGACATCGTCCACATATGCCGCGACCGCCGCATACACTTTCAACATAGACACCAAGCTGACGGGCTGCTTCCAAAATGGGGGTGCCCGTTGCAAAGTTGCCTCGTTTGCCAGATGGCATGAAAAGGACGAGATGATCTGTCATTTGAAGATGTGGCTTTCTATCATTCAGTAAACGGAATTAATTCAGTAACTATCCATTGAACATCATGTCTTATTCACCGCCACTACGTCGCGCTGCACGGCCACCTCTGCGACGTCCCCCGCTGGACGCTTCGCTGCCTGCAGCCGCAGATGAGGTGGAGCTTGTCGGCTTGTGGTCACGGTAGGTCATAATCCAATTCTGACAATTTGGATCTGTTCCATTTAGAACATTTGCACCATGTACGGCTTCCATCTCTTGAGGGCGGCAGGGGTTCATGATCGCAGATGTCATGCCTGCGCCAATGACCATCGGTAGAAATGCCGCATTAATACCATGCCTGTGTGGTAGGCCAAATGAGATGTTTGAAAGTCCGCATGTTGTGTTGACTTTAAGTTCATCACGAAGTCGGCGAACAAGCTTGAAAACCTGCTCACCCGCAGTTCCCATCGCACCGATTGGCATAACAAGCGGGTCTACAACAATATCTTCCGGTTTAATTCCAAAATCTGCGGCACGCTCCACAATCTTCTTCGCTACGGCAAAGCGTACATCCGGGTCCTCAGAAATACCTGTTTCATCATTGGAGATAGCCACAACCGGAACATCATATTTTTTAATGAGCGGAAGAATGGCTTCGAGTTTTTCTTCTTCGCCCGTTACCGAGTTTACCAATGGGCGACCTTTTGCAACTTCCAGACCCGCTTGGATTGCCGCTGTCACAGAGCTATCAATTGTAAGCGGTACGTCGACTAGTTCCTGAACCATCTGGAGCGTTTTCACGAGCAGGGGAGGTTCGGTCTCATTGGGATTAACGGCAGTGACACCCGCGTTGATATCAAGCATACTCGCACCGGCTGCAACCTGCGCCAAAGCATCAGCTTTCACAGTGTCAAAGTTGCCGGCATTCATCTCAGCTGCAAGTTTCTTGCGGCCTGTCGGATTAATTCTTTCTCCGATAACGCAAAATGGTTGATCAAAACCAATGATAACTTCTTTTGTTGCTGAGGCGACGATCGTACGTGTCATTTAAGGCGGCTCCTTTTGCCTGATTTAGCGACATTGTAAGTCATTAAAATGCAATGCCATCAAGATATAAAGATATCTTTATATGAAGTGATGGTTTCTTACAATACCAAAGTATAACAAGGCATATTTGCTGGAAGATCGACCGTCATGTCAATCATCTATTTCTTTGCCCAGCCTTCAGAATTTACCAATGCAACAAGTATAGCCTTCGTGTATTCAGCTTCGAGCGCGGTTGCGGCCTGTTCAGCTTCCTGTTCTAAGTCATCTGAAACCTCAACAGGGTCACCCTTGCGCCACTCAGCAAGATAGTCTTCGCTTTCAGCTGCGCCGGTTCGCATAGCGCACATGTCAATTGCTTCCGTAAATCTGAGAGATAGTTCTCTCTTAGCTGCATTTCTGCGTTTCTTGACGATAACTTGTGCGGGAATATCTCTCCAATAGAGGATTGTGCAGCTGGCCATTGTTCTCTCTTATATTATGTGATGAGTGTTCTTAGATGAACAAGATTATTGGGTTACCAAATATTTTTGGTAATACCACACCAGATATAAGACCAAAGTGTTGGTTGAAACCATAGCTGAGATGGGATGTTCACATCTTTCACAACTATTTTATTATTGCAAACATCATCAATAGCTCTAAGTGAAATGTCCATTGAATGAGTGACTTGGATAATGGCATCCGTGAGCATGGTTTCATGCCCCTTAATGGGAATGATGCTTTGGTACAAAATATCGCCAGTATCAACTCCAGCGTCTACCAAATGTACTGTCGTTCCATAATTATCTACATCACCATTTCTGCGCGACCAGTAGCCACCGAACATACCACGATATTTTGGATTAATCCCGGCATGATAATTTAAGATAGGGATATCGATCTCAGTCAGTGTTTCTTGTGAGATAATTCGACACCCTGAAAGGAATATTATTTTTGGTTTCAGTGTTTTAACCAAATCAATAAACTCTGATGAATTGGGTGTGGAAATGTCTACAATATCGATATTACGGTCTAGTTTAACATCAAGATTCCGCTCCGATATTTCACGTTTGTAAACTCTGAAAAAGACAGATTTTCCTATACGAGAGAAGACCATTGTGCCAAGTTGTCCGAGCGCTTTTAACCAGCCTTTAGATCTGGCTCTGGAATATGTTATGGCAACTTTAGATTGTGCTTTTTCACGTGCGATAATGAGGTTGGGATGCGTTCTATATATATGATTGGCGAGGGCATATGGTGCGTCCCCGCCCGCTGTTACATATAAAATTTTTTGCTCTGACTTGCTCATATTCATTACATAGCGGGTATATGTCGTCGATTAAAAAACGTGCTTTAGAATAACAATACTTGCAAAGATAACTGAACCGGCAAGGATCAGTGAGCCGATTCCAAGGAGTGTTCCTATGAAAAGCATAATCCCATCGCGTTTTGTATAGGCAGCTGCAAGAAAGGCAATTGCAAATGCAGGTGGCCAATTCCCCAATGGAATAGGAATCGTGACGACGACTGCTAAAATAAGGCTAAACAGGCCAAATAGTTTATCACCTAGCGCCAGATTTATTGGCCAGTAACGCTCTTTGACAAAGGATTCGCCTTTTTTAAAATGTGGAATGATTTTACCAATCATAGATTGGAAACTATCTTTACTAAGGCTGTATTCAGCTAATCGTTTCGGTAGCCAAATTTGCGAATGACCTGCAAGAATTTGAAATGAAATAATGATTAGTGGAATGCCCAGAATGGCTGATGATCCAGGTGGAAGGGGGACAAGATTTGGGAGGCAAAATACGAGGAGAAAGGCACCGAATGATCGATCTCCCAGCGCTTCGCATATTTGTTTCACACTCACATTCTCTGTGGCGTTATCTGCCAAATTTTGCAGTGTTACTGAAAGTTCTTCGCAATTTTCTTCAGTATTCACCTGTGTCACACTTGTAATTGCGCTATTTGTAATTGCCACATCCATGCCCTGTCCCATCTTATATTTTTTATATGACGATAAGAACACAAAGCTATTGAGGATTCGGTTATGCGGTATAGTAAATTGAAAGTTTACATTGCTTATCTTGGCTTCGTCGTAAATCTTCTATTAAAATAAAAGGTAAATAGATAATTGAACGAACAGTACTTTACTGTTCTAATTCATTGAGTTCTTTGATTAAATCACCATATCCTGTGAAGCGATACTCATATTCTAACCCCAGAAACTTAGCAGCGTCTTTGGCTTTTTCTTCTAGATTAACATCGTTGGTTTGAGCAAGGTAAATAAGCTTGCTGTAATTGGAAAACATCATCTCAACGAGCTCTGGATGCGTTTTCAATTTATAGGTATCGATGATGAGTGTTTCAAATTGTCGAGCCAAGAAATCAGTGAGAAAAAACGCTGACATATCATTGTCCCAGCGGTTTTGAAATTCCAGATTACCTGAGAAAAATGAATAACAATGTGGGCCGCGAAGTCGCTTGACGTTTTCGTCTTTGCAGACCCTGTCCAATTCTCCACCGGTACCACAATCAGCGTAGGCAATGAATATATCTGTAAACCCTTCAGTACGCGCCTTTTTTATGGCTGCTTTTACGCCCGGGCTTATTTTCTCAGGATTATTATGCCATTGTGCGGGTAAGCAGTCTAAATCAATTTGCGTTAGCTCATTCAACTTTGAAACGGCTAGGATTTCACGTGCTAAGGCACCGCAAGCAATAACTCTTATTTTTGTGTTATTGCTTTGTTTCATAACGGTTTTCTCGTAGTTCTATTTATCCAGAGGCGTGAGTATTATGCTTACGTGCCATAAGCTCTTTTGCAGTTTCCACCGCTACAGCAGCGTCGCGACAATAAGCATCAGCGCCAACGGCTTTTCCAAATTCTTCGTTAAGTGGCGCGCCGCCAACAAGAACTATATAATCATCACGGATGCCTTTTTCCACCAGTGTATCCACAACAACTTTCATATAGGGCATGGTTGTGGTTAAAAGCGCGGACATACCAAGAATTTGTGCATCTTCTTTTTCCAATGCTTCGATATAGTCCTCAACAGGATTATTGATGCCAAGGTCGACGATCTCAAATCCCGCACCTTCCATCATCATGCCGACAAGATTTTTGCCAATATCATGAATGTCACCTTTAACGGTGCCAACCACCATCTTGCCAAGTTTCGGTGCGCCAGTTTCAATGAGAAGTGGTCTTAAAATGCCCATTCCCGCTTTCATTGCATTTGCGGCTAGCAATACTTCTGGCACAAATAAAATGCCATCACGAAAATCTTCACCGACAATTGCCATGCCTGCAACGAGGGATTTGGTCAAAACGTCATAAGGTTCCCAACCGCGGTCAAGAAGCAATTGCGTTCCTTCAACTATCTCTTCTTTTAACCCATCATAAAGGTCGTCATGCATCTGGAGAACCAGCTCATCATCTGGCAATTCAGAGAGTATGATTTCTTCTTCTTCAGACATGGGAGATCCTCTTTGGTGTCTTGCTTTCGTGAGATATTATTATCTAATATAAGTGCAAAGGCTTTGTTAATTTAACTAACGTTTATCAAGAGCTTGCATTAATTTTCTAATTTATTCTGCACCGTTGAAATGGCTTGAGACTTATACGAAATTACCTTGCTATTTATATCAATAACGGCTGGCAATTTCTAGCAAAATGATGTTTGATTTAATAATGAATCTTAAAAAAGACAATGAAAATGCGCGTAAGCGAACTGGTGGCTCCAAGGCGCGTCGCGGAGAGCAGAAAAATCAAGTGATTGAGCCTTATTTTGGTTCATTGAAGCAAGCTGTCAAAGGTTTGAACCTCATAGATAGTGCGACATTGCCGCTTGTAGAGGAGCGCGCATTATCTGTCTTAGAGAATCTTGGTGTGGATTTTGGCCTTGATGACGAGGTTCTTACCATCTTGACTGATGCGGGAGCTGAACAACGAGATGGGCGAATTTATTTTCCAAAAGGGATGTGTCAAAAATTTCTGGCCAACGCGCCAAGAACTTTCACCCATCATGCACGTAATCCAAAGTACTCTTTGGAAATTGGTGGCGACACATCGTCTTTTACACTATCGTCAGGCGCACATTTTGTCCAAGATTTAAACGGTGACAGACGGCAGTCAACACAGAATGATTTAGAAAATTTTATAAAACTGGCACACGTTTCGCCAAGTGTTCATGCGCAAGGTTTTACTCCATGTCAGGCATCAGACATTGATAAACGTGAGCGATATCTCAGCTCTTTATATGCGCACATAAAATATTCGGATAAATCTTTTAGCGGTGCTGTCGGTTCGCGGATGGAGGCTTTGCACTCGGTTGAAATCGCAAAGATTGTTTTCGGTGAGCAGTTTTTAGAGAACCATCAGGTTTTGTTGGCTGAAGTCAATGTTCAATCACCGTTAAAATTCGAGCAGAATGTTCTTGATGTTTTGCGGGTCTATGCTTCGTCAAATCAAGCTTCGGTTATTACCTCAATGGCGCTTCTGGGGATTACCTGTCCAATGTCGATTTTTGATGCGTTGGTGCAAGTTACGGCAGAGTTCTTTGCCGGAGCTGCATTTACACAAATTGTTAGGCCGGGATCTCCCGTTGTTTTTGGTGTTTTTTCTGCCGTTGCTTCCATGCAGACAGGTACGCTATCGTTCAGCTCTCCAGAGGGCGGCCAATTTATGCAGTGCGCTGGGCAAATTGCAAGAAAACTAGGTGTGCCATTTAGGGCAGTGAGCGGAATTACCGGCTCAAAAGCGTTGGATTCACAGGCAACATTGGAGGCTCATAACGGATTAATCGCATCAATTTCCAGTGGGGCAAATATTATTTCATGTGGTGCGGGCTCATTGGAAGGTGGGTTGGTCGCTTCTTATCAGAAATTTATTACCGATTCTGACCAGCTTTCATTGCTTCAAAGACGTGTTTCTTCCGTCGAATTCATCGGTTTTGGTGATAGCGAAGATACGATTTCAGACGGAATAGCTTCTGGTAGTTTTTTAGGGAGTCGTCACACCAAGGATAATTTTAGAAAGTTTGATAATGGTTCAATTCTTTCGGACAATAGCATTTTTGAACAATGGAATGCCGATGGTGCTAAGACTTCTGAAGCGCGCGCGAATGCAATTTGCAAATTGTGGCTAGACAATTATCAGCAACCGCCGCTTGATCTCAGGATTGATCAGGCTTTGCGCGATTTTGTTGAATCAAAGAGAGAAGTTTGTGCTCAAATGCCAAAATCAAACTATAGCAGTTTTAAAGAGGCTGATTGCCAGGCGATTGCTGCCAATCATCTGCATGATAATATGTGGGGAGATGTTTTTAGGCAGTTTTCGCGGTAGGTTAATCAACGCGCTGTAAGTTAAAAACGATCGCGAATTAATTCACCTTACGACGACTGCGACGGGGACGAGCTGGCGCATCAGCACCATCAGCCGCAGCTTGATTTTTCATTGGTCCGATGCGTTCAACGATCTCTTCAATAGTTGGTCGTTTTGTAAATCCGTCAGCCGGGGCGTTATGTTTATCAATTGCACCGCGAATAGCTGAGAGATGGTCGCATGAAGTGCCACAACAGCCGCCAATAATTTTCGCGCCGGCATCAATTGCAAGGCGAGCATAGTCAGCCATCAATGCTGGTGTGCCGGAGTAGTGAATTTCACTACCACGAAATTCTGGTACGCCACAATTCCCTTTAACAACAACAACAGCATTAGGGTCGGCCTCTGTCATATCGAGTAGGGAAGATAAAATATCTGAGGCTCCAACACCACAGTTTGCGCCAACTGCTACGGGGCCATCACCAATGTCTCCAGCAACATTATGTATATCTTTAGGATGTAGACCCATCATGGTTTTACCAGCAGTGTCAAATGAACCGGTGTAAACATAAGGCATACCAAGTTTCACTGCTGCTTCTGCCGCTGCCCGAATTTCGTCCGTTGCTGACATTGTTTCAATCCATGCAACTTCTGCGCCACCAGCCTTCAAACCTTCCAGTTGTTCAACAAATGCAGCGACTGCTTCGTCATAGGTCATCGCGCCTAATGGAACCAGCAACTCCCCAGTTGGTCCAACGGAACCAGCCACGATCACACGTTTGTTTGCTGTCTTTGCAATTTTTGTTGCAATTTCAGCTGCAGCTTTATTGAGTTCAAACACTCTGTCTTGCGCATGGTGAAGTTTTAAACGGTGACGCGTTCCGCCGAATGAATTTGTAAGAATGATATCTGAACCAGCATCAACAAAGCCTTTGTGTAGATTTTCAATTTTTTCCGGTGCGCTTTCATTCCAAAGTTCAGGCGCTTCGCCTGCTTCTAATCCCATTTCAAATAGGTTTGTGCCTGTGGCGCCATCAGCCATCAAGATCCCTTTTTCCGCGATCAGGTCAGTTATAGGATTGGATGTATTGGTCATAGATTGCGCCTTTTCAAATCATTTCAAGATATAAACATGTCTTTATATCATTGCAATAGTGTTAAACTCGCTTTGTTAGATTTTTGTTTGAAATTTTTTTGCGAGTTAACCAGAAAAAATGCGAAATTAAGATTCGCTTAGTCTTTCAATAACTTTCCGGTAACGATGTTGCTGTAGAACTACCTCCAGCAAACTTAAAATTTGCTCGCTTCGGATCAGGTACTGCGTACCGAAGTGCTAGTAACTACATGCGTATTTTGTAGTGCCTGCGTATTTTGGCAAAAAACCGTGTCAGCTTTTTGAGCTGACGCGGTTTTTCTTTATGAGCCACAATTTTTCGTTCCCTCTTTTCTTTGCGGGTGTTATTCAGCGATTATGGCTAAAGCAATTATGTTTCAGGGTACGGGTTCGGATGTTGGTAAAACCGTGTTGGTTGCCGGTCTTTGCCGCCTTGCTGCCAATCGTGGCATTAAGGTTGCACCATTTAAGCCGCAGAACATGTCAAACAATGCAGCTATCGCCGATGATGGTGGCGAGATTGGCCGCGGTCAATGGCTACAAGCTCTTGCGGCTCGTGTGTCACCATCAATTCACATGAACCCAATTTTGTTAAAGCCTCAATCAGAAACAGGAAGTCAGATTGTAGTTCATGGCAAAGTTTGGGGGCAGGCGAAGGCTCGCGAGTATAAATCGGTCAAACCAAAATTATTGACGTGCGTATTGGAGAGTTTTGAAAAGCTATCTCAAGAGTATGAACTGATATTGGTGGAGGGGGCCGGGTCACCTGCTGAAATAAATTTGCGAGATGGTGATATCGCAAATATGGGATTTGCAACAGAAGCGAATGTTCCGGTTATACTTATCGGTGACATCGATCGTGGAGGTGTCATTGCTTCCATTGTCGGCACATATCAGATTTTGCCGGATAAAGATCGCGATATGATTACAGGGTATTTGATTAATAAGTTCCGAGGGGATGTGTCACTTTTCGATGATGGCTTAACATCAATACACAAGTTCACAGGCTGGCTGAGCTATGGTGTTATTCCGTGGCTTAAAGCAGCTGCTAAATTGCCCGCTGAAGATTCAGTTGTTCTCGATAGAATGAGCGCAAACACATCAGGTAAGTTTAAAATAGCGATTCCAAGACTTCCACGGATGGCTAATTTTGATGATTTTGACCCGTTGATTGCAGAGCAGAATATTGACGTGCAGTTCATCAGTTCGGGGGAAGCTATACCCGGCGATGCCAATATTATTATCCTGCCAGGAACAAAATCGACAATTGCTGATTTAACTTATCTAAGGTCTGAGGGATGGGATGTTCAGCTTCGGGAGCATCTG
Organism: Lentilitoribacter sp. Alg239-R112; assembly: GCF_900537175.1. GTDB lineage: Bacteria > Pseudomonadota > Alphaproteobacteria > Rhizobiales > Rhizobiaceae > Lentilitoribacter. The sequence goes on along the minus strand of NZ_LS999833.1, from coordinate 1,598,123 downwards.
AAAAAAGGTGGTTCAGTTTTCGGTATTTGTGGAGGTTTTCAAATGCTTGGAAGAAAAATCTTTGATCCTGATCGTATTGAAGGTGACATTTCTGAAATAGACGGTTTTGGACTTCTAGATATTGAAACCATCATGGAACCTGAAAAAGTTACTCAAAAAACTGATGCGCGTTCGGAGTTTTTTGGTCAAGATATAAATGGTTATGAAATCCATATAGGCAGAACAACTGGCCCGGATTGCTTACGACCGTTTTCGTTTGTGGGTGAGCGAGGCGAGGGCGCTATTACACAAGATGGGTTGATCTTTGGCACATATTTACATGGCCTGTTTACCGAAGATGATTTTCGCCATGCGTTTTTGAACCACTTCGGCATAATGCAATCTGAGCTAAACTATACTGAGATGGTAGATGTAGCATTAGATGATATTGCTAATGAACTCGAACAACTTGTAGATTTCGATGCTTTACTGAAGATTGCAGAAACTTCATCATAAAATCAAATTACCCAATTGACAGTCACTGAATGCGCGCTTAACAATCGCTCACCATTTGGTTTTTGTTTTGCAAGGTGCAAAGCAAAATTAAAAGGGAATGTGAGGAAGTTGACTCAAGTCGAGGACTTTAATCACAGCCGATCCCGCGACTGTAGAGCGAGTAGGCACCCCTTCGTTGTTTGGCTAAGAGCTTTGTAAATTCATATTGATGAATTGGGTTCAACGGCAAATTTCGAAAAAACCACTGATGGGCAACTGGGATAACACGGGTTGAACGCCTCTTTCTCTACGAATCGTTCCTCGCCCAGACGCCGGTATTCGATTTAGATCGAAGCCAAACATTGGGAAGGTAAGGGTGTGCTGATGACAGGAAACTGTCGAAATACGTGAGCCAGGAGACCTGCCAGAAGGGAACTGAAACAGGCTTGATGTATGTCAGGCCATTGAAGACACGGGGAGCTGTCTGAGTGGGAAATGTACTATATTCTATAAATGCGTCTGTAAACCAAGCATGGCCTGGGCCCATGCTGGCTATTATGCGTCGTTAGAAAATGTCTATCGCACGACATTATTTCGTGCTTGGTGGTGCTCGGTCTGGCAAGTCTTTGTTTGCTGAAAAACTGACACTTAACCTTGCGCCTTCATGCAGCTATCTTGCAACCGCACGCATCTGGGATGATGAGATGCGTGATCGCATTAATGAACATAAAGTGCGTCGCGGGGATGAGTGGTTGGGCTTTGAAGAACCGATTGAGCTCTCGCATCAACTCAAGATATTGAATGATCAAAAACAACCTGTTCTCGTTGATTGCTTAACGATGTGGGTTACAAACCTCATGATGGAAGAGCAAGACGTAGAAGCAGCGAGCGATGAGCTGATTGATGTTCTCAAAACTCTCTCAGTGCCAGTTGTGTTTGTCTCAAATGAAGTCGGGCAGGGCATTGTGCCAGACAATAAGATGGCTCGTAAATTCATCGATCATACTGGTCTTTTGCACCAAAAAATTTCTCAAGCAGTTGATGAGGTATATTTTCTCACCGCCGGACTGCCATCCAAATTAAAGGGCTGAACATGCTACAATCTAAAATTCCTGCAACGATTATCACAGGCTTTCTTGGTGCAGGTAAAACAACCATCATTCGATCGATGTTGCAAAATGCCGACGGCAAAAAAATCGCCCTTATTATCAATGAATTTGGTGATTTGGGTGTTGATGGTGATGTGCTTAAGGGGTGCGGAGCTGAAAACTGCACCGAGGACGATATTGTTGAACTTACCAATGGCTGTATTTGCTGTACGGTTGCTGATGATTTTATTCCCACAATGGAGAAGCTTCTCGAGCGGGAAGCGAGACCAGATCATATCGTAATTGAAACGTCAGGCCTTGCGCTACCACAGCCGCTTGTTGCTGCGTTCAATTGGCCTGAAATAAAGTCGCAAGTAACCGTTGATGGGGTTGTGACTGTGGTAGACAGTGCCGCTGTTTCTGATGGCAGGTTTGCCCATGATCATGATAAACTAGATGCGCAGCGCCAGGAAGATGAAAGCCTGGATCATGAAAGCCCGTTAGAGGAGCTATTTGAAGACCAGCTTACGGCGGCGGATATGATTGTCCTAAATAAAGCTGATCTCATTGATGAGATCAAACTTGATCAGGTTAAAGCATCGGTACAAAATTCCATTGAACGTAAACCAGCCTTTGTCGTAGCGCGCAATGGTATTGTCCCATCAGATGTACTGCTTGGGCTTGGTGTTGGTTCTGAGGACGATCTGGCAACTCGCAAATCACATCATGAGAAACATCACCATGATGAACATTCTGACGATGATCATGAACACCACCATCATGACCATGATGAATTTGAAAGCTTTGTGGTTGAACTTGGTGCGGTTAAAAAGCCAGAGCAGTTTTGTGTCGGTCTCAGCGAGTTGATCCAGGAATATGATATTCTTAGGCTCAAAGGTATTGTTCATGTTCCAGACAAAGCGATGCGCCTTGTTATCCAAGCCGTAGGTGCGCGTGTTGATCAGCATTTTGATCGTCTGTGGAATGCTGATGAAGAGAAGTCTTCTAAACTCGTGGTCATTGGTTTGCATGATATCGAGCAACAAAAAATTGCTTCTGCAATCAAGGGATTGATCTGAGTTAAATCATGCATCTTCTCTTAGCGCAAAAAGGAACAATATCTGACGGAGATGAGGCCATTGATCTTGGTCAATCTCCGGGAGATGTGATTTTCCTTTCAGCAGCAGACACTGAGAATTCAAGTATTGCAAATGCTGTTAATGGTGTTGCTAATTTGGATTGGCGACTGGCTAGCCTTGGACAGCTGACGCATCCAATGTCAGTTGACACATATGCTGAAAATACCGCTAAACATGCCAAGCTGATTGTCATTCGTGCACTTGGTGGTGCGGGTTATTTCTCCTATGCACTAGAAGCATTTTATGCGACTGCGAGCAACAACAACATCAAGATAGTCGTTGTTCCAGGTGATGATAAACCGGATCCGGAACTAGATCGGTTTTGTAATGTTTCAGGTGAAGACGTAGCTGCATTGTGGCGATACCTCATTGAGGGTGGCGCAAAAAATGCAGCAGGTTTTGTAGAATATTGTGAAACGCTACTTGAGGATAGAACAAGACCTGTTTCCGCTGCGCCGCTACTAAAAGCTGGATTATATTGGCCGCAAGAAACTGAACCAACTCTAGATAAGCTTAAATCAATTTGGATCAAAGGCGCTCCGATTGTAGGGATCAATTTTTATCGCGCGCTTATACAAAGCGGACAAACATCACCAATCGATGCTTTGATTAAGAAGATGCGGGAAGCCGGGTTAAACCCGCTTCCCATATATGTATCCAGTTTGAAAGAGGAATTTTCACAAAATGTTGTTTTGCATCTCTTTCGTCAAACGCCACCAAACGTGGTGATTAATGCGACAGGATTTGCGGTTTCAAAGCCAGGCAATGATTACGCCGCTACAGTGCTCGAGAGAAACGGTGCCCCAGTTTTACAAGCTGTTTTGGCGGGCGGGAATATTGAAGCTTGGGAGGCATCATCACAAGGGTTAGGGTCCAAGGATCTTGCAATGAATGTGGCATTGCCAGAAGTAGATGGTCGTGTGTTTGCTCAGGTGATTTCGTTTAAAACGGCAGATCATTATGATGAGAATGTTCAAGCGAATATTGTTCAGCATCAACCGCATGAATACGGCATTCAGCATGTTGTGGATCTAGCTAAATCATGGGCAGAGCTAGCGCATGCCAAGCCAAGTGATAAAGCAGTTGCGCTGATACTTGCAAACTATCCAAACCAAGATGGGCGCATTGGAAATGGTGTAGGTTTAGACACGCCTGCAAGTGTTATTGAAGTGCTTCGTGCTATGGAGGCCAATGGTTATGATGTGGGTGAATACCCCAAAACATCGCTCGACCTGATGGATGGCCTTCAAGGGGGTAAGACAAATTCTTCCAAAGTGATTCAAGATGTTCAAGTTGTGCTTGAGCTTAATGAATATATGAATCACTTCAACGGATTATCTCAATCCGTTCGTGATGAGATTCAACAAAGGTGGGGTTCTCCAGAAGATGATCCGTTCTTTAAAAATGGAAAGCTGGAGCTTCCATTTATCCGCTGTGGTAAGATCTTGATCGGTATCCAGCCAGCACGTGGGTATAATATCGATCCTAAAGAAAGTTACCACTCCCCAGACCTTGTTCCACCTCATGGCTATCTTGCTTTTTACATCTATTTACGAGAAATTGCCAAGATACATGCTGTTGTTCATATGGGTAAACACGGAAATTTGGAATGGTTGCCCGGCAAGGCTTTAGCTCTTTCTGAGAGCTGCTATCCTGCTGCAATCTTGAAAGCTGTTCCAAATATTTATCCCTTTATTGTCAATGATCCGGGTGAGGGGACACAGGCAAAGCGCAGAACATCTGCCGTGATAATTGACCACCTTACACCTCCGCTTACGCGTGCCGAAAGCTATGGTCCACTCAAAGATTTGGAAGCGTTAGTTGATGAGTATTATCTTGCTTCTGGTTACGATCCTCGACGTTTAAAATTACTCAAGAAGAAGATTTTTGAACTGATGCAAGATACCGATATTGCGAAAGATGTGGGTGTTGAAAATGACGCTAATGATGATCTGGCGTTGGAGAAATTGGATGCGTGGCTTTGTGAAATGAAGGAGATGCAAATCCGCGATGGGCTGCATATCTTTGGTGTTGCACCGCAAGATCGATTGCTTGAGAATTTGACAGTGGCGCTTGCGAGATTGCCGCGCGGAGAAGGCGAAAAAGATAAAAGTCTTCATCGTGCAATTGCTACTGACCTTGAACTTGGGCATGGTTTTGATCCACTGGATTGTGACTTTTCAAAAACATGGGATGGACATCGCCCTGATGCGCTCAACAACGTGAGTTCGGAAAATTGGCGATCAAATGGTGACACAGTCGAGCGGATAGAGCTACTCGCAGCAGACTTAGTATCTGGCAGAACTGAATGTGCCGAACAATGGGTGAATACAGATATCGTTTTGTTAGAAACGCAGAATCGATTGAAGCAAAGTGTAATTGATAGCGGCAAAAATGAGATCAGTAATATAATAACTGCGTTGGATGGAAAGTTCGTACCTCCCGGCCCATCTGGTGCGCCAACACGCGGACGTCCTGATGTTTTGCCTACGGGAAAGAATTTTTATTCCGTTGATAGTCGTTCATTGCCGACGCCGACTGCATGGGAGCTTGGCAAAAAATCTGCCGAGCTTTTGATTGCGCGCTACGTCCAAGATAATGGAAATTGGCCTACAAGCTTTGGCATCACTGCATGGGGCACGTCCAATATGCGCACAGGTGGTGATGATCTAGCGCAAGTTTTGGCACTGATGGGCGCTAGGCCAACTTGGGATATGGCCTCACGCAGAATGACTGGTTACGAAATCATACCTTTGGCCAAGCTTGGTCGCCCACGAGTAGATGTTACACTCAGAATTTCGGGTTTTTTCCGAGATGCATTTCCAGATCAAATCGCATTGATTGATCGCGCTGTTCGTGCAATTGGCGCACTTGACGAAGATGCTGCCGATAATCCAATTGCTTTTCGCATGAATGAAGAGGAGCAGGCCTTATTGGCACAGGGCGTTAGCGTAGAACATGCCAAGAAGCAGTCAGGCTACCGTGTATTTGGTTCGAAACCCGGTGCATATGGCGCTGGTTTACAGGCTCTCATCGATGAGAAGGGTTGGGAGTCTAAGGATGATCTTGCCGAAGCATATATGGTTTGGGGAAGTTATGCCTACGGTGCAAATGAAGATGGAAAATCTGAACGTGATTTGTTTGAAACTCGTTTGAAATCCGTTGAAGCAGTTGTTCAAAATCAGGATAACCGCGAGCATGATCTGCTTGATAGTGATGATTATTATCAGTTTGAGGGTGGTTTGACCGCTGCGGTGGAAAAAGTATCTGGTACGAAACCATCGATCTATCACAATGATCATTCAAGACCTGAAAAACCAGTCATTCGATCGCTTGATGAGGAAATTTCACGTGTGGTGCGTGCACGAGCTGTTAATCCAAAATGGATTTCTGGTATTATGCGTCATAGCTATAAAGGCGCTTTTGAGATGGCGGCAACGCTGGATTACATGTTTGCCTTCGCCGCAACAACCGGTGCCGTACGAGATCATCACTTTGAGCTTGTGTATCAGGCCTATTTGGTTGACGATGAGGTCAGGCAATTTATTGAAGATAATAATCCGGAAGCTTTGAAAGAAATGGCAAATCGCTTTTTAGAAGCCATTGATCGAAATTTATGGCAACCGAAAAGTAATTCAGCGAAATTCCAGCTCAGCAAGATGGCGAAACTAGATGGAAATGGGAGTTAAGCATGGCGGGTAAAATCACCGATAACATGACCGAAGAGCAGCTCAACGAGCGCCATACGGAAAAGATGAAGAAGAAAAAGGTCGCACGCGATAAGATAATTGCGACCAAGACAATCGAAAAAGGTCTTGTGATGGTTCATACGGGTAAGGGTAAAGGTAAATCAACAGCCGCCTTTGGTATGATTTTTCGTGCTCTAGGTAATGATATGAATGTCGGTATCGTTCAATTTGTGAAAGGTAAATGGGGAACTGGAGAGCGCAAAGTTCTTGAAGCCTTTCCTGATCAAGTTCAAATTACTGCGATGGGTGATGGTTTTACGTGGGAAACCCAAGACCGTCAGCGTGATATAGAGGCTGCCAAGCAAGCGTGGGAACGCGCTAAAGAGATGATTATGGATGACAGTACCCATATGGTTTTGCTGGATGAGCTGAATATTGTGCTGCGTTATGACTATCTTGATATTAACGAAGTCGTTGAGTTTTTAAAGCAAAAACCTGAAATGAAGCACGTTATTATTACAGGTCGCAATGCCAAGGATGAGCTCATCGAAGCTGCCGATTTGGTAACTGAAATGACAATGATCAAACACCCGTTCCGTTCGGGCGTTAAAGCACAGGTCGGTGTGGAGTTTTAGGGGAGGGTTTATAGCTTCTGGTGCTGGAATACCGGTACTTTAGAACTGGGATTCAATGAGGTCAAAAAACTGGTCAATACTTTATGTATTTTGGGCTTAATTGTTTGACCGAGAGAATACAAAATTATAGATAACAAACGTATGTACGGTGGTGCCCTTTGAAGGGCTGAAAGAAATTCCGGTGCGGCTGACTTAAACCAAGGGCCAATTCCAGAACTATCGATCATCGAAGCTGTTTTCAGTTTCGGCGTCTCGTGCATCAAACGATGAAACACAAGGAGATGCCGATGCGCATTCTATCAATTACGACTGGACTCATTATTTTAGCTCAACCTGCATACGCCCATATGGGGCATGCTGGTGAATTGGCCGGGCACGCCCACTGGGTGGGAATTGCTGCTGGTGTTGCAGCAATCGCTATTGCGGCGGCTCTGGTCAAAGGCAAAAAGAACACTGAGGTGGACAACGAGCAAGACGATGTATCATCGGAAGAGACTGCAAGCGGAGAAACTGGAGAAACAGCATGAGCGCTCAAGAAAAAATCGGCATCATGGTGTGTGGCCATGGAAGTCGTAATCAGAATGCCGCAAAAGAGTTTTCATCTGTCGCCAAGGGTTTGAAAAAACTCTACCCTGATACGCCCGTTGAATATGGCTATCTGGAATTTTGTAATCCGGTTATTTCAGATGGTTTGGATAAGCTTCGTGAACAAGGTGTTACCCGTGTATTGGCAGTTCCGGGAATGCTATTTGCTGCCGGGCATGCAAAAAATGATATCCCTTCTGTACTTAACACTTATCAAGCGCAGAACGACGGTATGGTTATAAATTATGGTCGTGAACTTGGTGTAGATCTCAAGATGATCCGCGCAGCAGGTGCGCGTGTTGAAGAAGCGGTGGAAGCTGCAAATAAAGAGCATGGTGAAGTGGGTAAGCACGAAACACTTCTCATGGTTGTCGGGCGCGGTTCATCTGATCCTGATGCCAACTCAAATGTGGCCAAGATCACGCGGATGCTCTGGGAAGGATTGGGCTTTGGGTGGGCAGATACTTGCTATTCCGGTGTAACATTTCCACTCGTCGCACCTGGCCTTAAACATGCAGCGAAGCTTGGTTACAAACGTATCGTTGTTTTCCCGTATTTTCTTTTTACGGGCGTTTTGGTCAAGCGTATATTTAGCTACACCGATGAGGTGGCGGCACTAAACCCTGATATTCAATTTGTGAAGGCCGGTTATCTCAATGACCATTCGCTTGTCCTGGATACATTTAAAGACCGGGTTGAAGAAGTAAAAGCCGGGCAGGCATTGATGAATTGCCAGCTTTGTAAATATCGTGAGCAGGTTTTGGGCTTTGAGGATCAAGTGGGACTGCCGCAGGAAAGCCATCATCATCATGTCGAGGGTATTGGCGGTGGTTTAGAAGATTGCCCGTGTAATGGCGATTGCGATGCTTCTTGCCGCGATCAGGAATTTTGTGAGAAGCATAATCTTCCGTTTACACCGATACATTCACATGATCATTCTCATGATGATGGCCATACTCATAGTCATGATCACCATCATCATCCATATCCGCATGCAGATCATCCACACGGACCCGTTTCAATGACAAAGAAGACATAAATGTCTTCTTTGTCATACGAGCGAAACCCTGCCGAAATTTATCGAAAGTCATTTGAAACTATACGGCAGGAAGTGGATTTATCCAGGTTTGGCAAAGGGTTGGATCAACTGGTTATCAGATTGATTCATTCCTGCGGGATGGTTGATATTGCTGATGATGTTTTCTTCTCAAAAGATGCATTTACTAGCGGACGCAATGCACTTGAAAATGGTGCTAAGGTTTTTTGTGATGTTGAGATGGTTAGAAAGGGCATTATCCCTCGCATGTTACCATCGGAAAATGAGGTTGTTTGTTTGGTGAATGATCCTGATGTTCCGAATATTGCGCAGAAGAAAAATACGACGAGATCAGCGGCTCAGGTTGATTTGTGGAAAGATCAGCTTAAAGGGTCGATTGTGTCCATAGGCAACGCGCCAACAGCTCTTTTTCGATTATTGGAACTTTTGGATGAAGGTTGTGAAAAGCCGGCTTTAATCATTGGCATGCCTGTTGGTTTTGTCGGTGCAGTTGAATCAAAGGCCGAGCTTGCTGCCAACCCACGTGGCGTGCCTTTTGTTACAGTTGCTGGTCGTCGTGGTGGATCTGCAATGGCCGCCGCTGCGGTAAATGCACTAGCTGGTGGGTTGAACAACAATGGTTAGAACTCCCTGGCTTTACATAATCGGTATAGGCGATAATGGTTTAGACAGCTTAAGCGGCCAAGCAACGAGACTGTTTGAAGCAGCTGAAACCGTTATTGCGCCTGCGCGCGTTCTCGAAGAAATTGAAACAGGTGATCGTGATATTATCCCCTGGACATTTGGTGTTTCTGAAACAATTAAATTGATAAAGCAGAGACGCGGTACACCAGCCACTATATTGGCAACTGGTGATCCTATGCATTTTGGGATCGGCGCCACGTTGCGGCGTTTTTTTGATGCGGATGAGATGGTTGTTGTACCATCGCCTTCTGGCTTTTCGTTGGCGGCCTCGAAAATGGGATGGGCGCTACAGGATACAGCCCAAATATCATTACATGGCCGCGCAGTGGAGGGGCTTCATACACATCTGGTGCCAAAGGCAAAGATATTGTCTTTAACGTCAAATGAGAGGACAATTTTTGAAGTTGCGAAATTATTAGTCGCTCGCGGGTTTGGTTCTTCTCAGGTTACGGTTCTTGAGCATATTGGCGGAGAGTGTGAAAAGATCACGGCATTTAAAGCATCTGAAATTTCGGCGGAACTGAATAGCTTTGCTGATTTCAATATTCTTGCCATCGCATGTGAGAGCGATATTTCAGCACCTGTCCTATCGCGGGTTCCTGGCTTGGCCGATGATGCCTTTGAGCATGATGGACAACTTACAAAACGGGAAGTCCGTTCCGTCGTACTTTCGTTTTTAATGCCATATCAAAATGCAGTCCTGTGGGATATCGGAGCAGGATGCGGTTCAGTTTCAATTGAGTGGATGCGATCCTCACATGGTGCCTGTGCAATTGCAATTGAAGAAAATACTGAACGCTGTGATATGATTTTGGCGAACGCAAAGAACTTGGGTGTGCCAAAGTTGCAGTTGATTCAAGGCGAAGCACCTGCGAGTTTGGAAGGTTTACAAAAGCCCGATGCCATATTTATCGGCGGTGGTTTAACGGATAAAGGCGTGTTTGATGCCTGTTGGTCCGCATTGGATGAAGGCAAGCCACTTGTAGCAAATGCTGTGACTGTTGAAAGCGAAGCGAAGTTGATTGCCTTACATGAAAAATACGGTGGTGAACTTGTTCGTATGCAAATTGCAAGGGCTGTGCCAGTTGGTCGTTTTTCCGGTTGGAAACCGTTTATGCCAGTTACAATATGGTCAGTTTTGAAGGGAGCTAACTCATGAGCGGCAAACTTTACGGGATTGGCGTAGGGCCCGGTGATAGTGAGTTAATGACCCTGAAAGCTTTACGCATTTTACGAGAGTGCCCTGTTATTGCTTATCCAGCGCCAGACAATGGTGAAAGCTTTGCCCGACAGATCGCAGCGCCATTTATATCGGAAGATCAGAAAGAAATTCCCATTGTCATTCCAATGCGCGTTGAAAGATTTCCTGCACAGGAGGTCTATGATGCTGTTTCTCATAAAATCGCTGAGCATTTGCGACATGACCGGGATGTCGTTGTTTTGTGTGAAGGGGACCCGTTTTTTTACGGCTCATTTATGTATTTGTATGAACGCCTTGCAGATAAATTCGAATGTGAGGTTGTTCCAGGCGTTTCATCAATGATGGCAGGAGCATCTGCGTTAGGCAGGCCGCTTGCAGCTAGAAATGATGTGCTGACTGTTATTCCTGCACCTTTGCCAGATGAAGATATCTCGCGCCAACTAAAGAGTTGTGATGCTGCATCCATTATCAAGATTGGCCGTCACTTTGAGCGCATTCATAGTCTGTTGACCAAAGCCAAACTGATAGATTGTTGTGGTTACTTGGAGCGGATCAGTCTTCCCTCACAAAAAATCATGCCGTTGGCATCGGTGAACCCCACTGAAGTTGCTCCCTATTTTTCAATGATCTTGATGTACAAAGGCGCTGAAGATTGGGTCTCTAACTTACCTATACCAGAGAAAGAGGCTGAGCCCTTACAATGAAACCCGCAATCATAATTCTGTCCTCGTCTGCAATGGCAGTGGCAGAGAAAATTAAGCAAAACACTTCTGGCGAAATTCACGGATTTGAGAAAAGAGTCCCAAGCGCGGATGTTGTTTTTGGAGATGTAAAGGAGCATCTAGGTGAACTTTTCCTAGCTGGACGCCCGATTGTTGCCGTCATGGCAATTGGTGCTGTTACACGTTTGTTGGCTCCATTACTTAAAAACAAGATTAGTGAACCACCTGTTCTGGTGGTTGCAGAAGACGCATCGAGCGTGGTGCCATTACTGGGAGGTCATCATGGTGCAAACGAAATGGCTAGAGTATTGGCAGATAATTTAGGCGCTCACGCAGCTATTACGACGGCTGGCGATCTCCATTTTGGTGTAGCGCTTGATAATCCGCCCAAGGGGTATGTATTGGCGAATCCCGAGAGCGCAAAAAATGTAATGGCAGCGTTGGTAAATGGTGCGAATGTTGATTTAGTGGGAGATGCACAATGGCTTCGAGAAAGTAAATTAGCGTTTGAAGATGGTGCTGAAGTTCAGCTTTCTGTTACTGAAAAACTGAGTCATCCCAAAGAATTAGAGCTGATCTATTATAAAAAGAGTCTGGTTCTTGGCGTGGGCTGTGAACGCGGTTGTGGCGCGGATGAGTTAATAAAACTCGCCGAAGCGACGATGAATGAAAATGGATTTTCCGAAGCTGCCATCGGTATGGTTTCATCAATCGATTTAAAAGCGGATGAAGCTGCAATTCACGCATTGGCGCGACGGTTTGACTGTCCAGCGCAATTCTATAACTCGGATGAGTTACTTGCTCAGACGGATCGATTGCAAACACCGTCTGACATTGTTTTTGGCGAGGTTGGCGTTTACGGCGTGGCGGAAGGCGCAGCTTTGGCTGCTTCTGGAGGCGACGGCGATTTGATCGTGGCTAAGCAAAAGAGCCAGCGAGCGACATTGGCTATTGGGCAAGCTTCAGATGTGTTTGTGGATACATCAAAAACAGGGAAGCAACGTGGTCGATTATTTGTGGTTGGGATAGGGCCAGGAAATGACGCATGGCGTTCACCAGAGGTAACACAATATGTTTGTATGGCGACAGACCTTGTCGGATATTCACTTTACCTCGATTTGTTAGGTCCGCTTACACACGGTAAGACCCGTCATGACTTTGATCTTGGTAAGGAAGAAGCTCGCGTTCGCCACGCTATGGAGCTGGCGGGAGAGGGCAAAGATGTTGCCCTTGTTTGCTCAGGTGATGCTGGAATTTATGCGATGGCAACGCTTGTCTTTGAACTTTTGGACAAAGCTGACGGTGAAGACGGATTAACGCCAGATGCAAAACGAATTGAGATCGCGGTGTCTCCGGGGATTTCAGCATTGCAGGCAGCTGCGGCTCGTATTGGGGCACCACTTGGACATGATTTTTGTACAATCTCACTCTCGGATCTTCTAACGCCGCTTAAAGATATTGAGCGACGTGTGAGCGCTGCCGCCATGGGCGATTTTGTCATCGCATTTTATAATCCTGTTTCACGCAAACGCCGTACTCAACTTGCATGGGCGCGGGATCGTTTGCTTGCTGACCGACCACATGACACACCTGTTGTGTTGGCCACTAATTTAGGACGCGAAGGTGAAAATGTACGCGTTGTTAAACTTGGCGATTTGGACATCAATGACGTTGATATGCTGACTGTCGTGATTGTTGGTTCGAGTGAAAGTCGAACAATCAAAACAGGCGATGGTAAAACATGGGTTTATACACCGCGCGGATATTCCGGTAAAAGTGGTTCCTCAATGGGTGAGAAATAATGAAAGTCTATTTTATTGGTGCCGGGCCTGGTGCGCCTGATTTGATTACTGTGCGCGGGTTAAAGCTCATCGAACGCTGCCCCGTTTGTCTTTATGCGGGTTCATTGGTTCCAGAAGAGATTGTGCAGGCTGCTCCAAAGGATGCGCTTGTTAAAGATACTGCGCCGATGAACCTTGACGAAATTATTGATGACATCAAAAAAGCGCATAGTGAGGACAAAGATGTCGCGCGTGTGCATTCCGGCGATCCGGCTATTTACGGTGCAACGGCAGAACAAATGCGTCGGCTTGATGCGCTTAATATAGCTTATGAAGTTGTTCCGGGTGTGCCGGCTTTTGCGGGCGCTGCGGCAAAGCTTTCGACAGAATTGACTTTACCTGAAATAGCGCAGACAGTCATTATTACCAGAACAGGTATGAAAGCCTCATCCATGCCGGATGGAGAGCAACTTGAGATTTTAGGTCAATCTAAAGCAACACTTGCGATTCATCTTTCTATTCGTAATCTTGATTATATCAAAAATTCACTTGAACCTTATTATGGGTTGGATTGCCCTGTGGTTGTCGCATATCGCGCGACTTGGCCTGATGAGCAGTATATCTTTACTACGCTGGAGAAAATGAAGGCTGATGTACGCAAGGCTAAGATTACGCGTACGGCTTTGGTTATGGTGGGGAAAGTATTCGGCGATGTCAATTTTAGAGATTCAGATCTATATAATTCAGAATATAGTCATGTTTTGCGAAATGTAGGGAAGAAAAAGAACAGGGCAGGGGCGTAGTCTTATTTTAGTCCGGCCTGTTGATCATGATCACCGGTATGTTTAATTCTCTTGCCGCTATAATCTTGCGGTAGGATTGTTCGCCGCCGGAGTTTCTGCATATGATGATCTGGATTTCGTTTTCTCTAAGGAGTGTAATCTCCTCTTCAATCGATGTGCTTGGTCGCCCAGTTAGCAACTTGTGGGATTTGAAACCCAGCTCCACTTCCGGGTTATCAACCATTCTGATGACAAAGTAACAATCTGTACGCGTTTGGAAAACATCAATATATTGTTTTCCAAGAGCCAGAAATACACGTGACATGTTGGGGATGGTTTTTGCAGCTTCCAATGTTGATGAGACGTTTACCCAATTATCACCGTCTTGTTTTTCCCATTCTGCCCGCAAGATTGAGTTGTATGTAATGTTCTTTTTATTTGAAGCCGCTCGCGCGTTTTTTGAAATTTGCAATGCATAGGGATGTGTTGCATCTATGATTTTGGTCACATTGTTTTCAGTGATGAATTTGATCAATCCATCCACCCCGCCAAAACCGCCGATGCGAATTTTACAGTCGAGTTTTGGTTGACCTGTTGTTCGGCCTGCAAGAGAATATATGATGTTATGATTGGTGTTCTCGCCGATGAGTTCTTGTGTTTTTGTAACGGCTTCCGCTGTGCCACCAAGGACTAGAATGGTTTCCATTACAATGCCTCTTTAGCAATAATGTTTCCTTGTCGATCAACAATAATAACCTCCAGCTCAATTGGCGCATCTCGCAGCATATCTTTTGCATTTTTGGAGGCCAATGTTGCGACGGGTGTTGTTATATCAATGTTGTTTTCTTTTGTTATTTCAAAGGCTTCGAGAGCGGTATTCGCACTTAGAATCGTGCTTTTAAGATCTTGATTCAATCCCGCCTCCAATGCAATGTTTGCCAGGAAGTTCATGTCTATTTGGCTTCGGGAGGAATGTAGGTCCATCGATCCTTGTGCAAGTTTTGTTATCTTTGCAAACCCTCCCGCGATTGTCAGTTTTGGTACTGGATGTTTGCGGATATATTTTAGTAATCCTCCTGCAAAATCACCCATGTCCAAACACGCAATATCTGGAAGACCATATAAATCTTGAACAGCTTTTTCCGACGTTGAACCTGTAGCACCTAAAACATGATCAAGCCCTTCTGCTCTTGCGACATCTATGCCGCGATGAATGGAGTGTATCCATGCCGAGCACGAGAATGGATGAACTATACCTGTTGTTCCCAATATAGAGAGGCCGCCCACAATCCCTAATCTAGGGTTCCATGTCTTTTCTGCAATTTCTGCACCATCGGGTATGGAAATTCTGATTTCGACATCTGCCGGAAGACCATAGGAGGTGCAAATCTCTTCGACAATTTCTGTCATCATTTTGCGTGGCACTGGATTAATTGCAGGTTCGTCTTTTGGGATAGGTAAGCCGCTTTTTGTGACTATCCCCACGCCTTCGCCAGCTTTGAATACGATGCCGCTATCTGGCGGCATAGGCCTGACCGAGGAGATGATCATGGCGCCATGCGTTACATCCGGATCATCACCAGCATCTTTTATTATTCCCGCAACTGCATAACCTTCACCAAGACTTTCCATCGCTAAAGGGAAGTGTGGGACTTCACCTTTCGGCAAAAGGATTGCGACAGGGTCAGGAAAATCGCCAGTAATGAGGGCTGTCAATGCAGCTTTTGTGGCCGCTGTCGCGCAGGCGCCAGTCGTCCAACCGCGTTGTAACTGTCTTGTCCCGTCTTTGTTGTTTTCATCAGCAGTCATTATTGGTGATAATACCATAGATTCATCTGTTTCTTGTCGATATCATTCTTTTCCACCGGATGGAAAGAGTGTAGAAGAAACATAACCATATAGGAACTCGAAACGAGGGTTAAACTTAATCGCATGCAGGATTGGCAAAACACATTACCAATGATGGAAGATGGGCATGTCTGGCTGGTTGGTGCAGGGCCAGGTGATCCTGGATTGCTAACTCTCCATGCCTATAATGCATTGTCTCAGGCTGATGTTATTGTTCATGATGCTTTGGTGAATTCGGACTGTTTAAAACTGGCCAGTTCAGACGCAGTTATAGAATATGCGGGCAAGAGAGGTGGGAAGCCATCTGCGAAACAGCGCGATATTTCTCTTCGACTTGTTGAACTGGCGCGTGCTGGCAAGAAAGTTTTGCGGCTTAAGGGTGGTGATCCATTTGTTTTTGGGCGTGGCGGTGAGGAAGCGCTGACCCTTGTTGAACATCACGTTCCGTTTCGCATTGTGCCTGGTGTGTCAGCTGGTATTGGAGGCTTGGCTTATGCTGGTATCCCAGTTACTCACCGTGAAGTTAATCAGGCAGTGACATTTTTGACCGGTCATGATGCTGGCGGAATTATACCGGATTCGATTGATTGGAATAGCATAGCTAAGGGTTCACCCGTAATTGTTATGTATATGGCGATGAAGCATATGGATGCCATCGTTACCAAACTACTGGCGGCCGGTCGTAGAGCTGATGAGCCGATCGCGTTAGTTTGTGATGCGACCACGGAGAAACATTTTGTGCTAGAAACTACATTGGCAGATGCTGTAAGGGATATCAAAGCAGCAGATTTATCACCGCCTGCCATTGTCGTTTTGGGGGATGTCGTTCGCCTTCGTCCGGGGTTGGACTGGCTCGGCGCTGCTGCTGGCAGATTGCTAGATCCTGATCCGTTGAAGCTCAAACCCAACAAAGCGGTCTCATGAGCGGGTGCGTGATCGCAGCTCCTTCATCAGGCTCCGGTAAAACTACTATTACATTGGGGCTTTTGCGGGCACTTAAGAACCGAGGCATTTCTATAGCATCAGGTAAAGCCGGTCCTGATTTCATTGACCCGCAGTTTCACGCCATTGCATCGGGTGCTAAATGCTATAATTTTGACCCATGGGCCATGCGGCCTGAACTTCTTATTGGCCAAAAAAACAGATTGCAAAGCCCTGATAATTTTTTGCTTATAGAAGCTATGATGGGATTGTTTGATGGTGCTGCAGATGGCACTGGATCTGCAGGGGACTTGGCAGCGTTACTTAATCTGCCAGTTATTCTGGTCGTTGATTGCTCAAAGCTTTCTCATTCTGTCGCGGCTATTGTATCTGGTTTTGCCCATTTTCGGGACGATGTACATATCTGTGGTGTTATCCTGAATAAAGTCGCAAGCACTCGTCATGAAAAAATGCTGCGGGGAGCTTTATCTAGCCAATCTATCGAGATTTTTGGTGCAATACATCGTGACGATAGATTCAAATTACCGGAACGTCACCTTGGCCTCGTGCAGGCGGGTGAACATCTGAAAATCGAGCAATTTATTGAAGATGTTGCCTCACATATTGAGCAGAACCTTGATATGCAACGGATTATTGATGTGGCAGATAGTAAGCATTCTGCGCAAATTCCCACAGTAAATGCATTGCCGCCTATTGCACAAAATATTGCTGTCGCAAGCGATATGGCGTTTTCATTTTCCTACGAGCATATTTTAACTGGTTGGAGAGATATGGGCGCAGAATTGAGTTTCTTTTCTCCTCTTAATGACCAAACCCCCTCTCAAAATGCAAAAGCAATCTACCTTCCGGGTGGTTACCCTGAACTTTACGCAGAAAAGCTGTCAAATTGCACTAGTTTTAGATCTGCAATGCGAAAAGCTGCCAATGAAGACAAATTGATTTACGGCGAGTGCGGTGGGTACATGGTGCTTGGTGAGAGGTTGATCGATGCACATGGGGTATCGCACCCGATGCTTGGTCTGTTACCGTTAGAAACAAGCTTTGCGAGTAGAAAACGTCAGTTAGGGTATCGCAAACTGCACCCAAAAAATAATTTGTTGTGGGATGGACCGCTTCGTGGTCATGAGTTCCATTATTCGACTGTTCATAAAGCAGATCATGTTGAACCTTTATTCTCCGCCGGGGATGCTGAAGACAACGCGTTAGGTGATAGGGGAATGCGCGTGGGTCATGTTGCGGGTTCATATATGCATGTGGTTGATCGGGCTTAGTTATGGAGCATATTCAACACGGTGGAAATTTACTCAAAGTCATTGAGGAATTTGGTGGCACTCAAGAAGATTGGCTCGATCTTTCAACAGGCGTAAGCCCGTTTACTATTGATCTACCTACGTTCCATAAAGATGTCTGGCGACGCCTACCAGATCCTTTGCATGTCGAGCGTCTTGAGGGGCAAGCGCAGGAGTTTTATCAAACGAAATATAATTGCCTGGCTGTACCGGGCTCGCAGTTTGCCATCCAGCATCTGTCAAAGATATTGGATGGTGAGGTGGGGATTGTCGAGCCAACATATGGTGAATATGCAAATTCGTTTTTGCGTAATCATAGAGCCTACAAGTCGCTTTCAGATATTAAGATTATTGATGATGTATCGTCAGTGATATTGGCCAATCCTAACAATCCTGATGGCAGGCTATATACCTCACAGGAATTGCAAGAACTCGCCGTACAACTATCTAAGCGTAATGGATATTTGGTCGTTGATGAGGCTTTTATGGAGTTTGATGATCATAATAGTCTTCTTAATGTTCAAGGTAGAGCAGATAATATTATTATACTTCGTTCGGTAGGGAAATTCTTTGGCTTGGCAGGTATCCGGCTTGGGTTTGTGTTTTCATCGTTTGATGTTCGAATAAAATTTGCAACATATCTTGGCCCATGGGCGGTTACAGGTCCGGCACTGGCTATTGCAGAACATATTTTTACATATCCTGATATTGTAAACGAACTTAATCAGAAAACCTTAATCCGTCACAAGCAGATGGGCGAGATCCTAAAACAGTCTAAGCTAACAATTATTGGTGAGAATAAGTTGTTTTTTCTCATAGAACACTCAAATGCAAAAGCACTGGATGTTCATTTGAAGGAGCAAAAAATTCTGACCCGCATATTTAATTATAATTCCAGCTGGATGAGGATAGGGCTTACGCCTGATCAGGGCGAAGATATTCGTTTGCTGAACGCTTTAAATGGGTTTCAGGTATGATGCTGTCGGAATGGCATTTCATTATCCTGTTTTGCGCAACTATTTTGGACATGCTTGTGGGGGATCCAGACTGGATCTGGCGGAAGTATACACATCCTATCGTTTGGTTTGGTCAAATTACCGGATATATGGATAAACGTTTCAATTCTAACCTTCTCTCTCAGGCTCATAAAAAGTTCACAGGTATAATGGCGATTGCCATGCTCGTGGCAATCGCTGTAATTTTAGGCCTATTATTTACAGCAATTTTATCCAATATTGGATTTCTGGGACACGTGCTGGAAGTTATCATCGTGGCCATCTTCATTGCGCAAAAAAGCATGTCTGATCATGTGGAACGGATTATCACTCCATTAAGAAATGGAGATATCAATGGCGCTAGGAACGCTGTTTCAATGATTGTAGGCCGCGATACAGCTCAACTTGATGAATCTTCTATTTCTCGCGCTGCCATTGAAAGCATGTCGGAAAACTTTTCAGACGGTGTGGTTGCTCCAATATTTTGGTATGCAATCTTTGGGTTGCCCGGTTTGTTTGCTTACAAAATGATCAATACAGCTGATAGTATGCTTGGGCACATGACTGAAAAATATCAGGATTTTGGATGGGCAAGTGCAAAAGTGGATGATCTTGTTAATTGGTTTCCTGCGCGTTTATCCGCATTATTCATTATTTTTGCTTCCGGCCTTGGCGCAAGAACGAAACCCCCTATGTCTGTTGTCAAAGTAGTTCTGAAAGATGCAAAACATCACAGATCTCCAAATGCTGGCTGGCCAGAATCTGCAATGGCAGGGGCTTTAGATATTGCACTTGCTGGCCCTAGAACCTATTCAGAATACAAAGTTGATGACGCATTTATGAACGCTACTGGTCGGAAAAAACTAACATTTATCGATGTTGAATTGGCTAAAATTGTATTTTTGACTGCGTGTTTGATAGAGGCATTTGTTGTTGTCATACTCATCACCATTAATCATTCGTTTTAACCATTCTCAACCTTTTGGCTGTGCACTAAGTCATTTTTCACGTAAAAGAGGTGATCTTTTAATCTCTCTGGGGGAGTGCCGAATGAAAAATGTTCTTATGATATTTGCATTTGTAATGTTTGTATTTTCGACAGTGCAGGCCAGTGCAGCACGACTTGAAGCGCGCGTTGATATTTCTTCACAAACGATGATCGTCAAACAGTATGGTAAAGTGAAGTACAAATGGAAGATTTCCAGTGGTCGAAAGGGCTACCGTACACCTACGGGTCAATGGAGTGCTAAATGGCTTTCCAGACACCATAAATCTCGAAAATATAACAATGCGCCAATGCCGTTTGCTGTATTTTTTAACGGTGGTTATGCAGTACATGCTACAAATGCAATTAAAAATTTGGGTCGACCAGCATCGCACGGCTGTATTCGATTACACCCAAAAAATGCATCAAAATTTTACAGATTGGTAGAGAAAGCGGGCTTAAGTAATACGCGTGTGGTCATCAAGCACTAAACGGGTTTTAGTTATTGGTTTTAGAAGAGGGCACTTTGCCCTCTTTTTTTGGGCTTAATATACAATCAAAGCGTATGTTTTATATTCCAGCGATCATGGAACCATTGCCATTGACCGGGATACTCTCTCACCCAATCTTCAACTTTGTCATTTAGCAATTGGCAGGTGGCGTTAATGTCAACGACACCATCGGCGTTTTTGGGGATATCGATTGCCGGTTCAAGCTCGATGCGAAACCGCCCTTCCGGTAATCTGATGCATCTTGCCGGGAAAACATCGCATTCATATTGACGTGCAAGTTTAGCCAGAAGCGGATTGGTTCGAACCTTGTGCCCAAAAAAAGTCGTGTCAGCACCTCGTTTATCGAACTTTTGATCAACCAGCATACCTACGCCGCCATTTTGGTCCAGTTTATGAGCCAATGTCCAAGCAGCGCCAGCAGTTGAGGGCACTAAGTCATCAACATGGGCACCGCGAGCTGAAAAAATCTTCTTAGCAATATATGGATTGTTTGGCGGGCGAAATAACGCGCTGACGGACAGGCCATATTTTTGTGAAACGATTGGTAGGAGTTCAAAATTCCCAGCGTGCATTGTAAAAACAATGAATGGTCTGGGATTTTCCATTAAATCTAAGAAAATATCAGTGCCGATAACTTCAATATTACCATTGTCTGGATTTTCAGGATCATATTTCGAGATTTTGTCTAAAAATATGTATTCCGCACCCAAGCGAGACATGTTTGACCACATTTGGGAGACTATTTCTTCCCGTTCTTCCTCAGATTTCTCCGGAAATGCAAGGGCAACATTTTTCAAGGCAAGTTTTTGCCGGCTGGTTCTTGGACCAACAAATCCTGTAATTTTGTCCATAAAGCTTAGTGCTGTCTGAACGGGTAGCAAGCGCGCAAGATTGAGCATCGAAATTGCGACACTCGCCTCAAGTCTATAGCGGATATTTGTTGCTATATTATATAGCTTTATAGAAAATTTGCTGGGTGTTTGTTGCAACACTAATCTCAGTTCGAACTATTTACAGTTTCAGGATAATTTTGCCGAACACTTTTCGTCCTTCCATACGCTCAAGCGCAGTTTGGATGTTTTCCATGTCAATCTCAGTGTCGATGACTGGCGATACAAGGCCTTGTGACATTTTGATCATGGCATTGTTCATGTTTTCCATGCGGCAACCAAAAGAACCAATGAGGCGTAATTGCTGCTGGAACAGCATCATGAGATTGGTCTCGGTAGAAACACCTGATGTTGAGCCGCAGGTGACCAGCCGGCCACCTTTTTTAAGGCTAAACATGGAGCCAGCCCAGGTATCTTTGCCAACATGTTCGAAAACGACATCAACACCCTTCTTTTTAGTGATTTTGCGCACTCGGCCTTCGAAGCGGTCTTCGCGGTAGTTAATGACGTGATCAGCACCAAGTGCTTTGGCCTTTTCAATTTTGTCATCAGAGCCGACCGTTGTGATAACCGTGCAGCCCATTTTTTTGGCTAGCTGAATAGCCGCGGATCCAATGCCTGAACCACCAGCATGAATGAGAATGGTTTCGCCTGGTTGGAGTTTCGCGTTATCAAAGAGCATATGTTCAACTGTGCCAAATGTGACAGGTGCAAGAGCTGCGCTTACGGCATCGACATTTGGTGGGGCAGGGACGAGCAATCGTGCGGGATAATTTACCCGCTCTTGTGCAAACCCATCAAGGTGGAAGCCGTGAACGCCACCGACTTCTGTGCAAAGATTATCGCGACCTTCCTGACAATTTTTGCAGCGCCCACACGTACGTGCGCCGTAGATAGATACAATTTGACCAGGCACTAGACCTGAGGTTCCTGGTCCTACCGCCTCAACAATGCCTGCAGCCTCTGCGCCAATGACCAGTGGCATCTTGCGCTTTGCAAATGCCATGCCGCGCCATCCCCAAACATCAATATGGTTGAGTGCAACAGCTTTTATGGAAAGTTGAACTTCTCCGATACCTGGTGCTTCAGGTTCAGGTAGATCAACAATTTCCAGTTTGCGGTCTTCAACAAGTTGCAGTGCGCGCATCAGCTTTCCTTGAATATTTGATTCTTATTATAATGTTACGCCAAAAAGCGTGTCGCAAATCTTTAAGCGGGATTGGCGCTGATGACAAGACATGCATTTTGTCCACCAAATCCAAAAGAATTTGAAAGAACAGTGGTAACTGGCATGTTGCGCTTTACGTTTGGCACTGTGTCCAATGGAATTGCAGGATCAGGATTATCATAATTGATCGTTGGCGGAAGGGTGCCAGATTTGATTGTCATAACTGAAAATACTGCTTCTACTGCGCCAGCAGATGTGAGCGTATGGCCAACCATTGATTTGTTAGATGAAACCGGAGTCGAGGCCATATTATCACCAAACACTGTCGAAAGTGCTAGATATTCCATCTTATCGTTCTCAGGTGTAGAGGTGCCGTGCGCGTTCACATAATCGACATCTGAACAATCAACACCAGCATCGGCTAGTGTCGCTTTTATTGCTGAAATTGCAGGTGCTGCATCTGGTGATGAGCGGGTTCTATGAAAATGATCAGCTTTTTCGCCACACCCTTTAATAACGCCATAGATTTTGGCTCCGCGATTTGTCGCGGCTTCTAATGATTCCAAAACTAGTGTCGCTGCACCTTCGGCAATTACGAAGCCATCTCTATCTTTAGAGAAAGGTTTTGAAGCCTTTTCTGGCGGATCATTCTGCGTAGATAAAGCTGACAATAGCGAGAAGCGTATGAGTTGTTCTGCATTAATTGAACCATCTGTAGCCACAGAAAGCGCACGGTCTGTACGACCTTGATGAATGGCTTCAACACCCAGCTGAATAGCTGTTACACCGGATGCACACGCAGTTGATAGAGTGATTGGCAATCCACGTGTACCGAATTTTGCAGCAAGTCGCTCTGATATAGCGCCATACTGGGCTGAATCATGCAGCTTTTCATTTGGTTTATCTTGTAAGAGGTTCAGTAATTGGCGATAGGCTGAACCTTCGCGCTTTTCGATTGGCACCTGGTTAGCCAAGTCAAAGCGCTGCTGCCAATCTGGTTCGGCGGGTGGGCCGGCTAGAAAAAGAGGTCCATTAAAATCCCCATTGATACCAGAATCTGCCACAGCTTCCATGGTTGCAGTCTCTGCAAGCTTATGGGAACGATTGACAATATTATCTTCTTCAATGTTGATAAAATCGATACTCCCACAAATATGCGTGGATAGCTCATGGGTGGAGAAACGTTTTATCGGATGTATGCCAGATTGACCTTCAGTCAATTTTGTCCAGTTTTCATCAACACCTTGCCCCAATGATGTGACGACACCCATTCCTGTAACGACAACAATTGGTCTGCCAAGGTGATCTTTAAATGCTGATGATGTCATATTATTCTACCTAAGCCTTTGAAAGTGTGGCGATGCCCTCAGAGCGGCGATGTCCAAATCCGGTAACAACGGCTTTCTGGGGAGGATTTTGCATATCTTGATCTAACTCGTCTGCAAATTTACCAAGCTTTTCATCATTGCTGAGCCCAACCGCTGCCAAAGCAATGCCTAGAGGGAATTGTGCCTCAACTGTGTGGCCAAATAAAGCGCTACTGGTTCTAACGGTCGAATCAGCAAATTTTTGATCAAGTAATGTCCGTTCTTGATTCGAAATTTCTCTCGCCCCTGACGCGCCAGATATTACGAGTGTTTCAGTATCATTTGTCGCTTGGGTACTCTCACAAAGATAATCTATGCGAGATTGCAGCGCTTTGTCATTACGTGGACCACAATCACCGGCAACATTATCAAGCTGAGCATAAATTTTCGCGCCACGTGCTTCTGCGTGTTCGCGAGATTCCAGAATAAGAAATGCTCCGGCTGTTCCAAGTGCAATTCCACCCTGTTCGCCTTTGCGTTGCCAAAATGGACGAATAGGTGTCTTTTCGAGCTCATTTATTGCTTCAAATATGAAAAGTACATCTTCCCGTTCTGCAACGAAAGCACCACCAACTAAGCAATGGGTTGATTGTCCGTGTTTAATTCGGGCATGGGCTGTTTCAATGGCAGAAACGCCTGAACCTTCTTCGCCCATAAAGGTGCGAGACGAACCGGTTACTTTATGAACGATTGAAATGTTTCCTGCCATCAAGTTTGATAGCTGGGCAAGAAAAAGCGTCGGGCGAATTTCGGTACCAAGTTTTTCGTTTAGCAATTCATCGACATTATTTGTTTCCCGAGCGCCTTCAACGATCATTGAGTCGACTTCAACATCGCGTTCGCCGCCGCCTGCGCAAACAATCATATCCATTGACCCTACGGCATCTGCATCCTCCTTAAGGCCAGCGTCATCTAGAGCCAAACCTGCTGCAAATACACCAAGCCTTTGCCAGTTTCCCATTTGACGTTGATCACCTTTACGGGGAATTTGTTCCGTCCAGTCAATTTCAGGAAGCTTGTGAACGGCGTAGGGAGAGAGGATCTCTGTATCGATTACAGGATCAATCTTAGTCGATGATGTCAAAATATTCTCGTGAGCTTTGACACCCACACCAAGTGACGTTACGAGACCAATGCCCGTGACCACAACATCAGTATTCTGAGCCGCTCTGTGAGCCATTTGAGGCTTCCTTCACTATGTTTGCTGGGCTGCGATGGCTTCGTGTAGGCCCAATTTTTCTGCGCTGCCAAGAACATTATCAAGAAATGGCAGTTCTTCAAAGGATCTTGTTTTAAATTTGAGTTGCGCATTGCATACTCTTTTACCCGCCGTTGTGATTGATGTCTTTGCGACGATAAACCCTGAACCTTCATGCTCGATCTGAGCTTTGATATCCAAAACTGTTTCCGGCTCGACAAACATGCGCATTTTTGCATTATCAACAGACATTAAAAATGGCATGATCTTGAAGTCTGTGACAGCGATAACCAATAGACCGACTGATTGTGCCATAGTTTCTATGAGTAAAACGCCTGGCACTAAAGGCAAACCTGGGAAATGCCCTTCAAAAACAGGGCTTTCTTTTGGCACGGTTGAGCGCATGCTTATAGTTTTCGCGCTAAGGTCTATAGCCTCAACGTGGTCAAGCATTTGGAAGTATTCTAATTGCATATGTTGTCGTCCGCCAATTGTTGGGGCTTTAATTAGCCCTTGGCAGCTCTAAGTTCATCAATTTTTGCGCAAAGATTTTTCAATACGAAATAATCTTCCGCATTTGCATTGCCGTCATTGATGTCTTGAGTCCATTTTTCCAATGGCGTTTTAATACCGAATTCTTTATCAATCGCAAAAACGATATCAAGGAAATCTAAGCTGTCGATTCCCAAGTCATCAACGGTATTGCTTTCCGGTAGAATTGTGTCGCGATCAAGTTCACTCGTATCAGCGATAATATCGGCAACTTTGTCAAATGTTTCAGACACGGTTTAGGACCTCATAAATTTATTGTTTCGGCGAACCTATAATCAAGTGCGCACAAAAAGCCAACGATTAATTCTTGTATTCAATGTTATTGGCCATAATTTGTGACTTTTTGTGGACCAGATTTGTAATTATTTGCAGACCAGAGGTTATATTTCTTTACAAGGCTTTTCAAATTCTCCTAAACACTTGGTAAGGGTAGTTCAATGAGTGGGTTGAGATTGACTCAAATACCACTTTTATGAGTGCGATTTGGAGGATTGAATGTCAGAACGTGAAAGTATGGAATTTGATGTAGTTATCGTTGGCGCGGGACCTGCGGGACTTTCTGCTGCTATTCGATTGAAGCAACTTGACGAAAATTTGTCCGTAGTTGTTCTGGAAAAGGGTGCGGAAGTTGGTGCTCACATTCTTTCTGGTGCTGTTGTTGATCCGGTTGGCATTGATAAGTTGCTGCCGAATTGGCGGGATGACGCAAATCATCCTTTTAAAACAGAAGTAAAAGATGATCATTTTCTGGTGCTAGGACCGGCAGGATCAGTACGTCTACCCAATATTATGATGCCCTCTTTGATGAGTAACCACGGAAACTACATAGTTTCATTGGGTAATGTGTGTCGTTGGTTGGGTGAGAAGGCTGAAGCGCTGGGCGTTGAAGTCTATCCCGGGTTTGCCGCCGCCGAGGTGTTGTATAACGATGATGGCGCGGTAATTGGCGTTGCAACGGGTGATATGGGCATCGGTAAGGACGGTCAACCTGGCCCAAATCATGAAGTGGGTATGGAGCTGCTTGGGAAGTATGTGCTTATTGGTGAAGGCGTTCGAGGATCGTTGGCGAAGCAGATCATTAACAAGTTTGAACTTGATAAAGATAAAGAACCTCAGAAATTTGGTATTGGTATTAAAGAACTTTGGGAAGTTAAACCCGAAAATCACCGAAAGGGCCTTGTTCAGCATTCATTTGGCTGGCCGTTGGATATGAAAACAGGGGGCGGTTCGTTTCTTTACCATCTTGAAGATAATCTAGTGGCTGTAGGATTTGTACTTCATCTCAATTACAAAAACCCTTGGATTTCTCCATTTGAAGAATTTCAACGCTTTAAAACTCATCCGACGATTGCGGCAGCTTTTGAGGGTGGTAAGCGATTATCTTATGGCGCTCGTGCCATAACCGAGGGTGGCTGGCAATCTGTGCCTAAACTCACGTTCCCAGGTGGTGCGTTGATCGGATGTTCTGCTGGATTGGTAAATGTGCCACGTATCAAAGGCTCTCATAATGCTGTGCTTTCGGGCATGCAAGCTGCGGAGAAGGTTGCTGCGGCTTTAGCTGCGGGGCGCGCGCAAGACGAGATCATTGAGTATGAAAATGAATGGCGATCAACCGAGATAGGCAAGGATCTCAAACGTGTTAGAAACGTAAAACCACTTTGGTCAAAGTTTGGTACGATCATTGGCGTTGGTCTTGGTGGCTTGGATATGTGGCTTAACAGCCTCATTGGGTGGTCACCATTTGGCACGATGAAACACGGGAAGCCAGACCATGCATGTTTAGAGCCAGCAGATCAGCATAAGGAAATTACCTATCCGAAACCAGATGGTGTTTTGACATTTGATCGGCTTTCATCGGTGTTTTTGTCAAATACAAACCACGAAGAAGATCAGCCTGTTCACTTGAAGCTTGGAGATGCTGATTTGCAGAAATCATCTGAACTTGCGATGTTTGCAGGCCCGTCTAATAGATATTGTCCTGCGGGTGTCTATGAGTGGGTGGAGGAAGATAATCAGCAAAATTTTGTGATTAATTCCCAGAATTGCGTGCATTGCAAAACTTGCGACATAAAAGATCCTAATCAAAATATTAATTGGACTGTGCCGCAGGGTGGCGAGGGACCTCTTTACCCGAACATGTAGCTCTATAATAGTTGCAGCACTGTATTTGTGATGAGCAGCCATAGGCTTGTAGAGATTATGGCTGCGCCGGTACCTATTGTTATTGATGTGGCGGCTAGTCGTTGCCCTGTACCAAATTGTTGAGAGACAACCCATGCATTTATTCCTGCTGGTAATCCAGCAATCGAAACTGCAACTTTCGTTGTAAAATCAGGCATTCCAACTAAAATTGCTACGCATAAAACAAAAGCTGGCATGAGCATCAGTTTGATGAATACAAGCGATAAAGCAGGTGCGATTTGTCCAGCGATGCCATAGCGGCTAACAGCCATGCCAAGTGCAAATAAAGCTATGGGGCCTACGGTTGCGCTGATGTTATCTATAAGCAAATTGGCAACTGATGGAGGATAGAAACCAATGATTTTTGCTGTAAATCCGGCGAGAACACCAATTACCAACGGGTTTGACAATAATTGACGAATGAAGTTTTTAAGTAGTTGAATAAAGTTGATAGCACCATCCGCCGCCCCATCACGTCGGCTTGCCCATTCGATTTGTATAATTGTAGCGGCGAGCATGACCGGCAGATGTATTGTCAGAATTTTAGACAAAACCGCCATACCATCCTCACCATAGACGCCACTGACAAACGGTATCCCGACAAGCACGCTGTTTGAAAATGCGCCAGTTACACCAGCAACGACACCTGCGCGCGCATCTCGCCTAAATGCTTTTTGAATTGTGAGGTGAGAGATAGCCCAAATACAAGCCGCTGAACCAAAATAAACTGACCAAAGCTGGATCACAGTTCCACTTTGAAAATCTGCATAAAGTGTATTTTTGAAAAGTAAAAGTGGAACACCTACTTTGTAGATAAAAGCGGTCAGATTATCACTGACTTCTGCTTTAAAGTAACTAAAGGCAACCGATATATATCCCAGTGCGATCAATGCGAATATATAGATAATGGTTTCAGTATATGCTGGCATTTAGTCGCTTTCGAGCGTAAGTTTCATTGAAATTATAGTTATCACCTAAAAAGGGCAAATGAATTTACACTTGATGCAGCATAGGGCCGGCAATCAAAAACAGGAAGAGGGATAAGCATTTAATTAAAAAGCCCGTGTCAGATTTATGTCATCTGATCACGAGCTTTAATTAGCCGTCCCCTGGCTTATTCTTAGGTTAGACCTAGTGCATCGTCATCCACTCGCGGGCTTGACGAAGCGCTTTTGCGAGGTCTGCTTTAGTCATTGTATTTGATAGTTCTGCGCGAAGGTCCGCCGCACGTTCCGAGCCTTTGATGGCAGCAATGTTTAGCCATTTATGTGCTGTGATCATATCAAGTTCGCAATTACGACCTGTTGCATACATAAGGCCCATATCGCAAAGGATATCGGCTGGTGCCTCACCGCCTGCTATTACATTATTTACTTCTGCCATTTCAAAACGTGCCATTTTACTTATCCCTGTCATTTGCTCCTTTGCGGAGCTTTATATTGTCCGGTTTTCCGGAATTTTCCCTGTTGCTCTTGAGGAGCATTACGCCTGTCATTTATGTGGACTTAGTGTCCTTGTCGCGCTGTTTTTCAACGCTTGTTTGATGGTTGTTAGAATGTCGGAATACTTTGAAAATGCTGTTAAATTGCATGATTAATTTCGGATAAACAAAATGAAAATATTTCGTAAATTTGTCATTTTGTTAAACATCAGAGTCACTCAGAATGCGCGAATTTCGATCAAAATTTACGATTGATTCATGAATGAATTTCAACCTTTGAGTAACCAAAGATTCCGAAGACAAAATACAGTTTTACTAAAATTGTCCTGAAAATTGGTGTGATTTGATTATCCACCTTGGGGTCTTGTTTTGCCTTTTTGCCAATAAATCCGACGTTGATCATCAGCCTGTTAACGAAACTGAACCGAACATGAATGGGTATCTCAGATTTTGTTCAGTTTCAGTCATCTATCTTCTCAATCATCGAAACAAGAATATCAATCGGATGAGGGGCTTTCGAAAATGACAATAGTTCTGGCGCAGCGCTTCACAATAATCGGACTGGCACTGACCGTGTTTGCAATGTTTTTTGTCTGGCAGGTTCGCGAGCAACAAATTTTGCGCCGACCATACCTATCTGGCGAACTGTTCGTCTGTGTTTCAGGAAAAGAACCAATTTGCAACATTCAAGATGTGAACGGAATAGAACAATGAGAACGCCAGCTAAACAAACTTTTTCTATTGTTTTTAGAGTTTCTCTTTTGATGGCGGTTTTAACTGGACCGCTTTGTGCAATGGCTCTTAGTCAAGACCGTGGTTTTGGCGACGATAGCAACGCCATTGGATTTGTTCTTATTAAAAGTATTCAACGCGGTGCATAATCTATTGTGAAAAAAGACACTGAGATGAATTCTGTTATTTTCCTGTCACCGTTATTCCGCTATAAGGTCACATGGATACACATTTACACACCAATTCTGACAATATACTTTCACCACAACGCGAAGAAGCTCAAGAATTTCGCAGTCCAAAAGATGCCGTTGCTGCATTGGAGAGGCTCTACAACAAGAATGTAGAGTTTATTCAAGATGCTTTTGAGAATTTTGTTCCCAGCGTTCGTAAATTTTATCGCGCTTATTATCCTGAAATTTGCATCAGCTGTCATACATTTGGCCAAACTGATCCGCGGCTTTCATTTGGGCATTTTTCGTCGCCAGGCGTTTACAGTGCGACAATAACTGATCCCACGCTATTTCGATCTTATTTGACTGCACAACTAGAAATCATTCAAGAGAACCATGATGTTGTGTTTGTGATCGGGGAATCGCATGTTCCGATCCCTCTGCATTTCGCAATTACCAGCGAAACCAGCGTAAGTTCGTCTAAGGGCGAGGAGTTTAAGCTTTCCTTGCGGGATCATTTTGATACGCCTGAGTTGGCTACAATGGATGATTCCATTGTCAATGGCACGTTTGAGCCAGAGCCAGGCGAGCCGAAACCTCTTGCACCATTTACCGCTCAACGTGTAGATTATTCTCTGGCCAGACTAGCTCACTATACAGCTACTCATCCAGACCATTTCCAAAATTTCGTTTTGTTTACGAATTACCAGTTTTACATCGATGAATTTTGCAATTATGCCAAAAACATGATGGCAAATGGGACGGGGGGCTATGATAGTTTTGTCGAGCCGGGAAATATTACCACATACCCAAATACGTCAAATACTAATTCTGACAAGCAAGTAAAATTGCCCCAGATGCCAGCCTATCACCTGACAAAGTCAGGGCATGGCGGTATAACGATGGTCAATATTGGTGTGGGGCCATCAAACGCGAAGACAATCACCGATCATATTGCGGTTTTGCGCCCTCATGCATGGTTGATGCTTGGGCATTGCGCAGGATTACGTAATAGTCAGCAGTTGGGTGACTATGTGCTGGCTCATGCCTATGTACGTGAAGATCATGTTCTAGATTCGGATTTGCCGCTGTCGGTTCCAATTCCTGCATTGGCGGAAATTCAGGTTGCATTGCAAGATGCTGTTGAGGAAGTGACCGGGTATGACGGTTATGACCTTAAACGTATCATGCGGACTGGAACAGTAGCGACAATTGATAACAGGAACTGGGAACTTCGAGATCAAAAGGGGCCTGTTCAGCGTTTATCTCAATCTCGTGCTGTTGCTCTTGATATGGAGTCGGCGACGATTGCAGCCAACGGATTTAGGTTTCGAGTACCTTATGGAACCTTATTGTGTGTTTCTGACAAACCATTGCATGGTGAACTGAAGATGCCCGGAATGGCAACCGAGTTTTATAAAACGCAGGTCAATCAGCATTTAAAAATTGGTATTCGAGCTATGGAGATGTTGGCAGATATGCCACCGGAACGGCTGCACTCTCGTAAACTTCGTAGCTTTGCTGAAACACCGTTTCAATAATTTTTGTCAGATGAATCCAAATAGAAATGTGAAAATATGTCTGTAAGGGTTGGGCTTCTTCAAACCGGCGACCAAGGTGAGGCGATTGCTGCAAAATATCGTTCAAATGCAGACCTGTTCAAAACAATGCTGGATGGGCAAGGTTTTGAATTCGATGTTTATGAGGTCAATCGTGGCAGGTTTCCAATAAGTGTGCATGCGGCGGATTCTTATTTAATCACAGGCTCGCAACATGGCGTTTATGAAAAGCTCACCTGGATATCAGAACTAGAACAATTCGTCCGAGATTGCTTTGTGGCAATCAAGCCCGTTGTTGGGATCTGTTTTGGCCATCAGGTAATGGCGCAGGCGCTCGGTGGTAAAGTTGAAAAATTTAAAGATGGTTGGGCATTAGGCAGACAAGAATATCGAGACTTTGATGGCAAAATCTTTCCAATAAACGCCTTTCACCAAGATCAAGTACTTGCAGCTCCTGCTGATTCTACATTAATCTTGACGTCGGACTTTTGTGCGTGTGCGGCGCTTTCATATGGGGAAAGGGGGCTGTCATTTCAGGGGCATCCAGAAATGGACGCTGAATTTATCCTCGACTTGCTCGACGTAAAAGCTGACTTGCTTGCGTCTCATCAAATTGCAACTGCTCGAGCAAGTTTGGAACCAATGATGGACGTAAGCACTATTACGTCTCAAATAGTTGATATGTTGACATCGCAAACTAAAAAATAATTCCAGATACGGATTTACTATGTATGCTCTTAAACAAGTTGGAACCAAGTCTATTTTATTCGTTATGGCTGCTGAGCCAGAATATGGGACGCAGCTTAAGCAAATCTTTAGTCCGCTAATGTGCGGCGTAGGTCCTGTAGAATCTGCCGTTGAGGTTACCCATGCATTAGCAGAGTTATCACTAAGGAATGACTTGCCGGATGTATTGGTTTCGCTTGGCTCTGCGGGATCGTCTATTTTGAAACAAGCGGAAGTCTATCAAGCGACAAGTGTTTCCTATCGGGATATGGACGCTTCCCCCCTTGGTTTTGAAAAAGGTAAAACTCCCTTTTTAGACCTGCCAGTTGAAAACGCGCTTCCATTCCTAATTCCTGGTGTACCCACCGCGAGATTATCCACTGGTGCTAACATCGTCTCGGGGGATGCATACAAAGATATTGATGCTGAGATGGTAGATATGGAATCGTTTGCAATCCTGCGCAGCTGTATGAAATTTGATGTTCCTATGGTGGCCCTGCGAGGAATTTCAGATGGGAAAGAGGAGCTGAAAAAACTGACTGATTGGACAGAATATCTTGATACTATTGATCAAAAACTTGCCCAAACGGTCGAAAAGTTGTTCAAAGTGATAATGTCAGGTGAAATTCTTTAACTGGATTAGCCTAACTTTCGTTCATGATCGTTGCTTCTATGAGTTGTTAGCTGTTGCGCAAGCGCCACTTATAAAGTCCTTTTCCTGTTGATATCTGTTTTACCCTTGTGATTAGGTTTAATGCGCATCATTTATAGTCTAATGAAATTTCTGTAAGCGGGATTGCCGCCTTTGCGTGGAGTGTTGTTGTTGTCAGCGTCGATAAGATTTCTATTTTTCTGCATTTTTTCATTATTGGCTTTGCCCGCGGCTAGCCATGCAGAAACCTTGTATGGCGCACTTACGCGTGCTTATGAGTCTAATCCAGATATTGAAGCTGCCCGTGCAGGATTACGCGCGACTGATGAGAGTATAGCAATCGCCAAAGCTGGTCGTCGTCCGAATGTAGCGGCTGAGGCAAGAGCTACATATTCTGATACAAATAATACGGTTTCAAAGACAGCCCAGGTTTCATTGACGGTTAAGCAGGCATTGTTTGATGGTTTTAAAACCAAGAATAGCATTTTGGCGGCGAACTCTCGAATTTTGGCTGGTCGTGCAACCCTTAAATCCACAGAGATGGATGTTTTGATAGGCGGTGTGCAAGCTTATGTTGACGTTCTTCTTAATCAGCAAATATCGAGTATTCGCAGACAGAACCTTGATTTTCTTGCTGAACAGCTAAATGCGTCAAAAGCACGTCTGAATGCTGGTGAAGGTACGCGTACCGATGTAGCGCAGGCACAGGCGCAGCTGGCGGCTGCACAAGCGCAGCTTACCGCAGCCAGGACAAATTTGCGGTCTTCTCGTGCGGTTTATAAGCAAATTGTCGGGCTTAAGCCCGCAAAGTTAAAAGTGCCCAAAATACCGATCAAGTTTATACCTAAGAATTTGAATTTGGCTCTTGGTTTAAGTATGCAGAACCATCCTGCACTTGCTTCTGCCAAGCACTTTATCGATGCTTCAGAATTTGATGTAAATGTCGCTCAAAGTGCCCTTTTGCCCGGAGTAAATCTCACTGGTGCTTTAACGGAAGCTGATGGCGGTGTGACGAGTGCGCAAATTGGCGCTCGCTTAACCATACCGATCTATGGTGGTGGCGCAAATGCAGCTGGTGTAAGACAATCAAAGGAAAGATTGGGCGAAGCGCGTATCAGGCTTGATTCTGTTCGTCGCCAAGTTGAGCAAATTGTTATCGATGCCTGGGTAAGCTTTAATTCCTCCAAAGCTTCCATAGAGGCTGGAAATGCAGAAGTTAGAGCAGCCCGCTTGGCTTTGTCTGGTGTAATAGAAGAGCGGAAAGTTGGTCAGCGCACAACGCTAGATGTTCTAAATGCCCAAGCCAGTGTTTTAAGTGCAAGAGAAGCTTTGGCACAATCCCAACGTAATACAATTGTTGCTGCGTATAATATTCTTTATACAACAGGCCAGTTGACTGCTAATGGGTTAAATCTGAATGCGAAAAGATACAATCCTGAAGCCCATTTTAAGCAAGTCGAAGACAAGTGGTTTGGTTTAAGAACCGTGACTAAGTGATTGAATAGTCTCTTTTCCACAGGCTATTAACAAGTATGATCAGTTTTGATCCGTTTTTTCTCCCAAAATTATGCTGTTTAGGGTACCCGCTGTTGTACTTGGGGAGATGCGCATGACTGATAATAAAAAAAATCCTGACCATCGATATGTAAATGATCTAAGGAGATTGGATTATACCCAATCTACGGCTTTGCGCCTTCGCAGTGTCATTATCCCTATTGGCATATCAGTTATATTTCTTGCGTTTATAGCTATTTTTGCTGGCACGCGGCTAACAGGCATATCAGAAGAGCCGTTGTTAATCGTTATAGCTGCCGTCATTGGCGGTTATATGGCCATCAATATCGGAGCAAATGATGTCGCCAATAATATGGGCCCCGCGGTTGGGGGCAAGGTGCTCACTGTATTCTGGGCCATCGTTATTGCAGCTGTGTGCGAGAGTGCAGGCGCCTTATTGGCTGGTGGTGATGTTGTTAAAACAGTATCTAAGGGGATTATTACACCAGGCGATAATATAAGTGTCATTGATTTTAGATATTTGATGCTTAGCGCGCTTCTTGCAGCTGCTGTTTGGATCAACCTGGCGACATTTGTTGGTGCTCCTGTTTCGACCACTCATTCGATTGTGGGTGGCGTCTTAGGGGCAGGGATCGCCGCAGCTGGTGTTGGCTTGGTTAATTGGAGTACGATGTCTGCTATAGCTGCGAGCTGGGTCATTTCGCCAGTTTTTGGTGCTGCGGTCGCTGCTGCGTTGTTGCTATTCATCAAGGTGAATATACTTAACGTGTCAGATCGGTTAGCCGCAGCCAAAACGTGGGTTCCCGTATTAATCGGTATTATGGCCGCCGCATTTGTTGCTTACATGGCTATGAAAGGTCTTAAAAAGATCTGGAAGCCCTCAATTGCCGAAATCGCTATTTATGCCCTCATAGGGTTTGTTCTTGCTCTCCTGGCTTCACGACCATATATTTTAAAGAAGATCTCAAAACTACAAAACAAGAAAAAAGATATCAATGGATTGTTTGATCTGCCGTTGATTATTGGTGTTGCATTTTTATCTTTCGCGCATGGCGCAAACGATGTGGCAAATGCTGTTGGACCGTTGGCGGCGATTGTTTCTACTATAGGTGAGGGCGCTGAATTTTCCAGCCAAGTGTCCATTCCTACTTGGGTGATGGTTGTTGGAGCTTTTGGTATTGCCCTGGGGCTCGGCCTTTTTGGTCCCAAGTTAATCGGTATTGTTGGTGAGAAAATAACGCGATTGAATTCACCGCGCGCATATTGTGTTGCATTATCGTCTGCCATTACGGTTTTGATAGCATCCGCACTTGGTTTACCAGTTAGCTCCACACACATTGCGGTGGGTGCTGTATTTGGTGTTGGATTTTTGCGCGAATATACCGAGCATCCGGCAAGACGCAAATATGGCGCAGATATCATCCTGAGTGATACAGCGGAGGATGCTATTGTTAATTCCAAAGCTCAACGTAAGCGAAGGTTAGTTCGCCGCCGTTTTGTGCTGTCCATTGCTGCTGCTTGGGTTGTTACTGTGCCTGCTTCTGCGCTTTTGGCTGCTCTGATTTATGCAATAACGCGGCTGTTTTAATCCAAGGGGTCAATTCTTCAAATTGGGCAAGAAGATTGTAAAAATCTTTGCGGTCAGCAAACCTCTGCACGTCCTTCATCGTTACCCAGTGTCTTTCGCGTTCGTCTTTTTCTGGCCAAGCATTGGACTGTGATTCCACTAAGAACGGATAATAGGTCACTGGTATCTTTTCGATCACACCATTCTTGGTTCGGCTAATGACAACAGTAATTGGAAAATCAGATAGGACAGTTCCGTTAATGCCGGCTTCTTCGAATGCTTCTCTATGGCAGACATCCTCATGGCTTTCACCATCTTTGGCGCGACCCTTTGGTGGGATCCATCGTCCTCGTGTTTTAGATGTGATAAAGAGCATCGCCATTTCGTTTTCAAAAATGTCGAATGGTAGAACTCCAACCCTGTGCATAATATTCCTCTATGTTGTCAAATTGCTCGAATCAATTCCCATAAGCATAACTATCATTTGAACCGATGCAAAATTGAGAGTGACACATTTATCTATTCGTATATTTTACGCGAATTAAGAAAAAACAGACTTTTTGCTTCCGCAATGCCGTTCACCTATTGCCAAAGCTCTAAAAATCATTAGAAACCAGTTTACCGGAGAGGTGGCCGAGTGGTCGAAGGCGCTCCCCTGCTAAGGGAGTATACCAGGAATGGTATCGAGGGTTCGAATCCCTTCCTCTCCGCCATTTTACGTCTATTGATTCTACATAGCTTTTAGAACCTCGGTGTGGGATTGTACCACTCACGTGCTCGGACTTAGTTATGTATCTAGCTCACCGACATATTGGTTTTCGATTTCAACGCTATATCCAAGAACCTTGAACATGTTCTCGGCAGAACGCCAAAACAGAACCTTTGGAGCACTTATCCGCGCGAGGCATATTATATCGGGTGTTCGTTTGCTCATGATTGTCCTTAATGGTATCAGCAACACATGCGAGACCAGAATAGATAGCACCACCTATGATGCGAGAGCCGACAACAAATCCGACGAATAGGATGATTAAGTTGAATTCCATATTTTCTCCCCGTATTGGCTGCATTTATCACAACAGTTGCGAAAAGTGAGATACATAGGTTGGCCATCGAAAAATCTCTTGCAAAGTACGTCAGATTCTTTATTGCGCGAAGAAGAGCTAACCTCTCGATTTGCACCTCATCCGAACTCTGATAGGTTGAAACAGATACAGAAACATATTGCTAAAAAATAGTTTCGAATAATGGACCTGAAATGGAACGAATACATGGCAGAAATTGATAACGACATATCTTCGGTTGAAGTTTTAGAGTTTACCGACGACCGTGGAGCTGGTTTCTCTTTTTGGGGTGCACTAATTCTCTCGGTTGCTCTGATCATATGGATGGGTAGTGGTTTTATATTTCCATCTGAAGACAAACTAGAGACCGCTGAACAAATTGAAATTTTGCCAGTTGCCGTTGTCGTGAAACTATCATCGGCAAAACCTGTAACGCAGTTTTTTCAAGCCGAAGGTCAGGCGCTTCCTGATAGAGATACGGCTATTCGAGCAGAAACCTCCGGCCAGATTGCTGAAGTGTTTGTCACGAAGGGTCAGGATGTCGAGGCGGGTAGCGTCATTGCTCGATTTGAAACAGCTGAAAAAGAAGCAAATCTTATGCGTTCGCGCGCTGAACTCGAAAGAGCTCAGCGAGACTTTACTAGCGCTAGCAAACTTAAAGAACAAGGTGTTGCGACGGTAGCTCGAGTTACTGAAACCGAAGCTGCACTTGCCTCTGCACGTGCGCAATTGACTGCCGCGGAAGAAGCCTTAGCTGATACCATCATTTCGGCTCCCTTCGCCGGACGTATAGAAACTCTGAGTTTGGACCGTGGTGAGTTTATTCAATCCGGCAACGACGTAGGTAGAATTGTGGATAACGCCCCACTAACAGTGGCTATTCAGGTGCCACAACAGTCACTGCGCCAACTTCAAAATGATCAGCCTGCGCGAGTACTTTTCATTACGGGTGAGGAACGAGCAGGTTCGGTATCATTTGTAGGCACGTCAGCGGCTCAAGATACCCGAACGTTTTTAACAGAAATTGATGTTCCCAATAGTGATGGCGCTATCCCTGCTGGGATATCTGCGAAAATTCAAATTCCCGTTGGTCAAGTTAATGCACATTTCCTATCCCCTTCAGCTGTCTCGCTCAATCAGGATGGTGCACTTGGTGTTAAAGTCGTTGATGAACAGGACACGGTTAGGTTCTACCCAATTGAAGTTGTTCGCGCTCAAATCGAGGGTATCTGGGTAACGGGTTTGCCCGAGAGGGTTAAAATAATAACCGTGGGACAAGGATATGTTCGCGATGGTGAACTCGTCCGTTCGCAAGTTGATACGGCATCAAAAGGTGCGGATAAATGAATCTCCTTATAGATGCTGCTTTCTCGCGCAGCCGAGTGGTCGTGCTGCTCTTACTGATCATCATAATGGTTGGCGCCGTAGCTTACAATTCAATACCTAAAGAATCCGATCCAGAAGTGCCTTTGCCATTGGTTTATGTTTCAACTGGATTGGATGGCATAAGCCCCACCGATGCAGAACGTCTTCTTCTTGAGCCGCTCGAGAGTGAATTTGCTGCAATTGCAGGATTGGACCGCATGGAGAGCCATGCCTCTGAGGGCTTTGCTAGTGTTCAATTAGAGTTTCAGGCTGGGGGCGACATTGATGAAGCGCTAGATAAAGTACGTGAAGCTGCTGATCGAGCTGCAGGTGACCTGCCTGAAGATGCCCATGATATAACTATTACGGAAATAAATACGGCTCTTTTCCCGATTGTTACAGTTATTCTTTCGGGCTCTATACCGGAACGCGCACTTAATCAACTTGCTGAAGATGTTCAAGAAAAAATCGAAGGATTGCCAGGTGTATTAGAGGTCGATATCGGCGGCAAGCGTGATGAATTTTTAGAAGTTCTTATCGATCCGACTGTCTTTCAAACCTATAACCTATCTTTTGAAGAAGTGATTGGTCAAATCCAACGGAACAATCAGCTTATTGCAGCTGGTTCGATTGAAAATGGCTCTGGCCGCGTGGTGCTAAAAGTACCGGGACTAATCGAAGATTTAGATGATGTTTTGACAATGCCAGTTAAGGTTCGGGATGGGACAGTCGTCACCTTTAGCGATGTTGCTTCAATTCGCCGGGCTTTTGATGACCCAACAGGCTTTGCTCGGATTAACGGGCAACCTGCTCTCGCAATGGAAGTGAAGAAGCGGTCTGGTGCCAACATTATCGAAACGGTAGCAAAGGTGAAAGAGCAGATCGAAAGTATGAAGTCGGATTGGCCCGATGCGATCGAAGTTACATACCTGCAAGATCAGTCAGAACCAGTTAAAACTTTTCTTTCAGACCTTGAAGCCAATGTTATTGCGGCCGTGATTTTGGTTATGATTGTCATCGTCTTTGCGCTGGGTCCCCGATCTGCAATTCTTGTTGGGCTGGCAATCCCCGGTGCATTCTTAGCTGGAGTAACTGCGATTTGGATGATGGGTTATACGATGAATATCGTGGTCTTGTTTTCACTTATTCTGGTTGTGGGAATGCTTGTCGATGGTGCTATTGTTACGACGGAACTTGCCGACCGAAAACTGCAGGAAGGAGCAACTGCGAAGGATGCATATGCTTTTGCTGCCAAACGTATGGCATGGCCAATTATCGCATCTACCGCTACGACACTTAGTGTATTCTTTCCGCTTTTATTTTGGACTGGCTTGGTTGGCGAGTTCATGAAGTTCTTACCAATCACGGTTCTTCTCACTCTGTTTGCCTCTTTATTTATGGCGCTTATTTTTATCCCGGTGATTGGTGGTTTGATAGGTAAACGCCAACCACAAACAGCTAAATCAAAGGCCGTATTGCACGCAGCCGAGATAGGTGATCCACGGAAGATGAGTGGTTTGGTTGGTCTTTATGTTCACGTTCTTGAATGGTCGATCCTACGTCCTGGCACTACTGTTCTTCTTGCTGTTGCCATGTTGCTAGGGGCTTTTGGCCTCTACGGCCAACTTGGTAAAGGTGTCACATTCTTTCCCTCTGTTGAACCAGAGTTCATGCAGGTCCAAGTTAGAGCTCGTGATAATATCTCAATTTATGAACGGGATCGTTTGGTGCGTCTGGTTGAGAACAGGTTGCTTAAATATGGAGAAGTATCAAGTGTCTATGCCCGCTCAATGATGAGTGCCGGGCAGGGTGATGAAGAGACAGTAGGTTCAATTCAGCTTGAACTCACCGATTGGGATGAGCGTCGCACTGCAGCTGAAATAGGCGAAGAAATCCGGCAGGATGTTTCAGATATTGCTGGCATCAATGTTCAAGTGCAAACTGAGAGCGGCGGCCCCTCAGGTGGAAAGCCAATTAACCTTCAATTGCGGGTACAGGATGCAAAAGCCCAGTCAGAAGCTGTAAACGTCGTCAGATCGGCAATGGCTAAAATTGGAGGATTTACAGATATAACTGATACAAGACCGCTTCCCGGTGTAGAGCTTTCTATCAATGTTAATAGAGTAGAAGCAGCCCGCTTTGGTGCCGATGTTAGCCTTCTCGGACAAGCCGTTCAGTTACTCACTCAAGGAATTAAGATAGCAACTTTTCGACCTGGCG
Source organism: Lentilitoribacter sp. Alg239-R112 (assembly GCF_900537175.1). Taxonomy (GTDB): domain Bacteria; phylum Pseudomonadota; class Alphaproteobacteria; order Rhizobiales; family Rhizobiaceae; genus Lentilitoribacter. The sequence continues at coordinate 1,557,348 of NZ_LS999833.1, read as the reverse complement.
ATATTGATGGTACTCTTGATATTCGTATTAGATTTCCTTACCAGGATCGTTCACTTGCGGAGCTCGGAAGTCTTCGTGTCCCAACGTCATCTGGACTTGTTCCTATTTCAAACTTCGTTGATTTTTCTCCCGCAGAGCGTGTTGGTACCATCCGGCGGATTGATGAGTTACGTGTCGTAACAATTGAAGCAAATGTAGCACCTGGTATTTTAGTAAATGATCAGGTAAGCGAGCTTACATCTGCATTAAACGAAGGAATTTTGCCCGATGGTGTGGACTTTGTTTTTGCAGGTGAAGCTGAAGATCAGAACGAAGCAATGGTATTCCTAGTAGGCGCTTTCATATCAGCAATTGTCTTGATGTTTATGATATTACTACTTCAGTTCAACAGTTTCTATCAGGCATTAATTGTGATGAGCGCGATTGTCTTTTCTGTTGCCGGCGTACTGCTTGGATTACTTATAACTGGACGACCTTTCGGAATTGTAATGGGCGGCATAGGCGTTATTGCGCTCGCTGGTATCGTTGTGAATAACAATATCGTGCTTATTGACACCTTTAATCAGTTGAAAAGAGATGGACAATCATCCCTTGAAGCGGCGCTTAGAACTGGTGCACAACGGCTAAGACCTGTGCTTTTAACATCAATAACAACAGCGCTTGGTCTTATGCCAATGGTAATTGGCCTTAATATAAATTTCTTCACGCGAGATATTGTTTATGGCGCTCCGTCAACACAGTGGTGGACAGAACTTTCTAGCGCGATTGCCGGAGGCTTGGTCGTTGCTACAGTTCTTACTCTCATCGTAACACCTGCCATGTTGATGCTAGGTGAGAAGAAACAGCAGAAATAGTCATTCGTATCGGTGAGTTTTGCGCACCCGAATTCGGTTAAGTAAATGACTCTGACCGAAAGGCTTTAAAGGATAAATATATAGGTGCCGAGAAGCGCATAAATATGAAACCAGACGAACGCCGAGCCTAACTTTTCGGAGTTGCGCAAGAGCTCTTTTTCAGCAGGGTTTGAGGCCACAACGATGGCAGAAATTCTTCTTGTGTCTAGGTTGTCGAACGGTGGCTTTCATCACCACTTCTCATCAAAGGATGAGCCCCTATTTTCCGAGTTTGAACAGCTGCCCGACCGGATAGCTGATAGTTTGGGAGCGGTAGAAGTTAATGTATCCTTGAGTGCAAGAGGCTGATTTATAACCATTTTTTCAATGGAGAGTGAGCTTTTTAAGGGCAGTAATTTTGCCGATCAGATGGAAACGCAATTGATTTTGAATGAACATCAAAGTTTAGGCCTCAACCACCGTCTCAACCGCTTGATTCATGACAAGGCGGCTCCAATATTGGCTAGTATCATCTGAGATTATGCCAAGGGTGGTACTTTAGCAATCTTGGGTGCGGACGTAATATCCAGTCTAATTGTTTATCTAGGCAGACGGCATGATGTTGCTCTCGTTGGTGCCTACATGACCCATCGTATTGAATACTCAGATACATCTGCAAAAAGTCTGCGAGCCGCTCTGAAATTACAGTGCCAATCTATGGGTTTCTGTTGAGCTTTCCGATAGGCACAACTGATTTTGGATGGCCCGGAATATTGGATGCAGTCATAGCCTTACCAAGTAACGGATAATCAGTATTTGCCTTGCTGGATAGCCCCATGTACGTTCGTCAATAGAATAACGAACCATGCGTGAGAGAAGAAGGTAGCTTTCTTAAGGAGCCAGCAATGAAATTTAAAAACTTAGTAATAGCAACGCTTATTATCGTTACGCCATTCTCATCCACTCAGGCCCAATCGAAATATGAAGCTCAACTTTGCGAGGCTGCTAAGACAAACCGCATTATCGAGATGGTTTATGACAAAGACGTCAGCAAAGGTTGTCTTCCGCGCCTTGTTGATGTGCATCAGGTTGCGATTGGCAATAACGGTAAGCTTTACATGCATGGTTGGCAATCCCGTGGTTGCACTAAGGGGCGTGATTACGCTTCCAAACGAATATTCAGATTTGATAAGATCAAATCAGTTGTTGTAATTGAGGGTGTGTTCAGTGAGAAATCTCAATCCATAAAAGCTGATGGTTGGGATGGCTGCATCGGTTCAAATTGCTTTATCAAGGAAAATATCTGCGATTAGAATTTTGTTTTACGTGAGTGCTGCAATGAAAAAAGGAAGTACTGCTTCGTCTACTCAATGGAGTTTCAATGACGCATAATTTTAGAACTGAGGTAGGGTACTGACTGTCCGTCGTCATAGTAAATCAGAAGGCATGCCGAGCCGATGTGGCCTAAGAATATTTTAATTGGTGCACGCGAAAATAATCGAGCGCGATCAGCATGGAAGTCAACAGCGTCGGTGAATAGAGATTTCATTCGACGATCTTTCCCTCAAAATAATTGGCAACCTAGCGTTTTTTGATCGTTGGCACATTAGTACATCTATACTAATTGACTTAGCCATGCGCTGCATCTAAAAATTGATAACAGTATCAACAAATTTGAATGGAAAAAAAATGGGTAAAATGGTTAAGCTGCAAACTTCGTTTAAGGCTTTGGCATTGCTTGGTGGAGCACTTTTGTGTGCAATGTCAACTGCAGGTCAAGCATTGGCGGCGGAAAGCGATCTCGTTATTATGCATAACGGCAGCCCATATTCTGTTTGGACGACTCGTAACAGGTGTCTGAATGCCATGCGCAACAACAACAACAAATGCGTCCCTTTAAGAGCCTGCGGGGGGGACTTGTATTCGACACCAGCCACGAGAAGTGTGGCCGCCGACAAATACAGTAGAGACGGGAGACTCGTAATCCATACACGCTATAGCGGTGAGTTTTGTACCGTCCAAAAATAGCAGGCTCAAGTACACCATATACCTTCGGTTCTCATGCCGGAAATTTGCGAGACGTATTTACGGATCCCAGCTGCAATGTCTGACGTCAGACATTTTTAACTGTGCCCAATGTTTTCTGTTATGTATCCAAACTGACTATTATTGATCATGAAGCAATAGGTTCCGACCAATTTAGCGGCCAATTTCTTCCTCTTCGCCAGATACCTCAACAACTATTTAGACCCATAAAAATGTGTTTCTAATAAGCGAGATGGTTCAGCGTGATATTACAAAAGTTTGGTGTTATGATTTGACTTCAAAAGTTGCAGTATGAACAAGGCTTATCAATCGATGACTGAGAACACTTCTCCGCTTGTCAGGTTTTTGACTTTGGTGACGATGTTCCCGTCCCAGTAGTAGGAAAAGTGCTGGCCTTGTGTCGGAATGCCTGCAATATCGGGCCAAAATAGTGCTGCGGCCAAACCGTCAGGAAATCTCACACTTCGGTATAGGACCCCATTTGAACCACCTTCACGGAGATTGCGCCCCAGGGTTTGAGGCGCTGAGTAATCTTCTAAGTCGTAAAGGTCTGCAAAGGCCGATGTTTCGCTCAGGTCATGAAGTTCAGTGGAGAGCGTCCCGATAAGTTCGCGAAAATCAGAAACCCATCCCGGTTCTTCTGATGTGGCGGCCATAAATTTTCCATGATGGTGCATAGTCTCAAACAAAGCGACTTCTATCCGATCACCTGCATAGTAAACGCCATATGAGCCGTCAGAGAAACGACTTGGCCGATCAGTGGATGTATGTGTAAAAGGAGCCATGGCCCACGATGACCCAGCACCAGAAACCCGACGTTCTTTGGGAATAAGGTCGAGCATGCCCACGCTTTCAGCCAAGCGCGGATTAGTCTTTGTTTCCGCGGATAGAATAGCATCCCAGTCGGATGGGTCAACGATGTCCTCGAACAAATCAATTGGTGGGAAGCGTGACCGGATAATTCGATGCGTCGTTGCCCAGTTTACGTGGACCGTTTTCGGCTTGTTCAATATCAACCACCCCGGACGCTATCGAGGTATCGACGTACGCGCATAATGTCAGTCAATTCGCCAGCAAGCATGATATCAAGAGCAGACGTACCACCAAAAGTGTCGTTGTTTTGACTAATCCATTTATAACCACGTTTGGCGTCGGTAAAGATGATCCGTAGTGCTTTATGGATGCCCATAAGGTTGGACAGGCGTGCCTTTAGATCACGTGGAACACGGCCAACGGAACCAGTTTTCCAACGAGCCCATGTACGTGGTGATAAACCACCCAAAAGTATGGTGGCTTGTGCATCTGATAGGCTCCATTTGGTAAACAGATTGACCACTGCTCGAGCCATAGCCTCGCTCTCCGCATCAGAGATTTCCGGAACGGTAGGTTGATGAGCTGTTTTCTCAATGAGTTGCAGTTGGGGCATTGCAGACTCCTTATATTGCCTTTTGGCATAATATAATACGGATTTCGCCAAAAGGCAAATATTTGAAGTAACTAGAGCTGTTAGAAACAAAGGGGCGAAAGATGACCAGCGCCACTTTGTAGGCATACGCTGTAGAAGTCGGGATCACTATTTCATAGTTTTATCGCTATGGCAGAGTGGTTAACACTGCCTATATTGACTTCTAATCGATGTAATGGGAATTCAATTTCCACCGACATCAAAATATAATGTGATAACATCGATTATGATTATAACTGATAGATTTTAAGTCATGCTAGGGCTAATAAACAGATATCATTGCTGCCAGAATGAATAATAATGCTCCCATTCAAAATCAGACTTTATGCTGGCATGGCTTCGAGCGTGTGCTCAAGCCCCTTTCTGATGTGTTTTTCGAGTAGTTGCCGCGCAAGTTTAGAGTCTCTTGCCAGTGCGGCTTTGAACATGCCTTCATGCTCATCAATAGCTTCTTGGCCACGATATGTGATTACCAACATTTGATATCTGAGATATTTATCGTAGATCGTAGCATGAATATCGAGCAGATTTTTGGAATTACATGCTTCAATTAACGCAAGATGAAACTCCCAATCATATCGTTTCCAGTTCTCTTTCTGGGTTTCATCACCAGCCAGCATACGTATCTCCATCAAATGAAGCTTATGATGTGCGGCCACAAGATTACCTTCCCAATCAGCATCACCATTTTGAACGGATTCTTCCAAGGCAGAACATTCGAGTAAAACCCGTAGGTTTGTAATCTCGATTAAATCTTCTTTGGAAACGGCTGTAACAAAGAAGCCACGCTGTTCCTCTGCCGACACAAATCCTTCACTTGCTAAACGACTAAGCATCTCACGTAATGTAGACAGGCTAGCTGCGTATCGGGCCTTTAGAGTGTCTAGCTTTAGTTTCGACCCCGGTTCCAATTCACCATAGATAATATCATGTTTTATCCGCTGATAGGTGTTCGTGCCGACTGTGCTGACTTGTTTGTTCATAATTTCATTATCATCTGGTTATTTCGCCCATTTCATTAATTTACCAAATTATCTGACAGACAACAATAGTATAATAAATCTGATTATTTAAAAAATATCATATATTATTGTTAATATAAGTTATTAGTGGTAAGGAAGTTGAAATTGAATATCTACGCCAATGGCGGATTAAAAGGATTGGGTTTGTTTGATGGGTGACGTTGTTAATTTGGTTGTTGTTGGGCTAGGCTTAGTTGGTAGGCGTCATGCTGATGCAATTAAGAGGCTTAAAGGTGTTCGGTTAACCGGCATTGTTGAACCTAACCTAACCTCAGAAGATATTTACGACGAGTATGGCGTGCCATGCTTTGCTAGTCTTGCCGACCTATTTGCTCTATCGAAGCCAGACGGCGTAATTGTAGCAACGCCTACACCAAGTCATGTTGAACTGGGTCTTGAAATAATTTCAAATGGCTGTGCTGCCCTCATCGAAAAGCCTCTAGCTGTATCGTCTGTAGAAGCTGAAAACCTTGTTAAATTTGCCATGGAGAAGCAGGTGCCGCTGCTTGTGGGTCACCATAGAAGACACAATCCGCTTATCAAAAAGGCGGCCGAAATTATATCCGACGGAGAGATAGGCAATGTCCGGGCGGTGCATGCGAATTGTTGGTTCTATAAACCAGATCATTACTTTGACCAGGCTCCTTGGCGTAAACACAAAGGTGCAGGGCCAATTTCTGTTAATCTCGTTCATGATATTGATTTGATTAGATATCTTTGCGGGGAGATTTCAACAGTTCAGGCCCAATCAGCTCCATCACAAAGGGGGTTTGAAAATGAAGATGTCGCATCGGTACTTCTGAGTTTTGAAAATGGTGCAGTAGGCACGGTTACCGTATCGGATTCTATTGTGGCTCCGTGGAGTTGGGAACTAACTTCTGGTGAGTATCCGATCTATCCGAAAACCTCTCAAAGTTGTTATAAAATTGGCGGTTCTCATGGGTCATTGTCTGTACCTGATTTAACGATCTGGAAGCACGGTACAGAGCGAGACTGGTGGTCACCAATTACAGCTACATCTATTCCAAGAGAAGCATCCGATCCCCTCGATAATCAAATTATACATTTTGCAAAGGTTGTTTTAGGAGAGGAAGCTCCGCTGGTGACTGGTCTTGAAGGACTGAAAACCCTCCGTGTTGTGGAGGCAATTGGTGAAGCTGCTCAATCTAATTCTCTTATTAAAATTAATGATTTTGCGGAATTACACAATCCAGATGATGTCACATCAGTTCACGCAGTTACTGCATGAATATCCTATGATACAAATAATAATATCAGATATTATTGATAATATATTGCATTAATGGAAAAATAAGATATAGTTTTGCCTTAGATAAATTCACTTATCTATTCATTTCGGAGGAATAAAATGAAAATCGAATTCACACGTAGAAACGTGCTTTCAGCGATTGTGGCAACGGGCATCGTCGTTGGTTCTGCCGCATCTGCATTTGCAATGGACAAAATTCAATTGCGTATGGCAACATCTGGTTCGGAGACTGATCAGCGTTCAATAGCAATGGCTGAGGTGTTTGCACCTGCAGTGGCAGATTTTGCCAGCTACGAGCCGAGCTATAACGGTACCATTTTTGCGCAAGGAACTGAGCTTGATGCGATCAGCCGGGGCAATCTGGAAATGTCGATCACATCTGCGCAAGAACTCGCACAGTTCTTTCCAGAGTTCTCAATTTTTACAGCCGGGTATGTGCATCAAGATGCAGCTCACCAGGTGGCAGTGTTCAACGATCCTTTGATGGATACTTTCAAAGCGAAAGTCGAAGACGAGCTTGGTGTAAAGCTTCTGTCAGTAATGTATCTTGGCCGTCGTCAGGTAAACTTGCGTCAAAGCAAAGATGAATTGACTGTCAACACCCCGGCGGATCTTGCAGGTGTTAACTTGCGTATGCCTGGCACAGATGCTTGGCAGTTCTTGGGCAAAGCACTGGGTGCCGCGCCAACACCTATGGCATTCTCGGAAGTATATACAGCGCTTTCAACTGGTTCTGTAGATGGGCAAGATAACCCGCTGCCGACTGTAGTGGATGCGAAGTTTTTTGAGGTGACAAATCAGATCATTCTAACATCTCACCTTGTTGACCTTAACTACATCGCGATCTCAAAAGCGACGTGGGACAAGATGTCAGCCGATCAGCAGGCAAAAGTACAAGCAGCGGCAGATGCTGCTGCAGAATCTGGTCGCCAAAAGCAGTTGAAACTAGAGGGCGAGCTTGTTGCATTTCTAGAAGAGCAGGGCATGTCTGTCTACGAGCCTGACCTGGCTGCATTCCGCAATCAAGTTCAGTCTATGTATCTCGACAGCGAGTTCGCTGCCACATGGCCTGAAGGTGTTCTTGATCAGATCAACGCGCTTGGTAACTAAGCCGTAATCCGGAGGGGAGAATAGTGATGCAATCTTTGATTAAAACATTCTCCCGTTTGGCCGAAGCGATTGCTGGCGGCATGCTGGCAGCAATCTTTGTCACGTTTTTATTGCAAATCGTTCTGCGCTATTTCTTCACCCCTGCAGGATGGACATTAGAGCTTATTGGTATCTTGTGGGTGTGGGTGATCTTTTTTAGCTGCGCATTTATAGTCAACGAACAAGACCATGTAAAATTTGATATCATATATCTAGCATCGCCTCTTAGAGTTCGCAAAGTTCTCGCATTGATAGCAGCGGCTGCCATCGCCATTGGCATGCTGTATTCGTTTCTGCCGACTTGGGATTACATTGATTGGATGAAAATCCGTAAAACATCTACGGTGCGGAATCCTTTCACAGATGCCAAAATTCCTCTCCGGGATGTGTTCTCGATTTACGCGATTTTCATGCTCGCGGTCATCGTGCGATATGTATGGAGTTTTATAAACATTCTTCGCAATGGACCACCCAAAACTGAACTTGAATTGGCAGTGGATGCTGCTCAACTTGACAGCGACAAAGGCGGGGATGCGTTATGAGTATCGAACTAGCATCATGCCTTCTTACTCTGTTCTTGCTCGCCGGTATCGGCGCTCCCATCGGGTATTCAATACTACTTGCATCGGTCATGTATCTTGGTGTTGCGGGACTTGATGTGGCGCTTGCAGGTGAGAAAATACTGCAAGGTTTTTATACAAGTACCATATTGCTGGCCGTCCCGTTGTTCATCGTTGCCGCAAACATCATGAATGCCGGATCAATTACGGATCGATTACTCAATTTTTGTGTTGCTGCAGTTGGTCGCTTCAAAGGCGGTTTAGGCCATGTTAACGTGGTGGCATCACTCATATTTTCAGGCATGTCGGGGTCCGCTGTTGCAGATGCAGCCGGTATCGGAAAAATCATTATTGAGATGATGACCAAAGATGGTCGTTATAGCCGCGGATATGCCGCAGCGATAACGGCGGCCTCGGCTACTATCGGCCCAATCATTCCACCATCCATTCCCATGGTTCTTTATGCCCTTGTTTCAAAAGCCTCAATTGGTTCGCTATTTCTGGCTGGTATTTTGCCCGGCATACTTATGGGGCTAGTGTTAATGGCAATGAATTATTATCTTGCTGGCAAGCGTGGTTTTGTTATCGAAGAGCCAGTGCCATTGCGGGAATTGCCGCGAAAAACGGCAAATGCATTTCCCGCGTTACTTATGCCTGCGATTCTACTTTACGGAATATATGGGGGCGTGACGACACCGACCGAGGCTGCGGCAGTTGCGGCGTTTTATGCGCTTATGCTTGCTGCAATTTTCTACCGAGCGATTTCGTTGCAAGGACTTTATCGTGTCTTTGTGGATAGTGCTCGTTCCTCTGCTTCGGTTGGTGTCGTTATCGGCGGTGCATTTATTCTGAATTTCATCGTTATCTCTGAACAAATTCCACAAGCTATTTCAGCTTTATTGGAAGGATCAGACGTAAGTCCGGTTGTCTTCCTGATCGCAGTAAATATCCTAATTCTGTTATTAGGGTGCGTGTTGGATGCGACGACAATCATCTTGGTCATTGTTCCATTGTTCATCCCAACGTGCACAGCGCTCGGTATCGATCTGGTGCACTTTGGCGTGTTGGTCGTTGTTAACTCTATGATCGGATTAATCACTCCGCCATATGGCATATTACTCTTTGTGATAAATGCTGTGTCAGACATTCCATTACGGGAGATTATTGCTGAAATTTGGGCATTCCTAGCGGTCTTAGTAGCTGCTCTTTTGGTTATGTTGCTCTTTCCAGATTTGGTGTTGTGGCTACCACGTGTATTTGGGTATCTTGGATGAGTATCGCGATTGCAACGACGACTGTATCGGGTGATTTGATAAGCAAGTTCGATAAAATCGCTGATGCAGGTTTTCAAAACGTTGAATTAAATGAATATGACTTCATCGGGTTTAATGGCTCAGCAGGGGATGTTGCAGCACTTGCCAAAGATAGAGGCTTAAACATTCAGCTGCTTCAACCCTTTATGGACCTTGAAGGGTTTTCTGGCGAAGCAAAAACACATGCTTTTGATCGCTTAGAACAGAAACTTGATCTGATGCGCGCTCTAGATACCAGACTTCTTCTGGTTTGCTCCAATTGCGATCAACATGCATCGGGCCGTAGTGAGGATATTGTATCTGACCTGTATGAACTTGCTTCTCGTGCGCAAAAAAAGGATGTCAGAATTGCATATCTAGCTTTACCATGGGCGGCCCATATTACAACAGAGCTGCAGGCTTATGAGATGATCAAGCAGATAGACCATCCTAATTTGGGCTTATGTATTAATTCCCGCCTAACGCTAGGTGATGGCTCCCGACCCGCGCGAATTAGAGAAGTTGATGGCAAATATGTGTTTCATGTCCAATTGTCTGACATGCTCAGAACCAATAACGATTTACCAATTTTGAGTAATCAATTTGGTGTATTACCAGGCCAAGGAAACCTTAATATTTCAGGACTGGTACGCCTTCTCGTCAATTGTGGATATACGGGTAATTGGTCTTCGAGTGATGTTGGTAGTCGGCGTTCGTTTGATAATGGTACGACTGTTGCAACAGATGCCTTTCGCGCACTTGTCAACGTATTAGATGACGTTAGATCAAATACACCTAATGCGAACTTTAATATTCCCCGACTGGCGGAACGTGTTTATGCATCCGGTTTTGAATTTATAGAGTTTGCTGTCGATAGTGAAAGTCGAGACACTCTTATAAGTCTTCTTACATCGCTACGTTTTAGAAAAGAACGTCACCATCTCACGAAGTCCGTTGAGCTGTGGCGGCAGGGTTCGATCAATATAGTCGTCAATTCGGATAAGGAGGGATACGCGCGGCAAGCATTTGATAAACACGGCGCTACTGTCTGCGATATGGGCTTGCGAGTACAGGATGCTGGAAAAACCGTCGAAAGGGCTATGACGCTTGGGTCGCCAGAGTTTTCGCAAGCATTGGGAACAGGTGAATTAAATATTCCAGCGATTAAAGGCGTGGGGGGTAACGTCGTTCATTTCATAGATGAAAAATCTGACCTACATCACGTCTGGGATATTGAATTTGAACCAACCGTAATTGAAGATGTAAAACAACCAGCAGGCCTGAGACGTATCGATCATGTTGCGCAGACAATGAGATACGATGAAATGCAGAGTTGGTTACTTTACTATACAACAACCTTCGAGATGGAAAAAACATCAATTGTCGATGTTGTTGACCCCTCAGGCATTGTAGCAAGTCAGGCCATTCGCAGTCCTGAGGGTGAAGTTCGATTAAATCTCAATGGAGTTGCAGGAAGCAACACAATTGGGGGAAACTTTTTGACAGATAGTGTAGGGGCCGGTGTTCAGCATATAGCATTTCTGACAGATGATATCTTTGAAACATCGAACCTGTTGGCAGAAGCAGATTTTCAACGCCTTGAAATATCGCCTAACTACTATTCGAACCTTCAAAATGAATTAGGCTTGTCAGCGGAACTCGTTCAACAATTGCAGGCGGGTAATATCCTGTATTCTCGACATGACGACGGCGAATATTTTCAAATTTACAGTCAGTCTATATTTAGTGGTTTGTTCTTTGAGGTCGTGGAACGACGAAATCGGTATGATGGATATGGTGCGGAAAATGCACCTATTCGCCTTGCGGCCCAAGCACAAATCAAGCTCAATCAAAAGGCAGCAACAACATGACGGAAAGTGCAGACGCGGCATCCATTCGAAAATGGTGGCGTACATCGATAATTGACATGAAGCCCGGTCAAATTGCCTTTAGGGGCGAGCCGATTCAGGACTTGATTGGAAATATCACATTCCCTCAAATGATTTGGATGATGACACGAGGTCAGCTTCCTGATGAAAAGCAGGCTCAGCTATTTGAAGCAGCATTGGTAGCAGGTGTAGATCACGGCCCGCAAGCACCCTCAATCGCTGCATCACGTATGGCAATTACATGTGGTATTGGGCTCAACAATGCAATGGCGACGGGCGTGAATATGCTTGGCGATGTGCATGGTGGGGCGGGTGAACAATGTGCAGAGCTCTACTATGACATTGATCGGCTTATGGGGAGTTCAGGTTCACTGAAAGGCGCCGTCCAAGTTGGGCTTGCTAACTGGAAAGAAAAACATGGAAAAATTGTCAGCGGTTTTGGCCACAGGTTTCATAAGCCTGTTGATCCACGTGCTCCGCGGCTAATGGAACTTGTTAGGAACGCTGCATCTGAAGGTACTGTTGATGGGAAGTTTGCCGCCATCGGTGAGGCCGTACAAAACCAGTTGGCAGAAGACCGAGGTGGTCGTCCGATTGCCATGAACATTGATGGGGCAACAGCCGTGATATTTTGTGAACTTGGGTTTCCAGCACCATTATCACGCGGACTATTCTGTCTTTCCCGATCCGTCGGTATTTTATCGCATGCATGGGAACAAATGGAACAAGGTGCTCGTAATAAGGGCCCGATGCCGACGAATTTTTTACCTCTCTATGAGCCAGAGGAATAAGAGGGCCAAATGACTAGACAATTCAAAGTGGGATTGATTGGGTGCGGCCGGATTAGCGACATATATCTAAAAAATTGCCAACGATTCCCGTTGTTGGATGTTGTCGCTTGCGCAGCGCTCGATATCGAAGAAGCAAAAGCAAAGGCTGAAAAGTATCAAATTCCAAGTGCTGTGACACCGCAAGAGATTTTTGAAAATGATGAGATTGAATGTGTTTTGAACTTAACAATTCCTGCAGCGCATTCGGAAATTTCTTTAACAGCCTTACATGCCGGAAAGCATGTTTACTCTGAAAAACCTTTTGTAACAGATTTAACCGATGGCCAGAAAATTCTAGATCTCGCCACTGAGAAAAGTCTTTTAGTAGGGAATGCGCCGGACACATTTTTGGGCGGTCGCTGGCAGACCTGTCGCGAGTTGATCGACCAAGGGGTCATTGGCAAGCCAACAGGTGTATCAGCTTTTGTTGGAACCCATGGTGTCGAGCGTCATCATCCCAACCCGGATTTTTATTATAAACTTGGCGGTGGTCCACTCTTGGATTTGGGACCTTATTATCTCACCGCGATGGTGTTTCTACTTGGGCCGATTAAAAGTGTTTCTGGAATGGCGCGACGCACATTTGATCAGCGTATGATCGAAAATGGCCCCAGATATGGTGAGATGATGGATGTTGAAGTTGATACTCATGTTCTGTCCAATCTGGAATTTCAGTCCGGCGAGATCGGTACAATGACCATGAGTTTTGATGTTTGGGATTCAGAGACTCCTAGATTTGAAATTTATGGGGAGGAGGGAACGATTTGTATTCCTGATCCTGACCCTGTTCATGGGGCAAACATCTTTGGTGGTGAGGTTTGGTTCCGCACCAAAAATAATTCTCGCTGGACGCACCAACCCCGCCCGACGGGTCGGGAAAATTGGTTGATTGCGGAGAACAATTTTGGATTTAATGATGATTGCCGTGGCTTGGGTTTACTTGACCTTGCGCACTCGTTCAGAACCGGCGCACCTCACCGCGCAAATGGTGTTTTGGCCATGCATATTTGCGAGGTTATGGAGGGGATCTTAAAATCAGCAAAAACCGGGTCCAATGAAATCATGAAGACTTCATGCGAACGGCCGCGTCCGATGAGTAATTTAAGCAGTGATCAATATGGAGCAACACAATGAGTGTTCAAAAACTCGATTTTGCCGAACCGTTTTTCTCGGTAAGATTTTTGCAGGATGAGTTGGAGTATGATGTGAATGGTCGCGTTATTTTGCTCAACCTAGCGGATGAGGCCATTCAAATACATGAACAGAGTTTGGCACATCTCAATTCTGTAATCGCTGTTAATACCAGCATTAAAAATATCAAACGCGCTGTGATTATTGAACGCTTTGATGATCATGAAGACGATGAAACTTTGTATCGCGCTGTTAAACAAAAATGGCCATCAGCTTATGAAGTTCGCGGTGAAGAAAGGCTTAAGGGCGTCAGCCATTATATGTCGCCTAAGGTTTGGGCCGGTAACATTGGGCTTACCATGTATCATTCAGGATCTGTACCTTTAAATGTGGGATTGCATAAAGAACACCCGTTTTGTCCAGTGCCGGGATTTCGTGAAGTTCATACCCAAATCGTGGGCATTGGTAAGATGCAGCAGTGTTATGAAAAAGATATAGCGACGCTTTACTTCGAGGAAACTATGGCGCCGGGACATACGCATAAATCGATGTTTGATGAAGAGGGCAATTATCCCTGGCATCAATTTGAAACCATTACGCCCAGTATTTTTATGGCGGTTGAGATGTTGCCGGTTGGTGCAACACCGCCACGTTAGTTTTTAATAGGTGATATAATGACAAAAGAGTTCTTTTCACAAGTTACCAACTTAGAGCAAGCTTTTCCAAAACCAGATCGTAGATTGCGACTTGGTGTTGTAGGTGGAGGGCGAATTTCGCAAACACAAGCCATGGCCGCACGACAGAGCGACCGATGGGAGATTGTCGCTGGGGCTCTCTCTTCAAACAAAGACAAGGCCAAAGCCCTTGGTGCTGAATGGTACCTTGATGATGATCGTTGCTACACATCTTTTGAGAATATGGCACAACAAGAAGCCCAACACCCACAGGGTGTTGATGCTGTGATGATCACGACGCCCAATCATGTTCATTTCGATGCTGCTAAGGCATTTATCGAAAGTGGAATTGATGTCTTATGTGATAAACCACTTACCAATGAGGTGGATGAAGCAGTCGCGCTTGCTGATCTGACGCGACAATCAGGTCTGATTTTCGGTGTGGGCTATGCAATGTCTTGCTTTGCAATGATCAGACAGGCAAAAGAAATTGTCGCTAACGGTGGCATCGGTAAAGTCAATCAAATTCATGTTGAATTTATGCAGGATTGGATGACACCCGACGATATCGGTGAGGCGGAACATGTGAAATGGAGGCTGGATCCTAAAAAGTCTGGTGCAACAAGTTGTACGGGTGATATCGCTACTCATGCGGCACATTTAGCAACATTTGTCTCCGGATTACCAATGACACATCTGCGAGCTGAGATGCATGTTTGCGGATCTCCAAAGCCACTAGAAGACACTGTTTTTATGAATACGCGCTTTGCCAATAGCGTTCCTGGTACCTTGATGGCGACACGTTTGGCACCTGGTAATCGCGGTGGATTGCGCCTGCGCATTTTTGGCAGTGAAGGGGGCATTGAATGGGATTTGGAGCATAGTGAATATTTAAAGCATGCGCGATTTGGGGAACCTGATCGGATTTTAAGCCGCGGCCATGGTCATGGAATTGCATCAAATGTTGAGCGCTTGGTCAGAACGGGGCGCGGATTCCCAGAAGGTTTGATTGAGGCTTGGGCAAATTTATACACTGAGTTTGCAACGGCAGTTGCCGCGCGAAGAGACGGATTAACCTTACCAAACGACTATTTGGCCTATCCAGATGTTGAAGATGGTGCAGAAGGTGTGAAGTTTATCCATGCCACGGTTCAATCCAATGCCGCAGGTGGAAGTTGGGTGGAAATTTTGTAATCACCTTTTGAGAATTAAAAGTTGATACTTTAAAAAATATCTGATATTTTTGTTTATATAATATAATACGAGATATATTGGACGTTATTTAAGGTGTCATCTTGCATTCAACAGCCGACCCAAAACTAAATTCAACTGGTCTAGCGGAGCCTTTATATTCACTGGCTCATTTGACCCTGATTGAATGTTCCGCGCCAGAATTGGTCTATATCGCTGCCCGCGCGGGTTATGACGCGGTTAGCCCAAGATTTATCCCAATGAATGTCGCGGGTGAATTTGCATGTTGGCCAGAAGATACTTCCTTGGTGGGTGCTACAAAATTGGCTCTTAAAACGACCGGTCTTAAGGTTCTAGATATGGAGTTAGCACGCATCACAGATGAGTGTGACCCGAGGTCATTCAAACCTGCAATAGAACTCGGTGGCGAGCTGGGAGCGAAACGATTGATTATGAGTGCTTGGACGAGCAGTCGTGATGATCGTGATTTCCTCGTTGATTGCTATGCAGAGACTTGTGAATTAGCAGCACCATATGAGTTGAGTGTTGATCTCGAATTTCCATCCTTTTCAAGATTACGTACATTGGATGAAACTCTTGATATCGTGCGGGCAGCGGACCAGGAAAATTCTGGCATTCTTATCGATACCCTGTACATGCACTTATCTCGTGTCGATATTGCCGAACTCTCTCATGTACCAAGTGAATATCTAAACTTTTTACACATATCAGATGCACTTCCAGGAATTGCCGATACGAGAGAAGGCATGATTCAGTTGGCGCGAGATGCGCGATTATATCCTGGAGAAGGTTGTATCGATTTTAAACGAATAATCGAACGTCTTCCTATTTTAGATTACTCAATAGAACTTCCGAATAAAACAAGAACCCAGGAGCTTGGGTTTGAAGAACATGCGCGTCGATGTTTGCAGCACGCAAAACGAACTTTCGGAGATGTTTCATCGCAAAGAAGAATTGCCAATGGCGAATCTGCAATGCTGTCTCCTCCCGACTTCACAAAAACAAAAGAGATTGAAAATGGCACGAGAACTTAACGAAGCTGATAGAGCTCTAGTAGCAAGCATGCTCACTCGAGCACGCGCTGCAATGGCTGAAGTAGAAGATTACTCACAGGAACAACTTGATCGCCTTGCGCAAGCAATTGGCTGGTATGCAGGTAACGAGGAAACTTTCACAAAGCTAGCTCAAATGGGCGTTGATGAAAGTACGATAGGTGACCGTGAAGGGCGCCCGGGTAAACGATTTAAAATCCATGGTGTATTGCGGGATGCTCTTCGTCAAAAAAGTACAGGTGTTGTTGAAGTTGAGGTTTCCAAAGGGATTATGAAATATGCAAAACCTGCGGGTGTCATAGCGTCACTTATTCCTATGACAAACCCTGCTCTGACGCCCCCCGTAACGGGTATCTATGCGGCAAAAGCAAGAGATGCCGTTATCTTTTCTCCCCATCCTCGGACGAAGGTTACAACCAATAAGATGGTTGAGGTAATGCGTGCTGCTTGTAAAGCTGTAGGGGCACCAGAAGATCTATTTCAGTGCGTAGAAGAACCATCAATCGCAATCACTCAGCATCTTATGGAAGTATGTGACTTGACGCTTGCTACGGGTGGCAAGCCGATGGTCAAAGCTGCATATTCATCCGGTCGTCCAGCATACGGTGTCGGGGCAGGGAACTCCTCTATTGTAATTGACGAGACTGCCGATATTGAGATAGCTGCTGCAAACACACGTATGTCAAAAACATCTGATTTTGGCTCCGGGTGCTCTGCTGATGGCAATATCATCATTCAGTCATCGATCTATAAAGAATTGGTTGCAGCACTTGTGAACGAGGGTGGTTACCTTTGTAATGATGATGAAAAAATAGCGCTCGAAAAAGCGATGTGGGATGAAAAAGGCAACCGTACTTTCCCAACCATCGCATGCCGTCCACAACAAACAGCAAAAGAGGCCGGTTTTGAAATTCCTGATGATCGCAAATTTTTGATGGTTGAAAACCAAGGGCAAATTGGTCCCGAGCACAAGTTTTCTAAGGAAAAGCTGACAACGCTAATGGCACTCTACCATTTCGATGAATTTGAAGATGCTCTCAGTATTGTTGAAGCAATCTACAATGTTGGTGGTAAAGGTCATTCATGTGGCATTTATTCCCATAATGATGATCACATCGATGCTCTTGCTCGACTAGCGCCAGTTAGTCGGATGATGGTGCGTCAACCCCAGTCGAAGGCTAATGCAGGCTCATATACAAATGGTATGCCGATGACTTCCAGTCTCGGCTGCGGGATTTGGGGTGGAAATATCACCAATGAAAATGTCACGCTAAAGCACTTCATGAATTACACTTGGGTTTCTCGCCCAATTCCTGAAGATAAGCCATCAGATGAAGAGCTGTTCGGTGAATTTTTCAACAAAAAGGCGATATAATTCATGACACAAGAAACAATGACAAAAACTGTTGCAGAACATATTGTTGATTACCTGGAACGCCGCGATGTCGAACATGTTTTTGGTTTATGCGGCCATACAAATATCGCTGTACTTGCTGCTATGGCTGATAGTCCTATTGATTTCATCACGGTAAGACATGAGCAAATTGCGAGTCATGCTGCAGATGCCTATGCTCGGATAAAAGGGAAGGCATCAGTAGTATTGTCTCACCTAAGTCCGGGACTAACCAACTGTGCCACAGGTGTCGCCAATGCAGCACTTGATTGCATCCCTATGGTGGTCATTGCAGGTGATATTCCAACTCATTATTACGGCAAGCATCCGCACCAAGAGGTCAACCTGCATGGAGATGCTCAACAGTACGAAATATATCGCCCATTTGTGAAACGAGCTTGGCGAGTTGATCGTGCAGAACTCATGGCCGAAATTCTGGAAAAGGCATTTCACTTGGCTGAAAGTGGGCAACCGGGTCCCGTTCTGGTTAATGTTCCTATGGATATTTTTTCAGAAGTAATTTCTGATGAAAGTTTCAAGCGCATTGAAAGTAATACCCGACAGCTGACCAAGCCGTCCGTTGACGATGAAACAGCAGAGAAAATTCTGGATGCTATGGCTAATGCTAAAAATCCAGTGCTCTATGTTGGAGGTGGTATTCTACTTTCTCAAGCCTCAAAAGAGCTTGAGGAGTTTGTAGATCATATGCAAATACCCGTTGCACATTCTCTGATGGGCAAAGGTGCATTACGTGATGATCATCCCTTTGTCATGGGAATGACAGGTTTTTGGGGAACAGAGTTGGTCAACCAATCCTGCCTGAATGCCGATTGGCTCTTGGCCATTGGTACTCGTTTCAAGGAGGCTGATTGTTCGTCTTGGTATCCGGGATATACATTTAATATTCCAGGTACAAAGGTCATTCACATCGACATCGAACCGTCAGAAATTGGGCGAAACTACCCAACAGAGATCGGCGTAATAAGCGATGCAAAAGCTGCGTTGCGTGTTCTAAATAGAGTAGCAAAAAAACTTTATCCAAATGGTTTTCAACGAGATGAAATTCGAAAGCAGATTACTGATTTTCGCGTTACTTTTAAACAAAGCAATAACGAGATGGCAACGAGCTCTGCTTTCCCCATGATGCCTGAGCGTATATTAGCAGACGTGCGATCTGTACTTCCCCAAGATGCGATCATTACAACAGATGTTGGCTGGAACAAAAATGGTGTTGGACAACAGTTTGATATCCTCACGCCCGGTTCCATTCTCACACCCGGCGGTTTTGCAACAATGGGTTTTGGGCCACCGGCAGCAATCGGTGCCAAAATAGCGGCGCCTGATCGTGTTGTAATCTCGCTGGTTGGGGATGGTGGTTTCGGGCAAAATCCTTCTATGCTCGCAACGGCAGTCGAACGCGATCTTGGTATTATCTGGCTCATCATGAATAACAATGCATTTGGAACCATCGCCGGATTGCAAAAAGCACATTACGGACTGACATATGGTACAACGTTCCCCGGTACAGCTGCGCAACCGTCAAATGGACCTGCGTACGCGGATATTGCAAACGCATATGGTGCCGTCGGTGTTCAGGTTTCGTCAGCAGATGAGCTTAAGTTAGCAATTGAAGATGCGATAGTAAGCAATAAGCCCACTGTAATCGACGTGCCTATGATCAATAACCCAACTCCGACAACAGGTCATTGGAACATTTTAGACATCTACTCGCCTGATAAAGATGTCTCTCACGTGTCTACATAATTCAATGCTTGTGCGGAGTTCCCATAAATTCGCACAAGTCTGTTTTCAGTTAACGGTAGGAAAGTAAAGGGACGGAAGTAACGTTGGTTTAAAGTTGGAAAGACTATGTCATTTTTTGGCATTGGTTTTTGTTCTTGCGAGGTTTCGAGCTCTTTGGTTATACAAGCAAGAATTGGTCTGATAATGTTTAAAAAATCCCGCTATGCCACATTCTTGGCATTCTGAGAGATCTATCTCTTCAGAGCTTCTTTCCTCAGGTCATGATTTCCAATGACAACCAGATTTGTAAGAGGTGAGTGATGGTGAAGTTCAGAAAATCGAACTTGGCATTGTTCAAAACTAGGTTGCTTTTACGAAATACTTAATGTCCGAGATACGCGCGAAGTGCAGCAGCCGTGCCATAACTCGAAATTAATGAATACCAATACACGAAGCGATCAACAAAATATTCATTATTGATTAAATCGCCATAGATATGGCGTTGTTGGAGCCAGATGATAGGTGTCTCTTTTGCCCGTTTTGCCGATGCCTTTAAGTCATCCCAATTCGGGTCATTATCCATAATCAAACTACCGTCTTCGCGCGTTCCCTCACACATTCGAGCCCAGATAGCTTGTGAGAGAATAAGGCCTTCGCAGGCGCTATGCACCTGCAAAGCCTGTCGTAGAGTGGGGAGTATAAATCCAGTTTGTCTGGATGAACCATCAAATGCAACACGGCGCACGGTATCGATAATTTCCGGATTTGAGAAACGTTGATCAATTAGGCGAACATAGTCTGCAGGCGTCATATTCGGAACAGATTCTACATTGGGTGCGATTTCATCGACAGCTACTTTGCGAAAATAGTTGCCAATCAGATTATGCTCCATGCAATCAGATATGAATTCGATCGAGAGCATTTCGCCAGCATTGGCTATCAGTTGATGGCCACCATTTAGAATCCGAATCTTCATTGATTCATAAGAATGAACATCATCTGTTATGGTAACTCCAACATTCTCCCAATTCGGTCTGTCATTGCAGAACTTATCCTCAATGACCCATTGCCGAAAATTCTCATGTGTTACCGGTGCGTCATCTTCAATGCCCATATCTTTGGCCAGATCCAGCTCTTTTTCACCCGTTGCAGGAACAATGCAATCAACCATTGAGTTTGGAAATGAGCAATTTTGTTCGATCCAGTTCGCAAGCGCCTTGTCACTCAAATTTGCAAGCGACAGGATTGTGTTTTTGAGAATGTCACCGTTTCCCTGAAGATTATCGCAGCTTTGGCAGGTAAACGGTTTTGAGCCTGCTGCTTTTCTTAACTTCAGCGCGGCGATGATAGCGCCAAATGCAGTGCGTGGATTATCAGGGTTTTCTGCATCAAACTTTATATCAGGATGTTGATTGTCAAATGCGCGAGTTACTGAATCGAGATAATATCCCCCCTCAGTAACAGTAAGAGAGACAATGCGTATCTCAGGTTTTGCCAGTTGCGCAATTAATGAGGAATTGTTTTCCTCTACCGCAACAAAATCTACCATGGAGCCAACAATTTCAGCAGAACGACCCTTTGGGTCAAGTTCGATCAAAGTGGTGAGATAATCTTGCTTGGCAAGTCGTTCGCATTGATGCTGATCTGCCGCGCGAACTCCAGCTCCCACTATTCCCCAATCAAACGCATCGCCTGTTTGCATTAATCGGTGTAGGTACCATGATTGATGTGCTCGATGAAAATTGCCAAGCCCGATATGAACGATCCCAGGGGTTATTGCTGACCTGTCATAATGAGGTCGCTTAATATCGGCTGGTAAGCGATTCAAAGTGGCGTTTGAAAGCTTCATGTTAACTCATCCATTGGCCACCATCGACGTTATATGTCTGAGAAAGAATGTAATCTGACTCTGAGGATGCAAGAAATATAGCCATGCCAGTTAAATCGTTTGGTGTTGCAAACCTGCCGGCAGGAACTCCCGCAGCAACCTCCGCTTTTTTCTGACCAGGTTTTTTATTTTCCAGTTTTGCAAACATTGCATCCACATGTTCCCAATGTTCGCCATCGACAACACCTGGAGCAATTGCATTGACGTTTATATTGTGTTTGATGAGATTTAGACCAGCTGACTGTGTCATCGATATTACTGCAGCCTTTGTGGAGCAATACACCAACACCAGACTCTCGCCACGGCGCCCTGCTTGAGACGCCATATTAATAATTTTGCCTCCGTGGCCTTGTTTAATCATTTGAGTGGCGGCGGCCTGCATTGTAAAAAGCGTTCCTGCCACATTGACTGAATATAGTTTATCGTAGCTTTCACGCGTAATATCAACTGTTTCTGCGGCATCAAAAAGTGCTGCATTATTGATAAGAATATCCAGTTTTCCAACTTCTTCAACAACTGAGCTTATTGCAGCGTCGATGCTCACTTGCCTGGTAACATCAAGTTGGATGGCATAGGCTGCCTCGCCAATTTCGTTGGCGGTTGCCTGAGCTGCTTCAAAGTTTACATCAGCAATGGCTACCTTTGCACCTTCACGAACATATGCTTCTGCAAACCCTCGACCAATTCCTCGTGCAGCCCCTGTAATAAGAGCTGACTTTCCCTCTAAGCGTTTCATGATATACGCAATCCCTTGTCATCAAATTTATGAATATGCTCGGTATTTGGCGTTAAATAGACCTTGTCATCATGGCGGACGCCAAATTCACCATCTGCGCGTACTGTCAAAGGTTCAGGAAATGCCTCAACATGCACGTGTAAAAATGTATCGCTGCCTAAATGTTCTGAAACCCCAACTGTGCCCTGCCATGTTCCGCTATCAGTTGAAACATGCATATGTTCAGGGCGCACGCCGATTGTATGTGCATTGTGCTTTGCTGCCTCTTCACCTTCCAGCAAGTTCATTTTTGGCGAACCAATAAAACCGGCAACGAACTTGTTTTTTGGGGTTCGATAGAGTTCTAACGGACTGCCAACTTGCTCGATAACGCCGGCTTGCAGCACAACAATTTTGTCAGCCATTGTCATGGCTTCAACTTGGTCATGGGTAACATAAACCATCGTTGTTTTTAGACGATTGTGTAGTTCACTGATTTCCAGGCGCATACCAACGCGCAAAGCAGCATCCAGATTTGACAATGGCTCGTCAAATAAAAATGCGGCAGGCTCTCGAACGATGGCACGACCAATGGCAACTCGCTGGCGCTGACCTCCGGATAATTGTCCGGGTTTGCGATCCAGATAATCAGTAAGATTCAGTGCTTTGGCCGCAGACATAATCCGCTTTTCTTGCTCTTGCGAATCCATTTTTGCCATGCGAAGCGGGAATGCAATGTTCTTACGAACGGACATATGAGGATATAGCGCATAAGACTGAAAAACCATCGCTAGTCCGCGCGTAGCTGGTGGTAAATCGGTCGCATCCTGACCGTCGATCTCTACATATCCAGAAGTCGTATCTTCAAGCCCTGCAATTAGCCTTAATAATGTTGACTTTCCGCAGCCAGAAGGACCAACAAATACAACAAATTCTCCATCGTCGATTTCCAGGTCTAGAGGCGGAATGACAGTAACATCACCGAAAGATTTCTTGACCTGTTTGAGTAGGATTCGTCCCATTATTGTTTCCTCATTTCACGGCGCCGAAGGTCAATCCTCGGACAAGTTGTTTTTGACTGAACCAGCCCATGATCAAGATGGGTGCAATGGCCATGATAGATGCAGCACTCAATTTCGCGTAAAAAAGCCCTTCAGGGCTGGAGTAACTTGCAATAAACGCGGTGAGTGGGGCAGCGTCAGCTGCCGTTAGATTGATGGTCCAGAATGCCTCATTCCAGGCAAGAATGATGTTCAACAATACGGTTGATGCCATGCCAGGTATAGCCATTGGCGCAAGCACGTACATAATTTCATTACGCAAAGATGCGCCATCCATACGTGCAGCTTCCAGTATTTCTCCTGGAATTTCTTTAAAATAGGTATAGAGCATCCAAATGATGATCGGCAGATTTATCAGCATAAG
Organism: Lentilitoribacter sp. Alg239-R112; assembly: GCF_900537175.1. Lineage (GTDB taxonomy): Bacteria > Pseudomonadota > Alphaproteobacteria > Rhizobiales > Rhizobiaceae > Lentilitoribacter. Next base: position 1,533,759 of record NZ_LS999833.1, on the reverse strand, counting down.
TACGATTGTTAGACCGATACGGGTATCTAACAGCCCAAAATCTCGGAAAATCAGATAAATCGGGACAAGAACACCAACTGGTGGCAACATTTTAGTTGATAGCATCCACATCAAAACGTTTTTAGTATGTTTGGCTGGAACAAACGCCATGGACCATGCCGCTGGCACTGCAATTAAAAGTCCAAGGAATGTAGACCCAACGGATATAATGACTGAGTTGGAGAAATGTTTGAAATAGTCGGATCGCGCTTGAACTGCGCTAAAACTATCAATTGTCCAGCCGGAACTAAATAGCACTTCCAGTGGAGCTCTAATTGCATCTTCTTCAGTTTTGAAAGAAAGAACGAGGATCCATAAAATTGGAAAAAATAGAAAGAAACCCAAGGTTCCAGCAATCGCTGTGTTTAATATCCGTGTTTTTGTTGAAACTGCGCGTGCCATATCGCTTCTCCTACGCGTCAAGATTCTTGCCGATCATCCGCATAAGGAAGATCGCAACGATATTGGCTAAGATAATGGCGATAACACCGCCAGCACTGCCCATACCGACATCGAATTGCAGGAGTGACGAGACGTAAATTAAATAGGTCAGGTTTGTCGTGGCCGTCCCGGGTCCACCATTGGTCGTCACAAGTATTTCGGCAAAGATCGATAATAGAAAGATTGTCTGGATTAGAATTACAACAGTTATTGCGCGTGCGAGATGTGGCAGCATTATAAACCAAAACCTGTTCCAGCGATTAGCGCCATCCATTTCAGCAGCCTCCAACTGCTCCTGATCAAGCGATTGGAGTGCGGTTAGAAGGATTAAGGCGGCAAAGGGCAACCACATCCAAGACACCATAACGGTTATAGAGATTAAGGGAATTTGGCCAAAAAAGTCGACAGGATCGAACCCCAACCCGGTAGCAATGCGCCCAAATATTCCATTGACCGGGTTCATGAACATATTTTTCCAAATAAGCGCGGAAACGGTTGGCATGACAAAAAATGGTGCAATCACCATGATGCGAATAATACCTTCGCCAAACATTGGGCGATCTAGTAACAGCGCTATCCCAAGTCCACCAACGGTGGTGATAAATAGCACACCACCCACAAGTAAAAATGTATTAATGATCGCTGCTTTAAAGCTCGGGTCGGTTACAAACCAATAGTAATTTTCCCACCCTGCGAATGGCGTCGCTCCGGGTTGTAGTAAGTTATAACGCAAGAATGAAAAATAAAGTGTCATGCACAAAGGCACAAGCATCCACCCCAGAAGCAATAGTACAGCAGGCGAGATCATTAAACGTGCGGCAGACTTAGATGCTTTGGTAGCCAAACTTACTCCTCCCTACGAATTAAATAAGCGTTTTTGAAATAAATTTCGATCGAATTTGTTTCAAAAAAACCTAAATGTAAATATTATAGCTGAATGGGCCAGTCTAAGGGAAGCCGGCCCATTCATGGGAGGATTGGTTACTTAATGTAACCCGCTTTTGTCATTTCGCGCACAGCAAACTGTTGACTGTTTGCAAGCGCAGTTTCAACCGTTTGTTGACCAGCGAGAGCCGCAGCAACTTGCTGACCGACATAGTTGCCAATGCCTTGAAATTCAGGAATTGCGACGAACTGCACACCCGTATATGGAACTGGATCACGTGTTGGATCTGCTGGGTCTACTGAGAAGATGGCATTCTTCACAGTTTCTGCAAACGGGGCAGCTTCTAGTAGTCGCGCATCACTGTGAATTGAAGCACGAGTACCACTTGGTACCGCAACCCAGCCTTCAGTCTCACCAACTTTCTGGAAGTATTCTTTAGACGTCGCCCACTTCAAGAAGTCCTTCGCAGTGTCTGTTTTTTGTGAACTTTTAGGAATAGCAAGAGCCCATGACCAGAACCAACCTGTTCCTTTATCAGTAACCTGCTTCGGCGCCTGAAAGAAATCCGTTTTATCCGCAACGCCAGATGTTGCTGGATTGCGAATGTCATTGGCAGCAGATGTTGCATCAACCCAGGTCGCGCATTTGCCGTCTTTAAATAAAGCACGGTTTTCGTTGTGACCATTTGCTGTTGCACCAGGAGGACCATATTTTGTCATCAAGTCAACATAGTAGGTGATAGCATTGTTCCACTCTTCGGAGTCCAGTTGCGGGTTCCATTGCTCATCAAACCATCGTGCACCAAATGCGTTGGCCATTGTGCCAACGAATGCCATGTTTTCACCCCATCCGGCTTTCCCGCGCTGACATGTGCCATAGACGCCGTTATCCGGATCGTGAAGCTTGGCAGCCATTTCAGCAAACTCGGTATATGTGATCTGTTCAGAAGGCACCGTAACGCCAGCTTTTTCGAACAGGTCAGTACGATAGAATGTAAATGAGGTTTCTGAATAGAGCGGAACGGCATAAAGATTGCCATCCGCAGACAGGCCATTACGCACCAATTGGAAAATATCGTCAAGATCATAATCGGCATCGTCGCCAAAATCGTTCAATGACGTTAACCAACCATTGGCACCCCAAATAGGTGTTTCGTAGGCACCGATAAACATGATGTCAAAAGAGCCGCCGTTTGTTGCAATGTCTTGGGTCGTGCGTTGACGAAGAACATTCTCTTCCAAAACAACCCAGTTGATGGAATTGCCAGTCGCTTTTTCCCACTCAGGGGCAAGCTTCTGCATGACAATCATGTCAGCGTTATTAACTGTGGCGATTGTTATTTCTTCAGCAATTGCAGCTGTCACTGTTACGGACATAAGCGCAGTTGCTGATATAAGTAAGTGCTTCAATTTCATGAAACTTCCTCCCTAGTGGTTTCTTACACCACCAAGAGTACCTCATAGTAAATGCTCGCGTCAACTATAATTTATACATGTGTATAAGAATTGACGCAAGCATGAGCTGAAACCCAGTATTTATGGTGATATAAGTATGTATAAGAATGTAAGAAAATGGAATGTTAGGCTGAATTCCGAATGCATAATTGTGCAGGAAACAGTCGATCTACTGGCAATTTATCTGTTTCCGTTGCAGCCCGAGCCTGCCTTGATACACAATCAACTGCAGCACGGCCAATGCGATGTACGTCCTGTGACACCGTGGTCATTGATGGCCACATATATTGACTAAGGGGATGGTCGTCGTGTCCTGCGACGCGAAATCCAAGTGCGCCTTCGTTGATTTCATTAAAGAGTCCGGCTTCATTCGCAGCCCTTAACGCGCCCATAGCCAAACGATCATTTGCACACAGAATGGTAGCATCTTTACTTAGTCCGCGATCAAGTAAATCTCGAACAATTTCATATCCGTGAGACTCAAAGTCCCAAACAGGTTCTTCTGATGAGGTTCGGATAACCTCTGGTGTAAGGCCAACTTCATTCATGCGTGAGCGGTATGCCTGTTCTCGTTCTCGTGAATTACTGTTCACTGGTGGCATTGTTAAGTATTTTGGGGGTGTGCCAGAGCGTCTCAGGTAATCAACCATAAGCTTCATGCTTTGAGAGTTGTCGGTGCCAACAAAAGAAAAATCTTTTTCAAGGCCAGGGCATTTGGCGTCTACAAATACAAGCGGCAAGTCTGATGAAATGCGCTTGAAGGAGGGGGTGTTTTCTTCGGCTCCAATCGGCGCCACTATCACGCCTTCAGCATTCATTGAGCGCAGGTTTTTGATGGCGCGGACTTCTTTTTCGGGATCTCCATGAGAGTTTTGGATTAAAACAGAAAAGTCCAATTCCTCAGCTCTGCGCTCTATTTCTCGAAGCAAAGTCATGTAGAACAAGTCGTTTAGATGTGGTAGGACGACACCAAACAGACCCGTTTGCTTCCTGTTCATATTTCGAGCGAAAAAGTTGGGAATATAGTCCACTGTATCTAGAAGATCGGCTATCTTTTTGGATGTAGACTTTCTAACAAGGGAGGGGTCTTGAAAATATTTTGAAAGCGTTGCGCGCGATACGCCGATCTCAGCGGACAGTTGCTCCATCGTGTTTATGCGTTTTTTGTTGCCGCCCATAAGAACTCTCCTCATATTCGGTGGGGACTGTATCACTATTTCTCTGCTCGCGTAATAAATTTTAACAACTATTGACAAATAAAAATAGACGCGCGTATAAATCCCTCTTGATTTATATGGTTTTTTGTTGAAGCGAGATCTAAATGATAATCACAGCCGGTGAATTACTTGTTGAGTTTGTGTCTCATGAATTGGACTGTGGTCTTGCAAAAACAACCCAGTTTTCGGGGCCATTTCCGAGTGGTGCACCAGCTATTTTTGCAAGTCAGGCGGCAAGGGTTGGAGCAAAATGCGGAATGATTGGCAGTGTGGGTAATGATCCTTTCGGTTCGGTGTTAATTGACCGTCTTGTCGCTGATGGTGTGAATGTCGATAGTGTCACAACACGTTCAGATCATACAACCGGAACGGCTTTTGTATCGTATTTTACAAATGGGTCACGTTGTTTTGTGTTCCACCTGAATAACACTGCAGCAGATCGAGAACTGGTTTCTCCCGTCATTTTGCCTGAAACAATTTTTCATATATCAGGTTCGTCGTTAGGTAATACGGCTTTACGATCGGGCATCATGAATATTGTTGAGGAGGTCGCGTCGGTAGGCGAGATCAGTTTTGACCCAAATATACGCCAGGAACTCATGTCTGACCCCGAGACTAGGTGTTGCTTAGATAAGATTATGGATGTTGCAACATATTTGCTTCCAAGCGATGCGGATATTGATTTTCTTTTCCCCGATAGTTCTCCCGAAGATATCATTTTAAAAATGCTAGCCATGGGCAAGAAAGCCGTTGTTGTTAAACAAGGAGCCGATGGCGCAATTGGTTCATGTGATGGCAATATCGTTAAATCAAATCCTATTGCTGTCGAGGAGGTTGATCCGACCGGAGCAGGAGATTGCTTTTGTGGAACGTTTATAGGTTTAATTGATCAGAGAGCTTCCTTTGAAGACGCTCTAAACGCAGCAACAATAGCTGGTGGGTTGCATGTTTTAGAGCGCGGCCCGATGGAATGGAACCCAACTTTGGAAGAAATCAACAAACATAAAATTTCAGAAAGAGCGTAATCCGTGGACCTAAAAGAATTAGTACGATCAAATCGGGTTGGTGAGTGCAAAGCGCTACCCAGTATCTGCACCGCAAATGAAAGCGTACTTGGTGCAACTGTGGCCTTTGCTGCAGAACATAAAATTCCTGCGTTAATTGAAGCAACTTGTAACCAGGTTAATCAATTCGGAGGTTATACTGGTTTGAGGCCTGCCGACTATGCCAAGAAAATTCGATCAAAGGCAGAGACCGCCGGTCTCCCTCAGGATGATCTGATTCTTGGTGGAGACCATTTAGGACCTAATCCGTGGAAGCATCTTGATGCAAGTAACGCCATGGAAAATGCTAAGGTTCTGGTCAAAGATTTTGTTGAAGCTGGTTTTACCAAAATTCACCTTGATGCCAGTATGGCTTGCGCAAATGAGAGTACACCATCTTTTGAGCTTGTTGCACAACGTTCAGCTGAACTTTGCCAAGTCGCGGAAGCGCATGCACCAGATGCAAGTAAATTGTGTTATGTTATTGGAACAGAAGTGCCGATTCCTGGTGGAGAAACGGATGATATGTCCGATATACAGGTCACAACGGTCGATAATTTAGCTGCCACAATCAACACCCATATCGATGCATTTGAGAAGGGTGGTGTGCCGCAGGGTATTGAAAAGTCGATCGCAGTTGTTGTTCAGCCGGGTGTCGATTTCTCCCATGATGGCATTTTTCATTATGATCGCGATAAAGCTGTAAATCTTACTCAGGCAATAGGTGAGTATGATGGTATCGCGTTTGAGGCTCATTCAACTGATTATCAATCTACAGAAGATCTATCCGCTCTTGTTGCGGATCATTCCGTTATCTTAAAAGTAGGTCCTGAAATCACCTTTCGCTTTCGTGAAAGCATAATGGCATTGGATCAACTCGAAAGGCAGTTGGGTATTAAGGACAAAGCCGACGTGATAGATGTTGTACTATCCGTGATGGATAAATCCCCCGCTGATTGGAAGAATTATTATCAGGGTGATGATGCTGAAATCGCATATCTTAAACTATATAGCCTAAGTGATCGTGTTCGGTATTACTGGGATCAGGATGAGGTGAAGTCTGCGCTTGCAAAATTGATGCACAACTTGGATACAGTTGGTATTCGATCTGCTTTGGCAACCCAACTTGGGTCTGACTTTCCTTCCCCAGAGCCTGTTCTAAGTCCTCGGTCGATCATTGATCAGCGTATCTGCACAACATTATCTCGCTATTATAAAGCCTGCGGATTAATTAGCTGATTTTGTGCAAATAACCATATCATGTTTCATTCGCAAATTGAATCTGTGGGAGGGCGGAGGATACCGAAGTTCGGGTGAGGGGTATTTCTATTAATGGTGCGGAATATTCGTTGTAGTGCAATGTCCTTGTTGATGGCGATGTAGTGAATGTTCCGACTTAATCTAGCCAAAATGAAGAATTATGTTATTTATAACGTTGTAATTAAGAGTAGCATTCATGTAGAGTAATATCTGATTATTCAATGCGGGTAGTTTTCCATTGGCATATTTCTTATGGAGATACTTATAAGGATACCGTCAATTTAACCAAGTTCTGCCAGATGTTGAATTTGAAAGAGGTCAGGTTATATGAGCAAAAAGGCGACTTTGAAGTCAATTTCTTTGGAGGCTGGGACGTCACTTGGTACGGTTTCTCGTGCGTTGAAGGATGACCCTAAAATTGCGATCACAACACGTAAACGTATTAAGGCGCTTGCGGAACAATTGGGTTATGTGCCAGATCGAGCTGCGCAAAGACTTAAAACAGGTAAAACTAAAGTAGTTAGCCTTATTCTCGATCCTCATAATGAAATTCTTGGGTTTGGTAATTCACTGGTTTCAGGTTTAACACAAGGCCTTGATGGGTCTGGGTATAATCTTACGATTACGCCTCATTTTTCCGGCAAGTCTAAAGACAGTCTAATTGAGCATATTGTGCATAATAATCAGGCTGATGGCATTATCTTTTCACGTACAAAACCCTTTGATGATCGAGTACGCTACTTACTTGAACACAAATTTCCCTTTGTATGCCACGGTAGAACAGAATTTAGTTTACCTCATCCGGTTGTTGACTTCGATAATCAGGTTTTTTGTTATGAGGCTGCACGCAGACTTGCCAGTAAAGGCGTGAAAAAAATATGTCTCTTCGCGCCAGATAGGCGTTTTACATTTCATCAACACCTGACATATGGGTTAGCGTTAGCTGCCAAAGAGAGCGGTACACGATTTATAGTGCCTGACGATATTACGCTCGATGATTCAACGCAAGATATCAGGAACTGGGTGGTAAAAAATCAAGGTAGTGAAGATGCCGCCGATGGATTTATCTGTCCAGGTGAGTCTTGCTATTTTTCTCTTATTGATGCCATGCGCTCACTTGATAGAAAGCAAGGCCGTGATTATCAGGCGGTTGTTAAAACCAGTACATCAATTTTGCAGCATATAGATCCAGATGTAGATAAAATTCACGAAGATATTCATTTGGCTGGAAAAAAAATGGCTTCTATACTTCTCGATCAAATGCAATTGGATATAGGTTATGAGAAGCAATTTATACAAGTACCAGACGTGGATTGGGACTGAAAAATTTCAAACCACGCTAACTGCAAGTCACTGATGTGAGTGACAAAATATTTAGCTAATTTCCATTCGGCTGTTTAATTCAAAAAATAGATGCCGTAAGCTAATAAACAATGCTCTACAAAATAAATATATTCAAAGAGTATTGACATAAATACTATTTATAACGTTATAAATCGAAAGGGACATTAATGTCTCTTGATGTTTTGGAGGAAAATAATGACATTTAATAAATTTGCACTGAATGCGACGGCTGCAATGCTGCTTGTTTCATCGGTTAATGTTGCTTCGGCGAATGATGTAGAAGTTTTACATTGGTGGACATCTGGCGGTGAAGCTGCCGCGATTGGCGTTTTGAAAGATGACCTTTCGACTAAGGGAGTTGGCTGGAAAGACATGCCAGTCGCTGGTGGTGGCGGTTCTGACGCCATGACAGTGTTGCGTGCCCGTGTAACAGGTGGCAACGCACCTACAGCTGCGCAAATGCTTGGCTTTGATATTAAAGACTGGGCAGAATCAACTGGTAAGTTGGGCAACCTAAACGCTGTTGCTGAAAAAGAAGGTTGGGCCGATGTTGTGCCTGCTGCTCTGCAGGAATTTTCAAAGCATGACGGCAATTGGATTGCTGCACCTGTGAACGTGCATTCAACAAACTGGGTATGGATTAACAAATCTGCTCTTGATGCTGCTGGTGGCAAGGCCCCACAAAACTGGGATGAATTGGTTGCTGTCCTTGATGCAATGAAAGCAAATGGAATCACTCCATTGGCTCATGGTGGTCAAGCCTGGCAAGATGCAACGATTTTCGATGCTGTTGTTCTGGGCGTAAGTTCTGATTTGTATAAATCTGCATTTATTGATCTTGATGAAGCTGCTCTAGGTGGCGCTGATATGGTCAAAGCATTTGAGCGTATGACTAAACTTCGCTCTTATGTGGATGACAATTTTTCTGGCCGTGACTGGAACCTAGCTTCTGCAATGGTTATCGAGGGTAAAGCCGGCATGCAAATGATGGGTGACTGGGCTAAAGGTGAATTCCTTAAAGCTGATCAAAAACCAGGTGAAGACTTCGTTTGTATTCGTTTCCCGGGTACGCAAGGCAAAGTCACATTTAACTCTGATCAATTCGTTATGTTTGATCAAGGTGATGCATCAGATGCTCAAATGGCAATGGCGGCATCTGTGATGAATCCAACATTCCAATCTGCATTTAATGTTGTAAAAGGTTCTGTGCCTGCACGTACTGATGTGCCGAATACAGATTTTGACGATTGCGGTAAAAAGGGAATGGCAGATTTTGCTGAAGCTAACAGCTCTGGCGGACTTTATGGGTCAATGGCACATGGACATGCAAATCCAGCGTCTATTAAGAACGCTATCTATGATGTTGTGACAGCCCACTTTAATGGCGAATACGACAGCGCAACAGCAGCTAAAGAGCTTGCAGCAGCTGTTGACGCCGCAAAATAGTGCCTGTTAACTAACTTGTTAAAGATCGGCAGATGTATTTTCTGCCGATCTCATTTTTAAAAGAAATAGTTGATCAGGAAAATTTTAATGGATCGCATTCAGCAGTGGTTACCACGCCTAGTGCTTGCACCAAGCTTCTTTTTGGTTCTGCTCTTTGTGTATGGATTTATACTTTATACAGGCTACTTATCCTTCACAGATTCGCGCATGCTGCCATCTTATGGCTGGGTGGGGTTTGAAAATTACAGTAAGCTATTTGCCCTGCGACATTGGAATACCGCATTGGTGAATCTCGCCATTTTTGGTATCCTTTACATCGGGATATGCTCTGTACTTGGACTGTTTCTTGCAATCTTACTTGATCAAAAAATTCGTGCTGAGGGCATCATACGCCCAATCTATCTCTATCCTATGGCATTGTCATTTATTGTAACCGGTACAGCTTGGAAATGGTTTTTGGATCCGGGTATTGGTATTGAAAACACATTTCATAATCTAGGTTGGGATAGCTTCCATTTTGCTTGGATCAAGGATCGAAATTACGCCATCTACACGGTGGTTATCGCCGCGGTTTGGCAATCTTCCGGATTTGTCATGGCGATGTTTCTTGCTGGCCTGCGCGGTGTTGATAATGAAATTATTAAAGCGGCCCAAATTGATGGCGCTTCTTCTTTTCAAATTTATAGAAGAATTATCATACCCATGATGCGACCGGTCTTTTTATCTGCATTTGTCGTGTTGGCGCATCTGGCAATTAAGGCCTACGATTTGGTCATTGCGCTGACTGGTGGTGGTCCTGGTCGAGCGACCGAGGTTCCAGCAACATTTATGTATTCCTACACGTTTACGCGAAATCAAATGGGGATTGGAGCATCATCTGCAATCATCATGATGATAATGATTTTTTCCATCATAATTCCTTATTTGTATAGCGAACTTAAAAGCGGAGATCAAAGATGAGCGGCATGATTTCTCAAGATAATGCCGTTAGTGGTAATAAGCTTACCCGTGCATTGATTTACTCGGTTCTACTGATTTTTCTGGTTTACTATCTCTTGCCGCTCTATGTCATGGTCGTGAACTCTCTTAAACCTCTTGATGAGATAAGAGGTGGCGATCTAATGGCTTTGCCAAAGTTATGGACGATTGAACCCTGGTTATCGGCATGGTCTTCCGCACAGATCGGTGTCGAATCGACGGGGTTAAAGCCGTATTTTATAAATTCAATTCTAATTGTTGTGCCTGCTGTTTTCCTTTCCACTGTGCTAGGCGCGCTGAATGGGTATGTTCTGACCAAATGGAAATTTAAGGGTGATGGAATCGTATTTGGTCTGATGCTGTTATCTTGTTTCATTCCATTTCAAATTGTACTGATCCCTGCGGCGAAGGTGCTTGGTGTCTTAGGATTATCAGGCTCTATTTTTGGCCTTATTCTTATTCATCTTGTATATGGTATTGGCTTTTCGACATTGTTCTTTCGAAACTATTATGCTGCATTCCCAACAGAGTTAATCAAAGCGGCCCAAATTGATGGGGCTACATTTTTCCAAATATTCCGACGTATTTTATTGCCAAGTTCGGGGCCAATCATTGTTGTGACGGTCATTTGGCAATTTACAAATCAGTGGAATGACTTTCTGTTTGGCGCATCTTTTTCCGGTTTCGGTTCGACACCAATGACTGTTGCATTGAACAATTTGGTGAACTCATCACACGGTGTAAAAGAATATAACGTGCATTTTGCAGGTGCCATATTGGCCGCCTTGCCAACGCTTTTGGTGTATATCGTTGCAGGTAAATATTTCGTGCGGGGCCTTATGGCCGGCGCAGTTAAAGGATAGATAAAATTGGCATCTCTTAAAATTAAAAACCTAAGTAAATCCTATGGCAAGGTCGATGTGCTTAAAGGCATTGATCTCGAAATTGAAGATGGTGGCTTCCTCGTTCTTGTTGGGCCATCCGGTTGCGGAAAATCTACACTTTTGAACACAATCGCTGGTCTTGAGGAGATTACATCTGGTGATATTCAAATCGGTGAACGCTCAGTCGGGTCATTGCATCCATCCAAGCGTGATATTGCGATGGTTTTTCAATCCTATGCGCTATATCCAAATATGACTGTTGCAGAGAATATTAGCTTCGGAATGGAAATTCGCGGGCTGGACAAGGCCACACAGACTAAAGCCATTGAAGATGTTTCGTCTATGCTGCAAATCAAAGAGTTGCTGGATCGTAAGCCAAGCCAACTGTCAGGCGGCCAACGTCAACGTGTTGCTATGGGGCGTGCCCTGGTGCGTGATCCGCAGGTATTCCTGTTTGATGAGCCATTATCAAATCTGGATGCAAAATTACGAGTTGATATGCGTACAGAGATCAAGCGGCTTCATGCGCGCATGGGCACAACAATTGTTTATGTTACGCACGATCAGATAGAAGCATTGACTCTGGCTACAAAAATTGCCGTTCTACAAGACGGATATTTGCAGCAATTTGGCACTCCCGATGAAGTTTACAATGATCCGAACAATGTGTTTGTTGCAACATTTATGGGCTCACCATCAATGAACCTGATTGACGCCAAAGTCGTGGAGAGTGGAGGCCGTTTTGCTGTTGAAATTCAATCATTTGATGAGAAAAAAATTGAACTTCCTATTGATAACATAGCCGACATAAAAAATTATGTAGATAAAACGGTTTTATTTGGTATCCGCCCGGAAGCTCTAACAGATCCAGAGGCCGCAGATCGAACATCTTCTCAGATAAGTCAGCACGAATGCATGATCGATGTTGTTGAACCTGCAGGTTCGGATACGTTTGCTGTGGTTAACCTGGGTGGCGGAGAAGCCATCGCCCGTTTGCGGGCAGATGCTAAGATTAAGGCAGGTGCAAAAACCAACCTTGCATTTAACATGTCAAAAGCAGTTTTCTTTGATCCGGAGACAACAGAACGCATTCGTTAGGAAAACCTCTTGGATTCTGATCTGTGGTATTGGTCCGGTTATGGCCATTTCACCAGTCAGGAAAATGCTGGTCGGAAATTTTTGGGAAAGAGTTTGAAAAAAGCTTTTTCATGAATGATTTTAATTGGATGAATGGTGTGATTTTTGCGGGAGCGCCGTCTACGGGCGCATATCCGATTGTGTTTATGGTCTCATTGATATCCCAGCGCATTCCGGCATTGTTTGACATCAGGTTAAGAGCGGCGAAATCAACATCTTTTGCTGTGATGGCAGATTGCATGCCATTTAAAAAATCTTGATCGCTGAGCCACATTTCCTGTCCCCAACGCCCCATCGCCATATGAGGTCCGGGTTGGTTATTGTGTGTCCATTGCGTCCAACCGATCCGTAAACAGATCACGGATAAATCATGGTGCTCAGCAAAATAAGCGCCTGTTCTCTCACAAAAGAGTTTGGACATGCCATAGGCGTTTACAGGGCCTGGTGGTGTCGTGCTGTTAAGCTTCTGGCGGGTAAAACGTTTATCACCATGAACCCAGTTTGAACTTGCGAAAACGACGCGTGAAACTTTTTTCTCCACGGCCTCATGATAAAGTGTGAGCGTGGCGTCCATGTTGTTTTTTACTGCCGATTGCCAGCTTGCGGTGGGCTCTCTATCGCCCGCGAGATGCACAATGACATCAACCCCTTCAAAATGCTGGCTCCAGCTCGTGTCGTTGCTCAGGTCTGCGGTATGGATTCGAGGGTGGTCGACAGATTTAATATCCAGCCCGCTTACATCAAAACCATCTTGAGCATCCAGATGATCAAATAGTTTGCGACCGAGATGACCGCCAGCGCCAGTAATTAGGACATACATGACATGAGTTCCATTTCTTGAGGGGTAAGTTTTAATTTATCCGGTATTTGTTCGCCTGACCAAGGGATAAAAGTTTGTTCAAACACCGTACTCTCGTTTGGCTTTAGCATCTTTGCAGGCGCATGCCATTCCACTTCACAATATTGATAGTCACCAGAGTTAAAAATCTCGAGCGAGTGATCATGCGCAAATGTAGCTTGCGGGGAGGGTGGTTTTGTAAGGCCTGCCATCCAAATTGGATTGTTTTTTTCACCCAACTTCAAAAATACCCGTCCGTTTGGATTGTCAACGCCAATTTTAAATTCGGCCAACGTTTCACAAACGCAAATCAGCTTGCTATCAGCAACTCGATAGTGGCCATCAGGCTTGCCAAAAATGGGTGTAACTGTTTGAGGGCCGGATACAACACCTATTTGTGTTGGATGATCGAGCATAAGAACAGACCAGATACCCGCCATGCGATCCTCTAAACCATGATTGGTGACTTTGTGGGAGATCGTTATGCGCGCATCGTCGCCTAATTTGATTGAGCGTTCGATCTGTAATTGAGATATATTGCAAATTTGGCTTTGTATTGTGATTTGTTGTTCATCTTGAAACACTATCTCATATGAACCAGAATCTAAAACAGGGTACGGGCCGCCATCAGGCCATAGATTATCGGGTGCTATCCAGGTCTTCTCGCCGCCCCAAAGTGGAAATGCAAATTGCGGAGATCTTGTTGGCAGATTTTTCAAGGAAGAAAGATCAGGTTGGTGTCCAACCAAATCGTTGTTTTGAAACAAAAGTGATTGTTGTTTGTAGGTGATATCCCAAAGTCGCCCGCCAATGCCGGGTAGGATATGCAAGATTAAGTCATCTTGAGAGAGTGATGAAATTTGCCAAATATCTTGCACAAGACGTTCCTAGCGGAAAGCTGGCACCGCAAAAGCGGTGCCAGAGGATTTATACGTGTTTAAATTGCCCAACGTTGTCAGCTGTAATTGGCATAACACCAGTTTCAACACGCTCTGGCAATGGGTTGATGCCAGCAGCACGCCAGTCCGGTAGAACTTTCAATCCATCCGTGTTTTGCCAATGCATCATATGGAAGGCAAGGAAGATCTCCAGATATGATTTCTGCGCCACTGCTCCGGTGATTGTTCCATCCTCAATATACGGAAGCATGTCATCATTACGATCCATCGCAACAATTTTAATATCACCCACACGACCAGCTTCTGTCACTGCAATCGCAGCGCCTTTGCCGCTATCACCATCTGTACCACCAATGCCAACAATGTCAGGGTTTGCCTGTATGGCCTGAAGATAAGCTGTGGGTGCATAGGAAGGATCCGCTTTATCATTGACGACATCGACGACTTCAATATCAGGATATTTTTCTGCAAATATTTGCTTGTACCCTTCAACGCGCTCAAGTGTAGATGGAGCAGGGAATGTACCCAAAATAACCTTACCCTTGCCGCCAATAGCTTCTGCCAGCATTTCGCCACCGACACGACCAGCTTGCACACCATTGATTCCAAGGAACGTGGATCGAGGGCTGCCCGGGATATCGCCAATGCAGCATGTGATGGGAATACCAGCTTCGACAGCACGTTCAACACCTGGTGCTAAAGTTGCAGGATCTCCTGGGAAGATCAAAATTCCGGCAGGGCGTCGCGCAATCAGCTCATCCAACTGGCGGGCCTGAGCGGCAGTATCAAAGTCAAGTGGACCAGTGAATGTGGCTTTAATGCCCATTAATTCTTCCAGATCTTTCATGGCATTGCGATAATCAACCCAGAAAGGTACCTGTGTTACAATAGATAGGAATACATATTCTTTACCTGCAGCCTGCGCGACTGCTTCGCTTGATAGGCTTGGCAATCCAAAAGCTGATGCCAGTCCGGCAACGGCACCCGTTGCCAGCAGTTTTCGTCTGTTTACATCCGTCTCACTCATAATATTCTCCCTTTTGATGTTAATTTAAGTGATTTGAAAATAGGTAATCTGGTCAGTCGCGTTTACCGCGTATCAGCATGTCCAGAGCGACTGCACTCACCAGAACAGCGCCGATGACGATCATTTGCCAGTAAATAGACACAGCAAGCATGGTCATCGAATTGTTGATTAACGCGACGAATACGACACCAAGAAACGCCCCGAGAATTGTTCCTTCACCACCACGTAGCGACGCGCCCCCAATAACAGCTGCGGCAAGCACTTGCAGTTCGATGCCGTTGCCTGCGGTTGGTGTGCCACTCATGAGTCTTGAGGCCAGAAGCACACCTGCGAATGCAGCGAGCATACCAGTTAGAACATAGGATATAATTCTGACGCGCGAGACATGAATACCCGACAGCATTGCTGCTTTTTCATTTGCGCCAATGAAATAAACCTGCCTGAAAAATCGTGTGTGCCGGACCGCAAGATCAAAGACGAGAACCAACACAAGAGTAAGTAAAACGAGCACTGGAAAGCCGCTAAACGTTGCTTTTCCAATCCATGCAAATTCTGGGGGTAGACTGGATAGAGAAAAACCTTCCGTCAGCACAAGCGCAATGCCGCGAGTTATCGACATCGTGCCCAGGGTTGCAATCAGCGGATTTATTCCCAACCCGGTGACAAGCACCCCATTTACCAAGCCAGCAACGCCACCAAGCACTATTCCTGCGATGACGGCAACAGGGATTGGTACGCCTGCAAGCAACAGCATTGCGACGACGGTAGATGACAAGGCCATAACCGAACCTACAGAAAGGTCAAACCCGCCAGAAGCCAGCAGGATGGCCATGCCAATGACAATGACCGCAGTTGGAGCCATGCCCACCGATATGGCGCGGAAATTGGAAATTGAAAGGAAGTAGGGGTTCAGTGTTGACATCGTGATGATGATCGCGAGAATTAACACAACTAATGTCAATTCTCTTATATCTACAAATGCACCGAGCACACGTTTTACCAGTGACTTTGGCATTGGTTTTTGTTGCGATTGTTGGGTGGCGGCTAGCGTTGTTGTCACGTCAGAATCCTACCTGATTATTATTTGTTGCCAGATTATTATTTGTTGAATGAGTGGTGGGTAAACCGGCGGCCATTTGCAGCAAAGTGTCTTCACTTGCGTCTTTGGCATCTGTCGATCCGGTAATGCGACCATCATGGATTACAAGAATTCGGTTAGCGAGCGAAACCAGTTCAGGGAAATCAGATGATACGACCAGAACTGCCATACCTTCGGCTGCACGCCTTTGCAATTCAGTGTGAATCTGAAATTTGGCACCAACGTCCACACCCTTTGTGGGTTCTTCAATGATCAACAAATCCGGTGATCGTTCCAGCCACTTTGCAAGCATGATTTTTTGCTGATTCCCGCCAGAGAGAGAACCAATTTTTTCGCTTGGTCCGCGTGTTTTGACGCCAAAGGCATCTATTGCCTTATATGCCGCCTCGTTAATGGAGTGAGGTTGCAATATACCGAGTTTTGTGTGTTGTTTAAGGCTGGAGGCGACAAGGTTCTCGCCGAGAGTGTTATTCAAAAACAGACCTTCGGTTTTTCGCTCCTCCGGAACAAAGCCAACGCCAGCTTTCATAGCCTGGCGAAGGGAGGAAAAAGATGAGCGGTTGCCGTTTAGAGAGATGTCTCCGGAATAGCCCTGTAATAGTCCTGCAATTGCGCGTACGATTTCGCTTCGCCGCGACCCAAGCAAGCCAGCAAGTCCTAAAATTTCACCCTTCTTTATGGAGAAAGAGATATCGCTGAACAAACTTGGGTGCGATAAGTTCTGCACATCTAGTACAACTTCTCCCAATTCGTTGGATGCGCGTTCAACATCACCCGGATGCGCGTTACCGATCATTTCACCGACAACCTGCGCCTGAGTCGTGTCACAGGTCTTGCAGGTGCTGATCTTTCGTCCATCGCGTAGAACAGAAATTCTGTCCGAGATCTCAAAAATTTCAGACATATGATGGCTGACATAAACGATACCGATGCCACGCGCTGTTAGCTTGCGCAACACGACAAACAATGCATTGACTTCATCTGGCGTGAGCGCAGATGTTGGTTCATCTAGTAATAATATCTTTGAGTTCAGCGAGAGCGCCTTCGCAATCTCAACAATTTGCCGTGTGCTGATCGGCAAGCTGTCAACTGGTGCTGATACATCAAGATCAAGATCAAATTCTGCCAAAACAGCTTCTGCCTTACGTCTAAGTTCAGACCAATCGACAATTCCAAACCGAGTGGGAGCTCGACCAGCAAATATGTTTTCGGCCACTGATAGTGATCCGGCAAGGCTCAACTCCTGGAAAACACATCCTATGCCAAGTGTTTGTGCATGAGAGGGGCTTTCAATGCGAACGGGTTGACCATCGCGATAAACACCACCTGCGGACGGTTGGTACAGTCCGTATAACAAACCCAAACAAGTCGATTTCCCTGCACCGTTTTCTCCGACAAATGCGTGAATTTCTCCAGCGTTCAATTGGAAATTTAAATCGTGAAGGACGGCAACCGAGCCAAACTTTTTTTGAATGTTTCTCAGTTCAAACAGCGGCGCGTCGTTTGCTTCAGCCGTTGCTATATTTCTATCTTGTAGCAAATTATAGTCCTCCCAATCTCAATGTGACATCTGATATGTCAGATGTCAATATTAAAGTTTGAAACTATATTCATGTTCTAAGGTATTGTTATTATTGAGCTGTAGAGACCTTTCAAAGAATATAGACTACGATAGCGGTTTATATTTTAACCAGTGCATTACGCTTTCAATGCTGTTATTTAGAGTGTTCTGCATCTTTGGCATCTTCCGCTACGGAATATGCTTGTCGCGTGCGATCAATATGTTCTGCCAGTAATTTGCGTACAACAGTCATATCACCATCTCGAACTGCATCAGCCAATTGCACATGTTCATCGAATGAAAGTGATGTGTGTTTTGGCAAGTTTGCCAGATGCGTTCTGAGTGCTGCGATTTTGCCGACATATCTGGAGTAGCTGGCGGAAAGGTAATCATTTCCACAATGTTGAAAAATCAACTGGTGAAATGTGGTATCGAGCGCAAGATACTTAGTTTCATTATCTGCTTTACGCGCCGCAGCCATGTCCTTAACGACTCTTGCCATGTCTTTTGCCAGCGCTTTAGGATTTCGCGCCAGGGCAATTTCAAATGCAGCGGTTTCGATAGCCTGTCGGAAATCACAAATCTGCGCAACTTCGCTCTTCGAAAGTGTAAAAACGCGCGCTCCCTTTTGGGGTTCAATGCTGACCAATCCTTCATCTCGAAGTTGCGCCAATGCTTCTCGAACCGGCGACTTAGAAACACCGAGTTCTTCAGATATACTACGCTCTGAAAGAATTTGTCCCATCTTTAGTGTTCCATCAATAATCCGGTTTCTGAGATGCTCTAAAGCGAGTTCGCGAAGGGATTTTGGTCTTGTTAGCATCATAGTCGCTCCAATTTTTGTGTTGCATGTTTGATAATATCTGATATACCAGACAATGCAACCTGGTATATCAGACGCCAGTCGTTTTTTGGAGGAATAGAAAGTTGCTGCAGGCTGAACTCATAGTTGATTGTCAAAATATCCACGGGGAAGGTATCTTTTGGGATGCTCTTCAAGGATTGATCTGGTGGACAGATATAGAAGGACGCCAGATCTGGTCATTCAATCCGAGCACGAATGAAAGCAAATCATATTCTATGACTGATAGGGTTTGCTGTTTTGCACCACGTCGGACAGGCGGGTTAATTGTCGCTTTTGCCAACCGAATATCATTTTATGATTTGTTGACGGGTGTTGAAGAAAAAATTTGCGATTTTGAGCCAGAAAACTCTGAAACACGCACAAATGATGGGCGAACAGACAGGCAAGGGCGGTTTGTCGTTGGCGGTATGAACGAAAAGTCGGGTGAGGCGACTTCATCTGTCATTCAAATCGACAAGAGCCTAGCTGTTAAAACGTTGCTTTCAAAAGTTTCCTGCGCCAACTCAACCTGTTTCTCACCTGATGGCAAAACAATGTTTTTTGCTGATACGCCAGATCGCGAAATTGTGGCATTTGATTATGACACCCAAACAGGAGCGGTCTCAAATCGACGTGTTCATGCCTCGTTTTCAGACGAACCGGGTTTACCGGATGGCTCGTGCGTGGACGCGGAAGGCGGCGTTTGGAATGCTGAATGGGAAGGATGCCGTGTTGTGCGCATCGCCCCCAATGGCAACATAGATCAAATCATTCACGTCCCCGTTTGGAAGCCCACATGTTGTGCATTTGGTGGGCCAGATATGGATACTCTTTACATCACAACGTCACGACTAATGAGTGACGAAGAAACACTCAGAAATGAACCACATTCAGGCGGCTTATTTGCCGTTAAACCAGGTGTGTGCGGAGTAATTGATACTCCGTTCTGTGCCTAGACATGATCAGGGAGGAAAACATGATCAAATTTCTAAAAAGCACCGTAGTTTTCGCGGGCTTAGCTTTAGCAACTCAGACTGTAATGGCCGAGAATTACCCCGCGCCTGTACCGCTAAAAGAAGGAGCACAAGCGCCAATTAGCGAGATAAAGCCGAAGAATGAAAAGTTCCGGATTGCATATATGCCGCCGGCGACCGAATTTAACTACTACATAGCCATTGGTGAAGGTATTAAATCCGTCGGTGCAGATGCTGGTGTTGAAGTATTTATGCTGGCGCCACAAAGTGGGGCGGACATCAACGGCCAAATGGGTATGATCCAAGATGTTCTAACTCAGGATGTAGATGCAATTATATTCGGAACGCACGATGAGTTTGCTGCAGCGCCTTTGTTAAAACAAGCGGTTGATCAGGGCGTGGCTGTTGTAATGATCAACTCGGATATTCCAAATTTCCCAACGCCAATTCATGGTGTCGTCGGATATTCTCAGCGCAACGGAACCCATGCAATTGCTGATTGGGCAATCGAGAACTATGGCGACAAACCGCTCAAAGTTGGTGTCATCGAAGGTCAGCCGGGTTATCACTCAACTGAGCGCGTAGGCGGTTTCCTTGATGGTATCAAAGGCAATGAAAACTTTGATGTTGTGGTTTCCATCGATGGCAAATGGAATGTAGAAGGCGGCAATGTCGCTGGAATGGATATTCTGCAATCACACCCTGATTTAGATATGATTTTCGCGGCCAATGATTATATGATTATTGGTGCCTCTTTCGCCGCAAAAGCTTTAGGTAAATCAGATGTCGTCCTCCTGGGTAATGATGGTGATACTTCTGGTCTGGAGGAAATTGCAGCAGGTAATATCACAGCTACCGTGAACACATCTCCATATTTGATGGGTAAGGCCGCGATGCACGCAACACTGGATGCTCTTAAAGGAACATATCCAGGTGGTTGGATCGAAACGCCGACATCAATTGAAGATAAGTCAGGTGCGATAGCTGTTCTTCAAGAGCCGGAAAAGCTCTTCCCGCAGCCTTCTAAAGACTACTAAGTCTCCTCCCTGTTTTTCGGCGACATACTCTCTCCATGTCGCCGAAGGACATTTCCACTCACACTTAGCTTAAAGCGCAATGAGATAATATCATGTCCGCCACACATCCCCTTTGGGAATTCGTCAACATCAGCAAGAGCTACCCCGGTGTCCTTGCCAACGACAAAGTTTGTATCAAACTTCTTGAAGGTTCGATTCATGGTTTGTTGGGCGAAAATGGTTGCGGCAAATCCACAATGATCAAAACACTTTCCGGTGTGCAGCAGCCCGATAGCGGGAAAATTCTACATCGTGGCCAATCAGTACAGATAGGCGATCCATTGGCGGCTCGTGCTAAAGGGATTGCCACTGTTTTTCAGGAGTTTTCAATTGTTCCCACTCTTTCAGTTGGTGAGAATATTTTTCTAGGCAATATGCCAAAAACAAGATTTGGTGCAATTGATTGGAAAAAAGTTCACGCTGATGCAGCGCAAGTTCTTGTCGAGATGGAAGTTGACATTTCTACCGAAACCATAACGGGTCAACTGTCGGTTGGCGAACAGCAGCTGGTTGAAATCGCCAAGGCAATTGCCATGGATGCGCAGATGATTATCCTTGATGAACCCACCGCCGCGTTGGGTGAGGATGAAATTGAACGCCTGCACCAACTCTTGCGCCGAATGCGTGATCGCGGAACCGCAATTCTTTATGTTTCCCATCGCTTGGATGAGGTCGAACGTATTGTGGATGAAGTCACGATATTGCGAAATGGACAGGTTGTTCGAGCAAGTGGTGAAACAGAAATTAGCGTTAGCCAGATCGTCAGCGCAATGGTTGGAGAAGATATTGGAGAACACTACCCAAAAGAACACAACACTTCGGCCGAAATCGTACTTCAAGCAGATAAGCTTTGCACGAAAAATGGCGTGCGCAATGTAAGTTTTGATCTGCACAAGGGTGAAGTGCTTGGGCTGGGCGGTGTGCTTGGTAGTGGGCGAACTGAAATTGCCCGCGCATTGTTTGGTGTTGATGCTTTGACAAGTGGCAAGATTATTTTGGATGGAAAACCACGGCGTTTTTCCAATGAAATGCAGGCCATCAAAGCAGGGTTGGCTCTGGTTCCGGAAAATCGAAAATTTGATGGTTTGTTCTTCAATTTTCGTGCCAGCGGCAACATAACGGCTGCATCACTATCGGAAATTTCCAAGATGGGGATTCTCGATCTTGCGGCGGAAGAAAGCGGCACTAAACGGCTCATCAAAGAGTTGGAAATTTCGGCACAGGCGGAAGAAAAAACCGTGAACTTTCTGTCGGGCGGCAATCAGCAAAAAATCGTTATTGCACGCTGGCTATTTTCCGATGCGAAGGTGCTTATTCTGGATGAGCCGACACAAGGTATTGATATCGGAGCAAAAATTGCTGTTTACAAGTTGATGAACACCCTAACTCGTTTGGGCAAGTCTATTATTCTCATAAGTTCAGATCACGACGAATTGCTCGCCATGAGTGACCGTGTCGCAATTGTGCAGCACGGCGCGATCCAGCGGATTGAAGATGCCTCGGACCTGACGCATGACGATCTTGTCAGGGCTTCAACAAAGCAAACTAAATCAACTAAAATACAGGTGAACGCATGAAGCGGATTTTTGATACGCAGCTGATAGGGCCATTTGCAGCGCTAATAATTGTAGCAATGATCGTAGCGCTGACAACAGATCGTTTTCTCAATCCTGGAAACCTATCCAATTTGTTTTTGCAGGTCAGTATTGTGGCATTAATCGCTATTGGTGCGAGCATAGTCATCTTTGCAGCCGGCATTGATTTAAGTTCGGGTTCGATGGTTGCGCTTTTAACAATGGTCCTTGCTCAAATGCTCAAATTTATGGGCATTCCGCTGGCTCTTGCCGTGCCGCTTATTCTTTTTGCGGGTGCTCTGCTTGGGCTTCTACTCGGCTTTATCACCGCATATGGCCGTATACCCTCGTTTATTACTACTTTGGCTGCCTTGATCGCATTTCGGGGGCTGGCGCTAACTTTCAATAATGGCTCCCCAATCTTCTCACTTGATCCCGGGCTAGAACCTATATTTTACGGCAAACTTGCAGGTATCCCGCTCCCCTTTTTCTATCTCGTCGCGTTCTATGGCCTTGCCGCATATATGATGAATTTCACCAAGCTTGGCAGAGAAATTTACGCAGTTGGCGGTAATCCGTCAGCAGCTGTGTTGACGGGCATTAATGTACGCAAGGTGCAGGCAATGACGTTTGCAATTGCCGGATTAATGACAGCCGTCGGTGCGGTTCTCATGTCGGCACGGTTAAACTCAGGCTCCCCAAATTACGGTCAGACATTGGAATTGCAGGCTATCGCGGCAGCGGTTGTTGGCGGCGCAAGTCTTGCTGGTGGGCGCGGTAACATTCTGGCCACTTTGATGGGCGCCATGACCATTGTGATTGTTCAAAACGGATTAAACCTAAATGCAGCACCATCATCAGTTCAAAATATTGTTCTTGGTCTGATCATTCTAATGGCAGTTGGCATTGATATGTGGCGCGCAGAAACCACCGAAGTTCTGCAACGGGTTTTCGGTAAATCAACAAAAGGCGGAGAAGGTTAAATGGATCTTGGATTGAAAGATAAACTTGTTCTTGTCACCGGTTCCGGTTCAGGTATCGGCAAAGCAACAGCAAGAGCTTTTCTGGAGGAGGGGGCACGCGTCATCATCCATGGTTTAACAACGGATGAAGTCAATGCATGTGTAAAAGACCTTTCACCGCTGGGTTCGGTTGTTGGTAAGGCGGGAAATCTGACAAAAGCCGATGAAGCAATTGCCTTATGTGATTTTGCACAACAGCAGGGCGACATTGATGTTCTTGTCAATAATGTTGGTGTCTTTTCGGTAAAAGCTTTTGAAGACCTGACTGATGAAGATTGGATGCAATATTTTGACATCAACGTGCTGACGGCAGTTCGCATGAGCCGTGTGCTTTTGCCAGCAATGCTCAAACGAGGCGTTGGATCGATTGTCAATCTTGCCAGTGAAGCGGGCGTGAAACCATTGCCACAAATGATCCATTACTCTGTTACCAAAACTGCCATGTTGGGCCTTTCCCGAGGAATGGCAGAGTTGACCAAGGGCACTGAAGTGCGGGTGAACTCTGTATTGCCTGGGCCCACTTGGACCGAAGGCGTGAAAGCCTATTTTGATGGATTGGCCGAACAAAAAGGCGAACCATTGGATCAAATTATTCAAAACTACTTCAAAACAGATGAACCAACATCACTCATCCAGCGTTTTGTCCAAGCTGATGAAGTTGCACGAACCATAGTCACTGTGGCGGCGAACAAAGCCGTCAATGGCGGCGCCCACCGCGTTGAAGGCGGTATCGTCCGCAATATTTTATAATTTCACTTAATTAAGGAGCCATCACATGGTCGCACTCACATTCTCTCATATTGGTATCACAGTTCCAGACTTGGAAAAGGCCGTCGAGTTCTACTCAAAAGCTTTTGATCTATACGTCATTATGGGCCCAACAGAAATTCAACACGACGAAAGCGCCATTGGCCAAATGTGCGACGATGTTTTTGGCGAAGGTTGGGGTTCGTTTCGTATTGCCCATCTTTCTATGGCAGACGGCACAGGCATCGAGCTTTTTGAATTTCCAAACACAGTTGAAGAGGAGCGCCCGTTTGAATATTGGCGTCGAGGCCTGTTTCACTTCTGCGTTCAAGATGAAAATGTTGAGGAACGTGTGAAGATCATCGAGGGGCTGGGCGGTAAACAGCGTATGAACCGAGTGCGTAAGTATTATCCCGACGAAAAGCCGTATCGCATGGTCTACATGGAAGACCCATTCGGCAATATCTTTGAACTTTATAGCCATTCATATGAGTTGACCTATTCGGCAGGTGCCTATGTCTGATTTTAAGCCGATTTCAGTCAGGGAAGATCGCCCGAAGGTCGTGATCACTGATTATGATTACGGCAATGTCGATATCGAGCGTGAGATACTTGAAACTGTTGGGGCACAGGTTGTCCCCCTTCAGAGCAAGAAAGAAGAAGATTTGTTCGATGCAGCGGCAGATTGTGCGGCGATGATCAATCAATATGCTCGTATTGGAAAAAATACGATTATTCGGATGCAAAAGTGCGAAGTTATCGCCAGATACGGTGTCGGGGTCGATATTGTTGATGTCGATGCGGCAACTCAAAAAGGTATTTTGGTCACTAATGTGCGAGATTATTGCACAGAGGAAGTTGCTGACCATGCAATATCAATGTGGCTAACCTTAGCGCGTAAACTGCCAGATTATGATCGGGCGACCCACAATGGTATTTGGCAATGGCAAAGCGGCAAGCCAATTTATCGTTTGCGTGATCGCACAATGGGTGTTGTCTCATTTGGCAAAATTGGGCAAGCCATAGCCGAACGTGCTAAATCCTTTGGAGTCCGGGTGATTGCTTACGACCCGTTTCTATCGCCAGAAAATGCTGCACAATACGGTGTTGAATTGGTCTCAAAATCAGAACTTCTTACCTGTTCAGATTATATTTTGATGCAAGCTCCAATGACGCCAGATACCAAGCATTTTCTATCATATAGCGAGTTTGCGGCAATGAAGCCTGGCGCGATTGTTGTTAATACCGGGCGCGGCCCAACGATTGATAATGCTGCACTTTATCATGCGTTGACGGAAGGTCACATTGCAGCTGCCGGTTTAGACGATCCTGAAGAGGAGCCGGCAAAACGCGCAAATTGGACACCCGTCGATAATCCTATTTTCACATTGCCAAACGTCTTGGTCACGCCACATGCAGCTTATTATTCAGAAGAATCCATTGAAGCTGCGCGGGTTACGGCTGCGACGCAGGTTGCTAAAGTTCTCACAAAACAATCTCCGGATTATCCGGTAAATGCAGATGCGCTGAGCGCAGAAAAAAATATAAAGGAAAAAAAGAATGCTTAAGGTTTTTAATGATTTTGACCGACGTCCGGATTTGTTAGAAAAGTTTGATAAAGTCATTGAAGCTTATTCAGCTGCGGCAATTTTTGCGGATGTGCAATATCGTACTGGCGTTATGGATAGCGGCATCAAACCTGCTTTTCGTGCCAAGGTCACTGGACAAGCGGTGACTGTGCAGCTCTCCAAAGGAGATCTTGTTGATCCGCTCAAAGCTCTTGAAATGGGGCAGGCGGGTGATGTGATTGTTGTTGATGCTGGTGGTGATTTAAACACATCTGTTTGTGGTGGGCTCATGGGTGGCCTTGCACAAAACCGCGGCATTCGCGGGATGATTGTTGATGGCGCTGGTCGAGATACAGATGAGTTGGAAGATATCAAGTGGCCAATCTGGACCCGTGCAATTACGCCACGCGGCACACACACCATGTTTTCAGGGCGGAAAGAAGAGCTCTCAATCAATGTCCCAATAGCTTGCGGTGGTGTTATCGTAAATCCTGGTGATTTTATCGTCGCAGACCTAATGGGTGTTACCGTGATACCTTTAGAAAAGGCCGAAGAGATTGTTAAACTTGCTCAAGAGCAGGCAGATCGAGAAGAAGAAACTAGAAAATGGGTTGCCAAAGGCAAAACTGTTGAGGATCTCCTGAATGAATTTGGCCGTATCTAAACCGACCTTGATTGGTATAGACTGGGGTACCTCATCTCTGCGCGCCTTTTTAATAGGTGCGCGGGGTGAAGTATTGGATAGTATTTCAAAACCTCAAGGGATCATGCATATTGAAAATGGAGATTTTGAAACTGTCTTTGGCGAGTTAGTTCAGAATTGGATCGCAAATGGTCCTATCCCTGTTATTGCATCGGGTATGATAACGAGTCGAAATGGTTGGGTAGAAACACCCTATGTGAATGTCCCATCCGGAGCGGCAGAATTGGCAGATTCACTTGTTCCGTTTAATACGGAAAGCGGTATGACCATACAGTTTGTTACAGGCATGACAACCGAGCAAAACGGAGCCCCTGACGTTATGCGCGGCGAGGAAACCCAGATCATTGGTGCATCAGCGCTTGGTATTTGTGATGGAACTTTTGTCTTGCCCGGCACACATAGCAAGTGGATTACTGTTAAAAAGGATCGTATTGAAAATTATGCGACATTCATGACAGGAGAGGTATTTAGTGCACTCCGAACACATACAATTCTCCGTACATTGATGGAAGAAGGGCCGTTTCATGAAGGTGGGTTCCGGATGGGTGTACAAGCAGGTCTATCAAAAGGAGCGCGACTTCTACACGATCTTTTTAATGTTCGAACCTTGCCGCTTTTCAATAAAATTTCCGGCGAAATGGTAGAGGATTATCTATCGGGCATGCTTATTGGTGCTGAGATAAGTGGTGTTGATCATAAATCTATTGTGGGACCCGTTACAATTATCGGTAATGATAATCTGGCAGATAAATATGAAATCGCGTTAGATGTCACCGAATTAAATTGCAAACGAGCACCCGATGATATTGTTGCACGCGGACATTTCTTGATCGCCAAAACAGCCGGCCTTATATCATAGGAAGTTAAAATACAGCACTTGAGATTCTTGATGATGATGGTTCCTCGTGGGCTCGAACCAACGCGGGTACTCATATAATTGGAAGATCTTGGTTATAGCGTGTAACAATGGGGTCAGAGCTGAAGTAAGAATTGACATGCCGTATAATTATAGCCTTGCCCTTATTGTAAGCCCGCGCTTGTTAGACTTGCAATGGCCTGACCACGGTCTGGCAAATATTAGCAATGATACACGATTTCTGTTCCGTGGGCTCTCTACAAGGATTTATCTCAGTTTTCTCAACTCCGGATCGATTCTCCATGAAACAGCCAAAACACTCCTTTTCAATGTTCACGACAGGTTACGACTGGTAACATTCAGCCTTAGTTTGTTAACAGACTCTAAATATAACAGGCGTGACTAAGAAAATTGTGTCATTTGTGCAACAAGTCAGGCCTAAGCTGCATTGAATAAATCTTCACAGCCTATTTCTCGATTGATATTCAATACACTGCCTCTATGTTCAATCTCGAAGCGTGGCGGGTAACGTCTATCTTCAATATTATAATTAGGGATTGAGACAGGGGTTGCTGTTTCTAGCATTTCTCAAACCCGCCCAAACTTTTGACTGGAGGTCAATTATGACAATTAAGAGCCTACTTATCGGTTCAGCAGCTGCAGTAGTAGCAGCTTCAAGTGCACAAGCTGCAGACGCAGTTGTAGCAGCAGATCCAGAGCCAGTAGAATACGTACAAGTTTGCCAAGACTTCGGCACAGGTTACTTCTACATTCCTGGTACAGAAACTTGCCTAAAAATCGGTGGTTATGTTCGTGCGCTAGCAACATACACTGACGTATCAGGTGGTTCAGCTGCAGATACTACTACTTTTGATCACGATGTTCGTCTTACTCTTGATGCAAATTCATCAACAGAGCTAGGTACACTTGCTGCTCACGTTCGTTTGGATGAAACTGGTACAACTACTGCTGCTCGTCGTTTGAATGTTGACCGCGCACACATCAGCATTGGTGATGGTAACGTATTTAACATTGGTTTGAACGGTTCAATCTACGATTCTTCAATCGTTGGTGAGCAATTCTTCAACCCTGAAGGTTCTACTGGTAACCAAGTTCAGTACACAGTTGCTCTAGACTCAGCTACTTTTTACGTACAAGCTGTAGCTGGTACTACTACAGGTACTGGTGTTCCACAAACAATCGCTGGTGATATTGCTGCGCGTGTAGACTTCGCTGCTGGTGATCTTGGCGTTAAATTGTTCTACGGTTATGATGGCGACAATACTTCTACTGCTGGTGGTCGTTCAGGTGCTAAAATCGAACTTTCATACATGGGCTTTGGCGCATACTATGCTTGGTCTGAAAAAGGTAACGGTAACTTTGCTGGTCTAGCTGGTACTACTGGTACTTCATTCGGTTCAGGTGCTAAAAACGTATTCGGTGTTGGTTATGGCTTTGATGCAACTGATAAGTTGAACATCGCTTTTGCAGCGGATTTTGCTGATGGCATCCAAAATGTTGGCGCTCGTGATGCATATGGTATTTCTGCAATTGCATCATACACAATCGTTGAAGGTCTAGTTGCTGACGCTCGCGTTAAGTATTGGGATTTCAACAATGCTGCGACAACAGGCAATGCTGCTCTTACAGACCGTACAGAAGTACGTTTCCGTTTGACACGTTCTTTCTAATCTCCTGATTAGATAGTTACATTGAGAACCCGGTGGTTTTTCCACCGGGTTTTTTTGTGCTTTCAATTAGCATTGACTGGCTGAGTTAAGTGTGGATGTATATTTATACTTTTCCAAGTCCAATTATTTTTGCTAACGTAGAGTATGTTTAAAAAATTCAGCAAATATTTTTGGCCTGGTCTTGTGAGTACCATCCTTCTTACAACACTTGCGATTTGGTTCTATAGTGAGTCAAATAACCCAACACTTGCCACTGGTGAGGAGCTAGGCCTGACAATTGAATTTTGTCTTGTAGGTTCCTGCGACACCACAGTTTAATGCCAATAATCAATCTAAAATGAATTATTGAGAATATTATTCTGATATTTGACGTTCTTTTTCGTTGAAAATGAAAAATTCTTGCTTGGAAGCCTAAAGCTTGTCATATTTTGCCGGGTGACAAATAGCGTTGAATATATCAGTGGCTCACCATTGTTTATTCAGACGTGATTTTTTGGTATACCCTCTAGCTAGAGAGGGATAGGAGGTAAGAAATGTTAGGGCACTTAATAGCACATATTTGGATATGGCTTTTGGCAGCTTTCGTCATTGGAGCGGTCATTGGTTGGATTAATTATAAATGCAGCGATGCATAATAAATAATATTAAAAGGGGTGGAGCATCATCATGATGGTAATTTTAACGGCTATATTAATTATAGTTGCATTTGTAATAGGAGTGCTGGTTGGCAGAATATTGAAGATGTCGTTTGGCTGCCCTGATAAGGATAGTAGTTCTAATACTGCATTGGACACCAAATCAGGTTCATCTTCTGCGTCGAGTACCTCTAATGAAAGCGTATCTGCTGCCTCAGCAGGGTTCGTGTCCACAGGCAATAATAAAGCTGCAGATAAGGATACGCAGACGAAAACCCCAGCGACAAAAAAATCAACGGGAACTAAGGCGAAGTCTCCAGCAACCAAATCTAATGCAGCAAGCAAGACATCCACCGGAAAATCGGTGGCAAAGAGTTCAAAAGCGGCACCTGCAAAAGCAACTAAAGCTAAGAAAAATGCCTCGGCTACTAAAGCAAAACGTGCTGCGACAAAAACTGTTGCCGCAAGTAATACTGCCGATGATTTGAAGCTCATTAAAGGCGTCGGAAAGATGAATGAGACAAGGCTCAATAATGAAGGCATCACGACTTTTGCACAGGTTGGCTCGTGGAAGAAGGCAGATATAGCGGAGTTTGACGAGAAGTTGAATTTCAAAGGTAGAATTGAGCGGGAAGAATGGGTGCCTCAAGCAAAAGCACTGGCGAAAGCAAAGGCCAAGACTACTTCAGCGAAACCGGTAGCAGCTAAGAAGGCTCCTGTTAAAAAGGCAGCCCTTATAAAATCGGCCTCTGCAGCAAAAACTGCTACAAAAAAAGCGGCACCTAAAGCTTCCGTGAAGAAGGCTGCTGTGAAGTCAACGGCGAAAAAGGTATCTACACCAGATGATTTGAAGCTGATAAAAGGTGTCGGAAAGTTGATTGAAACCAAGCTAGCGAAGGAGGGTATAACCTCTTATTCACAAATCGCGGCATGGAAGAAGGCCGATGTTACGGAGTTTGATGAGAAACTTTCATTCAAGGGTCGAATAGAACGCGATGATTGGATTAAGCAGGCTAAAGTTTTGGCCAAAGGTGGTACAACAGAGTTTTCTAAACGTGCTGCCAAAGGTGACGTGCCCAGCTCCAGCTAAGAGATTTTAGATCATTCATTAAAGCCCGGGCCTATTCCGGGCTTTTTGGTGAGTTGAGAAAATCGGTAATACTATACTCTATCCCATCTCCCATTAGATTTGGAGGATGTCCTTGCCCAGGCATTGTAATGCTTGAATGTTGAGGATGCATGTCGCTCATTTTTTCGACAATACGGTTAGAAAGTAGGCTTGAATTCGCACCCCTTATCGTAAGGATTGGGATATTGCTAAGAAGTTTAAACTGATCCCATAGTGCAGGTACTTCCGTATCTTGATTGATATCAGATATGGAGTTCGCGATAGTCGGGTCAAAGTCGGCAACAATCTTATTATCCTTTTCGATATAGATATCTTTCGCTATGTCCATCCAATCATCGTCACCAAACGCGGGAAAGTTAAGTCTATGTATTTCTTTTTGGATAGATGCCGCGTCAGCCCAACTTCTTGGCCGCGTTGATTTGGAAAGATATTTCTTGATATCGAGCAGGCCCTGTAGCTCTAGTTCTGGTCCAATATCATTAAATATAATCGATGAGATTATATCTAGTTTAATAGTCGCGATAATATGCAGGATGAGGCCGCCGCGTGAGGTGCCAATAAAATCTGCTTTGGCGATTTGTAGCCAATTGAGAATACCGAGAACATCTTGTGCCTCACGCAAAATATTGTAGTTGGCTTTGTTATCATCCCATTGAGATTTGCCTCGTCCACGATAATCAACGCTGATGACACGGTATGATTTTTTACTGCTGTTGCAAAGGTGAGTAGCTAATTTATGAAAATCTTTTGAGTTTCTTGTCAGTCCTGGCAAGCATACGACTGGCCTGGTATTTAATTCTTGCTTGTTTGCAGAATAATCGCGGACATACAATTTTAGGCCGTCATCTGACTGAAAATAATGCTCTTTGTACATCAAATAACCAGATCAACGACCGAATCGTAAGTCTTTTATGATGTTTGCTTTTTGACCGAGGCGGGTTTTGTAAACCTGATAATTTTCGATCACGCGTTGAACGTAATTTCGCGTCTCAGTGTATGGAATCATCTCCACCCAATCGACGACATGCTCAATGCTTTTTCCCTGTGGATTTCCAAATCGTGCGATCCACTGGGGTACGCGGCGAGGGCCGGCATTATAGCCTATAAAGGTCATGATATAGGAGCCATTGAAGTTTGCAATTTGCTCATTTAGAAAATGAGCACCCAATGTCGCATTATAGGCCGCGTCTGTGGTCAGCCGTGATTTTGAGTATTTAAGCCCATATGTTCGCGCAACGGTCTTTGCAGTTGCCGGTAGAAGCTGCAATAGTCCTCTGGCGTTTGCTGGCGATATTGCTGCTTTATTAAATGTGCTTTCCTGGCGGGCGATAGAATATGCTAAAGCTGTTCCAGTGCCGGATATGTTGGCCTTTTTGGGAATGGCCCCTAGAGGGAAGGCGAGGGCCGCCACATCCAGACCGCGTCGGTAACCAATTTTCCCAACTTGCAATGCAAGTTGGTAATTGCCACGTTTTTCTGCCATTGCGGCTAACAAAGCCAGTTCGCCCGGGCTTGTAAGTTGTTGTGCTGCGGCACGGTATAGTCGATCACTGCGCCAAGCATGCCCGCTTATTTCAAGTTTCTTGATGGCTTGTACATAATCGCGTGATGCAAAGTTTCTGCGGTCAGCAGAACTTGGTTTTGGGTATCTAACGTTCAGATTTTTAATATTCAATTTCGCACTTGCAAGCTGGCCATAATATGCCGTTGGATATTGCGATGCATGGCGATAATACTCGGATGCTTTTTTAGATTTTTTCGCTTCTGCGGAACGACCAAGCCAATACCATGCTCGCGATTTTGACTTTGGTGTCGTGGCATAATCAAGAATTTTAGAGAAGTGTTTGATGGCGGTATTGGGTTTTTTGAGGCCTCGCAATGCGAAAAATCCCGCATGAAATTCCGCTTCAATCCGATCTCGTTCTGATACAGCAAGATGGTTTGCTGCTATCTTATAGGCAGCGGAAGCGTTTCCGCGTTCATATAGAATTCGGCTGACAATACGTTGTTCAACCCACCATTCGCCCGGGTTTATCAGGCTGTTTGGGTCTCTTGGTGCTTTAACAATGAGTTTAGCAACCTCATTGAAACGCTCTTCTCGTCGCGCGCGTTCAATTTTTGTAAACAGGTAACTAGGATCTTTACGCCAACTTCTATGAACGGATTTTATAAGCTTATCGGCTTTAGGTTGTTTACGTATGGTCGCAGCACGCGCTCGATAAAGTGATTCTGCACCAGCTAATTTGGAAAAGCGCTCTGCTTGGGTGACCCGATCTCGATATAAAAGCATATCCATGCGTCGTTTATGGTTTGCTTTGCTGAGTAGAGAAGAAAACTCTTTTAGAATTAAATTTTCTTCCTTCTTGTCAAGTCGCTCATTATGCCAGAATGGTAGTAATACAGTTCGGGCATTCTTCTTTCGCCCCTTGCTTTTCAATGCGCGGGTTAAAATTATTGCACCTTCTGCTGTTTTCGGCTTCGCATTGCCAAACGCAGCAATCACGGTGTTGGCTGGAGGGTTTTCTTTAAGTAGGGCTTTTTCCCAACGATAACGCAGGGTGGTTAAACCAGGCCATGATTTAAGTTCAGCCATTGCCATCGCAATCTCGGATGATGGTAT
The DNA here is from genome assembly GCF_900537175.1 of Lentilitoribacter sp. Alg239-R112. GTDB lineage: Bacteria > Pseudomonadota > Alphaproteobacteria > Rhizobiales > Rhizobiaceae > Lentilitoribacter. The sequence continues at coordinate 1,500,767 of NZ_LS999833.1, read as the reverse complement.
ATCATTTAGTCCGGATTGGGAAATCGCCCAGGTTAAAATATGCCGATCTTGCGAGTTTTTTCGCATTCCATTGCGAATAGCGCGTGCGCGATTCTGATCTTTTTTCCCGAGCGCATCTAAGCCTGATTGCAACGAACCACTCACCGCAGGTACAAATGACGACTTGACGATTGCGCCGGTTATTTGAGCGTCGGTTGTTGTCGGTGCTATAATAGCATTCTGATCACGTAGAACTGGAACGGGGATATCTGCCGGCGGAAGCGGGTTTGCATAACTTGCACATGTTGCAAGCATTGCGATTATAAAGGCAGCTTTACCGAGTTTTTGGCTATACATATTTTGTTCCAAATGAGTTTGATGTCTTCACAATAAACAATTAAGTGGCAATTTAACGACAAGCGATGAAACAAATCTTAACAAAACCTTATTTGGTTAACCAAAACTTGAAATAATTACAAATTGGCAACACGGGTATATTAAAATTTCAAAACTTGATTGTTTTGCTTGCGGCGGGTGCCTGCTGAGATTATGGTGCCGAAAATTTGAAGCATTTATGCAAGTTTATTCCCGAATTGAACTGGGTACTAGGAGATTGTAATGTTTAGTGGTTCCATGCCAGCTTTAGTCACGCCATTTGATGCAAATCATGATGTAGATGAAGCCGCATTTTCTAAACATATAGATTGGGTTATTCGTGAAGGTAGCAACGGTGTTGTGCCTGTTGGAACAACAGGTGAATCTGCTACTTTATCCCACGATGAACATAACCGTGTCGTGGAAATTTGTATTGAGCAAACGGATGGTCGAGTTCCGGTCATTGCCGGTGCAGGTTCAAATAATACAATAGAGGCAATTGAGCTTTCGCTTCATGCAGAAAAATGCGGTGCTGACGGGCTTTTAGTTGTCACGCCTTATTATAATCGACCAACGCAAGCCGGACTGTACCAACATTTCAAGCTTATCGCACAAGCAACAAAACTACCGATTTTGGTTTATAATATTCCCGGTCGTTGTGCTGTCGATATGAGTGTGGACACAATGGCAGCGTTGACAAAAGATTTTTCTAATATTGTTGGTGTAAAAGATGCGACCGCTGATATGGTTCGCGTAACACAAACACGAGCCGCGTGTGGGCCTGATTTTTGCCAGATGTCTGCGGAAGATGCTTCTGCGCTGGGTTTTTATGCCCACGGTGGTGTTGGCTGTATTTCTGTAACAACTAATGTTGCGCCTAAGCTTTGTTCACAATTTCAAGTAGCTCTTGCCGCTGGCGATTTCCCGAAGGCATTAGAGTTGCAAGATTTGTTGATGCCGCTTCATGATGCTATTTTTGCTGAACCTGGTGTTGCGGGTGTAAAATATGCCCTATCCAAAATGGGGCGTATGGAAAATACACTTCGCTCGCCGATGCTTCCGGTCACGCCGGAAACTGCTAAGAAAATTGATTTAGCTTTGAAGCATGTCGGTATAGAGGCCTAAAGTGGACTCATATGGCAGCTAAGAAGAAAAAGAAATCAGATCCTAATAAAAAGATAGTGGCTGAAAACCGGAAAGCTAGATATAATTTCGAGCTTTCCGAGAACTTAGAGGCTGGTCTTATGTTGACGGGAACAGAGGTCAAATCATTGCGTGAAGGGAAAGCAAATATTGCTGAATCCTATGCAACATTTGAAGACGGCGAAGCATGGTTGATCAACTCATATTTGCCTGAGTATTTGCAAGGCAATAGATTTAATCACGAGCCGCGTCGTCGCCGTAAGTTATTGATGAGCAAGCGGGAAATGAAGAAGTATAACGATGCTATCGATCGCGAGGGCATGACAATTGTACCGCTCAAAATTTACTTTAATGAAAAAGGTCGGGCAAAAATCGAACTAGCATTAGGTAAAGGTAAGAAACTTCATGATAAGCGGGCATCTGAGAAGGCGCGTGATTGGAACAAGCAGAAAGCTAAGCTGCTTCGTGATCGCGGATAATCTATTTGGCTTCGCTATCAATGTAATTTCTCACTGAACGGAATACGGCTTCAAACATTTTCTCGGTCAGACGGCCAGTATTGGTATTATAGCGAGAGCAATGGTAGCTTGAAAAAACTTTAAGACGGCCAACTTGTGTGACTTTGTTATGACCAAATGGGTGTTGCGATACGCGCTCATTAAGTGTGCGAATAGTGCTATCGTGTGAGATTTTTCCTAAAGTGACAATTGCTTTCAGGTTTGTATATGATGAAAGTGTTGCTTCCAGAAATGGACGGCAATTGTTTATCTCTTGTCCAACTGGCTTATTTTCGGGTGGTACACATCTAACGGCGTTGGTGATTGCTACTTCTTTCAGCGTAAGTCCATCATCAACTGATGAGCCAAATTCACCGTTAGTAAAGGCAAATTTTTTCAAAGTTGCATATAGTAGATCACCGGCGTAATCACCCGTGAAAGGCCTTCCTGTTCGGTTAGCGCCACGAATTCCTGGGGCTAACCCGACTATGAGCATTTTTACACTCTTTGCACCGTCTGGTGGCAACCATGTGGGGACGGGACCGTTGAACCAGTCTGGGTACTTTGCGCGCGTTTCAAGAATGTATGATCTCAAGCGAGGGCAAATCTCGCAATCATGGTCTGGGTCTGTAATGAGATTGGTCATAAAAAAGTACCTGATTGCCGCATAATTTTGTTCTGATTTACTAAAGTCAATAATATAGCGGACAAAAAACTACAATTGATTGGCGTAGATCTACCTAAAAAACTTGTATTTTGAGGCAATTCAGTTTATCGCAGGGATAATTCTAATCATAAATAATTTGCAGAGGACATGACATGGCACGCGTCACAGTCGAAGATTGCATTGATAAAGTAGATAATCGGTTTGAACTTGTCCTATTGGCAGGTCATCGCGCACGTATGATTTCGCAAGGCGAATCAATCACAGTTGATCGCGATAATGACAAAAACCCAGTTGTAGCATTGCGTGAAATCGCTGATGAAACACTTTCAACAGGCGATCTAAAAGAAGATCTTATTCATTCGCTTCAAAAACATGTTGAAGTTGATGAGCCTGAAATGAATACAATTCCTGAAGATGATGTTGTCGAAGAAGTTGCTGCTGGCGATACAATCATTGTTCAAGATGAGCGTCCTGAAAAAGTTACGTTTGATAACATGACAGAAGAAGAGTTGCTTGCAGGTATACAAGGTCTTGTGCCACCTGAAAAAAGTGACGACTATTAATTTTTCTCTTCCGCCAGTGCGGAATTCGTGAGATGTTTATGACCTAGCCATAGAGTTCACGCTCTTTGGCTAGGTTTTTGTTTGTCTTAATAACGGAGCTGCTCATAAATGATCCGCCAGTACGAGCTTATAGAGCGCGTGCAAGCGTATAAACCTAATGCTGATGAGGAAATCCTCAATAAAGCTTATGTTTATGCAATGCAAAAACATGGTAAGCAGACGCGGGCAAGTGGAGACCCTTACTTTTCGCACCCGCTAGAAGTTGCCGCTATTTTGACAGAAATGAAGCTTGATGAGGCGACAATTGTTGTTGCATTGCTTCATGATACGATTGAAGATACCAGCGCCACACGAGCGGAGATCGATGAGCTATTTGGAGAGCAGATAGGGCGCCTGGTCGAGGGATTGACGAAGATCGAGCAGCTCGATCTTATCTCGCGTAAGGCAAAACAAGCTGAAAATCTGCGGAAACTACTTCTTGCTGTTGCTGACGATGTGCGTGTTTTGCTCGTTAAGTTGGCAGACCGATTGCACAATATGCGGACGCTTGATCACGTGCCACCTGAAAAGAGGCAGCGTATTGCTGAGGAAACGCGTGATATTTATGGTCCGCTTGCCGGCCGCATGGGTATGCAGGGCATGCGCGAAGAGCTGGAAGCGCTTGCGTTTAAATATGCTCATCCTGAACATTATGAAATGGTCACTAAGCGTCTGGCTGAATTGTCTGAACAGAACAAAGAAGTGATCGCAACGATTGAGCAGGGGTTGGGCAAGCTTTTCAAGGATAATGATCTTAAAGTCGAGGTCAAAAGCCGATTGAAAAAACCATACTCTGTTTTTCGAAAAATGGAGTCCAAGTCACTTTCATTTGAGCAGCTATCTGACCTTGTAGGGTTTAGAATTATCGTAAGCGATACAGCCGATTGTTATCGCGCACTGGGTATTATTCATACGCGATGGGCGGTGGTGCCCGGACGTTTTAAAGATTATATATCCACTCCCAAACAAAACGATTATCAATCCATACATACCACAATTGTGGGCCCATCTCGTCAGCGTGTTGAACTTCAAATCAGGTCCGAGTTTATGCATGCTATTGCTGAACGCGGCGTTGCGGCTCACTCGTTGTACAAAGATGCTTCGGTTGAAAGTAAAACGCCTCAAATTTCAGAAGAATCGAATGCATATAATTGGTTACGTAGAACGCTGGATGTTCTATCTGAAGGTGACAGCGCCGAAGAATTTTTAGAACATACAAAGCTTGAACTTTTCCATGACCAAGTATTTTGTTTCACGCCAAATGGAGCTTTAATTGCATTACCAAGAGGGGCAACACCGATTGATTTTGCATATGCTGTTCATACAGATGTTGGCAATAGTTGTGTTGGCGCCAAGATTGACGGCATATCCATGCCGTTGGTAACTCAACTTTCAAATGGTGATCAGGTTGAGATCATTAGATCCGAGAAGCAGGTCCCACCGCTTGCATGGGAAAAGATCGTTACCACAGGCAAAGCAAGATCAGCCATTCGCAAGGCCACACGTACGGCTATGCGAGCACAATATAAGGATTTGGGTGAACGAATATTGGTTCGCGCATTTGAGAAAGTTGGAAAAGACTTTTCTCCAGAACTTTTGGTGCCAACTCTTTCTAAGCTCGGTCACACAGAGGTTGATGATATTTTTGCATCCATTGGTCGTGGCGAATTGACATCATTAGATGTTATTGCTGCTGTGTTTCCAAATTATAAAGAAGAGCGCAAATCTACCGGAAAACCAACCAGTGATGGTTGGTTTAACCTTAAAAGTGCTGCGGGATTGATTTTCAAAGTTCCAAGTCTGTCAAAATCTGCCAAGGCGAAAAGAGGGCGCCGGGAAAAGATACTACCTAAATCAAAAAATGCCATGCCCATTCGAGGCATGGATACCGATATGGGCGTGGAATTTGGCCCGACAGGAGCTGTGCCAGGCGATCGCATTATTGGGATTGTACAACCAGGTAAGGGCATTGTTGTCTATCCCATACAAGCTCCACAACTATCAGCATTTGAAGATGAGCCAGAAAAATGGATCGATATCCGATGGGATATTGATGAGGCGAGCGAAAATCGTTTTCCTGCGCGTATTATTGTTACGGTCGTGAATGAGCCAGGTGTTCTTGCCAAAGTTTCGTCAGCAATTGCAAGTTCGGACGCAAATATTGAAAACCTGATTATGGTATCTGCTGCTGACTTTAAAGAGATGACGTTTGATTTAATGATCTGGGATCTTAAGCAACTCAATCAACTGCTTGCACAATTAAAAGCCTTTCCATTCACTTCATCGGCAGAGCGGGTCTACGAATAGACTGATAAAATTTCGGTGAGATCACAGTATTTTCATTGAATTGTCGAATTATCAACATAAGTGTTGGATAATAAGATTTAGGCTCGCACCAGCTTAGTGGCTAAAATTAAAACATATGTGTGATTAGCCGTTGAACTGGCGATCGATTTGGAGTTATGACACTGGTGCGCGGTGGAGATTCAACTCGCGGCTTTTGAGCCGTTTACTTTAGATATTGGACTTAATAATGCTGTTTAGGCGTAGGGAACCAGAGGGACGTTGGACGCGTATTCGCACCGCGCTTTGGCCGCGCCGTTCTTTTGCACGATCTATCCAGTATTTTGTTAAGCGTGTAATCCGTCTCACTGCTTCACCACATGCTATTGCAGCGGGTGTTGCGGCTGGAGTTTTTGCGTCATGGACACCTTTTCTTGGGTTTCATTTCGTTATTGCTGCTGTTTTGGCATTTCTACTTGCGGGCAACTTAGTTGCATCCGCCATTGGGACGGGTTTTGGAAACCCAATTACATTTCCATTTATCTGGGGTGGCACTCATAAATTGGGAAAATTTATCTTAGGTGATCGTTTTCACTCTGGGGATCATAATATAAATTTGTTTCAACACTTTCGACATGGTGATTTTAGCCAACTTTGGGAGCCGCTCTTAAAACCGATGGCTATAGGAGCTATTCCGCCAGGAATTTTCTGTGCGATTATCTTCTATATTGTAACCTATTGGGGGGTTTCTGTTTTTCAAAATAGGCGGAAGTTGTTGGCGAGCCGAAATTGATAAATTTACGAAAGCAAGCAAGATGATTATCGGCTTAGGTAGCGATATGACTGATATTCGCCGAATTGAGAGAACCCTCGAACGATACGGTGAAAAATTCACGGAACGCTGTTTTACTGATATAGAAAAGACAAAGTCTGATCGAAGGAAAAATCGAGCCGCATCATATGCGAAGCGATTTGCGGCAAAAGAAGCGTGCGCTAAAGCTTTAGGGACAGGAATTTCGCATGGTGTCTTCTGGCGAGACATGGGAGTTGTCAATTTAATCAGTGGCAAGCCAACAATGAAGCTGACAGGGGGCGCATTGGTGCAAGTTAACAAAATGCTGCCAGACGATCATGATGCAAATATCCACCTGACTATTACGGATGATTTTCCTTGGGCGCAGGCTTTTGTAATTATTGAGGCTATCAAGCGCTGAAAACACCAACAAGCTTGCTGTTGAGCGCGCTTGCCTGTAGAGAAACTCCAGATATGATAATAAGGAATGAATTACGTGGCTGATAAAGCAGAAGATAAAGGCAGTTCGCTGTCTGAAAATATAAAAGTACTTTTTCAAGCTGTATTACTTGCAGTTTTTATTAGAACAATTTTGTTTCAGCCGTTCAGCATTCCGTCCAGCTCTATGGAAAACACGTTACTTGTTGGCGACTATCTTTTTGTATCTAAATTTTCCTACGGTTATTCAAAATATTCCCTGCCATTTTCGCCTGATTTATTTGATGGTAGAATTTTAGGTAGTGAACCAGAGCGTGGTGATATTATTGTTTTCAGACCTAATCATGATTTGGGTACTGACTATATTAAGCGCCTTGTTGGGTTGCCGGGTGATAAAGTGCAGGTTAAAGAGGGCGTATTACACATTAATGGAACGCCCGTGAAACGCGAATTGTCAGGCACTTATAATCCGAGTGAGTCGGATGGTGATGGTGTACCGATATACACCGAAACATTACCAAACGGCGTGACCTATAAAACTCTTGATTTGAGTCCAATTTCGCCAGGTGATGACACGCGAGAATTCCTTGTTCCTCAAGGGCACTATTTTCTAATGGGCGACAACCGCGATAACTCATCAGATAGCCGTTTTGCTGTAGGGTTTGTTCCATTTGAGAATCTGGTTGGTAAGGCGCAAGTTATTTTCTTCTCAATGAAAGGCGGAGCATCTCCGCTTGAATTTTGGAAATGGCCAACATCCGTGCGCCTTGAACGGATTTTTACATCGCTCGCCCCATGATGGCCCCTGCGATGAATTCTAGTCGACAGGCTTCACTTGCTGAACTTGAAGGCGTCATTGATTACCAGTTTTCTGACAAGGGGAGGCTAGATCGTGCGTTAACGCACTCAAGCGCTCGCGATCCAAAGGCAGGAAATTATGAACGGTTAGAATTCCTAGGTGATAGAATTCTAGGGCTTTGTATTGCTGAGTTGTTGTTTGGGCGATTTAACGAGGCTGCAGAAGGTGAACTATCGGTTCGGTTAAATAATCTCGTCAGCGCGGAAGCATGCGCAAGTGTTGCCGATGATATTGCAATACATAACTATATCTTGACCGGTTCTGATGTTAAGAACATTAAAGCATCTACAATGTTAAACGTTCGCGCCGATGTGATGGAATCATTGATTGCGGCTATTTACCTTGATGGTGGTTTGGAAGCTGCACGCGCATTTATTTTGAAGTTTTGGACATCGCGGGCATTAGCGGAAGTTGCTATTCGCAGGGATGCGAAGACAGAGCTTCAGGAGTGGTCGCATGCGCAATTTAAGAAGCCGCCTGTTTATAAAGTTTTGAAACGCAGCGGGCCAGACCATGCACCTGAATTTGAGGTTGAGGTCACGATTGGTGAGTTAGCGTCAATTACAGGCAAAAGCGGCTCAAAGCGCAGCGCAGAACAATCAGCCGCGGCGGCATTCTTGTTGCGTGAAGGTATATGGTCCGAAGGTGACAAGTAATGACAGCGAATGAACAAAGCAATAATGTGAAAACTAAATCTGGTTTTGTTGCACTAATCGGAGCTCCGAATGCCGGTAAATCAACACTGGTTAACCAATTCGTCGGCGCCAAGGTTTCGATAATATCTCATAAGGTGCAGACCACACGTGCTATCGTCCGCGGAATTGCCATCTATGATAAATCTCAGATCGTTTTTGTTGATACACCGGGAATTTTTAAGCCAAAGCGACGTCTTGATCGTGCGATGGTTTCTAGCGCGTGGGGTGGGGCTCGCGATGCGGATATTATTCTGTTTATGGTGGATGCACAGAAGGGCTTTGTTGGCGATGCCAAAAACATTCTGGAAAACCTAAAGGATGTAAAGCAACCAAAATGGCTCGTCATAAATAAAATTGATCAGGTGAAGCCGGAAAAGCTACTTAAACTTGCGCAAGAAGCAAATGATGTGGTTGGTTTTGATGAAACCTTCATGATTTCTGCGTCGCAAGGTTTGGGATGCGAAAAGATACTCAAGGCTCTTAATGATAAGTTGCCGGATGGTCCTTGGTATTATCCGGAAGATCAAATATCTGATCTGCCAATGCGCCAGCTCGCTGCGGAAATAACACGCGAAAAAATTTATCACCGCTTGCATCAAGAGCTTCCATATTCATCCCATGTGGAAACGGAAACGTGGGAAGATAGAAAAGATGGATCTGTTCGAATTGAGCAGGTGATCTATGTCGAACGAGATAGTCAGAAGAAGATTGTTATTGGCAAAAAAGGCGAAACAATTAAAGCTATCGGCAAGGCTGCAAGACTAGAGTTCGCGGAAATTCTTGAACAAAAAGTTCACCTTATTCTATTTGTGAAGGTTCGTGAAAATTGGATACATGACCCTGAGCGTTATCGCGAGATGGGGCTTGATTTCCACGAATAGTCAGTCAATCTACCTATTATGGAATGGGTTGACGAAGGAATCATACTAGGCGTTCGCAAACACGCCGAAACCAGCGCAATTGTTGAGGTCATGACGCGTAATCATGGCCGTCACCTTGGTTTGGTTAGGGGTGGGCGTTCGCGTCGTATGCAACCTGTGTTACAAACAGGTAATTCAGTCGATATAGTTTGGCGCGCTCGTTTGGATGAGCATCTTGGCAGTTTTCAGATCGAGCCTGTAAAAATGCGTGCGGCGCAACTTATGGAAAATGCAATTGGTGTAAACGGAATTCAGGCTCTGGCTGCAATTTTGCGCTTCCTTCCTGAGCGAGACCCGCATGAAAATCTATACGAAATTCTTGAAGTTATTATTGATAATTTAGAAGCGCCGGCTGATGCAGGGGAGCTTTTTGTTCGTTTTGAATTGACCGTACTAAATGAACTGGGTTTTGGGTTGGATCTTGAGGCATGCGCGGCAACTGGTACGAAATCGGAGCTGTCCTATATTTCTCCAAAATCGGGCCGGGCCGTTTCTGCTCAGGCGGGTGAGCCTTGGAAGGACAAGCTCTTCCTTTATCCTGAATTTTTGCATACGGAGAAGAGGATGGCTGCGACGCAGACTAGTCTTATCTCAGCATTTGCAATGACCAACTTTTTCTTTGATCGGCATATCTATACACCCCGCGGTGTTGAACCACCTATTTCTCGAGAGAGTTTTATTCAGGCTCTTATTCGGAAAATGGATAAAGACGATGAAGGTATTTAAGTTTTGACTGATTCATAAAAATAATTGAATATGTCGATATTCAGGAGGGAATATTATGCTTAATACCTTGATGCGCATTAGTATAATGATGTTTATTTGGTTAGCTACACCGTCAGTATATGCGCAGGAGTTTGATCCGAATTCGAGTGAGTTTGATCCAGACAAGCAATTCGTCATAACGCCCTTTGGTGCGATCATGGGGGATCCTGTTCAGGTCAAAGTGTTGGGTAAAGACAAAGTTGGTTTTACGGTCGTCACTGTGACACCCACTTCTGATGGCGTAACAGCAATGCTTTCGATTATTGAACCACAACAGAATGGCGAACCTGGTGGTGGTCATGCACTTATGATGTCGCTTGTGGAAGTCGAGCAGCTTATGAAGTTACTCAACGATACGCAGAACGCTGATGTGGTGAGTCTTGAGGATTATGGTGAGCATCATAAACTCGTTGGGCGCGTTACGGAACCTAATGCGCCGATGGGTGAAATTGCCGTGCTTTTTAATGCTAAAGATGTTGAACGAAACAACATTCGTATCGTTCATATATTGGGTGGTACGCCGCAATTATTTGAGTTTTCGGCCGCAGGGATTGAAAAACTCATAAGACAGATTGGCCACTATGTTGAAAAAGCGGAGACAACTGCCGAGGCTACAAAGCTCTAAACCGTTAAGCGTGAGTTGGTTTGAATAACAAGATTGGAGCTAGTCGAGGGGCAATATGAACGGATTACCTTGGCTTGCTTCGCGACCTCGACCAATGGAATTGACCGCTTGTGAGAGTTTTCCGCCGCGATCAAGAAGCTTGTCACCAATTTCAATGATCCGTCTATTGGGAGTGGCGCTTGGTGATGCCTCACGAAGCCGATTTGCAAGTTCGTGATCATTTTGTTCTGGCTTAACTGCCATAGAGGATAAAAGAGCAGCAGCTGGTGATCTGGATACGCCAAACCAGCAATGGATGAGAAGCGGGTTTTTCTGATCCCAGTTCTGCGCAAACTCTATTACGCTTGCAACGTGGGCTTCATCAGGTGAGATCAGGCCTGCGGTATCAAAGTTGATATCGTTCATACCGACGTGCAAATGGCATTCTGGTGAAATCTGTGCTGGTCGTTCAAACTCATGACTTGGGCTCATGAGGCTTATCATTCGTTTGCATTGATGCTGTTCGGCTACATCTGCGATATTTTCAAGTGGACATACAACAATGTAGCTCATCGCGATTCTTTCTTTGTCGACGCTGTATTGTTTATCACATTACGTTCAGAATCAATTTTCTCAAACCTAGCTTTGAATAGGGTTTCAACCTCATCAATTGGCAAAGGTTCTATGAGAAGCTGATCTTTTGTTATGTTTTTGGGTTGCCCAAAGAATGACCTGGCTTCTTTGTCTGAAAAACCTGCAAGTAGAACAGCTTCGAAATATGCCGAAATTTGATCGGCTTTTTTGATTTTCTTTTTCAGTTCTGGCGAAATGTCCGGCGTTAAGCCATACCGAAGGTGAATTGCAGCCTCAAGCCGTTTTTCAATCGACTTATAATTATCGCCTATGACGGCCTTGAACGGCGAAATCATATCACCAACAACATATTCTGGCCCATCATGCAGTAACGCAATGAGTTGCTCATCAGGTGTAGGGTTGGATATGATGGTAAAGATTTGTTCCACTACGAGCGAATGTTGCGCAACAGAAAATGCATATGGTCCGTTAGTTTGACCATTCCATCTTGCAACGCGCGCTAGTCCATGAATGATGTCTTGAATTTCAACATCGAGCGGTGAGGGGTCTAATAGATCAAGCCGCCTGCCAGATAGCATACGTTGCCAGACCCGTGGCATATTACCGCCTGCTGTACTCAAATTACTGGTTCCACTTTTACTGGAATATAACGATCACCCACCCACTTAGGAAAACTGACGAGCACTTTGGTATTGCCAACAAGGATATCTTCATTCGATTCCTGAGCTGACAAAAGGCGATCTACTCTTATAATTCCCAGTCCATTGGTGTTTATGACTGTGCCGAGTTGGCCTATGGTTTTTCCAGCGGTCGTTATGTTTTGCTCACCATTTTGTAGTTCATTATCGGCGGATACGACACAAACCCGCTTTCTGGCGGAGCCGCGATGCTGCATGCGCGAGATAACTTCTTGCCCCACATAACACCCTTTTTTAAAGTCGATGGCATTGTTTAAATCGTAATAGATGTCGTGTGGAAATATGTCATTTAGCTCAAAGTCTGAACCGGACTCAGCAACGCCATATCGGACGCGTTGTTCATCAAAACTTCCTTCGACACTCTCAAGCGATGTGGGCTCATATAATCTATAGACATCAGCTTCGTCAGGAAAACGTAGATCTTTCAGCCCCGATATGTTCTCAACGTCTTCTGACCATATTACCGAAACTTGATATTCATTAGGATCCTCAACAAAAACATCTGCTCGTAATTTATAAAGCTGAATTCTCTTTTTAAATGTTTCTACCAAATCTTCTCTAATATCGATGAGGAAATTGTTGGGCCCTGTTGTGCCAATTAGAAAATCAAATGCAATTTTGCCTTGGGGTGTTAGCAATGCACATGGCGTAACGGAGTTTCTATCAAGGTTTTCGATATTTGCTGTGACTAAGTTTTGCAAAAAGGACGTTGTGTCCTCACCATGAAGCCGAATGAGTGATCTATGTCGCAAATATTGATGTGGCAAGGCCATCTCCCGAACTAAAATACACTATCTAATTAGGAGTTTGAGACGCCAATAACAAGTCTCGTGAAAGGCCTATTGTAGAATTCTTTCTGGGGAAAATTCACCAGTGATGATGCGATCGCGAACTTCATTAAGCATGGCCTCGGTTGCATCTTCACCCTGAAGGCGAATAGCTTCGCGAATTGCCATGGCAAGTGTCGCATCTATCAGAATTTCTTGTTCAATACCTTCAGCTACGCAATTGGCCCAAACATCATGTTGATGTTGCAGGGCGGCCTGCATTTTTTCTTGTACGATTAGATCTTCTAATTCGTCGAGCTGATGTTCAAATTGATCATTCATGCAAGATTGATACTATCAATGAAAATAAAGCGCCAGCTGAAAATGCAAATAACTAAAAAAACATGAGTCTTGACGTTAAGATTTAATTAAAATTTTTTGTATTCTATTGGCTTGTTAACAAAATTTATTGATTTTGTTGCATTTTAGTTCGAATAGCGCGTTAAGAGCTCATTGATAAGTTTCTGACCTTCTTTGCGATAATTACCTTCAATCAGGCGAGCTGCATCGGTGCATATGGTATAAACCGATGAAAATGCCCGATAACCCATATTGTATTTTGCAATCAGTTGTTTGCGGCGTGCAGGCTCTGATGCGGTTTCAGCGTCAATAATTTCCTGCATGCGCAGCCGAAATGAGTTGTTTTGGGATGTTTTGCATAAATTGCTAAGATAATGCATTGATCCTGCAAGTTCAGCTACCCGGTGAAGACGGTCTTCATAGGGAGGCTTTTCTTGACCAATAGTCGGCGCGAATAAGCTGGGCCAGATGATTAGCCCAACAGTAGCAACTTTTGAGATTCGGTTTAAACAATTCATAAGAAGGCTATAGACCAGTTTGCAGAATGTTTAAACTATGAGATTGAAACTTAGAAGTTCATTGTTCTATTGGGACATCCGGCATAAACGCGTGTGTTACAAATGCAAATGTCAGGTCATAGGGGATGTCTTCATCACCACGTTTAGCGATAACATTTCCTATCTGTCGACCTTCTGAAATTTGCCGTGCGTCGAGTGCTGATCGAGTGCCATCTGTCCATATCAGGGTTATGCCTTCTCTGGTGAGTGTTTTCTCATCACGAAGTTTTTGTAAAGAGACAACAAAGGGCTTGTCGCCATCTTTTACAGATACAACATACGCCAGTGGTGCGATACCCTCAGGAAACTCACCTCTGAAAAGGAAAGGTCGGTTAGAGGTATCATATCTCACATACGGGTTTGAGCCGTATTGCCTAAGGTGTATGTTATTTGGAACCAGAACATCTGCTTCAGGGTGGCGTTCAACAAACCTGCTCCAAGATTCTGTGCGCGATGGAAGGATTTTCAGTTTTGTACCAAGGCGAGAGCCTACAATTGCTTCGCCCGTGAATTGTTGCCACCAGCTATCTGTTTTCCGATCATACATAATCATATCAGAATGCCGAAGTTTACCGCTTACGCCGAATTCTGTGACGTCACCATCAATTGTGCGTTCAAATACAACAGATGCATTGCACAAAGGGCAGTAGGTGATTGCAACAGGAACACCGCCGATCACGTCATTTACGATTTCGTGCCATGTCAATATTCGAACGGGGTAGGCTTTCGTTTGGCCGTTTACCGTCAAACTTAAAACTGGTTCATGTTCCTCAAGACCTTCAATCCCTGCGGCTGTGCGGAATTCTGGACGATCAATGGACGGAATGCCATCTTTGGGCGGTCCACCAGAAAGCACCTCTTTGAAATCTATTGATGATTTGGAGAAGTCAGTATTGCCCCAACCTTCAATCTTCCAAATATCCGGATTTGCATATGCTTGCGAGATCAAAACAGTAAAACTTAATAGCGCAGATAAAACAAAGTGTTTCATGAGTACTTCTCCTTTTGGGCAAAATATGCCCCAATTTAGAGTTCCATGCCAAGCAAGTTTGTTCACAATGTCTTGAGGCCTGTCTCAATCTGGAGACTCTCTAATCTTTAGCGAGCTTTGCAAAGCAATCGATCATGCTCGGTGGCATCTCTAGAGATGCAGTGTCTGGAAGTTTATACCATCCCAATTCTTCTGCATCGTCTTGAGCGTAAGCGCCTGAAACATCACTCACGCTAACTTTGAAAACAGTTAGTGCAAAGCTGCCACCCTCACGCGTTAGGTCGTATTCTGCATAGAATTGAGCATCGATTCCAACAAGTCCCGTTTCCTCAAGAAGCTCGCGCAATACTGCATGCATCAGACTTTCACCAACTTCAACGCGACCACCTGGAAACGCATACATGCCTTTAGATGGCGGGTTCATACGCTTTACGAGCAAATAACTATCACCATCTTGCACGATTGCTGAAACAACCTGCAGAGATGGTCGCATGTTCTCTTGCATAATTTCTCCGACCTTTTGATTCTGCTTGACCAGACAATAGGCGACCTGCAATGAATTCGCCATGTGTGGTCGTTTCTCTCTCATTGCTTCTCCTGAAGAGCTATCGGAATTTTTTGCTGTATTGGAAATAGAAAAATTTCCAGAGCGGTATAATATTGCACCAACTCAACCAATTATGGTGATCATTGATGGTCCGGTGGCTGGCGATGGATCTAATTTGCCGCAAAGGCGTGCTCTGCTGGTTCGCTGGGGATTTACACCAACATGGGTAAAAGATCCCAAGAACTTCCCGCTTTTGATAAATGCACGAAGTGAGACTGCAAATGGCAAAGCCTCATTTAAGGCGGCAATGCGTCATAGGCGTGTGCTTATTCCGGCCTCTGGGTTTTATGAGTGGAAACGTCCACCAAAAGGCTCAAAGGAAAAATCACAAGCTTACTGGGTGAAGCCCAAAAAACAGAAAATTGTTGCATTTGCTGGTTTGATGGAGACTTGGTCATCGCCCGATGGGTCAGAAGTGGATACGGCTGCCGTTTTAACAACAGCAGCGAACAACACTTTATCTCCGGTTCATCACCGCATGCCTGTTGTGATTGATCAGGAAGATTTTGGTCGTTGGCTTGACTGTAAATCGCAAGAACCGCGTCATGTCGCTGATCTTATGAAACCTGCCGATGACAACTTCTTTGAAGTGATTGCGGTGTCTGATGCTGTCAACAAAGTTGCTAATATGGGGCCTGACATTCAAACGCCTTTGACCGATGAGCAGATCGCTTTCGCGAACACCCTGGAACCAGCAAAAAAGCCGAAAGTAAAAGCTGAAAAACCGAACTCAGGCCAAATGGATTTATTTTAACTATGACGATATATCTCTCTCCATTTGTGTCGGGCTTTATTCTTGGCGCATCTTTGATTATTGCAATTGGCGCCCAAAATGCCTTTGTGTTGCGGCAGGGCTTGTTGCAAAAAAATGTATTTGTAATTTGTTTGATCTGCGCAGCGTCAGATGCGCTTCTGATATCAATGGGTGTGACAGGTTTAGGACTTTTGATTGAGCGATTGCCTGGGTTGATCACGATAATTACGCTTGCAGGCGCTACATTCCTATTCGTCTATGGAATGATGGCTGTTAAACGGGTATTTTTACCTCAATCGATGGAAAGCTTAAAGGAAAATGGATTAAGCTTACGTGCTGCAGTTCTGACGTGCCTTGCGTTTACCTTTCTTAATCCTCACGTATATCTCGATACATTTATTCTGATTGGCGGACTTTCAGCTTCATACGATGGAGGCTTGAAAATTGCATTTACTGTGGGTGCGATGATGGCATCCTTTGGCTGGTTTTTCTCGCTTGGTTATGGTGCTCGACTTCTCGTACCTTTTTTCGAGAAACCAAACAGCTGGCGGGTACTCGATGGTTTGATTGCGATTGTCATGTTTGGATTAGCGATCAGTTTGCTATTACAATTTTTAAATGGTTAGAGATAAAACCTTGACCGAAATCTATCAGCACGGCATAAAGAGCTTATGAAAACGAAGCAGCGACAGCCACTTATTTGCACTTGCGGAATTATTATAAACTAGCTCACAGCTGGTTTGGCCGTTTTCGTCTATCACTCAACGACATAAAGCGCCGGACCAGCCGGACGATGAACTTTGCTGTTTGAGGGATATAAATGACCACCGAGATAATGCTCTACAACACCTTAAAACGTGAAAAATCGGTTTTTGAACCAATCGATACCGAGAATATTGGTGTCTATGTTTGTGGCCCAACAGTTTATGATTTTGCTCATATTGGAAATGCGCGACCAGTTATCGTTTTTGATATTCTAAACAGATTTCTTCGCGAAGTTTATGGTGCTTCTCACGTTACATTTGTGCGAAATATTACCGATGTTGATGATAAAATAAATGCGCGCGCGTTGCGTGATTATCCCGACCTTCCATTAAATGAAGCGATCTCCCACGTAACGGAGAAGACCATTGCGCAGTATCATGCTGATATTGGTGCGCTTGAATGCTTGGCACCTGATCACGAACCGCGGGCCACGCAATTTGTGGATGATATGGCGACGATGGCGCAGAACTTGATTGATAAGGGGTTTGCCTATATCGCTAAAGGTGATCAAGGACGTGAGGTTCTGTTCGATACAGAAGCAATGCCCACATATGGCAAACTCTCAAACCGTAAGTTGGACGAGCAAATGGCAGGTGCTCGCGTTGCTGTTGAAAACCATAAGAAAAACGCAGGTGATTTTGTTCTGTGGAAGGAATCATCGGCGACTGCCCCTGGTTGGGATGCGGACTATACTGCAAATGGTGAAACGCAGAAAATTAAAGGGCGACCTGGTTGGCACATTGAATGTTCTGTCATGGCAAAGGCCTACCTTGGAGAAGTATTTGATATCCATGGTGGTGGTCTTGATCTTATCTTCCCGCATCATGAAAATGAAATTGCTCAATCTTGCTGCGCTCATGAAACCGATCATATGGCACGCTATTGGATGCATAACGGATTTCTACAACTCGAAGGTAGAAAGATGTCGAAATCTGAAGGGAACTTCATCACTATCAGCGAGTTGTTAAATACGAACAAGTTTGGTGGTCGAAAATGGGCAGGGCAGGTTTTAAAACTTGCAATGTTGATGACGCATTATCGTGAACCAATTGATTTCTCGATTAAGCGGCTTGAAGAGGCTGAAGCTATTTGGAAGAAGTGGCCAATTGTTGAACTAAAAGACGGTAAAGTCTCATCTCAAGTTATGGATGCATTAAGTGATGATTTGAATACAGTCACTGCTGTTCAAGCTATTCAAAAATTAGCCATGAATGCTGGTTCAAGTGAAGCCGCTGCGCAAGAATTTGCTGCAAGTGCAGCTCTGTTGGGGCTTCTTCCCAAAAGTGCAGAAACATCTGATTTAGATGTAGCAAAAATCGATGAACTTGTGTCGAGCCGTTTAGGCTGCCTTAAAGAAAAAAATTGGGCAAAAGCTGATCAAATTCGTGATGAACTCGGCGAACTGGGTGTTTTGCTTAAAGACGGAAAAGACCCCGATAGTGGTGAACGAATTACCAATTGGGAAGTTAAGCGGTAATCTTGAATTTAATCTGTGAATGCTAGAGCAATCTTATGAGTAAACGACGTATATACATATTTGATACAACCCTACGCGATGGTCAGCAAACGCCGGGGATTGATTTCTCACTAGATGATAAAATTCATATTGCTGGTTTATTGGATAATCTTGGTGTTGATTATGTAGAAGGTGGGTATCCTGGAGCTAATCCGACTGATACCAACTTCTTTTCTAAAACACGAACGGAACATGCAACTTTTACAGCGTTTGGCATGACTAAGCGCGCTGGGGTTTCAACATCGAATGATCCCGGTCTTAATGCGCTTCTTCAGGCTGGAGGTTCAGCGGTTTGTTTTGTTGCAAAAAGCTGGGACTATCATGTCGAAATAGCGCTCGGTTGCACAAATGAAGAAAATCTGGAAACAATTTCAGATTCTGTGCGAGCAACCGTAGCTGTTGGCAAGGAGCCCCTTGTTGATTGCGAACACTTTTTTGATGGTTATAAGGCGAACCCGAAATATGCAATTTCATGTGCTAAAACAGCCTATGATGCAGGTGCGCGGTGGGTTGTTCTTTGTGACACAAATGGTGGAACATTACCGCACGAAATTTTGACTATCGTGAAAAAGCTGGTTGATTCCGGTATTCCGGGTGAAAATATCGGCATTCACGCGCATAATGACACCGGTCAAGCCGTTGCCAATTCATTGGCTGCAATTGAGGCCGGTGCATGTCAGATACAAGGAACATTAAACGGGATTGGAGAGCGTTGTGGTAATGCCAATCTAACAACGATTATACCGACAATATTGCTTAAGCCATTTTATGCATCTCGATTTGAACTCGCCATTGCAGAAGACAAACTCAAAAACATTACGCAAACATCGCGTGCGTTTGATGAACTTCTTAATCGTCCGCCGGAAGCGCAATCGCCCTATGTCGGGTCTTCGGCCTTTGCCACAAAGGCCGGTATCCATGCGTCTGCACTTTTAAAAGATCCAAAAACCTATGAACATATTGTGCCGGAAAGTGTTGGAAACTCGCGCAAGGTAATGGTTTCAGATCAGGGTGGAAAGTCTAACTTTATCGATGCACTTACGCGTCGCGGAATTGAAGTTGACAAAGACGATCCTCGACTTGATACATTAATATCACTTCTCAAAGACCGCGAAGCTGTCGGTTACGCATATGAAGGGGCGGATGCGTCATTTGAACTTCTGGCACTTCGGACATTAGGCTCGGTTCCGACTTATTTTCGAGTTGATAGTTTCCGTGTGATGGTCGAGCGCAGATTTGACGCGCAAGGCCAGCTTAAAACAATATCGGAAGCTGTTGTTAAGGCAGAGATCGATGGACATAGTGCCATGTCCGTTGCCGAAGGTCATGGGCCAGTAAATGCGCTTGATAATGCTTTGCGGAAAGATTTGGGCAAATATCAAGCCGAGATATCTGATTTGGAACTTGTTGATTATAAAGTTCGTATTCTAAATGGCGGTACCGCCGCGACAACGCGGGTTTTAATCGAATCACGTGACAGTTCAGGCCAGCGGTGGTCAACTGTCGGAGTATCAGAGAATATTATTGATGCTTCATTTCAGGCGCTAATGGATTCGGTGGTTTTTAAACTTATGAAGAATCGCAAGCTCGCAGGGCTTGTTGCGGCGGAATAAAGGCTAAATATTTAGTCAAATTATTGCTAGTCCGCCGTATTTATATACTAAATGCGGTGCTGGGTGGATGTATCCATGCCCAAGCTTGTGTCACCATGATAAAGTGGCTAACAATTATGGCAGTTATTTCGGTGTATGGAGAATTGAATGCTTGATATTAAGGCTATCTTGGCGACTTTAGCGGGAATTATAGTTGTCGGCGGAATTGGGGCCTATGTTTACTTAGAGAACTCCACTCCAGAAGATCAAGTTATTCAGGTTGCTAATGATCCAACGACCTCACAAACGGCAAAGGAGGAAACCTCTGCTGTTTCTGAAATTGATAGTAAGGATGAGAAGCCAGAGGTAGGTGATGACGCGGAAAGTAATGAAGCCGGCGAAAGCTCCCAGGCGGAAACTGTCGATGCTGCTCCAGACGAGCCAATCAAGAATTGGAAGATGCCGACATTTGATGTTTTGCGAGTTGAGCCAGACGGTTCAACTGTTATAGCTGGTAAGGGTGAACCAAATACGACTTTAAAAGTTATGAACGGTGACGAAGTTCTCAATGAAGTTAAAATAGGTTCAACTGGAGACTTTGCCGTCATTTTTGATCAACCTCTAGATTCAGGTGACTATCAACTTACTCTGAAAGTGGAAGACGAAGATGGTAATGCTTTGGTTTCTGAAGAAACTGCGGTGGTAAGCGTGCCAGAAGAAGCCAGTGGTCAACTCTTAGCTATGATAACAAAACCAGGGAAGGCGAGCCGAATTCTTGCTCAACCAGAAGCGCCTTTACAGGTCGCTAATGATGGAGCTGAAAAAGAATCTGAGAAAGTTGAAGTTGCTGCAAATACAATAACTGCTGAAAAAACCATAGAAGCGGAAAAAGAAGTGCCGACAGTCTCTGCGTCCGAGAGCGAGAGCGTTGAGACGGCAGTTTCTGAGCCAACATTGGATAAAAACATCGAAAATGCAGCGACTTCTGAGTTGGAAACAACTGCGGAAAAGGTGATGGAGAAATCGGAAGAGAGTAAAGACCTGGTTGCCGCTAATGAACCAGATGTGAGTAGTGAAACGTCTGCTCCTACTGAGGATGCCGCCGCTGCAAAAGTGGTGGAGATGGCTAAAGATGAGGTGATGGAGAACGCCACTGATGCTGCTGAAACTGTCGTTGCAGTGGTGAAAGAAGCCGTTAAAGATGTCGATAATACTGCCAAAGACGCTGTAGAAGTAGTTTCAAAAAATGCTGAAGAAAATACCGTCTCTGAAACTCCAAAAAATACAGTATCCCAGCAGAAAAATAACTTTGTCGTCCGAATTGAAGCTGTTGAGGTTGAGGGTGACAGGCTGTTTGTTGCAGGTGTTGCGACTAAAGGTAATAGGGTTCGTATTCTTGTTGATGGCACTGAAGTTGGAGCTGTTGATGTCAACGGGGAGGGGCGTTTTCTAATTGAAACCCGGCAAGAACTAAGCGTTGGTCAACATATGATCGCTGCTGCACTGGAAAATAAATCTACAAAAGAGATTGTACTTCAAGCCGTTGTTCCGTTCAACCGTCCAGAGGCGCAGTCAGCAGCAGCTGTTGCAGCTTCAGATAGCGAGCAAAATGCAGCGAACGCAGGCGAAAAACCAAAGATGAAAACAGAGATGGCTAGCAATGCTGCAGATAGCCAAAAATCTGAGGGTACGAATAAACAGGATAGACCCGTCATAAGTAGTTCTGAAAATGCGCTTGATTCAAAGCAAGGCAATGCAGATGAAAGTATGAAAACCGCTGATGAGGGTTCTGAAGTAACTATGAAAAATGACGCAGCTAATGTGAAGGTAAAGTCTGAAACAGCTATGGCTAGTTCTGATACTATGACGAAGGATGAGCCGCAAACTATTGTACAGGATACGTTAACGCCTGCTGCCTCTCAATCAGTTATTATTCGTAAGGGGGACACTTTATGGCAGATTGCGCGCCGTACTTATGGTGCCGGCGTTCGGTACACGACAATTTACCTGGCAAACCAAGAGCAAATTCAAAACCCGGATAAAATTGCACCTGGCCAAATATTTATGGTTCCAGAAGAAGCTTTAGAAAACGCGGAAGAGTTGCACCAAAAGAGGCTTCAGGGAAATTAATTAAGCATGGAATAGCTTTCATGTGTTACTTGACGCGCAATCGTTCATCGTGTATCGACGATGAACGATGAATACTAAAAACACTTCATGCAAATTCGAAAATGATGCAAAACGCCTTTCTGCGTTGGCTCATCCAGTGCGGCTTAAAATTGTTCGTCATCTGGTGCATGAAAATGCGTGTTGTGTGAAAAACTTAGTGGAACGTGTTGATTTGGCACAATCTACAGTTTCCCAACATCTGAAGACGCTTCTGAATGCTGGTCTGGTAACATATCAAACCCGACAACAATCGTCTTGGTATGAAATAAACCGGGAAGAATTTGCAAAATTGTCAGACAGTTTAAACGTCATGTTCGATGAGTGTTGCAACTGTGAAATCATGCCTTCGTCCGATAAAAACGTTACCAAAAAGTAGATAGGTAATACACTGAATGAGTGAGAAAACAGTTTCGGCTGAGAGTGGAAATCCATATCAGTCTTTGAAAAATCTCTGGCCTTACATGTGGCCATCTGAGCGCCCTGATTTGAAGCGGCGTGTAGCTTTAGCTATGGGCTTTTTGCTCATTTCAAAACTAATACTGCTTTCTGTTCCATTCTTTTTTAAATGGGCGACTGACGCACTCAATGGCCAACTTGATTCGAGCTATTTGCCAGAGATGCTGTTGGCGCCAGTTATGCTTGTGATTGCTTATAATACTGCGCGCCTTGTCCAATGGGGTTTTAATCAGTTGCGAGACGCCTTATTTGCTCGCGTCGGGCAATATGCCGTGCGCCAGTTGGCTTTTAAAACTTTCATCCACATGCACCAGCTTTCGTTACGGTTTCATCTGGAACGCAGAACCGGAGGTCTGTCTCGTATCATTGAACGTGGCACCAAAGGCATTGAGACGCTGGTTCGGTTCACCATTTTGAATTTAGCTCCGACAGTTTTGGAGTTTGCGCTCACTGCAGTTATCTTCCTTTTTGCCTATGGGTTGTCTTATGTCACGGTCGCAGCGCTTACGATTTGGCTCTACATCTGGTTTACAGTCAGGGCCAGTGATTGGCGTATTCAAATACGCAAAGACATGAATCATTCTGATACAGAAGCCAACACAAAAGCGATTGATTCCCTCTTAAACTTTGAAACGGTTAAATATTTTGGCAATGAGGACATGGAAGCCAAGCGGTTTGATGTTTCTATGAAAGATTATGAGAAATCTGCCACGCAGGTTTGGACGTCGCTTGGATGGTTGAATATGGGGCAGGGAACCATATTTGGCATTGGCATGACTATTATGATGGTCATGTCTGCAATAGCCGTGGGGCAAGGTCAGCATTCTATTGGAGACTTTGTGTTGATTAATGTGATGCTGATGCAGTTATCCATACCCTTAAATTTTATTGGGTTTGTGTATCGCGAAATTCGGCAAGCCCTTACCGATATTGAGCAGATGTTTGATCTTTTGGATGTCGAGGCAGAAATCAAGGATTCAGCTGATGCTTTTGATTTGGATATCAAGGATGGGGCGATCAGATTTTCGGATGTTCATTTTGCCTATGATCAAAATCGTCCCATACTAAAAGGTATTTCCTTTGATGTGCCTGCAGGAAAGACCGTCGCGATTGTTGGGCCCTCTGGTGCCGGGAAATCCACGCTTTCGCGCCTTCTATTTAGATTTTATGATGTGCAGAAGGGAACTGTTAGCATTGATGGCCAGAATGTTTGTGATGTGAAACAAAAAAGTTTGCGTAAAGTTATAGGGATGGTGCCGCAAGATACGGTGCTTTTTAATGACACGATTGAATATAATATCGCCTATGGACGCGTAAGCGCATCAAAAGAAGAAGTGGCGGAAGCCGCAGAAATGGCTCAAATCGGCAGTTTCATAAAATCGCTGCCAGATGGTTACAAATCTATGGTCGGTGAGCGTGGATTAAAACTCTCAGGCGGAGAAAAACAACGTGTCGCAATTGCACGTACGATCTTGAAGGCACCACCAATTCTCATTCTTGATGAGGCGACATCTGCGCTTGATACGGCGACGGAACAGGAAATTCAGGCATCGCTAGATTTTGTGTCCAAAGGGCGAACAACGTTGGTCATCGCGCATAGACTTTCTACTGTGATCAACTCTGATGAGATTATCGTTCTAAAGGATGGTTTGATAGCCGAACGTGGCAAACATTCAAATTTATTAAGCCAAAATGGATTGTACGCATCTATGTGGGATCGTCAGCGCGAAGCTACAGAGGCGGAAGAGAACCTCAAACGGGTGCACGAAAGCGATGAACTTGGCATCATAAAGCGAAAAAAGACCGATCCTGTTTCAGAATAAGCTGAATTTTGTTCTGCGAAGTTGCTTCTCAATTGCATCGGCGCAAATTTGCCGTTAGCAATAGCGTAACTTAATAATTTTGAAGGTCAAAATGAGCATCGTTGATAGTATACGCAATTCCTTTGTGCCAATTCATCCAGAAGGTTATAAATTTATCGGCCTATTCTTCGGAATATCGGTCGTTCTTGGGTGGTTGTTCTCGCCGCTTTTTTGGGTTGGTATGGTTCTGACCGCTTGGTGTGCATATTTTTTTCGTGACCCTGAACGGGTAACCCCTATTGAAAAAGATTGGGCAATCAGCCCAGCGGACGGACGTGTATCGTCGGTTATGAAAATGATTCCACCTTCCGAACTAGAGCTTGGCGATGACGAGATGTGGCGTATCTCAGTTTTCATGAATATATTTAATTGCCATGTGAACCGAGCACCGATGACGGGTGAAATTCGTTCTATAAGCTATAAAGCTGGCAGCTTCTTGAATGCTGAGTTAGATAAAGCCAGTTCGGAGAACGAGCGTAACGGTATGGTTATCAAGACAGATCATGGAGAAATCGGCGTTGTTCAGATCGCAGGATTGGTTGCGAGGCGGATCATGTGTTGGTCTAAGGAAAATGATCATTTGAATGCAGGTGAACGATTTGGACTTATTCGTTTTGGTTCCAGGTTGGATGTATTCCTACCGCTGGACGCAAGACCACTTGTCTCAATTGGTCAATCAGCCATTGCTGGGGAAACTGTTCTTGCTGAGTTTGGTACCAAAGGTGCCCCCGTTTCTAGCAGGCGTGACTAATAGGAGAATTTATGGAGCCTACAAATTCGTCTGAAGATGTGAATGGTGGCGATAACTCGGATAGAGGTCCTCGTTTACGTGAGATTCCACGTCGTCTATTAATCCCAAATGTG
This sequence comes from Lentilitoribacter sp. Alg239-R112, assembly GCF_900537175.1. GTDB lineage: Bacteria > Pseudomonadota > Alphaproteobacteria > Rhizobiales > Rhizobiaceae > Lentilitoribacter. The sequence continues at coordinate 1,475,595 of NZ_LS999833.1, read as the reverse complement.
ATTACAGTACTTGCAATATGCGCAGGCTTAACAGGTGTTCGCCTTGCCTATGAGGGGCGCTTTGAAATGGCCGTTATGATGGTGCTTGTCGCGGCATTTCTCGACGGACTCGATGGTCGCGCCGCGCGTTTACTAAAGGCCCAAACTAATTTTGGCGCCCAGCTGGATTCATTGGCAGATGCCATTAATTTTGGCGTTGTACCGGCGCTAGTTCTACACGCCTATCTATTGCATATTGCGCCATCAATTGGCTGGGTTGCGGCCCTGCTTTACGCAATTTCAAATGTGTTACGCTTGGCTCGTTTTAATGTGATGCTTGAGCGAGAGGAGCGACAAGTTTGGGAGGATGCTTTCTTTTTAGGTGTTCCCGCGCCGCTGGGGGCGCTGCTTGTACTGCTACCGCTCTATTTAGGATTTCTGGGTATTGAAGCCAGCATGACCTTTGCTGTTATTGCTTCGCTTTATACTATGGTCATTGCCTTTTTGCTTATTAGTCGTGTTCCTGTGTTTTCTGGTAAGGATATGGGGCAAAGTATCCGTCGTGATCGATTTTTGCCGATCATTCTGGTTGCTGTTTTATATGTTTGGCTTCTTGCCAGCTTTACTTGGCAGACGCTGACACTAACAACGCTGGCTTATTTGCTCTCATTACCATTTGGTGCTTATGTTTGGTCTAAAAGATATGGAGCGCGCTCGCCGCAACTGGATGAAGATGCATCGTTGGATCAACGAAGATCTCCTAAAAAGAAGAAGTAAAAAAAGCGGCATTGAATTTTAATCAATGCCGCCTGAGTTGACTGGAGTTTAGTTTCGCTTGGAGCTACTCGGCAGCCTCACGAACCGTTTCTTGATTATTCTCATTCGCTGGACCTTTGTTGTTATCGATCTCGTCTTGATCGGTAATCTCATCGTCACCCAGCGTATCCTTCTTCTTTCTTCTAAAAATCGATTTAATGTCAAAACGGAGCCACGCAGCTGTGCCCATTATGTTGTTTGGCAAAGCTAGAAGAGTGGGTATCATCACAAGAGTTAAAACCGTTGAGTAAGCAAGTCCTGAGATAATAGCGGTTGAGAGCTGTACCCACCAGATTGAAGTGATGCCTCCCACTGACGTCGTTTGCGTAAAGAAGTTAAAGTTGATCTGAAGCGCCATTGGAATAAGGCCCAAAATGGTTGTTCCAGTTGTCAGTAGGATAGGGCGCAAACGTTGTGCGGCTGTCTTAATAACGGCCTGACGAATATCGGTCACACCATCTTCTCTCATACGGTTGAACGTATCGATCAAAACAATCGCATTGTTCACCACAATACCGGCGAGCGCAATTACGCCCGTACCTGTCATGATGATCGAGAATTTCTGCCCCGTTAACACCATACCGATCAATACACCTGAGACAGCCAAAATCACTGTCGAAAGCGTAATAATTGTCTGGTAGAATGAGTTAAACTGGGTCAGAAGGATGATGAACATCATAAACAATGCACCCATCGCAGCGTTAGCAAGGAATGTTTCAGATTCCTTCTGCTCTTCATCCGCACCACGGAACTTTATAAAGACACTATCCGGCCATTCTTGAGTATCAAGCCACTCTTGAATAACGCCAACTGCATCATCTGGCGTCGCATCTCGGCCATCAAATTGGGCACCAGTTGCTAGGCTCGCCTTAATATCCATTGCGTAGAGGCCATCTCTACGGACAATTGACGAGACTTTTGCGACTGGTTCACGAGTTACAAAGTTTGAAACAGGCACCTGACCGTTTGGAGTATTTATTCTAATTTGGTCAAACTGATCGAGTGTTCGCTGATCTTTTGGCAGCCGAACTCGTATTTCAACCTCGTCTTGCGAATTATCAGGACGGTATTTACCGATCATCACGCCGTTGGTCACGAGTTGTACCATTGACCCGACTTCGGTAATTGAGGTTTGATATCTGCCCGCTTGCACACGATCAACATCAAGTTGCCATTCGATACCAGGCAAAGGGCGACCATCTTCCTGGTCCGCAAGTAATTCAAGGCTGTCAAAATGCTGACGGACTTTAGAAACAGTTGCTATCATTGTTTCGTAATTGGTGGATTTGATCTCCAAACGGACATCTTTACCGGTGGGCGGCCCACCTTCGATTTTCTTTACCTCGACGCGGATACCGGCAATGTTGGCCGTCTGTTGACGGATATCATCAAAAATATCAGCAGCTACACGTCTGCAACAGAAGTCAGCAAGTTCGATCGTAATTTCACCCACGGTATCAGCGGGTTTATCTTGAACGCCACCAATTGGATTGTCTGCACCGCCTGAGCCCGCACTGGCATTCATAACTGAATTTTCAATACCCGGAATTGCCAGAATACGTTCATCGACCTCGGTCACAAGATCACGAATTTCTGCAGCTGATCTGTTGCCACGCACTGAAACCAATACGATAGCGACATCAGGCTCTTCATCCACGAAGAATTCAACACCTTTGTTATTTGCTCCAAAATAGGAAAAGGAAAATACAGTCATTGCTATAACGGCAACAAGAACGACGATATTTCCAAAAATGTTACCAATGAACATACTTAGAAAACGAGAGTACACTCCTGTAAAGCCCGTAAGCTTTTTGATATCGAGTTCAGCTTCCGCAGATAACATTCGAGCATTTCCATCGATAACCTCTTCATCGCGTTTACGACCTGATACCAATGTGAAAATGAATGCAGAGAATACGGCAACAAAAATTGCAGCAACAGCTACCACGCCAGCCTTCATTTCGACTGGAAATTCGTTGAGATTAGGGGATAGCCACAATCCTGCGCCGACGAGTCCTGCAGCCAGCAGGGATACAATATACTTTGCAAACTTTGCGATGAGCACGGAAACCTTAGCGAACAAAGTCCCTGTTACAGGCAGGAATACGAGTGCTGTAAGTAAAGAAGCTGACAGTACAATAATAACCATACGCGGCAGATAGCTCATGAACTCGCCGGGTACGCCTGGCCATAGAAGAAGCGGCAGGAACGCTGCAAGTGTCGTAGCCGTAGATGATACCACCGGCCAAAACATCAATCGTGCAGAACGCTTGTAGGCTTCGCCGGCTTCCATGCCCTCGGTTATCTTCCGATCGGCATATTCGGTCACCACAATGGCACCATCAACAAGCATACCAACGGTGATCACCATACCGAACATCACCATCATATTCACGGTCATGCCCAGTGAGCCAACGATCAGGAATGCGACCATGAATGAGCCTGGGATAGCCAGACCGACGAGAAGTCCGGAGCGAATACCTAACGCCCACACAACGCAGATCATCACGAGAACAATTGCCGTCATGATAGATGATTGTAGTGAACCCAGAACCTCAAAAATGAAACTTGACTGATCGATCAAAAAACTGACTTTAATTGTCTGAGGCCAATCCTTCGTAAATTCGTTTACGACTTCGCGAACTGTTTCGTTGTTTGCAATAATGTTCGTACCGATCCGCTTAACAACGGATATAGATATGGCAGGCTCGCCGTTCACACGAGTATAACTCGATGCTTCTTTGTAAGTTGGGCGAATTTCTGCAACATCACCAAGTGTGACGACACCCTCACCATTTTGTTTGATCGGTATGGAGTACACGTCTTGTGCATTTTCTAAAAGTCCGGGAACTTTAACGTTAAATCTACCTTGTCCATCATCGATAAATCCAGCAGGCACAAGTTGGTTGTTACTACTTACTGCATTGATAAGTTCAATTTGGGTAATGTTATAAGATTCAAGTTTTGTCAGATCTAAGATAACCTCTAGAACTTCGTCCCGATCGCCATTTAGTGTCGCTTCACGCACTGTTGAAATTGATTCAATTTCATCAGATAAGCGGTTGGCAAAGCTGGTTAAAGTTCGTTCAGGAACTTGACCTGAAAGTGTTACAATAATTGTCGGTTCAAGTGCAAAATTTGTTTCCGCAATGTTCGGTTCATCGGCTTCTGCAGGGAACTCGGCCTTTGCTTTGTCAACTTTATCTCGAATGGCCGCAAGCACGAGGTCTTTGTCTGAATCAATAGTAAATTCCAAGACTGCTAATGCAAGTCCTTCGTTTGAAACAGTCGTAATCTCTTTAAGACCGTCCAATCCGCGCAACTGTGTTTCGAGCGGTCGGACAAGCAATCGTTCAGCATCGCGTGGTGAGATACCCTGCTGTGATACGGTTACAAAATAAACCGGAACATCGATGTCAGGGTTTGCCTCTTTTGGCACATTTATATACGTCATAACGCCTGCGATAACCAAAACGACCATCAGCGTTAGAACTGTTTTTGGGCGAGAAATTATTGCCTGAAGTGCTTCAATCATGATTGTTGCTCTCTAAGGGAAGTCTGATTTTTTGCAGTTTCTTCGACCCCGAGGACTTTCTGCCCCGCAGCCACATACTCTTGCCCGACTGTGATTACACGTTGTCCGTTGGCCAAGCCACTAACCCACATTGTGTCAGGTGTTTGAGCCAAGATCTTGAGTTCGACAAAATCGACGACGTCATCATCACCGATAACTCTGACGCCGACATTACCATTATCGGCCAGCGTCAACCATGACGCCTTAATCTGATAGGCTTCATCAGAAGCTAGTGCGATATTTGCCGTTGCAGTAATTCCATCACGAATGCGATTCTGATCATTTGGAATTTCGATCTCAACGCGAAATGTTCGAGTTTGTTGGTCTGCAGTTGGCGCAATATAGCGGATTTTGCCCGAAACCTGTTCACCAGAGACCAGGCCAACTAACGCTCGATCACCATTCTTAATGGCTGCGACACTACGCTCAGATACCTGCCCAATGAATTTCATTGGGTTTGATTGTACGATTGTAGCACAGATATCACCGGGATTTAAAAGGTTCCCAATTTCGGCAATTGGGTCTTGAGCTGTACCTGAAGCCTTCGCGATAACATCGATGTTTTCCAGCTCTTTTTCTGCCTGTTCCAGACGAGCTTTGGCAGCATCTTTTGCTGATTGCATGGCAAGCAATTTAGCATTTGTACTGTAACCTTGCTCTTGCAATTGCTTATGTGCAAGATAATCAGACTCGGCCTGAATAAGGCCTGTTTTTGCCTGCAGTAGCGCTGATTTTCGTACGCCGGCATCCAGACGACAGAGAAGGTCGCCCTCTTTGACGAAGTCGCCTTTTTCGATGAAGCGCTCTTCAACAACACCAGATGTTTCCGCTCTTACTTGAACAATTGAAGCTGCTTCTGTTCTTCCTCGTAAAGAGAGTACTTGTTCGCGAATTTCAGGTGAAATAGTCGTGAAACGAACTTTTTGTAATATCTGTTCCGAGCCAGCTCGTTCGGCGGGTGGTGGGGTTGCATTTTCAGATTCTGCCTGCCCGCCGACAATGATGTCGCCTTGCAGCATCCAACCAATTACGCCGCCTGCAATGAGTACTGCAACGATATGTGAACCTTTTAAGCCGAAGGCCATGAGTTACTCCAATTATTCTGCTGGCGTAAGTGCTTGGGAGGACACTTTTGCGAGCGATTCAAGTTTTTTTCTGTTTTTAATAAGGTACTCAAGCGAGTTCTTTTGGCAGTCATGCCCATAATCTGCGATCCATTTCGTGCCCTCGTGCTCTGTTTCACGACAGGACTTATTTATAAACTCTAGATCATTCTCAAGCTGCTTTATTCGGTGGTCAATTGCATTGACAAGAGTTTCACGGTCCAGCAATTCTGCACACATCGCGATCAATAAGAACTCTGATTTAAATGTATCTTGCTTGGGAGGCTCAACCATGTGTGTGGTGAGCTCTGTTCGGCCTGCTTCAGTAATTGAGTAGACTTTACGTGCTGGCTTCCCCGGTTCACGTTCTTCGTGTGAGGTCAAAAACCCTTCGGCTTCGAGCTTGTTCAATGCTGGATATATCGAACCATAACTTGCATCAACAAAATATGCATAGTGCGTTTCCGACGACATTTTTTTTATTTCATAACCAGTTGCTTGGCCGAAATTTAAAATTGCAAGGCAGAGTGTTCTAATATTCATGGTTGGCTGTTTCCGATATATTGTTCATCGGCATATATCAATTCGATATATAAAATGCAAGTATGATTATAAAAAATCATATATCGAAAAAGAATATACTTGGTAAGCAGATGCTAAGTGCAAATCAAATATAGCTCATATTTTATTATGTTGAGATACGGTCTAATGCCAATTTTAACTTGGTAGCTGGTAGTTAAGAAACTTTTCTTTTCTTACATCAAAAAGCTTACCTGTAACGGTTACACCAGGTGCGAAGATGGGCACAATTTTCGCAGCGACTTCTTCTGCGAGGGGAAGTGTATCCGCATTTTCTCCAGGCATCGCTTGAGCACGCATTGCTGTGCGGGTTGCGCCGGGATTAACAGAATTGACACATATACCGCGCTTTTCAACTTCTGCAGCCCAAACCCGCGCCAAAGCTTCTACTGCCGCTTTTGATGTTGAATATGCGCCCCAAAATGGCTTGCAGGAATGTGCGACACCAGATGATATAATAGCGGCGCGGCCTGAGTCAGATTTTGCTAACAAAGGTTCGATGGATCGGATTAAACGCCAAGTTGCTGTAACGTTTAGATGCATAACTTTTTCAAATATCTTGGCATCAATGTGGCCAATAGGGGTGATTGGGCCAAGCATTGCGGCATTTGCAACGAGAATGTCGAGTTTACCAAAACGTTCTTGCAGTGCAGAACCAATATTGTCGATTCCATCAAGATCCATGAGGTCGTGAGGGATTAAAGTCGCGTTGCCACCAACCTTTTGAATTTCATCATCGAGTTCTTCTAAGCCACCTACAGTTCTGGCAAGCGCGATCACGTGAGCACCATTTTTTGCTAACTCTACCGCAGTTGCAAAGCCAATTCCGCGCGATGCACCGGTAACAAGTGCGACTTTATTTTCAAGATTATCATTCATTTAAATTGACCTAGGCGAGCATTGCTGCACGTCGCAGTTGACTAACGTTTTCTTGATCGGCAAGGCGTGTGGGATAATCACCAGTGAAATAGTGATCGGTAAATTGTGGTGATTTAGCATCTCGCTTTATACCACCAACCGCATCGTAAAGCCCATCAATACTTATAAATTTCAGTGAATCTGCGCCTATATGCTTACGCATTTCTTCTAGTGTTTCATGTTGATTAGCAAGCAACCCATCTCGGTCTGGTGTGTCAATACCATAGAAATCAGGATAGTAGATTTCTGGACTTGCGACCCGGATATGAACCTCAAGAGCGCCAGCCTCTCGCATCATTTCTACAATTTTTATCGATGTTGTTCCGCGAACAATAGAATCATCAATAAGGACAACTCTTTTGCCGGCGACTACACCTGGGTTGGCAGAATGCTTTAATTTTACGCCAAGAGCGCGAATTTGTTGGGTCGGCTCGATAAAGGTTCGTCCAACGTAGTGATTGCGAATGATCCCGAGTTCAAACGGGATACCACTTTCTTGCGCGTAGCCAATGGCTGCAGGTGTGCCGCCATCTGGTACAGGTACTACGACATCAGCTTCAACAGGCGCTTCTTGAGCCAAATTAATACCTGAACGTTTACGTGTTTCATACACATTACGACCACCTACGATCGAATCCGGTCTGGCGAAATAGACATATTCAAACAAACATATTTTCTCTGGCTGTTTGACGGTAGACTTGCGGCTTTCAATTGAAATTGAACCATCCGCTTGTCGTTCGCAAATAATTAGTTCGCCGTTTTCAACGTCTCGCACAAACTTTGCGCCAATAATATCGAGTGCGCAGGTTTCTGAACAAAATATTGGCTTACCATCGAGATCACCCATGACAAGCGGGCGGATGCCGTTAGGGTCGCGCGCGGCGATCAGTTTTGTGCGGGTGAGGGCAAGCATCGCAAAGCCGCCTTCAATATGGGATATGGCATCAGCAAAACGATCTGCGGATGATTTGTGCCACGAGCGCGCTATCAGATGCAGAACAACTTCAGAGTCCGATGTAGATTGGCAAATAGCGCCGCTGGAAATTAGCTGATTGCGAAGTGTTAAACCATTGGTGAAATTGCCGTTATGTGCAATTGCAATGCCGCCATTGTGCAATTCGGCAAAAAGCGGTTGGATATTGCGTAACCCTTCGCCTCCTGTTGTAGAGTATCGCACGTGGCCAATCGCCATATTCCCTGGCAGTCGGGCTAAAACCGCTGGGTCAGTATAGTGATCTCCTACAAGACCCAACCTTCGTTCTGAATGAAATTGTTCACCATTAAAGGTGACGATGCCTGTTGCTTCTTGCCCGCGATGTTGAAGGGCGTGAAGGCCTAATGCTGTTAAGGTCGTAGCATCTGGGTGGTCTAAAATACCAAATACACCACATTCTTCATGTAAGGAATCTGCTTCTGCATCATCGATCGAACATTCTGCATTAGAAAAATCGGCGAGTGTCATATGGAGCTATCCATTCATTTAGACTTTAAAAAGTCAGATTTATAAATTCTATGCGTCAGTATCGCCAGTAGCGTCGTCTTCGCTTTTCTTGCGGATGCTGTCGATAATAGAGCTATCTGCGTCTTCAGGTAATATATTAACAAGTTTAACGCCGAGCGAGTCCAAAAGAGGTTTAGATTTTGCTTCAGCTATCCATGTTGGTTGTTTTTCTTCAGCAATAAGCCAATTTAAGAATTGCACGGCCACAACCATGATTAAAACACCGCGAGCGGCACCAAATACAAATCCTAATGTGCGATCCAGAACGCCGATACGGCTATCAATGATGAAATCTGCAAGTCGCATTGTGATATAAGAAACGATAATCAATGTAACCAGAAAAATTGCTGCGGCTGATCCAATGGCCGCAAGCGATTTAGACGATGTGTATTGCAGCGCATAAGGCTCCAGGTATGGATACAAGAAAAATGCAGCTGCAGCGGCTGCAACCCAAGAAGCAACAGCTAGAACCTCGCGTGAAAAACCACGCACCATAGCAAGCATCGCAGATACAAGTGTGACGCCGATAAAAATTCCGTCAAATAATGTGATAGGCATATTGGTCAAAACCCGTAGAGCAATTTTTTGAAACCGCTATCATGTTGGGCTGATAAGGGCAACATTGCAATGCAGACATTCCTTATTTATTTTTCGTCAGGATTGGAGCCTTTTGCAATTTCAGCAACCATTTCCATCAAAGAATCAACCTGACGCCAATTTCCGGCATCTTTTGGCACGTCCACAGATCCATTCGGCAATGTAGCCTGTTCAAAGCCAAGTTTAAGTGCCTCTTTTAGTCTTAATCCTGTTTGGGCGACGGGTCTGATTGAACCTGACAGGCTGATTTCTCCAAAATAAACACTATCAGAGGGAAGTGGGGACCCTGCCAGAGATGATACGAGTGCCGCCGCTATTGCCATGTCTGCCGCAGGTTCGGTAATTCGATATCCGCCAGCAATGTTAAGGTAAACATCATGATTTCCAAGCCGAACACCACAATGAGCTTCCAGAACCGCTAGAATCATTGACAATCGGGCTGAATCCCAACCTACAATCGCTCTACGTGGGGTGCCCAAGTTCGAAGGCGCTACCAGTGCCTGGACCTCAACCAACACAGGGCGTGTACCTTCAATGCCCGCAAAAACAGCATTCCCCGGGGCTGCGGTATTACGCTCACCCAAGAAAAGTTCCGATGGATTAATAACTTCGCGTAAGCCTTTGTCTGACATTTCAAAAACGCCGATCTCATCGGTTGGACCAAAGCGATTTTTAACGGTGCGCATAATGCGATAGTGATGTCCGCGGTCACCTTCAAAATACAAAACCCCATCCACCATATGTTCGACAACGCGTGGGCCTGCAATTTGGCCATCCTTGGTAACGTGCCCGACCAAAACCATGGCGGTTCCTGTTTGTTTGGCAAATCGGATCATCGCATGCACACCGGTGCGGACTTGTGTAACTGTTCCAGGTGCCGCTTCGGCAAGATCGCTCCAAAGTGTTTGAATAGAGTCAATAATGACGAAATCGGGTTTATCACCGTCGACCAGTGTTGCCAAAATATCTTCGACATTTGTTTCTGCAGCCAGCATGACATCGCTGTCGGCCGCGCCCAGCCGCTTTGCACGTAAGCGAACTTGCGCAACAGCTTCTTCGCCAGATACATAAATAACTTTGTGACCTTGGCGTGCCAGTGCTGCAGCTGCTTGCATTAAGATGGTTGATTTACCAATGCCAGGGTCACCACCAACTAGAATAGCCGATCCACGAACAAAACCGCCACCTGTAACGCGGTCGAGTTCGGAGATATTGGTTTTAATGCGTGGCGCTTCTTCTATTTCACCAGATAGTGTGGTGAGCGCTACGGCACGGCCTTTTTTAGGTGTTTTTCCCGGACCTCCACCAATGCCACCTTTGGGATCGTCCTCTACGATGGTATTCCATTCACCGCAACCGTCGCATTTGCCGGCCCAACGGGTATGCACAGTGCCGCAATTTTGGCACACAAATTGTGTTCTGTTTTTCGCCAATTACTCGATGTCCTAAATAAATATTCATGTTTTGTTCTCATTGATAAAGTATTATTAAATGAGTTGCAACATGGTGAATTTATTTAATTTTATGAATATTTGTGTCGCGCGCGTCCAAAATTAGTCAGGATTTCGTAGCTGACTGTCCCCGAAGCTTCTGCAAGCTCATCGATTGTGATATTCTTGCCCGTGATCTCCACCCAGTCACCGATGTTTATACTGTTGTTTTTTAAGCTGGAGCAATCAAACATCGATATATCCATTGTGATACGCCCCACATTTGGAATGTGATGTCCGTTAACAAAGCCGCGCATACCGGTTGGCCGTACTTTACGTGCAGGGACGCCGTGACCGGATGCCGAGCGGGGCAGGCCATCTGCGTAACCAATTCCCAGCGTTGAAATAGTCATGTTTTGCGGAGCTATGAAAGTTCCGCCATAACTAATGGATTCACCTTTTGCTACCGTTTTTATATCGATGATTTGGGCTTCCAGTTTAAACACAACTTCCATTGGGTTTGCTCTATCTACTAGTGGATTTCCACCATAAATTGCGATGCCGGGCCGTGTGAGATGAAAGTGTGAATCCGGATTGGTGATGATAGCAGCAGAATTTGCCATGCTTGCTTCGATGCCAGTGAAGGTGGATACAATCGACGAGAATGCTTTCAATTGTTCTTCGTTTTTTATGTCCACGGGCTCATCGGCATTTGCAAAATGACTTAGAATAAGGTCAGGTTTTTCGCTTAAGTTATCGAGAATGCTATTCGCATCAGAATGCTGGATTCCTATCCGGTTCATGCCTGTGTTAAACTGAATTGCAAACGGGTGCCGCCTTTGCAGTTTTTGCCATTGTTCCAAATGATGTGCTGAACCTATGATCGGAATAAGATTACTGGTAATAATTTTTTCTCTGCTTTGCGGTAAATACCCGCTGAGTATATAAATTTTGGAAGAAGGAGCTAATCTTCTTACCAATTCACCTTCAACCGCATCGGCAACAAAGAAATCGGCGCAACCGTTATTCAAAAGAATGGGAACAACAGTGTCGATTCCACATCCATAAGCATTCGCTTTAACTGCCGCGCCGCAACGCGCCGAACCTGACAGATTTTTTAGTTGCTGAAAATTGCGCGCAATTGCGTTGGTATCAATCGTTAGTCGGACTGTTGGTGTGAGATTAATGGTCATTTACCAGCTGGTCATAAGACCCATCCGCCAAATCGGAGAAACGTGTATATTGAGCCTGGAAGCCAAGTTTTACAGTACCTGTGGGACCATGTCGTTGTTTTGCGATGATCACATCTGCTGTGCCACGAACTTTTGCCATCTCTTCTTCCCACGCAAGATATTCTTCGTTACGAATATCATTAGCTTCTTCTTCTGGTGAGCGGCGAGGTTCTTTGTTTTGTGTGTAATATTCTTCCCGATACACAAAAAGCACCACATCGGCATCCTGCTCAATAGACCCTGACTCACGCAAATCGGAAAGTTGTGGACGTTTATCATCACGGTTTTCGACCTGACGAGAAAGCTGGGAGAGGGCTATAATGGGAACATGAAGTTCCTTGCCAAGAGCTTTGAGGCCCGTTGTAATCTCGGTGATTTCTTGAACACGATTTGAATTGTTTTTCGAAGAGCCCGTCATAAGTTGAATATAATCCACTACGAGCACATCAAGCCCACGTTGACGCTTTAAGCGTCTGGCTCTTGCGGCGAGCTGTGCAATAGAAATACCACCTGTTTGGTCAATGAAAAGCGGTGTTTTTTGCATCATCTGCGAGCAAGCAACCAGTTTTTCAAAATCGGCTTCAGTAATTTCACCGCGACGAATTTTAGACGATGAAACTTCGGTTTGTTCAGAAATAATACGGGTGGCCAACTGTTCGCTGGACATCTCTAGGGAGTAAAAGCCGACGACGCCACCATTTTTGGCCGTGGTTGTTCCATCAGCCTGCACTTCTGGTTCAAATGCATTTGCGATGTTAAACGCAAGGTTGGTCGCAAGCGATGTTTTACCCATACCAGGACGACCGGCAAGGACAATCAAATCCGAACGTTGCAGGCCACCCATGCGACCATCTAGCGAATGAATACCTGTCGAAATGCCGGATAGGCTTCCATCACGCTGATAAGCTTCGCCAGCAAGATCAATTGCAAGTGCGACTGCATCATTAAAACTTTGGAACCCGCCATCATAGCGGCCTGTTTCCGCAAGCTCAAAAAGACGGCGCTCCGTGTCTTCGATCTGTCCTTGCGGCGGCATGTCAACAGGTGCATCGTAAGCAATGTTGACCATATCTTCGCCAATGGTGATGAGCGAGCGCCGTAAAGCAAGATCATAGATCGCGCGTCCATAATCTTCGGCATTAATGATTGTTACAGCTTCTGCGGCTAGTCGCGCTAGATACTGAGCAACCGTTAGATCGCCAATTTTATCGTCAGAAGGTAGAAAGGTTTTGATTGTAACCGGGTTTGCCGTTTTACCCATGCGGATAATGTCGCCAGCAACCTGAAATATGTTTCTGTGCAGCGGTTCATTAAAATGTTCCGGCTTTAGGAAATCTGAAACACGATAAAAAGCATCATTATTAACAAGCATTGCGCCCAATAGCGCTTGTTCTGCCTCCAGGTTATTTGGTGCTTCACGATAGGTTGGCTCCGCATTTTGATTGGAGGCTATCGAGGTTATATTTGGTGCAGCATCATTCATAACGTTGGGTGGGTACCTTAAATCATCGGTCAAATTACAGTGATAAAGACACGTAGCGTTCTATGTATTCCAGGACTATCTAAAAAATGAAGTTTTCACCGTTGTCCCAGTGATTCACAACACAAAAATATTTATCGAAAATCGTACGTTGCTCTATTGACTGAATTCCGAATCAGATTCTCTACTTCGTTGTATCATATTTTGGCCAATTTGAGCCTAAATGACGATTCTAAAGGTGCTATTTTATTTAATCGATTTATTTTCTGGGTAAATGTTACCGATAACAGGTTTGTACGAGTAGTTTTTGTAAAAGATCCTGCTATTCTCCCAAATCTGACTTAATCTCATAAAGTATTTAAGAGCAAAAAGGTAAATTATGGCAAATGCGGAAATAGGCGTTATCGGGTTGGCAGTTATGGGCGCAAATCTGGCGCTTAATATTGCGGACAATGGTTATAAGGTTGCGGTGTTTAACCGGACTTATGCTCGAACAGAAGAATTTATGAAAAGTGCTGGCGAATTGGTGGGTCAACTGATTCCTTGCAAAACTCTTGAAGAATTTATTGCCGCGATCCGTCCACCACGCCCTGTGATAATCATGGTTAAAGCAGGTGAGCCTGTTGATATGCAAATCCAGGCTCTTAAACCTCTTATGACTGATGATGACATTATTATCGACGCTGGTAATGCAAATTTTCGTGATACGCTTCGCCGTGGTGAAGAAATGTCACAGACGGCGCTCACCTTTATTGGAATGGGCGTTTCCGGTGGTGAAGAGGGCGCACGACGTGGCCCATCAATTATGGTTGGTGGCAAACAAGCATCTTATCCACGAGTACAAAAAGTGCTTGAAGCTATTTCTGCTAAATATAATGGAGAACCGTGTGCCGCTTGGCTTGGGGAAAACGGGGCAGGGCATTTTGTAAAAACCATTCACAACGGTATTGAATATGCCGATATGCAAATGATTGCGGAAGTTTATGGCATTATGCGAGATCGCTTAGCTATGCCCGCAGCGGAAATTTCTGACGTATTTGCGAAATGGAACGAAGGCCCGCTTGAATCCTACCTGATTGAGATTACTGCCAAAGTTCTTAAGGCCATAGATCCTAAAACAGATCGTCCGATGATAGAATTAATTTTGGATGCTGCAGGCCAAAAGGGAACTGGACGATGGTCAGCAATTGAAGCATTGCAGATGGGTGTTCCAGCTACCGGTATTGAGGCGGCAGTTGCTGCGAGAAGCCTATCAGCTGCAAAAGATGAGCGTCTTCATGCGGAGAAAGTTCTCGGCTTGCCACAATCACTTGGTGATTCTGATGACAAAGATGCGGTTATTGCGGATCTTGAGATGGCATTACTCGCAGGTAAGATTGCAGCATATGCGCAGGGGTTTGCTGTTATGTCCGCAGCGTCTAAAGAGTTTAGCTGGGGGCTTCCGATGCCGACAATCGCAAAGATCTGGCGTGCAGGCTGTATTATTCAATCGCGCTTTCTGGATGAGATTTCAACGGCCTTCTCTAAAGAGCCTGATGTTGCAAATCTTGCTGTTACTCCGAGTTTTTCAAAGATGTTGCAAGATTGTGATGCTCCGTTAAGACGTGTTGTAAGCGACGCCGTGCTCAACGGCTCGCCCGCAGTTGCATTGGCGAGTGCGATTTCGTATTTTGATACATACCGCAGAGGACAGGGGACTGCGAACCTTATTCAGGCGCAACGTGATTTCTTTGGAGCACATGGGTTTAAACGTGTGGATGAAGAAGGCGATCATCACGGACCGTGGGGTAGTAGTTGATCTGGGTCAATTACATCCGATGTTAATCTGATATTGGTGACGAAACTGGTGAATTGCAGTTTTGTCGCATTGGCATTAGATTACCGATGCATTAAAAGCGGCATAAAGCTGAATATGTATTTGTTAAGATTGCCTACGGAGGCTCAAATGGATTTTGAGAGTTTTTTCAACACGTCACTTGACGGTCTTAAAGAAGAAGGCCGTTATCGCGTGTTTGCCGACTTGGAACGCCACCGTGGTAATTTTCCTAAAGCGACACGCCATTGTCCTGATGGATCAATATCAGACGTAACTGTCTGGTGCTCGAATGATTATCTTGGTATGGGGCAAAACCCAAAAGTCATGGAGGCCATGAAAAAGGCTATCGATGATGCCGGGACCGGTGCAGGTGGTACGCGGAATATCTCTGGGACAACGCACTACCATGTTTTGCTGGAGAAAGAACTTGCAGATCTTCACGGTAAAGATGATGCATTGCTGTTCACTTCAGGTTATGTATCCAATTGGGCGGCATTGGGTACCTTGGCTTCTCAAATCCCCGGTTGCATTGTTTTTTCCGATGCTTCTAATCATGCATCAATGATCGAAGGTATTCGTCACTCCCGTGCCCAAAAAGTTATTTGGAAGCATAATGATGTGGCTGATTTGGAGGCAAAGCTTGCTGCTGCTGACCCCGATGCGCCAAAATTGATTGCGTTTGAAAGCGTATATTCAATGGATGGTGATATCGCACCTATCGCTGAAATTTGCGATCTTGCTGATAAATATGGGGCAATGACGTATCTGGATGAAGTTCATGCAGTTGGCCTTTACGGACCGCGCGGCGGTGGTGTTGCCGAACGTGAGGGCATTATGGATCGCCTGACCGTCATCGAGGGGACTCTAGGTAAAGCATTTGGTGTTATGGGCGGTTATATTACGGCCTCTACTGCTCTGTGCGATTTCGTGAGAAGTTTTGCATCCGGCTTTATTTTCACAACAGCTCTTCCGCCAGCCATTGCAGCAGGTGCTGCTGCAAGCATTCAATATCTGAAGGTCAGCGATATGGAGCGTATGCGTCAACGCGAACGAGTAAAATCTTTGCGTGCAAAGCTTGACGCAAGAGGCATTCCGCACATGGAAAATCAAAGCCATATTGTTCCTGTCATGGTGGGAAATGCTGCGAAGTGTAAAATGATTTCTGATATGCTTTTGGATAATTATGGCATTTATGTTCAGCCGATTAATTACCCAACAGTGCCCAAAGGAACAGAGCGTTTGCGCTTTACACCTTCACCAATGCACACAAATGAAGATATAGATCATTTGGTTGATTCGCTTCATGATCTGTGGTCACAATGTGCACTGTCTCGTGCGGTTGCTTAATTTTAGACATTGTCATTAAATTGATAGATAACCCCCTTAGAGAACAACGTTTCCTGAGGGGGTAATTGTTTGTGATGAAAATTTTGCGTTGTTGTACAAATTATGCCATTTGATGCGCGAATGATTACGTAAGCTCTCGATAATTATTGTTGGGTTTTAAAATGATGGTATCTAATGCACAAAGATATGCGGCTGAATTGGTCGGGACAGCATTCCTGCTCGCAACCGTAGTTGGTTCGGGGATCATGGCAGAACAGCTTTCCGGTGGAAATGTTGCCATTGCGCTTTTAGGAAACACAATACCGACTGGTGCTATTCTAGTTGTACTTATCACAATGTTTGGTCCGATATCCGGCGCGCATTTTAATCCGGCTGTAACACTTGTATTTAAGCTGCGTGGCGACATAACAATGGGTGATAGTCTTCTCTATGTTCTGGTGCAGATAATTGGTGGGATAATTGGTGTTTGGGCGGCTCATATTATGTTTGATCTGAGTATTTTTCAGTTTTCTGAAAAAGTGCGGGCGGGTAGCGCGCAGTGGTTTTCAGAAGGTGTGGCCACTTTTGGGCTCGTGGCGACAATTCTTCTGACGTTAAAGGCTAAGGAAAGTGCCGTCGCCGTTGCAGTGGGTCTGTATATCACGGCTGCCTATTGGTTTACAGCCTCAACCTCTTTTGCCAACCCAGCGGTAACGATAGCCCGAAGCTTTTCGAATACATTTGCCGGCATCCGCGCGGCGGATGTGCCTTATTTTATTTTAGCGCAGATTATTTTTGCAATTATTGCTTGGTTATTTTGCACCTGGATTTCCAAAGAAAAGCAGACATAGATGATAAGCAAGATACCTGTTACGGTCATTACTGGATATCTAGGTGCGGGTAAGACCACTCTGCTTAATCGAATATTATCCGAAAAACACGACAGAAATTATGCTGTTATCGTCAATGAGTTTGGTGAAATTGGCATAGATGGCTCATTGGTTGTTGGTGCTGATGAAGACATATTCGAAATGAGCAATGGCTGTATTTGCTGTAGCGTTCGTGGTGATTTGATCGAAACCGTTGATAATTTGCTCGCAAGCGGTCGACAGTTGGACGCAATAATCATTGAGACCACTGGTCTCGCTGACCCTGCGCCTGTGGCACAAACCTTTCTGCAAGAAGAAAATGTGCGGTCCAAAACGCAGCTTGATGCAATTGTTACGGTGGTAGATGCGAAACACCTGACCAAGGAGTTAGAAACCTCGCGTGAGGCAAAAGAGCAGATTGCATTTGCAGATATTATCATTTTGAATAAAGTGGATTTAGTTAGCGATATCAATTCTTTAAAAGCGTTAGTTGAATCAATTAATCCACTTGCAAATCTCTATGAGACAAATCATTGTCAGATCGATTTGAACCTGCTTTTATCGCAAAACGCTTTTGCCCTCGACCGTAATTTGGTTCGAGATCCGAACTTCCTGAAATCTCACCACCACCATCACGACAGAGATGTTCAGAGCTTCTCATTACAGGCTGATCGTCCTTTGGATCGGCAACTGTTTTTTTCTTGGATGCAGTGGGTTCTTGAGCATTTCGGCATGGATATGTTGCGCACCAAGGGTATATTGAGCTTTGCGAATGAGGATGAGCGATTTGTGATTCAAGGTGTTCATCAGCTGATCGAAGGCGTAGCACAACGGCCATGGGGAACTGATGAGCAGAGAACGAGCCAGCTCGTATTTATAGGACGTAAATTGCCCCAATCGATCATTGAAGAAGGGTTTTATGCTTCTCAGGTTGCTCATGGATAAAAATAAACCCGCCGGAGCTATCCGGAGGGTTCAAATGTTCAGTTATCAAACCTGTTTAATCAACAAAAGCACGCTCGATGACAAAGTCAGCCGGCTTGCTATTCGCACCTTCTTCGAACCCGCGCGCTTCCAACAAAACCTTAAGATCATTGATCATGGCCATAGAACCGCAAATCATGACGCGATCTGTTTCAGGATTTAGATCTGGTAAGCCCGTAACTTTAGCTAAAGTACCATCTTCTATTAGATTAGTTATGCGGCCATTTTGTGCACTGTCTTCGCGTGTTGTAGACGTGAAGTGAATTAGCTTTTCTTTCGCTTCTTCGCCTACAAGCAGGTCTTCTTTCGTAAGCGCAACTGTATCAACACCATATTGAAGCTCAGCAACTTCACGACAAGTGTGTGTGAGAATAACTTTATCGAAGTTCTCATAGGCCTCTGGGTCACGCATAACAGATGCGAATGGTGCGATACCTGTTCCAGTTGATATCATATAAAGGTTTTTTGCTGGTGTTAGCGCATCCATTACCAGCGTTCCAGTGGATTTCTGGCGCATCCAGATTGTATCGCCGGGCTGAATCTTTTGCAGATGCTCGGTGAGAGGTCCGCCTGGAACTTTAATCGAGAAAAATTCAATCTCTTCATCCCAAGATGGGCTGGCAATAGAATAAGCTCTGAAAAGAGGTTTTCCTTCTGACGGAAGTCCAATCATGACAAATTCGCCAGAGCGAAATCTAAAACTTGCGGGCCGAGTGATTCTGAATTTGAACAGGCGATCAGTATAATGTTCGACCGAAATCACTTTTTCAGCAAAGGTTGCTTTTGGAAGAGGAAATTCTTCTTTTTGCTCTGCAACATCTTGTGTGGACACTGGCATTCTCCAACGGACTTAAACGCAGAATATTGCACTGCGGTATGTTGATATGTGATTGTTTTTTACAGTTCTCTGTTAGAGAAAGACAGGTTTATTTTTCTAACTCTAGGTGTTCGCGTAAAAACCTGGTCCGTTCTTGATGAATTTATCGCGCTTTTAAACCACATAATGGACTGATGCGATGAATCTGTTCAAAATAAAAGACCCGCGTAATGAATACACGGATCTTCTTAAAATTGAATTGATTCAAATCAAGATGTAGCGAAAGTAATCGATTCATCAATCGCGGCTACCATTTCGTCAATATCGTCTTTTGTACAGATCAATGCCGGGCTCATGCAAAGCGTATTGTTAAAACCAGGAAGTGATCTGTTTGTCATACCCATGATCACAGCGTGTTCTGACATGCAGCGACCAACGATCTTTTGCACTAGCGCTTCGGGGGCCGCTTCTTTGGTATCGCGGTTGGTAACGAGTTCGGCTCCACAGAAAAGACCCTTACCACGAACGTCGCCGATTAACTCGTGCTTGCCTTTAAGCTCTTCGAGTTTTTCAACAAGGTATGCACCCATTACATTGGTGTTTTCAAGAAGGTTTTCGTCTTCGAGAATACGCATATTTTCAAGAGCAGCTGCGGGACCAGCAGTACATCCGCCAAATGTTGAAATATCGCGGAAATAGCTCATGTGGTCATCAGGTGTGCTTTTGAATTCATTGAAGACCGCTTCTGTTGTTACACAGCAAGAAATCGCTGCATAGCCTGACGCAACACCTTTTGCCATTGTTACCATATCTGGTTCAATACCATAGTGCTGGTAGCCAAACCACTCGCCTGTGCGGCCCATTCCGCAGACCACTTCGTCAATGATTAGAAGAACGTCATGCTCTTTGCAGATTTCTTGCACGCGATCCCAGTAGCCTTTTGGCGGAACAATAACGCCGCCGCCAGCGGTGACTGGTTCAAGGATAAGAGCGCCAACAGTGTCCGCACCTTCACGTAAAATAACTTCCTCGATCGCATTCGCAGCGCGAATACCATAATCCTCAACGTCGCCCCATTGTGAACGATATTCCAGACAATGCGGAACAGAAACAAAACCTGGTGTGAAGGGACCATATTGTGCTTTGCGCTCTTCTTGTCCACAAGAGGAAAGGGCCGTGATTGTTGTACCGTGGTAGTCACGCTCACGGTATAAAATCTTATGCTTCTTGCCGCCATATTTGTTGTGCGCGATTTGGCGTACAATTTTATAGGCTTTTTCATTCGCTTCTGATCCGGAATTTGCGTAGTAGACACGCTTCATGCCCGGCATTTTGCTAATCAGGCGCTCAGAAAAGTTGGCCGCTGGAACGCTGCCAACAGTATTGCCAAAAAAGTTCATTTTGACGAGTTGATCTCGAACGGCATTTGCAATGGTTTCTCGACCATAGCCTACATTAACAGTCCAAACGCCACCGGACACTGAATCCAGATGCGAGCGACCAGCCTGGTTCCATACACGCAAGCCCTTGCCCTCTATTACGATCAGGGGATCACTTTCGTCGAACTTTTTATGTTGTGTGAGATGATGCCATACATGAGCGCGGTCATTTTCGACGACATCACTAAAGTCATTCTGATTGTTCAAGCCATCCATGGCAAATCTCCTTTAATTTGGTATTACATTAGATAGAAGCAGATTAGTCAAACAGTGCCTGATTAAATACATCTATGGTGCCAGATGGATCAAGTAATTTGTCAGGAATTATCGACTAGATAATTAAATGCAAATTTGTCGGGTAAATGAAAGCCCTTTTTAAGAAAATCTCAAACTTGAGAAGTATGAGTTCCATTGACTAATACAAGGATTAAAGGATACATCGCTACTGAGAAGCTAAAACACCACACATGGTTTTAGCAAAATTGGCACTAAGTTCTGACATGACGCTCTATAAAGATCATATCCCTAAGTTTGCCGTTGCTCCCATGATGGATTGGACAGACAAACATTGTCGGTTTCTTCATCGGCAATTGAGTCAGCATGCGCTGCTTTACACGGAAATGGTTGTTGCAGACGCGATTATCCACGGTGATCAGCAACGATTACTTGGTTATGATGATAGCGAGCACCCCATTGCTGTGCAGCTGGGAGGTTCAGACCCAGAGAAGCTGAAAATAGCTGCAAAAGTATGCGAAGAATTTGGGTATGATGAAATTAATCTAAATGTTGGTTGCCCGTCAGATAGGGTTCAATCAGGGACATTCGGTGCATGTTTGATGCGAGAGCCCGAACTTGTGGCCTCTTGTGTTGATGCAATGAAATCTGTTGTGGGTATTCCAGTGACAGTCAAATGCCGCATCGGTGTTGACGAGCAAGATGAAGAACTGGCGCTTGATGAACTGACATCGCATGTTCGTGGGGCGGGGGTGGATGCGTTGTGGGTCCATGCTCGAAAAGCATGGCTCGATGGATTATCTCCTAAGGAGAACCGAGATATTCCACCACTTAATTATGAACGTGTTTATCGCCTTAAAGATAAAAATGCTGACCTGTTTGTTGGTATTAATGGTGGCATTGCTGATTTAGATACCGCAACCGCCCAAATGAACTATGTGGATGGAGTTATGCTTGGTCGCGCGGCCTATCATAATTCCAGCTTGCTAGCTGATGTTGATCATTTGGTTTATGGGCTTAAGCCAAGTCAAGTAGATTGGATAAAGGTTTGCGATGCAATGATTGATCATGCTAAAAAGCATATGGAGCAGGGCGGAAGGCTTATCCATATCACGCGACATATGGTTGGATTGTTTCACGGATTGCCGGGTGCGCGGCGTTATCGGCAAATTCTTTCAACAGATGCTGTCAAAAATGATGCCTCGCCAGATATAATCAGAAAAGCACTTGCAGAGGTAAGACTTCCGCTATTTGAAAGTGCCTAATTCAAGCTTATTCTGCTGCTGGAATTGGCTTTGGACTACCATTCTCGTCCAGCGCAACCATAACAATTTTTGCATCCGTGACTTTTTCCATGACATCTGTGAGGTATCGTTGCACCCAAGCATCGACTTGAAGTGTCATCGATGTTGTCCCGACTTTTACAATATCGATGTAGATGCCAAGAGTATCGCCGATCTTCACGGGCTTTTTAAATACCATCTCTTTTACTGCAGCTGTTACAACGCGTCCATGGGCTCGTTCGGCTGCGCGAATACCGCTGGCTAGATCCATTTGGGCCATCACCCAACCACCGAAAATATCTCCGGCAGCATTAGCATCACCGGGCATTGCCAGCGTTCTAAGGGTAAGTTCACCCGTTGGTTTGTCGTCTTTGCTCATTTGGATGCGCCTTTTGTGTCGGGAATCATAGAGTTAATTTTAGGATAATATTTCATTTACCTCAATCTGCGATAATCTGCTCTTGTTGTCCTGCCTTTGGAGTTATGCGTATGTTGCAGGTTGTTCGCCTTTTAACAAAATTTAGACGAAACACTTCCGTTCTGATGGCTTTTTTGCTTTCGAGTGTATTGGTCTTGACCAGCTGTTCACCCAATAGTGTGCTTTCCCCTCCCGGGGATATTGTGTCATCCATTACACCGTTGAGTACGACACCAACTTCAGTACCACAATTGCCGCCCATGATTTCATCGTTGGATGGACCAACACCTGAGGGTCAAACTCAACCGGAACAGCGGAAAGAGGTGGCGACATTATTTTCACCGCAAGCCATACTTGGTCGTGCAAAACCAGCAGAATCTGTATGCCAGCGCCAATTAAGACGATTGGGTGTGCGTTTTGACACACCGCCTCCGGTAGTTGGACCGGGTTCTTGTGGTATTGCTAGTCCTGTGAAGGTTAAATCATTATCTGGTGGTATAGACGTTGTGCCTGATGCTACATTGAATTGCCCCATGGCCTTAGCGTTCGCAAAGTGGGTCAAGAACGAATTAAGTGGTGCTGCGCGCATGCGATACCTGTCAGGTATCAAAAGCATTCATCAAATGTCTTCCTACTCCTGTCGCACGATGAACTCAAAAAGAGGAGCTAAAATGTCTGAGCATTCCAAAGGGAATGCAATTGATATTGGAAAGATCAAACTCAACAGCGGTAAAACGATTGTTGTAAAGCGACCTGGTTTTTTTGCATTTCGGGAGAAAGGACTTTTGCACAAAGTCCGCGCTCAAAGTTGCAAATATTTTACGACCGTACTTGGCCCTGGAAGTGACGTGCACCACCGAGATCATTTTCATTTTGATCTAAGGCAACGCAAAACTGGGTATAGACATTGCGATCTTTAGGTTCTGCTTCGAGTTAATTTAAGCTGGTTATTTTAAGCTAACTCTCCTATGAGATGAATAATCTTAAAAGGGTGGGGTTATCTGCGTGTCATACGAACTTGTATATTTTGCTTTGGTGTTAATAGCAGCCGGAGTTGTAGCTGGTGTACTCGCTGGACTATTTGGTATTGGCGGTGGCGCTGTTCTTGTGCCGGTTTTTTACCAGGCTTTCAGTGCTTGGGGGCTTGATCAGGCAATTGTAATGCATGTGTCTGTTGGAACCTCACTTGCCATTATTGTACCCACCTCAATTCGATCTTTTATGACACACCGGCAAAGCGGTGTCATTGATATGGAAACCCTTAAAAAATGGATCGTGGCCGTACCGATAGGTGTTTTGATTGCTTCATATATTGCTTTCATTGCCTCAGGCGAAGCATTGCGTGCTATTTTTGCATTTATAGCCATCATCGTGGCAATACGCATGATTTTTAATCAGCCGCATTGGCGTTTGGGGAAAGATTTACCAGGTGGGATTTATCGATGGATAGTTGGCGTTATTGTGGGATTGTTATCGGCTCTGATGGGTATCGGCGGCGGTGTGTTGAATAACACATTTATGACACTCTATAATCGGCCAATGCACCAAGCCGTGGCGACATCTTCAGGCGTCGGCGTTCTTATCTCTATTCCTGGTTTAATAGGTTATGTCTGGGCAGGTTGGAGCATTGAGGGCTTGCCGCCATTTTCGACTGGCTTTGTGAATTGGCCCGCCGTTTTATTGATTATTCCGATCACCCTAATGCTGGCACCAGTAGGTGCTAGGCTTGCCCATAGATTGGAGAAACGTCAATTAGAAGTTGGATTTGGTATCTTCTTGCTACTCGTAGCCATAAGGTTTTTCTATAGTCTCGCTTAAGTAGCCTTATGCTTCTTTATTACGTTTTATTTGTTGTCGTCGTGTCACGCGTCGAGGCTTTCTGTCGATTTCTTCCAGTCGAGCGCTCAATACACCCATGATCTCAGTACGTTGTTGTGGTGTATAATCCACCCACTTTGTAATCTCATCGCCCGTGCGCCCACAGCCAAAACAGTAACCTGTTTTTAGATCGATTGAACAAACCAGCGTGCATGGAGATTGTATATTGCTCATTCAATTATTCCTAAGCCAATGATGCAAAACCAAATAATAACGCTGCTTCGCTGATTTGTTGGGTTGCGCCAATTGTATCGCCTGTGTGTCCATTGATTTTTTTATCTGCCAACTTGGTGAATAGGTACACGCATGAGATAGTAAGCGGGATTGCAATTACAATGTTTAAAATATTGTAGCCGAATATGAGCGGCAATGCGATTAGCATGATAGACGCTATCATGTTTTCATTAAACGATCGTTGGGTTGGTATCCCAACTTGTTTTGCAACTCCATCCTGGCGAGCTGGGGGCAGCGATCGCCAATGCCAAACCATAACTGCGCGACTAATACCGGATATTGCGGGGATCAAGATAAAGAGTTGAACGGCGCCTACTTGATCTATGATAGTGCTAAGTGCAACAAACTTTAGTAAGATTGAAAAGATCAGAGCCAAAGTACCGTATGCACCAAGTCTGGAATCGCGCATAATTTCAAGAATATGTTCTTTGTTTCGACCACCCCAAAAACCATCTACACAATCAGATAACCCATCTTCATGTAGGGCGCCTGTTATGAATGTTTGCATTGCAAGCACCAAAACCGCGATGAGCATTTCATTGGTTCCGAATTTACTAAGTAGTGCTGCTATGCAAGCGATTGGTAATGCAATAATTACACCAGAAAGTGCGAACATACCTGATGTTTCGCCCAGACTTCCATCGTCGCCATGGAAATAGCGTGTTGGAACTGGATAGCGACTTAAGAAGCCTATCGAACGCGCTAATCTTTGTAAGTAGTTTTCCATCGAGATCTAACGTCAATAATGTGGTTTTATTTTTTCCGGTACATTCATGTTTGGTGAGGTTGTAATCTGTATAGATGATCATTACTAGCTTCATTAATAATCTTGAATAAGAATGTAGAAATTAAATAGCTCTTGAGTTGGGAGAATAATATGTCTGCAAGTGGTTTGCCTTTTGACGATTTCCGCGAATTAGTACGTAATTTACCGGGGCCCAATTCTCAAGCTGTTGATAATGCGCGAACGCGCGATGGCCAGCTAACCAAGCCGCCAGGTGCATTAGGACGTCTTGAAGAAATCGCACTTTGGCTTGCTGCTTGGACAGGTAGACCGCCCGCCGTTACACGTCCTCTCGTTGCTATATTTGCTGGTAATCACGGTGTGGTGGATCAAGGTGTATCGCCTTTCCCTCAATCTGTGACGGCGCAGATGGTCGAAAATTTTGCTGCGGGAGGTGCTGCAATAAATCAGATTTGTGTTACTCATGATCTTGGTCTTAAGATTTTTGATTTAGCATTGGAGCATCCTACAGCTGATTTCACAAAAGAAGCAGCCTTGGATGAGCAGGCATGCGCGGCAACCATGGCCTTCGGCATGGAGGCTATCGCAGGCGGGACCGATCTGCTTTGTATTGGCGAAATGGGTATTGGCAATACAACTGTGGCATCGGCTATTTACCTGGCTCTATATGGCGGAACAGCCGAGGAATGGGTGGGTCCGGGAACTGGCGCACAAGGTGAGGTTCTTCAACAAAAAATTGAGGCTGTCGAGAAGGCTGTTGATTTGCATAAAGCTCATTTGAACGACCCGTTTGAAATTTTAAGACGATTAGGTGGTCGCGAGATTGCAGCGATGGCTGGCGCAATATTAGCAGCGCGTATGGAATGTATTCCGGTTATCATTGATGGATTCGTTGCAACAGCTGCTGCGGCAGTTCTACATGCTGCGAACCCCAAAGCGCTCGATCATTGTTTGGTTGGACATGTATCTGCGGAACCGGGGCATATTAGGGTTTTGGAGAATATTGGTAAAACACCGTTACTTGCATTGGGTATGCGGTTAGGTGAGGGGACGGGCGCTGCACTTGCCGCTGGAATTGTTAAGGCAGCCGCGCAATGCCATTCTGGAATGGCAACCTTTGATCAAGCTGGTGTAAGCGATAAAGCGTAGGGTTTATCGTGTTCCGACGCGTTTTTTTGTTGAGTTGTTGACGGGCGTTTGCTCAACCGGCGAAATAGACTGCATCACCCGTTTTGCTGGGAATGTGCAAGTTGCTGTCGTTCCGACGCGCAGCTTAGATTTAAGGGTAAAATTGCCTTCATGCTTTTTCATGATTGCTTGCACAATAG
This sequence comes from Lentilitoribacter sp. Alg239-R112, assembly GCF_900537175.1. Classification (GTDB taxonomy): domain Bacteria; phylum Pseudomonadota; class Alphaproteobacteria; order Rhizobiales; family Rhizobiaceae; genus Lentilitoribacter. The sequence continues at coordinate 1,449,015 of NZ_LS999833.1, read as the reverse complement.
GTAGACCTAAACCAGTTCCCTGTTCAGCGCTTTTGATTGCAATTGAACCTTGACCAAATGCAGATAAAACGATTGGGATTTCTTCTTCGGGTATACCTGTTCCATTGTCTGTGATGGAGAGATATTGTCCACCGCCTGCGGTCCATCCAAGTTTGATATTGATCTCACCTTTGCTGGGTGTGAATTTTACTGCATTTGAAAGCAAATTAAGGATGACTTGCCGAATGGATTTTTCATCGGCCCATACCATGGGTAGGCTTTCTTCGAAAAGTTCCACGATACTTATGTCTTTATTGCGAGCCTTCAATTGAACCATTGCGATGCAGTCAGAGCTAATATCTGCTAATGATACAGATTCCTCTGATAGCTCATACCGACCGGCTTCGATACGAGATAAGTCCAGAATCTCATTGATGAGGTTTAACAGATGCTGGCCAGAACTGTGGATATCTCCCATATATTGCACATATTGTGGGTTCTCAATTTTCCCCATAACACCATTTTTCATGATTTCTGAAAAACCAAGTATAGCATTTAGCGGTGTGCGCAATTCATGGCTCATTGATGCTAAGAATCGTGACTTTGCAAGATTTGCCTCTTCGGCTCTTCTGCGCGCTTCATCGGACAAAGAGTTGGCAACTTCTAATTCGGCAATAAGTGCATCTTTTTCAAGTTGATGCTCTAATCGTGCGACATTAGATTGATATAGTTTTCGACTGAGAAGAATAAAAAAACCAGCGGCGAGTAATTGAAACCCTAAATGCCCCACGTCTGCAATTGATTGTGTTCTTATTGCATGGAATGCTAAGACAGAGAGAATTGGTATCACTACATAGTAAACTGCTGCTGATAGCGCCAATGTAGACGTAGCTGTAGTTGCAGTTAAAATAAGTAAGCTGGCAGCAACAAAGAAATAGCCAGATTCCGATGTGAGAAAAGTGGTTTGAAGTGCAAAAAACGCGGACCAAACAAGTCCAATTATAAAATAACTGGCGTAATATCGACGTTGCCAGGTAGTCGTTTTCATATCATTTGGATTTAATTTTGCAGCACTTCGGGCAACCAATGTCAAAATAGTATAGGCAATTGATGCAAATATAGACCACAAAAACGCGTCAATTGTATGTTGTAAATAGTAACTTGCTACAGCGACAGAGATAACCAATATGGGGCCGATAGCTGCGCCTTCAAGCAAACTTTGTGTGTGAAGAACGAGCATTTCGCGCGCATAGTTGTTTTTCACAAATGCTCCGTGCTGCAATTTTTCGCGCTTACTTTTAACAGCATTCATGACAGCTGCATTTGGAATCTTCTGTGTGCGATCCAGTATGTTTTTATCTGCAATCTGCTCGTCGGAGTTTACCATATCAGCTCAACTAATTTTAAATTTGGTCCATTTTAGCGTTAAAAACTTAAGAACTTATTCTACTTTTCTGGCAGTTGGGTTCCAAACTTTGGTTTTTTGGAGCTGTTTGGCACCCTGCATTTGCTTGTTTTTACATTTAGGTTGTGGAAAATGGGTATAAACATGTTTTTTACCTCACAAACTATCCGAACTAAATCTTGCATAGATGCTATGTATGCTTAACTCATGTTTGGGAAACTATAAGAGTTTAAGTATGGATCGTCTCGACCGGAAGATATTGCGCTTACTACAAGAAGACACAACTTTAGCTGTCGCAGATATTGCGAAAAAGGTTGGCCTGTCGACAACACCATGTTGGCGGCGCATTCAGAAGCTGGAAGAAGACGGAGTTATTCGTCGTCGTGTGGCATTGCTTGATGCTGATAAGGTGAATGTCAAGGTCACCGTATTTGTGTTTATTCGCACGAATTCCCACAGTACGGAATGGCTAAAACGCTTTTCAGAAGTGATCGTAGATTTTCCAGAGATTGTTGAATTCTATAGAATGAGTGGAGATGTGGATTATCTGTTGCGTGTCGTCGTTCCCGATATCACAGCTTATGACGAGTTTTATCGTCGACTTATTGAGCGGATAGAAATTCGTGATGTGAGTTCGGCTTTTGCTATGGAAAAAATCAAATACACAACAGAGTTACCGCTTGATTATATGCCGGTGGAACATGGGCGTTCCACCGACTAACTTTATGTCTAATTATTTTTCAAACTTCTCAAGCCGCGCAAGAAGTGAAGACGTATCCCATCTATTGCCACCCATCGCTTGAACGTCACTGTAGAATTGATCTATGAGGGCTGTAATGGGTAAGCTTACGCCATTATCTTTGGCTTGATCCAATACAATTCCAAGGTCTTTACGCATCCAGTCAACCGCAAACCCATGCTCATATTCGCCGCTATTCATTGTCTTATAGCGGTTTTCCATTTGCCATGAACCAGCTGCACCTTTTGAAATAACATCGATAACCTTTTCAATATCAAGGCCTGCTTTTTTGCCAAAATTTATCCCCTCTGAAAGCCCCTGCACCAAGCCTGCAATACAGATTTGATTGACCATCTTAGTGATTTGCCCTGCGCCAACTTCACCCATGTGACCAACCATTTTGGCATAATTTTGGATGACTGGTTCTGCTTCATTGAAAGTCTTTTCATCACCGCCAACCATGACCGTGAGTGCACCATTTTCAGCGCCGGCTTGCCCGCCAGAAATAGGCGCATCGAGAAAACCACACCCTTGTTTTTTGCATGCTTGTGCGAGCTCTTTGGCTACGTTGGCTGATGCTGTTGTGTTGTCAATGAGGATGCTTCCTGACTTCATACCATTTAGCACGCCTGTTTCATCAATCGTAACGGATCGTAAGTCATCATCATTTCCAACGCATGTAAAAATGAAATCGGCATCTTTTGCCGCTTCCGCTGGGGTGTCGGCGCTTGAACCGCCGAACTCGTCAGCCCATTTTTTTGCCTTTGCGGATGTTCGATTATAAACGCAAACATCGTGTCCACCTTTGGTTTTCAGGTGTCCTGCCATTGGGTAGCCCATAACGCCAAGACCGATAAATGCTACTTTTGCCATTCTAATTCCTTTAGTTTGAATTCAGTTTATGATTTTTGCATCAAAACAAGATGTCCGAAAATCGGGTTTCCTTGTTCGTGACGAACAATAATTTCTTTGGAAGTATGGATTTCTAACCGGTGCTCTCTAAATACATTTTCAACGTAGTCGAGTTGATGTGCAAATCGTTGAAATTTTCCAACTGTATAATTCTGCCCGGCAAAGTCATCGTGCGGCAGTGTTTCGGTTGAAAAAATACAGTGGCTATTAGAGGTGAGGTTGCTTGAGATACCTTTAGCAAACTGTTCCAAATCACCTAGGTAGGGCAGCACATCTGCAGCGCAAATCAGGTTCCACGGGTTTTCGTCATTATCGAGTAGATAATCTTCAACATCTGCCACATATAGCGCGTCATATACGTCTCGATCATAGGCGATTTCGAGCATGTTTTCGGATAGATCAACGCCAATTATATTAGATCTCTCGGATACAAGTTTTACCCCCATGAGACCCGTACCGCAGCCTAGATCCAGAACTCTGGCAACGCCTGATATCCCGTGTTCAGTTAACATTTTGGCTGCGAGCTTTGGAACATCATAGCCAAGATCATCAACCAGCACTTTGTCGAACACGTTTGCATGTTGATCAAAGAGCGTTGCGACATAGGCTTGAGGCGCTCGTTTGGGTGCTTCTGCCTTACCCATGCTTGCTATCCTTACCGCAGCACCACCATGATCGGAGGGGTCAATTTCCAGCACTTTCTCATAGGCCTTAGCTGCATCATCAACTTGACCGGATTTTTCCAGTTCAAGTGCTTTGTTGTAAGCTTCCGCTAGTTTTTCTTCGTCCATACTAAATGCCTGATTTACCAGTTTTGGGGGAGTTGAGTTAGTCGATTTTATTTGTTGAACTTGCTTCTACAAATATCACATAACACGTATTTAATAGAGCTATTATACTTGTACCGAGCATGAATGCGACCAGGGGTAATGGTCCAGACTCGATCGTAAGGATGGAGGTGACGTAAGCTGCCATAATAGAACCGCCGCCAACCATAACTGCGCCGCCCAGACCTGACGCCGAGCCTGCCAATTTTGGTCTGATGCTCACCATTCCTGCGTTGGCGTTTGGTAGCGTCAGACCATTACCAATACCAACGAAAAACATGAATCCAAAAAATGAAGCTGCGCTTGCGTGTCCAATCAGTATGATGATGATAGATCCGCTTAACCCGATACATGACACCATGCCACCAAGCACCATCATCTTATTGATACCCATGCGTGTTGAGAACCGACCACTTGCGAAATTCCCCAAAAGGTAACCTGTGGCAATGAACAGAAAAAACGAACCAAATTCGGTTGGGTTTAGATGAAAATGTTCAGTTGCCACGAACGGTCCTCCGCCCAGTAGCGAAAAATACGCACCGGATGTAAAGCTTGCCGTTAAGGTATAACCCCAAAAACGTCGGGATTTCAAAAGTTCAGGGTAGCTGCCTATTTGCTCCATAAATGAATTGGACTTGTGGACATTTGTTTCGCCCAAATCGAGGTAAACAACAACAAGGCACATTCCGCCAAAGGCTATCATGGCGGCGAAAATTGCCTGCCAGCCAAAATATTGATCTAACAAGCCGCCAACGAGCGGGCTGAACATGGGTACAACCATCATGCCGACTGTAACATATCCGAGCATGGATGCAGCTTTTTCTGTGCTGTACAAATCCCTCACAATTGCGCGAGACAGCACAATTCCTGTGGCTGATGAAGTTTGTAGGATGCGACCTAGAAGGAAGATTTCGATATTAGGTGCGATCATGCAAATGATTGATGCCAAGACGAATATGCATAATCCCGCTAATATGACAGGTCGCCGCCCAAACCTGTCTGAAAGAGGTCCGAAAAAAATCTGTAACAGGCCTGTCATGGCTAGATAACCGGTGACGGTTAACTGCATGACAGAATAATCTGTCTTAAAATACTCCGTCATAGAAGGCAAAGCAGGAAGAAGCATGTTCATGCTTAGAACTGAAATACTAGCTACAACAACGAGCGTGAATATGCTTGGCGGTCTGCCTCGGTTTAAGAAGTTTTTTGAGCTCATCTTATTTTGCAATACTTAGTGTGAGCTCTCGGGATGAGCCCAATAATTTAACCACCGGTTACGCTCATATGTCGGCTTACCGCGGGGCGTTTTGTGTTTCGATCAATGATGAAATCGTGACCTTTAGGTTTTCTACCTATGGCCTCGTCGATAGCGTTCGATGTCAGCTCATTACCTTCTGATGCCCTTAATGGTTCTCTTAAGTCTGCGGCATCGTCTTGGCCCAAACATAAATATAAAGTGCCTGTGCACGTTAGCCGGACTCTATTGCAGCTCTCGCAGAAGTTATGCGTAAGTGGTGTTATGAACCCTAATTTTCCACCAGTTTCCTTGATCGACACATATCTCGCAGGGCCACCAGTTTTAAAAGGAATATCTTCCAATGTATATTGATTAGAGAGATTAGATCGAACTTTTGAAAGTGGGAGATATTGATCGGTTCGGTCTTCGTCGATTTCGCCCATAGGCATAGTCTCGATGATGGTCATGTCCATATCTCGACCATGTGCCCATTCGATCATCTTCGGAAGTTCATCATCATTAAAGCCTTTCAGCGCTACCGCGTTGATTTTGACTTTCAAACCTGATTCTTGCGCTGCATCAATGCCTTGAATGACACGGTTAACATCACCCCAACGGGTAATCGCTTTAAATTTGTCGGCGTCAAGCGTGTCCAGTGATACATTTATTCGTCTCATCCCAGCCGAGAACAAATCCTTCGAAAACCTGTGGAGCTGTGAGCCATTCGTTGTAATTGTCAGTTCTTCAAGCTTCCCGCTTTCGAGGTGGCGGCCAAGACTATTTATAAATTGCATGATGTTTTTGCGGACTAGCGGTTCGCCGCCTGTCAAACGCAGCCTTCTAACGCCTTTGCCAATAAAAATGGTACAGAGGCGATCCAGCTCTTCCAAGGTAAGTAGGTCTTTTTTAGGCAAAAATGTCATATTTTCCGACATGCAATATGTGCAACGGAAATCACACCTGTCGGTTACAGAGACGCGGAGATAATCAACCATTCGACCGAATGGATCAATCATATTAGCAGCATTGGATGCGTTAGAGGCAGTTACTGGCGCCTGAGACATTGTTTTATCCTATTTCGAGATAAGTCAATCTGAACCCGAAATGTTCTTGCGTCAAATGATTTTTGTGTAGGTAACGGCGTCAAGGCCTACTCAGTTGCCCCTGTCGCGAAACCTGTTGGTTATTGGATAACGCCGATCTCGTCCAAAGTTCTTTTTGGTGATTTTTACACCTGGAGCAGACTGCCGGCGTTTGTACTCCGCAATATAAAGCAAATGCTCAATTCGATGTACAACGGCTTCCTCATGACCTCTGGCGACAATGTCATCCGTAGCCATTTCTTTTTCAACCAAGCACTCTAAAATATCATCCAGAGCAGGGTATGGCGGTAGTGAATCTTGGTCCGTCTGATCAGGTCGAAGTTCAGCTGAGGGCGCTTTGTCAATGATGGAGGTCGGAATGACTTCTCCTGAAGGCCCCAATGCCCCTGGGGGTACTTGCGTATTTCTCCAACGAGAAAGCTCATAGACCTGCATTTTATAGATGTCTTTAATTGGGTTAAAGCCACCGTTCATATCGCCATAGAGCGTGGCATAACCAACGGACATTTCTGATTTGTTGCCAGTTGTGACAACCATCGATCCAAATTTATTGGAGATAGCCATCAAAATGGTTCCGCGAGTTCTGCTTTGTAAGTTCTCTTCGGTGATACCTTCATCGGTCCCGTCAAACATTTCACTTAAGTTTGATAAGAACCCTTGAACAGGTTCTTCAATTTGAACGATATCATAGCGGCAACCTAACGCTTTTGCGCAATCTGCTGCATCTTCTAAAGATAATTCAGATGTGTAACGATAGGGCATCATGACGGCGCGTAAGCGCTCTTCACCCAATGCATCAACAGCCAAGGCAGCGCAAATTGCGGAATCGATACCGCCTGAGAGGCCTAGAACGACGTTCTTGAATCCATTCTTATTCACATAGTCCCTAAGGCCATGCATGCAGGCGCGATAGTCTGCCTCTTCGCCATCTGGAATAACTGAGTTAGGGCCGTTTGAGCAGAGCCAAACGTCGTCTTCTCGTTTCCAAGTGCTAATGCTGACAGTTTCTTCAAACTGACTCATCTGGAAGGCAAGGCTTTTATCAGCATTGAAGGCAAAGCTAGCACCATCGAAAATTAGCTCATCCTGCCCACCAAACTGATTGGCGTAGATCATTGGAAGTTCGCATTCGATGACCTGCTTTAAAACAACTTGATGCCGAACATCTAATTTTCCTCGATAATAGGGAGATCCATTGGGAGATAATAGTATTTCAGCACCGGTTTCGGCGAGCGTTTCGCATACACCAAGATCACCCCAAATATCTTCACAAATGGGAATGCCAATTCGTACACCACGAAAATTGATAGGGCCGGGCATATCGCCTGCATCAAACACCCGTTTTTCATCAAACTCGCCGTAGTTTGGCAGATCGACTTTATCGCGAATTGCAATAATTTCACCATCATCAATAACAGCTATGGAGTTATGTCGTCTCTCACCATTCTGGCGTGGATATCCGATAATAATTCCGGGCCCACCATCTGCAGTTATCGCGCAAATTTCCTGCAATGCGTCATCGCATGCTTTTAAAAAGGAAGGCTTGAGAACCAAATCTTCTGGCGGGTATCCGGATAAGAATAATTCTGTGAAAAGAACCAGATCAGCCTTATGTCGGACAGCGTCGTCATAGGCAGTTTTTGCCTTTTCTACGTTACCTGAAAGATCCCCAACAGTTGGGTTTAATTGTGCAGTTGCTATACGCAGGATATCGAGTGGTTTTGTCATGAATCTGATTTAACGATCTTGGAGATAAACAACAAGTACTTGAAGTATCTATCCGGTAGAATATTTGTTTATCTAATCTTGCTGGCAACATTTAGTTGCAGTTAGGGTTATGGTGTTTTGAGGATAGGCGGAGGGCCATCATATTGTGGTAATCCATCAGATATATCGTAAAAACGACTTCTGTCTTTGCAGAAGATGTGTTCGGTGATTTTGACGTTGATAGGTCTGTCAAATGCGCCAGCTAGAATAGATGTTCTATCCAATTCATTGTGTTTCCAAAACAACGTTGACCCGCAAGTTCTACAGAACCCGCGTTTTGCGGCCTCCGACGCCGAATACCAAGTTATGTGTTCTGCGCCATTGATGATTAAATCGGCGTCTTTTGCTTCTGTTGCCGCAAAATATAGTCCACTTTGTTTGCGACATTGACTACAGTGACATGCCATAATGTCGCGTAAATTTCCCTTGATAGAAAATGTGACCTGGCCGCAGTTGCAGCTTCCAGCATGTATTTCAGCCATAATATGCTCCTGTTTAAATCTGAAGTCACACTATCGCAAAATGAAACCCAAATAGAAGTTATTTTGGGGTTCGTGAAGTTTTACAATGTATTGAGGTCCGCATTACTTCTGCATCGGCACGAACGCTCTAAACAAAGTATAGCGGCTTAGTTAGTCAGTAGTTTTTTGATAAGCTCCATTCGAGCGATTGTGTAAATGGAGTCCATATTCCCATGATTAGACCGGCCTCGCGGAGTGCTTCTCCTGTCCAAACATTACAACTATAAAATATGTGATATTTTGGTGCCGCTTTGAAGAATACATCCCCAAATCCATGGGATGCATTTATCACTAATTCGCTCTGCCCTGCCGCATTGTAATAAAACGTATTGGCTATAAATTTTAGGAGTTTCTCAAAATGAATTTCATCCAATGTTATTGCTTTTAGAGCACTGTTTTCTAACTCTTTATTATAAGGCTGAACATGGATCACAGAATCGTCAAAAAAGAGAGATTTAGCCAAAATTGAAGCTGACATGTCGGTTAATTCTAGTAAACTTGTGTAGGCCGTTTTTGATCCCCAGCCTATAATTAGATATTGAGAATCTATCAGTTTGTTAGGAAAATCCTCTGATTTAATAGGGAGCTTGGACAATATTTGATCACTTATGGGGACAATTATATCGCTGTGAAACCCGTTTGATGACACGTAAATTTTTTGCCCTTGGGGGGCTTCTTTCAAGTTGTAATTATCCGATATCCATACAGCACCAATGATAGCAAAGGCGCCATAGATTAAAATGCTTGCCCCACAATAAGCGGCGCCTAATGAGAGCTTTTTACAAACCCAAAATATGTGTGATTTTTTAAACAATTCTGAGCAGCTTTCCGATGAATGTAATGCTGTCTACCAATAATCATCGTCATAGTGGTCAAAATACGATGCATCTCTATTTTCTTACAACGCAGGTTGGACTGCTGCAAAATAAAACCCCGAAATGACATGCATTTCGGGGTTCGTAAAGTTTAGTAATATGAATTGGATTATGCCGTTGCTGCGTCCGTGATGATTTTTGAACCTTCCTTCATGCGTTCAGCAACAAGGAAAGCAAGTTCAAGCGCTTGTTCGGCATTCAAACGCGGGTCACAATGTGTGTGATAGCGTTCAGACAGATCATCACCAGAAAGTGCACGTGCACCGCCCGTACATTCGGTAACGTTTTTGCCAGTCATTTCAACATGGATGCCGCCGGCATGTGTGCCTTCAGCGTGATGAACGTCGAAGAATGTTTCAACTTCTGTCAAAATCCGGTCGAATGGACGTGTTTTATATCCAGACATTGAGATTGTATTGCCGTGCATTGGATCACATGACCAAACAACTTTTTTGCCTTCACGTTCGACGGCACGAATAAGTTTTGGAAGGTGATCTGCAACCTTATCATGACCAAAACGCGCAATAAGCGTCAGGCGACCAGCTTCATTTTCCGGATTTAGAATATCAATAAGTTCGATAAGTTCTTCTGGATCCAAAGATGGGCCACATTTCAGCCCAAGCGGGTTTTTAATTCCGCGGCAGAATTCAACATGGGCGTGGTCTGGTTGGCGTGTTCTGTCGCCAATCCAAATCATGTGACCTGACGTAGCGTAATAGTCACCAGTTGTGGAATCGATACGTGTCAGTGCTTGTTCATAGCCAAGAAGTAACGCCTCATGACTTGTGAAAAACTCTGTTTCGCTCAGGGCAGGGTGCGTTTCAGGTGTAATGCCAATCGCCTTCATGAAGTTGATTGATTCCGAAATACGATTGGCAAGTTTCATATAGCGCTCTGATTGCGGGCTGCCATTCGCAAAGCCAAGCATCCAGCTGTGAACATTGACGAGGTTTGCATAACCACCCTGCGCGAACGCACGCAGAAGATTGAGTGTCGCTGCTGATTGACGATATGCCATAACCTGACGCTCTGGATCAGGAACACGAGCTTCCTCATTAAACTCGATACCATTGATGATGTCACCGCGATAACTTGGTAGTTCCACGCCATCTTTTGTTTCAGTATTGCTTGAACGGGGTTTTGCAAACTGGCCAGCAATCCGACCAACTTTTATAACAGGGCTTTGTGCGCCATAAGTCAGCACCGCGGACATCTGCAAAAATGCACGGAAAAAGTCACGAATATTATCACCTTCATGCTCAGCAAATGCTTCTGCACAATCTCCGCCTTGTAGGAGAAATGCTTCGCCATTCGCGACCTTCGCAAGATTATTTTTAAGCGCGCGCGCTTCACCTGCAAAAACAAGCGGTGGAAATTTTGATAAACGGGCTTCTGTTTCTTCCAGCTTTGTTTGCTCTGGATAGTCTGGCACCTGCAAAATTGGCTTGTTGCGCCAGCTGGTTGGGTTCCAGTTTTGTGCCATGATGTATACCTATCTACTCTCAAATTAACAATTTCTTGCAGCTTATAGCGCTGCTTGTTATTCGATGAAAGAAATATCTGCCTTTGAGGCCAAAATTAAATCGATTAAAGCCCTTTGTTCTTCATTCAATTGGACAGAACGGGGATATTGGGGCTGATTTCGATCATTGAGTATGGGTGTATGAAAATTTTCAGTTGTGGCCATAAATTCATGAATGCCATCTGATCCATAAACATCATGAAAGCCTTGCAAAACTGCGTCGAGATAAGAATGAAGGAGAGGTGGACGTCCGTCTTCGAGTGTCTTGTTTTCGATTGCCTCATAGACATAAAAACTATGCGAAGATGCGTCAAACAGGTTTTCAAACGCTAATTCTTTGGTGTTAATGGTACGGCGATGATAATTATGTTCTCGGGCGTCAACCAGCGGCAAATTTTCGGCCCAATCAAATACTACAACACCTTTGGTGCTTTTGCTTTGATTAGGTCTAACGGTTAAAAGTGAAACACTTTGACCATCAAAATCATCTCCAGACGGGGTATCCCACATCCTTTGCCATCCTTTTAATGTTGCGGGAATGGTGGCGATATATTCTGTGCGAAGTGTATTTTTATTAACAAGTGAGCCATAGCCAAAATAGCCAACGATCGGGCCTTGTTTAGCTTTCTTGTGCAAAATATCGATGAGCTGCTCAGTCATGGTCTGGCCAGTCAATGTTCTTGTCTAATGGTTTCAGATATTGTTGTGCACCTGCAGCAGCCAGTGCAGATTCAAATGTTTGGCAATATACTTCAATTTTTTTGCCGACAATCCCAACATCGCCATTGACGATGTCACGCGCTGCACAATAATCAAGCGTATTGTTATCTTTTGCGAAATCAGAAAGCTTACATTCTCGAAACCACCCGTCGATCATGCCAGAAAAGGCAATATGGGCAGATATGACTGGGTCTAGTGCGAGATCATAATTTTCCGCCAGATTGATATCAATTTCAAATTTTTTACCAATTCTTTCTTGGGCTGCGACGTAGTTTCGGCGGTGAGTAAGCTGGATATCTCCTCCGCCTACCGGATGTTTCCCGCTTTCGTCTTTCTCCCAATAGCGTTGCTTGACCCAGGATAAACGGCCTTCATTATACGCTTTCTCTAACAATTGTGCTGATTGTTCACGATTGATGGCAAATGCCTCTAAAACCGGCACCATTTTGCCGCCAGTTTCATGATATATCTGACCTAATGCCGCCGCCAGAAAGTTTACAGGATGCTTGGCGGCATACCATTTCGCCCAGACATCGAGTTTCGTATTTAATCCAGATTTTTGCTCAGATGAGATCCCATCAGCAAAAAGAGTTGCTTGATTTTCTGCCAGATATTGAAAGAAAACCTTACGATCCATCAGTGACTAGACCCGTTCACCATTTTTGATTCTATAGCTCGGGGAATACATTGTGACAAGTTCTTCAGATGCTGAGGGATGGACCGCCATTGTGCGATCAAAATCGTCTTTTGTGCATCCTGCTTTTAGCGTTATGCCTAAGACTTGAACAAGTTCACCAGCGTCGGGGCCCAGAATATGCGCACCCAGTACCTTGCGATCAGCGGAGTTGACCACTAATTTGACCATCATCTTATCCTGGCGCTCTGTCAGCGTATGACGCATAGGGCGGAATTGAGCCTTGTAAACCTCAATCTCCGAGAATGCTTTTGCCGCTTCTTCTTCGCTCATTCCAACCGTTCCGATCTCCGGCTGTGAGAACACGGCAGTGGGGATGAGTTCATGATCTGGTGATATTGGATTATCTTTATAAACCGTTTCCAGAAAACACATAGCTTCGTGGATGGCTACAGGTGTAAGCTGAACCTTATCAGTCACGTCTCCTAATGCGTATATATTATCGATATTTGTCTTTGAGTATTCATCAATAATAATTGCGCCGCGTGAACTTACCTCTACTCCAGCCTTTTCGAGACCAAGACCATCGGTATTTGCAATTCGGCCCAATGCAAGCATGACTTGGCTGTATTCAGCATTATTTCCAGCTTTTGTAGTAACCGATAATTTGCCATCAGCGTTTTTCTCAACCTTCGAAATTGTATCGGAAAATTGGATATCAATACCTTTTGTAATCATCGCTTCTTGCAGGTTTGACCGAAGGTCCTTGTCAAAACGAGATAGGATTTCGTTACCACGATAAATCAGCGTCGTTCTGACACCCAAGCCGTGGAAAATATTGGCAAATTCGACCGCAATATATCCACCACCTGCTATCAAAATAGATTCCGGCAATTGTTCCAAATGAAATGCTTCATTGGACGAAATACAATGTTCATGACCTTCCAAGTCACTCATCGGGTTTGGTCGACCGCCGGTTGCAACCAGAATTTTTTCAGCCGTAACGGTTTCACCAGTTGCAGTAAGGCAAATTGTATGTTGATCAACCAATTCCGCACGGCTTTTGAACATCTTGGCACCGTTTCCATCAAGGCCCTTTTGGTAAAGGCCTTCCAAACGTTCAATCTCTTTGTCTTTGTTAGCAATCAAAGTATTCCAGTCAAACTTTGTTTCGCCTACGCTCCAACCGTAGCCGGTCGCATCTTCGAAATGCTCAGGAAATGAAGAAGCATACACAAACAATTTTTTAGGAACGCAGCCTCGGATGACGCAAGTGCCACCAAATCGATATTCTTCAGCAACACCAACACGTTTTCCCATTGCCGCAGCTAATCGTCCTGCACGAACGCCGCCGGAGCCGCCACCAATTACAAAAAGATCAAAATCGTATGCAGCCATGAAGTCACTCCGTCATTAAACCATTATTTGGCATATGGTATTTCGGAAGAGAAATACCAGTATAATTTGAATTATTTATTCAGCTTTTGGGGCGGCATCACCTTCAGCCGGAGTTTCAGGTTTCACATCTGCAGCTTTTGTAAGTTTTTCCTTCAGTGCAACGTTCGCAGCTGCACTAAGGTCTCGGCTGATACCTCCAGCCCAAATTTCAGCAGCTCGCAAAAGTTCACGTCCGGCACTAGGTGCAGATTGGAGAAGTTTTTTACCAGCTTCGGTGTTATAAAATGCTGCGATTTCAGTCAGCTCCGCCAGAGAGAATTTTTTCGCATAAATCATTGCTGCTTCTTCTTCCAAGGCTGAGCGTCGACCGGCAATTTTGATGGCTTCTTCATCCACAGTGAGTGATATTTCATCGGAAAAATTCGGGTTTGCCTGTATTAGGCTGGCTTTAAGCCGTTCAGACGTTGCTGGCAAAATATCATCAAAACTTGCAGTAACTTTGAGAGCACCTATTGCCTGGCGAGCCACTTTCAAGTGATCGGCAGAAATATCTTGCGCAAATGTTGAGTTTATTGGTGACAAAGCCAAGATTAAGCCTGTTCCGAATGCGATTTTACGAAATTGACGTTGAATGCTCATACTATTACGCTCCAAATTCTAATTATTTTTTTCAATGACATTGACGCCATTTGTTCCAGCAACCAGCGCTGTGGTGGCCATATCGATAAATAAACCATTCTCTACAACACCGGGAACTTTATTCAAAGCATCACAAAGTCGCTTTGCATCATAAATAAGGCTAAAAGATGCGTCCAATATAAAATGTCCGCCGTCGGTTACAAATGTAGTTTGATCGCTATTTTTGCGAAGTTCAATTGGACCACTTAATTCCATGACTTTAGCAAGATTTTCTATAGCAATGGTCGTTGACGCTAAACCAAAAGGAACAACTTCTATCGGAAGTGGGAATGCTCCCAGTGTTTCAACTGTTTTAGATGTGTCCGCAATGACAATCATCTTAGAAGAGGCTCCTGCAACAATTTTTTCTCGCAATAATGCGCCACCGCCGCCTTTGATGAGTTGGAGTTTGTGATCAAGTTCGTCAGCACCGTCAATTGTCAAATCGAGTTGTGGTAGATCTTCTAACGTATAGGTTTTGATCCCAACTTCATTGCATAATTTTTGTGTGCGCTCAGATGTCGGTACTGCTTGAATATCGAGACCTTGTTGAACTTTTTCACCCAATAATTTGGTAAACTCATCAGCCGTCGATCCAGTGCCTACGCCAAGGCGCATGCCTGATTTGACATAGTCAAGCGCTGCATTTGCTGCCGATATTTTGAGTTGGAGAGCATCCATATTTTACGCCTTTATTTGTAATTCTGCCCGCTGTTACCACGGATGATATGTTGCTCGCAAAGTATTTTCCTTTAGTAAGGGCTTATCTACAAAAAAATACACTTGATTCTAATTGTAAGAAGGCGACTAAAGTGGATGATATATTAATTGTATTTGATCTTGATGGCACGCTTATAGATACGTCGCATGACTTGCTGGATAGTTTGAATTTTTGTCTAAGTACTATCGATCTTGAACCTGTTGAATATGGTCAACTTTCCGTACTCGTTGGGCAGGGTGCCAAAGCTATGTTGACACGCGCATTTGATATTCGAAGCAAGTCGGTTTCTGACAGTGAATTGAATGAATTTTTTGAGCTGTTTGTTTCTCACTATGGAAAGAATATGCCTGGAAAATCGCGGGCCTATGATGGGTTAGATGAAGCGCTTGAACGATTGCAGATAGACGGTGTACGATTCGCTATATGTACGAATAAACATGAAAGTCTTGCTCGATTACTAATGGAAAAATTAGGAATGTCTGATCAGTTTGTTGCGCTAACGGGAGGAAACAGCTTTTCATTTCGCAAACCTGATGGAAGACATATTCTTGAAACAATCAAGCTGGCTAATGGAAAGCCTGATCGCACGATTATGATTGGTGATTCAATCAATGACATAGCCGCGGCAAAGGACGCCGGTATTCCATCTATCGGTGTGCCATTTGGTTTTTCTGATGTACCAATCGCAGATTTGAAACCTGACGGTATTATATCTCACTATGATGAGCTGACATATCAACTCATCATAGAATTACTCAATAAATAACGAGCTTTAAGAAGCAGTTCTTGACTTGATTGTTGTTGCAAATGCTTTCTGTAAGGCTTTGTCACGGCCGTAAACATCATCAAAATATTCAATGGCTCCAGCGTCATTTGGCCAAGCTGTGAAATAAGAGACATGCACCGGGATTGGTTTATCGACAAAAACAGTTTTATTTTTCCGAGGTGCGATATGACCTTCAATCGAATTGAGATCAGTCCCTAATACTGCTGCAGCCATTGCTCTTGGGTCTTGTAAGCGTACACACCCGTGACTGAATGCACGCGTATCACGACCGAATAGCTTTTTCGCAGGCGTGTCATGCATGTATATGGCATGGGCATTTGGGAAGAGTATCTTTAATTCTCCCAAAGCATTTTTTCGACCAGGAGGCTGGCGAACACCAACAGCTCTGGTTGAATTCAAACTATACCAGTCAATTGAGCTTGATGAAGACCTACGTCCATT
Organism: Lentilitoribacter sp. Alg239-R112; assembly: GCF_900537175.1. Classification (GTDB taxonomy): domain Bacteria; phylum Pseudomonadota; class Alphaproteobacteria; order Rhizobiales; family Rhizobiaceae; genus Lentilitoribacter. Next base: position 1,432,749 of record NZ_LS999833.1, on the reverse strand, counting down.
ATAGCTAACTTCATAGCCGAGACGATCAAGATAAGATGGGTCCGCACGAAGTTTAGGCAGCATCTCATTTGTGATGATTGATTGCGGCACACCCCAATATGGATTGAATTCGACTTTCTCGATTTCATCGTCAAAGAAGTTTGTTTGGTTTGATTTTTTCCCAACCACAACACGCATAGAGAGTTTTGACTTATTATTTTCATAATAAGTTACATTATATGCTGGTTGATTAATGAAGACGCGCCGATCTGCCAGCTTGCCTGGTAGCCAACGAGCGCGTTCCATCGCCAGTTTGACTTTTTCTATCTTAACAGCATTGGAATCTTCAACCATCGCTCGAATGGTTTTTCTGCCGATAATACCATCATCAGAAAGGTTGTTTTCTTTCTGGAAAGCTTTGACCAATGTAACAAGCTCCGGTGTGTAAAGATCATCACCGCGATAGGTATTTAGCTCAAAAGCGTAATTCGTTTTTAGTTCTTCTGAACCTTTCAAGCGAATGCTGGCAACAATGTTTCTCATCTCAGGGCTTGATTTCCCCGGTTTAAGAAATGTATCAGGAGCGATTGTGATGCGTTCTTTTTCTTCTGCACCTAGAAGTTCAGCCAGTTCAGACTTTAGCGCCAAGAAATGCTCACCGGACGGGTTGAAACTATGTAAAAACTCTGTCGGATTGTCAGAAAGTGCGGCTTTAAATAATGCTTTATCCAAATCCAGCTTTTTACGCTTGAAATCGTGGTAACCAGAAATCTTTTTCGGGCTGATTAAACCACGGCTTGCATCAACCATATAAGTCAAAATGGCAGCGGATAACTCCATTTCAAAACGCATGTAGTCCGACCAGGCACTTTCGCCCGTAGCGAGTACGGCGGCATTAGGCAGATCGACCGTATAATTTTCATTAGGTAGACCGACCATATAAGCTTCTTGGAGGGCTTTATGAAGCGCTAAGGCTTGTTTTGTTGGGCCATTTTCATTCACCCAGCGATAACTCGGGCTGCTCGAATAATGTGTTACCAGTGCCTCAGAAACTTCTGGTAATGTTTTGAGGTTCAAAGAAGACAAGGTCTCAAATCCAAGAGCAAAAGGATCAGTCTTTGCTGTTGAATTAGCTTGTGCTGTTGTTGCGATATTTTCGTTATGGGAAACTGCAGACGTCGTTACGGGATCTACAATTTGATCAAGCTTTGCTGTTACTAATTTATCAGCAATGTAGGTCTTATATCTTGCTCCTCTAATTCTTGGAGCAGGTTTCTTGGGTTGCTGACGGAGGGCTTCCTCTCGGCGTTTCTTTTCAGCTTGACGGCGTTTTCTTGCATTTACACCGAATAATGCATTCAAAAAGTTATTTTCCGCCGCCGCAGGCTGCACAAGTTGCACTATTGGCAAAGGCGAAACTTCTATTATTGTAAAAGCAGTAAGCAGAATAACAGCGTTTTTCGTGAACTTCCGGGTCAATTTTGCAACCTTCCTCTGTAAATTGTCGAGCTATCCATAGCTTAACATGTGATTCATTGGAAGAACCTATCTCCTAGATTGATCAAAATTTTAGAACATGAGACGAACTTCTTATTGTGAAGTTTGGGTTTTTTGACTAGATGAAACACAAATAACCAAGTTTGGATTATGCGTGTTGTCGCTTCCAACCCATTTAAGAGGATTTCTTTATGTCAAATACGAGGTCAGAGTCAGATAGTTTCGGAGTTCTTGAAGTGCCTGCGGATAAATATTGGGGCGCTCAAACACAACGATCTTTAATTAATTTCCCAATTGGTTGGGAAAAACAACCGGTAGCCATTGTTAGAGCTTTGGGCGTTATCAAAAAAGCGTGCGCGCAAGCAAATATTGAGCTTGGTTCCCTTGAACCAGAAATTGGTAATGCGATTGTGAGTGCTGCGGGTGAAGTTGTCGACGGCAAGCTTGATGATCATTTTCCGCTTGTCGTTTGGCAAACGGGTTCAGGGACGCAGTCAAATATGAATGCGAATGAGGTTATTGCAAACCGCGCTATTGAAATGCTGGGTGGTGAAATCGGTTCTAAGTCTCCTGTTCATCCTAATGACCATTGTAATATGGGGCAATCATCTAATGATACATTCCCTACGGCTATGCATATCGCGATTGCTACTATGGCGCGAGACGTCCTGTTGCCGGGTTTGAAAAAATTTCATGATGCACTTTCAGAAAAAGCAAAATCATTTGAGAACATAATCAAAATTGGTCGTACTCATACTCAAGATGCAACACCAATTACACTTGGTCAGGAATTCTCAGGTTATGCATTTCAAATAGAGCAGGGCATTGCGCGTGTTGAGCAGGCTTTGAAGAACATTTATGCGCTCGCTCAGGGTGGAACAGCCGTAGGTACTGGTCTTAACACAAAGAAGGGTTGGGCTGAAAAAGTAGCTGCCAACATGGCAGAAATAAGCGGTTTGCCTTTTTATACAGCTCCAAATAAGTTTGAAGCACTCGCAGCGCATGATGCTTTGGTCGAGATATCTGGTGCGCTTAAAACCGTCGCTGCTAGTGCGTTTAAGATTGCCAATGATATACGGTTGTTGGGTTCTGGTCCACGCTGTGGTTTGGGTGAACTTATTCTACCTGAAAATGAGCCTGGTTCTTCTATTATGCCGGGAAAAGTAAATCCAACTCAGTGTGAAGCTCTTACTCAAGTTTGTGCTCATGTTATGGGAAATGATGCAGCTGTTGGCTTTGCAGGTTCTCAAGGGCATTTCGAGCTAAATGTTTATAAACCGATGATGGCATATAATGTGCTGCAATCGATGCAACTTTTAGGCGACGCTTCCGTCAGCTTTGTGGATAAGTGTGTCGCTGGCATTCGCCCTGATGAGGATAAGATCAGCAAGTTGATGTGGGAAAGCTTAATGTTGGTAACGGCACTCGCGCCTGAGATTGGTTATGACAATGCAACGAAAGTTGCAAAGACGGCTCATAAAAATGGAACTACCCTGAAAGAGGAAGCTATTGGTCTTGGGTTTGTAGATGAAGAAACCTTTGATAAAGTTGTTAGACCTGAGCAAATGCTGGGCCCTAAATAAGTTGGGTTAAGATACTTTCTATTTCTTTGGATCAGGCGCTTGTTATTATGAGCGCCTTTTTTTTTGAAAATTGGGTTTGAGTTAACAGTTCGCCAATACTTTCCGATTATTTTTAACATATGTGTTATCTGTCTGCTTTCATTTGGTGGCCAGAATTAAGTTAAAATGGGGTGTTTCCTAAATGAATACAGCGTCAATAGTAGTTGCAACGATGCATAAACGAGGTATCTCCGGATTACCAAGAAACTATGAGCTTGTTTATGAAGCGCTGAATAAAAGCAATACCACGCTTACGAGGGAATTTGCAGCACTTGGCAGTCAGCCGTCTCAGGGTGATCTTGATGCTGTTGGCAAAAAATATTTCTCTCATCACCACCATGGCGGGGTTGTCGATTCTGCTCAAGAGAAAATTTCCGGCGAACTTGATGATCTTTTGGGTAAGTTGAATAAAGAAAATACAACTTTGCAGGATTATACGCAGGTTCTGGGTGATAATGCCAATAAACTTAATCACATGTCTGAAAATCCACGTAACAAGGATATCTTGTCCGTTACGGAAGAATTAGCTCAAGCTACTGGTGATAAGATTGAAAACAGTAAAGCAATCATTGATCGGGTATTGGAAGCTACAAAGGAACTAGCACAAGTTAAAGAACAGCTAGATGAATACAAATCAATTGCAAATACGGATCCATTGACACAGCTACCTAATCGACGAGCATTCGATGAAGCAATGTCAATGGTTTATGATAGCAATATCTCCATTTCGACAAGTGCACTGATTTTGCTTGATATCGATCATTTCAAGAGCTTCAATGATACACATGGGCATCCGATCGGTGATCGTGTCTTGGGCGTTGTCGCAAGAGCCATGAGTACAGAGTTACGTGATGATTCATTGATTGCCAGAACCGGCGGTGAAGAGTTCGGGATCGTTGTGTCAAATACCTCTGCGGGCAAGGTGGAGCTTATTGCGGAACGAATACGTCTCGCCGTTGAAAAGACATCACTCAAGGACCGAAAGTCTGGCGCGGACTATGGTCAAATTACCATTTCTCTTGGTGTATGCATGGCATCGGAATGTAATAATTCTGAGCATCTCTATGGTGCTGCTGATGAAGCGCTCTATCTCTCCAAAAATAAGGGCAGGAACCAAGTTCAGGTTTATGACCCTGAGCGGATGAAAAAGACCAACGGCAATCGCGCAATGTACAAGTAGTAAATCAAACTTCCTAAAATCAAAAAAACACCGTTCGGGAAATTGAACGGTTTTTTTATTTATAGTGACGATGAATTTTATTCTCTGAAATCATGTACCATGTGATAGATAGGTATTACTTCAGATTTACAGCATCTGTATTTTGTAGAAATACTGGGCCGACGATACGTATATTCTTACTATCCGATTGGGCGGGATTTGTATCTTGATTTACAGCTACAAATGCATCTAGATCTTGATCGTTCAGGTTACCTTCAAGATTGGAAATCGTTTCAGGATCCTCGCCGGGATCTTGTTTTGTTGCTGGAATCACAGACGTGATATTTTCAATTTCTTTTGATGATTTTTCGCCATTGCCGTTCAATAAAGCTTCACGTCTGTTCATCTCTGCATAGAAAGCGGCCATATTGCATGAGCAGGTTTGTGTACTGCCGGGTGCCTTTGTCCTGTAAATGAAAGCGTATTCTTTATCTGCATAAGGGGTTTGGTCACGATATGAAATCATGTCCTGGCTTTCCTCATCGTAAGAGCGATGAAAAAAGAGATTTGTTTCAGTTCCCGGGCACATTAGTTTACAGGCTAGCTCGTCTCTCTCAAATGACTGAGGTGATGTATTTGATGATATTGGAAAGAAAAACCCGTCACAGGTTCTAACACACATGGTCCGGTAGTTGCCTGGTTTTCTACTGGAATTTGATAGTGTGACAACTTTACTTTTCAGCCTATGTCCACCGCTTTTTCCAATAATTTTTACACCGTTTTCTTCTCGATGTGGTTGCTTTTGCGCATTAACATTGATGACTGAGGAATTTCCGTAACAGTTATTGGCAGATAGCTTTGATTTTATCCTCGCAATTCTAGCTTTAGATTTAGCACTTGATAAATTGGAGCGCTTTTTATCGAGTTGATTCAAATTTGCCTGCATACGTTTTTGTGCATCTGTTAGTTTTTTGCAGGCAGCCGCATTGTTGCCAGAGCTACATTTATATCGTTGAAGGTCACCTTTGACCTTCGCTATCATTTTGGTTTGTTGTTTTATCGCGTTACTGTAGCGCTTAACTGCCTTACTGTTTGTGCCTACTTTTGAAGCTTTTGTGAGTTGCGCCTTAAGTACCTCACATGATTGAGCATGTGCACCTTGAGGTGCAACTATAGTCAGCATAGCAACTGATAAACTTGGCAATATAAATCGGCGCATAAACGCATCTCAATCTATTGGAATTATGACTTAGTTTAAAACTATAGTTCTAATAGATTATTATTATGTTATTACAGAATTCAACATTACCCATTATTTGGGTAGGTTATGAGCCGCTAGATGCTTCGACCACTGATAATGCTGCCATGTTAACAACGCCCCTGGATGTTACAGACGGTGATAAAACATGCGCAGGCATAGCGCCGCCCAGCAATATAGGACCTACATGGAGCGCATCAAGCATGGTTTTAGCGACGCCAAGTGTGATGTTTGCAGCATCAATATTTGGAAATACAAGTAGATTGGCTTCTCCTGTTAGCTTACTATTGGGCATAGCTCGTTTTCGTAAAACTTCTGAGATTGCAGAATCACTTTGCATCTCGCCATCAATTTCTAGATCTGGCGCAATTTCGTTTAATATACGAGTTGCCTTACGCATTTTAAGTGCCGTTGGCGTGTCGTGTGCCCCAAAGCTAGAATGAGAAACGAGCGCTACTTTTGGAACAATACCAAACCGCTTAATCTCTTCAGCGGCAAGAAGTGTCATTTCCACAAGTTCCTCCGCGCATGGATCATAGGTTACATAAGTGTCGGTTAGAAATGTAGCACCACGTTCAGAAATGAGCAGACTTAGAGTTGATAAATCAGTAATACCTTCCTTCTTGCCAATAATCTGACTTACGTGTTTGAGGTGGCTTTTGTATCGCCCTTCAATGCCACAAATAAGCGCATCAGCATCACCGCGCTTGACCGCAAGCGCGCCGATAACTGTCATATTTGTTCTAACAATGGTGCTTGCCGCTTCTGGGTTGACGCCTTTTCGTCCCACTAGCGAAAAATATTCGTCAACATAATCACGGAAACGGCTATCATTTTCAGGATTAACAATTTCCAACTCGTTTTCCATATCGATCCTCAACCCATACCGTCTTAAGCGCAGCTCAATGATATTTGGTCGACCAATGAGAATAGGTTTTGCGACTTTCTCCTCAATAAGGATTTGGGCAGCGCGCAATACCCGTTCATCTTCGCCTTCTGCAAAAATTACGCGATTGTTTTTCGATGCTTTAGCTGCAGCAAACACAGGTTTCATGACAAAACCGGACCGGAAGACAAAGCGGTTGAGTTTATCCAAATAGGCTTCCATATCCTCAATCGGCCTTAGTGCAACACCGCTATTTGCTGCCGCTTTCGCAACGGCTGGTGCTATGCGTAGAATTAGGCGTTGATCGAAAGGTGAGGGGATGAGGTAGTTCGGACCAAATGTTGGCGTTTCGCCTGAATAGGCTTGCGCGGCCAATTCGGACGGTTCTTCTCGCGCAAGTTCTGCAATTGCTTTTACTGCTGCAATTTTCATCTCTTCATTAATCGTGCTTGCACCACAGTCCAAGGCACCACGAAAAATGTACGGAAAACATAATACATTGTTGACCTGGTTAGGAAAATCAGAACGACCCGTGCATATCATAGCATCTTCGCGCGCATCTCTCGCCTCTTCTGGCATGATCTCGGGCGTAGGATTGGCAAGAGCAAGAATGAGTGGCTGAGGGGCCATTTTTGCAAGAAGTTCTTTTTTTAAGACACCTGCCGCTGACAGACCAAGAAAGACATCAGCATCTCCGATGGATTGATCCAGAGTTCTATTGTCGGACTTTTGAGAATATACGGATTTCCAGCGATCCATTTGCGAGGTGCGCCCTTCATAGACAAGACCTTCAATATCATGAACCCAAATGTTCTCACGCTTCGCCCCCATTGAAACGAGAAGGTTTAAGCACGCCAACGCCGCAGCACCAGCTCCAGACGTCACGATCTTGACATCTTCCAATTGTTTTCCGGCAAGTTCTATGCCGTTAAGCACAGCGGCGGCTACGATGATGGCGGTGCCGTGCTGATCATCATGAAATACAGGAATATCCATAATTTCTCGAAGCTGTTCTTCTACTTCAAAACATTCCGGTGCTTTGATATCTTCAAGATTTATGCCGCCAAATGTTGGTTCTAACGCGGAAATAACAGAAACCATTCTATCGACTTCCATTGCATCGACTTCGATGTCGAACACATCAATATTTGCGAATTTTTTGAAGAGTACGGCTTTGCCCTCCATAACGGGTTTGGAGGCGAGGGGACCAATGGCGCCTAATCCTAAAACAGCGGTTCCATTTGATACAACTCCGACTAAGTTTCCTCGTGCTGTATATAATGATGCTGCATTTGGGTCTTTGCTGATTTCTCTGCAGGGTGCTGCAACACCGGGCGAATAAGCCAAAGCTAAGTCGCGCTGGTTGCCGAGTGGTTTTGTGGCGCGGATTTCCAGTTTGCCTGGGGTTTGATAATTGTGGTAAAATAAGGCCTGTTTATCAAGATCATCTGTTTCTTGTTGTTTGGATTTGCCGCTATTTTCCATATTACCTAATTCCACTTCTTTGGCACGTTGGCCGAGTTTTATTTCTAGTCCGCCGAATCGTATGTTTGCATGAGAACAAGATCGAATGACGAATTTATTCGTAAGTTTAAACTTATTAAACCCCACTTTTCGATTTAATTGAACTTAATTCAGTGACATGGCTGTGATGGCAGGTTAAATAACTGAAATGACGGATGCGATGAATGCCAAAATGAGCCATGCCACTTTCGAACTAGAGCGGTCAGCAACGAGCACTTTTGTGCATTTGTTCGGTGATTGGCGCCATCATGGTGTTGATGAAATATGTATGGTGTTTCCGGATTTACCAAATAGTTTTGGTGAAACAGAAGTCATATTGGACGCTAAAAATATATCGGAGTTTGATACTGCTGGCGCCTGGCTTATTAGGAAGTTCGAAAAAACTTGCGCTGACAAATTTCTGAAACTTGATTTTGTGAATGTTAGTGCGGGAATGCAAAGTTTATTGGCGGAAATTCCAACATGTGATGAATTGGAAAATGAACCAAAAGAAGACCATTCTCTTGGGCTTGTTCACGGTTTTTTAAGGCGAACGGGCATTGGTGCAGAAGCGCTTTTAGGCGATATTAAGATGGGCCTTAATATACTGGGGGCCATGATTTATGGTCCGCAGCTGAAAGCTGGACGCAAACAAAACTCTTCAATTGCGCCAATCATCCACCAGATGGATCAAATTGGCGTTCGCGCCGTTCCCATCGTCATTTTAATGTCTCTTGCGATTGGCGCGATTGTATCGCAACAAACAGCATTTCAACTGCGAGCGTTTGGCGCGGATGTCTTTGCGGCTGATCTTGTTAGTGTGCTGCAGTTGCGTGAGATGGGGGTTTTGATTACCTCGATAATGATAGCAGGCCGCTCTGGGAGCGCGATTACGGCTGAGATTGGCTCGATGAAGATGCGTGAGGAGGTGGATGCGCTCACGGTTATGGGGTTAAACCCAATTGGCGTCTTGGTTTTCCCAAGGATGATCGCGCTAATTCTCACGCTCCCACTGCTAACAATTGTAGCCAATTTTACCGCGTTGACAGCTGCTGCTGTTGTTCTTTATTTTTATTCAGATGTCCCGCCGAATGTGTTCCTGGAACGTATGAAAGCCTTTATTGATTACACGACAATTACATCCGGTATGATTAAAACACCTTTTATGGCCATCATTATTGGTGTTGTTGCCGCAGTTGAAGGCCTTAAAGTTGAAGGTAGTGCCGAATCTTTGGGTAAGCGTGTGACAGCATCGGTTGTTAAAGCAATTTTCCTTGTCATCGTTATTGATGGTATATTTGCTATTTTTTACGCTGCGATTGATTTTTAGGGCAGGGATGGAAGGGCCAGGATTGAGTATGAATAGTCAGTCACCTCATAAAGAATTAATCCTGTCCGCAAGAGATATCTGTGTTGCGTTTGGTGATCATGTGGTTCTCGACCATCTTGATTTGAGTGTATACCGAGGTGAAATTCTAGGCTTTGTTGGCGCATCAGGTACCGGCAAATCAGTTCTTATGCGGTCGATTTTAAAACTTTTACCTCGGCAAAAAGGTATCGTTAAAATTTTTGACAAGGATTACGATGATATAACTGAGGCCGAACGTCTTGCGATTGATATGAGGATGGGCGTTCTATTCCAACACGGTGCGTTGTTTTCTTCACTGACAGTCAAAGAAAACATTCAGGTCCCAATGCGCGAATATCTTAATTTGCCACAGGATATAATGGACGAATTGGCTCGTGTAAAAATTGATATGGTTGGTTTGGCCAAAAACGCTGCGGATAAATATCCGTCGGAGCTTTCAGGTGGCATGATAAAGCGTGCAGCTCTCGCTCGTGCATTGGCACTTGATCCTGATATCGTATTTCTTGATGAGCCGACATCGGGGCTTGATCCAATTGGTGCTGCTGAGTTTGATGAGTTGATTGCTAAACTCCGAGATACTTTGGGGTTAACCGTTTATATGGTGACGCATGATCTTGATAGTTTATTTTCAGTGTGTGACAGAATTGCCGTTCTGGGCGAAAAAAAAGTTCTCGTAGAAGGTAATATCGATATGATGCTGGCATTTGATGATGAATGGGTGCAATCGTATTTTAAAGGGAAACGTGCGCGTACTATTTCGCGCTGAGAGGTAACTGCTTTAAATGGAAACGAAAGCTAATTACACCATTGTTGGCTTGTTTGCGATTATAGTGACTTTCGCAGCATTTGGCTTTATCTATTGGTATGCAGAACTGTCTCAGACGGGCAACTTTGCAAAAGTGATTGTGCGAGTTCCCGGCTCTGCAGCGGGTCTTAACGTAGGCTCACCAGTTCGGTTTAATGGGATACCTGTGGGGCAGGTGAAATCAGTCCAGATTGATTTTCAACGTCCGAAATATGTAGTTGCAATTGCTGAAGTTTCCGTCGATATGCCGATGAATGATACGACTGTTTTTAAATTGGAGTCTCAAGGTCTAACAGGCGCTTCGCTATTTGAAGTTTCGACGCCCACGGGTTCGGGTACTGACATGCTACGCAAAGCATTCGAAACAGATGTTCCTATAGAAATTGAGGCGCAAACATCTGGCATAGCGGGTCTGATTGAAAATGCCGAAACGATTATGGTTCGTGCGAACAGTATTTTAGGTGAGGTCGAGGGTTTTGTTAAAGATGCTCAAGCCCCTATTACCAATACGCTTAAAAATGCGGAAGCTTTTTCAGAGGCTATTGCGAAAAATTCGGAAGGAATCGATCAGTTTCTTGCAAGTGTTACAGGACTTACTGCAACTGTTCAAACGCTTTCGCTTAAACTAGAAACGACTTTAAACTCTGCCGATAGGTTGATTACGGCAATTGAGCCTAAGAAGATAAATAATACTCTTTCTAATTTCGAAACATTAAGTGCAAATGCGACCCAATCTCTTGCAAAGATTGATGCTTTGATCAGTGAAGTTGAGCCGGGACAAATAGATTCAACAATAAAGAATGTGGCGCGGGCAAGTGCAGATGCAAAAGAGGCACTCAACCAGGCGAAGATTGTTATTAGCGGGATTGGCGAAAGTACTGGTGAAATCAACCAAATGATTACCGACGTGAGTAGCACTGCAAAGCAACTTAACAAAGCAACGGCTAAGGTTGATACCTTGCTAGCGGAAGTTAAGCCGGAACAAATCAGCAATACAATGAATAATATTACAGTTGCGAGTAATGATGCAAAGGTGGCTCTATCTGAAGCACGAAAAATTGCAGAGAGTATTGGTGGAAAGACCAGCGAGATTGAGGATCTGATTTCAAACGTTAATATAACGGCCAAGAAGTTGAGTGATGCAACAGAAAAAGTTGATACCCTTCTAGCGGAAGTAGACCCCACTCTAGTTAAGCAAACAGTTGCAGATATCTCTGCTGCGGGCGCAGATGCGAAACAAACGCTTGCAGATGCTAAAGAAATTGTGGGTACCGTGGGTGAGAGGTCGGAGGATATAGATCAGATGATCACCGATGTATCGGAATTAGCGGGTCGTTTAAACGGTGCGTCCGCGCGTATTGATGGTGTTTTAGCAAAGCTTGACGGTTTTCTTGGAGATAATGATTCCGGCAGTCTTATCGCGGATGCACAAGAGACTTTGAAATCATTTAAAGATGTTGCGGATAACCTTAACAAGCGTATTGGACCTATTGCTGGAAATCTGGAGCGATTTACTGGTTCTGGACTTAAAGATATAGAGGCGCTAGTGACAGAAGCAAGACGATCAATTTCGCGCATTGAAAGAAGTGTGAGTTCTATTGAGCGCGACCCGCAAAGGTTGTTATTTGGCGGGGAAAGTGTGAAACAGTTTGATGGTCGCACGCGGCGCTAATGTATAATTTGGCTATCATCTTTATTTGATTAAGGCTGTGGTTTATGGTTAATGAAACTTTAATGAAATTTGATGAGAGCGTCCGTCTTTATGTTGCGTAAAATTTTAGCTCTAACCACCTGTTTGGCTCTGAGTGGTTGCATTGGCGGCGGAAATGCTTCGATACCTGATACATTTACGTTGGCTCATAATGGTGAGATTTCAACGCCGGGCGTTCGTAGCAGGCGACAAATTCTTATTACCGAACCTTCGGCGCTTAAAACCTTAGACAGTGAACAAATCCTGGTACGTACATCTCCGTCTGCTGTGCAGTACTTATCAAAAGCACAGTGGAATGACAGATTACCAAAAGTGTTTCAGGTTAAGCTTGCTCGCGCTTTCGAAAATTCCGGAAGGCTTAGTGGTGTAGGTTTGCCAGGTGAGGGGCTTGCAATTGATTATCAGGTTGTAACATCACTACGTTCATTTGAGGTTGTGGCAAGTAGTCCGCGAGTTGCGGTTGCCGAAGTCTCCGTTAAGATTTTGAATGACCGGAACGGCACTGTGCGTGCGCAGAAGGTGTTCCGACAAATTACGAACGTCGTTGGAAATAGCAATGAAGCTTACGTAGACTCGCTAAACTCGGCTTCGTCACAAGTGATCTCAGATATTGTTACGTGGTCACTTAAATATGTTAGATAAAGCAGATTAGATGACAAGTTTAAGATAAAGAAAAAGCGGCTCCATTTGGAAGCCGCTTTTTTAAATTCATATTGGATCTAAGCTTATTTCAGACGACCACTTGCGTGCGCCAGCATTGTATAAACTTTCCCGGTGTCCGATGTCAGGTAGCTTTGGCCAATCACATTACTTGGATCATTTTTTGATACATCGGACAAAAGCTTCTCGAAGTCTGCCATATAGCGATCAACAGCCTTTTTGAATTCTGGTTCTCTTGCATATTTGGCCTGAATATCATCAAAGGTCTTCTGGCCTTTAATGGTGTACAGGCGGCGGGTAAATATGTCTCTCTCACCGCGTTGATATCTCTGCCAAAGTTCGACAGATGCATCGTGATCGATCGCTCTGGCAATATCTACCGAAAGAGAATTTAGCGATTCGACAACATGCTGTGGTTTACGCTGATTTTGGTTTATCGGGCTAGCCTGATCTTGTGATTTTTCTTGCGTATCCGCACCCCGAATAAGATCGCGAACCCAGCCACTATTGTTCTCTTGACGTTTATTACCAATGGTTGGCTCTGTCGGTGGTGTGGATATAGTTGGAGTTGGAGATGTGAAATTACTTACATGCTCTGATTGCTCTAGCTCTGGTAATTCGACGGGTTCTCTAACCGATTGAAGCCGTGCACTATCTGTTGGTGCTTTTGCGACAGGAGCAGATTTACGGGGGGCAGCTGTTTCAACACTGGCATCACTGCGCCGCGTTGTTTTACTGACCAAGGTAGATAATTCCTGCAATGCATCAATTTGTTGGGCTACTGCATTGCGCATTGCAGCAGCGCTTTCACGCGTTTCTTCAGGCAGGTCAAATGCACCGCGTTTCAGTTCTTCCCGAGTTGCGTTCAATTCCTGGCGAATGTTTGTCGCAGAATTTCGGATCTCGTCGGTTGCGCTTGAGAAGCGACCAACAGCCTCCTCAATTGCGTCGCGTAACGTATCCTTAAGTGTTAGTGCAATACTTGCCGAACGTTGTTCGGTTTGGCTAATTAAGCCTTCCACTTCCGTCACTGATGCATGTAGTTCAGTGTTTAAATTGGAGGCAGCGCTCTGCGATAGGTTTGTTGCTTGCGTAAATGCACCTTCAATAATCGATGTCAATGAGCGCATATTTCGCTCAACTTCTTCTGACCTGACAAGCAAACCGTCAGATAATGTTTCTAGCGCTTGTTTACGCTCATCCATAGTCGAATTCAGGCGGTTCTGCGCGTCACCGAGTAGGTGGGTTGCAGATGAAAGGACAAGAGAATGTTTCTCAAAGTGGTCGGATATATCTCCGATTTGTGCGAGTGTTTCAGATGAAACGCGATCCAGGTTGCCAATATTGTTAGATAATATATTGGAAGATGTCGAAATGACATCGGCAGCTTTACTCGTGCTCTCAGAGAGATTTTCAGATGTTTCGCTTAAACGTCTGTCCATGAGAGTAACATTTGCATTTGCGCGTTGGACAACGTCGGCGATTGTCGAGCTGCTTTTATCCATTTTATCGACGAGTAAAGCTACGTTTTCAGATAAATTAACTTCCACACCTCTAACAGCACTTAGTGTTTCACTGCTGCGAATAGTTATCGCATCAATTAGAGCTTCATTTTCATTTTTTATAAGGTCAGCATTTGAACGTATAACGTTTCGAATTTCATCTGACGCATTTTGAGTTCGTTCATTGAGCGCATCAGCTGCGTTTTGTGTAGTTTGGGAAATTTCATTTGTAACATATTGCGTAGTTTGCGAAATTTTATCCGTCACATCTTGTGTGGTTTGTACAAGTGTTTCTGCCGCGCTATGTGTCGATTTAGATATTTCGCCCGTAACATTTTGAGTTGTTTGTGTTAGGGCATTGGCTGCGCTTTTTGCTGTTTGGGATATTTCGTTTCTCACATGCTGTGTCGTCTGCGAGATTTTATCGGTCGCATCTTGTGTTGTTTGAGTAAGTGCTTCGGCCGCATTTTGTGTCGTTTGAGAGATTTGGTCTGATAGCGGTTTAAGCTTATCTTCCATAAGGTTGGTTAGTTCATTCGTATTTTCTGTGAGAGTTTTGCCGATATCATTGGATATTGATGATATTTCACTCAAGCGAGATGCTTCGGAGGACAATGCATCGACATTCGTTGACATGTGGCTTGCATGAGCGGTGAGTTTTTCATCTAAATCAGAGGAGAAGTTATTGATGTTATGCCCAATTTTTGATGAATGCTCAACCAGTGCTTCATTTAGCGTTTCACTGATTTGATCATTCGTCTTTTGGAAGTTATCACCAAATTCACCGCTCACTTCTCTGAGGCCGGCTTGCGCTTTTGCAGCTTCCGCAGAAAGTTGCCCAGTTGCTTCTGTCACACTCTTAGTAAGTGAACTTGCAAGTGCAGATGCCTGATTGCCCAGAGTTTGTGAGACGCGATCTAAACCATCTGAAAGCGTTGTATTCAAAATGCCAAACCGTTTTTCAACATGTTCGGTCTTGTCATCAAATGCCGCCTCGATCGTTTCGATCGCAGATTTTGTTTTGTCAGCGACGCTGTTAGCGTGGTCTTCAACTCTTGTAAGTGAATTGTCGACAGCTTCGGAAATGACTTCAACTGAGTTCTTGGAAATAGATGAAATCGTGTCGGCCTTTTCTTCAAGGGTTCTGGTTTTCTGATCCAGCAGCTCTCCGAGTTTTTCCTCATTGTTCATCAATGTGACCGAGATTTTGCTAGCCTCTTTGTCAAGAGCACCAGCTAGCGTATCCGTCATTGTGCTCATTGCTTTGGTGATCAGGCCAGCGCCTTCGTTGGCGACATTTTCAATGGCATTTGTACGTTCTACTAACGTATTTTCCAGTTCGGCAATATTTCTTGAAGCGATATTATGGAGATCGTCAGCACGAGTTTGCAAAGCCCCATCGAGCTTTGTCATATTTTCGTGTGTGATTTTCTCCATCGCCTCTGATCGCAACTGGATAGATTGATCGAGTTTTTCGACGCCTTCAGTCGTTATACTTTCAAGAGTTTCCATGTTTTTCTGCATGGAGTCATTCAGGTGTTCGACTGTCAAAGTCGTAATCTTTTCAAGCTTGTCAGAACGGTCTTTGAATGTATCCTCAATTTTGGATATATTTTCCGTTGCGACCTGTTCAAGCGTACTTGTCTGGCTCTGCAACGACTGACTGATATTCTCAGTTCCTCGATTTATAGTCTCGCCAAGAGCAATGTTTGTAGAGGTAAGTGTTTCATTTAAATCGACAAGACTGCGCGTCATATCCGCAGTGATCTGATTCGTTTGATTCTGAATAGCTGCTGAACCTGTATCTAGGGTTTCCGTCAAACTATCCACACCAGAGGAGATGGCCATATCAACTGCCATATTTGTTGCAGCAAGACTATCGTCTATTCGGTTGACCGCGCTCTCTGCTAAACTGCTGAGATTATCCGCATGACCGACAAGTTTATCTACACCACTTGTCATAATCGTTGATAGGTGTTGGTTACCTGTAAGTAGGGCCTCGTTTACTTGTGATATGTTGCCCTTCACGGCATCATTCAGTGTTTTTGTTCTGGCATCCAATGTTTCCGCTAAGCGCTCTATATTGTTAGAGAAATTTGCATTAACATCGGCGCTTGCGGCCATCATTTGTTCGCTAATTAGACCGGCACGCAAGTCAAAGTCCATGATCGCTTCTTCAGAGCTGCTGGTTAGCGTCTGCTTGAAAGCAATGCCTTTTTCATCTAGCGCTGCATTCATTGAGCCAATGACATCGTCCATTCCCTGAGTTAGTGCTTGTTGACCAACAGTCAGTGTTTCTGAGATTTCAATGTTCTTTGCAGATAGTGCTTCATTCAATTGCTCAGTTCGTCGTGTAAGCGCACCTGTTAGTTTCTCCGCAGTTGTGTCTAGAGTATTCACACGTGTTTCAAAATCACTCAGTAAGCTCTTGCTGTTTAAGACGAACTGCGAATTAATCATGTTCAGGCGGCTGTCAATTTCGCCCGTAATTAAATTGCCAGATTCACGCAGGTTATTGAGCAAATCATCAGAGTTCTGTGTGAACAGTGATTGAATTGAATGTGAAATTTCGGTGGTACGATCCTGCAAAGTCGCAGAATGAGTGTCCATTAATTGTGCTACGGTTTCACCAGATAACGCGATACGCATGGCAATTTCTTCACCTGCGTTGCCAAGTTCATCTTTCAATTCATCTCTTGCGCCAAGGATAGATGATCTTAAGCGTTCGGCATGTGAGATTACAGAGTCTCGCTCTCCGCTCAATTCATCGACAATACCTCTCACTCGAATTTCATTCTCAGTGTAGCTTCGTTCCAGAGCATTCACTTCGGAGTGAACTATTGTTTCAAGTTCCGATGCTCTAGCAATAGTTCGCTCAATGCCTTCATTCATGGCGGTTACTTCGCGTCGAATTGCACGTCCAACAGTCGCTAGTTTCTCAGAATTACGCGCTTCAGGTTCGGCTAATCGGATGGCAACTTCCGTCATAGCTCTAGCTGCAATACGATACTCGCGCGAACGCGTTACCATGACGGCAAAAGAGAAGAACACAAAGATCGGTGCTAAGAAAGCGAGCGTGAGGCCAATTATAACCGGGTTGCTTGCAATATCTTTCAGACTTGTGAATTGTCCGAGTTCATCTCCCCATATAAGAAATACACATGCGGCAACTCCGAGCAGCCAAATTGTTGATAGGAAACTAGCAACAGTATAAGCAGACCCTGATACTTTTTGATCAAGTATTGCAAGCAGGCCGGAAGAGCTGAAGTCTGAATCATTGGCCGCATCTAAGAGTGTTGATTGAGATGCTGAACTTTTTTCATTTTCGTTTGGTTTGCCAATTTCCTGATCCAGGTAAGTACGATCGACATCTTCATGCAGATCAGAGGAAATGGCCAATTCTCTGGCCGCACTCGATACTTGTTGTTCAAGATCCTCAAAAGATTTCTCATCCAGTGAGAAATTTGAATCTTTAATATCATCAGAAATAGTTGAAGAACTATCAGAATTATTACCAGCGGGCTTCTTTGCCATACTGCCATTACCTCTTTTATATCTGGATTTGTGTGACCAAACGAAATTGTAGGCAATTAATTAGGCCTATTTATGTCGTAAGGTACCGTCCCGATATCTTAACAAAATACTAATTTATAAAACGTTTTGCCATATTTACAGCCAATTAACAATTGGACTGGGCGAAAGGTTAACAGGCAAAAAGCACTCCGTATGGCAACCTGTGGAAAGGTGGAGGCTTAAGTCCCTGCAAAACAAGCGTTAATTGCCTGTTAACCATAATGCCAAAAATGTAAATGGTAAATTGTCGTATTTAACGAAATTGCCCCATTCTTATGTTCCAATTTTATTACGGACAATGGGATTGCGGTGATGAAGATGAAATTGAATGAAATAGTTTTAGAGGCGCCTGACTTTGGTGGTGGTCGCGTAGCTGAGGATAGACCAATAAATATGGCTGAATTGTCAGATAAAACTTCTAGTGATGTAATTGTGCTAGATGAAGTTTTGAAGAATTTTTCGGTACGGTTGCGTAAAGATATGCTGGAAATCGCTATGAATACAGGGAAGAGACGTGCACGGTTTGTTGAAGAGCTAAAACTCGCTGCAGAAGATGTCTGCGCCTCGGATCTTGTTGTAAAAGCATCGGCATTTCTTTCCAATCCAAAAGATGCAGGAAAACTTGCTAAACTGACGCAATCTATGGTCTCTACATCGATATTTCTGGCTTCCATTCGTCGAGTTTAGTCGTTTTTACTAGCCTAGAACTGGGTGCGCGGTTATTTCTGCTTGCACTCTCAATTTGATTATGATTGTTGTTTCCGAGCAATTAGATAGATGTTTGGAACTTCATGGCTAAAATCACTTATATAACTCACGATGGTAATGAACACAGTGTAGATGCTGACAACGGCACTACAGTGATGGAAAATGCTGTTCGCAATTCTATTCCTGGTATTGAGGCAGAATGTGGAGGCGCTTGTGCATGCGCCACCTGCCATATCTATATTGATAAGGATTGGGCAGAGGTTGTTGGAAAACCCGAGGCGATTGAAGAAGATATGCTTGATTTCGCGTACGAGATGAAGCCTGAATCACGATTGTCATGCCAAGTCACGGTTAGCGATAAACTTGATGGGTTGGTTGTTCGTATTCCAGAAAAACAAGCATAAATCTCTCAAAAAAAACCTCACCACTATGTGGTGAGGTGAATTGGGCGCCGCGTAGGAAGCGTGGGAGGAACGCGCAATACGCATTCGTGCGCCGGGAGTACCTTTCGAATCAATCGCTTAACTTAATGTTAGTCGTAGCTGACACTGATAGGTTGCGCCATTATCAATTTTAATGGGTTGGAAATGGTATATTTTAGTTAAAACACGAAATAATAGCATATTGTGTCGGTTTTACGGCTCTATGGGCTAGTTTAAGTATTTAGGTATTTGAAGGTATCTGTGGAAAGTCAGGATGAAATTGAGTTTTAATTGTTTAGAATCGGACCTTTTTCGTTCCAGAACATGGAAAGTAGGACATGGTCGCCAACTGGAGCTCGGCCCAAAAGCGGTTCTGATGGGGATATTAAACGTTACGCCCGATTCATTTTCGGATGGTGGTCATTTTTCAAATATCGATGCAGCATTAAGCCAAGCTGAGAAAATGATCGGCGAGGGTGCTCATATAATTGATGTGGGCGGTGAATCAACCAAGCCAGATGGAACAGCTGTAACTGCTGATATTGAACAACAACGGGTAATTCCGGTGATTGAGGCTTTAACCAAGAATTTCGACACTTTAATCTCAATAGATACATATAGGGCAGA
Source organism: Lentilitoribacter sp. Alg239-R112 (assembly GCF_900537175.1). Taxonomy (GTDB): domain Bacteria; phylum Pseudomonadota; class Alphaproteobacteria; order Rhizobiales; family Rhizobiaceae; genus Lentilitoribacter. Next base: position 1,413,468 of record NZ_LS999833.1, on the reverse strand, counting down.
AACAGCAGAGCTTGGTGTTAAAGCAGGTGCGCACATCGTAAATGATGTATGGGGACTTCGGCGGGAAGAAGATATCGCTGACGTTGTCGCTCGTCACAATGCAGGTGTCTGTATTATGCATACTGGTCGAGACAGAGATAAAGACGATGATGTAATCAATGATCAGAAACTCTGGTTTCGTAAGTCATTAGAAATTGCAACTCGCGCTTCTATTGCCGATAATGCCATTATCCTTGATCCGGGATTTGGGTTTGCCAAAAATGTTGATGAAAATCTGGAACTGATGTTGAGGTTTTCTGAACTCAATCAGTTCGAGTATCCTATTTTAGCAGGTGCATCCCGTAAAAGGTTTATTGGAGCGCTGGTTGACCGTGATCCAGAAAATATTGATATACGCAGCCGTGATATTGGAACGTCAGCGACATCTGTATTACTAAGAATGCAAGGCGCTTCGATTTTTCGTGTTCATGATGTCGGTTTAAATCGCGATGCATTAGCTATTGCAGATGGGCTTATTAAACGTTCTGCTGATAAAAGGTCGAGTTGAATGAAGTCAACTTTCACAATCCATATAAAAAATTGCGCATTCTACGCGTATCATGGCGTACTAGATTTTGAGAAAGAGAAGGGGCAGAACTTTTTTGTTGATGCCGTTTTGACTATCGAGCGACCACCGGAGTTTGGTAATGATGATCTGAATGATACTGTAAATTACGCTCTAGTTTTCGAATTAATAGAACAAATTACGACCAAGGAACGCTATGACTTGATTGAAACACTTGCTCATGAGATCAGTCGGAGAATTTGTCAAAAATTTTCAAAAGTCATTTCTGCTTCCATTACTGTGCGTAAACCTGATGCGCCGATAGATGGTGAATTTGATTATGTTGAAGTTAATGTAGAAGCGCGAAATGATGACTAAGACAATTCAAGCTGCACTTGGTCTGGGTGGAAATTTAGGAGATCCCAAGGCGCAAATACAGGAGGCTTTGTTACTATTAAGTGCTAATGAGAATATAGATATTGAAGCCGTATCTCATCTTTATAAGACTGCACCTTGGGGAAATACGGATCAACCGTCGTTCTTAAATGCATGTGTTTTGATTAGTACAAACCTTTCCGCAAGACGGCTTCTTGAAGTATGTTTGGCTATTGAGGGAGAGTTGGGGCGCGTTCGCTTGGAGCGATGGGGCCCTAGAGCCATTGATCTTGATGTTTTATTCTACGCAGACGTACAGGTCGATGAACCTGGACTAGAGTTACCGCATCCACGAATGACTGAACGAGCTTTTGTGATGGTGCCGTTGTCTGATGTGATACCAGATAAAGTAATTGAAGAAAATATTGTTCAGTTTTGGGCTGATAGGCTTAGTACAGATGATATCGAAGTCGCTGATGATACTCCCTTGTGGTGGCAAAAAGGCAAAGCCTGACTTCTTAATCTGAAAGAGACGTCTTGCGAACTAATTTTCGTGACAAAGTCATTCCGATAACGGGAACCATGCTGGATCCCACTTTTACAGAAATTGTAACATTCATTGTATCAGGATTAATAAAATCAGCGACCATGGCACCGTCTAACTTGTTTCTATTAATGCCAACGACAGCTTTTGATTTCTTGAATTTTCCAGAAACGATATCAAGGCCTTGTCCAGCGGCACCATCCAGAAATTTGCCCTTATAGCGATTACCGGATTTTTGAATCGTTGCATTCATTTTCTGATTAAAAACACCAACGCGGCATGTTCCATCCATGGTTATGCCCAGCTTTTTTCCAGCCGAAGGGATGCCTGCAAAGTTACAATTAAATTTTGTACCTTTGTATTTTCCCGCAACGATTTTCCCCGGGCCTTTCCAGTTTCCTTCAACTGAATTGAAAAAGGCACGGTCATTACTCGCATTTGCAACATTGACGGCAGTTGCTGCTGAAAGAACGAGACCAATAAAGAAAAGCTTAGATGCTTTGAAAATCGACATGTGACTACCAATTGTTTATTAGGAACTTTACCTAAATTGCCCTGTAATGGTTAATGCTTGGTAATTATGCACCTAATTTTTGAAGATTTGTCATCATTTTATTAAGCATGAAGTCATTTTTCAACATCTTTTGGGGGACTGGTCGTCGTTAATTCAGAGAGGAAACTCTTGATTTGCGGCCTTTTCAGCTGATTGAACGGCATTGGTCGTGAAAGTTCCATCGCCACAATACCAAATCTGGTTGTCATAATGCCATTAATAACACCTTCACCAAAACGGGCAGATATCTTGCCAGCTATTCCATGGCTGACAAATTGATGGATAAGGCTTTCACCAATTGCAACGGTTCCGGTAACTGCTAGATGCGATATAACGGACCTAAGTAGTTTTAGTATGCCAAAAAATCCCGGATGAGAGCCGTATAGGTTTGCTAATTTGCGCATGAGACGCACCATTTCATATAGGGCGTAGCCTGTATCAATCAAAGCTTTCGGACTAATTGCCGTTACAACGGAAACGCGTTTGGCGGAGGACAAGATCAATTTACGAGCTTCTTTATCAAGGTTTCCGAGAAGCTGAGTTTCAGCAAGGGCCAAAAGATTATTGCCATCGATGATATCGTCTTCGGCTTCCAATAAGATTTGGCGTCCGCGCGCAGTCTCAGGCCGTTCGATCACAATTTTAGTTATACGTGAGACCAAGTCCCTTGCTTGTGGAATATTGGGGGTGGGGAGTGCTTTCTCAATATCTTTACGTAATTTTTCGACAGAGCGTAACTTTGCAATTCCAATGATTTCGCGGACAATCAGAAACAAGAACGATACCAGCAACACTAGCAGTGCTGATGCTCCCAACCAACCCGTGAGTGGGGAGCGTTCAAAAAGATCAGTAATGAGAGTTTCTGCCCATAAACCAAATGAAAGGCTCAAAAGCATTACGATAGCAGCGGCGGCCAACCGTAGAATTGAAAATTTGGATTTTTTCAATTTGACTGGAGGTTCATGCTCTGACATTTCGTCAAGTGTATTCAATTGAGCGGTAAATATGTCGTCTTCTTCGGACGCAATTTGTAGGTTTTTGTTTTCAATATCAATTGATTTTGCAGGTCTTGGTCCTGAGTTTATTTTACGTTTGGACGGTTTATCAGACGGCTTCTTGCCGCTAGTTTTGATGTCAAATGCTGCAGGTTTTCGGTTGTTAGTCATTGCAATCTATCTCCGATAAGAAACTCAATTGCTTTATCCAATCGAATATGGGGCAGTGAGACGTTGATCGTGTTCTTCTCAGAAGTAAGTTCTGGCGGTCTGAATTTAACAAAGTTCAGATCGTGGGTTTGACGAAGGTCTTTGTCAGACTTTGATTCAAGTGCTTTGAAAATTGAATCCGGATCTTCTGGTAAGTCCCCGGGAAATATTGCTTTTTCCGATTTTCCATCGAAAGAAAGACCGTTTATTTGCTGTCCGTTATCAGGCGTCCCGATGATTACCGGAAGTTCGTCTGTACCATCTTTGTAGCTGGCTTCTTTTGTTGCCCGAACAGCTGCCATTGCAATGACATCAATCTCCGCACCGCTTGCGCCGACCTTTGTCATTGCCCGTTCAACAAGGCGATTGATTAGCTTCTGAAGTTTGTCATGACTTTGGTGGTGCAAATGATCCGCCTTGGTCGCTGCTATCATGATTTTATCGATGCGCCGTGTGAAAAGATTTTCAAAGAAGTTATTTTTGCCGATGTTAAAACTCAAAAGTATATCGGCGATCCCGCGTTCCAGATCCACCACAGCATCGCTGCCCGCATTTAGTGCTTGCAGAGCATCGATAAGAATGATTTGTCGGTCAAGGCGCGCAAAGTGGTTTTGATAAAATGGTTTTATGACTTTGGATTTATAACTTTCATATCGTCGTTCCATTGTCGCATAAAGGGAGTTTGGGTCGGACTTACCCTCAGCTGTTTTTGCCAGCGGAAAAAACGTTACGGCTGGTGATCCTTCAAGGTCACCCGGCAATAGAAAGCGCCCTGGAGGCAGTGTGGAAAATGCCCACTTCTCATCCTTGCAAGCTTTAAGGTAGTCAGAGAATTCGGTTGCAATTCGCTTAATCTCTGGCTCCGACATAGGAGAGGTTGAATCTATCTGCATTAAACTATTTAGCCACGTGGCACTTAGCTGGCGACGTGCGCCTTTCGTGGCAAGATCCAATGCGTTTTGGCTGAATGTTTCAAAATTCTGCGAAATAAGTGGAAGGTCGAGCAGCCACTCACCAGGATAGTCAACAATATCGACATTGAGATGTCCGGGAGAAAAATACTTGCCCCAACCTTCAGCCGTTTCATATTCAATTTTCAAGCGTAGTTGTGAGATGGATGTTGTGGACTGAGGCCATCTTCGGTCCTTCATTAAGCTCTCAACATGCTCCTCATAAGAAAAGCGGGGAATATCATCATCTGGTTGCGGTTGAAGACTTACCCGCGAGATACGCCCCTCGTTTTGCGCTTTAAGAACTGGCATACGAGATGCGGTGAGTAGATTTTGGATGAGAGATGTGATGAAGACCGTTTTTCCAGATCTGGCAAGGCCAGTTACTCCGAGCCTTATTGTAGGATCAAACACACCTGTGGTTACTGACGCCAAATTGTCATAAACACCAAATGCTTCATTTTTTAAATTTAACAGTGAAAAATCTCGCAATTGATAGTTTCCTTGTCCGAACGGCGATTAGAATAGATATAGGCGTATGCATTGTTGATTTGTAGATGTGCCAGAATTTTTCAAATTAACAGGTTTATGAACACCAAATTCGATAAAAATTGAATTATGCGCTGAATGTGATTTTTACGTCTTGAAAGCGATCTAGACACTCGGTATACACCGCGTCAGTTAAAATTGTTGGGAGGCTTAAAATGAGTGATACCTCACATATGGATTCATACGTACCTTCTGAAGACGAGGAGTTCATGAACCCTCGGCAACTGGCATATTTCAAGGCTAAGCTCTTAGCTTCGAAAGAAGAAATTCTTGCCGGTGCCCGTGAGACAATGGGTAATCTTGCAGAGGAAAGTTCCAATCATCCTGATGTTGCTGATCGAGCATCGTCTGAGTCGGATCGTGCGATTGAACTTCGCGCAAGAGATCGTCAGAGAAAACTAATTTCTAAAATTGACGCAGCTCTTCACCGAATTGAAGACGGTACATATGGTTATTGTGAAGATAGTGGTGAGCCGATTAATTTAAAGCGCTTGGATGCGCGGCCAGTTGCTACTTTGAGCATTGAAGCTCAAGAGCGTCATGAGCGTCGCGAAAAAGTATATAAAGACGAATAATTATTTTAGGCGCCTATTACTGTCGCCTAAAAGTGCTTTCAGCTTTTTAATTCTTTCTTCCGCCGTCTCCGGGATGGGATCAAATTTTCTTGGGGCCGGTGCAGCTGCTTTGCTTTCTTGTAGTCTAGCGCGGTATTGCGCGCGCGCGGCGGCCTCTTTCTGATTTCTCAATACAGCCTGAAAATCATCAGTGTCTTCACGCGGCCGTTCAGTCGTAGTCGGCTTTGCAAATATTCTGCTACGTGCCTGATCAAAAAAGTCTGAGACTTCTTCCTCAGAGCTTAACATGCTCACAGCTTTGGCAACGGTCTTTTCGTTTACCTGATTGGATTTAGAGGCTTCTAATGCATCGCTAATCAGCCTTGTCAATTCGGCTTCGTTTATTTCAGACGGCACTGACCGTGAGGATTTCTGGTATTCTACCGGATCAGATTCCTGTGCTATGTTAGTTGAAGGGGCAGAAACAGTATTAGGTTGTAGTGGTTCAGTTGCGCCATTTTGATGAAGATTTTCATCATTTGATGCCTTCACTACTTTGTTGTCACTCAGAACTGCCTGGGCTTTTTGCTCAGACTCAGGAGAGCTAACGGTGGTATTTTTTGATGAATTTAGAAGTCCGGATGATTCAATGACCAAATCTTCCTGTCCACCAATTAGAATCAGGTGTTCAATTTCATCTTTTCGTATGAGAATAAGTTTACGTTTTTGGTCGACATCAAGGCTCTCCACTATGCTTAAACGAGCATGCGGGTTCATGTGTCTCGAGAGTGTAGCAAAATTAAATTTTGTTTTGAGGAAGAATGCCAAACCTGCGCAAGCAGCAATAGCAGCCATTACGAGAATGGCAGCAAAAAGCAAGTTCCCCATATTACCAGATGTCGTCGATTCGAGCATTAATGACCCCAAGAATTACCCATAAAAGCTTTTTCTGACTCTTGAATAAAAAACAACTCTCAATTTTTGTATTTAAACAACTCATTTGCGAATGGCGTGGGGATATCTTTTTATTACGCTTTCAGTCGACATAAATTGCATTAAATATTAAACTTAATGGAATCTGGGAAATTTTCCTTGAATTCGAGTCGCAAGACCATTTTGGTGCAAGTAAGATCATAACCGCTTATGTTGGGTTGATATATGAATCAGGGGCCTAAATCGAGACCAGCTATACGTCTTATAGTTGTTTCAATTGCTATGATAGTTATTTCCATAGCTTTCTTTTTTCTAAAAGATATTATCACAACGCAGGTGTTACTCGTTTGTCTTGGAATTTTGAGTTTTCTAGGCATTTTTCTGATTATCGGATTGGTGACAGGCCTTATCGGGTTTATGCCCAAGCCACAAATTGACCCCTTTGCATTAAGTATTTTGAATAATCAGACACAAGGTATCGTGATTTCTGATCAGAAAGATCGGGTTATTTTTGGTAATGACGCATATCGAATGCTTGTCGGTTCGACGGGCGGGGAAGCATTCAAGTCCATTGGTGCGCTACTTAATCAAGACCCTGGGGCTACAGAAGCTGCATATAGATTGATAAGAGCTGTACGAGATCAAAAATCGTCCTATGAAGAATTTCGCCTTGATGCGCCAATTGGTAGTCGGACAGATGATAAGGGTCCACGTTGGTACAGGCTTTCTGCAAAACCCTATAGTGATGAGACCCGAGACCAAATGATCGCATGGGAACTCATTGATATAACTGAGGAGAGAGCCGACCAAGAGCGTGTGTTCAAGGAGTTACAATACGCTATTGATTATCTTGATCATGCGCCAGTTGGGTTCTTTTCCGCCAACAATAAGGGTGAGATTGTTTATCTAAATGCGACCTTGGCGGATTGGCTTTCAATTGATCTAACGAGCTTCAAAACAGAAAATGTTCCGATTTCTAATATTGTTGCTGGAGAAGGGCTTGCGTTAATTAATTCAGTCCAAGCAGAGCCCGGGCTAAATAAGACAGCTTTCATTGACCTTGATCTATTAAAAACGAATGGTCAAAGCCTGCCTGTTCAACTTGTTCATAAAGTTTCGGCCACTCATGATGGGGCTCCAGGTGAAAGCAGAACTATTGTCGTTGGCCGAAAAGATAATGATGGTGCGCAAGTTCCATCTGCGACCGCAGAGATGCGATTTACGCGGTTTTTCAACAATACGCCGATGGCGATTGCTTCCGTTGATGCATCTGGAAAAATACTTCGAACCAATGCACCATTTTTCAAAATGTTTGATGGAATTATTGGTCGGCAGCATATTGAAAATGGAGTTTTACTTGAAAGTTTATTCCGTGAAGAGGATATTGACGGTTACCGTGAAAGCCTTGTTCAGGCAGCAGACAAGCAAGGCAATATCGCACCCGTAGATGCAAGACATCCGAAGGACGATGAGCGCTATTTTCGTTTTTATGTAAACTCGGTTATTGAGCAACCGGATGAGGTATCTCGTGAGCTAGCAATCATATATGTTGTTGAAACAACTGAACAAAAAGCTTTTGAATCTCAAATGGCGCAAACTCAGAAGATGAACGCGGTTGGCACGTTGGCAGGAGGTATTGCTCATGATTTCAATAATGTTTTAACGGCGATTCTTCTTTCATCTGATCACTTGCTTTTAAATTCTGGTCCCGCCAGCAGTGATTTTGCTGACTTGATGGAGATTAAACGTAATGCAAACCGAGCTGCCGTGCTTGTGCGGCAATTGTTGGCATTTTCACGGAAACAAACTATGCGCCCGTCAGTGTTGTCCATGGTGGATGTTCTTGGTGATTTACGCATGTTGGTTGACCGTTTGACGGGAACAAACGTTAAGCTAAAGGTCGAGTTTGGCAAAGATGTATGGCCTGTTAAAACAGATCTCGGTCAATTTGAGCAAGTGCTTGTTAATTTGGCTGTCAATGCACGGGATGCGATGCCCGAAGGCGGAGAGGTTACAATTCGGACACGGAATGTGGAAGAAGATGAGATTGCAGCTCTGAATTATCGCGGAATGTCATCTGGTGAGTATGTTCTGGTTGAGGTTGAAGATCAGGGAACAGGTATAGAACCTGAAGTATTGGAACAGATTTTTGAACCATTTTTCACAACCAAAGACGTTGGTAAGGGAACGGGTCTTGGGCTGTCTATGGTTTACGGCATTATTAAGCAATCCGGTGGTTTTATCTATCCTGAATCTGAAGTTGGTAAAGGTACAACGTTCAATATATTCCTACCCCGCTTCGAAGAAATTGCAGCTGCCAATGATGATGAGCAGAAATCAGGAAAAGATAAAGGCGATGATGTTTCTATCGCAAAGAAGCCTGCGGACGCTAAACTTGGTGACGAAAGTTCTGACCTAACTGGTGATTCGACAACAGTCCTATTGGTTGAGGATGAAGAAGCTGTGCGTCGCGGTGGAAAGCGAATGCTTGAAACGCGTGGTTATGATGTGCACGAAGCAGGAGATGGTGCGGAAGCACTTGAAATTCTTCATGAACTTAAAGGCAAAGTGGACATTGTTGTATCTGATGTAGTTATGCCAGAAATGGATGGCCCAACGTTGCTACGTGAACTTCGTAAGGATTATCCGGATATTAAATTTATTTTTGTATCGGGCTATGCAGAAGATGCTTTTGCAAAAAATCTGCCAGAAGGCGCTCAATTTGGCTTCTTGGCAAAACCGTTCTCATTAAAGCAATTAGCAACTGCTGTTCGTGATATGCTTGATAAATAGTAATTTATTTGCTTCACTTAGTTTGAAACGATTAATTCATCTTAATGCCATATTTCATGGTGACAACTGAATTACGGAAATTTTAACAGGGGGAATCCCATGAAAACCCAAATTATCGCCACTCTTCTTGCGGGAGTTTTCTTAGCGTCATGTACCACAACTGATCCTTATACTGGTCAGCAAAAGATTAGTAACACAGGTAAAGGTGCCGCACTGGGCGCTGCTGCAGGTGCTGGTCTTGGTCTCCTAGCTGGTGGCGATGATCGCCGAAATGCGCTTGTCGGTGCTGGTATCGGCCTTTTAGCCGGTGGTGCAATTGGCAACTATATGGACCAACAAGAAGCTGAACTTCGTGCACAATTGCAGGGTACGGGCGTAACGGTTACACGAAATGGTAACCAAATTATTTTGAATATGCCGTCCAATATTACATTTGATGTGGGGCAATCGGTAATCAAACCTACATTTGTTAATACGCTTAATGGCGTTTCTATCGTTGTAAGTAAGTTTAACAAAACATTGGTAGATGTTTACGGTCACACGGATTCAACCGGTAGTGATCAGTCAAATCAGATTTTGTCTAATCAGCGTGCGCAATCTGTTGCTAATTATCTATCGCAAACTGGTGTAGACCCACGCCGCTTTAGAACTCTTGGCTTTGGCGAAACGCGTCCAATTGCAGATAATAGTACGGAATTTGGTCGTGCGGCTAATAGACGGGTCGAAATTCAACTTTCACCACTTAGCTAAATTTAATATGTTGTCTGGCGTTTTGAGCGCCAGACAATTCTAGAATTCACTTTACAAGCTCAATTGCGATTTCGGTCGCGATTTTTGCGTTATTGCGCACAAGCGCAATATTTGTTTCTAGGCTTTTGCCGTTAGTTAATTCAAATATTTTTCCAAGCAAAAATGGCGTTACATCCTTGCCGGATATGTTCTGCTTACTAGCCTCGGTAAGTGCTTGTTCAATATAGGTATTCATCTCACTAGCCGAAATTTCATTTGCCGTAGGGACGGGGTTTCCTACAAGCATACCACCATGGTTACCAAACTTTTGCCGTGTCTTCTCAAATGAAGCAACGTCCAACGCGTTTTCGACACGTAGCGGAGATTTATATTCTGACTTTTGTGACCAAAAAGCGGGAAAGCTATCTTGGCCAATCGTCACTATAGGCACACCCAATGTTTCCAGTACCTCAAGTGTTTTGGCTATATCCAGAATGGCTTTTGCTCCGGCAGCGACCACAACAACAGGCGTTCTGCCAAGTTCTTGTAAATCTGCAGAGATATCAAAACTATCCGATGCTCCGCGATGTACGCCACCAATCCCGCCAGTCGCAAAAACTTGTATCCCAGCTTCGTGCGCCGCCATCATCGTTGCAGCAACCGTCGTAGCTCCTGTTTTCTTTTGAGAGATCGCAAAGGCCATGTCGGCTCTAGACACTTTCATTGCATCTTTGGTTTGAGCAAGTTCTTCGAGTGTCTTTTGCTCTAATCCGATATGTAAGTTACCTTGTATGACAGCAATTGTAGCTGGCGTTGCGCCACCATCGCGAATGAGCTGCTCGACGCCTGTCGCCATTTCAAAATTGCCCGGCCAAGGCATGCCATGTGTTATAATAGTTGATTCAAGAGCAACAATTGGCGCCTTGTTGTCGATGGCCTGTTTTACTTCGTTACTAAAATGCAACTGCATTAGATATCCTGCTTTGATTATTGTTTGTCGAGCTTTAATCTGGCTGCATTATTGCTTCAATAGTTTTTGTTGATAATTGTTCACTACATGCACCGTTTACTTCTATTGTTATTTTGGCGGCAGCCAGACCAGTTCTTAACGCTTCTTCTGCGGTGGCGTTTTTTTGTGTTGATGCAATGAAACCGGAAAGTATGGCGTCGCCTGCGCCGGTCACATCCTGTATTTTATCCGAAGGGTAGGGCGGTAGGCTGATTGTTTGGGTATGGTTGGAAAAATAGTGCAGGCCATTTGACCCATCTGTAATAATCCCGGACTTCAGTCCCATATTATGAAGTTGCTCAATCAATTCCGGTATGGAATGCTTTGTAAGCTCCGTCAATTCTATTGCTTCATTGATATTCATCGATAATAAATTAAGGCTTGGTAGCGAGGGTTGAAGTCTTTTGACTTTTGCAGGTGAAGTTGCCACTGCATACCAGCGGCATTGCTCAGTTTTTAATTTACCGATGGCGCTTGATATATGTGCCGGAAAATTTGCGTCTGTTATGATTATATCAGCTTGTGTGATTTTCGTTCGTAGCTTCTCTGTGAGAAAACTTTCCGTAGTAAGTTCATCATAAAGCTGCATATCCGCTAAAGCTGCAATAAGTTCACCATTTTTATCTTTAAGAGCTGTGTAGCTTGGTGAATTGCCTTCAAGCTGAATTGGAAAGTCAATAAAATTTGATAAATTTCTCAGCTTGTTTTTAATCGCAAATGTTAGGTTGCCATCCGCACGCGGTGAGGAAAATATCACGGGAATATCTAATTGTGCTAAGTTACTTGCTACATTAAACGCGCCGCCGCCTATGTCTTCCCTCATGGTTCCCGGGATGCTCGAACCTGTTATATAGGGTTTGTTCATGGTTCCATTTCGGTCGATATGAGCACCACCCATAATAAGAATAGGTTTCAATGGGTTATTCCTTTCGGCGAATCGTCTATCATGCTGAAAGCGATTTTAGTTTAAATCTATTTGACTTGAAATAGATTGTTGAAGTTGCCGGACAAAAATAGAACAAATTCGTATTTATTAAATATTTTCATATAGTTAAGTTGGTATTGCCAAATGAGAACAAATAGAGTACGTTTAGGTTATGGAAGCGCTGATTACTTGCGGCGGCTAAATAATTTGAAGGTATGTAATCATGGGACAAAACTCTTTGCGACTTGTAGAGGAAAAATCAGTGGATAAAAGTAAGGCGCTGGATGCAGCACTTTCTCAGATTGAGCGATCATACGGAAAAGGCTCAATCATGAAACTCGGCTCAAATGAGAGTGTTGTCGAGATTGAAAAGGTTTCAACAGGTTCTCTCGGGCTTGATATTGCCCTTGGTATTGGTGGTCTGCCTAAAGGCCGTGTTATTGAGATTTATGGTCCTGAGAGTTCAGGTAAAACGACCATGGCATTGCAGACGATTGCTCAAGCTCAAAAAGATGGCGGTATCTGTGGTTTTATTGATGCAGAGCATGCTCTTGATCCGGTTTATGCGCGTAAGCTTGGTGTTGATCTTGAAGACCTTTTGATATCACAGCCAGATACTGGTGAGCAGGCATTAGAAATTACGGATACACTGGTTCGTTCTGGTGCGCTTGATGTTCTTGTTGTTGATTCTGTGGCAGCTCTTACGCCCCGAGCAGAGATTGAAGGTGAAATGGGCGATAGTCTCCCGGGCTTGCAAGCTCGTTTGATGAGCCAAGCCTTACGCAAGTTGACAGGTTCGATTTCAAAATCAAATACCATGGTTATTTTTATCAACCAAATCCGTATGAAAATTGGTGTGATGTTTGGTTCACCGGAAACAACAACAGGCGGCAATGCGCTTAAATTTTATGCATCAGTCCGTTTGGATATTCGCCGTATTGGTGCTGTAAAGGACCGCGATGAAATTGTAGGTAACCAGACACGTGTTAAAGTTGTAAAGAATAAGATGGCACCTCCATTTAAGCAGGTTGAATTTGATATTATGTATGGTGCAGGTTCTTCCAAAACGGGCGAATTGGTTGATTTAGGAGTCAAAGCTGGAATAGTCGAGAAATCTGGCTCCTGGTTCTCATATAATAGTCAACGCTTGGGACAGGGACGTGAAAACGCAAAGCAATTCCTTGCTGATCACCCTGAAACTGCGGATGAGATTGAATTATCATTGCGTCAGAACGCCGGTCTGATTGCAGAGCAATTGCTTGATGACCCTTCTGGTGGTGCATCCGATGATAAGGATGATGCTGCAAAAGCTTAATCTGCTTTAAGTATTTGAAATTTATTTGCCGTCTCCATCATTTGATGGGGGCGGCTTATTTATCTTTGCTTTGTAATATTCTTAGGCGCTTGGCGGGATTCGGAAGATTATTTGGTTGATTAAGCCTTCTTTCAGCCTTAAGAAAAAACTACTTTTGGCCATTTGAGGTTTGATTAGGTATGAGCGGCGTAAACGATATTAGATCTGTATTTTTGGATTATTTTAAATCCCACGGACATGAAGTTGTATCTTCAAGTTCGCTGGTTCCGCAAAATGATCCAACATTGATGTTCACAAATGCCGGAATGGTTCAGTTCAAGAATGTTTTTACGGGGCTTGAGCAGAGACCATATTCGACAGCTGCAACATCGCAAAAATGCGTACGTGCTGGTGGTAAGCATAATGATCTGGATAATGTTGGGTATACAGCACGCCATCATACATTTTTTGAGATGTTAGGTAATTTCTCATTTGGTGATTATTTTAAAGAACAAGCCATTCTCCATGCGTGGAATTTGATAACTAAAGAATATGCTCTACCGGAAGAGAAGTTATTGGTGACCGTCTATTCAGAGGATGACGAGGCTGCGGATCTTTGGAAAAAAATCGCTGGTTTGAAAGATGATCGTATCATTCGGATTCCAACCAGTGATAATTTTTGGTCTATGGGTGATACTGGACCTTGTGGCCCATGTTCTGAAATTTTCTTTGATCATGGTGAAGATATATGGGGTGGCCCTCCCGGCTCACCGGAAGAAGATGGTGATCGCTTTATCGAAATTTGGAACCTTGTGTTCATGCAATATGAGCAGATTTCCCAAGATCAACGCGAAAACTTACCTAAACCATCTATTGACACAGGCATGGGGCTAGAACGTATCGCTGCTGTTCTGCAAGGCAAGCATAACAACTATGAGATCGATTTATTTAAGAAGCTCATTAATGCGTCGGTTGAAGCAACGGGCGTGAAGGCTGATGGCGATCAACTGCCTAGTCATCGTGTGATAGCTGATCACTTGCGAGCTTGCAGTTTTCTCGTTGCCGATGGTGTTCTTCCTTCAAATGAGGGGCGTGGTTATGTGCTTAGACGTATCATGCGTCGTGCAATGCGACACGCTAATCTTCTTGGTGCGAAAGAACCGTTGATGCACAAATTGGTTCCAAGCCTCGTTTCGGAAATGGGGGATGCTTTTCCAGAGTTGCGTCAGACCGAAAGTCTCATAAGAGAAACATTTGAGATTGAAGAAGTGCGCTTTCAGAGAACGCTTGGTCGGGGTCTACAGCTTCTAAATGAAGCTACAGCTGATATGCATGAGGGTGATGAGCTCAAAGGCGATGTGGCATTTAAACTTTATGATACCTATGGATTTCCGCTTGATTTGACGCAAGATGCACTTCGCTCGCGTTCGATTGACGTTGATGTAGATGGTTTTAATACGTCCATGGAGAAGCAAAAAGCAGAAGCTCGGGCAAATTGGTCCGGTTCTGGGGATGTTGCATCGGAAGCTATATGGTTCAGCGTATTTGATCGTGTTGGGTCCACCGAGTTTTTGGGTTATGAAAAGTTACTCGCAGAAGGCGTTATAGAATCAATAGTTAAGGATGGCGAAGAGGTCAAAAAAGCCGGTAATGGCGATGAGGTAAGTTTGGTTTTTAATCAATCACCCTTCTATGCAGAAATGGGTGGTCAGATGGGTGACACTGGGCAGATATTTTTTGAAAATGGCGCCATTGCAGATGTAAAAAATGTTTCAAAGAAGGCTGATGGTCTATTTGTTCACCATGCGGTTCTAAAGGAGGGAGAGGTTTCTGTAGGTGAAGCCGGTCGTTTGGAGGTTGATCCCGACCGCAGGGCTAATATTTGTCGAAATCACTCTGCCACTCATTTACTGCACGAGAGCCTTCGTCAAGTGCTGGGTGATCATGTTGCACAAAAAGGGTCTCTTGTTTCGTCGGATAGACTTCGATTTGATTTCTCTCACCAGAAGCCAGTTGAAGCTGATGAGCTTTCAAAAATTGAAACTATTACTAATGAAGTTGTCTTGCAAAGCGAACCTGTGACAACGCGTGTAATGGGTGTAGACGATGCTGTTGAAGCAGGAGCTCGTGCCTTGTTTGGCGAAAAGTACGGTGAGGAAGTTCGTGTCGTAGCGATGGGATCACAACCCGATAGTTCAGGTGAAGATGGTCAATTCTCTGTCGAGCTTTGTGGTGGGACACACGTCTCGAACACAGGTGAAATTGGCCTTGTAGCTGTCGTGGGTGAAAGTGCGGTATCTGCTGGTGTTAGGCGTATAGAGGCACTAAGTGGTGATGCGGCGCGGGATTACTTCAGAACGCAAGAGGCCACGTTAAAATCTGCCGCTGCTGCCCTTAAAACCTCGCCATCAGAAGTTCCCAATCGAGTTGCGCAGTTGCTTGAAGAGAGAAAGCAGTTGGAAAAAGAATTGTCAGATACAAAACGCCAACTTGCTATGGGCGGGGGCGCTAAATCTGACGGTGCTGAAATGATCAATGACATCAGCTTTATAGGTAAGGTCGTTGAGGGTATTGGCGGCCGTGAGTTAAAGGCTCTGGCAGATGAAGGCAAGAATTCAATTGGTTCTGGAATTGTGGCCTTTATTGGTATTGACGGTGGTAAAGCTGGTGCTGTTGTGGGTGTGACGGATGATCTTGTTGGAAAATACAGTGCAGTCGACTTGGTTCGTGCTGCATCGGAAGTTCTCGGTGGGAAGGGTGGCGGCGGTCGTCCTGATATGGCGCAAGCTGGTGGTCCTGATACATCAAAAGGCCCTGACGCTATAGATGCTATTAAGGCGTTACTCTAAACCAGTTATACTGATATCAAAAATAAAAAGCCCGCTGCAAATAATGCAGCGGGCTTTTTGAATCGAGTTATGAACTTATTAACTTAAGCCATTGCTTTTTGTAGATTTTCATCGATCTTATCGAGGAAGCCTGTTGTTGACAGCCAAGGCTGATCAGGACCAATCAATAATGCCAAGTCTTTTGTCATAAAGCCAGATTCCACTGTGTCCACGCATACTTTTTCAAGTGTTAGCGCAAATTTTGCAAGCTCGGCATTATCATCAAGTTTTGCGCGGTGAGCTAGGCCACGTGTCCATGCAAAGATGGAGGCAATTGAGTTGGTAGAAGTCTCTTCACCTTTTTGATGCTGGCGATAGTGACGTGTGACTGTTCCGTGAGCGGCTTCTGCTTCGACAGTGCGGCCATCGGGAGACATAAGAACCGACGTCATTAAGCCAAGTGAACCAAACCCTTGAGCAACGGTGTCCGACTGAACATCGCCATCATAGTTTTTACAAGCCCAAACGTAACCACCAGACCATTTAAGGTTTGATGCGACCATGTCGTCAATCAAGCGGTGTTCATAAGTGATATTTGCTTCTTCGAATTTTTCTTTGAATTCGTTTTGATAAACTTCTTCGAAGATATCCTTAAAGCGACCATCATACACTTTCATGATAGTGTTTTTAGTAGACAGATAAACCGGAACTTTGCGTTGCAAGCCGTAATTCATGGATGCGCGAGCGAAGTCTTCAATGGATTTATCAAGGTTGTACATGCCCATTGCGATACCAGCAGATGGTGCTTCGAAGATATCATACTCTTGCTCGGTGCCGTCTTCGCCAACAAATTTCATAGTAACTTTACCCTTGCCAGGGAATTTAAAGTCTGTCGCGCGATATTGGTCACCAAATGCGTGACGACCAACGATAACCGGTTTTGTCCAGCCCGGAACCAAACGTGGGACGTTTTTACAAATGATTGGTTCGCGGAAGATTACACCACCAAGAATGTTTCTGATTGTGCCGTTTGGTGAACGATACATTTTTTTGAGGCCGAACTCTTCAACGCGGGCTTCATCTGGCGTAATGGTCGCGCATTTGACACCCACGCCATATTTTTGGATTGCATTTGCAGCATCTACAGTGATCTGATCGTCAGTCTCATCACGTGCTTCCATACCTAAATCGTAATATTTTAGGTCAATATCTAGATAGGGGTGAATCAATTTATCTTTGATGAATTGCCAGATGATACGTGTCATCTCATCACCATCGAGTTCCACAACAGGATTTTCGACTTTAATTTTCGCCATATTTGGGACCTTTATATTGGAAGTGCGTAACCTGCTTGAAGTGCAGGATTGAACTGATGCGCCCTCATAGCAAAGCACAGCTCGCAGTGCAATATTTATGGGAAAAAAGCTCTGAACACACATTTGCTCTGTTTGGAGATTATTGAAGTGCTTTTAAATTAGGTACAAATGTGCAACACGAGCGTAGTGATTAAGATGGAATATTTATGTCTGGTACGAATAGTAAAAAACAGATGATCTCTGAGGGACCAATTATTATATTGGTTGAACCACAACTGGGCGAAAATATCGGCATGGTGGCACGCGCCATGGCCAATTTCGGCTTGGATGACCTCAGAATTGTGGCGCCGCGCGATGGCTGGCCAAATGAGAAAGCTATATCCGCAGCGAGTAAAGCAGATCATGTTTTAGATGGAGCGCAGATTTTTGATGATCTTTCATCGGCAATCGCGGATTTAAATTTCGTCCTCGCCACAACGGCAAGGGAACGTGATGGGCATAAGCCGGTACAAGGCCCTGTCTCGGCGGCAAAAGAGCTCCGTGTTCGGTTTAAGCGTGGGGAGAAGCTTGCGATACTTTTCGGCAGAGAACGAATTGGTTTACGCAACGATGAAGTAAGTCTGGCTGATGAACTTGTTACATTTCCAGTAAATCCTGCATTTGCATCATTAAATATATCACAAGCAGTGCTTTTAATGTCGTATGAATGGCTAAAAAGTGGGCTTGATAGTGAAACTGATATTCCTCACCAGTCACCAGATTTTGCGCCTGCGGAGAAACACCATCTACGTGGTTTAATTGATCAAGTTGAAGAAGCTTTGGATTCTCGTGGATATTTTAGATCAGAGAAAAAACGGCCTGCTTTGATTGATAATCTTCGTGCGGTTTTTTCGAGGCCAGCTTTTTCAGAAAACGAAATCTTCTTTTTGAGAGGCGTTTTCTCGTCGTTAGACCAGTATAGCCGATCAGCCCCTAAAGGGAAATCAGGCCCTGGCTTAGGTGGTCGTAGTTCTGATGATGGTTTGAATGATGAATAAGCAGGCACCAATTCTGCTTTTTGACAGTGGTATAGGTGGCTTAACCGTGTTGCGTGAGGCACGAATTTTAGTGCCGGAGAGGCAGTTTATCTATATCGCCGATGATGCTGCTTTTCCTTATGGTTCATGGGATGAGACTAATCTAGAATCCCATATTGTAGAGCTTATGGGTAAGTTGATAGAAACCTATCGACCTGAACTTATAATCATCGCCTGTAATACTGCTTCTACTCTTGTTATGACGGCTTTGCGATCGAGGTTTCCTGAAGTCAAATTTGTTGGCACAGTACCTGCAATTAAACCTGCCGCTGAACGTACAAAATCTGGCATGATTTCTGTATTGGCAACCCCGGGCACTGTCAAACGAGCTTATACACGCGATTTGATACAGTCATTTGCCAGTCAATGTCATGTGCGACTTGTTGGTTCAGAAGACCTTGCCGGACTGGCGGAGGCTTATATGAGTGGGGGAAAGGTAAGTGATGATGCATTGCGCCCAATTATCGCGCAATGTCTTATTGAGCTTGATGGAAACCATACTGATATTGTTGTGCTGGCTTGTACGCATTACCCATTTTTGGCAAATCGTTTTCGTCAAATCTCGCCCTGGCCAGTTGATTGGTTAGATCCGGCTGAGGCAATTGCACGGCATGCAATAAGTTTGATTGACCGCGCTCAAGTATCAGGGCAACCTGATAAGGATGTAGCCCTGTTTACATCGTCCACGGTCAGCTTCTCAAAAGCGCAGTTGATTAGAGGGTTTGGACTGGAACTTTTAGTTTAGCTCATCCGACTAGCGAAGACGCTTTGATGGGCGGGGTTCGGGAACAAGCTCTCCATTCAGGCGGCGATCGAGATAATCAGCACATTCAGCGATAAGCAAATCTGTTTTATCTGTAAAGAAGTGGTTTGCACCGAGCATCGTTTGATGTGTGATCAAGATACCTTTTTGGGTGCGTAGTTTATCAACTAAAACCTGAACATCTTTTTCAGGCGCTACTTGGTCTTCATCACCATGAATGATGAGACCGGAAGACGGACAGGGTGCCAAAAATGAAAAGTCATAGGTATTTGGCTGCGGAGCAATGGACATGAAACCTTCGATTTCAGGACGACGCATCAACAATTGCATACCAATCCATGATCCAAATGAGTAACCCGCAACCCAGCAGTTTTTTGAATCTGGGTGGAGTGTTTGTATCCAATCAAGAGCTGCTGCTGCATCAGATAATTCACCTGCACCATGATCAAAATTACCCTGGCTACGGCCAATACCGCGAAAATTAAAGCGAAGCGTTGTAAAGCCACGTGCTTTGAACATGTAGAAAAGTTCATATACAATGCGGTTATCCATTGTGCCGCCGAATTGTGGATGGGGGTGTAAGATAATTGCAATTGGAGCATTTTTATCTGTACCGGGTTGATAACGTCCTTCAAGACGACCTTGTGGTCCGTTAAAAATTACCTCAGGCATTTTTTCTCCATTCGTGGTTTCCAGAATATATTTCATAAATCATTGAAATAATCTGGCGATTTTATGCAACGAGCCTTGACGATGGCTACCAGTCTTCATAAAACCTAGTTTAGAATTATTCGAAAGTAGCTATAATTCACATTATAGTTTTTTTGTCAGACGCCGCTTCATAGGACAAGCGGGGTTAAAAATTCAAGCATAAACGTACAAAGTCAGGTTTTGTGGCAAGATTGATGGTGTTTGGTTAATGGTTTCACGGGTCTATATGGATTATAATGCGACTGCGCCGCTTTTGTCGTGTGCTAAGGACGCAATGATTCTGGCCATGGATGAACTGGGAAATCCGTCTTCGGTGCACCGCGAGGGGCAAATGGCGCGGCGGATGATTAATCAAGCCCGCGCTCAAGTCGCACATCTTTGTGATGCTGATCCGGCCCATGTAACGTTTGTTTCGGGCGCGACTGAAGCTGCGTATCATTTACTAACACCTGATTACAAAATGGGCCGCTCTCCGATAAAGGTCGCAAAACTTTATATTTCAGCGGTTGAACATCCATGTGTGCTATCCGGTGGCCGATTTGAATCCGGTGATGTTGAAATTATTGCCGTCGATAGTCAGGGGCGTATTAATTTAGATGCCCTGCAACAAGCGCTTTCAAATCATGACCATGAGCAAGGCTTGCCCTTGCTAGCGCTGCAGGTTGCCAATAATGAAACTGGTGTTTTGCAACCTGTTGAGAAAGCAATAGAACTTGCGAAAGCACATAAAGCAATCACAGTTCTGGATGCTGTGCAAGCTGCTGGGAAGATTGAATTCTCGATGGGCAATATAGGTGCGGATTTTGCATTTATCTCTGCACATAAACTTGGTGGCCCGAAAGGTGTCGGTGCGATTATCTCTCAAGGTGAGGTATTGATGCCGAAACCGCTTATTTCTGGCGGAGGCCATGAAAAAGGTCATCGTGGTGGTACAGAGAATTTAATTGGGATTGCAGGGTTTGGCGCATCTTGTTTGTTTGCGAAAGAAAACATATATAATTTTTATAAGTTTTCAAAATTGCGTGATCAAATTGAGGGAAATATATCGAAAATAGCACCGGATATTGTGATCTACGGCAGAGAGGTTGAACGTATAAGCAATACGATCTGTTTTTCACTACCGGATACAAAGTCAGAAACGTTGCAAATTGCGTTTGATATTGATGGGATTGCTGCATCATCTGGTTCTGCTTGCTCATCGGGAAAAGTTGGCGAGAGCCATGTATTGGCGGCGATGGGTGCTGATACAAAAGCAGGTGCCCTGCGGATTAGTACCGGGCATGGCACAAGTGATGAAGACGTTAAAGCGTTTATGAGCGCATTTGAAAGAATTAATAAACGTCGATTGGATCGACGAAAAGTAGCTGCGGCCTAAAGTTATAGGCTGAAGTAAGAATAATGAATTCGCATTAAGGAGCATTTCATGCCAGCTGTGCAGGAAACGATTGATCAGGTTAAATTAATTGATGTTGATCAGTATAAATATGGCTTTAATACCGATATCGAAGTTGATAAAGCGCCAAAAGGTCTGAATGAGGATATCATTCGCTTTATTTCTGCAAAGAAAGAAGAGCCGGAATGGATGCTTGAATGGCGTTTGGATGCCTACGCGCGCTGGTTGACAATGGAAGAGCCAGATTGGGCACGGGTGAATTACCCGAAGATTGATTTTAACGATATCTATTATTATGCCGCACCAAAGGGTCAAACCGGACCTATGACAATTGATGACGTCGATCCGGAATTACTGCGTACATATGAGAAGCTTGGAATTCCTCTTCACGAGCAGGAGGTTCTTGCTGGTGTTCAAAATCGCAAAATTGCAGTTGATGCTGTATTTGATTCAGTATCTGTTGTCACAACCTTTAAGAAGGAGCTTTCCGAGGCTGGCGTCATTTTCATGTCAATTTCAGAAGCTATCCGAGAACATCCGGAGCTTATCAAAAAGTATCTAGGTTCAGTTGTTCCAACAACGGACAATTATTACGCGACGCTCAATGCAGCTGTTTTCACCGATGGATCATTTGTTTTTGTTCCAAAGGGCGTGCGTTGCCCAATGGAGCTATCAACTTATTTTCGCATTAATGAAGAAAATACAGGCCAGTTTGAGCGAACATTGATTATCGCCGAAGATGATGCCTATGTTTCTTATCTTGAGGGCTGTACAGCACCGCAGCGAGATGAGAATCAGCTTCACGCAGCTGTGGTTGAGTTGGTAGCGATGGATAATGCGGAGATTAAATATTCAACAGTTCAGAATTGGTATCCTGGTGATAAAGACGGCAAGGGCGGCATCTATAATTTTGTGACCAAGCGCGGAGATTGTCGCGGTGTAAATTCGAAAATTTCTTGGACGCAAGTTGAAACCGGCTCTGCAATCACATGGAAATATCCGTCCTGTATTTTACGTGGGGATGGATCTCGAGGCGAATTTTATTCGATTGCCGTTTCCAACGGTTATCAGCAAGTGGATTCGGGTACAAAAATGATCCATTTGGGTAAAAATACTTCGAGCCGTATTATCTCGAAGGGTATTTCTGCCGGCAACTCGCAAAATACCTATCGTGGTCAGGTTTCAGCCCATAGAAAAGCAACAAATGCGCGGAACTTCACGCAATGTGACTCGCTGTTGATCGGCGATCAATGTGGTGCACATACCGTGCCTTATATTGAAGCTAAAAATACGTCCGCACAGTTTGAGCATGAAGCTACAACATCTAAAATTTCTGATGATCAACTCTTCTATTGCCTTGCACGGGGTATACCCGAGGAAGAAGCTATTGCATTAATCGTCAATGGCTTCGTTAAAGAAGTGATCCAAGAATTGCCAATGGAATTTGCGGTTGAAGCTCAAAAGTTGATTAGCATCTCTCTTGAGGGGAGTGTGGGCTAATGGATTTCAGCGCAATTGCTTGGTATGCGGCCATATGCGGAGCGCTTTCTGCGTTTGCTCCATCATTGGGTGGGCGCATTTCTCGTATTGTTGTCGGTGCAATTGTTGGAATTTTAGCTGCCAGTTTATTTCCTTTGATGCGCGGCATGATCGGATATTAAAAGTTAGAAAATTGAAATGAATATTGGCAGCCATATGGCGCCTGAACTTAAAAACGGATGTAAGAATGTTAGAAATTAGAGACCTACACGCGAAAATCGCTGACACAGATACAGAAATTATTCGTGGACTTAATCTTAAAGTTGAAGCTGGTGAAGTTGCCGCAATTATGGGGCCCAATGGTTCTGGTAAATCAACTTTATCATATATTCTGGCGGGTCGCGAAGATTACGAAGTCACATCAGGCGACATCCTTTATAACGGTGAATCAGTGCTTGAAATGGACCCTTCCGAACGAGCTGCAAGCGGCATCTTTCTCGCATTTCAATATCCTGTCGAAATCCCTGGAGTCGCGACAATGGAATTTTTGAAAGTTGCGATGAATGAGCAACGCAAAGCGCGCGGTGAAGAACCTCTTTCAATTCCTGATTTTATTAAGAAAGTGAAAGCTGCTGCAAGTGACCTTCAGATCGATATGGCAATGCTTAAGCGTCCACTTAATGTTGGATTTTCCGGCGGTGAGAAAAAGCGTGCAGAAATTTTGCAAATGAAACTTCTTGGACCACAGCTATGTGTACTTGATGAAACTGATTCCGGTCTTGACATCGATGCATTGAAGATTGTTTCCGATGGTGTAAATGCGCTTCGCGATCCTAAGCGAGCTGTCGTCGTCATTACGCACTATCAACGCCTTCTGGAGCACATTGTGCCTGATAGTGTTCATGTTCTTTATAAAGGCCAGGTTATCAAGTCAGGCGATAAATCACTTGCTCTGGAGCTTGAAGCAAATGGCTATGCAAATGTGATCGAAGATGCTGCTTAATATAAGCGCTTTACCTTCATTTCACATATCAGGAGATATCTGATGAATATTCAGAGTAAATTACAGAAAACAGCCGCGGAAGAAGCGTTAACATCCTATTTTGGTGATATGGTTGGGCAGTTAAGTGGTTCCACTCATATTGTTCGAATGCGTGATAACAATTTCGCCGCTTTATTAAAAAATGGCCTGCCTACACGTCGTGTGGAAGCATGGCACTATACCGATTTGCGCCGTCTTTTAAGTAGTGTGCCAGTTCAGCAAACAGATCAATCTGCTAGTGTCGTTGCGCCTTTTGTTGCGGGTTCATGGGTGGTTGGTATTCGCAATGGTGTAACTGATGCTGCTATGAAGGTACCTGAAGGCGTAGATATATCGTCGTTGTCTTCTAAATTGCAATCTGGGGAAGCAGATGCTGTGTTTGGTGAACTTTCTGCTGATGATGCAATAGGTCAACTCAACAGCGCTTTGGTTACGGATGGCTATCAGATTGAAATTGCAGCAGATACTCATGTTGATGATTTGCTAGAGTTGCAGTTTGTCCAAACTGGTGGACAACATCACAGTAAATTACCTGTTGTTTTCAAGGAAAATTCGAAAGCTACAATTATCGAACGTCACTTATCTGGTGACGATGCCGCAGCGCTTGTCAGCGCAGTTGCGCATATCAAAGTAGAAAAAGGTGCACATGCACGTTGGATCATTGTTCAAACTCAAGGGGCTGATGATACACATCTTGGTCAGCTTAATATTGAACTGGCAGAAAATGCGGAGTTGGAACTTTACCTCATTAATGCTGGCGGTAAGCTTGTACGTCAGGAAATTGTTGCCAATGTTGAGGGGGCACAAACAAATCTAACCCTGCGTGGCGTTAACTTGCTTTCAGGTGATACACACACAGATGTAACGCTTAAATTAGGTCACAATACACCTAACACGACATCATCAGAAACGTTCCGTAATGTGCTTTTCGATAATGCTAAGGGCGTGTTTCAAGGTCAGATTAAAGTTGCTCAAATTGCACAAAAGACTGATGCGCAAATGGCTTGTAATACATTATTATTGTCAGATGATGCGGACTTTTCAGCAAAGCCTGAGCTTGAGATTTTTGCTGATGATGTGATTTGTGCTCATGGTGCAACGGTTACTGACATTGATCCAACGCATTTGTTCTATCTCATGGCGCGTGGAATTTCTGAGAAATCTGCTCGTGGTCTGCTGGTTAAGGGCTTTGTGGCTGAAGTTGTTGAAGAGTTTGATAACGAGGCTGTTGTGGATGCACTTGAAGGTGTTATCAGCGATTGGTTAGACGCAAATGGCTGATCAAAATGATTATGACGTTGAGCGTATCAGGCAGGATTTTCCGATTCTCTCAAAGGAAGTTTACGGTAAACCTTTAGTCTATTTAGACAATGGTGCATCCGCGCAAAAACCCAAAGTAGTGATCGATGCTATAACGCATACTTACGAAAATGAATATGCGAATGTGCATCGTGGCCTTCATTATATGTCCAATGCTGCGACAGATGCCTATGAGGCCGCGCGGGAGAAAGTTCGCAAGTTTTTGAATGCCCCGTCCGTTGACAATGTTATTTTCACAAAGTCCTCAACAGAGGCAATTAATACGGTGGCTTATGGGCACGGTATGATGGAACTGGGTGAGGGAGATGAAATCCTTATTTCCATCCTTGAACACCACTCAAATATTGTGCCTTGGCATTTTATCCGAGAGCGCAATGGCGCAAAACTGGTGTGGGCGCCAGTTGATGATGAAGGTGTTTTTCATCTTGATCAATTTAAAGCCCGCATCACGGACAAAACGAAACTAATTGCTATTACACAAATGTCGAATGCGATGGGTACAGTCGTGCCGATCAAAGATATTTGTGCCATTGCAAAGGAGCGCGGAATTCCGGTTTTGGTGGATGGTTCTCAAAGTGCTGTTCATATGCCAATTGATGTTCAGGACTTGGATTGCGATTGGTTCGTTATGACGGGTCACAAGCTGTATGGACCTTCGGGTATTGGTGTTCTTTATGGGAAAATGGATCGTCTGAAAACCATGCAGCCATTTCAAGGTGGCGGCGAAATGATTTTGGATGTGACCGAGACTGGCGTTACATACAATGAACCGCCGCATCGGTTTGAAGCGGGTACACCACCTATTGCGCAGGCGATTGGGCTGGGTGTTGCGCTTGATTATATGGAGTCTATCGGCCGGGATAAAATCGCTGCCCATGAAGCTGATTTGTTGGCATATGCAAATGATCAGATGAGCGGTATCAATTCGCTGCGGATCATTGGCAATGCGCCTGATAAAGGCGCGATTATCTCGTTTGAGATTGAGGGCATTCATGCTCACGATATTTCAACTGTGATTGACCGTTCAGGTGTTGCTGTTAGAGCGGGTACACATTGTGCGCAGCCATTGCTTAAACGATTTGGTGTCACATCGACCTGTCGCGCAAGTTTTGGTATGTATAATACGCGTCAAGAAGTTGATGCATTAGTCGTTGCGCTGGATAAAGCGCGCGCATTTTTTGAATAGGAGCTATCATGAGCGAAGAAGATCAAAACTCAGAAGCTGAACTTGGCCCGAATGAAATCAAACGTACATTCACTGCGACAGAAATATCGCGTGAAGAACTAGCGCGTATGACTGACGATATTGTTGCTGCTCTAAAGACTGTTTACGATCCTGAAATTCCGTCTGATATTTATGAGATTGGCCTGATTTATCGCGTTGATATTGAAGATGATCGTATGGTTAAAGTCGAAATGACGCTAACTGCCCCCGGTTGCCCTGTTGCGGGCGAAATGCCGGGTTGGGTAGAAAATGCTGTCAGTACCGTTGAAGGTGTTGCCGGCGTCGAAGTTTCGATGACATTTGATCCTCCTTGGACGCCTGATAGAATGTCTGAAGAGGCACAAATCGCCGTTGGTTGGTATTAATAGATGTTTCTCAAAGGGTTGTTTGTTAACCCTTGAATGATTACATTTGAGATACATGACAAATATCGGACCTTTAATCCGATACTTTAGGAGATTAAAATGGGCTTTGAAGTCGTAACTTTGACAGATGCTGCGGTGGCTCGTATCCACGAGATTATTGCATCGTCAGATCAAAACCCTGCAGGCATTCGCGTCGGCATCAAAAAAGGTGGCTGCGCAGGTATGGAATATACCGTTGATTTGGCGATTGAGGCCAACCCCGCAGATGATATGGTCGAACGTGATGGCGTTAAAGTATTCGTGGCACCAGAGGCAACATTGTTTCTACTCGGCACACAAATGGATTTTGAAGTGACAACGCTTCGTTCAGGATTTGTATTTAACAATCCTAATCAAACATCTGCATGTGGTTGTGGCGAATCTGTTGAACTTAAACCTGCAGATCTTGCAGCCTTGGCCGAACAAGGTGAACCAGTGGTTCGTGCGGAATAACTCTATTTCGCTAAATGCTTTTTAGCAGCAGGCAGGATGAAGTCGGTTAATACCTTGTATGAAACTTTCCATGCATTAGGATGATTATAGCCGCCAGCAAAGGTCACGGCAACAAAGTTATAGGCAGGTTGGATTGTAAATCGTTGACCGCCATTTCCCAATCCAATGATGATTTGTTTGTCTTTAGAGCCAGCCAAATACCATAGATAACCGTAATAAAAACCGGGTTCGAGTTCAGATTTGCGCTGAAAGGATTGGTGTAACCACTCGCTTGACACAATCTGCCTATTTTCAAACTTACCATTTTTGCTGATCATTTCGCCAATCTTTGACAGATCTCTGGCGCTAAGCCTCAATCCTGAAGCTGCTGATGGTTCACCATCTGCGCCTTTGGCCCACTCATAATTGGAAATCCCAAGTGGGGCGAATAGTTTTTCATTTGCGTAAGCATCAATAGACATATTTGTACCATCGGCAATTAGTTTGGCGATGATTGCGACTGCGCCGCCGCTATAGGTCCACTTTTCACCCGGTTTTGAAACCATGGGCCGATCTAAGATGAAACGATAGCGATCCTTGGCCAATTCCATTGCGATTTCGCTGTTCTTTGCGCTTGTATAAGGGAGATTCTCATTCCACTCGGTTCCCATCTTCATTGTTAAAGCATGCTCAATGAGAATATTTTCGCGTCCAGACCCGTCTTTTAAGTCACTATATTGGGAAAATTGGTCAAGAAGTGGTTCATTTAATGAGGGAACTTTTCCCTCAGCTAACGCTATGCCGTAAAGAAGTCCGATGATTGATTTTGTAACAGATCGCAAGTCATGCAATGTGTTTGGTCCATGATTGACTTCACCCAGTTTTTGCCCCCAACTTTCGTCCTGACCGTTGAAATAGATCTCACTGATCGTTTGCTGGCCAATTGTGGCATACACGCTATGTAAGTTTGGCAATTTTCCCTGGTTAAAGGCTGCTTCAATTTTGCTTTCTGTAGTTTCCGCGTGTGCAAGATTCATGGTTACAAATGTCAGCGCAAGTAGAAATGGTGCCAATACTAACTTTGTAATGTGAATAGTAAAATTGCAATTCATGATACGTTCCAAATATTGATTAGATTGTTTTGTTATTGATATGCTTACAAGTAAAATAGTGGGATGAATGATAAGCCTTATGTTGGCTTTTATTTTATCTAACTGCCGGTTGATAAGATTCTATATTCGTTATTTTGTAAAATCACACATGTTAATGCACCTGTTTCATAGGCGCAGGTATCGGCATTTATTCGGTTGGGTAGAATTTCTATCGGATAGTGAGGCGTATGACCATGGATGATGACTTTTTCATATAGGCCGCGATATGGAATAAAATCTGATCTGATCCACATGAAGTCATGTTCGTTTTGTTTATCCAAGGCTACATTTGGGCGTATGCCAGCGTGAACGAACATGTAATCTCCGAATATGGCAGATTTCTCTAATGTTGCCATGAAATTCAGGTGTGACTGGGGAACAATCTCCTTTAATCGAGCATGCTTTTGAAGGATATCGTCATCTGATACATGTCCGTAAGAGAACTCAACTCCATATGATCGTGCGCATTCAACGCCGCCATAAGTTAAATATGTTTTGGCGGTTTCGAGTGGCCTGTCGAGAAAAGCCTCAAATTTGTCTTCATGGTTTCCTTTAAGGCAAATTACGTCGGGGTTTTCATTCTTGAGCTTGACAAGATAATCAAGGCACTCTTTGGAATCCGGCCCGCGATCGATGTAATCTCCGAGGAAGATGA
This sequence comes from Lentilitoribacter sp. Alg239-R112, assembly GCF_900537175.1. Lineage (GTDB taxonomy): Bacteria > Pseudomonadota > Alphaproteobacteria > Rhizobiales > Rhizobiaceae > Lentilitoribacter. Next base: position 1,384,716 of record NZ_LS999833.1, on the reverse strand, counting down.
TTTTGTGATTTGCAATTGGATTAGCCGAAATATCTTCGTTTATCTGTTGATGTAGATCGTGCAGTAGATCGATATATCCGTGAATATCGCCAATGGCATAAATCCGCATATCTTCAGGTGTTGTTGCCTCGCCAAGTTTGACTGTTTTCATTTGCCATTATTTCCATAGCTGAAAATGAAAACCCTCGCCAGTTTCCCGGCGAGGGGTGTCTATCCCGTAAGTGGGTGTTTCTAACTACAGCCGCTTGTGCTTCCGCAGGTGTCGCATTTTAGGCATGTGCCGTTGCGGACCATGGTAAAGTTTGAACATTCGGTGCACATGTCACCTGTATAGCCTTGCATCATGGCTTTTACCCTGCGATCTGCTTCAAGTTTTTTCGCAGCGCTTTGTTCGGATGCAGAGGAAAGGCCTGTTGCTTCTGCTTTGGCTGTTTCGGCATTTTCTTTGACTTCGACTGTATCATCAGCTTTTTCATACTGGCGATTAAATGCTTCCGCATCTTCGAACATTTCAGCGACAGCATTTGATGCAACAGCTGCAGTTGCAACGGTTCCGGAGGCAATTGCTGTTACATTTGATCCGTCTGAACCGGATGGGTCTTGGTTGATGATGGACAGTTTGTGACCACGTGTCCAACCTTTAGATACAGCATCAGTTGTGCCGTCCTGAATGCTTTTGCCCATTGGAGTTGATGAGAATTCAGATTGATCTACATGTGCAAGGTCATGACGATCAAGATAAGAAACAGCCAACTCGCGGAAGACATAATCAAGAATTGATGTTGCGTTTTTGATCGCGTCATTACCCTGAATGATACCTGCTGGTTCGAACTTGGTGAACACGAATGCGTCCACATATTCTTCCAGCGGCACACCATATTGAAGGCCAAGTGAGACGGAAATTGCAAAATTGTTGATCAATGCACGTAAGGTTGAGCCTTCCTTGTTCATATCAAGGAAAATTTCACCCAAGCGACCATCATCATATTCACCAGTGCGCAAGAAGACGGTGTGGCCGCCCACTTTTGCTTTTTGTGTGTAGCCTTTGCGGCGTGTAGGAAGCTTTTCCTGTTCACGTACAACACGTTCGATAACACGCTCGACAATTTTCTCTGTGATCTGCACAGCTTGCGCAGCTGCTGGTGCCTCTGCAATTGCTTCCACTGCATCTTCATCATCATCGGCAATCAAAGATGCATTGAGTGGTTGTGAAAGTTTTGAACCATCACGATAAAGCGCATTCGCCTTAAGTGCGAGCTTCCAAGACAGCATGTAAGCTTCTTTACAATCATCAACATTCGCATCGTTTGGCATGTTGATCGTTTTGGAAATCGCACCGGAAATAAATGGCTGTGCCGCTGCCATCATGCGGATATGACTATAAACTGAGAGGTAACGCTTGCCGATTTTACCGCATGGGTTTGCACAATCGAAAACTGGAAGGTGTTCGTCTTTTAAGAATGGTGCACCTTCAAGTGTCATGGCACCACAAATATGAATATTGGCCGCTTCGATGTCTTTTTTATCAAAGCCGATTGCTGCGAGCAAATCAAATGACATGTCATCAAGTTGCTCATCATTCAGGCCAAGTGTTTCTTTGCAGAACTCTTCGCCCAATGACCATTTATTGAACACAAATTTAATATCAAAAGCGCTTTTAAGGCTTTCATTGAGCATTGCTATTTGTTCGTCACTAAAGCCTTTTGCTTTCAACGAACCTGGATTAACGCCAGGCGCCTGATTAAGATTACCATGGCCAACTGCATAAGCTTCAATTTCAGCAATTTGGCTTTCTGAATAGCCGAGTGTGCGAAGGGCTTCTGGCACTGCGCGGTTGATAATTTTGAAGTAGCCTCCACCCGCAAGCTTTTTAAATTTCACAAGAGCGAAATCAGGTTCGATGCCCGTTGTATCGCAATCCATGACAAGGCCAATTGTGCCTGTTGGCGCGATAACTGTGGCTTGTGCATTACGGAAACCGTATTTTTTACCAAGTTCAAGTGCATTATCCCATGCATCTGTCGCATGTTTAATCAGGTCTTTATCCTGACAATCATCATGAATGAGGGGAACAGGGTTCACGGACAATGCCTCATATCCTTCTGCTTCACCATGAGCTGCTAAACGGTGGTTACGGATAACACGCAACATGTTTTTTGCATTTGGCTTATAGCCCGGGAATGGGCCCAACTCACCAGCCATTTCAGCAGATGTCGCATAGGAAACGCCTGTCATGATCGATGTAATGGCACCGCAAATTGCGCGGCCTTCATCTGAATCATATGGAATGCCACTTGTCATAAGCAGGCCACCAATATTGGCATAACCAAGACCGATTGTGCGGTATTTGTAAGACAATTCAGCAATCTGGCGAGATGGGAATTGCGCCATCATCACTGAAATTTCGAGTACGATTGTCCAAAGACGTGTCGCATGCTCAAAATCGCTGATATTGAGGTTGCCAGATTCTTGATCTTTAAAACGAAGCAAGTTCATTGAGGCAAGGTTACATGCCGTATCATCAAGGAACATGTATTCAGAACAAGGGTTTGATGCGCGAATTGGACCCGCCGCAGGGCATGTGTGCCAGTCATTCATTGTTGTATTGAAATGCAACCCAGGATCAGCCGATGCCCACGCAGCGTAACCAATGGATTCCCAAAGTTCGCGTGCTTTAAGTGTTTTGGTTACCTTGCCATCGCGGCGGCCGATCAGATCCCAATCAGAATCACTTTCAACAGCGCGAAGGAAATCATCCTTAATGGATACAGAGTTATTTGAGTTCTGGCCTGCAACAGTCAAGTATGCCGCAGAATCCCAGTCTGTATCGTAGGTTTTAAATTCAATGTCTTTGTAACCCTGTTGAGCAAATTGGATAACGCGTTTGACGTAGTTTTCAGGTACTTGATTTTTCTTTGCTGCTTTAATTTCGCGCTTAAGAGCCGGGTTTTGCTTAGGGTCAAAACATGCATCATTGTCAGCTTCGCAATTGATGCAGGCTTTCATAATCAATGAGAGGTGCTGGGAAACAATTTTCGAACCGGTTACAAGGGCTGCAACTTTTTGTTCTTCTTCAACTTTCCAGTTGATGTAGTTTTCAATATCTGGATGATCGATATCAACGACGACCATTTTTGCTGCGCGGCGTGTTGTCCCGCCGGATTTAATTGCACCAGCAGCACGATCACCAATGCGCAAGAAGCTCATGAGGCCGGAAGATTTTCCGCCGCCTGAAAGAGCTTCACCTTCACCACGAAGGTGTGAGAAATTTGAGCCTGTACCAGAGCCATATTTGAAGAGGCGCGCTTCACGAACCCAAAGGTCCATAATACCACCTTCATTGACGAGATCATCTTCAACAGACTGAATAAAGCATGCATGAGGCTGCGGATGCTCATAAGATGACTCTGACTTGACCAGCTTGCCGCTGAACGGATCAACATAGAAGTGGCCTTGGCTTGGTCCATCAATGCCGTATGCCCAATGAAGACCTGTGTTGAACCACTGTGGGGAATTTGGTGCTACGCGCTGGGTTGCGAGCATATAGGCAAGTTCATCGCGGAAGGCGAGGGCATCTTCTTCGTTGTTGAAGTAACCGCCCTTCCAGCCCCAATAAGTCCACGTGCCTGAGAGGCGGTCAAAAACCTGACGTGCATCAATTTCAGAACCATAACGCTCGTCCTCTGGAAGTGCAGCGAGTGCTTCTTCATCTGGAACAGAACGCCAAAGCCATGAAGGAACATCGTTTTCTTCCACTTTTTTCAAAGCAGCGGGGACACCTGCTTTACGGAAATATTTTTGCGCCAGAATATCAGCAGCTACTTGGCTGAACTGATTTGGCACATCAATATTCTCAAGACGGAAAACAATTGAGCCATTCGGGTTCTTAATTTCGCTTGTCGCCTTACGAAACTCGATACCTGAATAAGCGCCTTGTCCATCTTTAGTAAAGCAGCGTTCAATCCGCATAATTTATTAATCCTTTTAAGTGTTGGCCCATTGCTTCCTTTTAATAGCAAATAGGCAGTATTTCCCCAGCAGCTAGCATCGACTGCGTTTACTTTCAGCAAGCGCGAGTGCGACAAAAGCCAGTTAATTATAACAGAGTATTCCCCCAAGGAACATCTATATCTTGTGTTTTGTATTTATCAAGTTACTAAATACAGTATTAACAGAACGTTAATGTTTAAAAAAGAAGTTAGTCAAAAAATGAAATATTTTCTGATTTTCTCCAAATTTTGGCCATAACAAACCCTGCACCTGAACTCAGATGCATAAACTTAATAAAACTATGAAATTGCTGGTCTGAAACCCCTCCAGCTCGTCACAACGCAACGTAGCTCTATAAGGCGCGACTCGGATGCTGTCGTCAAGGGGTAGTTGCTACACAAATATTACCCACGATATATTGTGTATGGAACATGTGGAAATTGGGGAAACATTTACTTTTTTCCAAATTGAGTCTTTTTGGATGAAATCATTAAAGCACTTTCCCTTTAAAACCAGTGTTTATGCAGAGAGTGTCATTAAACCTTCATCAATCTGTCGCTCAAGATTTAATCTATTTAGCTATCTGAAGCAGATGATTATACATTTTGCGGAGAATATCTGATGCGACTATCAACAAAAAAAATATTTTTTTCTTTTCTTATGGGAAGTGTCTTTACATTCTCATCAAGTGTGTGTGCCGATGAGTATTTCAATCGAATCGCATCCTTCCCTGTAAATTTGAATTTGCCATCGGATATGTCTCAGAAAACTGAGACATCTGCCGAAATTATCTCAGCGTCAGAAGATGGTAATATGGTTGTTTATTCTGATAGCCCTCTTGGCGCGATTGGAATGATTGATATCACCAACCCTGGATCGCCTGCTCCCCTTGGTACTATTAAACTTGGTGGTGAGCCGACTTCAGTCTCAATCAAAAAAGGTTTTGCGTTTGTTGGTGTAAACACATCGAAAGATTTTGTGTCTCCATCTGGAAATCTTGCGGTTATTGATTTGAAAACGAAATCTATCTCTCATTCCTGCGATTTAGGTGGCCAGCCTGATTCGGTGGCCGTATCTAAAGACGGCTCCCTTGTTGCTGTTGCAATTGAAAATGAGCGCGATGAAGACCTTAATGATGGTATCATCCCACAAGCACCCGCAGGTTTTGTATCAATTTTGCAGGTGAGAGATGGCAAATTAAATTGCGACACAATGATTAAGGCTGATGTTAGTGGTTTGGCGGATGTTGCCGGTAGTGACCCTGAGCCGGAGTTTGTTGATTTTAACGATAATAATGAAATTGTCCTTACAATGCAGGAAAACAACCATATTGTTGTCATATCTGAAGACGGTAAGGTTCAATCGCATTTTTCAGCCGGTAGTGTCGATCTTAAAAATGTGGACGTGGATGAAGAGCGTGCGCTGACATTTGATGCGACGTTATCGGGTGTCGTGCGTGAACCAGATGCTGTTCAGTGGTTGGATAATGATCGTTTTGTTATCGCCAACGAAGGTGATTATAAAGGCGGATCACGTGGATTTACAATTTTCTCAAAATCTGGCGAGGTCCTTTATGAATCTGGTCTTGACTTTGAATATCGGGTTGCGATGGCAGGTCACTACCCGGAAAAGCGTTCTGGAAATAAGGGCGCTGAACCAGAAGGTCTGGAAGTTGGTAAGTTTGGAAACACGAACTACATTTTTGTTCTGTCAGAGCGTGGATCGGTTATTGGTGTATATAAAGACACTGGTGATGAACCAGAGTTTGTTCAGCTTTTGCCAACGGGTCTTGCCCCAGAGGGAGCCATAGCGATCCCAGAGCGTAATCTTTTTGTTGCTTCGAATGAAAAAGATCTTATTGAAGATGGCGGTGTTCGCTCGCACGTTACGATATATCAGTATGGCGCAGCCGCACCTAAATATCCGATGTTGACGTCAAAGCTTGATGATAATGGTCGTCCAATTGGTTGGGGTGCATTGTCTGGTCTGGTAGGTGATGCTGAAACGCCGGGTGTGTTCTATGCAGTAAATGATAGTTTCTATCGCTCTCAGCCGCAGATCTTTAAAATTGATGCGACACAACAACCCGCTCAGATCATCTCAGCGTTGCCTATTACACGTGATGGTATGCCAGCACAAAAACTTGACATGGAAGGTGTTACGCTTGACGGGGAGGGTGGTTTCTTTATCGCATCAGAAGGTCGTAACGACCGTTTGACACCTCATGCGATCTATCATGTGAACGCTAAGGGCGAAATTGAAGATGAAATTGCATTTCCTGAAGAATTATTAGCAGTTCAAAAACGTTTCGGCTCTGAAGGTATCGCCAAACATGGTGATGATCTCTGGATTGCAATCCAGCGTGAGTGGCAAGATGATGCCAAAGGCTTTGTTAAACTTGTAAACTACAATCTTAAATCCAAAGAATGGGGTGCTGTGAGTTACCCGCTTGACGGAAAGGAAAGAGGTTGGGTTGGCCTGTCTGAAATCTCAATCTTCGGTGATCACGCTTATATTCTAGAGCGTGACAATCAAATTGGCGCAGCGGCGGTTACTAAGAAGCTGTATAAAGTTGCCTTAAGTGAGCTAAAGCCTGCAAAAATTGGCGGCGAACTACCAATTGTGAAAAAGGAACTTCACAAAGACCTTCTGCCGGTCATGCAATCGTATGGTGGCTATGTTCTTGATAAAGTCGAAGGCCTTGGTATCGATAAAAATGGCGAAATGTTCATTGTGACTGATAATGACGGTGTTGATGATTCAAATGGTGAAACACAATTCATCAAATTAGACGCAATGGCAGCTATGTAGCGATCAAACATAAATTATAATAAAAAGGCTGGGAGTTATTCCCAGCCTTTTGTGCTTGGTCAGTGAATAAAAGGCTACCCGCCTTTTGCGATTGGCTCCTGATAGGACGTACCCATATCCCAAGGGAACACAATCCATGTGTCTTGGCTTACTTCTGTAATATATGTGTCGACCAAGGGCCGGCCTTTTGGCTTTGCATAGACAGTTGCAAAATGCGCTTTGGGGAGCATTGCGCGTACGATGCCAGCGGTTTTGCCGGTATCAGTTAGATCATCGATGATCAGCAGATTCTCGCCGTCAGTTTCTAAAAAATCCTGTGAAACGCCCTTGATGACTTCCATGTCACCTTGGTTTTTATAATCATGATAGGACGCTACACAAACAGTATCGATCATCCGAATATTCAATTCACGGCAAATGATCGCAGCTGGCACCAGACCACCGCGTGTGATGGCAATAATACCGCTATAGTTTGTTTCATGTCCGGAAAGCCGCCATGCCAGTGCGCGAGCATCTTGGTGAAAGCGGTCCCAAGATACTGGGAATGATTTATCAGGAGGTGTCATTACATATCTCGCAGATTTGTGAAGTTTAGCTAAATAAATCTAATGTTTCGTGAAAGGTCAATCTAGGCTATTCAACATTGCTTTGATTTCCAAGATTGCTTTGGCTATTTTTTCATTATCTAATCCGCGAACGACGATTTCGCTGGAATAGCCACCATCTTGGGCGAATTTAGGGTATGAGCCAATGCTTATATCCGGATTGTCATTCTGTATGTCACCCAATGGTGTTCCAATATCGCCTTCGCCGTGAAAGCTGATTATCGAATCTGATAGAAGTATAGTGCCCGTTTTTAGAGTAGGGATCACATTACTGAGCATTGCTTCAAATACTTTTGGCACCCCCGCCATGACATACACATTTTTAATGTGAAAGCCCGGGGCCACTGATACTGGATTATGAATATGAACAGCGCCTTCAGGCATTCGCGCCATTCGCTGTCTTGCAGCTGTGAACTCCAACCCTCGCTGTTTATAGTGTGCAGATAAAAGCTCCATAGCTTTGTCTTCATATATACACGGTAAATCAAATGCCTTTGAAATGGAATCGGCTGTTATGTCATCATGAGTGGGGCCGATGCCGCCTGAAGTAAAGACATAGTCGTATTTTGACCTGAGGTCATTTAAAGCTTCGACGATTGCGCTCTCATCATCCTGCACAATTCTGACTTCCCGCAATGTCACACCAATTGATGTGAGCGTTACGGCAAGGTGTCCAATGTTCCTGTCTCGCGTTTTGCCTGACAATAATTCATCACCGATGGCGAGTGCGGATGCAGATATAGTTGTGTTGCTCATTAGATATACCGATGACCTCTATGTGTGCGTATTCTTTACACAGTGAAATTTGTTTGAGCTTGTTTTTATGAATCAAATGAATCATTTACAAGCAGCATTTCAAGCTTTGGTACCAATGTCTTGTATATTGATTCAGGAGCTTCATATACTGATTCAATGTGGATGCACGTCAAAGCAAGCGCAAAAAAAATGAGTTCTGCAATACAAATCGTATAAAAGGGCTTGATTGATATGGGGTGCTTCGTGTAGTCAGCCCTTGGTGTTTGCGGGCATGGCGGAATTGGTAGACGCAAGGGACTTAAAATCCCTCGGCCCTAGGCCGTCCGGGTTCGAGTCCCGGTGCCCGCACCACCTTAAAATTTCCAGAAATTATTGTAGCTGATCGATTAGTATGGTTGTTCATTCTTTTCAGCTGCATGTTATTCATTTTTAAACTTGACTATTTTTATCATATTTTATATGAGTGTATTTCAAGCCTAATCGATTCTTTTCGGGATAAACTGTGGTATAGAATATCGTCTATCTTTATTCTTTTTCGCCTTAGTTTGATCACGTTTTTAATGAAGTGTCGATTAATTCACTGCTTAATTCAAAAATCATCATTCAGACTCTTGCGCGTTTTGTCTGCCTGCGCTAACCACGGGCAAACGACTAATAGTCAATATCGTTTCGTCAAACCGATGGTGAGATAGCGGACTGCATTCAAGCTATCGTACGGGAAGTGAAATAATGATTGAATTTCTTGGTGATTATTTACCAATTGCGATTTTCCTGGGATTATCGCTTGTAATTGGGCTGGCTTTGCTCATTGCACCATTTGCATTGGCATACAAAGCACCAGATGCAGAAAAACTATCTGCATATGAATGTGGCTTTAATGCATTTGATGATGCGCGAATGAAGTTTGATATTCGCTTCTATCTAGTTGCCATTCTGTTTATTATTTTTGATCTGGAAGTTGCGTTTCTGTTTCCTTGGGCTGTATCTTTTGCTGATATCGGCTGGATTGGATTTTGGTCAATGATGGTGTTCCTGGGCGTTCTTACAATCGGCTTTGCATATGAGTGGAAAAAAGGAGCTCTGGAATGGGATTAGGGGACACAACATTAATTGCTCCTCAACCTAAGGGCATTCTTGATCCTAATACGGGTAAGCCAGTAGGTTCTGATGATGCTTTTTTTGGTGAGATGAACAATGAGTTAGCCGACAAGGGTTTTCTTGTAACATCAGCTGAAGACCTCATTACTTGGGCGCGTACGGGCTCACTTATGTGGATGACATTCGGTCTTGCCTGCTGCGCTGTTGAGATGATGCATACGTCTATGCCGCGTTATGATGTCGAGCGTTTTGGTTTTGCACCTCGAGGTACGCCGCGCCAATCTGATGTGATGATTGTTGCTGGCACATTGACCAATAAGATGGCGCCAGCTCTTCGTAAAGTTTATGATCAAATGCCAGAACCGAGATATGTGATCTCAATGGGTTCATGCGCAAATGGTGGCGGTTATTATCATTATTCATATTCAGTCGTACGCGGCTGTGATCGAATTGTTCCAGTGGATATTTATGTGCCTGGTTGCCCTCCGACGGCAGAAGCTCTTTTGTATGGTGTATTAATGCTGCAAAAGAAAATCCGCCGTACCGGTACAATTGAGCGATAGAGAAAAGTATGAGCGAAACTTTGGAAGAACTCGCAGGTGTAATTAAAGAAGCACTAGGTGCCTCGGTTAAAGAGACCGAGATTGCCTATGGCGAACTTACAATTACGGCTGAAACAGACGGTATCATAGAGCTTCTGACATTTTTGCGCGATAATGCCCGCTGCAAATTTGTAAGCTTCATCGATATTTGTGGTGTGGATTGGCCGCAGCGCGAAAAACGCTTTGATGTTGTTTATCACCTTATGTCACCACAGCAGAATACTCGTATTCGTATTAAAGTTGCTGTCGGCGAAGGTGAGACATTGCCATCGGCTACATCTGTATTTGTAGGCGCTGACTGGTTTGAGCGCGAAGCATATGACATGTACGGCATATTGTTTACAGGTCACCCGGATTTAAGACGTATTCTGACAGACTACGGTTTTGAAGGTCATCCGCTGCGCAAAGATTTCCCGACAACAGGCTATGTTGAGGTTCGCTACGACGACGAACAAAAACGCGTCGTTTATGAGCCAGTTGAATTGAAGCAAGAATTCCGAAATTTTGATTTCCTCAGCCCTTGGGAGGGGACCGACTATGTTCTCCCAGGTGATGAAAAGGCGGAGGGTCAATCATGAGTGATAATGCCATGAGTGATCAAGTTGTGACCAAACAAGCTGAAACCGAGCATAATGTTCGTAATTTTAATATCAACTTCGGCCCACAGCACCCAGCTGCTCACGGCGTATTGCGCTTAGTGTTAGAGCTTGATGGTGAAGTTGTTACGCGTGTTGATCCGCATATTGGGCTTCTGCACCGTGGAACAGAAAAACTGATTGAAACCAAGACATATCTTCAAGCAATTCCTTATTTTGATCGCCTTGATTATGTCGCGCCGATGAATCAGGAGCATGCGTTCGCTCTTTCTGTTGAGCGTCTTATGGGAGTTGAAGTTCCAAAACGTGGCCAGTTGATTCGTGTGCTTTATTCTGAAATTGGGCGGATTTTATCCCACCTTCTGAATATTACGACGCAGGCACTAGATGTTGGTGCGCTAACACCACCACTTTGGGGCTTTGAAGAGCGCGAAAAACTAATGGTTTTTTATGAACGAGCATGTGGTGCGCGTATGCACTCAGCATATTTCCGCCCTGGTGGCGTTCATCAGGATTTGCCACAAGAACTCGTAGAAGATATCGGCAAGTGGATTGATCCATTTTTACAAACTTGCGATGATATCGAAGGTCTATTGACCGACAATCGCATTTTTAAACAGCGTAATGTTGATATTGGTGTCGTTGCTCTTGATGATGCTTGGGCATGGGGCTTTTCTGGTGTCATGGTTCGTGGTTCTGGTGCTGCATGGGATTTGCGACGCTCGCAGCCATATGAGTGTTATTCCGAGCTTGATTTTGATATTCCAATCGGCAAAAACGGTGATAATTACGATCGCTATTTGATCCGCATGATTGAAATGCGCGAATCTGCGAAAATTATGCGTCAATGTATCGATCAGCTTTTGGGAAAAGAAGCGACTGGGCCAGTTTCATCTCTTGATGGCAAAATGGTGCCGCCAAAACGTTCTGAAATGAAGCGTTCTATGGAAGCTTTGATCCATCACTTTAAACTCTATACCGAAGGCTATCATGTGCCGGAGGGTGAAGTTTACGCCGCAGTGGAAGCGCCGAAAGGTGAATTTGGTGTCTATCTTGTTTCAGATGGCTCAAATAAACCATATCGCTGTAAACTTCGCGCACCTGGTTATGCGCATTTGCAGGCAATGGATTTTGTCTGTCGAAACCACCAGCTGGCTGACGTGTCAGCAGTGTTGGGGTCGTTGGATATCGTGTTTGGTGAGGTTGACCGATGAATGGGCACCTTCACTTTATTGTAATTTTGGCCGCGTAAGGGGAAATAATGTCTGTACGCCGCTTAGCAGAAGATAATCTCCAGCCGGAGAGTTTTAAGTTCAACCGCACATTTGCAGCAGAAGCAAAAGTGTGGGTTAAGAAATATCCAAAAGGCCGCGAGCAGTCCGCGGTTATTCCGCTCTTAATGCTTGCACAGGAGCAGGATGGCTGGGTTACGAAAACAGCTATTGAATATATCGCTGATATGCTTGGCATGCCTTATATTCGCGCATTGGAAGTTGCTACTTTCTATACGCAATTCCAACTTAAGCCAGTTGGAACGCGCGCGCATATTCAGATTTGTGGTACAACGCCATGCATGTTGCGCGGCTCGGAAGAACTGATCTCGCTTTGTAAAAAACGCATTAACCCAGAACCATTTAAGACAAATGAAGCTGGTACAATGTCTTGGGAAGAAGTTGAGTGTCAGGGCGCATGTGTAAATGCTCCAATGGTCATGGTGTTCAAGGATGCATATGAAGATTTAACGCCAGAGCGTTTGTCATTTATCATAGAGCGTTTTGAAGCTGGCAAAGGTGAGGAGGTTCCAACTGGTCCTCAAATCGATCGCATATTCTCAGCGCCTGAAGGTGGACCAGTTACGCTTTTAGAAGATCCTTCAAAGAAGCGTTCGTCATCAGCGGCAAAAAAAGCGCCAACGAAAAAGGCGGCCACGAAAAAAGCACCTGTTAAGGCTGCTTCAAAGGCAAAGCCCGCGGCGACTAAAGCGACAGTATCAAAAACTGCTGCAGTTAAAGCGCCAGCAAAGTCGCCCGCTTCTAAACCTGCGGCAGTTGCATCTCTTGATGATAAAAACCGCCCGCCAAAAGTTCGCAAACCAGCCAAGCCCGATGATCTGAAATTGATCTCTGGTGTTGGTCCAAAATTGGAAGGTGTGTTGAACGGACTTGGCATTTATAAGTTCGAGCAAGTTTCCAAGTGGAAAAAGGCCGAGCGTGAATGGGTTGATGGTTATCTGAAATTCAAAGGCCGCATTGACCGTGATGACTGGATAAAACAAGCCAAGGCACTCGCTAAGGGTGGTGAAGCTGAATATATCAAAGTCTTTGGCAAGAAACCGAGATAGAGGATAGATTATGTTACAAGATAAAGATCGTATCTTTACAAATATCTACGGTTTGCATGACAAGTCTCTTAAGGGAGCTATGTCTCGTGGTCATTGGGATGGCACAAAGAAATTCCTCGATAAAGGGCGTGATTGGATCATCAATGAAGTGAAAGCTTCTGGTCTTCGTGGTCGTGGTGGTGCTGGTTTCCCAACAGGGCTTAAATGGTCATTTATGCCAAAGGAAAGCGATGGTCGTCCGCATTACCTCGTCATCAATGCTGATGAGTCTGAGCCCGGCACATGTAAAGACCGTGATATTATGCGGCATGATCCGCACACGCTGATTGAAGGATGTGTGATTGCAGGTTTTGCAATGGGCGCGCATGCGACATACATATATATCCGCGGTGAATATATGCGCGAACGCGAAGCTATGCAGGCTGCAATCGATGAATGCTATGACGCGGGTCTTCTGGGCAAGAATAGCAAACTTGGCTGGGATATGGATGTATATCTCCATCATGGTGCCGGTGCTTATATTTGCGGTGAAGAAACAGCTTTATTGGAAAGTTTGGAAGGTAAAAAAGGCCAACCTCGTTTGAAGCCTCCATTTCCAGCTAATATGGGACTTTATGGTTGCCCGACTACTGTCAATAATGTCGAGTCTGTCGCTGTAACTCCAACAATTTTGCGTCGTGGTGCTGGTTGGTTTGCAGGCTTTGGGCGTCCAAACAATGCTGGCACAAAACTCTTCTGTGTATCTGGTCACGTAAATAAACCTGCGACGTTTGAAGAAGAAATGTCGGTTCCTTTCCGTGAAATGATTGATAAACATTGTGGCGGTATTCGCGGAGGTTGGGATAACCTCTTAACAGTTATACCGGGTGGGTCTTCGGTGCCTTGTGTACCTGCGGAACAGATCATTGATTGCCCGATGGATTTTGATAGTTTGCGTGAGTTGCAGTCGGGCCTCGGTACGGCAGCTGTGATCGTGATGGATCGATCTACGGATATTATTAAGGCGATTGCGCGTCTTTCAGCATTTTATAAACATGAAAGCTGTGGTCAATGCACACCATGCCGCGAGGGTACTGGCTGGATGTGGCGTGTTATGGAGCGCATGGTGACTGGCAATGCGCAAAAACGCGAAATTGACATGTTGTTTGACGTTACAAAACAGATTGAAGGCCACACGATTTGTGCCCTTGGTGATGCTGCAGCATGGCCTATTCAAGGTTTAATCCGTCATTTCCGCCCTGAGATTGAGGCGCGGATTGATGCATATACACGAAACGCTGATAATTCGACGAATACGAGATTAGAAGCGGCTGAATAAGTAGTTTTGGCTCTTGGCCTTTGGTTTGAGAGTTTTGAAGATAAATTCGATCTTTGGATCGTAGATTGAAAATAAAGTGGACAACTGACTATGGCAGTTATCAAAGTTGATGGAAATGAGGTCGAGGTTCCCGACCACTACACATTGTTACAAGCTTGTGAAGAAGCTGGCGCGGAAGTGCCGCGTTTTTGTTTTCATGAGCGTTTGTCCATCGCTGGCAACTGTCGCATGTGTTTGGTTGAAGTAAAGGGCGGTCCGCCAAAACCAGCAGCATCTTGTGCTATGGGTGTTCGCGATCTTCGCCCAGGTCCTGAAGGTCAGCCTCCGGAGGTTTTCACAAACACGCCAATGGTCAAAAAAGCACGCGAAGGCGTGATGGAATTTTTGTTAATCAACCATCCGCTTGATTGCCCGATTTGTGATCAGGGCGGTGAGTGTGACTTGCAAGATCAAGCCATGGCGTTTGGTATCGATAATTCACGTTATCAAGAATCAAAACGTTCTGTTGAAGATAAATATATTGGACCACTTGTTAAAACGATCATGAATCGCTGCATTCACTGCACACGTTGTGTTCGCTTTACAACAGAGGTTGCTGGAATTTCTGAACTTGGTTTGATCGGTCGTGGTGAAGATGCAGAAATTACAACATATCTTGAACAAGCCATGACGTCTGAGTTGCAAGGTAATGTGATTGATCTTTGCCCAGTGGGTGCATTGACGTCACGTCCCTATGCTTTCCAGGCTCGTCCTTGGGAGTTGAATAAAACAGAATCCATCGATGTTATGGATGCATGTGGTTCTGCTATTCGGGTTGATACGCGCGGGCGCGAAGTTATGCGTATTATGCCGCGCATGAACGAGGCGGTGAATGAAGAGTGGATCTCTGATAAAACCCGTTTCATCTGGGATGGTTTGAAAACGCAGCGTCTTGATCGCCCATATGTAAAGAAGAATGGCCGTTTAACTCCTGTAAGTTGGACTGAGGCATTTGATACGATTGGTGCAGCTGTTTCAAAGGCTAAAGCTAATAAAATTGGCGCGATCGCAGGTGATATGGCAAGCGTAGAGGAAATGTTTGCACTTAAGACACTTCTTTCATCTGTTGGTTCTGAAAATATTGATTGTCGTCAGGATGGTGCAGCACTCGATCCAAATTTGGGTCGCGCATCATATATCTTTAACCCGACGATTGAAGGAATTGAAGACGCCGATGCTGTGTTGATTATCGGTTCTAACCCTCGTTTTGAGGCTTCTGTTTTAAATGCCCGTATCCGCAAAGCTTGGCGTTCAAATGAAATGCCAATAGGCGTGATCGGAGACGAGACAGACCTTCGTTATGATTATGAGTATCTTGGTGCTGGTCCTGATACGCTTAAAGATGTTGTAGATGGTAAGAACAAATTTGCTGCGAAATTGAAACGCGCAAAACGTCCGATGATTATCATAGGGCAGGGCGCTCTTGCTCGTGCAGATGGTACAGGTATCCTGGCAAATGCTGCAAAGATTGCTGAAAACGCAAAAGCTATTACTAAAGACTGGAATGGTTTTGCTGTTCTTCATACTGCCGCCGCGCGTGTTGGTGGTTTAGATCTTGGGTTTGTTCCATCAAAAGACGCAATGTCTGCTGATGATATGTTAACTGGTGCAGATGTTCTGTTCTTACTTGGAGCGGATGAGTTGGATTTCACTAAGAAGACTGCTGGCTTTACTGTCTATATCGGTTCTCATGGTGATAATGGTGCCCATCATGCGGATGTTATTTTACCGGCAGCAACCTATACAGAAAAATCGGGCACCTATGTAAATACGGATGGTCGAGTACAAGTTTCAAACCGTGCAGCTTTTGCGCCGGGTGAAGCTAAAGACGACTGGGCGATCATTCGAGCCCTATCAGATGTGCTTGGTCATAAACTTGAATTTGATTCGCTTACAGAACTACGTGCTTCACTTTATGAAGCTCACCCTCATTTTGCAGATGTAGACGAGGTTTCTGTTGCAGATTCAGGGGATATTTCTAAATTAGCAAAAAAATCAGGCCGAATGAATAAGGCAGCATTTGCTTCTTCGGTAAAAGACTTCTATCTGACAAACCCAATAGCACGAGCTTCAGCTGTTATGGCAGAATGTTCAGCTTTGGCGTCGGGTAACACTAAAGTGGCAGCGGAATAGGTAATCAGAATATGGATACTTTTGTTTCAACATATGTCTGGCCAGCAGCGATCATGATCGGGCAATCATTGCTCCTCATGGTGTGTTTGCTCGTTTTCATTGCTTATATTCTTTATGCAGACCGTAAAATTTGGGCCGCAGTGCAGCTTAGACGCGGACCAAATGTCGTTGGTCCTTGGGGATTATTCCAATCTTTTGCTGATCTTTTAAAACTTGCCTTTAAAGAGCCTATTATTCCAGCAGGTGCCGATAAAACGGTTTTTCTATTAGCGCCCTTGGTTTCAGTCACACTTGCCATGGCGACATGGGCTGTTATTCCGGTCAATGAAAATTGGGTTATAGCCAATATCAATGTTGGTATACTGTATGTTTTCGCGATTTCTTCGCTGGAAGTATATGGCGTGATTATGGCTGGTTGGGCATCCAACTCTAAATATCCATTCCTTGGCGCGCTTCGTTCCGCTGCACAAATGGTATCTTATGAGGTGTCTATTGGTTTTGTGATTGTCACTGTGTTGCTCGCAGTCGGCTCGCTAAATCTGACTGACATTGTTCTATCTCAACAGGATGGATTTGGCACAAAACTTGGATTGCCAAACTCATTCTTGGATTGGCACTGGCTTGCTCTTTTCCCAATGTTTGTAATTTTCTTTATTTCGTCATTGGCAGAGACAAACAGACCGCCATTTGATTTGCCAGAAGCAGAATCTGAGTTGGTTGCTGGCTATATGGTGGAATATTCATCCATGCCTTTCATGATGTTTATGCTTGGTGAGTATCTGGCAATCATGCTCTTGTGTTCGCTTGCAACTATTTTGTTTTTAGGTGGTTGGTTGCCTCCTGTGGATATTTGGTTCTTAAACTGGGTGCCGGGTATTATCTGGTTTGTTCTTAAAACCTGCATGATGTTCTTCATGTTCTCCATGGTAAAGGCTTTTGTTCCTCGCTACCGTTATGATCAGCTTATGCGTCTTGGTTGGAAAGTCTTTTTACCAATTTCATTGGCAATGGTTGTGATTACTGCCTTTGTGTTGAAATTCACTGGATGGAGCGCTTAAAATGGGTATTGGACAAGCAGCAAAATCACTATTCTTGAAAGAATTTGTAGGCGCGTTTTTCTTGGCAATGCGGTATTTTTTTAAAGCCAAAGCGACAGTCAACTATCCTTTTGAAAAAGGTCCGATCTCTCCGCGTTTTCGCGGCGAGCACGCGCTTCGCAGATATCCAAATGGTGAAGAACGGTGCATTGCATGTAAGTTGTGCGAAGCAATTTGTCCTGCGCAAGCGATCACTATTGAAGCTGGACCGCGCAGGAATGACGGAACACGTCGTACGGTTCGTTATGATATCGACATGGTCAAATGTATCTATTGTGGTTTTTGTCAAGAAGCATGCCCGGTTGATGCAATCGTCGAAGGTCCGAATTTTGAATTTGCAACGGAAACGCGTGAAGAGCTTTACTATGATAAGGAAAAGCTTCTTGCTAATGGTGATCGTTGGGAGCGGGAAATTGCTCGGAATATCTCAATGGATTCACCTTACAGGTAGTCGTTGAGCAAGAATTGCACCCCATTCATGTGGGTGTCGGAATGTAAAATTTGGTCGGGTGAACTCCTGATTGGGCGAGGGGAAGCTTGCCAAAATGAAAAGGTCGTAATCATGGGTCTTCAGGCTCTGTTTTTCTACATATTCGCATTTGTCGCGATAGCTTCGGCTTTGATGGTTATTGCAGCGCGCAATCCCGTACATTCCGTGCTATTTCTCATTTTGGTGTTTTTCAATGCAGCTGGCCTGTTCCTATTAACGGGCGCAGAGTTCTTGGCAATGATCTTATTGGTCGTTTATGTCGGTGCTGTTGCGGTTCTCTTCCTGTTTGTCGTCATGATGCTGGATATAGATTTTGCCGAGTTAAAACGTGGTGCACTTGAGTATGCGCCTATTGGAGCGTTGGTCGGATTGATACTGGTGGTCGAGTTGGTCGTGGTTTTGAGCGGAAACTTATTCCATGTCGAAGCGGGTGTTGGTGGGGCCAGCCCAATTCCTCTTGATCGCACAAATACGCAAGCGCTTGGTGACATTCTTTACACTGATTATATCGCATTTTTTCAGATAGCAGGTCTTATATTGTTGGTTGCAATGATTGGAGCGATCGTTTTGACATTGAGCCATAAACCAGATGTTAAGCGTCAGGATATTTCACGCCAGGTTGCGCGTCGTCCTGAGACTGCTGTTGAAGTTGTTAAAGTTAAACCAGGTCAAGGCCTTTAGGAGCGGGGAGGATACATTATGGAAATCGGTCTTTCACACTATCTCACCGTTAGCGCTATACTCTTTACGATAGGCGTTTTTGGAATTTTCTTAAATCGGAAAAATGTCATCATTATTCTGATGTCCGTCGAGCTTATTTTGCTGTCGGTTAATCTTAATATGGTTGCGTTCTCGCAGCATCTTAATGACCTTGTCGGTCAGGTTTTCGCATTGTTTATCCTTACTGTTGCAGCCGCTGAGGCTTCAATCGGTCTGGCTATTCTGGTTATTTTCTATCGCAACCGCGGCTCTATAGCCGTGGAAGACGTCAACATGATGAAGGGCTAGAGCTAACCCATGTTTCACTCAATCGTCTTCCTGCCTTTTATCGGGGCAATTATCGCAGGCTTTTTTGGCCGTGGCATAGGCGCCAAGGCTTCGGAATATTTGACGTGTACCTTGATGGTTATTGTTGCAATTTTGTCCTGGGTTGCGTTTTTTCAAGTTGCCATGGGCGATGTTGATGTTATCCAGATACAGGTTTTACGCTGGATTGAATCCGGCTCGCTCTCAATCGATTGGTCTTTGCGCATTGATACGTTAACGGCAGTCATGTTTGTCGTTGTGAATACTGTATCAACTTTGGTTCATATCTATTCCATCGGTTACATGCACCACGATCCACACCGTCCTCGTTTCTTTGCTTATTTGTCACTTTTCACATTCGCCATGTTGATGTTGATCACGTCGGACAATCTGGTTCAGATGTTCTTTGGCTGGGAAGGTGTTGGACTTGCTTCCTATCTTCTGATCGGATTCTGGTTTAAAAAACCGTCTGCTTCTGCGGCAGCCATGAAGGCTTTTATTGTTAACCGTGTGGGTGATTTTGGTTTTGCTCTTGGTATCTTCGGCATTTTCATGTTGTTCGGTTCTGTATCATTTGATGCTATATTCGCTGGTGCTGCTGAGTTTGCCCCAACGGCCGAAAAGGGCCAGATCATTGCGAATATCTTTGGTATGGAGTTGGACAAGAATGGTGCACTGACAATTTGTTGTCTGCTTCTCTTTATGGGAGCAATGGGGAAATCAGCTCAGTTCTTGCTTCACACTTGGTTACCTGATGCGATGGAAGGTCCGACACCTGTTTCTGCGCTTATTCATGCTGCGACCATGGTTACCGCCGGAGTGTTTTTGGTTGCACGTATGTCGCCGATTTTTGAGTTTGCCCCAAGTGCACTGGTCGTTGTGACTGTTATTGGCGCAATTACAGCATTTTTTGCTGCAACAGTGGGCCTTGTGCAGAATGACATCAAGCGTGTGATTGCTTATTCAACTTGTTCGCAACTTGGTTATATGTTTGTTGCACTTGGAATTGGCGCTTATGGCGCAGCTATTTTCCATTTGTTCACACATGCTTTCTTTAAAGCCTTATTGTTCCTTGGTGCAGGTTCAGTCATTCATGCTGTGTCAGATGAGCAGGATATGCGCCGTATGGGTGGATTGCGCAAGCACATTAAGAAAACCTATTGGATGATGATGATTGGCACCGTTGCGCTTACTGGTGTTGGAATTCCAGGAACTATAATTGGTACGGCTGGTTTCTTCTCAAAAGATGCAATTATTGAATCTGCTTATGCGTCGCCGATGATTGCCTCAAGTTTTGCCTTCACGCTGCTCGTTGTTGCGGCATTGTTCACAAGCTTTTATTCTTGGCGTTTAATCTTCTTAACATTCCATGGCAAACCTCGAGCATCAGCAGATGTTATGCATCATGTTCATGAATCTCCTCCTGTTATGTTAGTGCCGCTATATATTCTGGCTGTAGGTGCGTTGCTAGCTGGTGTCGTATTCGTTGGTCATTTCTTCGATCATCATCACTATGCGGAATTCTGGCAGAGCGCTCTATTTACGCTTGAAGGAAATACGCTTGTGGATGATTACCACCATGTGCCGCTATGGGTGAAATGGAGCCCGTTTGCTGCGATGCTTATTGGCTTCTTGACTGCTTATTACATGTATATTCGCTCGCCAGAAACGCCGAAGCGTCTAGCAGAAGATTTTAATATGCTCTACAAGTTCTTGCTCAATAAATGGTACTTTGACGAGCTCTATGACTTTATCTTTGTGCGTCCAGCCAAGTGGCTTGGCACGTTCCTCTGGAAAGAGGGAGATGGTCGTATAATCGACGGTTATGGACCAAACGGAGTCGCTGCTCGTGTGCAGTCGATTACGAACTGGATTGTTAAATTTCAAACTGGATATCTCTACCACTACGCATTTGCCATGTTGATAGGTATTGCAGCATTGGCTACATGGATGATGCTTGGGAGTGCACTTTAAATGATTGATTGGCCACTACTTTCAACGGTTACATTCGTTCCGCTAATTGGTGTACTTGTTCTTCTGTTTCTAGATGATAGCAGCCAGACAGGACGCCGTAATATCCGTAATGTTGCGCTTCTGGTAACGCTTTTCACGTTTGTTTTGTCACTCTTCATATGGAAGAATTTTGACAATGCAAATCCGGGCTTCCAGATGGTCGAGAAAATGGATTGGCTTGGAACTGGGATTTCCTACCATATGGGTGTCGACGGAATTTCGATGCTGTTTGTCATTTTGACAACTTTCCTTATGCCGCTTTGCATTCTAGCCAGTTGGACTTCTATTGAAAGTCGCTTGCGTGATTACATGATCGCGTTCCTGATCTTGGAAACATTGATGATAGGTGTGTTTTGCGCACTTGATATTGTATTGTTCTACGTCTTCTTTGAGGCTGGCCTTATCCCAATGTTCATCATTATTGGTGTTTGGGGTGGTAAGCGACGCGTTTATGCAAGTTTCAAATTCTTCCTATATACGTTGCTTGGCTCAGTTCTTATGCTTTTGGCAATTATGGCGATGTATTGGGAAGCAGGTACGACAAATATTGTTGAGCTTCTGGCCTATCAGTTCCCTATTACGATGCAGACATGGCTGTGGTTGGCATTCTTCGCTTCTTTTGCTGTGAAGATGCCGATGTGGCCGGTTCATACGTGGTTGCCTGATGCGCACGTTGAAGCGCCCACCGCTGGTTCAGTGATTTTGGCAGGCGTTTTGTTGAAATTGGGCGGTTACGGGCTTATTCGTTTCTCACTTGCAATGTTTCCTGTTGCGTCAGCAGATTTTGCACCATTTGTGTTTTGGCTTTCAGCCATTGCAATTGTCTACACATCGCTTGTCGCGATG
The DNA here is from genome assembly GCF_900537175.1 of Lentilitoribacter sp. Alg239-R112. Taxonomy (GTDB): domain Bacteria; phylum Pseudomonadota; class Alphaproteobacteria; order Rhizobiales; family Rhizobiaceae; genus Lentilitoribacter. The sequence continues at coordinate 1,362,955 of NZ_LS999833.1, read as the reverse complement.
ATGCAGTCTGATATCAAAAAGCTGATTGCTTATTCGTCAGTCGCCCATATGGGCTACGTGACCATGGGTATTTTTGCAGCGAATGCACAAGGTGTTCAAGGCGCGATTTTCCAGATGTTATCTCACGGTTTGGTGTCTGGTGCGTTGTTCTTATGTGTTGGTGTTGTTTATGACCGCATGCATACACGTGAAATTTCTGCTTATGGTGGTTTGGTCAATAATATGCCGAACTACGCCGTCGCGTTCATGCTCTTTACAATGGCCAATGTGGGCCTACCGGGAACGTCTGGTTTTGTTGGTGAATTCTTGGTGCTTCTTGGTGTATTCCAAGTGTCTACTTGGGCCGCACTGTTTGCAACGACAGGTGTTATTCTGTCTGCCGCATACGCATTATGGCTCTACAGGCGCGTGATATTTGGTGCGCTTGAAAAGGAAAACCTAAAAGCGTTACTTGATCTTTCCGGAAGAGAGAAAGTAATTCTTTACCCACTCATCGCTCTCGTCATCTTCTTTGGTGTTTATCCAATACCTGTATTTGAAGCGACAGCCGCTTCGGTAGATGCGTTAGTTAATCAATATTCGGTAGCTGTTGAAGCTGCTCACACAATGACAATGTCAGCAAAATAAGACGAGGATACTACTCATATGACTCCTGAGATCCTTACAGCTAGCCTGCAAAACGTTCTGCCAGAACTTGTTTTGGCATGTGGTGCTATGGTTTTGCTCATGATTGGCGTTTACGGCGGCAAAGCAGCACATAATCTTGTTAATCAACTTTCGGTCGCGCTTTTAATTATCGCTGCAATCTTGCTGGTCTTCTTCTTTAAGGAAGGTGAAGCATTTAACGGCGCATATCTTTCTGATCCATTTGCACGTTTCATGAAGATACTGGCGCTAGGCGGTTCCGGTATTGCTCTCATTATGGCTATTGGCCATCAGAATAATGATGAAACTAAGTTATTCGAGTTTCCAATTCTTATATTGTTAGCCACTGTCGGTATGATGTTGATGATATCTGCCAATGACCTTATTGCGCTATATCTTGGTTTGGAACTGCAATCTCTTGCTTTATATGTTATCGCAGCAATTAACCGTGATAATCAGAAGTCGACTGAAGCCGGTCTGAAGTATTTTGTACTGGGTGCATTGTCGTCTGGCATATTGCTGTATGGCGCATCCTTGGTTTATGGCTATACGGGGTATACTGGCTTTGACGAAATCGCGTCGGCTCTTGCCGGTGGTAAACCAGAAATTGGCTTTATCTTCGGTCTTGTGTTCGTGCTAGCTGGTATCGCGTTCAAAATCTCTGCGGTACCGTTTCATATGTGGACACCAGATGTTTATGAAGGTGCACCGACACCAGTGACAGCGTTCTTTGCAGCTGCACCTAAAGTCGCTGCTATGTCGATCATGATTCGTCTTGTGATCGAGGCGTTCCAAACCATAACTGTTGAATGGCAGCAGATTGTCGTCTTTATCTCAATTGCGTCAATGGTTCTTGGTGCCTTTGCAGCAATTGGACAAACCAATATCAAACGTTTGATGGCATATTCATCAATCGGTCACATGGGCTATGCGCTTGTTGGCCTCTCCACGGGCACTATGACTGGTGTATCGGGCGTTATTCTTTACATGGTTATTTATACCATTATGACTTTGGGAACATTTGCTTGTATTTTGGCAATGCGTACAAAGGAAGATTCGCTTGAAGATATTAGTGACCTAGCAGGCCTGTCGAAAACCAATCCGACCATGGCTGTGATGTTGACAATCTTCATGTTCTCGCTCGCAGGTATTCCACCTCTTGCTGGTTTCTGGGGTAAGTATTTTGTGTTTGTTGCAGCTATAGAAGCAGAACTCTATGCACTTGCTGTTACTGGGGTCTTGGCGTCAGTTGTCGGCGCTTATTATTACCTCCGCATAGTTAAGATTGTTTGGTTCGATGAATCCAAACATGAGTTTGTTCCTGTCGCAGGTGAGCTGAAGTTGGTCTATAGTTTAGCTGGGTTGTTCGTTCTTGGTTATGTTCTTGTAGGCGGAAGTATTGGGACAGCTGCTGATGTTGCAGCTAGGACTTTCTTCTGAGCAGCAATGCACACCTGAATGAATGGCGTCATTTGGAGATGGCGGACGTTTCATCCACCAATGATATTTGTCTAGAACATGCGAGATCTAGTGAAAAAGGTGGGTTGTGGGTCACTGCTAATAGGCAACTTGGCGGGCGCGGTCGTCGTGGCCGGGCGTGGGTTTCTGAACCTGGAAACTTGTATGCGTCCCTATTTTTGTTAGAGGATGATATATCAACCGACTTCTCGGCGTTGCCGCTTGCTGTTTCCATAGCGTTGAGCAGGGCAATAGATCGGGTCTTGCCAATGGGCGCCCAGCGCTCTCAGATAAAATGGCCAAATGATGTTCTGATCAATGGTGCTAAGGTTTCCGGAATTCTTTTGGAGACCGAGAAACTCGTTAATGGTAAGCGTGCGATTATCATTGGGTGTGGCGTAAACATTGCTCATCATCCTGAGGAAAGTCTTTACCCTACGATTTCCATCAATTCACTTGGCGCGTCTGTTTCTCCGCAGGAGTTATTCACTCAATTATATTCTGAGATGCAAATAGTTCTTGATATTTGGAAACAAAGCGATGGCATAGCCGTTATACGTAAGCTTTGGCTTGAAAAGGCTGCTGGCATCGGCAAGAGTATTAAAGTCAATTTACCTAGGCGAACGCTGGACGGTTTGTTCGTTGGCTTGGCAGGTAACGGAAATCTGATTTTGCGACAAGATGATGGAGAGAGCGTTGAGATCTCCGCAGGTGACGTGTTTTTTGATAAGTAATTCTGTATGAAAGTATTGTGATGACGAAGCATAGTGAAGATTTTGTATTCCTGCCGCTGGGAGGCGTGGGTGAAATTGGTATGAATCTGGCTCTTTATGGGTATGGTTCACCCCAAAATCGAGAATGGATCATGGTTGATTGCGGCGTCACATTTCCAGATCATGAGCTCCCAGGTGTTGATCTGGTTCTACCAGATATTCGTTTTTTGGAGGAAGAGCGACATAACTTAAAAGCTATTATCATTACCCATGCCCATGAAGATCATTATGGAGCGCTAAATGAGCTTTGGCCACTTTTAAAGGTTCCTGTTTACGTAACTCCGTTTACTGCCGGTATGCTTGAAGCCAAGCGCGCATATGAACGCTCGAGATCAGAAATTCCAGTTACGCTTTTTAATGCCGGTGATAAGTTTGAACTTGGTTCATTTGAAATTGAAGCGATTGCGGTTAATCACTCAATACCGGAACCTCTTTCACTTGCTATTAAGACACCGCTCGGCAAAGCTATCCATACCGGTGATTGGAAAATTGATCATGCGCCGTCGCTTGGGCCGTTGACGGACGAGAACAGATTTAGAGAGTTGGGTGATGAGGGCATATTGGCCATCATGTGCGATTCCACGAATGCTATGCGGGAAGGGGCATCACCAACTGAACAGTCAATAAGTGCAAACTTGCGCAATGTGATTGAAGAAGCACCTGGGCGCGTGGCGATCACCTCGTTCTCATCAAATGTTGGTCGTATTCGTTCAATCGCAAAGGCGGCTGAAGGTGCAGGACGAGATGTTTTGCTCTTGGGTAGTTCAATTAAGCGCGTTGTTTCTGTTGCTCGTGAAGTTGGTTTAATGGAAGGGATTGCAAACTTCTTGGAAGAGGATGAGTTTGGCTTTATTCCTCGTGACAAAGTCGTTATCATTATGACAGGTAGCCAAGGCGAACCCCGCGCCGCACTCGCTAAGCTTTCTCGTGATGAGATGCGCCATGTTGCACTATCTAAAGGCGATAGAGTTGTGTTTTCTGCACGTGCAATCCCAGGTAATGAAAAGCCAATTTTAAACATTAAAAATAGCCTGATAGAGATGGGTATTGAAATTGTAGAGGATTCTGACGAATTGCCGATACATGTTTCTGGCCATCCGCGCCGCAATGAATTGAAACAGATGTATGATTGGGTGCGCCCTGAAATACTTGTGCCTGTGCATGGTGAAGCAGCTCACCTTACCGCGCATTCAAAACTTGCAAGTGAGCATGGTATTGCGCATGTGCCACATGTTCGTAATGGCGACATGCTTCGCTTGGCACCTGGTGAACCAGAAGTGATCGACAATGCGCCAAGCGGCCGGATATACAAAGACGGAAGATTCATAGGTGATTATGATGAACTTGGCATTTCAGCTCGTCGCAAGCTCTCTTTCGCCGGTCATGTTAGCGCTCAGGTTCTGCTCAATAGCAGGCATGAATTCCATCGTGACCCGATGGTAAGTAGCTTTGGTCTGCCTGAATATGACAGCGCAGGTGATGAGATTGATGATGTGATTTTTGACGCTATTATTGGTGCGGTAGAGAGTATTCCGCGCGTGCGTCGAAAGGACCTCGCACTTGTTCAGGAATCCGTTCGACGCGCCATACGTGCTGCTGTAAGAGAAGAGTGGGGAAAGAAGCCCATTGCGACTGTGTTTGTAGATAAGATTTAGGAGCCATTATGCTAGGCAGATTAAACCATGTGGCGATAGCTGTGCCGGATCTTGATGTTGCCATAAAGCAATATGCCGATAAGCTAAATGCAAAAGTATCTGAGCGCCAACGTTTGGATGAACATGGTGTGACTGTTGTTTTCATAGAGCTTCCCAACAGTAAAATTGAGTTGTTAGAAGCTATTGATGATACATCGCCCATTGCATCGTTTTTGGAAAAAAATCCGAAAGGTGGCATGCATCACATCTGCTATGAGGTTGATGATATCATTGCTGCGCGCGATCACTTGATTAATCAAGGAGCTCGTATTTTAGGTGGTGGTGAACCAAAGATAGGTGCGCATGGTAAGCCTGTGTTATTTTTGCACCCGCAGGATTTTACCGGCACTTTAATTGAGTTAGAACAAGTTTAAACGAAAGCCAAATTATGGGCATTACAACCTATCTAGCAATTTACTTCATCATGTGGTGGATCACATTGTTTTTAGTACTTCCTTTTACAGGAAAGTCTCAGGCAGAATCTGGTGATGTAACACTGGGAACTGTAAAAAGCGCACCGTCTGACCCAAAATTTGGACGTATCATCATCATAAATAGTATTGTTGCGAGTGCGATGTTTGCAATTTTTTACATCACTGTTGAAGTGTTCGGGGTAAGTTTTGAAGATATATTTACCTTCCTCCCGAAATTTGGATGATTTTGATAGGGCCAATAAAAAAGCAAGGCTAAAAGCCTTGCCATGAAGTTGTCGCGGATCCCTAACCGTCGGCCGGTGGCAGCGCTCTAAGCGCGCCCGAGATCTAATCCTCCCAAGACTTGATCGCGATTTGGACACATTTATGACACTTGTGCCTCATTTTTTTTGCAACGTAGACCAACTAGGTCTTTTTGTCACGTTAAAATTTTAATCAGACAAAATTTATTCAACTCCTAACCGTTCCTGTTAAAGATGCATGCATTTTGTGATTGCTCTTTCCTCACGGCAGGTAAAGGGCTAGAAGTGTTTCTTAATAGGTAGGTAATGATTCCAGTTGGAATTTCACCTCGTTAACAAACCTCAAAAATCGATGGATTTCGAATGCGCCTTTCTCAGTATTTTTTACCAATTTTGAAAGAAAACCCAAAAGAAGCTGAGATAGTTTCTCACCGCCTCATGCTTCGGTCAGGTATGATCCGGCAGCAATCTGCTGGTATTTATTCGTGGCTTCCGTTGGGTAAACGCGTTTTGGATAAGGTCAATACGATTATACGCCAAGAGCAGGATCGTAGCGGTGCAATTGAGTGTCTAATGCCCACGGTGCAATCTGCTGAATTGTGGGAAGAGAGCGGACGCTATGATGACTATGGCAAGGAGATGTTGCGCATAACCGACCGTCAGGATAGGGCGATGCTTTATGGTCCGACCAATGAAGAGATGATCACAGATATCTTCCGGTCTTATGTGCGTTCATATAAAGAACTGCCGCTTAACCTTTATCATATCCAGACTAAGTTTCGCGATGAAATTAGACCTCGCTTTGGAACCATGCGCTCTCGTGAATTTATTATGAAAGATGCATATTCATTTGATCTCGACCAAGAAAGTGCCGAATTTGCTTACTACAAAATGTTTGCTGCTTATTTGCGTACCTTCGATCGTTTGGGCTTGCGGGCAATTCCCATGCAGGCAGATACTGGACCAATTGGTGGCGATCTAAGTCACGAATTTATTATTCTTGCTGACACGGGCGAGTCAGAAGTTTTTTGTCATAAAGACTTCCTAGATTTTGATATCCCATCGGAAGATATTGATTTTTCAAACCACGCTGAGATGAAGGGTATTTTTGACAAATGGACTGCGTCCTACGCAGCAACGTCTGAAATGCATGACATGGATGCCTTCGCAAAAATTGATGCCGCAGAGCAAGTATCTGCTCGTGGTATTGAAGTTGGGCACATATTCTATTTTGGAACCAAATATTCAGAAGCTATGGGTGCTAAGGTGATGGGGCCAGATGGGCGCGAACACCCAGTGCATATGGGGTCATACGGTATCGGCCCTACGCGCCTTGTTCCCGCCATCATTGAAGCGTTTCATGATGAAAATGGAATTATTTGGCCTGATTCTGTTGCGCCTTTTAATGCGGGAATTATTAATATGAAAGTGGGCGATGAAGCTTGTGACGAAGCCTCTATGAAGATCTATTCTGAGCTATCAAAAGCTGGGATTGATGTTTTATTGGATGATCGCAACGAGCGCGCTGGTGGAAAGTTTGCAACCGCTGACCTTATCGGTGTCCCACAACAAATCATTGTCGGGCCGCGCGGTCTTGCAAATGGCGAAGTCGAGCTTAAGTCTCGCGCAACCGGGGAGCGCGATAATCTAACAATTGAAGCAGCAATTAACAAACTGACATCAGGTAAATAGACTAAAGGCGATCACTCTTTGGCTGACGAAATGAATACTTCTGAAAAAGCAAAACCATTTGGTGTTTTTGAACGGCTTGTTGCTTGGCGTTATCTTCGCTCTCGCCGAAAGGAAACAGTCGTTTCTGTTATAGCAGGGTTTTCATTTGCCGGAATTATGTTGGGCGTTGCTACTTTGATCATTGTTATGGCGGTGATGAATGGTTTTCGCGCAGAGCTGATTAATCGAATTCTTGGTATAAATGGCCATATGATTGTTCAGCCGATTGATGCTCCATTGAATGATTATCTGGATCTGGCAAAACGCATTGAAGCTGTAACGGGTGTGCAAATGGCAATCCCTACTGTTGAAGGCCAGACATTGGCTTCAGGCAACGGCGGAGCAGGTGGCGGTGCATTGGTTCGCGGTGTGAGTATGGATGATCTTACGCGCCTTGATTGGGTCTCTAAAAATATAATTGCCGGTGATTTAGTCAGTTTTGCCGCTGGAGATGGTGTTCTCATTGGCTCGCGTATGGCTGAATCTCTTGGGCTTATTGTAGGTGATGATATAACACTTGTTTCACCGGAAGGAGATGTAACGCCTTTTGGTGTTACGCCACGGGTAAAAGCTTATCCCATTTCTGGCGTGTTTGAGATCGGAATGTCTGAATATGATTCATCGATTATTTATATGCCGCTGAAAGAAGCTCAGGTTTATTTCAATTCAGATGATGAAGTTCAGTCAATTGAGGTATTTATTGATGATCCAGACAAGGTTGATGATTATCGCCAACCTATTGAAGCATCTGTTGAACGTCAAATATTCATAACAGATTGGCAGCAACGCAATCGTACGTTTTTCTCGGCACTTGAAGTTGAACGTAATGTTATGTTTATGATCCTCACATTGATCATACTCGTCGCCGCTCTAAATATTATTTCGGGCCTTATTATGTTGGTGAAAGACAAGGGAAGGGATATTGCGATCTTGCGGACAATGGGTGCAACTTCAAGTTCCGTCATGCGCATTTTCTTTATGACAGGTTCAGCAATTGGCGTTGCTGGAACAGGTGCAGGCGTGGCGCTTGGCGTATTGGTTTGTCTAAATGTCGAGAATATCCGTCAGTTCTTTTCGTGGTTATCTGGAACAACAGTGTTTGATCCGGAACTATATTTTTTAAGCCAGTTGCCAGCCGATATGGATGTTAGCGAGACGGTTTCAATTATTATCATGGCGTTTGTATTGACATTTTTGGCGACTCTGATTCCGGCCTGGCGCGCATCAAAAATTGATCCAGTTCAAGCCTTGCGATACGAGTAATTACTCATGAATGAATTAAGCCAAATAGCAGAAAACAATTCCGTATCAGGAAATGCTGAGAACCTTGCTATGCAAATGATTGGCGTAAAGCGTCGTTATCAACAAGGCGAGGAAACGCTCGATATTCTCAATGGTGTGGATTTTAAACTCTACCGTGGCGAGACGGTTGCGTTGATTGCCCCTTCGGGTGCAGGAAAGTCCACTTTGTTACATCTTGCTGGATTGCTTGAGCGGGCCGATGAAGGTGATATCATAATCGATGGCACTTCATGTGGTGAGCTGAGTGACGAGAGGCGTACAGAAGTTAGAGGTGACAGTATAGGATTTGTATATCAGTTCCATCACCTTCTTCCGGAATTTACCGCAGCTGAAAATGTGGTTATTCCCCAACTTATAAATGGGTTAGATAAATCTGAGGCGGAGCAACGCGCTGTCGAATTACTTGGTTATCTTAAGCTTGGGCATCGTATTACCCATAGGCCTTCGGAGCTGTCTGGTGGTGAGCAGCAACGTGTTGCCATTGCGCGTGCGGTGGCGAATGCGCCAAGCGTGCTTCTGGCCGACGAGCCAACCGGAAATCTTGACCCGGAAACAGCATCATATGTTTTTGAGGCGCTCGAAGCGCTGGTAAAGCAATCTGGCCTTTCAGCAATGGTTGCCACTCATAATCATGAATTGGCAAGAAGTATGGATCGCTGTGTGACATTAAGAGATGGTCTTCTGATTGAGATCTAGCGATCATCTAATCACTATAGGTGTGGCATATGTTGCCATTTATTTTATCAGGCTGTTCTGGTGGCGGAAAATCTGCTCTCCTAAAGGGGATGGAGGTTCGCGGGTTTCCCGTTATTGAAGAAGCCGGTCGGCGGATCGTTAAAGCTGAAATAGCTAGAGATAGCGATGGACTTCCTTGGAAGAACCCTCAAAAGTTTGCATTGTTGGCTGCAGAACTTGTTGAGCAAGATCTGAGAATGCAAATACATTCAGAAGACATCAGTTTTATTGATCGCTCAATTGTCGATCTATACGCTTATTTATGCCAGTTAAAACTTTCAACTCCAGAGAAACTTACAAACCTTTTAAAGCAAATGCGTTTTCAACGCCGTGTCTTTTTGGTGCCGCCATGGTTGGAGATTTATGAAGAGGATGACGAACGACGAAAAGGTTACACTGAAGCAGTCAATGAATTTCAATTTTTGATCAAAACCTATGAACAATTTGGGTACGAATTGATCTTCGTACCCAAATTAACGGTCGATGAGCGCACTGATTTTGTTTTAGGTCACGTGTTCATTCGGTCTTGAGACAGGTTTCGATCAATATATCATTGAATTTTGCGAAGTCTTTTACAGTTGGGGCAGGGATAGTAAGTTTTATTGGCAAATCATCTACTGTGCCTCTGCCAGTTAACAGATTTAGATCGCAGCCACCATTTGCTTCAACATCAAGCGTATCATAATAAGAGTAGGAGAAACCAGCGACCAAAAATTCACCGCCTCTATAGGCAATTGTCAGGTTTTGTTCCCATCGGTTTCGCCCAATAGCCGAATTTTGGGATGTGACGTTTATCGAACCATTTTTCAGCGCTATTACAGATGGCTCTTGGCCATACATTACATCAGACCCCCATACAAAATCAGGCATATGCGAATGTAGTTTTAATCTTTGCTGTTTGTCACTTTGATAGATCAGAAGATCAAATTGGTGTTCATTCGTCACCATGATCATGGCTGCATCTGGCGTTTCGTCATTGTTCCAGTCGCCTGTTGCAACCGAAAAAATCTGTTCTGTGCTGAATTCACTATCTGTCCGATTTTGTGCAGAAGCCTGATGGCAAACAAAAACCAAGGAGAGAATTAACAAAAAGGTTCGCAGCATCAAAAACTCCAACTAATTTGATAACCATTCAATTTACGTAGTCCCAAAAGTAAAATTGAAATATTGATATTAGACATTCTGGCGGATTTGGAAGCCAATTTTATCGCAAGTAAAGCCAATTTTCTTATATAATTGATGTGCTTCACTGTTTGTTCCTCCGGAAAGTAACATCACCTTATAGCAGTTTTTTGACCAAGCATATTCAAGCGCTGCATTTAATGTGGCTTGCGCAAACCCCCGATTTCGCGCGCATTCTAATGTTACTACGTTTTCAATTTGGGCATATGGTTGCCCGCTGCGTGTGAGATTTGGAACAATTATAAGCGTACAGGTCGATAATAGTTGGTCCTCTTGTTCGGCGACAAAAACGCTTGATCCGTTAAAGGTTAAGAGTTCTTCCCACCTTTGTTGCATAAGTTTGGCATTTGAAAGCGCTTTTTCTGCACTGAGTGTTTGAAGTAATAGTACAAATTGATCAAGGTCTGTTAAAGTAGCGCGTCGAACTGCTATTTGACTTTGCATGACATTCTCCTGAAAAGGGCTAGCGGGTGTGCGAAGTTTCTTGTAAAATAATGTAACAAAATCATGACAGTTTGAGGTGAGTGATATGGCTGGTTTCTTAAAACGATTATTTGGCGGCGATACAAGCGGCGCTAACGCTCCTGCGGCGACAGAGGAGTACGAAGGGTTTGTTATCACAGCCGAACCTATTTCCGACTCTGGACAATTTCGCCTTGCCGGATCGGTGACGAAGGAAGTGAACGGTGAAATGCTGGAACATAAGTTTATTCGTGCTGATCTATTTCCGACTAAAGACCAAGCCGATGAATTCGCCATGCACAAGGGTAAGCAGATGATTGATCAACTTGGTGATCGAATTTTTCAACAATGATCTAGGAAAGACCTACATTTGGTCTTTCAACGATTTCTCGTAAGGCAAAACTTGAGTTGATTTTGACAACATGGGGCAGGGCAGATAACCAGTCCCGATGGATATATTCATAATCTTCAAGGTCTTTGGCAGCTACGCGCAATATATAGTCATATTCTCCTGACATAAGATAACAAACCAATACATTCGGGCAACGCTTTACTGCAGATTCAAATTCTTTGAGAGTTTTTGTGAATTGACCTGATAGTGAGATATGAACGATAACCATCATCTTATGACCTAATGCACGATGGGAAAGTCGTGCTTGATAGCCTTTAATCGCTCCCTTTTTTTCAAGTATATCTACCCGACGGGAACATGCTGATGGTGAAAGGTTAACAGCATCAGCAAGTGCAGCGTTGGAAATTCGTCCATCTTTTTGGAGGACTCTCAATATCGAGATATCCACAGTATCAAGATCGTTCATTCGAATATTCCCTAGTTATTAAGTTAAAAATTCGAATATTATTCGAAAATCGTGATAATTTCAATTCAAATTTCAAGGATTCACCAAACGATTAATGATTAAATCCGACTAATTCAATTTAACCCGGAGGAGATCACGTTATGCGTGTAGGTTGCCCAAAAGAAATTAAAAACCATGAATATCGTGTTGGCTTAACACCAAGTTCTGTTCGTGAATATGTAGCTCATGGTCATGATGTGATCGTTGAAACAGGTGCTGGCCTTGGCATTAGCGCCGATGACGCTGCTTACCAGGCAGCGGGCGCGAAGATTGTTGCTACTGCTTCTGATATATTTGAACAGAGCGATATGGTCGTTAAGGTGAAGGAACCTCAGGAATCTGAATATACGCAACTTCGTGATGATCAGTTGCTTTATACATATCTTCACCTTGCTCCAGATCCAGCGCAAACAAAAGGCTTGTTGGACAGTGGTTGTACAGCTGTAGCGTATGAAACTGTGACCGACAATCGTGGTGGTCTTCCGTTGCTTGCGCCGATGTCAGAAGTTGCTGGTCGTTTGGCTATTCAAGCGGGTGCTACAGGCTTGCAAAAAGCAAATGGTGGTCGTGGTATTCTTCTTGGCGGTGTGCCGGGTGTTCTTCCTGCGAAGGTTACAATCATCGGCGGTGGCGTTGTTGGTTTGAATGCTGCAAAAATGGCTGTTGGCTTAGGTGCTGACGTAACGATCTTGGATCGTTCGCTTCCACGTCTTCGTGAACTTGACGATATTTTCAATGGCGCAATTCACACACGTTTCTCAACAATTGATTCTCTTGAAGATGAAGTTTTCTCGGCTGATATCGTTGTTGGCGCGGTTCTTATTCCAGGTGCAGCGGCTCCTAAATTAGTCACACGCGAGATGTTGTCCGGCATGAAAAACGGTGCTGTTATTGTTGATGTTGCAATTGACCAAGGTGGGTGCTTTGAGACTTCAAAAGCAACAACACACTCAGAGCCAACTTACGTGGTTGATGATGTTGTGCACTATTGTGTTGCGAATATGCCTGGCGCTGTTCCTATCACATCTGCACATGCACTTAACAATGCAACATTGCAACATGGTTTGGCCCTTGCAGATAAAGGTCTAGCTGCTCTTGCCGAAGATGCTAACTTACGCGCAGGTCTGAACACTCACAAAGGCAAGATCACTAACCAGGCGGTTGCTGAAGCACTTAATTATGATTTGCTTCCATCAGAAGAAGCTGTGCGCAACGTTGCATAGTTGATCTGAAATTTAGATTGAGAAAAGCGTCGCCAAATTGGCGGCGCTTTTTTATTTAAGGATTGCCAGTCGTTCCTTTTTGGAGAGCGGCGCATACTTGCTATGCTGCTGAGCAATCGCCTTAAATCCCAGTTTTTGATAAAGACCAAGCGCTGCTGGATGATCGAGCGTGCATGTGCAAACAGATACTGCGTCAGGCTCTGACGCCCACGCAGATGATATGGCTTGAGATAGAAACCATTTTCCTAAGCCGCGTCCAATTGCATGCTCCATCAATCCAAAGTAAGCGAGGTCAACAAGCTCCGGCTTGGATCTATCAATTTCATAAAAGCCAGACGGAACACCATCGATGTAAAGCACATCAATGTCTGTTGTCTTTGCGTGGATGATTTTGGATAGTTCATCATCAGTCATGCGCAAGCGCGCAACCCATACATGTTGTTCGCCCACGCTGTGTTGTAGGTAGCGATAGAAATGTAGAGGTGGATTTTCAGCACGCATTAATGCAGCATTTATATTGGATGGTCGCGTGTGAGCATGCGAAGTGTGCTCATCCATACGCAAGTGCGTTATGGTGGTTTCAATTGGTTTTGGTTTGTATTCAAACATCATCGGTGCTTGTCTCAATTGGCGTATCGTCTCTTCCGCCCCATTCAGACCAGGAGCCGTCATAAAGTTGCACATTCGTATGTCCGATGGAATTAAGCGCTAAAGTAATGACCGCAGCGGTAACTCCAGATCCACATGTCGTTATAACCTGTTTGTCAAAAGCTACAGATTTAGATTCAAATAGCGCTTTTAAATCACTGATAGATTTAAGTTTTCCGTTTTCTGATAGTGATAAGACTGGTGTGTTTATGGCACTTGGCATGTGTCCGGAGCGCATGCCTGCACGGGGCTCGGCTTCGCTTCCGTTAAAACGGCCAGCGGCTCGTGCGTCAAGAATTTGTATCTGCTCGTCGCCAATAGCGGCCAATACATCATCAATGGAAGAGACTGCGTCTTTGTCAAAATAAGGTGTGAAAGTTGATGGTTTTGACGGGTTTTTTTCGGAACTTATGGGTAGGCCTTTTGCTTTCCATTCATCAAATCCTCCATCTAGCACATAGACAGATCGAGCTCCCATGATTTTAAACATCCACCAGATACGAGGGGCTGTAATCATTCCCATCGCATCATAGACGACAATTACATTCTCTTCCGATATGCCTAATTTTCCGACTGCTTTTGCGAATGTATCTGGGTCTGGGAGTGGGTGTGGAAGGTTTGATTCTGGATCGACAATTTCATCTTGATCAAAGAAAATAGCGTTTGGAATGTGGGCAGTTTCAAATTCTGCGATTGGATCTCTGTTTTGAGCGGGCAAAAACCAAGATGCATCGATGATACGAAGGTCTTTATCGCTCAAATTTTCTTCAAGCCACTCGAATGATTTCAGAAAAGGGTTCTGTTGGTCTGTCATAATTTCTGCCTTAGTTTGGTATTTTGCCAAATCGTATGCGGAATCGACGATTTTCACGACCTTTTTTTTCAATTTTTCCAATGTGAATGTCTCCGACTTCTTGCGTTTCCGCTACGTGTGTTCCTCCGCATGGCTGGCTATCAATTGCTGAGTCTTCGCCAATACAGACAAGCCGAATGTCTCCTAACCCACGGGGAGGGCGAACGTTTTTGGATTTCACCAATGTTGGATTGGCATCAAGCTCAGCTTCGGTAATCCACTGATTGAAGATAGTATGGTTTTCTTTTACTAGGTTCATCATTTGTTTTGTTGTCTCGACTTTGTCGACGGTCTCGCTCATATCAAAATCTATACGGGATTCATCTTCTCCGACGCGCGCACCCGTTATCGGGAAGGGACATATGACCGATAGGAGGTGGCATGCAGTATGCATGCGCATAAGCTTATACCTGCGCTGCCAATCGATATGAAGTACAAGTTTTTCGCCTTTTTCCGGAAGGGCAGAACCATCGGCAACAATGTGTAGAATAATGTCCTTGGTTTCACCGTGAATGGTATCGGATATCTCAATTTTTGAACCATCTTCACGTTCAAGAAACCCTATATCGCCTGGTTGTCCGCCCGATGTTGCATAGAAACATGTTTTATCCAGAATAACTCCACGCCGTGGATCAACGTCTATAACATGCGCTTCACACGCAGAAAGATAAGCATCCTGCCGAAAAAGGGTTTCTGTCATCTTCCGATCAGCTTTCTGTAATGAAGGGGATTTCGATATCAACTTTCTTTTCTAACCATGCCGGAACTGGTAAGTCTTTTGAACGCAAAAATTCCGGATTATAAAGCTTGGACTGATATCGATTTCCATAATCACACAGGATTGTAACAATCGTATGGCCGGGGCCCATTTCTTTCGCCATGCGAATAGCACCCGCAATGTTGATACCAGTTGAGAGGCCCATGCAAAGTCCCTCATTTTGTGCGAGATCAAAAATAATTGGAAGAGCTTCCTTATCGGAAACATTATAAGCCATATCAGGCTTGTAGCCTTCCAGATTAGCTGTAATTCGACCTTGACCGATACCTTCGGAGATTGAACCGCCAGAAGATTTCAATTCCCCTTGAGTGTAG